>CAVPUI010000013.1:0-149261 GCA_963708945.1 uncultured Actinomycetota bacterium | reverse complement strand
CTGCGTCGACACGGGCCAACGGCGCCAGGGATGCCGGCGGCGATTCAGTGCGGCTTCGGCGCGTTTCGCGCCGTCGTCGCGCGCCCCAAGCCGCTCATCGTCTGCCTGGCGCAGTTCTTCGTCGTGCTGCCGCTGAGCTGCTGGGCTGCTCGGGCAGCTGTGCATTCCGCTGCTCGGGCGCGAGCTCGGCGAGCCGATCCAGATCGGCCTCGACCTCGTGATCCTGATGCCGGTCGCCGCGACCGCGTCGATCTGGGTGCGCGACACCAAGGGCGACATCGAGCTGCTCGTCAGCCTCGTCGTCATCACCATGTCGATCGGCACGCTGATCGCGCCGCACGTACCTCTACTTCATGAGCGGCCTGACGGCGAACTCGATCGTCATCCCGCGCCTGCTCATCCTGCGCCAGCTCATGATCGGCGTGCTCTTGCCGCTCGTCGTCGGCGTCGACGCTCAACCGCGTGCTGCGCGCGCGCCTGCAGCGCGTGCAGCCGTACTTCACGTTCATGCGGCAACGTCGGCCTGTTCATGGCCGTCTTCCTCAACGTCGGCACCGCGTCGCCGCTGCTGCGCCAGCTGTCGCTGCACGCAGATCGCGCTGCGCGATCCTGATCGTGCTCGCGGTCAACGTCGCCAACTTCATCCTCGGCTCGCATCGTCGGGCGCGTCGCCGGGCTGCCGCGCGATCACCAGGTGACCTGCGAGTTCTCGAGCGGCATGCGCTCGAACGGCACCGCGCTCGTCGTCGGGCTGGCGTCGTTTCCCGACGACGCCGCTGGTCACCGTGCCGGCGGCCATCTACATCATCTTCCAGCACCTGCTCGCCGGCATCGTGAAGTCGCGCCTCTGGCGCGCGTCTCGGCGACGGTGAGAGCCGTGCGCCGGCGGCCGCGCGCGCCAGCGCCGGCGACGGCCGCGCCGCTGCCGGCGCCGGCCGCGGCGCGCGCCGCGTGCACGATGCGAGCGTCCGCACTGGCGATGCCGCGCGCTCGCCCGTCGCTCGTCCTCGTGCTCTCGGCGCACGGCGCGCCGGCGCAGCAATCGCCCGTCGGGCAAAGACGTCGGCGCCGACGACGACTCCCAAGCGCGACGAGAACGACGTGCGCTCCGCCGCGAGCTCGACGAGCTGCGCGCGCGCCAGCGCTGGCTCGAGCAGCCGGCTCGACCGCCGCCGAAGCGGCGCGCGCACCGCGCGGCGAGCGAAGCGGCGCGCCGCACGCCGGTGCCGCCGCCGCCGTCCGGCCGCCGAGGACGGCGCGCCGCGCTTCCACTTCGGCCGCGACGGCTTCGTCTTCGGCACCGCCGACGGCAAGACCGAGCTGCGCGTGCGCGCCGACCTTCAACCTCGACGGGCACGCCTACTTCGGCGACGTCAATCCGCTCCCCGACACGTTCCTCATCCGCCGCGCGCGTCCGTTCATCGAGGGCACGCTGTTCGGCATCATCGACTTCCGCCTCATGCCCGACTTCGCGCAGGGCACGGCGCACGCTCGCTCGACGCCTACGTCGACGCTGCATCCGTTGGCGCTGGCTGCGCCTGCGCGGCGGCCGCTTCATGGTCCCCGATCGGCCTCGAGTGGCTGCAGAAGGACACGACGATCCACTTCGTCGAGCGCTCGCTCGCCACCGACCTCGTGCCCTATCGCGACCTCGGCGCTCATGCTGTTCGGCGACGTCGCCGACGGCACCTTCTGCTACCAGCTCGCCGTGCGTCAACGGCGCGCCCGACAGCGGCAACGGCCCCGACTTCGACACGCAGTCGGACAAGGACTACGTCGGGCGCCTCTTCATTCGCCCGCTGCGCCGCATCGCGCGCGACGCGCTCACCGATCTCGGCTTCGGCGTCGGCGCCAGCTACGGCTCCGCCAAGGGCACGACGAGCGTCGCCGGGCCTGCCGACCTACAAGTCGACCGTCGCTGCAGCCGATCTTCACGTACCTCGCGACACGGCCACGCCGGCGGTCGCCGATGCGACGGCGACCATCGCCGACGGCAATCGCTGGCGCGTCTCGCCGCAGCTCTACTGGTACATCGGGCCCGTCGGCCTGCTCGCCGAGTACGTCGTCTCGTCGCAGCGCGTGGCGCGCGTCGGCCACGACCGCCGACCTCGCAGAACCGCGCGTGGAACCTGACGGCGTCGTTCGTGCTGACGATGGAGCGCGCGTCGTACGACGGCGTCGTGCCGCAGCCATCCGGTCGACTTCCACCACGCGGCTTCGGCGCGTTCGAGCTGGTGCTGCGCTACTCCGAGGCGTCGCGCGGTGAAGGTCGCGGCGGGATAGGTCTCCACGCCGGCGGAGGTGTCGAGGCCGGCGGCCCGCCAGGCGGCGAGCCCGCCGTCGAGCACGGAGACGCGGTCGAAGCCCTCCAGGCCGAGCTGCCACCACAGCCGGGTGGCCCAGATGCCGTTGACGGAGTCGTAGACGACGACGTGGCTGTCGTCGCCGACACCCGCCTCGCCGAGCACCTGCGCGAAGCGCTCGGAGGGAGCCGCGGCGAACGGCGCCTCGCCGTCGGGGTCGCTGAGCCCGCCGATCAGGTCGACGAAGGCGGCGCCGGGCACGTGCTCACGTTCGTACGCCGCCCGGCCGGACTCGACGTGGGCACCGTGCTCGTCGAAGCTCAGGTGGACCGTCGCGTCCAGCACGCGCACCTGCGGGTCGTCCAGGTGCTCGCGCAGCCACTCGACGTCGACGTGCCGCGGGGTCTGCTCGATGCCGGTCATGGACGTCAACGCTACCCGCGGTGCCGTCCGTGGACGCTCAGCAGCGCCTGCTCGACCTGGTCGACCGGCACCGGCTTCGTCAGGCCGGCGGAGTCCAGGAGCGCGACCGAGGTGAACAGCCCGTCCCGGCACATCTGGCCGGTCACGCCCTGCGGCTCCTGCTCGGTCGGGACCACCGTGATCACCGCCGGCTCGTCGAAGGAGTGGCCCTGCATCTCGAGCAGGGCGGTGAACATCTCGCACGCCTTCCCGGGCTCGATGGCCCGGCCGGACTGGACCAGGGCGGCCCCCTCACGCAGCTTGTCCAGGTCCTTCTCGTCCTGGAACAGGCCGGCCTCCTCGACGAGCCGGAACGCCTCGGGCAAGGCACGGACCCACTCGGAGGACGACGCGGCGATGACCTGCACGAAGCCGCCCTGCTCCCGGGGCCACTGGCAGTCGGGGAGCCCACCGGTGGTGCCCGGCACGCCGGTGTCCACCGCACCGCCCGCCACCTGCTCGACCTCGGCGTCGGTGAGCAGGTCGCAGGCGCCGTCGGCCTCTGCCTCGGCGAGCGCTGCGCCGTCGAGCTCGTCGGAGGTGGCCACCTCCGGCTCAGGGGACGCGGTCGCGGTGACGCTGGGGCTGGCCGAGGGACCGCTGTCCGAGGCGCTGTCGGCCTCGGAGGTGGAGCTCCCACCGCCGCAACCGACGAGGAGCAGACAGGACGCGAGGGGGAGAAGAAGTGGGCGGCGCACCGGCGGATGGTTTCACACCACAAATGAGCGACGCTGCAGGTGTCTCGGGTCACCTGCAGCGTCTAGGACAAGCATGCCGCACCTGGCCGGCCCTTGTCCTGGGAATCCACAACTTTTCCTGCTCCTCCGCGAACCCTGCGTCGGCGGGCGCTCGGGCAGGGTCAGGGGCGGCCGGCGGAGTCCATCGCCTCGGCATAGCTGGCAGCCCAGCCGAACGCCATCGCGCCGATCAGCGTGACCTCGTCGTGGTCCTCGGGGACCTGGCTGCCGACGAGCCAGTGCTCGTGGTCCTCGACCCGGTTGATCAGCTCACCCACTGCGCCCTCGCGCCGGAAGGCGGCGTCGGTGAGCTCCTCGCCCACCTTGATCTGCTCCTCGACCTCGGCGGACGGCACGCCGAGCAGGATGTGCAGGGCCGAGAGCAGCCCGGCGGTGAACGCGAAGGGGGCGTCGACTCCACGGCTGCGGGCGAGCAGCTCGCACATCCGCGCGCGGACGAGGGCGGTGACCAGCGCGTCGCTCTGCCGGTGGCAGTGCCGGCTCAGGATGACCAGCGCCGCCCACTGACGGAGCCGGGTGGTGCCCATGACCACCAGCGCCTCGCGCAGGCTGCGCACCTCGCGACGCAGTCCTCCGCCGGCGCCCGAGGAGGCCATGTTGAGCAGCTGCACGATCAGCGCGGGGTCACCGCGCAGGACGTCCTCGATCCGGTCCAGGTCGAGGTCCTCGCTGAGCAGCTCGACGCTGAGCTGCACCTGCGAGAGCGGCAGCGGCGCGCTCGCCGAGTCGCTCGTCGTCTCGTGCACGCGCACGGCACGACCGATGAAGAGGTCGAAGCCGACCGCCTGCGCCCAGGCGAGCTCGGCCTCGGTGTCGCAGCCGGCGGCCACGCGCTCCAGCGAGGCGTCGGCGTACTCGCCCGCGATGTCCATGACCTCGGCGGGCTCGCCGGCCTTGAGGTCGATCTTGACCAGGTCGGCCAGCGCCAGCAGCGCCTCGGTCTCCTCGGTCCAGGCGGTGTGCTCGACCATGATGGTGAACCCGGCCCGCTTGCAGCCCCGGACCGCCTCCAGCAGCTCCTCGTCGACGTCGGCGGTCGGCACCTCCAGCACGGTCCGCGCGAGGCGGCAGGCTCAGAGGCGTCTCGCTGACCAGCACCGCGCGGTCGACGGCGCAGAAGAGCAGGCCCTCACCGACGACGGGAGCGAGCTCGACGTCGACCGAGGCGAGCAGGCTCGAGACCGTCACCACCGCCTGACCGGCCTCGGCCGGAGCCTCGGTCGCCGGGTCGTGCAGGGCGCGGTCGACCAGCTCGAACCCCACGACCTGACGGGCTCCGTCCACGACAGGCACGCGGGCCACCACGACCGCGTCCGCCGCCACCGGAGTCTCGTCCACCGGGTCGATCATCGGTGGTCAATCTTCCCTCCGAGATGCGCGCCGGGTGGCGCGCTTGATCGTACGTCGGCTCCGCGACGGCCGCAGGGGAATGCGCGCCGGCACAGGCCTCGGCGGCGAGGGACACGAGGACGATGGCCCTGGGCGCCCGCCCGCCGGCGACCTACGGTGCCCACACGTGCTGTGCGGCGGCTGTCGCAGGGAGGCAGACATGTGTCGCTGGCTGGCGTACTCCGGTTCCCCGATCCTCGCGGAGGACCTCCTCTTCAAGCCCGAGCAACTCCTTGGTGGTGCAGAGCAAGCACTCCCGCCTGGGCGCGGAGTCGGTGAACGGCGACGGTTTCGGGATCGGGTGGTACGGCGACAGCGGGACCCCCGGGCGGTATCGCAGCACCGAGCCGGCGTGGAACGACCTCAACCTGCGCGAGCTCTCCGCGCAGGCACGTTCGGCGCGGATCTTCGCCCATGTCCGGGCGACCACCGGAAGTCCGGTGCAGCAGACCAACTGCCATCCCTTCCGGCACGGTCGTTGGCTGTGGATGCACAACGGCGGCATCGCCGACTTCCCGCTCCTCAAGCGGGACCTGACGCTGGCCGTGGACCCGGCGCTCTACCCGCTGATCGAGGGCTCCACGGACTCCGAGCTCTTCTTCTTCCTCGCCCTGACCTTCGGGCTGGAGGACGACCCGCCCGCCGCGGTGGCCCGCGCGGTGGGGCTGATCGAGGCGATCGGTCGCGCACAGGGCGTGCGAGCAGCCCCTCCAGATGACGGTGGCGACCACCGACGGCGAGACCACGTGGGCCTTCCGCTACGCCAGCGACGGTCACGCCCGATCGCTGTTCCACAGCACCGACGTCGACACCCTGCGACACCAGCACCCGGACAACCCTGTCCTGCACGAGCTGTCCGACGACTCGCGGATCGTGGTCTCCGAACCCCTGGGGACCTGGCGGGCGCCTGGCGCGAGATCGACGAGTCCAGCTGCCTGGTGGTCCACGGCGGACGCGAAGAGGCGCGCGAGTTCCGCCCGACACCCCCCTGAGCGACAGCGGGGCAACGGCGAGCCCGAGCGCCTGGAACCTGCCCGAGGCGTGGACCCCCGCGTCCACGCGGGTTTGACGGTGCGGGGGGTGGGTAGACGGCCCACGCCTACACCAGCGCTCGGGGGGCTCCGGGCTGGACAGAAACGAGTCGAACGTTGAACAAGACGACACGCATCCTCCTGGGAACGGTGACCAGCCTCGCGCTGGTCACCCCCACCGTCGGCCTGGCCGGCGCCGCGCACGCTACGGGGCAGAGCTCCCAGGCGCAAGGAGCACAGACCCAGGCAGCCCAGACCCTGGCAGCGGAGAGCAAGGCCAAGCCCAAGAAGAAGAACAAGGGCAAGAAGAGCAAGGCCAAGAAGAAGCTCGCGATCTCGGCCAACAAGGGCTACGTCCACTACGGCCTGACCACCGACACGGTGACCGTCAAGGCCAAGGGCGCCCGCAAGGGCAAGGTCACGTTCGCCATCGACGGCGTCGACGCCGGCACGGTCAAGCTGAAGAAGCGGAAGGCGACCCTGACCATCCCGTCGACCCTCACCGTCGGCGAGCACGTCGTGACGGCCAAGGTCAAGAAGCACAAGACGGCCAAGATCAAGATCGTCTCGCACAACACCACGATGACGCTGGCCACCACGGCGGTCACGGTCAACCGCGCGACCTACGACGCCCCCAACATCACCGGCCAGCTGCTCTACAAGGGCGCCGTCGCCACCACGGGCTGGGTCGACGCCTACCTCGACGACGGATCGCTGACCATCGGCTCGGACTCGCCCGACCTGCTCGGCGTGCACTCGGTCAAGGCGGACGGCTCGTTCCAGCTCTACACCCACGACTTCTTGGAGTTCCCGCCCGGGACGTACACGATGAAGGCCTTCTTCGAGTACGACGCGGGGTTCGACGAGTACCTCTTCGGCACCCCGATCACCGTCACCGTGATCTGAGCTCGACCTCTGGCGACGGCCTCGTCCACCACGGACGGGGCCGTCGTCTTCCCCCGAGGCGGTGCTTCGCCGCTCGTTGACGCGCTCTGCCGGATGATGTCGGCATGACGAACACCTCCGGCATCAAGCAGCTGCGCCTCGTGGTCGAGGCGGCGGACTACGACCAGGCCCTCGCCTTCTACCGCGACGTTCTCGGCATGACCGAGGTCGCCGCCTTCGCCGAAGGGGACGACGACCGGGTGGCGATCCTGGACGCCGGTCGGGCCACCCTCGAGATCGCCAGCCCGGCCCACAAGCGGATGGTCGACCGGGTCGAGACCGACGGGTTCGTGGGCTCGTCGGTGCGGGTGGCGCTCGAGGTCGACGACGCGGCGGCCGTCACGGACGCCGCCACCGCGGCGGGTGCCGAGCTGGTCGCGGCCCCCACCGAGACGCCGTGGCGTTCCTTGAACTCTCGCCTGCGCGCCCCCGCGTCCCTGGAGGTCACCTTCTTCCAGGAGCTGGAGGAGCCCGACCAGCGCACCGTCCGGGACGCCCCGCCCACCTCGGGGTGACGGCGCTAGCAGGGGAGCCCGGCGTACGCCGTCACAGGTCGAGGAGCAGCACCCGGTGGTCCGAGACCTCGGGCTGCGCGCCGATCTCGCTGTCGGGCAGCACGTTGAGGTCCCCGCAGACCACCACCACGTCCTCGGGCTCGCGCATGGAGTCGACGACCTCGGCCAGCCGTTCAGCCTGCGCCCCCCGTCGGCTTCCACCTCCGCCAGGTAGGCCGCCAGAGCCTCGTACATCGCGCCGCCCCAGGCGTTCACCGACAGGATCCTCACGGGGCCATCCTGGCGAGCGCGCCGGCAGACCCGCCGCCTTCCCTGCCGCCTAGGGGAGCCGGACCACCTTGAACGCGCGCTTCTTGCGGTCGACGGTGAGCTTGATCGTGACCGTCTTGGTGGCGTTGACGGTGAGGACGATCCGCCAGCGCCCCTTGCTGATCCTCTTCGCCTTGGTGGCCTTGACCCCGCGGGGCAGCCGGGCGAGTACCGGCTTGGTCCTGGCCTTGATCGTGAGGGTCAGCCTCTTGCCCTTGGCGAGCTGCACATCCTTCGCGCCGCTCGGTGCGCCGCCGGTGATCGTGATGGGCCCGGTGACGACCGGCGCCGGCTGCGGCGTGGCCGTAGGAGGGGTCGGCGTGCCGGTCGGCGGTGGAGTGGTGACTGGAGGCGGGGTCACCGGAGGCTCGGCGACAGGTGGCCCGGTCACCGGGGGCTCGCTGCCCGGGGGCGTCGGGGGCTCCGGCGGCGTCGATCCGGGCAGCCGCAGGGTCCTCGTCGAGGCGCGGCTGTTGCCCGCCCGGTCCACGGCCGTCGCGGTGTAGGTGACCGTGCCGTCGGGTGCCACCGTGTGCGAGACCTCGCACGTCGCCACTCCCGAGACCAGGTCCGACGCGAGGCACTCACCGTCCGGAGGCGTGCCCTCGTACGTCCCGGAGTCGGGAAGACCGACGACGGCCACGGTCGGCGGCGTCCGGTCCAGGGAGACGGTCACCGTCGCGGTGGCGTGGGCTCCCTCGGCGCTGAGGAACTCCTCGGTGATCTCCATGTCCCGGCCGTCGGTCTCGACGGTCCTGGTGGCCGGGCACCAGTCGATCGTCGCGATGCCCTCGACCGTGCAGGCGTACGAGACGGTGACCGGCTCGCGGTACCACCCGGTGGCCGTGGGCCGCTCCGGGTGGACGGTCGCGGTCATCGTGGCGGGCTTCTGCGTCAGGTGGGGCGACGTGCTCTCGTCGTGCTGCGGGTCGCCTGCATAGCGGGCGGTGTAGAGATGCCCGGGCACCCGCTTTCCTGGGACGACCACCTGACCGTCGACGAGCGGGTAGGAGCCGAGGTTGGTGATCGACTCCAGCCAGGGGGCGCCGGGCTCGATCTTCTGGACGTGGACGGTCCCCGTCGGGACGGGAGTCGGGAGGACGCCGGCCTCGGACCGGACCGTTACCCGGATCCCGTCACGTTCGAGTCTGACCTCCGTCTTCGTCAACCACTTCCTGCCCCGCACGAGGAAGCCGTCCGCGGCCGGCGCGAACCGGTGCGCGTCGTCGGGCACGAAGGTGGCGGAGACCTCGCGCGGCTCGAGCGACGTGATGGCCAGGCTGCCCGTGAGCGAGCTGGCTCGGGTCGTGGTCGTCGAGCCGTCGATGGTCAACGACAGGACGCCGGCGGGGATGCCACGCGGGCTGGACACCGCGGCGCGCATGGTCAGCGTGTCGCCGACGAAGTCTCCACCTCCGCTCCTCCCGAGGTCGAGGGTCACCGGCACCTGCGTGACGGCGAAGGACTGTGTCGCGGTGGCGCCGGTCCGGCCGTCGACCGCCTGGAGGGCGCACGTCCCCTGGGCCAGCGCCGTGACCACGGTGCCCTCGACTCCGCAGACGGCGGCGTCTGTGCGGTCACGGTGAGCCTGGCCGCCGGCTCGGACGCCTCGACCACGACTGTGTGGGAGTCGCCGACGTGGAACGGCCCGGGCGGCGGGGACGCGAACGTGACGGTGGGCGTGGTGGTACGGGTGTAACGGTCGATCTGGCCGGAGCCGGAGACGGCCGGGCCGGCCATCGAGTCTCCCCACCGGATCGGTGAGGGCGCGGAAGGAATTGGAGAACACCGTGGCGCCCGCGTCCATGCGCACCCGGATGAGACCGTCCCGGCCGGTGCGCTCCACGCTGAGCGTGCCCGCGACGGGGGTCGCGACCGACCCGATCGGAGAGATCCTGCGGACCTCGAACTCCCAGTTCACGATCTCGACGTGCTCGAACTGAGAGAAACCCGCAGGACTCGAGGGCGTGCCCCACGGACGGCTCAAGAAGACCGCCTCGCCGTTGCCATCGGCGTCCAGGTTCAGCACCGCCCCGATGCGGGCCAGGTCGTCGTGCCACGAGTGCGGCATGTCCAGGCTGATCGCGTACCGGTTGGTGACGGTGGGTCTCAGCGCGGCGTGGACCTCGTCGTCCGCTCCCGGGGCGGCGACCCGGCCGCCCACGATCGCGGGGGTCGGCAGGGAGCCCGGCGAGGTCCAGCCGTTGCCGAGGGCCCCGTCCGCACGCTCGAAGTCGTCGGCGAAGGAGAGTGCCTCGGCGGGGATGGCGTCCGGGAGCGCCTGTGCGGCCGGCGTGGCGAGCAGACCGGCCGTCAGGCCGGTCACCCCCACGAGGAGGGCCAGCAGTGGCGAGACGAACCGGGTCGTACGAAGCCGCATGAGATCCCCTGACGGTGGTGGAGTGCGGGCGCACGCGCAGGTACGCCCCAGATCCCCCGGCGCGGGCGAACCTAGCCAGCGCGGGGCGCCGGCGCAGCGGAACGCGAGAGAATTTGCTCAGCTCCCTCTCGGGTGATGGTGCCTGCTCTCCGGTGCAGGTGCCTGTCGGCACTCACCAGGGGATCGGCCCGTCCTCGTTGAAGAAGGAGCCACGCGGGCCGTCCTCGGGCAGGGTCGCCAGCCGGATCGCGACGGCAGCGCCCTGCTCGGCGGTGCGCTCGCCGTAGTGGCCGGTGAAGTCGGTCGCCACGAGCCCGGGACAGGCCGCGTTGACGATCACCTTCGTGTCGGTCAGCGCGCGGGCGTACTGGGCGGTGATGCTGTTCAGCATCGTCTTGGAGGGCGCGTACGCCGCCATCTGCGGTCCGGTCTGCAAGGTCAGCGAGCCCATGTCGCTCGAGATGTTCACGATGCGCGGCGCGTCGGAGCGGTGCAGCAGTGGCAGCATCGCGTTGGTCACCCGGACGACGCCGAACACGTTGGTGTCCAGGACCGTCTGCAGCACGTCGAGGTCGAGGGTCGTCGGGTCCTGGGCCCCGCCGTCGGTGCGTCCCCCGATGCCGGCGTTGTTCACCAGCACGTCCAGCCCTCCGACCTCGGTCTCCAGGAGCTTCGCCGCCGAGGCGACGCTGTCGTCCGAGGTCACGTCGAGGGCCACCCCGAAGGCGTCCACACCGCGACGGAGCAGGGCCTCGACCGCAGCCTGGCGGCGCGTCTCGTCGCGCGCGCCCACTCCGACGCGGAACCCGAGCGCCCCGAGCCCGTGCGCGACCGCCAACCCGATCCCCTTGTTGGCCCCGGTCACCAGCGCGACTCCCCGAGGCTCTCGCGCGGCTGTCGTGTCGGTCGGTGCGGTGCTCGTGCTCACGTCGTCTCCTTCGTCGACACGCGCGCCAGGTGGCACGCGTACGACGTCAGGCTCTCCTGCCGCGGCGGCCGTCGTCCAAGACCGTTTCGCACCGCTCAGATACCGTCCGGGTATCACTGGCGGGAGGGGACGCGACGTGACCGACCTGGAGACGCGCGAGCTGCGGTACTTCCTCGCGGTGGCCGACGAGCTGCACTTCGGTCGTGCCGCCGAGCGGCTGGGCATCTCCCAGCCGCCGCTGTCCCGAGCGATCAGGCACCTGGAGGACCGCCTCGGCGTGGCCCTCTTCGAGCGGAACCGGCGTGGCGTCACGCTCACCGACGCTGGCAGCGTCCTGCGGGATGAGGCCGGTACGGCGCTCGACGCCGTGCGCGCGGCTGCCCGGCGTACCCAGCGCGCTGCCCGTCGCGAACGCCCCCTGGTGCTCGCCTCGAAGGCGGGAGCCTCCCACGACCTGCTCACCGCGCTGGTCGAGGCGCACGCGGCGAAGCCCGGCGTCGCCCACGTCGAGGTGCTGCTGTGCGAGGTGGGTGAGCAGGCCGGCCTGCTGCGCACGGGAGCCGCGGACGTCGCCTTGATGCACCGTCCCTACGACGACCTCGCGGGATTCGACACCGAGGACCTGCTCACCGAGGGGCAGGTCGCGATCGTCCCGGGCAAGCACCCGCTCGCCTCCTGCGACCAGCTCACCCTCGCCGACGTCCAGGACGTCCCCGACCTCCCGATCGCCCGCTGGCCACGGCTGGACGGCAGCTATCCCGCGGGTCACGGGCCTGAGGTCCGCACCCAGTCGCAGTTGGCTCAGCTGGTCGCGCTCGGCAGGACCCTGCTCGTCATCCCGGCGTCCAGCCGGGCCTGGCAATGGCCCGAGCACGTCGCGGTGCCGGTGATCGACGCACCTCCGGCCACCACCGTGATCGCCTGGCCGTCGGCCAGCAGGTCTCTCGACGTGGCAGCCCTGGTGCGCACGGCCAGCGAGCTCACCGCTCGGCTCCCCCCTGGGTTACCTAGTACGCGCGCTCCACGGTGACATCGACCGTGCCGGTGCCCTGGCCGCCGGGGCGCAGCAGCAGGAACGTGGGCGCCTTCTCGGTGCCGGCGGAGGTCGGCAGGTCGTGCTCCTGGCCGGGTCCGATCGTCGAGCCGAAGAAGTCCCCGCACCCGTGGCCGCTGTAGGCGCCGCAGAAGCTCAGGTACGTCGGGTGGAAGGTCAGCCGCCAGCGCTCCAGGGTCGCCGAGTCGACAGCCACGCGCTGAGGGCCGGAGGTGGGCGCCATCCGCGCCACCACCCACTGGCCCGGGGTGTCGACCACGAAGGGGGTCGTCACCGGCGCCCCCTCCCCCGGCGGCGGCAGCGTGCCGAGGGACTTGGTGCTGCGCAGTCCGTAGGAGAGCTTCGGTCGCACTGCGCCGGTGGCCAGGGTGACGACCTGCTGGGGCCCTCCCTCACCGGTGAAGAGCGCGTCGGGGAACGAGGTGGGAGCGGTCGCGGCGAGGATCCGCGACCGGACCTTGTCGGCGGTAGCGCCGCCAGGGAGAGCCGCGACCTCCTGCACCAGGGTCCGTGCGGGCAGCTCGACCGTGCTCACCAGCAGGCCGGAGCGCCCCACGCGCTGGCCGGGACCGTCCAGCTGCCCCTTCGCGGTGCGGCCCTTCAGGAGGTGAGCCGAGCCGCCGCCCGTCGTGTAGAAGTGCACCGGCCGGCCGGCACGGACAGGGGCCTTGGTGGTGTTGCGCAGCGAGTCCCCCCTCTCGGCCAGCGGCGGGCTGCCCGCGACCAGGGCGACTGCCGACGTCGCCAGGTACGGCCCCTCGTTGGCCAGGTACGTCTCACTGGAGTCACCCGCCACGTGGACCGAGCGCCAGCGCACGCCCTTCGCGCCGGACAGGCGCGCGGCCCAGGAGCCCTTGCGCGGCATGGCGGCGGTGACCCACCAGCCGTACCCGCGGCGACTGGGCAGCGCCACCTTCTTGCCGGGCACGAGGCGGGCCTGGCGGAGCTTGACCAGCTGGAGCCTCGCCTCGCGGCTGCGGTTGCGCAGGGTCAGGGTGAACCGACCGCTGGCCGGTAGGCGCCACCTGGAGTACTTCTCGGCCGGCACCGTCCGTCCGAGCCTCCGGTTCCCCGTCGAGACGTTGAGCCGGGCTTCGGTGACGACGTGGCCCTGGCTCTCCAGCCGGACCAGGTCACCGCGGCTGCCGGTGAAGGTCAGGTGGATCCGGGCGCCGGAGGCCTTCGACACCTTGATCGGGCCCCGTCCGTACGCCGTCTCGACCCAGCGTTCGGGCGCCGTGCGTGCCTGCGTCCCGTCGGGGGCCGGCGCGGCGGCCCCGGCCGTCGCGGGTGAGAGCAGCGCGCCCATTAGCGCCGTCGTCGTCAGGAGCGCGGCTCGGTGGTGTCTTCTCGCGGTCACTCTGGTCTCCCCCGGTGGTTCGGTGGTGTCCGAACGCACCACCGACGTTCTCCGACCGTGCCCCGCTGGGCGGGACCCAAACTCCCCGAAATGGGGTGAGACTCAGACCCCCGAGACCAGCCGGGCCACCTGCGGGGGTGCTCTAGGCGGAGACGCGCGTCGGCCTGCGCGAGCAGCTCGGTGAGACCGGCGACATCGACCTCCGCGCCGTACGCCGGCTGGTCGCGGTCGAAGCGCCACCCCTCGGCGAGCGGGCCGACGTCGACGACGTCGTAGCCGATCCCGTCGACGAGCGCGGCCACCTTGGCCTTCGCCGCGGCGTCGTCACCGGCCATCGGCAGCGCACGACGACCGGCGGTGCCGGCGGGGACGCCCTTCGTGGCGAGGTGGTCGGCCTGGATGGCGTTGAACAGCTTCACGACCTGCGACTGCGGCAGGTGGGCCTGGAGGACCTCGCTCGGCGTGGTCTGGCCGGCGTCGATCTCGGCGACGTGGCCGTCGCGCTCGAAGTAGTAGTTGTTGGTGTCGATGACGACCTTGCCGGCCAGCGGCGCCACCGGCACCTGGTCGACGGCCAGGAACGGCACCGACACGACGACGACCTCCCCGGCCTTGGCCGCCTCCTCGGAGGTGGCGGCGCAGGCTCGCTCACCGATCTCCGACACGAGGTCCGCGAGCGTCTCGGGCCCGCGCGAGTTGCTGACGACGACGTCCTGCCCCTGGGCCGCGAAGAGCTTGGCCAGGGTGCCGCCGATGTTGCCGCTGCCGATGAAGCCGATGGTTGTCATAGAGGGCCAACGGCCGCTGCCGCCGCGTTGTTCCGCCGGGCGGCTGCTCTCCTGCCGTGCACGTCGGGACGCGTTGAAGCGTCTACGTGCTGGCTCGTGAGCGTCGGCGGCTGGGGCGCGACGTCGTCTGACCCTGACCCTG
This sequence comes from uncultured Actinomycetota bacterium, assembly GCA_963708945.1. Classification (GTDB taxonomy): domain Bacteria; phylum Actinomycetota; class Actinomycetes; order Propionibacteriales; family Nocardioidaceae; genus Nocardioides. The sequence goes on along the minus strand of CAVPUI010000013.1, from coordinate 134,897 downwards.
GCCCGACCGGTGCCGGTGTCGAGAAACCAGCACTTCCCAATTCCTTGATGCCACTTAGGCGAGCAAGCGGTACTATGGGGACTCTTGTTCCCGGTGAGGAGAAAGCGTGGACACCGCCCCCAAGCCCGCCTGGCCCAGCGTCACGCGTGAAGAGCGACCGTGGACGACCAACCCCGACCAGGTCGGGGCCGACGGCGCACGGCCCACCCGGCCCGAGCGGATGATGACGGCGATCACCGTCCAGGTCCCGGCCCGCATCGCCGAGGCAACCGTCGAGGTCTCCACCGACACCGTCGCACTCATCGAAGCCGCCGCCGTCGCCCTGACGCGCCTGCAAGCCCGCGCCGAACACCTCGCCGGACTCAGCGAGCTGCTGGTGCGCACCGAGGCTGTGGCAACCTCGAAGATCGAACGCATCTACGCCGACATGGACGACCTCGCGCGGGCCACCGTCGGCGCCCAGGCCGCCACCAGCGCCGGGTCGACCATCGCCGCCGCCCAAGCACTCACCGCGCTCACGGCCTCCACCGACGGAGGCAAGCCGCTCACCGGCGCGGCGGTCCTCGCCGCTCACCAGCGCCTCCTAGGCGATGACCCCGCCGAACGCGACTACGCCGGTGCGTACCGCACCATGCAGAACTGGGTCGGAGGTTCCGACCTCACCCCGTACGGTTCCGCGCACGTCCCGCCCCCGCCGCGCCTCGTCGCCCCGCTCATGGACGACCTGCTCGCCTTCGCGAACCGCGACGACCTCAGCGCCGTGGCCCAGGCCGCGGTCGTGCACGCCCAGTTCGAGGCGATCCACCCGTTCACCGACGGCAACGGCCGTGTCGGTCGCGGCCTCATCGGAGCCGTGCTGCGCCGCCGGGGCCTGACCCGCAGCGTCACCGTCCCGGCCGCCGCAGCAATGCTGGCCGACGTCGACACCTACTTCGACCACCTCCTCGGCTACCGGGAAGGAGACGCCGACTCTATGGTCGCCTACCTGGCCAGGGCCGCGATCGGCGCAGCCGAGGCCGCCGAGGAGTCCGCCGGACACCTCGCCGCACTGCGGCCGGAGTGGATGGAAGCAGTGAAGCCGCGCAAGAACTCCGCGGCCCACAAGATGATCGAAGGCCTTCTGCGCTCACCGATCCTCGACATCGAACGTGCCCTGGCCCTCACCGGCGCCGCGAAGGGCCGCACCTACGAAGCCCTCGACCGGCTCAGCGAAGCGAAGGTGCTCGCCGAGATCAGCCTGGTCCGCCTGGTGACACCGTCCGTCGACCCTTCGGCGCGTGGACGCCAGCGGCGCACGATCTGCGAATCACTTCCAGGCCGCGGCGTTCGACGGCTTCCTGCCGTGCCGGCGGCGACGACGTGGGCCGGGAGATCCTCGAGTTCGTCCCCGGCGAGGCCGGGACCAGGACGCGCAGATCGCGCCGAACCTCAGACGCGGAGCGCCTGCTGCGGATCGGCGGCTGGACCCTCAGCTCCAGGAAGGCGGCGCGCACCGCCGCGGGAGCCGGCCAGCTTGCGCCCGGTCGAGCGGGTGCGCGCCTGGTCACGCACCGGCCCGGTCAGGTCGTGCCCAGGAGGTCTCGATGGTGGCGCCTAGCAGCCCGGCGGCGCCGGGTCCCACGTCGGGCTGGGACTTCGCCCGGCCCGCGACCCGCTCGAGGACCTGGCGTGGGCGGCGTGGCACTGGAGCCCGCTGATGGCCGGGAGCTGCGTGGCACCGGAGTACGGGATCTCCCCCGGGGCGGACGAGTCCGCCGTGGCGGAGCACCAGCAGCAGAACCTGGCTGCCCTGCTCGAAGGGTACGGGCCCTCAGACCGTCAGCGGACGGCGCTCCGGGACGCCAGTCGCCGACGTCAGATGACGAGCCACGCCTCGCACCTCGAGCAGCTCGCGGAGGTCGACCCGGCGTTCGACCCGGCTCGTCGCGCGACGGCGCGCTATCGTGCACGCCTCGCGGACGCGCGTGACGACGCGGCGTCAGGTGGCGCCTGATGCCGCGGTCGGCCTCCCACTTGGTCACCGCCTGGCGCGAGACGCTCAGCTTCTTCGCCATCTCCTGCTGCGTCAGACCGGCTGCGGTCCGGCCGGCTCGGATCTTCTGCCCGAGGGTCATGTCACTCCTGTCGTCGCTGTCGGCAGCCTCCCCGACGCCGTTCCGACGTTAACCCCGAGCCCACCCCCGGCCTGGCCCGCAGGCGCCGGACGGGCGCGCTACTCCTCGTAGCACGCCGCGTTTCCGCAGGTCAGCAGCCCGCGGGAGATGGCAGCGACAGGGAGCGCGGCCTGCTGCCGACGATCGCCCAAGCTGCAACGGGACGACTCTCGAACGACACGAGTCTGCAGCCTCTGCGAGTCGAGTCTGCAACCCTCCCGAAGCGTGGAGCGGTGGTGCCAGCAAGCGAGCGCACAACCCCCTCCCCGAGAGCGACAGACAGCACGTGATCGCACTGTTCGGTCACACGAGCAATCACCAGTGCGCCGCTGGCGGCCAGCCAGCACCGCCATGCGCCCGCTCTCCTTGCAACGTGACGCTTCGTTGCCGCCCGGACGGCAAGTGACGTCAGCACGTGTTCTCCGCTGAGACAAAGCACCGCTTCGGCGAGCGAGTTGAATGCTTCCAACTCCCAAACCAGTTCGGTCCTGTTCGCGACTCAACACTGCAGGACAGGCTCGAATCCATCGGGCGTGAGACGCACGTGCTCGAACTCGAACGGCTCCTCGTACGAGCCGACGAACTCATTCAGCTCGTCGATGAACCATGCGGGTAGCACATCCACCCGCAGGGGGTCTGCGTCATTCGAGCGCTGTCGTTCGATGTCAATGACGAAGTACTCGCGCAACTCATGGGCGGAGAGGCAGAACGTACGAGTTGCCGACTCGTGAGCGGCGCGAAACACAGGTCTGCCAGCGCTGTCTAGGCTAACCGAGCCGTGTCTACCTAAGACCTCCAAAAAAGATGCCCACAGCGCCGCCTCATCACCTACTAGCGCCGCGCCAGCTTCATCATCGAGGGGGGGCATGGACCCTCCCTTCACCGGACGACAATGCCCTTGCAGTAGGTCTTCTTACGCGGAAACGCGGTCATGATTCGGGTCCTTGTTGGTATGGGACCAAGAAGCATCACCAGCCACGGGGCGACCTCCTCCTCAGTTCCCACAGACCACAGACCACAGACGGAAGTCCATCGTCCCATGAAGCACCGACGCACGGGTGACGCTTGCGCATGGCGACACCCTCGTCCCAGCACCGGCGCACCGGCTCTTCGCTACGAGCCCTGGACCGTGGACTCGGCAACCTGCAAGACCCCCGAAGGCTGGCCTCTCCAGCGATTGGCTTCCCGATCCTCGACAGGTTGCGACCTCGATACGACGCAACTTCCCCCGCACGAGTTACGAGATTGCGATCAGGAACCTGAGCAATGTGCATCGACTGCAAATTGGAAGGTTCCACTGCAAACTCGGTCATCGTCGGCAACGACACCCGCTCAGTGCGCCATGTCCACGAACCGCGAGTAGTGACCCTGGAACGCGACGGTGATGTCGCGCGTGGGCCCGTTTCGGTGCTTGGCCACGATCAGGTCGGCCTCGCCGGGGCGGGTCGACTCCTTCTCGTAGACGTCGTCGCGGTGGAGCAGGATCACCATGTCGGCGTCCTGCTCGATCGAGCCGGACTCACGCAGGTCGCTCATCATCGGGCGCTTGTCGCCACGCTGCTCGGGACCACGGTTCAGCTGCGAGAGCGCGATGATCGGGACCTCGAGCTCCTTGGCGAGCAGCTTGATCTGCCGGGAGAACTCCGAGACCTCGAGCTGGCGGGACTCCACCTTCTTGCCCGAGCTCATCAGCTGCAGGTAGTCGATGACGATCAGGCGCAGGTCGTGCTTCTGCTTGAGCCGGCGGGCCTTCGCCCGGATCTCCATCATCGTCATGTTGGGCGAGTCGTCGATGTACATCGGAGCGGCCGAGACCTCGCCCATCTTCTTGGCGAGCTTGTCCCAGTCGTCCTCCTGCATGTTGCCGTTGCGGATGTGGTTGAGCGCGATCTTCGCCTCCGCGGAGAGCAGACGCATCACGATCTCCGAGCGCGTCATCTCCAGGCTGAAGAAGACCGAGGCCATGTTGTTGTGGATGGACGCGGCGCGGCAGAAGTCGAGAGCCAGCGTCGACTTACCCATCGCGGGTCGCGCGGCGACGATGATCATCTGGCCCGAGTGCAGACCGTTGGTCAGCTCGTCGAAGTCGGCGAACCCGGTGGGCACGCCGTAGACCCCGGCCTCCCGGTTGCTGATCGCCTCGATCTCGTCGAGGACACCGTTCATGATGTCGCTCAGCGGGGCGTAGTCCTCCTTCGCCCGCTTCTCGGTGATCTTGTAGACCTCCGCCTGGGCCTGGTCGACGACGTCGTCGACCTGGCCCTCGCCCGCGTAGCCGATCTGCACGATCTTCGTGCCGGCCTCGACCAGGCGCCGCAGGATCGCCTTCTCCCGGACGATCTCCCCGTAGTACGCCGCGTTGGCCGCGATCGGCACGTTGGCCGAGAGCGTGTGCAGGTACGGCGCGCCCCCGACGCGCTGCAGCTCGCCGCGGCGCTGGAGCTCGGCGGCGACCGTCACCGGGTCGGCCGGCTCGCCGCGGCCGTAGAGGTCGATGATCGCGTCGTAGATCAGCTCGTGCGCGGGGCGGTAGAAGTCGACGCCGCGCACGGCCTCCGACACGTCGGCGATGGCGTCCTTGGAGAGCAGCATCGAGCCGAGCACGCTCTGCTCCGCGGCGTTGTCCTGCGGCGGCGTCCGGTCGTTGGCCGAGCGCGGCTTCTCGCCCGGCGCGAAGGACGAGGGTCCGTCGCCCCACTGCTCGTAGCTCTCGTCGTAGCGGCGGCTCGCTGGGCCCGAGCGTGTCTTGCTCGGCGATGCTCACAGGGTGCCTCCGGAGGGGGATGGTGACGCGGCTGGGGATGACCGGGCGTGCCGGGTGCCGGGACGGCGGGCGACCCAGGCACGGACCACGGTAGGAACGACCACCGACAGACCACTGACACACCTGGGACGCAGCGACGGTACGTGCCCGGAGGACCTCAGGGACAGCCCGTTATCCACAGGGTGTGTGGATAACTGGGGATTTCAGGTGCACGAAGCCGCCCGATCTGTGGGGCTCGCCGGGTGCGTTGTGTGGAAAACATGTCCACAACATCTGCAACATGCTGCTCTGACCTGCGAAAACGTCATCCTCATCCTGTGGATGAAAGTTGGGGAGAAAGAATTTTGGCAGGAGGTTCAGACCGCCGGTTGCTTTGTCGACAAGTTGCGGACGGCGCTGTGATCTGTGTGATATCCCCCGGATGTCCACAGGCCCGGGCACAGGCGGGAGCACCACTCCGGGCAACCCGCGGCGGTAGCGGGCAGTAGACCCCCTGCTCATTACACTTCCAGGGTGCGCCCCACCGACCGCGAGATCCTCCGCCTCGCGGTCCCGGCGTTCTTCGCGCTGATCGCCGAGCCGCTCTACCTGCTCAGCGACTCGGCCATCGTCGGCCATCTCGGCACCGACGAGCTGGCCGGCCTCGGCATCGCCGGCGTGGTCCTGCAGACCGATCGTCGGCCTGTGCGTCTTCCTCGCCTACGGCACCACCGCCAGCGTCGCCCGGCACCTCGGTGCCGGCGACCTGCGCCGGGCGCTGACCCAGGGCGTGGACGGCGTCTGGCTGGCCGTGCTGATCGGTGCCGTCGCCACCGTCCTGGGGGTCGTGTTCTCCGGTCCCCTGGTCGCGCGCCTTCGGCGTCTCGGAGGTGGTGGCCGGGTACGCCGAGGACTACCTGCGGGTGGCCATGTTCGGCGTCACCCCGCTGCTGGTGATGCTGGCGACCACCGGCGTGCTGCGCGGCCTCCAGGACACCCGCACCCCGCTGCTGGTGGCGGTCGCGGGCAACCTGGTCAACGTCGGCCTCAACCTCGTCCTGGTCTTCGGGCTCGGACCCGGTCCCGGCGCTCGGCATCGCCGGCGCCGCCCTGGGCTCGGTGCTGGCCCAGGCTCGGCTCCGCTGCCGTGATGGTCGCCGTGGTGGTGCGCGCCGCCCGCCGCGAGGGAGCGTCGCTGGCGCCCGACCGGGCCGGCATCCGGGCCGCGGCGCGGGCCTCGGTCGGCCTGGTGATCCGCACCCTGACCCTGCGCGCCTCGCTGCTCGTCCTCACCTACGCCGTCGCGCTGGGCGGTCGTCGACGAGCAGAGCACCCAGGTCGCCACCCACCAGGTGGCGCTGACCCTGTGGACGCTTCCTCGCCTTCGCCCTCGACGCGATCGCGATCGCCGCCCAGGCGCTGACCGGGCGGGCGCTCGGGCGCCGGTGACCTCGCGCTCACCCGTCGGCTGACCCAGCGGATGACCGCCTGGGGACTGTGGTCAGGGGTGGTGACCGGGCTCCTGGTCGCCGCGGCCAGCCCGTGGGTGGGAGCGCTCTTCACCCCCGACCACGACGTCCGCGAGCCCTCCTGGTCCCGGTGCTGCTGGTGATCGCCGCTGGGCCAGCCGCTGGCCGGGGTGGTCTTCGTGCTCGACGGCGTGCTGATCGGTGCCGGGGACGGCGACTACCTGGCGCGCGCCGGGGTGCTCACGTTCGTCGCGTTCGCCCCGGTCGCCCTGCTGGTGGCCGGCGGCCGGCGGCGGCCTGGTGTGGATCTGGGTCGTCTTCGTGACGGTCTTCATGGGCAGCCGCGGGGTGGTGCTGGTGCACCGGGCACGGTCCGACGCCTGGATGGTCGCGGGCGCGGGCACCGTCCGCTGATCGGACCGGTCGATCACGGTTCGGACACGTCCGTACTCCGGGGGGCTCAGAACCGTTGACAGGACGTCTAGGGGTGACTTAGGAAACAGGGGCAACTCGGTTCACATTTCACCTTCCTCCTCGAACCCCGGCCGGCCCGCGGGTTCCTCTCCTCGGGAGCATCCTCTTGATCAGACGCCCCGTGGCAGCCCTCGCGGCTGCCGCACTGCTCGTCCCGCTCGCCTCCACCGTCTCTCCCGCCTCCGCCGCTCCCGAAGCCCCGCGGCCCGACGAGGCCGTCGTCTCGTCCGAGCAGGCCTTCACCAGCGCCAAGGCCGAGAAGGGCACCGTGCTGTCCCTCGGCGAGCCGGGCAAGCCCGGCAAGGTCGAGACCTACATCGTCCAGCTCGACGAGCCCGCCGTCCCCTCCCGGGAGGCCGCAGAGCGCAGCGCCGACACCCAGGGCGTCCCCTCGGCCTCGCGCTACCGCGCCACGCTCGTGGACGAGCAGGACGACCTGCGCTCCTCGATCCGCCGGATCACCGGCGCCGCGCCGCGGGTCACCCACACCTACACCGAGGCGGCCAACGGCCTCGCGGTCCGGCTGACCCGCGCCCAGGCGCGTCGCGTCGCCGACCTCGACGGCGTCGCCGCGGTGCACGTCGACGAGGAGCGCCAGCTCCAGACCGACGTCGGTCCCGAGTGGATCGGCGCCCCCACCATCTGGGACGGCAGCCAGGTCCCCGGTGAGGTCGGCTCCAAGGGTGAGGGCGTGCTCGTCGGCGTCCTCGACAGCGGCCTGAACCCCGCCAACCCCTCCTTCGCCGACGTCGGCGCCGACGGCTACGACCACACGAACCCGCTCGGCTCGGGCAACTACCTGGGCATGTGCGACCCGGCGAACACCGCCATCTACGTCGCCGACTGGGGCTGCAACGACAAGCTCATCGGCTACTGGAACCTGACCACCGACGGCAGCTCCTACGACGACGACGGCCACGGCACCCACACCGACCAGCACCACGGCGGGCAACCAGGTCGAGGCCACGACGTACGCCGGCAAGGGCGGCGAGTTCGAGTTCTCCACCACCACGACCATCAAGGGCGTCGCCCCGCACGCCAACATCATCGGCTACGACGTCTGCGACGGCGGCTGCCCGATGAGCGCCATCCTGGCCGGCATCGACCAGGCCATCGCCGACGGCGTCGACGTCATCAACTACTCCATCGGCAGCGCGTCGCCCTCCGACCCGTGGAGCGACCCGGACGCGATCGGCTTCCTCAACGCGCGCGCCGCCGGCATCCACGTCGCCACCTCCGCGGGCAACGCGGGCCCCGGCCCCGAGACCCTCGGCAGCCCCGGCGACGTGCCGTGGATGACCACCGTGGGCGCCACCCAGCACAACCGGCAGTGGCAGGCCGCGGTCACCCAGATCACCGCCCAGGGCGGGGCGACCCACCCCGACATCGAGGGCGTGGCCTTCGCCAAGGCCTCCGACGGCGCCTTCCCGATCGTCGACGCCACCACCCTCGGTGACCCGCTGTGCACCGTCGCCGGGCTCGGCGACGTCGACCTCACCGGCAAGATCGTGCTCTGCACCCGGGGCGGCAACGGCCGCGTCGAGAAGGGCGGCGTCGTCGCCGGCCTCGGCGCCGAGGGGATGATCCTGGCCAACGACCAGGCCAGCGGTGACTCGCTCAACGCCGACCCGCACGAGCTCCCGGCCGTGCACATCACCTACGCCGACGCCCAGGAGCTGCGCACCTGGCTGGCCAGCGTCACCAACCCGCAGGCCGAGCTCTCCGGCGGCCAGCGGTACGTCGGTGACGACGTCGCCGACATCATGGCAGCGTTCTCCAGCCGCGGTCCCAACCGCGCGGTCTCGATGATCAGCCCCTCGGTCTCCGCTCCCGGTGTCGACATCCTGGCGGCCGACGGCAGCGACAACGAGGTCAGCTGGGGCTTCATCTCCGGCACCTCGATGGCGAGCCCGCACACCGCGGGTGCGCTGGCGCTGCTCAAGGGTGTCCAGCCCGACTGGTCCCCCGCCGAGGCGCAGTCCGCGCTGATGACCACCGCCGTCACCGAGATCAAGGACAACGACGGCACCGACGCCGACTGGCACGACATGGGCTCCGGCCGGGTGGACCTGACCAAGGCGGCCAAGGCCGGCTTCGTGCTCGACGAGTCCCCTGCCGACTACGTGGCCGCCGACCCGGCCGAGGGCGGCGACGTCCGCGCCCTCAACACCGCCAGCATGGCCGACAACGAGTGCCTGTCGAGCTGTGAGTGGACCAGGACCCTGACCGGCACCGCGACCGGCGCCGGCACCTGGACGGTCAGCACCGAGAGCTTCTCCCCCGAGCTGACCATCACGGTCGAGCAGGAGAGCCTGGCGCTGACCGCAGGCGACGAGGCCAACCTCAAGGTGACCGCCCAGCTCGCGTCGACGGCGGGCACGGACACCTGGCTCTACGGCACCGTGGTGCTCACCCCGCCGGCCGGCTCCTCGGCCCCCGAGGCGCACCTGCCGGTGGCCGTCCTGCCTTCGTCGGGCGTGCTGCCCTCGTCGATCGACATCACCACCCGTCGTGACGCCGGCTCCCAGGTGACCGACGGTCTCCAGGCGATCGAGCTGGACTCGCTCAAGGTCACGGCCTCCGGCCTGGTCCCCGAGAGCACCCGGTCGATCAGCGTCCCCGAGGACCAGACCAACAACGACGCCTACAACGGCGACGGCACCACCGTCGTCCGGGTCGACGTCCCGCAGGGCGCCACCCGGCTGCTGACCAGCCTGCGGGAGACCACCGCGCCGGACTTCGACCTGTTCGTCGGTCGCGGTGAGGTCTCGGCGGCCAACGAGGTGTGCTCCAGCGCCACCGGCGGCTCCGCCGAGCGGTGCGAGGTGGCCAACCCCGAGGCCGGCAGCTGGTGGATCCTGGTGCAGAACTGGGAGGCCAGCCAGGCCGGTGGGTCCGACACGGCCGTCGTGGCGACCGCAGTCGTCGCGGGCGACGCCGGCAACCTGCGCGCCGAGGGCCCGAACGGGCCGATCGGCGCGGGCGACCCGTTCAGCATCCGCACGTTCTGGGACGAGGACGCGATGGAGGCCGGCCAGACCTGGTACGGCTCCCTCACGCTCGGCGCCGCCCCCGGCACCGACGGCCACGTCGGCGTCGTGCCGGTGACGGTCCGCCGGGTCGAGGACGACGTCACCCGGACCGCGGACGTCGAGCGGGCCGCCCCGGGCGAGACGATCACCTACTCGGTCGACATCGCGCCCAACGTGTCGCAGGAAGACCTGACCTACACCCTCACCGAGACCCTGCCCGAGGGCACGACGTACGTGGAGGGTTCCGCCACCGGCGGGGCGACCTACGCCGACGGCAAGGTCAGCTGGGAGGGCGAGCTCGAGAGCACCTTCGGTGACACGGGGCGCTACGAGGCCACGACGAGCGCCAACGACCCGTCGTGCGTCCACCCGTACAGCGGGGAGCAGGAGTACTTCGACCTGGCATCCGCCGGCTTGAGGCCCTCGGCGACGGTGACCGGGAACGACTCGGCGTTCACCGCGTTCTCGGACGTCACGTTCGGGTTCTACGGCAAGCAGTACCAGGGCCTGACGTTCACCGACGACGGCTACCTGGTCTACGACCAGGCGGCCAACTGGGCCGGGTCGACCGCTCCGGGCACGCCGCAGACCCTGCCGGACGTGGAGAAGCCGAACAACCTCGCTGCAGCGCTGTGGCGGGACATGGCTGTCCGCTACGACGCGGCGGCGGGCTCGGGCGTCACGCTGGCCAGCACCGGATCCCTCCGGTTCGTGGAGTACGACGACATGCGGGCCGTGGACGGCACCGGCGGCAGCCTGGACTTCCAGGTCGTCGCGCGGGTGGGCAGCAACGACCTGGTGTTCGCCTACGACAACGTCACCGGTGACCTGGGCAACGTGACGGTGGGCACGGAGAACGCCACCGGCACCGACGCCACCACGCTGATCAACAACGCGCCGGCGGCCGGCACCATCCGGAACGACCTGCTGGTCTGCATGACCTACGCCGTTCCTCAGGCCGAGGGCGCGTCCTTCACCTACCAGGTGACGGTCGACCCGGACGTGGTCAACCGCGACGTGCTCACCAGCACGCTCGTGCACACCACCTCCGACCCGGGTGCGAAGCCGGTCACCGACACCGTCGGTGTCGAGGTCAAGGGCGCGAAGGAGCGGTCGTCGACCGCCCTGGCGGTCTCCCCGTCGCAGATCACCACGGGCGGCACGCTCGAGGCGACGGCCACCGTCGTCGCCCCGGTCGCGGCCAAGCCGACCGGCACCGTGGAGTTCCTGGTCAACGGCGCGAAGGCCGGCGAGGGAACCCTCGACGCCAACGGCTCCGTGCGGGCGAAGCTGACCGCGCCCGCGCAAGCCGGCACCTACCCGGTGGTGGCTCGCTACCTCGGTGACGCCGGGACCCACGGCAGCACCTCGGCGCCGACCAACGTCGTGGTGACCGCCCCCGGTCAGGAGCCGCCGGCCAAGGTCGGTGCACGGATCGGCATCCAGACGCCGAAGCAGGTCCGGGTCGGCAGCAAGGCCGCCAAGAAGGTCCGGGTCGACGTGGACGCCCGTGGCGTCACGCCGAGCGGCCGGGTCACCGTCGTGGTCAAGGGGGCCGGGCGGACCAAGACGTACCGGGTCACCCTCAACGCGGCCGGCAAGACGCAGGTGACGCTGCCTCGCTACCGTCGGGCCGGCAAGGTCACGGTCACGGTCAGCTACCGCGGCGACGCCGCCGTGGAGGCCGGGACCAAGAAGGCGACCTTCCAGGTCGAGAAGAAGCGGGGCAAGAAGAACCGCTGACGTCCCCGTAGCGACCAGCACGACCAGCAGAGCCCGAGGGGGCCGGCGGATCACCGCCGGCCCCCTCGGCACATCACCACCGAGAAGGAGACCGAGGACGATGCCTGACCGGGACGACGCCACCCAGGACGACGTCACCCGCGCCACCGCCGACCTGGCCGAGCGTCTCGGCGTGCCGGTCGGCTCGGTGCGGCTCGTGGCCCAGGAGGAGGTGACCTGGCGGGACGGGAGCCTGGGCTGCGCGCAGCCCGACTTCAGCTACACCCAGTCGCTGACCCCGGGCAGCCGGATCACGCTCCAGGTCGGCGGGCGGGACTACGAGTACCACGCGGGCGGGCCGGCGGGCCCGTTCCTCTGCGCGGAGCCCACCGAGTAGCGCAGCCCCGGCCGTCGGCGCGGCGCGCGCGGCCCGTACGCGTCCCGGGGCGCACGCAACGCCCCGGGACGCACGACGGCCCGCCCACCCCGAGGGGTGGACGGGCCGTCGTCAGGCGTTCGTCAGGCGGGGATGACGTTGAGCGTCACCTGGGCCGAGACGTCGTCGTGCAGCTTGACCGAGACCTCGTGGGTGCCGAGGGCCTTGATCGGGTTGCCGAGCACGAGGGTCCGCTTGTCGATGGTCTCGCCGGAGGCGGTCGCCAGGGCGCCCGCGATGTCCGCGGCGGTGACGGCACCGAACAGACGGCCACCCTCACCAGCACGCACCTTCAGCTGGACCGGCTGGCCCTCGAGCTTGCCCTTGACCTCGACCGCGTGCGCGTGGTCGCGCACGGAGCGCGAGGCACGCGCAGCCTTGATGGACTCGATGGTCTTCTCGCCACCACGGGTCCAGCGGATCGCCTCGCCCCGGGGGACGAGGTAGTTGCGGCCGTAGCCGTCCTTGACCTCGACCACGTCGCCGGGGGCGCCGAGGCCGGTCACTTCCTGGGTCAGGATGAGCTTCATGTCTCCGTCTCCCTTCAGCGACCGGTGGAGGTGTAGGGCAGCAGAGCGACCTCGCGGGCGTTCTTGACCGCCATGGCCACGTCGCGCTGGTGCTGGACGCAGTTGCCGGTCACGCGCCGCGCGCGGATCTTCCCGCGGTCGGAGATGAACTTGCGGAGGAGCGTGGTGTCCTTGTAGTCGACACCGGTCGCCTTCTCCTTGCAGAACTGGCAAACCTTCTTCTTGGGCTTGCGAATCACTGCCTTGGCCATTGTGGTGCTTCCTTTCTAGAAGCCCGGCCGTGCAGGCCGGAATGGTTGAGGTGTATTCGGATGGTTCGATGGATCCCGAAGGTGCTCGGGAGAGGGATCAGAACGGGGGCTCGTCGGAGCCGCCGACGCCGGGGGCACCCCACGGGTCCGGCTGGCCGCCGCCCTGACCGCCGCCCTGGGAACCGCCGTAGCCACCGCCGCCACCCTGGGAGCCGCCGAAGCCGCCGCCTCCCTGGGACTGCGACGGAGCAGGGGTGCTCCACGGGTCGTCGGCCTGCTGGGACGCACCGCCGCCGCCGGCGTTGTAACCGCCGCCGCCGCCACCGCCGCTGTTGTAGCCGCCCCCACCGCCCTGACGGGTGGTGCGGGTGACCTTGGCGGTGGCGTACTTCAGCGCGGGGCCGATCTCTTCGACAGCGATCTCGAAGACGGTGCGCTTCTCGCCCTCACGGGTCTCGTACTGACGGGACTTGAGGTTGCCGGTGACGATGACCCGCATCCCCTTCTGCAGGGACTCGGCGACGTTCTCCGCCGCCTGCCGCCAGACCGAGCAGGAGAGGAACAGCGCGTCGCCGTCCTTCCACTCGTTGGTCTGCCGGTCGAAGGTTCGCGGCGTGGACGCGATCCGGAAGTTCGCCACGGGCGCCCCCGAGGGGGTGAAGCGCAGCTCCGGGTCGTCGACCAGGTTGCCGACCACGGTGATGACGGTCTCGCCTGCCATGTCAGGACTCCCTCATTGATCCATCGAATAGGTGGTGCTGGTGTCTGCCGGGCTCATCGTTGCCGACGGCGCCGACAGGCGTGAAGGGTTCTGCACAAGCTCAGCGCTTGCCGGGCTTGATCACCTTCGTGCGCAGGATGGACTCGTTGAGCGTGAGCTGGCGGTCGAACTCCTTGACCGTGGCCGGCTCGGCCTGCAGCGAGACGACGGCGTAGATGCCCTCGGCGTTCTTCTTGATCTCGTAGGCAAGGCGACGACGTCCCCAGACGTCGACGTTGTCCACGGTGCCACCGTCGTTGCGGATGACGTTGAGGTACTTGTCGAGCGACGGCTCGATGGTGCGCTCTTCAAGGCTGGGGTCGAGGATGACCATCACTTCATATGCACGCAAAGCGGTCTCCACCTCCTCTGGACTCAGGCGGCCACGGACTCTCCGTGGCAGGAGGGCTTGCGTCACGACCGCGGCCCAGGGGCCGAGTCGCGGTCATCGCCGAGGTCCTCCTACTGAGAAGGGCGCAGCGACAACCGGCCAAGGCTAACAGTCGGCGCAGACGCCGGCGGAATCGTCGTCGCCCGCCCTGTGGATCGACCGCGACGCCCGCCGACGTGCCCGCGGGCCACTAGCGTCCCTGCAGGGCGCGAGCGGACGCACCGGGGAGGTCAGGTGTCCGGAGGACGAGCGGGACCGGTCGCCGGCCGCTACCTGCTGCTCGACCAGATCGGGGCCGGCGGCATGGGGTCGGTCTGGCGGGCCCGCGACCTGCGGACCGGCGAGCTGGTCGCCGCCAAGGTCCTCGGCCAGCACTCGGGCGCGCTGGTCGCCCGGTTCATGCGCGAGCAGGCGATCCGCCTGCGGCACCCGCACGTGGTCGCCCCCACCGGGTGGGCGGCCGAGGGCGACCTGGTCCTGCTCACCATGGACCTGGTCACCGGGCGGCTCGGTCGCCGACCTGCTGCGCGAGCACGGGCGGCTGCCCGACGGCGTCGTCGCCGACGTGCTCGAGCAGACGCTGCTGGCCCTGGGCGCCGTGCACGCCACCGGGCTGGTGCACCGCGACGTCAAGCCGGCCAACCTGCTGCTGGAGCCGACCGACGACGACCGGGTGCACGTGCGGCTGGGCGACTTCGGGGTGGCGGTCACGCTGGCCGGAGAGCGGCTGACCACCTCGCCGGCCGCCGTCGGCACCGAGGGCTACATGGCGCCCGAGCAGGCCGCCGGTCAGCCGCCGGACCCGCGCCAGGACCTGTACGCCGTGCGGCATGCTCGGGGTGCACCTGCTCACCGGGGCGCGTCCGGTGCGCGGGGTGCGCCGTGCCCTCCTCCCCGCTCCGTCCCCTGCTGGAGCGGCTGCTCGCCGACGACCCGGGGCACCGTCCCGACGACGCCCAGGCCGCGCTGGTGCTGCTGCGACGGCTCGCGCGTGCCGCCCGCGTCCGGCCCTGGGGCCACCGCCGCCTCGGCCCTCGCCCGGAGCACCGCGACCGGCCGGCCGCGGCGACCGGTCGGCGGCTCGGCCGGGCTGCTGCCGTTCCTGGTCCTCGGGGTCTCCCTGGGCGTCACCGTGGGCTGCGTCCTGCTGATCGGTCGGATGCTGGGCCTGTGAAAGCGCTGGGCCTGTGAACGTGCGGGCCTGTGGAGTGCGCGGCCTGTGAGAAGGCTGGCCCGTGAGCCTGTCGCCGGCAGTTCCTATGCTGGCGGGCATGAGCACCGCGAGCAACCTCGACCGCCACCCCGGCGACCAGCACCCCGGTCATCGGCGCCCACGTCGACCAGGCCGACCCGGTCGGCGAGGCGCAGGCGCGCGGGATGGGCCTGGTGCAGTTCTTCCTCGGCGACCCGCAGGGCTACCAGGGCCCGGAGATCGCCTACCCCGGCGGCGCGGCCGCGCTGCGGGAGGCGGCCGAGGCGGCCGGGGTCGACCTCTACGTGCACGCGCCGTACATCATCAACGTGGCGACCACGAACAACCGGATCCGCATCCCCAGCCGCAAGCTGCTGCAGAAGCACCTCGACGCGGCCGCCGAGATCGGCGCCAAGGGCCTGATCGTGCACGGCGGGCACGTCAACAAGGCCGACGACCCCGCCAAGGGGTTCGACAACTGGCGCAAGGCGATCGAGGCCGCCGACCTCGCGGTGCCGCTGCTGATCGAGAACACCGCCGGCGGCGACAACGCGATGACCCGCTACCTGGAGCGGATCGCCGGCGTGTGGGCCGCGATCGACGGCACCGAGGGCGCCGACCAGGTCGGCTTCTGCCTCGACACCTGCCACGCCCACGCCGGCGGCAACGACCTGGAGACGGTCGTGGCCGACGTGCTGGCGATCACCGGCCGGATCGACCTGGTGCACTGCAACGACAGCCGCGACGACTTCGACTCCGGCGCCGACCGGCACGCCAACCTGGGCGCGGGCCGGGTCGACCCGGACCTGCTGGCCGCGGTGGTCCGCGACGCCGGTGCGCCGGTCGTGCTGGAGACCCCCGGCGACGCGCAGCAGCACGTCGCCGACGCCGCCTGGCTCCGCGAGCGCCTCTGAGCGCGGGTAGCCTCGACGCGTGTCTCATCCCAGCTCCGCACCAGTCGCCGTCCCCTGTGACCCCACTGGCCGTGCGCGTGGTCAGCGCGGAGGAGCACCTGGACTTCCTCCGCTACCCGGTCCTCCGCCTCCTTCCTGCAGACCCCGGCCTGGGGAGCGGTGAAGTCCGAGTGGCGCCACGAGTCGCTGGGCTGGTTCGCCCCGGCCGCCGACGGCGGCACGGGCGAGCAGCTGGTCGGCGCCGCGCTGGTGCTCTACCGGCAGCTGCCCAAGGTGAAGCGCTACCTGGCCTACCTGCCCGAGGGCCCGGTGATCGACTGGGACGACCAGGACCTGGCCCGCTGGCTCACCCCGCTGACCGCCCACCTCAAGCGCTCCGGCGCCTTCGGGGTGCGGATGGGCCCGCCGGTGGTCACCCGTCGCTGGTCGGCGGCGAGCGTCAAGGAGGGCATCGCCGACGCCGCCGTACGCCGTCTCGACGACCTGGTGCCGCTCGAGCGCTCCGCAGGAGGGCGCCCGCGTCGTCTCCCAGCTGCACGAGCTCGGCTGGGTGCCGCAGGCGGTCGAGGGCGGCTTCGCCGCCGGGCAGCCCCAGTACAACTTCCACCTCCCGCTGGTGGCCGACGGCCGCCCGCGCACCGAGGAGGAGGTGCTCAAGGGGATGAACCAGCTGTGGCGCCGCAACATCAAGAAGGCCGACAAGGCCGGCGTCGAGGTGGTCCGCGGGACCGCCGCCGACCTGGAGGCCTTCCACGAGCTCTACGTCGCACACCGCCGAGCGCGACCACTTCACCCCGCGGCCGCTCTCCTACTTCCGGACCATGGTCGAGGCGCTCTCGGCCGAGGAGCCCGACCGGATCGTGCTGCACCTGGCCCGGCACGAGGGCGACCTGGTGGCCGCCACGATCTCGATCCGGGTCGGCACCCACGTCTGGTACTCCTACGGCGCCTCCTCGACCGAGAAGCGCGACGTGCGCGGCTCCAACGCGATCCAGTGGGCGATGATCCGCGACGCGCTCGCCGCCGGCGCCGAGGTCTACGACATGCGCGGCATCACCGACACCCTCGACCCCGACGACCCGCACGTGGGCCTGATCCAGTTCAAGGTCGGCACCGGCGGCGAGGCCGTCGAGTACGCCGGCGAGTGGGACCTGCCGCATCAACAAGGCCGTCTACAAGGCGTTCGATCTCTACATGAAGAGGCGACGGATGAGCCTGGACCTCACCGTCGACGGCGACCGCTGGCGCGAGCACCTGCGCGCCGTCGCCGACCGCACCCCGGGCCTGGTCCCGGTGGTCAAGGGCAACGGCTACGGCTTCGGCCTGGGCCGGCTGGCCCGGCGCGCGCAGTGGCTGGCCGACCACCGGTCGGACCGGCCGGGCCAGCGAGAAGACGGCGGACACCCTCGCCGTCGGCACCTACGAGGAGCTGCCCGAGGTCGGCCTCCCGGTACGACGGGAGCCTGCTCGTGCTCACCCCGTGGCGCCCCTTCGGGGCCGCCCTCGAGGTCGACCCGGCGATCGCCGAGCCGGGTGGTGCACACCGTCAGCCGCCCCGAGGACCTGGCCGCGCTCCTGGAGCGGCAGCCCGACGCCCGCTACGTCCTGGAGCTGGTCACCTCGATGCTGCGGCACGGGATGACCGGGCGCCAGCTGCGCGAGCTCGGCGGCCTGACCGCCCGCGGCACCCTCGAGGGCGTCGCCCTGCACCTGCCGCTGGCCCAGGGCTCGCACCTCGCGCAGGTGCAGCGACTGGCCACCGACATGGTCTCGGCCGGCCTGCCCAGCCGCACCCTGTGGGTCAGCCACCTGACCGTCCGAGGAGCTGGACCGGCTGCGCTCGTCGTACGGCGACTTCGAGATCCGCCCGCGGATCGGCACCGACCTGTGGCTCGGCGCCCGCGACGCGCTCCGGGTCACCTCGACGGTCCTCGACGTGCACCCGGTCGAGCGCGGCGACGTCTTCGGCTACCGCTCCCGGACCGCGCCCAAGGCCGGCCACCTGCTGGTGGTCAGCGGGGGCACCGCGCACGGCATCGGGCTCGAGGCGCCGACCGGCGACCAGTCGCTGAGGGCCCGGGCGGCCACCCTGGCCCGGGGTGGCCTGGACGCGGTCGGCTTCGTGCGCTCGCCGTTCTCGATCGACGGCAAGCAGCGGCTCTTCGCCGAGCCGCCGCACATGCAGGCCTCGATGCTCTTCCTGCCGGCGGGCGCCCGGGTGCCCGAGGTGGGCGACCGGATCGACGTACGGGTCCGCTACACCGCGACCTGGTTCGACCGGGTCGAGGTGGTCTGAGGCTCCGGCTCCGGGTCTGCGGGCCCGGGTGCGTCGCGATCGTCCGGGTCCCGCGCCACCGGGTCGTGCTCGGGACGCAGCACGTCGCGGGTCACCAGCGCGACCAGGTAGAGCTGCGCGAGCACCCGGACCACGGTCGTGACCCAGTAGGCGACCGGGTCGTCGCCCGCGCCGGGGTCCAGCCGGCCGTCGAGGTACCACCAGACCGAGGCGAAGTAGATCAGCTCGCCGGCCTGCCAGATCAGCAGGTCGCGCCAGCGCGGACGGGCCAGCGCGGCGAGCGGCAGCAGCCACAGCACGTACTGCGGCGAGTAGACCTTGTTGACCAGCAGGAAGCCCGCGACGATCAGGAAGCCCGAGCTGGGCGAACCGCGGCGGCCTGGGCGCGAGCAGCCCCACCAGCGCGACCGCCAGGCACCAGGCCGAGGAAGAAGGCCCACGACCACAGGTTGATCGTGTCGGCGCTGATCGTCGTGTCGGTGATCTGCTGGGCGACCAGCCACAGCGACCCGAGGTCGGCGGTGCGCTCGCTGTTGAAGTGCCAGAAGACCTGCCACTGGTCCGCACCGGTGAGCCAGGCCGGCGACCTGGGCGAGGTCCCAGGAGATGACGGTCGCGGCGGCGGCATAGCCGCAGGGGGCCCAGCGCCGTCCGCGCAGGCACAGCACGAGCACGCCGCCCAGCAGGAAGAGCGGGTAGAGCTTGGCGGCCGTGCCCAGCCCGATCATCACGCCGGTGAGGATCGGCCGGTCCCGCGACCAGGCCCAGCAGCGCGCCGGCCACGAAGCCGATCGCCAGCAGGTCCCAGTTGACCAGGCCGGTCAGCACCAGGGCCGGGGCGATCGCGAAGCCGGCCGCGTCCCAGGGCCGGCTGCAGGAACCGGCCCCCGGCCAGCCGGACCCGGTTGACCCCGGCCAGCAGCCAGGTGGAGATCAGCACGATCAGGGTGAAGCCGACCGCGTTGACCGCGACGTAACAGGGTGCCCTCCGCGGGCAGGTCCCGTCCCGGCTCGTCGTCGGCGGGTGAGCCGCTGAGCCACCAGGTGACGTAGCTGGTGCCCCAGGCCCAGTAGGCGATGCCCGTCGGGTACTCCATCACCTCGAACTCCGAGCGCACCGCCTCGTCGTCGGTGTAGGGCCAGTGCCGCTCGGCGAAGCCGCGCTCGGTGTAGAGGTAGGGCATGTCGGAGTAGCACATGGCGTCTGGTCCGCACGTCCATGTCCTGCCAGTCGGTGTCCGGCGCAGGCGGACTTGCTGACCATCCCCAGGGCCATGGCCAGAGCCGCCAGCGCCAGCAGCACGCGCACCGGCGTCCACCACGGGTGCCCGCTCGCGCGGGTGCCCATCGGACCGCCGATCCCCTCCGGAGAGCGACGCGACCATGGCGTCGTCCCGTGTCGGGTCCACCCACCCGGACGTGTCCGGGCCCGACTCCTCCCTCATCGGCCCGGCCCGCTCAGCCGGCCGGGGGCGGGGGCGGCGGAGGGACGGGCACGGTCGGCGTCGGCACCGGGGGCACCGGCGGGACCGGCGGGGGCGGCGGCGCGGGCGGCGCCGGCGGCTCCGGCGGCGCGGGCGGCTCGACCGGTGGGGTCGGGGTCGGCTCCTGGCTCGGCGTCGGCTCCTTGGTCGGCACCGGCTTCGTGCTCGGCTTCGGCTTCGGCTTCGGCTGGGGCTTCGGCGCGGGCGCCGGCGGGGGCACGTACTCGTAGCCGTCGGCCGGCGCGTCGCCGTCGAGGAAGACCGGGTCCGGGAAGTCCTCGATCTCCATTCCCTCGCTCACGCGCTCCATGATGGCGTGCCAGGTCTGCGCGGGATAGGTCCCGCCGAAGAACGAGGGCAGCCAGTCGTCGAGCTGGTCGTCACCGTCGCCCCGCACGTACATCACCGCGGTGGACAGCTGCGGGGTGAAGCCGACGAACCAGGACGAGGAGACCTGGTCCTTGTCGTTGGTCGCGGTGCCGGTCTTGCCGGCGACCGGCCGGCCGATCTGGGCGGCCCGTCCCGAACCGTCCTGCACGACCTCCTCGAGCGCGTAGACCGTGTCGGCGTTGACGTCCTCGTCGACCACCCGGCGGGTGGAGTTGTCGCGCGTGTAGGTCGTCTCGCCGTTGGCCTCGACGACCTTCTGCACCACGTGCACGTCGGCCCGCTCACCGCCGTTGGCGAAGGTGGCGTAGGCGTTGGCCATGTTGATCGGGCTGACCCGGGCCTTGCCCAGGGTGATCAGCGCGTCCTCCGGGGAGCAGGTCGACCGAGCGCGCCGGGATGCCGGGGAACTTCTCCTTCGACTCCTGGGGCGGGAGACCGGCCGCCACCGCGAGGTCGTGGATCTTGCGCGGCCCGTCGTCCATCGCCGCGCTCATGTCGACGAACGCGGTGTTGGTCGAGTTCTCCGCGGCGGTCACCATCGAGACCGAGGAGCCGAGGTCGGTCGCGCCCTCACCGGCGTTGTAGACCTTGGTGGTCCCGTCGGGGAAGGTGTACGGCGAGTAGCCCTGGAACCGGTCCTCGAGGGAGAAGCCCTCCTTGATCGCCGTGGCGATGGTGAAGGCCTTCATCGTCGAGCCGGCCATGCCCCCGGTCGCGGCCCAGTTGATCTGGGAGTCGAGGTAGTCCTGGCCGCCGTAGAACGCCTTGAGCGCCCCGGTGCCGGGCTCGACCGTGGCGGCGCCGATGTGCAGCTGCTGGTCGCCGAATCCCTCGGGGCGCTGCTCGATCACCGCCTCCTGGAGGCTCCGACATCATCTCCGGGTCGAAGGTGGTGGTGACCCGCAGGCCGCCGCCGTCGATCTGGGTCTCGGTGTAGCCGAGCCGGAGCAGCTCGTCGCGGACCAGCTTGAGCATGTGCCCCTTCTGGCCGCCGTACGCGCTCTGCGCCTCCTGCTTGGGGAACTTGGGCAGGCGCTTGGCGGCCGTCTCCGCCTTCTCCTGGGTGATGTAGCCGTCGTCGGCCATCCGGCCCAGCGTGTACTGGTAGCGGCGGGTGACCGCCGCCTCGGCCTCCTCGCCGTTGGCGGGGTCGTAGGCGGACGGGCTGTTGAGCACGCTGGCCAGGAAGGCGGCCTCGCGCAGCTTGAGCCGCTTGACGCCCTTGTTGAAGTACGCCTCGGAGGCCGCCTGGATGCCGTAGGCGCCACGGCCGAAGTAGATGGTGTTGAGGTAGCCCTCGAGGATCTCCCGCTTGCTCATCTCCCGCTGGATCTTCAGCGAGAGGATCGCCTCCTTGACCTTGCGGCTGAGCTTGCGCTCGGAGGTCAGGTACAGGATCTTCACGTACTGCTGGGTGATCGTGGAGGCGCCCTGGGTGGTCTCCCCGGCGCGCGCGTTGGAGAACGCTGCCCGCACGATCCCCTTGGGGTCGATCCCCCGGTCGTTCCAGAACGACTTGTTCTCGGCCGCGACCACCGCGTCCTGCACCCGCTTGGGCACGTCCTCGAGCGAGACCGAGACCCGGTTCTGCCGGGCGAACTGGCCGACCTCGCGCTCGCCGTCGGCGTAGTAGACGAACGAGGTCTGGGTCTTGAACTCCTCGTTGGCGTCCGGGATGTCGATGCTCTGGTAGGCCACCACGAAGCCGCCGACGGCCACGAGGGCGCCGACCAGGCCCGCGACACCGAGCCAGAGGGCGACCTTCTTCAGCTTCTGCTTCGGGGTCGACTTCGTCTTCTCCGGACGCTTGGTGACGGCCGGGCCTGGCTTCCTGCGGGACTGAGTCACGGCGCCAGGGTAGTGCGGGTGCCGCGCGCGGTCGGATTTCCGGGAGACCCGACGAGACCCGGGTCACGGACGCCGCCCGACGGAGCGCCGGGTTCCCGTGTGCCAGATATATCGCTACGATAGGTCGCGTGGCACGTCGTGGAGAGACCATCGAGCTTGCAGTCCTCGGACTGCTGCACGAGGGACCCATGCACGGCTACGAGCTCCGGAAGCGGCTGAACCTGATGCTCGGCTGGGGCCGGGTCCTCTCGTACGGTTCCCTCTACCCGGCCCTGAAGAAGATGCTCCGCGCCTCGCTGATCGAGGAGGTCGACACGGTGCCCGCACCGGTCACCCGTCGGCCGCGCATCGTCTACCGGGTCACCGAGGCCGGCCACCAGGAGTTCGAGCGCCTGATGTCGGAGGTCGGCCCCGCCGCGTGGGAGGACGACACCTTCGACATCCGGTTCGCGTTCTTCTCCTCCACCGACATGGAGATCCGGCTGCGCGTCCTCGAGGGACGTCGTACCCGGCTCCAGGAGCGGCTGGAGAGGGTGCAGACCGACCTGGCGCGCACCCAGAAGGAAGTCGACCGGTACGCCGCGGAGCTCCAGCGCCACGGGGTGGAGTCGGTCGAGCGGGAGGTCAGGTGGCTCTCCAGCCTGATCGAGGCCGAGCGGGACGGTCACACCAGGTCCGGCCCGGTCTCCGAGCCGGCCACCCCGGACCAGCACTGACACGACCGTCCGGTCACACAGAAGCGTCATCACCAGATCGCAACAAGTCGATCGCACCAGGAAAGAGGAAAGCCCATGGGTTCGGTACGCGTGGCAATCGTGGGCGTGGGCAACTGCGCCACGTCGCTCGTGCAGGGCGTGGAGTACTACAAGGACGCCGACCCCGAGGGCACCGTCCCGGGTCTGATGCACGTCGTCTTCGGTGACTACCACGTCAAGGACGTCGAGTTCGTCGCGGCGTTCGACGTCGACGACAAGAAGGTCGGCAAGGACCTGTCCGAGGCCATCGGCGCCTCGGAGAACAACACCATCAAGATCTCCGACGTCCCCACCCTGGGCGTCGAGGTCCAGCGCGGCCCGACGATGGACGGCCTGGGCAAGTACTACCGGCTGACCATCGAGGAGTCCGCCGCCGAGCCGGTCGACGTCGTCCAGGTGCTCAAGGACCGCAAGGTCGACGTCCTGGTCTCCTACCTGCCCGTGGGCTCGGAGGAGGCGGACAAGTTCTACGCCCAGTGCGCGATCGACGCCGGCGTGGCCTTCGTCAACGCGCTCCCCGTCTTCATCGCCTCGGACCCCGTGTGGGCCAAGAAGTTCGAGGACGCCGGCGTGCCGATCGTGGGCGACGACATCAAGTCCCAGGTCGGCGCCACCATCACCCACCGGGTGATGGCGAAGCTCTTCGAGGACCGCGGGGTCACGCTGGACCGCACCTACCAGCTCAACGTCGGCGGCAACATGGACTTCAAGAACATGCTCGAGCGCGAGCGCCTGGAGTCCAAGAAGATCTCCAAGACCCAGGCCGTCACCTCCAACCTGGAGGGCCCGCTCTCCGGCGCGACCGCCGACGACCGCAACGTGCACATCGGCCCCTCGGACTACGTGGCCTGGCTCGACGACCGCAAGTGGGCCTACGTGCGGCTCGAGGGTCGCGCGTTCGGCGACGTCCCGCTCAACCTGGAGTACAAGCTCGAGGTCTGGGACTCCCCGAACTCGGCCGGCATCATCATCGACGCCGTCCGGGCGGCCAAGATCGCCAAGGACCGCGGCATCGGCGGCCCGATCATCCCGGCCTCCGCCTACCTGATGAAGTCCCCGCCGGTGCAGATCCCCGACGAGGAGGGTCGCGCCCAGCTCGAGGCGTTCATCCGCGGCGAGTGAGGTAGCCCCTCCCCGACGTACGACGAGGACCCGTCAGCCCCCGGGGGTTGGCGGGTCCTCGTCGTTCGTGCGCGCCCTCCGACCTTCGGGACGTCATCGCCGCTCCTGGTCGCGCGCGACCGCGGGTGGTGCCGTCCGGCGAGGCGGGGAGACGCTTGTGTCGAGTCCTTGACACAAGTTGCCAGCCACTGCCATCTTTTGTGCCATGCCCTTGGCACAAAACGACGAGCTCGCCCCGCTGCTGCCCAGGCCGCTCGAGCTGGTCCTCGGCCTCGGCCTGCTCCTGGTCCCGCTGCTCCTGCTGCTCCTGCTGGGCCTGCTGGTACGCCGACGCGGCGCCCGCCGACTGGGGCGGGAGGCGCGGCTGGTGGCGCTGGTGCGCGGGGCGGGCATCCTCCTCGGCGCCGCTCTGGCCGTCAGCCAGCTGTCCGACGGCGGGATCGTGCCCTCCCCGGGTCTATGGGTCGACGCCATCCACGCGCCGATCCTCTTCGGGCTGGCCACCCTCCTCGCGGCCGTGCTCGGCGAGCTGGTCGTCCGGCCGCGCTTCGACGCCGATCCACGCACCGCCGACCTGCGACCGCGCCGGGTCCGTGACTTCCTGCCCCCGGGGCTGACCCGGCTCGTGGCCGGGCTCGGCGTCTGCGCGGCGGCGCTGTGCAGCTTCACCTGGCTCACCGCCTCGGCAGACGACATGGGCCGGGACGGCCGGGCGCTGTGGGCCGCCTGCACGGCCGCCGTGTCGTCCACACGGAGCCCCTACCCCGGGTCCTTCTACGTGGTGCCCTACGCCCTGGGCGTCGCGGTGGCGCTCGCCGTGGCAGCCGCGGCGGCATGGCAGGTCACCCGCCGCCCCCTCGGCGGGACACCGGCCGAGGCCGACCACCACCGACGTACGTCGATGCAGGCGATCGTGGGAGCTCTCGGGGTGGTCGTCTCCGCGCCGATGATCGGCCTCGCCCTGGTGGCCGGCACCACGCTGCTCCAGCACGCCTGCCCCCGGCCGGGGTGGGGAGCCGTCGGCTGCCTGGCGCTGGGCGTCGGGTTGCTCGCTCTCGTCACGCTCGTCGCCTCGCTGGTCGCGCTGCTGACACCGCCCGCTCCTCGGCCGGTCGTCCGGGAGCAGGAGACCGCGCGTGCCTGACGCGGCTCTCCGGGTCGACCCGCAGGACCCGACACCGCCGTACGAGCAGGTGCGCCGGCAGCTGGAGGACCTGATCGGGGCGGGGATCCTGCGGGCGGGTGACCGGTTGCCCCCGCTGCGCCAGCTCGCCGGCGACCTCGGGTTGGCGGTCGGCACGGTGGGCCGGGCCTACGCCGAGCTGGAGACCCAAGGGCTGGTCGTCTCCCGCCGGGGGGCCGGCACTCGGGTCGCCGACGCCGTGACGCCCGGGCCGGACGCGGTGCTCCGCCAGCTGACCCGAGACTTCCTGGCCCGCGCCCAGGCGATCGGGGTCGGTCCCCGGACCGCGCTGGACGCCGTGCGCACAGCGGTGGAGGGCGAGGCCTTCGCGAGACCAGACCGGGACTGACGCCCGCAGGCCCCGGTCAGCGCGCGGGCACCGCCTCGGCCTCGGCCTTGATCCGCGCAAGCGTCTGCCGCATGCCGGACCGCAGCTCGTCCTGGAAGGTCACCTGGCCGCCCATGAACCGGTCGACCAGCTTGCGGGAGAGGTCGCTGGTGCCCTCCGGGGCCTCGCGCCGCTGGATGATCCGGGTGCCGTCGACCTCGGTCCCGTCGACGCCAGTGGCCGGCTCGAGCGTGAACGACCAGATGGTGCCGTTCTCCCTGATCTTGAACGCGATCTCCCGCGTCGGCTCGAAGCGCACCACCTTCGCCTGGGTCGGCCAGACCAGCAGGCCGCGACGGTTGAGGTTGACCATCCGGGTTCCCAGCCGCACCGGGCGGCCACCGCGCAGGAAGGTGCGGAGCACCTGCGGGCTCCACCGCGACATCCGCGGCAGGTCCGAGACCAGCGCCCAGACCCGGTCGGGCGTGGCCCGCACGTCGATCGTCTGCTCGAGGAGGGGTTCGACCTGGTCTGCGCTGGACGTCGTCATCCGGGCAATCTAGAGGACGGGTGGGCACGGCGCGAGGCATGTCGCGTTCGGTGGTACGCGGCGTACGGCGGCAGGGCCCGAGGGCAGCCTCGGCGTGAACTTCGTACCGGTTCCACGCGGTTGGCACGTGGTGTACCCGTCACGAAGTTCATGGATCCCCGGCTGTGCGGGGATCCACGCGGACCAGACAGCCCATCGAGGCGGGCGCGGCCTCGACGTGGACTTCGTACCGGTTCCACGCGGTTGGCACGTGGTGTACGCGTCACAAAGCTCACCGATCCCCGGCTGTGCGGGGATCCGTGAGGACCAAGCAGCCCCAGGGTCAGGCCTGCCGCTGCTCCCACCACGCGAGCAGCGCGGCGCGGGCCGCCTCCTCGCTCTGGGGGCCCTCGTCCATCCGCAGCTCCAGCAGGAACTTGTAGGCCTCGCCCACCTCGCGGCCCGGCGGGATGCCGAGGATCTCCATGATCTGGGTGCCGTCCAGGTCGGGGCGGATCGAGGCGAGCTCCTCCTCCTCGGAGAGCTCGGCGATCCGCGCCTCCAGGTCGTCGTAGGTACGCCGCAGCCGGGCCGCCTTGCGGGCGTTGCGGGTGGTGCAGTCCGCGCGGGTGAGGATGTGCAGCCGCTCCAGCTGGTCGCCGGCGTCGCGGACGTAGCGGCGTACGGCGGAGTCGGTCCACTCCCCGGAGCCGTAGCCGTGGAAGCGCAGGTGCAGCTCGACCAGCTTGCTGACCGCCTCGATCTCGTCGTTGGAGAACCGCAGCGCCTTCATCCGCTTCCGGGTGATCTTGGCGCCCGACCACGTCGTGGTGGTGGAAGGTGACCGTGCCGTCGCCGACGAACTTGCGGGTCTTCGGCTTGCCCACGTCGTGCATCAGCGCGGCGAACCGGGAGACGAAGTCCGGGCGCGGCTGCTCGCCGTCGGGCGCCAGCCGGTCCTCCATCTCGATCGCCTGCTCCAGCACCGTGAGGGTGTGCTCGTAGACGTCCTTGTGCCGGTGGTGCTCGTCACGCTCCAGCGCCAGCGCCGGGCAGCTCGGGCAGCACGTGGTCGGCCAGCCCGGTCTCGACCAGCAGGGTCAGGCCGCGGCGCGGGAACGGCGCGCAGACCAGCTTGACCAGCTCGTCGCGGACCCGCTCGGCGGAGATGATCTCGATCCGCGCCGGCCATCGCCCGCATCGCCTCGACCACCTCGGGGGCGACGGTGAAGCCGAGCTGGGCGGAGAAGCGGGCCGCCCGCATCATCCGCAGCGGGTCGTCGGAGAAGGAGTCCTCGGGGCGCCCCGGGGTCCGCAGCAGCCGGTGCGCGAGGTCGACCACCCCGCCGTACGGGTCCTCGAAGCGGCGGTCCGGGCATGCTGACCGCCATCGCGTTGACCGTGAAGTCGCGTCGTCCCAGGTCACCGGCGAGCGAGTCGCCGAAGTCGACGTCGGGCTTGCGGGAGGTCGGGTCGTAGGTCTCCGAGCGGTACGTGGTGATCTCCACCTGCCACTCGCCCTTGCGGCAGCCGATGGTGCCGAACGCGCGACCCATGTCCCAGACGGCGTCCGCCCACCCCTTGAGCAGCCGCTCGGTCTGCTCGGGCCGGGCGTCGGTGGTGAAGTCGAGGTCGTGCTGCAGGCGGCCGAGCATGGCGTCGCGGACCGGTCCGCCGACGAGGTAGAGCTCGTGCCCGGCCGCGGCGAAGCGTGCGCCCAGCTCATCGATGACGGCACCGATCCGGTCCAGCTCGGCGGCCACCGCCTGCTGCACCTGGGCCATGCTCAACGGGGGAAGGGGAGGGGCGTCGGACACGAGGAACGAGTCTAGGCGCACTAGAGTCATGGGGTGCTTCGCCGTCGACCGCTCCCGCCCGCCCCCGGGGCGAGGACGAGCCTCGTCGCGGCCCTGCTGATGCTGGTGGCGGTGCTCCCCCTCGGGTCCTGGGCGGCGCCCGCCGCCTCGGCGGCCCCCGACGACGCGGCCGATCCGCTGCAGCTGGAGATCACCGAGCTCACCCCGTCGGTGCCGGTCGCCCAGGACCTCGTGCAGATCTCCGGGACGGTCACCAACCGCAGCCGGGAGGTGTGGACGACGATCAACGTGCACGCCTTCCACTCCCTCACGCCGATCCTCGACTCCGCCACGCTGGCCCTGGCGGCGACCAGGCCGGACGAGGAGGTCCTCGGTCCGCGGATCGTCGACCCGGGGACCTTCCAGACCATCCCGAAGCTCTCGCCCGGCGAGTCCGCCGAGTTCACCGTGCTGGTGCCGCCCGGGTCGCTGGCCGGCGGCGACGGCGTCTACTGGGCCGGCGTGCACGCGATCGGGGAGACCGAGGACCAGGCCCGCGACGCGTCGGCCGACGGCCGGGCCCGCACCTTCCTGCCGGTGGTCACCGAGCGCCGGCCCAAGCTCGACGCCGCGGTGATCCTGCCGCTGCGGGCGCCGATCCAGCACACCCCTGCGGGGCGGATCGCGCACCCGGCCAAGTGGGCGAGGCTGCTCGGACCCGGCGGCCGGCTGCGCAACCTGCTCGAAGCCGGCCAGGCGGCGGGCGACCGGCCGGTGACCTGGCTGCTGGACCCGGCCGTGCCGCACGCCGCGATGAAGCTGGCCGCGGGCAACCCGCCGGCCAGCACGGCCCCGCTGCCCGACGCCGGCGGCGAGGAGTCGGGCGACGGGTCCGAGGGCGGGGACGGCGCGGCCGCCGGGTCCGAGGGCGAGACTCCGGCCC
This sequence comes from uncultured Actinomycetota bacterium, assembly GCA_963708945.1. Taxonomy (GTDB): domain Bacteria; phylum Actinomycetota; class Actinomycetes; order Propionibacteriales; family Nocardioidaceae; genus Nocardioides. Next base: position 106,156 of record CAVPUI010000013.1, on the reverse strand, counting down.
CGCCGCCCACCGACCCCACCCAGGGCGTCCCGGAGCCCGAGGAGGGCGAGCCGACCAAGGAGCCCAGCCCGCAGCAGGCCGCGGCCGCCGCGGCGGCGCAGAGCTGGCTCGAGCTGTTCACCGCCGAGATGGGGCAGCACCCGGTGCTCGCCCTGCCGTACGGCGACGTCGACGCCTCGGCGCTCGCCGAGCGCGCCCCCGACCTGCTCGCGCTGGCCCGCACCCACTCCGACCAGGTGCTCGCCGAGCTGGGCATCAGCGCCACCCCCGTGCTGGCCCCGCCGGACGGCTGGCTCTCCCCCGAGGCGATCACCTCGACCAGCCCCGAGACGGTGGTCCTGCTCAGCGACCGGGCGCTCCAGGACCCGCTCGGAGAGGTGCCCAGCACCGGGAAGATCCTGGACCGCACGTTCGCCACCATCTCCTCGGGGATCGCGTCCGGCGGGCCGGGCCCCGAGCCGGCGTCGGGCCCGATCGCCGTCCGGCAGCGGGTGGTCAGCGAGGCCGCCCTGCAGAAGCTGGTCGACGACCGCTCGCCCCTGGTGATCGCCCCGCCGCCCAGCTGGGACCCCGCCACCGGGTCCACCCAGCTGTACTCCACCTTCGTCCGCGGCCTGCTGCGGCTCCGCCCGCTCGGCGAGGTGGTGGGCCAGGGCGTGCTCACCGCGGGTCCCACCGGGAGCTCCACCCCCTCGCTCCCCGAGGACGCGCTGGTGTGGACCGACGACCAGCGCGACGCGGTCCTGCCGGGGGCCAGCGTCTCCGTGGTCCAGACACAGCTGGAACGGGCCCAGCTGCTCGACCGGGTGATCACCCGACCCTCCTCGCTGGTCTCCTCGGTGCTCGAGACCGCCCTGCCCAGCCTCTCCTACTTCGCCCGCCGCGAGGCCGGCAACTGGCGCCAGCGCACCGTGCGCTCCATCGACTGGCTCGACGACCGCCTGGAGTCGGTCCGGATCGAGACGCCGCTGCGGGCCACCCTCTCCAGCGACCGCGGGACGCTCGGCGTCACCGTGGTCAACGACCTCGACGTCGCGGTCACCGTGCGGATCGCGGCCAGCAGCCCGGGCGGCCTGCTGATCGAGGAGCAGGAGCCCCTGACCCTGGCGCCCCAGTCGCGGCGCCGGATGCGGCTCCAGGCCACCGCCACCCGCGAGGGCAAGCAGGACCTGACGCTGCGGGTCACGGACCAGGACGGCGTCCCGCTCGGGTCCGTGGCCACCTACCCGGTGCGCACCTCGCAGGTCAGCGGCATCCTGTGGGTGATCATGGGCGCCGGGGCGGTCCTGCTCTTCGGCGCGATCGGCGTCCGGCTGGCGCGCGGCAACCGGGCCACCCGGCGCGAGCAGGCGGAGGAGGCTGAGGAGTCCGGGGAGCCGACCCCCGAGCCGGCCCCCGAGCCGACGCAGCCCGCCACGCCCCAGGCCCCGACGCAGGCCCAGTCCCACCAGGCCGCGACGACCGAGGACCCGAGCAGCCAGACCCCCACCGAGGAGGCCCGCGGGTGAGCGACTCGCCCCCCGACGTCGAGCGCCGCAGCATCGCCCGCAACAGCGCGGTGATGGCCGCCGGCACCCTGTTCTCCCGGCTCTCCGGCTACCTGCGCTCGGTCCTGCTGGTCGCCACGCTGGGCAGCCTGCTGCACGCGGACCTCTTCAACGTCGCCAACACCATCCCCAACGCGCTCTACATCCTGCTCGCGGGCGGCGTCTTCAACGCGGTGCTGGTGCCCCAGCTGGTCCGCGCGCTGAAGAACGACGAGGACGCCGGAGCGGCGTACACCAGCCGGATCATCACCCTGGCGGCGATCTTCCTGGGCGCGGTCAGCGTGCTCCTGGTGGTGGCCGCGCCCTGGATCGTCGACCTCTACTTCGACTCCAGCCTCGAGGACCCCGTCGATGGCGGCCCAGCGGGACTCGGCGATCGCGTTCGCCCGGTTCTGCCTGCCGCAGGTCTTCTTCTACGGGATGTTCGTGCTGGTCGGGCAGGTGCTCAACGCCCGCGGCACGTTCGGCCCGATGATGTGGGCGCCGATCGCCAACAACGTGATCGCGATCGGGATGCTGCTCACCTACTGGTTCGTCTACGGCCCCGCCGAGGGCGCGGAGAAGGTGGGGCCCTACTCGACCGGTCAGGAGCTGCTGCTCGGGCTCGGCTCGACCGCCGGCATCGTGGTCCAGCTGCTGGTGCTGCTGCCGTACCTCAAGGCCGCCGGGTTCACGCTACCGCCCGCGGTTCGACTTCCGCGGCACCGGCCTGGGCCACACGATGCGGCTGGCGATCTGGACGATCCTCTTCGTGGTCGTCAACCAGGTGACCTTCTGGGCGGTCACCCGCCTGGCCACCAGCGGCACGGTCGGCGGCGGCGACGGCACCGGACCGACCGTCTACGCCAACAGCATGCTGATCACGATGGTCCCGCACGCGATCATCACCGTCTCCCTGGCCACCGCCATCCTGCCGCGACTCTCGGCGTACGCCGCGGAGCACGACCTGGGCCACCTGGCGCGCACGCTGAGCGCGACGATGCGCAGCTCGCTGGCGATCGTGGTCCCGTTCGCGGCGCTGCTGCCGGTGCTGGCCCCGGACCTCGCGAACGCGGCGTACGGCTGGGGGGCCGGCGCTCCGGACGTCGACAACTACGTGCTGCCGATCTCGCTGTTCGGCGTCGGCCTGGTCTTCTTCACCGTGCACTACTTCACGCTCCGCGGCTTCTACGCGCTGGAGCAGACCCGCACCGTCTTCCTGATCCAGTGCGTCGCTCGGCGGCGGTCAACATCACCGCCGCGGTGCTGCTGGTCGCGCAGGCCTCCGCGCGGGACACCGTCCCCGCGCTGGTCACCGCCTACGGCCTGGCGTACGTCGTGGGCGCGACCGTCAGCTTCTCGGTGCTGCGGCGCCGGGTCGGCGGCCTGGAGGTGGCCCGCCTGGTGCGGTTCGGCGCCCGGCTGCTCCTGGTGGTGGCGCTCTCGACGGCGGCCGCCTGGCTCGCCGCGCTCGCCCTCGGCGGCCTCGGCGAGCAGCCGCACCCGGTGGTCTCCGTGGGCCGCGGCGGCGTGGTCGGCGTGGTCGACGTGGCGGTCTTCCTGGTCCTGGCCAGGGTGCTCCGGCTGGGCGAGGTGACCGAGCTGGTGGATCCGGTGATGGACACGGTCCGCCGACGCCTGCGCGCGCGCTGAACGCGCCGTACGATGACCCTGAGACCACCTGGCTGACCTGACATTCCTGGAGGACCGTGGCCGCCTCGCTCCATGCCGGCGACGTCCTTGCCGAGCGTTACCAGATGGTCGACCTGCTCCGGGAGAGCGAGGGCGGGCTGGTTCTGGTGCGCCCAGGACGCCGTGCTCCGACGCCAGGTGGCGATCCACCTGATCCCGGACGACGACGACCGCGCGGAGGCGCTGATGACCGCCGCGCGCCGCTCCGCCGCGCTGGTCGACCGGCGCAACCTCCGGGTGCTGGACGCCGACCGGCACGACGGTCTCTGCTACGTCGTCAACGAGTGGGGCCAGGGGGTCTCGCTGGACAGCATGCTGGCCGACGAGGGGCCGCTCCCGGCCCGGCAGGCCGCGTGGCTGGTCGCCGAGGTCGCCGACACCCTGGCCGTGGCCCACTCCGCCGGCCGCGCGCACGGGCGGCTCTACCCCGAGAGCGTGCTGGTCGACGAGAACGGTCAGGTGCGCATCATCGGCTTCGCCGTCGACGCCGCCCTGCACGGACTGCCCGCAGACCGGCGCGAGCAGGACGTGCGCGACCTGGTCGGCGTCCTGTATGCCGCGCTCACCGGCCGCTGGCCCGGCCCGGACGGCTCCTCGGTGCCCGCCTGCGCCGCGCGAGCACGGGCACCCGCTGCGGCCCCGGCAGGTGCGCGCCGGCATCCCCCGCGCCCTGGACCAGATCTGCGACGAGGTGCTCGGCCACCGGCCGCACGGGCGCAACGGAGGCGGACGCAGCCTGTCCCACCTGGGCCACCGGCCGACCCACGACCTGCACACCGCGGCCGGGGTCCGCGACGCGCTGGAGGAGTTCCTGGGCGACGTCGCCACCGGCAGCACCACGGTCCCGGTCGAGGGGCCGCCGCAGGTCGAGGGGCCGCAGAAGGCAGAGCCTTCCTCGGCCAAGGTCTCCACGAACGGGCACGCACCCGTCGCTCCGCCACGGTCCAGCACCACCGACCTGCCCACCGAGGCGGGGATGCCGGTCTTCCACGACGACGAGCAGGTCGAGTGGCTGCGCGCCCGCGGCAACCCGCCGACGCCGCCGCCCGCGCTGGAGGAGCCGGCGGCCCGCCCGCTCTTCGCGCCCGACCCGGAGGACGGCACCCCCGTACGACGTCCCCGGGCGCCGCGCCCCGTCCCCGAGCAGGGCGCGGACTACTGGCCGTGGGACACCTCCGCCGGCCCCGGTCCCGGCGCCACGCACGGCGGCGGCAGCTCGGGTCGGCTTCCGGTCGTCCCGCCGGCCCGGCATGCCCGGCCGCCGCTGGATGCGGCTCGCCTGGGTGATCGGCCTCTCCGCGCTGGTCCTGCTCAGCGTGGTGGCCGCCTACCAGCTGGGCGGCCGGCGGCGGCACGGGCGACGACGAGGAGACGGACGAGCCGTGCGGCGCGCCGCGCTCGTCCGAGGTCACCCCGCACCAGGGCGTGACGGCGACCGACTTCGACCCCGAGGGCAGCCCGCCGCGCGACGAGAACCCCGAGCTCGTGCCGTACGCGGTCGACGGCGACCCCGGCACCTCCTGGATCACCAGCAGCTACCTCCAGCAGTTCGGACCAGGCGGGCTGAAGTCCGGCGTCGGGCTCACCCTCGACCTGGGCTCGGTCAAGGACGTGCGGCTGGTCGAGATCTCGGTCTCCGGCGGCTCGACCAGCGCCGAGGTGTACCTCGGCGAGGAGGCCCCGACCGACGTCACCGGGCTGGAGCCCGTGGGCTCGGGCACCGACGAGGAGACCATCAGGGTCGAGCTGGACGAGGCGCAGCAGGCCCGGTTCGTCACGGTCTGGCTGACCGCGCTCCCGCCGGTCGACTCCGACTTCCGCGGCGAGGTCCGCGAGGTCGTGGTCAGCGGGTGACCACGTCGCCGAGCGACGCGGAGCTGCTCGCCGCCCACGTCGCCGGCGAGCCCGACGCGTTCGGCGAGCTCTTCACCCGGCACCGGGACCGGCTGTGGGCGGTCGCGCTGCGCACGACGGGCAACCCCGAGGACGCCGCCGACGCGCTCCAGGACGCGATGGTCTCCGCCTTCCGGCGGGCCGAATCGTTCCGCGGGGAGTCTGCGGTGACCACCTGGCTGCACCGGGTGGTGGTCAACGCGTGCCTGGACCGGTTGCGCGCCGCCAAGGTGCGCGCGGCCGACCCCCTCCCCGACGACCTGGCCGACCGTCCGGTGCGGCCCGGCTCAGGGCCCAGACCGGCTCGCGCCCGGTGGATCCGGCCGAGGCGTGCTCTGGACGACGAGCAGCGCCGCCAGGTGCACGCGGCCCTGGCCGGCTCTGCCGGTCGACCAGCGGGCCGCCCTGGTCCTGGTCGACCTCGAGGGCTACCCGGTGGCCGAGGTCGCGATGATCCTCGGCTGCGCCGAGGGCACGGTGAAGTCGCGCTGCTCGCGCGGGCGACGTCGGCTGGCGGTGGTCCTGGCCGACCTGCTGGGGAACCCGCTCGGGGCCTCGGCCCGTCCCACCCCCACAGACACCAGCGCGCCGACCCCCGGCGCCGAGGACGAGGTGACCAGGTGAGCGACCCCGAGCAGGACGTACGACGTCTGCTCGCCGCCGCGCGAGGCTCCGAGCCGATCCCCCCTCCGGTGGCGGACCGGCTGGACGAGACGCTGGCCGAGCTCGAGCGCTCCCGGGCCGGGCGCGCCTCCCAGCCCTCCCAGCTCTCGCAGCCCCGCTCGCAGGCCGCCCAGCCCCGTCGGTCCCGCCGGTTCGTCTGGCCGGCCGCGGCGGCCGCCACGGTGCTGGTCGCCGGAGGGGTGTGGGGCACCACCCTGGGCCCGCTGGGCGCCGGAGGACCCGACGGGGCGTCCTCGACCGCCGACACGTCGACGGCCGGGGAGCAGGAGCGCACCGCGCCCGTCTCCCGCCCCGAACCCGGCGCCGTCCGCCGACGACGCCCCAGGGGCTGCGAGCGAGGGGACCCGGAAGGGCGACGCACCCCCGGCGCCGCACCAGGACACCCTCGGTCTCGCGGTCCCCGCGGTGAACCCCGCTTCCCTGGTCCAGGACCTGGTCCGGGCGCGCAGCGCCGCGCCGAGCCCGGGTGTCCTCGGCCGGCTTGCCGTCGCCGGCTGCCTGCCCTCGCCCGCCCGCCCGCGGGACCGCCTGGTCGAGATCCGGTACGACGGGCAACCCGCCGCGCTGGTGCTGAGGCCCGCAACGTCGGCGGGGCAGGAGGCGCTCGTGGTGGTGTGCGGCGACGAGGCGCCGATCCGGCGTGCGACCCTCCCCGCCGAGGCTCCGGACCAGGGAACAACACCCCCCTAGGATCGGTTCTAGCATCCGCACACCTATCGCCGATCCGACCACGCAGGGAGCTCCACCGACCATGAGCGACACCGCCACCACCACCCGCAACGTCATCATCATCGGCTCCGGACCCTCGGGCTACACCGCAGCGGTCTACGCGGCCCGCGCGAGCGCTCGAGCCGCTGGTGTTCGAGGGCTCGGTCACCGCGGGCGGCGCCCTGATGAACACCACCGAGGTGGAGAACTTCCCCGGCTTCCGCGGACGGGATCATGGGCCCGGCGCTGATGGACGAGATGCGGGCCCAGGCGGAGCGCTTCGGCGCCGAGCTGATCGCCGACGACGTGGTCGAGGTCGACCTGACCGGCGACGTGAAGGTCGTCAAGACCGCCGAGGCGACGTACACCGCCCGCTCGGTGATCCTGGCCACCGGCTCCGGCTACCGCAAGCTCGGCCTGCCGCGCGAGGAGGAGCTCTCGGGCCGCGGTGTCTCCTGGTGCGCCACCTGCGACGGGTTCTTCTTCCGCGACCAGGCGATCGCCGTCGTCGGCGGCGGCGACTCCGCGATCGAGGAGGCCACCTTCCTCACCCGGTTCGGCCAGAAGGTCTACCTGATCCACCGCCGCGACGAGCTGCGCGCCTCCAAGATCATGCAGGAGCGCGCATTCGCCGACCCCAAGCTGGAGATCGTGTGGAACTCCGAGGTCGCCGAGATCAACGGCGAGGACCGGGTCGAGTCGCTCGACCCTGCGTGACACCGTCACCGGCGAGCTCCGCCCCCTGGCGGTCACCGGGCTCTTCATCGCGATCGGCCACGACCCGCGCTCGGAGCTGCTCACCGGGCAGGTCGACCTCGACGACGAGGGCTACGTGCTGGTCAAGCACCCCTCGACGGCGACGAACCTGCCGGGCGTCTTCGCGGCCGGCGACCTGGTGGACCACCACTACCGCCAGGCGATCACCGCCGCCGGCACCGGCTGCTCCGCCGCGCTGGACGCCGAGCGCTACGTCGCCATGCTCGACCAGCTCTCCGCAGACGCCGCGGGCACCGCCGCCGCGGCCGTCGAGGAGGTCGAGGCGGCGAAGGCCTGAGCGCCTGCTCCGCCGGGGAACAAGCCCCACCTGCCCTGTGTTGAGCAAGGGCACAGACCACTGCACCGCTGAGCCTCAGGAGGATCAGATGTCCAACATGCCCGCCGTGACCGATGCCGAGTTCGAGACCCAGGTGCTGAAGGCCGACAAGCCGGTGCTGGTCGACTTCTGGGCCGAGTGGTGCGGCCCGTGCCGCCAGGTCGGCCCGATCCTGGACGAGATCGCCGGGGCCCACGGCGACAAGATGACCTTCCTGAAGATGAACGTCGACGAGAACCCGGTCACCCCGGCCTCGTACCGGGTCACCGGCATCCCGACGATCAACGTCTACCAGGGCGGCGAGGTCGTGAAGAGCATCGTCGGCGCCCGCCCCAAGGCCGCGATCCTCAAGGAGCTCGAGGGTCTGATCTGACGCTCCTCCCCTGCTGAGGCTTCAGCGCCGGGCGCACAGCACCCACCAGGCGCTCCAGGGCCTGCTCCACGTCGCTCATCCAGGCACGTGTGGTCCGGAGCTCCATCCGCATCCGCGGGGTGGTGCTGTGCGCCCGTTGCGTCTTGAAGCCCACCGCACCGAGGAACTCAGCAGGCAGCACGCACGAGCGGGCGTGGCCGTCGGCGTCCAGGCCGCGGGTGTCGCCGAAGGCCTCCACCGCCACCTGCTCGCGCTGCACCAGGTCCCGGGCCAGTCCCTGGACCAGCATCCGCCCCCAGCCCCCTCCCCGCGCCTCCGGCGCCACGAAGAGCTGGGCGAGCATCACCGAGTCCGGAGTCGGCGGCCACGTGGGCAGGTCCTGGCCACCGGGCAGGAACGCCGGCGGCGCGTAGAGCACCGCTCCGACCACCTGGTCGTCGCTCAGCGCCACCCGCCCGCAGGAGCCCCACTCACGCAGCACCTCCGAGACCCACGCGCCCAGCTCGTCGGCCCGGTCCTCGGGCGCCACGCGTCCCCTCGACACCGCGTCGAGCTGCCAACGCAGGCAGGTGCGCAGGTGCTCGTCGAGCCGGGGCAGGTGGTCCAAGGTCAGCCGCACGACCTTGCGGGACATCGACGTACCTCCTGTGCGCTGCGATATCCCCATGCTAGGACGTGCCCTCGCCTGAGAGGATGGCTCACGTGCGCCAGATCAAGCAGAGCCAGAAGCTCAAGAACGTCCGGTACGACGTGCGTGGCCCGATCCTCGTCGAGGCTCAGCGCCTCGAGGCGGAGGGTCACCGCATCCTCAAGCTGAACATCGGCAACACCGCGCCGTTCGGCTTCGAGGCGCCCGAGGCGATCGTGGCGGACATGGTGCACCACCTGCCCGAGGCGCAGGGCTACAGCGACTCCCAGGGCATCTACTCCGCGCGCACCGCGGTGATGAACTACTACCAGTCGCACGGGCTCCGCGACGTCCGGGTGGACGACGTCTTCATCGGCAACGGCGTCTCCGAGCTGATCTCGATGGTGCTCCAGGCGTTCGTCGACGACGGCAACGAGATCCTCGTGCCGGCGCCCGACTACCCGCTGTGGACCGGCGCGATCACGCTCTCCGGCGGCACCCCGGTGCACTACCGGTGCGACGAGGAGAACGGCTGGAACCCCGACCTCGCCGACATCGAGGCCAAGATCACCGAGAACACCCACGGTCTGGTGATCATCAACCCCAACAACCCCACGGGTGCCGTCTACAGCGAGGAGACGGTCAAGGGGCTCGTGGACATCGCCCGGCGGCACCAGCTGGTGATCTTCGCCGACGAGATCTACGAGAAGATCCTGTTCGAGGACGCCCAGCACCACCACGTGGCGACGTACGCCGGCAACGACGTGCTGACGCTGACCTTCAGCGGGCTCTCCAAGGCCTACCGGGTGTGCGGGTACCGCGCGGGCTGGGTGATGATCTCCGGTCCGAAGGAGGTCGCCACGGACTTCCTCGAGGGCCTCACCCTGATCGCCAACATGCGGATGTGCGCCAACGTCCCGGCCCAGCACGCGATCCAGACCGCTCTCGGGGGCTACCAGTCCATCGAGGAGCTGATCGGCCCCGGCGGGCGGTTCTACGAGCAGTCGATGCTGGCCCACCGGCTGCTCAACGAGATCCCCGGGGTGAGCAACGTGAAGCCGCGCGGTGCCCTCTACTGCTTCCCTCGGCTGGACCCCGAGGTCTACCAGATCGAGGACGACGAGCAGTTCGTGATCGACCTGCTGCGGGCCAAGAAGATCCTGGTCACGCACGGGACCGGGTTCAACTGGCCGGCCCCGGACCACTTCCGCCTGGTCACGCTCCCGGACACGGAGGTGCTGGAGGAGGCCATCGGCCGGATCGCCGACTTCCTGGCCACCCGGCGCTGAGCACCCCTGCTCTAGGCTTCGACGTCGGACGCGGCCGTTCGCGTCCGACCTTCACAGCCAGGAGCCTCGTCATGCGGGACATCACCTACCCCCCGATCATCCTCACCGCCAAGACGGTGTTCCGGGTGCTCGGACAGAAGTTCGACATCCAGGGCGTCGAGCACATCCCGCGTCAGGGCGGCGCGCTGATGGCGTTCAACCACGTGGGCTACCTCGACTTCATCTACGGCGGGTTCCCCGCGCACCTCGCCGGCCGCCGGGTGGTGCGGTTCATGGCGAAGAAGGAGGTCTTCGACAACCCCGTCGGCGGCCCGGTCATGCGCTCGCATGCACCACATCCCGGTCGACCGCGGCGACGGCATCGCCTCGTACCACCAGGCGGTCGACTACCTGCCGTGACGGCGAGCTGGTCGGCATCTTCCCCGAGGCGACGATCTCGCGGGCGATGGAGCTCAAGGAGTTCAAGACCGGCGCCGTGCGGATCGCCGCGGCCGCGGACGTCCCGATCATCCCGGTGACTCTCTTCGGCACCCAGCGGATGTTCACCAAGGGCCACCCCAGGGACTTCTCGCGGGGCCGGAGCATCACGATCACCGTCGGTGAGCCCATGCCGGTCACCGGAGCGGACCCGGTCGCCGAGACCGCGGAGCTGCACGCCCGGATGAGCCGGATGCTGGACGAGACGATCACCCGTCACCCAGCGGCAGAGCGCCCCGAGGGAGCCTGGTGGGTCCCGGCCAGCCGTGGCGGCTCCGCGCCGACGCTCGAGGAGGCCGCCGCGATCGACGCGGAGGAGCGCCGCGCGCGGGCCAAGCGGAAGGCAGCCCGGTCAGCGGAACGGCGCGCGAAGTCCACCGGCTCCTGAGCCCACGTCTGGTTCCACGTGGAACAATCAAGGCCATATGTCGACTTGTCGACATATGGCCTTGTTGCTTTCTCGACTTGTTGCTCAATCGAGAAAGAGGCTCAGATCGGGCGATCCTCGGTGTTTCGGGGGTCCATGACCGCCACGATCCGGCGTAGGTCGTCCATCGAGGCGAACTCCACGGTGATCTTGCCCTTGGACTTGCCCAGGTCGACCTTGACCCGGGTCTCGAAGCGGTCCGCGAGCCGGTCCGCGAGGTCGGTGAGCCCCGGTGCGACCGGCTTGCTGCGGCGAGGGGCGCGACCAGGACGACCGTGGTCGCCCACCGCGACGATCTCCTCGAGGGCGCGCACGCTGATCCCCTCCGCCACCACCCGTGCGGCCAGACGGTCCTGGAGGTCGCCGTCCTCCACGGCGAGGAGAGCGCGCGCGTGTCCCGCGCTGAGCACGCCGGCAGCGACCCGGCGCTGCACAGCAGGGCTGAGCTTCAGCAGCCGGAGCGTGTTGCTGATCTGCGGCCGGGAGCGGCCGATGCGTTGAGCGAGCTCCTCGTGGGTGCAACCGAAGTCCTCCAGGAGCTGCCCGTAGGCGGCTGCCTCCTCCAGAGGGTTCAGCTGGGAGCGGTGCAGGTTCTCCAGGAGGGCGTCCCGGAGCATGTCCCCGTCCTCGGTCTCCCGGACGATGGCCGGAATCTTCTCCAGGCCGGCCTCCTGGGAGGCGCGCCACCGGCGCTCGCCCATGATCAGCTCGAAACCGCCGTCGACGGGCCGCACCACGACGGGCTGCAGGAGCCCGACCTCTCGGATGGAGTGCACCAGCTCGGCCAGCGCGTCCTCCTCGAAGACCTGGCGTGGCTGCCACTGGTTGGGTCGGACCTGCTCGATCGGGATCTCACGGAAGTAGGCACCCGCGACCGGGTCAGCCGGCGTGCTGGCGGGAGACCCGACTGCGGGGGAGCCATCCGAGGGGTGTCCGTCGGCCGGCCGGGCCGGGTCGTGGTCCGTCGGCTCAGCGCCGGATGCTGGACGCGGCGAGCCCGGGACCAGCGCTGTACCGGGACCCGCGCTCCGCTCAGCATCCTGCTCGCCGCCCGGCTCCATGGCCGGTCCGGTAGGAATCAGCGCACCGAGACCGCGCCCCAGTCCGCGTCGTACCGGCTTGGTGGGGTTGGTCATCGCTGCGGCGCTCCCTTGCTGGCGATCTCACGGGCGGCTTCCAGGTAGCACAGGGCTCCTGGCGATCCAGGATCGTAGGTCATCACCGTCTGTCCGTACGACGGAGCCTCCGAGACGCGCACGGAGCGTGGCACCATGGTCTTGAGCACGGTCGAGCCGAAGTGCTCACGCACCTCCTCGGCCACACCGGCAGCGAGCCGAGTGCGACCGTCGTACATGGTGAGCAGGATCGTGGAGACCGCGAGCTCGGGATTGAGGTGCTTGCGGACCATCTCGACGGTCTCCAGCAGCTGTCCGAGGCCCTCCAGGGCGTAGTACTCCGCCTGGATCGGGATCATCATCTCGTCCCCGGCCACCAGAGCGTTCAGGGTGAGCAGCCCAAGCGAAGGTGGGCAGTCCACGAACACGTAGTCGAAACGCTCTTCGCCCGCCTCGGCGGCGGTGCCCACCCACGGGTGCGCGTGGATGGCACGACGCAGCCGGTTCTCCCGGGCCACGACGCTGACCAGCTCGATCTCCGCGCCGGCCAGGTCGATCGTCGCCGGAACGACCCAGAGATTCTCCAGGTCGGGGCAGGTGGTGACCACGTCGGCCATCGGCACGTTGTCCACCAGGAGGTCGTACGTCGAGGGCACGCCGCGGCGGTGCTCCACGTTCAGGGCCGTCGACGCGTTCCCCTGGGGATCCAGGTCGATCACCAGCACCCGACTCCCCAGCTGGGCCAGGGCGGCAGCCAGGTTCACGGTGCTGGTGGTCTTGCCCACCCCGCCCTTCTGGTTGGCGACCACCATCACACGCGTGGCCTCCGGTCGTGCTGGCGCGGAACGGCCGAGCGCGCCGTGCCTAGCCCGCGACCACATGCTCAGCGGCGCGGGCCAGGGGGGTCGCTGTTGTCGAAGTCGGCCGGCGTGCCCTCGGCGATCTGCCCAGCGGTGCGCACCGTGGTTCCACGTGAAACCTGGGAAGCGGCGCTGGGCGTGGTTCCACGTGAAACCTGGGAAGCGGCGCTGGGCGCGGTTCCACGTGAAACCGGGAAAACCGGTGCTTGCGTCGCCGCTCCGGACGAAGGGGATCCCTGCGGGGTCGTTTCACGTGAAACTGCGCCAGAAGACGCATCGGCCGCGGGGACCGACGACGACCCGGATCCCCCGGTGGCGGGGCCTGGCGAACCCCGACCCGCCGGCGCGCCATCGTCGGATGCCGCTGACGGCGTCCCCGAGGCGCCACCCTGCGAGGCAGGGCCATCAGGCCCACCTGAACCCGAGGCATCCGGCTGCGGGGCCCCGGACCCTAGAGCAGCGGAGAACTGAGCGGAGGGAACCGCGGGGATGCCGCCAACCGGGACAGACCCGAGCACGTCGACCAAGTGGGTCGACGAGGGCCGTGTTTCACGTGAAACCTCGGACTGCCACCCCGGCTGGGGCTCACTCGCCGCCGAGTCGTGAACCTCGGCGCCCTGTGGATAACCCGTGGATAACGTCCCCGATTCACGCTCAGAGGCGCCCTGCGGGTCGGTGGAAAACTCTTCACCGTCATTCCCTGGCCGGTGCTCTGCCTCAGTCACGGGGGACCCTCTCACTTGTGTTTCCGGTTGGCGCCGTGTCGACGACACCAGGTGCGACGCGGCCCTCCAGCCGGCTGGCCGCTGCCGCGGCACGGGCCGGAAAGAGCTACCCGCGCGGCGTCTGCCGCCGCGCCGAGCTGATCAGGAGGAGCGCGAGTTCCGTGCTGCGCGCCGTCCGGATCGCCCGCCCCGGGACTTGCCGCCAGGGCGCAACGGTAGCGCCCCGGGATCCGCGCGGGAAACCCGGAGGGCATAGGTGGGGACGGAGTCCTCGTCCCCACCGAGGCGGACGACTTCGGGCTCCCCGCACCGATGTCGGCGCAACTCAGCCCCGCTCGCCTCGATCTCGTCTCCGACCGACGATCCCTTGAGTGCGATCAACTCACCACCGGCGTCCACCAGGGGCATCGACCAGTCCAGCAAGCGCGGCAACGGAGCGACGGCGCGCGAGGTGACGACCCCGAAGAGCCGGTCGCCGTGCAGCGATTCGGCCCGACCGCGGAGCACCTCGACGTTGTCGAGCTGGAGCGTCTCCACCACCTCGTCCAGGAAGACGGTCCGGCGCAGCAGCGGCTCCACCAGGGTCACCTGCAGGTCGGGACGCAGCAGCGCAACGACCATGCCCGGTAGTCCGGCACCTGAGCCGATGTCACAAACGGTCCGGCCCTCCGAGATGAGCTCGGTGAGCCAGGCGCAGTTGAGGATGTGCCGGTCCCACAGCCGCGGCACCTCACGCGGGCCGATCAGTCCGCGCACCACCCCGTCCGTCGCGAGCATCTCCGCGTACCGGGTCACCGATGGCAGTCGCTCAGACGGGACGACCCCCCTCACCCGATCCGGGAGGTCGGGGAGGGGGGTCAGGTCCGCGGGTCGCCCCGTGGTTCCACGTGAAACGTCGTCAGGCACCGGGCAGGATCACCACGTACCGACGGGGCTCAGCACCCTCGGACTCCGACGTCAGGCCACCGGCCTTCACTGCGTCGTGCACCACCTTGCGCTCGAACGAGCTCATCGGCTCCAGGTCCACGCGCTCGCCGGTCTCCTTGACCTGCGCGACCAGCTGCTCGGCCAGCGCCACCAGCTCGCGGCGCTTCTCCTCGCGATAGCCCGAGATGTCCAGCATGAGGCGGGAACGCTCGCCGGTCTCCCGGTAGACCGCAAGACGCGTCAGCTCCTGGAGCGCCTCCAGCACCTCGCCGTCCCGACCCACCAGCATCGACAGGTCCGCACCCACGATGGACACGGACGCGCGGTCGCCCTCGACGTCCATGTCCAGGTCGCCGTCGAGGTCGGCGATGTCGAGAAGCTCCTCGAGGTAGTCCGCCGCGATGTCGCCCTCCTGCTCCAGGCGGTCGACCTTGCTCAGGCGCGGCTCCGGAGCGTCGCCGGCCCCGCCGTTCGCTTCCTTCTCGGTCTCAGTCACGCGATTCTCCCTGCGTCGTGTGGTGGATGGCGGGCGTCCCGCCGACAGCTGTGGGTGGGATCAGCGCTTCTTGCGCTGGGACCGGGTCTTGCGCTTCGGCTGCTGACGGGGCGCGGCACGCGGGGGCTCGGGAGCCTCCTCCACGTCCACGGCGCCCGGGACCTCGCCGTCGACCGGGCGGCCCTTCTTGGCCGCCTTGGCCTTGTCCCGCTCAGCCTTCGCCACCGCGGCAGGCGTGCCGGGAGCCGGGTTGTTGCGGATCACGTAGAACTGCTGACCCATCGTCCACAAGTTGGAGGTGGTCCAGTAGAGGAGGACACCGATCGGGAACGCGATGCCGCCGACCGCGAAGACCACGGGCAGCACGATCAGCAGCATCTTCTGCTGCTGGGCGTAGGGGCCGGTGAGCGCGTCCGCCGGCATGTTCTTGCTCATCAGCTGACGCTGGGTGAGGAAGGTGGTGGCCGTCATCGCCAGCACCAGGAACGCGGCGAGGGAGACGACGGCCCACTGGTCGCCCCAGGAGCCGGTGAGCGTCTCAGAGATCGGGACGACGCCCCAGATCTTCGCCTGGCCGAAGTCCTCCGCGAGCTCGCTGGTCAGCACGCCGTGCGCCTTGCCGTCCGCCGCCTGGTCGATGAGGCGGAAGAGGGCGAAGAAGATCGGCATCTGCAGCAGGATCGGCAGGCACGAGGCGAAGGGGTTGGTCCCCGAGTCCTTGTAGAGCGCCATCGTCTCCTGCGCGAGACGCTCCCGGTCGTGGCCGTACTTCTTCTGCAGCTCCTTGACCTTGGGCTGGATCAGCTGCATGTTCCGGCTGGACTTGATCTGCTTCACGAACAGCGGGATGAGCGCAGCCCGGATGACCAGCGTGAGACCGACGATGGAGAGTGCCCATGCAGACCCGCCCTCCGGGTCCAGGACCGTGCCCAGCACCTTGTGGAAGCCCACCAGCACCACGGAGATGATGTAGTAGAGCGGGGTCATGATGGCCCCGCCGATGGCACCGAAGAAGTCGAGCACTCAAGCTCCTCGAGTAGAGGTCGGACCCGCGGTCTCGCGGGGAGGAACGGGGTCGTAGCCGCCCGGCGACCACGGGTGACAACGGGAGAGACGGCGTACGGCGAGCCAGCTGCCCTTCAGGGCGCCGTGCTCGGTGACCGCGTCGAGCGCGTACGCCGAGCACGTGGGGTGGTAGCGGCAGACCTGACCGTAGAGCGGGCTGATGAAGGTGCGGTAGAGCCGGAGGAGCCCGATCAGCAGGAGCTTGACCGGGTTCACGACCCCTCCACCCGCGCCCTCATGACGCGGGTCGCGGGACCAGCACCCGGCCGAGTCCGTGCGTGAGGTCCGCATCCAGCCGAGCCGAGCGGGCCGAGGCCGCAGCCGGCAGGGCACGGACCACGAGCACGCCACGACCCGGGAGCTCCCGAAGGTGCTCCCGGGTCAGATGACGAAGACGTCGCTTCACGCGGTTGCGGACCACGGCATTGCCCACCGCCTTGCTCACGACGAACCCGACCTTGGCCGGTTCAGGTCCCTGGTCGTACCAGTGCACGACCAGGGTGGCCGAACCAGCCCGGCGTCCGGAGCGGACTGCCGCGCGGAATCCGTCGGCCTCGGTGAGGCGTTCCGGTCGCGGCAGCACGTCTGCTCGACGCCCTCGGGTCCGCCGGAGCCTGGCTCAGACCGCCAGGCTGTTGCGGCCCTTGCGGCGGCGCGCCGACAGGATCGCGCGGCCGGCGCGGGTGCGCATCCGCAGGCGGAAACCGTGCACCTTGTGGCGACGACGGTTGTTCGGCTGATAGGTACGCTTGCTCACGAGCTCTCTCCGATGGGTATCTCTGCGGGTGTCCACTCCGGCGGGAATGAGGTGCACGCCAAACTTCGGCTGGCACCGCCTCCCCACGGCACACCCCCTTTGGACTGGGGGTGAATATCCGTGGACATGCGGCACCGGTCGACCACGAGCGGACGTCGGGTGACCTTGCAACGGTACGCGGAGCGGAGAAGCAGGGTCAAACCCACGTCGGTCTTCGTACCGGCCTCGGCGGCACCCCGCCGCTCGGCACCCCACCGAGAGCCGCCACGCCCTGTGGATGAACCCTTGCCCGGCTCCTGCACACGTTGTTACTTTTCCTGCCCACCGAGACCCCGCTCCCACCCCCGACGTGCGCTCGGATCTGTGGTGTGGCCTGGCCCACTTGAGCCGGGGAACGCTGGCTGACCTGCATGAACGCGTGCGCAGCCCCGACGTCCGACCTCCGGCGCCTCGGCAGTCGCGGGACGAATGGGGCAAGATGCACACCTGTGGATAAAGTTGTGGAGCGATGAGCGGCCAGTGACCCGTCCGGGCCTGTCACCCTCATGACCGTCGTACGACGGTCCCGTGACCAGGACGACCCTTGAGGGAGAGACGTGGAGAACGAACCGGTGGACCTGAACACCGTGTGGCGCAGCGTCGTCGAGCAGCTCCAGCCCAACCAGCGGGCCTGGCTCCGGGCGAGCGAACCGGTCACGCTGCACGAGAGCACCGCCATCGTCGCGGTCCCCAACGACTTCACCCGCGGCCAGCTCGAGGGTCGGCTCCGAGCCCAGCTCGAGGACGCGCTGAGCGTGCGCTTCCATCGGGAGATCCGGATCGCGGTGACGGTGAACCCGTCCCTGGAGGACCACGCGCCGTCGGCGCCGGACGAGACGACAAGTCATCAAGACGACATGTCGACAAATCCGTGGGGGTCCAACGTCGTGCCGATGACCCACGGCTCGGACTTCCCGGACCGCCGGCTGGGTGACCTGCCCCAGCACGGCGACTCGCGAGGCGACTCGCTCGGCGGCTCCGCTCCGCAGCAGAGCCAGCCGGGCTTCCACGGGTCGCACGTCAGCTCGCACCCCACAGCTCCCAGCGCCCTGGAGACCAGGCTCAACCCCAAGTACACCTTCGAGACCTTCGTCATCGGCTCCTCCAACCGGTTCCCGCACGCTGCCGCGGTGGCTGTGGCCGAGGCACCGGGCAAGGCGTACAACCCGCTGCTCGTCTACGGCGACTCCGGTCTGGGCAAGACGCACCTGCTGCACGCGATCGGCCACTACGTCCGCTCCCTCTACTCCGGCGCCGAAGGTGCGGTACGTCTCCTCGGAGGAGTTCACCAACGAGTTCATCAACGCGATCCGCGACGACCGGCAGGACCGGTTCAAGCGTCGCTACCGCGACGTCGACGTGCTGCTGATCGACGACATCCAGTTCCTGGAGGGGAAGACCCAGACGCAGGAGGAGTTCTTCCACACCTTCAACACGCTGCACAACGCCAACAAGCAGATCGTGCTCACCTCCGACCGCCCGCCCAAGCTGCTCGAGGCGCTGGAGGACCGGCTGCGCAACCGGTTCGAGTGGGGTCTGATCACCGACGTCCAGGCCCCCGACCTGGAGACCCGGATCGCGATCCTGCGGAAGAAGGCGGCGATGGACCGGCTCACCGCACCGCCGGACGTGCTCGAGTTCATCGCGTCCAAGATCCAGACGAACATCCGCGAGCTCGAGGGCGCGCTGATCCGGGTCACGGCGTTCGCGAACCTCAACCGCCAGGAGGTCGACATGACCCTGGCCGAGATCGTGCTCAAGGACCTGATCCCCGAGGGCGGCGAGCCGGAGATCACCTCACCGCTGATCATCGCCCAGACCGCCGCGTACTTCGGGGTGAGCATCGAGGACCTCACCGGCCCCAGCCGGGGCCGGCACCTGGTGCTGGCCCGGCAGATCTCCATGTACCTGTGCCGTGAGCTCACCAGCATGTCGCTGCCGCGGATCGGCAAGGAGTTCGGCCGCGACCACACGACGGTGATGTACGCCGACCGCAAGATCAACCAGCTGCTCGCCGAGCGGCGCGCGGTCTTCAACCAGGTCAGCGAGCTCACCAACCGGATCAAGATGCAGGCCCGTCAGGGATGACCCGTCCAGAGATGAACCCCAAGAGATGAAACACAGGGTTCGCGAGCGTCGTCCGAGAGCCGCGCCGTGCCTGTGAAATACCTGTGGTTCGACCCCCGGTCTCCTGCACACCCCTGTGCACACCTGCGCACTCGCGGACGAACGACCTCCGCCCGCCCACACCCGGCCGCAGGAGTCCACACCCGGTGCACAGGCTCGGCACACAGGCTCGCGAGCGGCTGACCAGCAAGGACGGGAGTTCTCCACAGATTCCCCAACCCCTATGACAACCACTCACCTATCCATGGACGGAATCTCCTCAACAACCATCCGGCCCCGTTCCTGGGGACGAACACATCGAGAGGCTCCGACACCGCGGGGACAGAAGACCCGGCACCATGGCAGGATTCACCCACGCTCGAACCACAAGATCCGGAGGAACGAAGTGAAGTTCCGCGTCGACCGCGACGTCTTCGCCGACGCCGTCGCCTGGGCTGCCCGCAGCCTTCCCGTGCGCCCCAGTGCACCCGTGCTCGCCGGCCTCCTGATCGAGGCGACGCCCGAGGGCCTCGTCCTCTCCTCCTTCGACTACGAGACCTCGGCGCGCGCCGAGCTGCGCGCCGACGTCGCGCGACGACGGCCGCGTGCTGGTCAGCGGACGGCTCCTGGCCGACATCTGCCGCAGCCTCCCGCACAAGCCGGTCGACTGCGAGCTGGTCGGCGCCAAGCTGGAGATCAAGTGCGGCTCGGGCCGGTTCAGCCTGCAGACCATGCCGGTCGAGGACTACCCGGCGCTGCCGACCGTGCCCGCACCCAGCGGCGTGGTGAAGGGCGAGGAGTTCGCCCGCGCCGTCTCCCAGGCGGTCACCGCCGCCGGTCGCGACGACATGCTGCCCGTGCTCACCGGCGTCCGGATCGAGATCGAGGGCGACCGGATGTCGCTGCTCGCCACCGACCGGTTCCGGCTCTCGCACCGCGAGCTCACCTGGACCCCGCACCAGACCGACGCCTCGCTCGCCGCGCTGGTCCCGGCCAAGGTGCTCAGCGACACCGCCAAGACCCTGCAGGGCGACGTCACCATCTCGATCGCCGGTGCCGGCGGCGAGGGCATCATCGGCTTCGAGGGCTCCAGCGCCGACGGCGTACGCCGCACCACGACCCGGCTGCTCGACGGGGAGTTCCCCAAGGTGCCGCAGCCTGTTCCCGGCCGAGCACCTGACCGTGGCCACCGTCGGCAAGCAGGACCTGATCGACACGGTCAAGCGCGTCGCCCTGGTCGCCGAGCGCAACACCGCGGTCCAGATGAAGTTCGCCGACGGCGAGGTCGTGCTCGACTCCCAGTCCGGCGACGAGGCCCAGGCCACCGAGGCGATCGAGGCCGAGATCAAGGGCGACGAGATCGTCACCGGCTTCAACCCGGCGTACCTGCTCGACGGCCTGAGCGCCCTGGACGGCGAGAAGGTCGACCTGGCGTTCACCCAGGCCTCCAAGCCGGTGGTCATCTCCTCGACCGACGGCGACGGGAGCCAGCACTCCTTCCGCTACCTGCTGATGCCGAGGAGACTTCTCTCCTAGCCATCCCCGGCGCCGACCGGCGCCGGTCGCGACCCCACTCGGAGGACCCACGCATGGAGATCGGACTCGTCGGCCTCGGCAAGATGGGCGGCAACATGCGCGAGCGGTTGCGGCGCGGCGGGCACACCGTGGTCGGCTTCGACCACGACCCGACCGTCGCGACGTCGACTCGCTGGAGGCGATGGTCGACCGGCTCGACGCCCCGCGCGTGGTCTGGGTCATGGTGCCGGCAGGCGAGGCCGACCACGCAGACGGTCACCGCGCTCGGTGACCTGCTCGAGGCCGGCGACGTGGTCGTCGACGGCGGCAACTCGCGCTGGACCGACGACCTGGAGCACGCCGCCCAGCTCGCCGAGAGCGGCATCGGCTACGTCGACTGCGGCGTCTCCGGCGGCGTCTGGGGCCTGGAGAACGGCTACGCCCTGATGTACGGCGGTGCACCCCGAGGACGTCGCCAAGGTGCAGCCGGCCTTCGACACGCTCAAGCCCGAGGGCGAGTTCGGTGCCGTGCACGCGGGCAAGGTGGGTGCCGGGCACTTCTCCAAGATGGTCCACAACGGCATCGAGTACGCGATCATGCAGAGCTACGCCGAGGGCTGGGAGCTGCTCGAGGCCGCCGACCTGGTCGACAACACCACCGAGGTGCTCCGCTCGTGGCGCGAGGGCACGGTCATCCGGTCCTGGCTGCTCGACCTGCTGGTCGCGGCGCTGGACGACGAGCCCGGGCCTGGCCGGGATCCGCGGCTACGCCGAGGACTCCGGCGAGGGCCGGTGGACCGTCGAGGCGGCGATCGAGAACTCCGTGGCCGTCCCGGCGATCACCGCCGCGCTCTTCGCCCGGTTCGTCTCCCGGCAGGACGACAGTCCCGGCGATGAAGGCGATCGCGGCGATGCGCAACCAGTTCGGCGGGCACGCCATGCACACTCCGGCGCCCGAGGGCGGCGACGTGGCCGGCGAGACCGGGCCCGACGAGGCCCCCGAGGCCCGGGCGGCCGGCGCCGGCTCCGACTCGGAGCCGGCGGAGAGCTAGGCCTGCGTGCACGTCTCGCACCTCCAGCTCCACGACTTCCGCTCCTACGCCGACCTCGACGTCGCGCTGGAGCCGGGCGCCACCGCGTTCGTCGGTCGCAACGGCCAGGGCAAGACCAACCTGGTCGAGGCGATCGACTACCTCTCCCGGCTCGGCTCGCACCGGGTGGCCACCGACGCTCCCCTGGTCCGCTCCGGCACCGAGCAGGCGCTGGTCCGCGCGGTCGTGGTCAAGGACGGGCGGCCGGCGACCCTCGAGGTCGAGCTCAACCCGGGGCGGGCCAACCGTGCCCGGATCAACCGCTCCCCGCTCCCCCGTCCGCGCGAGCTGCTCGGGCTGGTGCGCACGGTGGTCTTCTCCCCCGAGGACCTCACCCTGGTCAAGGGCGACCCGAGCGACCGGCGCCGGTTCCTCGACGACCTGCTGGTGCTGCGTACCCCCCGGCTGGCCGGCGCCCGGTCCGACTACGACCGGATCCTGCGCCAGCGCAACTCGCTGCTCAAGACCGCCGGCGCCGCCCGCCGGGGCGGCTCGTCGGCGGAGTCCGCGCTCTCCACCCTGGTGGTCTGGGACGCCCACCTGGCCCGGGTCGGCGCGGAGCTGCTCGCCGAGCGGCTCGCCCTGGTCGAGGCGCTGCGCCCGTACGTCGGCAAGGCCTACGAGGCGGTCGCCCGCGGGGCCTCGCGCGACGACGCCGAGATCGACTACCGATGCTCGCTTCGAGCTCGACCCCGGCCGCTGCGGACCCGGCGGCGGCTGGAGGAGCGGACTGCTCGCCGAGCTCGAGGTCCGGCGTCGCGACGAGCTCGACCGCGGGCGTCTCGCTGGTCGGGCCGCACCGCGACGACCTGCTGCTGACCCTGGGCAACGGCGACCTGCGGCTCCCGGTCAAGGGGTACGCCTCGCACGGGGAGTCGTGGTCGTTCGCGCTGGCGCTCAAGCTGGCCTCCTACGACCTGCTGCGCAGCGAGGGCGACGACCCGATCCTGATCCTCGACGACGTCTTCGCCGAGCTCGACACGGGCCGGCGTCAGCAGCTGGCCGAGCTGGTCGCGGGCGCCGAGCAGGTGCTGGTCACCGCGGCGGTCCCCGAGGACGTGCCCGAGGCCCTGGCCGGTGCCCGGTTCCACGTCGGCGACGGGGAGGTGCGGCGTGCCTGACTGCCGGAGCCCAGCGGCCCGAGGAGCCCGAGCAGGGCCGGCACCCTGCGCAGGCGCCGGACCGGGCACGGCACGGCGAGCCCCGGCGCCCGGTGAGCCGGAGCGGGCTCCCCGACCGACCGGACGAGCCGCGTCCCGAAGGACTGGACCTGGCCCGCGCGCAGGCGCGCGCCACCTCCCGGCTCCCCGGTGCGGCCCCCGCCACGCCGGAAGCGTCCGGGCGCGGCAGCGGCAGCGCCTTCGCCCCCAGGTCGCGCGGCCGCGAGCCTCAGCTCGGGCGCCTACCCCGACGACCGCGATCCCCAGCTGCTGGGCAGCGCGCTGGAGCGGCTGGTCGCGCTCCCGCGGCCTGGGAGACCGACCTGCAGGTGCAGAGCGTCTTCGCCCGGTGGGCCGAGCTGGTCGGCGGCGAGATCGGCGACCACTCCACCCCGGAGACCCTGGTCGACGGCAAGCTCGTGGTCCGCACCGACTCCACCGCCTGGGCCACCCAGCTGAGACTGCTCGCGCCGGCGGTGGTGCGCCGGCTCAACGAGCGAGCTCGGGCGACGGCACCGTGGTGCTGATCGAGGTGCTCGGCCCGCACCTGCCGTCGTGGAAGAAGGGCCTGCGCTCGACCCGGGGCCGGGGGCCACGCGACACCTACGGGTGAGGCCGGGGCTGCTGGGACGCCGAACCGCTGAAATGCCGATCTGAGAGCCCCTCGGACGTACAGGGAGTCGTCCGGACCCCTGATCGGGGCCGGAAGGGGCCTTCCCGAGCCCCTCAGGGCCGAAATTCTCTCCGCTTCCTCCCCAACTGAGACGTTGATGCGTGGTTCCGGGGTCGAGAACCGCTAAACTGGACGCTGGGTCGCGGACTCTGGTAGTCGCGGCTTTCTGTGTGTCGAGATGCCCCGCAGCGGGCGAGTGGAAGAGGGACCGCGTGAGTGCTGAGTCGCCAGTCGAAGACCTGAACACCGGCCAGTCGAGCACGGCGAGCGACGGCGAGTACGACGCCTCCGCGATCCAGGTGCTCGAGGGCCTCGAGGCGGTCCGCAAGCGCCCCGGCATGTACATCGGCTCGACCGGTGCCCGCGGTCTGCACCACCTGATCTGGGAGGTCGTCGACAACTCCGTCGACGAGGCCCTGGCCGGCCACTGCGACCGCATCGTGCTGACCCTGCAGGACGACGGCGGCGTCCGGGTCGAGGACAACGGTCGAGGCATCCCCACCGGCATCCACCCGACCGAGGGCATCTCCGCCCTCACCATGGCGCTGACCATGCTGCACGCCGGCGGCAAGTTCGGCGGCGGCGGCTACAAGGTCTCCGGCGGTCTGCACGGCGTCGGCATCTCGGTGGTCAACGCGCTGTCGACCCGGGTGATCGCCGAGGTGAAGAACCGGGGCCACCTGTGGCGCCAGTCGTTCCACATCGGCGTCCCCGAGGCCGACCTCGCGGAGGTCCGCCCGATGGAGGAGGGCGAGCGCACCGGCACCACGATCATCTTCTACCCCTCCCCCGACATCTTCGAGACGGTCGAGTTCGACCTGGAGACGATCACCACCCGGCTCCGCGAGATGGCCTTCCTCAACAAGGGCCTGGAGATCGTCATCCGTGACGAGCGCCCGGCCGCGGAGGCGGTCGGCCGACGCCGTCGAGGACGCGACCGTCCCCGACGAGGTCGACGAGCCGGGCGACAACGCCCTGCGCCGGGCCGCCGGCGGCGGGGTCGAGCGCCGGTTCAAGTTCGACCGCGGCATCGTCGACTACGTCGAGCACCTCAACCGGCGCAAGGAGCGCGGCCAACGCCTCGGTCATCTCCTTCGAGGCCCAGACGCCGGCCGAGCGCGCAGAGCCACATGAGCCTCGAGGTGGCGATGCAGTGGAACACCAGCTTCAACGAGTCGGTGCACACCTTCGCCAACAACATCAACACCCACGAGGGCGGCACCCACGAGGAGGGCTTCCGCGCCGCGCTGACCTCCCTGGTCAACCACTGGGGCGAGGAGTGGGGCCTGGTCAAGAAGAAGGACGACCGGGTCTCGGGCGACGACATCCGCGAGGGCCTGACCGCGATCATCTCGATCAAGCTGGGCGAGCCGCAGTTCGAGGGCCAGACCAAGACCAAGCTCGGCAACACCGAGGCCAAGGGCTTCACCCAGCGGGTGGTCAACGACCAGCTGGGCGCGTGGCTGGAGCAGAACCCGAACGAGGGCAAGGAGATCATCCGCAAGGCCCAGGCCGCGGCCTCGGCCCGGATGGCCGCGCGCAAGGCGCGCGACCTGGCCCGCAACCGCAAGGGCCTGCTCGGCGGCGGCGGCCTGCCGGGCAAGCTGGCCGACTGCCAGTCGACCAACCCCCGCGAGTGCGAGGTCTTCATCGTCGAGGGTGACTCCGCCGGCGGCTCGGCCAAGCAGGGCCGCGACCCGCGGATCCAGGCGATCCTCCCGATCCGCGGCAAGATCCTCAACGTCGAGAAGGCGCGGATCGACAAGGTGCTCGGCAACGCCGAGGTCCAGGCGATCATCTCGGCGCTGGGCACCGGCATCCACGAGGAGTTCGACCTCGACAAGCTGCGCTACCACAAGGTCGTGCTGATGGCCGACGCCGACGTCGACGGCCACCACATCAACACCCTGCTGCTCACCCTGCTCTTCCGGTTCATGAAGCCGCTGATCGAGCACGGCTACGTCTACATGGCCCAGCCGCCGCTCTACCGGCTGCGCTGGAACAAGCCGCACGAGCACGAGTTCGTCTACTCCGACACCGAGCGCGACAACCTGATGCGCGACGGCCTGGAGCAGGGCAAGAAGCTGCCCAAGGAGAACCCGGTGCAGCGGTACAAGGGTCTGGGCGAGATGAACGCCGACGAGCTGTGGGAGACCACGATGGACCCGACCCAGCGGCTGATGCTGCAGGTCACCCTCGACGACGCGGCCCAGGCCGACGAGATCTTCTCGATCCTCATGGGCGAGGACGTGGAGCAGCGCCGTTCCTTCATCCAGCGCAACGCCAAGGACGTCCGATTCCTCGATATCTAAGGTTCTAGCGGATTCCTTAGATTCGAGTAGATCAACCGATCAAGAGAGACGAACACGTGACTGACACTCCCACGGGCGGCACCACGATCCACGGTGGCGGCGACGACGACGGCCGGATCCAGCCGATCGAGCTGCAGACGTCGATGAAGCGCTCCTACATCGACTACGCGATGGCCGTCATCGTCGGCCGGGCGCTGCCCGACGTGCGCGACGGCCTCAAGCCCGTGCACCGCCGGATCCTCTACGCGATGTACGACGGCGGCTACCGCCCCGACCGCGGCTTCTCCAAGTGCTCCCGCGTGGTGGGCGACGTGATGGGTCAGTACCACCCGCACGGCGACTCCGCGATCTACGACACCATGGTCCGGCTCGCTCAGCCCTGGGTGATGCGCAACCCGCTGATCAACGGGCAGGGCAACTTCGGTTCTCCGGGCAACGACCCCGCGGCCGCCATGCGGTACACCGAGTGCCGGATGGCTCCGCTGGCGCTGGAGATGGTCCGCGACATCGACCACGACACCGTCGACTTCCAGCCCAACTACGACGGCCGGTCCTCCGAGCCCACCATCCTGCCCAGCCGGTTCCCCAACCTGCTGGTCAACGGCTCGGCCGGCATCGCGGTCGGCATGGCCACCAGCATCCCGCCGCACAACCTCCGCGAGGTCGCGGAGGGCGCGATCTGGTCGCTGGAGCACCCTGACGCCTCGCGCGAGGAGCTGCAGGAGGCCCTGATCGAGCGGATCAAGGGCCCCGACTTCCCGATGGGCGCGCTGATCGTCGGTCGTCAGGGCATCGAGCAGACCTACCGCACCGGCCGCGGGTCGATCACCCAGCGGGCCGTGGTGGAGATCGACGAGGACGCCAAGGGCCGCACCTGCCTGATGATCTCCGAGCTGCCCTACATGGTGAACCCGGACAACCTGGCGCTGAAGATCGCCGAGCTGGTCGACAACGGCCGGCTCCAGGGGATCGCCGACGTCCGCGACGACACCTCCTCGCGCACCGGGCAGCGGCTGGTCGTCGTGCTCAAGCGCGACGCGGTCGCCCGGGTGGTGCTCAACAACCTGTTCAAGCACACCGAGCTGCAGTCCAACTTCAGCGCCAACATGCTGGCCCTGGTCGACGGCGTGCCGCGCACCCTGACCATCGACCAGTTCATCAGCCACTGGGTGACCCACCAGATCGAGGTCATCCAGCGCCGGACGACGCTTCCTGCTCGCCAAGGCCGAGGAGGACGCCCACATCTGGCGCGGCCTGGTCAAGGCGCTGGACATGCTCGACGAGGTGATCGCGCTGATCCGCCGCTCCCCCGACGTGGACGAGGCACGCACCGGGCTGATCGCGCTGCTCGACGTCGACGAGCTCCAGGCCGACGCGATCCTGGCGATGCAGCTGCGCCGCCTGGCCGCCCTGGAGCGGCAGAAGATCATCGACAAGCTGGCCGAGCTCGAGCGCGAGATCGCCGACCTCAAGGACATCCTGGCCAACGAGGCGCGTCAGCGGCGGATCGTGATCGACGAGCTGACCGAGGTGGTCGACAAGTACGGCGACGACCGCCGTACCCAGATCATCGCGGCCGACGGCGACCTCTCGATGGAGGACCTGATCCCCGACGAGGAGCTGGTCGTCTCCATCACCCGGGGCGGATACGCCAAGCGCACCCGACGCGACCAGTACCGGCTGCAGAAGCGCGGCGGCAAGGGCGTGCGCGGCGCGACCCTGCGCGGCGACGACGTGGTGGAGCACTTCATCGCCACCACCAACCACCACTGGCTGCTCTTCTTCACCACCGCCGGCCGGGTCTACCGGACCAAGGCCTACAACCTGCCCGAGGCGTCCCGTGACGCCAAGGGCGGGCACGTGGCCGGCCTGCTCTCCTTCCAGCCCGACGAGTCGATCGCCCAGGTGCTGGCGATCCGCGACTACGAGCAGGCGCCGTACCTGGTGCTGGCCACCAAGCAGGGCCTGGTGAAGAAGACCCGGCTGGGCGACTACAACTCCCCCCGCCAGGCCGGCGTGATCGCGATCAACTTCCGCCACGACGACGACGAGCTGATCGGCGCCGAGCTGGTCAACTCCGAGGACCACATCCTGCTGGTCTCCCGCAAGGGCCAGGCGGTGCGGTTCCGCGCCGACGACTCCCAGCTGCGGCCGATGGGCCGGGCCACCGGGCGGCGTCACCGGGATGAAGTTCCGCGACGGCGACTCGCTGCTGTCGATGTCGATCATCCGGGCCGCCCAGGTCGAGGCCGAGGACGCCGCCGACGAGGCCGGCGTCTCGGTCGAGGAGGCGGCCGCCACGACCGCGGGCGGCGGCGAGCAGCCGGTCGGCGAGCAGGGCCCCTGGTTCGGCCTGCACCCGCAGTACGTCTTCACCATCACCGACGGCGGCTTCGCCAAGCGCACGCCGATCCCGGAGTACCGCGTGCAGTCGCGTGGCGGCATCGGCATCCGGGCGATGTCCCTGGCCAACGCCGAGCGCGGCCAGCTGGTCGGCGCGTTCATCGTCGAGGAGGGTGACGAGATCCTCTCGATCACCGCCGGCGGCCAGGTCGTGCGCAGCCCGATCAACGAGAACTTCCGCCCCACCGGTCGCTCGACGATGGGGGTCAAGTTCGTCTCCCCCAAGGCCGGCGACTCGGTCGTCGTGGTTGCCCGCTCGATGGAAGCCCGCGAGGATGCAACAATCGAGGACGAGGGTGCGGCTCCGGACGGGGGCGACCTCGAGCAGAGCCAGACCGATGCAGACCAGGTCGACGCAGGGCAGGTCGACGCAGCAGAGCCCGAGACCGAGACACCCGAGACCCCTGAGGATGGTTCCTGATGGCGGAGGGAGCCCAGGCGCGCAAGCGCGGACCTGAGGACACGGTGATGCGCTCGGCCCTGCCGGGCCGGATCGGCGCCACGCTGAGCAAGGCGGCGGAGGAGCACCGCAACACCGCCACCATGCGGCCCTCCACAGCCGGGGGCAAGCAGCCGCGCCGGGCGCGGCTGCGGCTGACCCGGCTGGACCCGTGGTCGGTGATGAAGACCTCGTTCCTGCTCTCGGTGGCCTTCGGCATCGTCACCTTCGTCGCGGTCACCATCGTCTGGTCGGTGCTGGGCGCGGCGGGGGTGTGGGAGTCGATCAACGAGACGGTGGCCAGCGTCGCCGACCCGAAGGACTCCCCCAGCGCCTTCGACATCACCGAGTACGTCGGGATGTCCCGGGTGCTCGGCTTCACCGCCCTGGTGGCGGCGATCGACGTCATCCTGATCACCGCGATCGCCACGCTCGCGGCGTTCCTCTACAACATGTCCGCGGCGCTGCTCGGCGGCGTCGAGGTCACCCTGGCGGAGGACCAGCGCTGATCGCTCCCGGCCGCCTCCGATCAGCGGGGCGTGCGGGAGGCCGTCGGGAGGGCCGCTTTTGTTCCTCCCGAGCCTGATCAGGTAGTGTTCCCCGCGGTCACCGCCTCGTGCGGTGGTGTCTTCCGGCTCGCCGGAGACGGGCCTATAGCTCAGACGGTTAGAGCGCTTCCCTGATAAGGAAGAGGTCACAGGTTCAAGTCCTGTTAGGCCCACCACCCCCGGTCGAGAACCCGCGACGCCCCAGTCGCGGCCGCCGGGCGAGGACGAGGAGAACACCGTGAAGAAGCTCGTGCTGGTCCTGCTCGCCGCGGCCGGTGTCGCCCTCGCCAAGAAGAAGATCGACGAGGGCCGGACCGAGCAGGCCCTCTGGGCCGAGGCCACCGACACCGTCGAGAAGGCCTGACCCGCACGCTCGTCGGCCGTCCGGAGCTCCGGACGCCGCCACGGGGCCTTGGCGCAATTGGTAGCGCACCTGCTTTGCAAGCAGGGGGTTAGGGGTTCGAGTCCCCTAGGCTCCACTGAGAAGCCTGGAGGCTCCACTCCGGGCTTCTCTTCATTTCCCGCGCGGCACGGCCCCGGTGGCACTGCTCCGGTGGCACTGCCCCGGCAGCTCCTGGCGATGGGAGAGCGCTGGGTCGCCCGACCTAGACTCTGGTCGTGTCACTCTCCCCCTTGTTCCGCCCGGTGGCTCTGGGGGCCCACCTGCTGGCGCTCGTCCTCGTGTCGATCGCCGTCCTCCTCGGCTTCTGGCAGCTCGGCTCCTGGCAGGAGCAGCGTCGAGGACGAGGCCACCAACCGCCAGGCGCTCGAGCCGGTGCCGCTGGCGGACGCACTGGGCCCCGACCAGCCGTTCCCCAAGGCCGAGGTCGGCCGCTCGGTCGAGGTGAGCGGGACCTGGCTGCCCGACTCCACCCTCTACGTCTCCGAGCGGCCGCACGGCGACGACGACGGCTACTGGGCCGTCACCCCGGTCGCGGTCGCCGCGGCCCCGACGATCCGCCACCGCCCCGGCGCTGCTCGTCGTACGCGGCTGGGTGAGCGACCCCGCCGAGGACACCATCACCCCGCAGGGACCGGGTCGACCTGGTCGGCTGGCTGCAGCCGCCCGAGGGGACCAGCGGCGTCGTCGACGACGACCGCAGCGACGCGGTGATCCCGCAGATGCGGATGGCCGACGCGATCCAGCACGTCGACCAGGACCTGTACGGCGGGTACCTGGTCCTCGACCCCGAGCGCGCCGCGGCGGCCGAGGTGACCGAGGCCGCCGACGGCCTGGCCCCGGTCGACCTGGAGCAGCTGCCCGACGTCGCGGCCAGCACCGGCCTGAAGAACCTGCTCTACGGCGTGGAGTGGTTCATCTTCGCCGCGTTCGCGGCCTTCATCTGGCTGCGCTGGTGCGCCGACGAGGTGGCCCGGGCGCGCGAGGAGCGGTTGCAACCCGCGGGTAACCTCGAAGCGTGAAGTCCGCACTGACCCGCTACCGCGTGATGGCCTGGACGGTCGGCGTCCTGCTCATCGTCCTGTGCCTCGTCGGCGTCCCGCTCTCCAACTTCGACGGCTCCGAGATGTGGGGCTTCATCCCCAGCACGCCGAACTGGTTCGACGAGGGCAGCCGGGCCGACGAGCTGGGCGAGTTCATCACCGGCTGGCTCGGCACCCTGCACGGCTGGCTCTACATGCTGTTCCTGATCTTCGCCTTCTCGCTGGCCCGCAAGGCGCGCTGGGACATGCCCTTCATGCTCATCACCCTGCTGATGGGCACCGTCCCGGTCCTCTCCTTCTGGTCCGAGCACCGAGCCACGAAGCGGGTCCGGGCGGAGTTCGCCGACGAGCTGGCCTCCGGCGCCGCCACCCCCGTGCGATAGTTCCCCGGTGACCACCACCGCGTTCGTCCTCGGCGGCGGCGGGGTGCTGGGGGCGGTCGAGGTGGGCATGCTCCGCGCCCTGCTGGAGCACGGCATCACCCCCGACCTCGTGGTCGGCACCAGCATCGGGGCGCTCAACGGCGCCCTGGTCGCCCAGGACCCCACCCCCGCGGTGGTGGAGCGGCTGACCAGGCTCTGGGCCACCGCCGCCACCGGCCGGGAGGTGTACGGCGACCGCCCGCTGCGCACCGTGCGCCGAGCGCTCTCCTCGCGCACCCACGTCTACTCCTCCGCCCCGCTCACCCGGCTGCTCCGCGAGGAGCTGGGCGACGTGCGGTTCGAGGAGCTCCCGGTCCGGTTCCAGGTGTGCGCGGCCAGCATCGAGCGCTCCGCCGAGCACTGGTTCGACTCCGGGCCGGTGGTCGAGGCGGTGGTGGCGAGCGCCGCCGTCCCCGGACTGCTCCCGCCCGCCCGGGTCGGCGACGAGCACTACCTGGACGGGGGCATCGTCAACTCCATCCCCCTGGGCCGCGCGGTCGAGCTGGGTGCCACCCGGGTCTTCGTGCTCCAGGTGGGCCGGGTGGACCGACCGCTGACCCCGCCCACCAAGCCGTGGGAGGTCGCCCGGGTCTCCTTCGAGATCGCCCGGCGGCACCGGTTCGTCCGCGAGCTCGCCGCCCTGCCCGACGGGGTGACCGCGCACGTGCTGCCCGCGGCCGGCACCTCGCCCAAGGACGACTCGCTCCTGGCCCACCGGGACTTCGCCAGCGTGGAGCGGCGGATCGAGCAGACGTACGCCGCGGCCCGCGACCACCTGCGCACCCACCTGCCATGAGCAGCCGGCTCGCATGGCTGCTCCAGCGCTTCCTGGTCGCGCCCGCCGTGGTCGGGCTGGCGCTGCTCGCGTGGGTGACGCTGCCGCTGTGGCTGATCGTGGCCGCAGCGCTCTCCCCGCTGCTGCCCGGCCGGTGGCGGCTGCCGCGGATCGCCTGGCTCGCCCTGGTCTACCTGACCGCCGAGGCGCTGCTCCTGGTGGTGCTGCTGGCCTGGTGGCTGGCCAGCGGGTTCGGCCGGCGGATCCGCTCGCCGTACTTCGCCGGCCTGCACTACGAGCTGGTCGAGGGGCTGCTCGTGGTGCTCTTCCGCGAGGCCCGGCGGGTGCTCCGGCTGCGGATCACCACCGACGGGCCCACCCCGGCACGGTTCCCCGACCACCCGGTGCTGGTCTGCTGCCGGCACGCGGGACCGGGCGACTCGTTCACCCTGATGTACGCGCTGATGCACTGGTACGGCCGGGAGCCTCGGGTGGTGCTCAAGGACACCCTCGCCTGGGACCCGGCGATCTCGGTCCTGCTGCACCGGCTGCCGGCCCGGTTCATCTCGCCGAACCCGGAGCGGGGTGAGGACCTGGAGGCGCAGATCGCCGGCCTGGCCCGCGAGCTCGACACCGACGACGCGTTCGTGATCTTCCCCGAGGGCGGCAACTTCACCCCCGCCCGCCGGGAGAAGGCGATCGACCGGCTCCAGCGCCTGGGAATGCGGGGGATGGCGGACCGGGCCAGCCGGATGATCCACGTGCTCGCGCCCCGGCCCGGCGGGTTCCTGGCGGCGCTGGAGGCCGCCCCGGAGGCCGACGTGCTGATGGTCGCCCACACCGGCCTGGACCACATGCTCACCGTCGGTGACGTGTGGCGCGAGCTCCCGATGGACAAGGAGCTGGTGATGCGCTGGTGGCAGGTGCCCCGCGCGGAGATCCCGGCCGATCGGGACGCGCAGATCGAGTGGCTCTACGACTGGTGGGCGCGGATCGACACCTGGGTGGACGAGAACCGTCCCACCGACCTGACGCCGGCGCCCCGCTGAGCCGGGCTCAACGGGGCGTCGGAGGTCGTACGACCTGCTCGGGAGCGGGTCAGGGGCGCGAGCTGTCGCCCGGGACGTCGTCCAGGTCGATGATGTCGGCCGGAGCGTCCGGGTCGGTCGCGCGGTGCGGCGTGTCGGTCGCGTCGGCGAGCGCCTCGCTCGGGTCGGCGCCGGCGACGTCGTCCGTCCCGCCGGCAGCAGTCCCGGCAGTAGTCCCGCCAGCAACGCCGGCACCCCCGACCGCGGCACCCGTGGCGGGCGTCGTCCCGGTGGTCGGCGCACCGGTCGGCGGCGCCTGCGGCACGTAGGAGCTCTGCCACTTGTCGTCCTTGCCGCCCCGGACCTTGCTGAAGACCAGACCGCCCAGGGCGGTCGCCCCGCCGATCAGCAGCAGCTTCTTGAGCTTGCCGCCCTTCTTCTGCTCGGCCGTCTCCTGGCCGCGCAGCTCGGCCGCCTTGGAAGCAGCGACCTCCTTGGCCAGGCCGGCCTTCTCCGCGGTCACCTGCGCGGCCTTGGCCGCGGCGGCGCCCGCCACGATCGAGGCCTTGCCAGCGGCAGCCTGGGTCTTCTCGGCGGCGACGACGGCCTTGTCGGCCGCTGCGATCTTGCCCTGCGCCAGGTAGGGGGCGGCCTGCGTGCGCGCCTCCTGGGCCGAGGTCCGGGCCGTCTCC
This sequence comes from uncultured Actinomycetota bacterium, assembly GCA_963708945.1. Classification (GTDB taxonomy): domain Bacteria; phylum Actinomycetota; class Actinomycetes; order Propionibacteriales; family Nocardioidaceae; genus Nocardioides. The sequence goes on along the minus strand of CAVPUI010000013.1, from coordinate 72,775 downwards.
AGAGCGGACTCGACCTGCGGTCGGACCTGCTCGGCAACGTCCTGAGCCTTGATCTGGGCCTTCTCCAGCAGAGTCTTCTTCTGCCTGCGGATTCGCATCTCGTCAACCTCTCTCGGTGGGGGTTCCCCATCTCACCACGCTGCCCGGGCGGCGGCCAGGGGTACGGTCGCGCCTCGGACGCCTTGGCGGCCGTGGAAAGATCGGACAGCAACTGCTCGTGTACCCACTTGACTGAGAGGCACTCATGGCTGAGCCGAAGGCCACCCTGAAGACCAACAAGGGTGACATCGTCATCAATCTGTTCCCGAACCACGCGCCGGAGACCGTCGACAACTTCGTCGGGCTGGCGGAGGGCACCAAGGAGTACCGGGACGACGCCGGTCGCTCCGGCGAGCGCTTCTACGACGGCCTGATCTTCCACCGGGTGATCGACGGCTTCATGATCCAGGGCGGCTGCCCGCTGGGCCGCGGCATGGGCGGCCCGGGCTACACCTTCAAGGACGAGGTGCACCCCGAGCTCGTCTTCGACAAGCCCTACCTGCTGGCGATGGCCAACGCCGGACCGGGCACCAACGGGTCGCAGTTCTTCATCACCGTGACCCCGACCCCGCACCTGAACATGAAGCACACGATCTTCGGCGAGGTCGCCGACCAGGCCTCGCGCGACGTGGTCGACGCGATCGCCAAGGTCCCCACGGGCGCGATGGACCGCCCCAAGGACGACGTCGTGATCGAGTCCGTCGAGATCACCCGTTGACCCACCTGCGTACGTCGAGCTCGTGAGCGAGCCCGCACCGTCCGGGGTCGGGGTGCCGACCTGCTATCGGCACCCCGGCCGCGAGACCTGGATCCGCTGCCAGCGCTGTGAGCGCCCGATCTGCCCCGACTGCATGCGCGACGCCGCCGTCGGGTTCCAGTGCCCCGACTGCGTGGCCGAGGGCGCCCGCACCACCCGCGCCGGCCAGGCGACGTACGGCGGTCGCCGCTCGCACGACCCGCGGCAGACCACCATCGCCCTGATCGCGATCAACCTCGCGGTCTGGGTGGGCGGTCCTGCTCACCGGCGCCCGCGACTCCTGGCTGGCCGACCGGCTGATGCTGCTCCCGCAGGGCCGCTGCGAGATCGACGGCGGCTACTACCCCGGGGTCGACCGAGTCCAGCCTGCGCGACCATCCCGGACACCACCTGGGTCGACGGCCTCGCCGACGGCTCGTGGTGGATGGCGGTGACCCACGGCTTCGTGCACGTCGACGTCTGGCACATCGCCCTGAACTGCCTGGGCCTGTGGGTGCTCGGTCCGCCGGTCGAGGCCGCGCTCGGTCGGGTGCGCTTCCTCGCGCGTCTACCTGCTCTCCACCCTGGCCGCCGGCGCCACGATCTTCTGGCTCGCCGACCCCGGCGGCAGCACGCTGGGCGCCTCGGGCGGGGTGTTCGGGCTGATGGGCGCCCTGGCCGTGCTCGCGCTCAAGGTCGGGGGCGACCTGCGCGGCCTGCTCTGGCTGCTCGGCGATCAACCTGGTCTTCACCGTGACCTTCCCGGGCATCTCCTGGCAGGGCCACCTCGGCGGGCTGCTCGGCGGCGCGCTGGGCGCGGCGATGATGGTCTGGTCGCCCGCGCGGCAAGCACCGCGTGCCTGGTGGCAGGCGGCCGGGTTCGCGGCGATCGCGGTGCTGCTCGTGGTGGCCTTCGTGACCCGCGCGGCGATGCTCTCCTGAGCGGCGTCGCGGCCCTGTGGACGCGGGACTCCCCTGGGGATCCGACGGCGCGGCTGCCTGGGGGAATTCCTCCACAGCTGGGGACAACCTGTGGATAACTACACGTGTGTAATTCTCCCCAGGGTTATCCCCAGCTGTGGGTAAAGGCCCGGTGCAGAGCCGGGGATCGGCTCACTCCCAGCGGGTGGCGAAGGTGAAGCCGACGGCCATGAAGCCGATGCCGACCAGCAGGTTGTAGTTGCCCAGGTCGTTGAGCACCCAGACGTTGTCGAGCTTGTCGCCGCTGAAGATGTAGAACGTGCAGATCCAGATCAGGCCGAGGATGAAGCAGCCGACCATCCCGACGACCACGCCGTTGCCGCGACCCAGCGGGGTGGAGGGGTGGGCCGAGACGGCCAGGCCGAGCATCACGGCGCCGAAGCCGATCAGGTAGTTCCACATGCCGAGGTCGGCCATGAAGGCCGGGCCGCCGGCCTCGGGCACGGGGACCGCGGTCGGGTCGACGCGCACGACGGCGTAGTAGTAGGCGATCCACGCGATGCCGGCCACCACCAGCAGGATCGCGAGGGCGAACCGCCAGGGGAACGAGCGTCCTGTCGTCTCGACGGTGGTCTCCCGGTTGGACTTGCTCTTGGACACCTGGGTGCTCCTCGTGGATCGTTGGTGGGCGAGGGCTAGCGTAGTCGTCATGGAGCCGTCGTCCCACGAGTCCCCCGCGCGCCGGCGGTGGCGTCTCGCGACCCCGGCGGTCTTCGTGCTCTGCGGCGTCCTGCTCGCGGTCAGCGCCGCCAACAGCGACGGCAGCGACCTGCGCCCCACCCGCTACACCGACCTGGCCTCCTACGTCGAGGCGGAGTCCGACGAGGCGACCGCGCTCACCGCCCGGGTCGGCGAGCTGCACCCGGCAGAACGAGCAGCTCTCCCAGAACCTGGGCGACCGTGCGGTCAACCGGTTCAACCGCCGAGATCGACGTGCTCCAGGACCCCGCCGGGCTGACCCCGCGCTCCGGCCCGGCGGTCACCGTGACCCTCGACGACGCCCCGGCCGAGCTGATCGCCGAGGCAGACGGCGACACCATCAACGACCTGGTGGTCCACCAGCAGGACCTGCAGGCGGTGGTCAACGCGATGTGGTCCGGCGGCGCCACCGCGGTCACCCTGCAGGGGCAGCGGCTGATCTCGACCACCGGGATCAAGTGCTCCGGCAACACCGTGCAGCTCCAGGGTGTGCCCTACTCCCCGCCGTACGTGATCACCGCGATCGGGGACCAGGGCGACATCCTGCGTCGCCGCTGGAGGGCGACACCTACCTCGACGCCTACCGCGACGCCGGCCTTCGACCCGCAGATCGCGGTCGGCTGGGACGTCGCGGTCGAGGACTTCAAGACCGCCCCGCCGTACGACGGCCTGCTCGACATCCGCTACGCCCAGCCGATCGACGGCTGAGCGCCGCTACCCGCCGGGGGTCGGCGTCTCGGGCGGCGGCACGACCGGGGTCTCGGTCGCCGTCGGCGTCTCCGTCGGAGCTGTCGGCGTCGGCTCGGGGTCTCGGTCGGCTCCTCGTAGCTGGAGACGTAGATGACCACCGTGCTGCCCTCGGGCGCCTCGCGGCCCGCCTCCGGGGTCTGGCCGACCACCTGTCCCCGCGGCTCGGTCGTCTCGGCGGTCTCCACCACCTCGGGCACGAAGTTGAGGGCCTCGAGCGCCTTGACCGCCTCCTGGCGTCGCATCCCCACCACCTGGGGGATCTGCTCGGGGCCGTCGGAGAAGAAGAGCGTCACGACGGTGCCCTCCGGCACCTGCTGCCCGGCCTCGGGGCTGATCTCCACCACCTGGCCGCGCGGCTCGTCGGACTCGCGCTCCTCCATCTTGACCTTGAGGTTGCGCTTGCTCGAGCACCTCCTTGGCGGCCTCGCGGTCCTGGCCCACCAGGAACGGCACCTCCACCATCGGTGCTCCGGTGGAGACGGTGATGCTGATCGACCGTGCCCGGGTCGACGTAGGTGTCGTTGGGCTGCTGCCGGATCACCTCGTCGGCGGCCGCGTCGGCGGAGGCCTCGTACTCGCGGCTCGCCGACGACCAGTCCCTCGTCGCGGATCGCCGCCCGGGCCTCGGCCTCGGTCATGCCGATCAGGTCCGGCACCCGCACCTGCTCGGGCGGGGCGAAGAAGAGCTTGGGGATGCCCCAGGCGGCGAGCGCGATCACGGCGATCGCGGCCAGCGCGATCCCGACCAGGCACGGCGGTGCGGTGCCGGTCGGTCCCGTCGTCGTCGCCGGGCGGGGGCGTCGGCGGGCAGGCTCACCGGGGCGGTGGGCGCGGCCGGCGGCGGCGGCGATGCGGGCGGCTGGGCCACCGTGACCTGCTGCCCGGCCAGGTAGCGCTCGATGTCGGCGCGCATGGCCGCGGCGCTCTGGTAGCGGTCCTCGACCCGCTTGGCCAGCGCCTTGAGCACGATCGCGTCGATCTCCGGCGGCAGGTCGGCGTCGTGGTCCGACGGCGGGGCCGCGGGCTCGCGCACGTGCTGGTAGGCCACCGCGACCGGGCTGTCGCCGACGAACGGCGGGCGGCCGGTGAGCAGCTCGTAGAGCAGGCAGCCGGTGGAGTAGACGTCCGAGCGGGAGTCGACGGTCTCGCCGCGGGCCTGCTCGGGGGAGAGGTACTGCGCGGTGCCCACGACCGCCGCGGTCTGGGTCATCGTGTTGGAGGCGTCGGAGACCGCGCGGGCGATCCCGAAGTCCATCACCTTGACGTCGCCGCTGGGGGTGAGCATCACGTTGCCCGGCTTGATGTCGCGGTGGATGATCCCGGCGCGGTGGCTGTAGTCGAGCGCGGCCAGCACGTCGCTGGTGATCTCCAGCGCCCGCTCCGGCAGGATCTTGCGGCCCTCGCGCAGGATGTCGCGCAGCGTCCGGCCGGCGACGTACTCCATCACGATGTAGGGCTGGGAGACGCCGCCGTCGGGGCTGCCGTCGTCGACCACTCCTCGCCGGTGTCGTAGACCGAGACGATCGAGGGGTGGTTGAGGGACGCCGAGGACTGCGCCTCGCGGCGGAACCGGGCCTGGAAGGTGGCGTCGCTGGCCAGGTCGGTGCGCAGCCGCTTGACCGCGACGGTGCGGCCCAGCCGGGTGTCGATGCCCTTGCGGACCTCGGCCATGCCGCCGCGGCCGAGCAGCTCGCCCAGCTCGTAGCGACCGCCGACCGTCGGTCGACCCTGCGTTGCTCATCACTGGTTCCTCGGGCTCTGGCGCTGGCGTCGGTGTTGTCGGTGCTGTCGGTGGTCTCGCGCTCGCGCTCGCGTCCCGGCGTGCGGTCGCCGGCCGGGCTCTGCGGTGCGGCCGGCGTCGTCTCCTCGGCCGGGGTGGGCTCGGCGCGTGCGGGGTCGGCGTCGGCGTGGGAGTCGGCGTCGGCGTCGGCTCCGGGGTGGGGGTCGGCGTCGGCGTGGGCGTCGGCGTCGGCGTCGGGGTCGGGGTGGGCTCCTCGGTGGGCTCCGGCTGCTCGCCCCAGTAGGAGACCGTGACCCGGTCGCCGCGGGTCAGCGTGCCGGTCGGGTTGACCGAGACCACCTCACGGAACCGCTCGTCGCCGGGGTTGGTCCGCTCGTCGCGGACCACCTGGAGGCCCAGCCGGGTCAGCTCGCGCGACCACCTCGCGCAGGTCGCGCCCGACGTAGTCGGACTCGCGCACCTCGACGGTGGCCGGGAGTCGACTCCGGTCGGCGAGGGCCGCTGCGGAGCGGCGTGGGCTCCGGCCGACCGGGGTCGTCGTCGCCCTGCGTCCTGGGACCAGGTCCACAGGCCGGCGGCGAGCACCGCGAGCACCAGCACCGCGGCCAGCGCCAGGAGCCAGGCGCGGCGTCGGCGGCGCCGGTCCTCGTCGGGGTCCTCGTCGGTCGGGATCGCGCCGGTCGCCCCGGCGGCAGGCTGCACCGGCTGCTGCGAGGTGGTCGGGAGCATCGCGGTGGCGCTCGGTGGGCGGCGGCAGCATGGTGGTGGCCTGCTCGGTGGCGCCGAGCGCGCCGGTGGCCGCCGCGCGGCGGGGTCGCGCAGGGCGGCGGCGAACGCGGTGCCGTCGGCGAACCGGGCGGCCGGGTCCTTGGCCAGCGCCCGGCGCACCACGGCGGCCAGGTCGGCCGGGACCGTGGCGGGCAGCTCGGGCACGGGCTGGCGCAGGTGGGCCAGCGCGGTGGTCGACCGGCGTCTCGCCCACGAACGGACGACGCCCGGTCAGGCACTCGTAGGCGACCACGCCGAGGGAGTAGACGTCGGAGGCCGGCGGTCGCCCGCGCCGCCCTCGGCCTGCTCGGGGGAGAGGTACTGCGGGGTGCCCATCACCTGGCCGGTCTGGGTCAGCGCCATCCCCTCGGCGGCCCGGGCGATGCCGAAGTCGGTGACCTTGACCCGGCGGTCGGGGGTCACCAGCAGGTTGGCCGGCTTGACGTCGCGGTGCACGATCCCGGCCCGGTGCGCGGCGCCGAGGGCGTCGCCGACCTGGGCCAGCAGGTCGCGGGTGACGTCGGGGTCCAGCGGCTGGCCGGGACGCAGCAGCTGGGACAGCGGCTGGCCCTCGACCAGCTCCATCACCAGGTAGGGACGCGGTGTCCCGGACCCGTCGTCGGGGTGGGCCTGGCCGAAGTCGTAGACCGCGGCGATGCCCGGGTGGGAGAGTGCGGCGGCGTGCCGTGCCTCGGTCTCGAACCGGGAGCGGAAGGTCGCGTCGTCGGCGTACTCGGCCTTGAGCAGCTTGACCGCGACCGTGCGGCCCAGGACCGTGTCGGTGGCGCGCCACACCTCGCCCATGCCGCCGGTGGCGATCCGCGAGTCCAGCCGGTAGCGGTGGGCGTCGTCGACCCACCGCTCGGGGCCGTCCTGGCCGCCGTCGTGGGTACCCGGGTGCTCGTTCACTGGGTGATCACCGCTTCCATGACAGCCTTCGCGATCGGTCCGCCGAGGCGTCCTCCGGCGATCTCGCCCCGGGGGATGTCGGCCTTCTGGATCATCACCGCGACGGCGACCTGCGGGTCGTCGGCCGGCGCGAACGAGGTGAACCAGGCGTACGGCGGGACGTCGTCGAGCCCGCTCTGCGCGGTCCCGGTCTTGCCCGCCACCGAGACCCCGGGGATCGCCGCGGGGGAGGCGGTGCCGCTCTCGACGGTCGAGACCAGCAGGTCGGTCAGGCCGCGTGCGGTCGCCGAGGAGACCGCCCGGCTCAGCTCCTCGGGCTCGGTCTGGTCGAGCACCTGCAGGCTGGGCGAGCTGACCTTGTCGACCAGGTAGGGCTTCATCACCGACGCCGCCGTTGGCCACGCCGGCGGCCACCATCGCCATCTGCAGCGGAGTGGCGGCGACCTCGAACTGGCCGATGCCCGACTGGCCGAGCTGGGCCTCGTCCATCTCCTCGGGGTAGATCGAGGTGGCCTGCCGCAGCTCCTCGAAGTACTGCCGGTTGAAGCCGAACTTGTCGGCCTGGTCGCGCATCGCGTCGACGCCGAGCTCGACGGCGAGCTGGGCGAAGGTGGTGTTGCAGGAGTTCTCCATCGCCTGGGCGAACGGGATCCGGTCGGTGCCGCAGGCGCGCCCCTCGTTGTCGAGCAGGCCGGTCTCGCCGGTGGTCAGCGGCAGCTGGTAGCTGGCGCCGCCGGGCACCAGCGAGGAGGCGTCGTACTCGCCGGACTCGATCGCCGCCGCGGCGGTGACGATCTTGAAGACCGACCCGGGCGGCAGCCGGGTGGAGGTGCCGCGGTTGAGCAGCGGGTCGCCGGGCGCGTCGTCCAGCTCGGTCTGCGCGGTGGTCACCTCGCCGAGCCGGTGGCTGGCCAGCCGGTTGGGGTCGTAGCTGGGCACCGAGACCATCGCCAGGATCTTGCCGGTGCTCGGCTCCAGGGCGACCACCGCACCCTCGACGTCGCCGGGCAGGGCCTCGAGACCGTCGTACGCCGCCTGCTGGGCCGCGGGGTTGATGGTCACCTGCACGCTGCCGCCCTGCGGCTCGGTGTTGCTGAGCATGTCGACCAGCCGGGTGACGAAGAGCCGCGAGTCCTCGCCGGAGAGGACCGCGTTCTGGCTGCGCTCCAGCCCGGTCTGGTCGAAGTAGGTGAACGCCCCGGTCACCGGCGCGTAGAGGAACGGGCGCGGGTAGACGCGCTGGTACTCGTACTTGTCGTCGCTGGGCACCGACTCCGCGATCGCCTGCCGGCCGACCAGGATCGGGCCGCGCTCGCGGGAGAACGCCGCCTCGATGACGCGCCGGTTGAGCGGGTCGTCGGCCGAGCTCGCCGGCCTTCCAGTACTGCAGGTAGGTGGAGTTGGCGAGCAGGGCGAGGAAGAGCAGCAGGCAGAAGGTCGCCACGGTGCGGATGGGCTTGTTCATCGCAGCCTCACCACCTGGGTCGCGTCGTCGTCGGTCGGGCCGGAGTCGGGGGAGAGGTCCGGCGGTGGGCGCCGGGCCTGGTCGGAGATCCGCGCGATCAGCGCGACGATCACCCAGTTGGCGACCAGCGACGAGCCGCCGTAGGAGAGGAACGGCGTGGTCAGGCCGGTCAGCGGGATCAGGCCGGTGACGCCGCCGACGACCACGAAGACCTGGAGCGCGATGACTGCGGCCAGACCGGTCGCGACCAGCTTGCCGAACCCGTCGCGGCAGATCAGCGCGGTGCGCAGCGCCCGCTCCACGATGAGGGCGTAGAGCAGCAGCACCGCCATCACCCCGGTCAGGCCCGAGCTCCTCGCCGATCGAGGCGATGATGAAGTCCGACTCCGCCACCGGCACCCGGTCCGGGCGGCCCTCGCCGAACCCGCGGCCGATCAGCCCGCCCCAGGCCATCCCGAACAGGCCCTCGACCAGCTGGTACGAGCCGGGGGTCGCGTCGTAGTAGGCCATCGGGTCGAGCCAGATGTTGAAGCGGTTCCGTACGTGGCCGAAGAGCTGGTAGCCGAGGAAGGCGCCGCCGGAGAAGAGCACCAGCCCGACCACCGGCCAGCCGGCCCGTTCGGTGGCCACGTAGAGCATCACCAGGAAGAGGCCGAAGAAGAGCAGGCTGGAGCCGAGGTCGCGCTGGAAGACCAGGATGCCGAGGCTGACCACCCACATCGCCAGGATCGGACCGAGGTCGCGGCCGCGCGGCAGGTCGAGGAAGAGGAACCGACGCCCGGCCAGGGCCAGCGCGTCGCGGTGCAGCACCAGGTAGCCGGCGATCGCGATCACCAGCAGCACCTTGGCGACCTCGCCGGGCTGGAAGCTGAACGGGCCGACCCGGATCCAGATCTGGGCGCCGAAGTTGCTGTAGCCCAGGCCCGGGACCAGCGGCAGCAGCAGCAGCACCACCGCGGCCAGCGCGCTGGTGTAGGTGAACCGCTGGAGCACCCGGTGGTCGCGGACCAGCACCATCGTGCCGATGAAGAGCCCCACCCCGAGGGTCATCCAGATCAGCTGCTGCTGGGCGAAGTCGTGGGGGCGGCCCGCGGCCTCCTTGGCCAGGTCGAGCCGGTAGATGATCGCCAGGCCGAGGCCGTTGAGCGCGGCGACCACCGGGAGCAGCACGGGGTCGGCGTACGGGGCGAAGAAGCGGAGCGTGAAGTGGGCGGCCAGCACCAGGGCGGTCAGCCAGCCGCCGTAGCCGATCAGGTTGACCGGCACCTCGCCGTCGACCCCCAGGCCGACGGCCGCGTACGCCCCGATGCCCACCGCGAGGGCGAGCACGAGCAGGAAGAGCTCCGCGCCCCGCCGACGGCGGTGCACGAATCCCATCAGGGCTCCGGTCTGGCTCACGGGTGCGGCTCGGCTCCTCGTCGTGTTCTCGGTGTGTGGCTCTGGGTGCGATGGGGTGGCGGTGCGCTGGGTCGGACCCGGCTCAGTCCGGGACCTGCTGGCGGCCAGGTCGTCGACGGTCTGCTCGGCCTTCTCCAGGTCGTCGCCTCGATGCCGTCGCGGACCTGGTTGGCGTCGTACTCCGAGAGGTTGTCCAGGGAGATGTCGGTGGTCGCGTAGGGGCTGGGAGAGCTCGATGCCCGGGCATGTCGGCGTTGATCCCGCGGAAGATGGTCACCACGCCGTCCTGCTCGCCGACGTAGAACTGCTGCTGGCTCCAGTGCCAGGCCACCGCCAGTCCCACCCAGGCGATGCCGGCCACCACCAGGGTGACCAGCAGCCGACGCAGCCAGATGAACCGCTGCGGGGGCCGGGGGGCGTAGCGCACGGCCTCGGGGTCGAACGGCTCCTGCGGGTCCAGTGCCGAGGGCCGGTCGGCCACCGCGGTGGCAGCCCGCCCGCCGGAGGGATCCGGCTGCTGGCCGCCGTGGCCGGCGCCGGGCAGGCCGCCGCCGGTCGGGTGGACGCCGCCGGTGCTGCGCCGGGGCAGCTCGGCGGCCGCGCCCACCAGCAGCGGGGTCAGCTCGTCGGGTGCCGGGTCGGTGGAGGCCACCACGTCGGCGACGACGCAGGTGACGTTGTCGGAGCTGCCCGCCTCCAGGCTGGCGCGCACCAGCTCGACCGCGGCGTAGTCCGGCGTGCCGGTGGCCAGGATGGTGCCCAGACGGTCGTCCTCGAGGACCCCGCTGGCGCCGTCGCTGCACAGCAGGATCCGGTCGCCCTCGCTGCAGCTCGACGGTGAACAGGTCGGGGGCCGGGTCGTGCACCCCGTCGAGCGCCTTGAGGATCAGGTTGCGGTGCGGGTGCACCCGCGACTCGGCCTCGGTGATCCGGCCCTCGTCGATCAGGCCCTGCACGAAGGTGTGGTCGTGGGTGAGCTGGGAGATCTCGCCCTGCCGCCACAGGTAGGCCCGGCTGTCGCCGACGTGGCCCAGGCCCAGCACGTAGCCGTCGAAGGCGGCCAGGGTGGCGGTGGTGCTGGTGCCGGAGATCGACGGGTCCTCCTCGACCAGCTCCGCGATCCGGTCGTGCGCCCGGTGCAGCGCGCCGGCGACCCGGGTCAGCAGCGCCTCGCCGTCGGCGTGCGAGGGCGGCTCGTCGAGCCGGCGCAGCACGGAGATCGCGGTGCTGGAGGCGAGGTCGCCGCGGGCGGCGCCGCCCACCCCGTCGCAGACCGCGAGCAGCCAGGGACCGGCGTACCCGCTGTCCTGGTTGTCCTTGCGGACCCGGCCGACGTCGGAGATCGCCGCGTAGTTGAGCTTCTTCGCCGTGTGACCGATCGCGGCCACGCCGGCCCGCTCCGCGGTGTCGACCTGCTCCTGGATCGGGGGCACACCGCGCGCCAGCGACGGGTCGCGCGCCACGGTGTCGTTCTCGGGGTCGGTCACGACGCGGCCTACTTCCGGAGCTCGAGGATCGTCTTGCCGATCCGCACCTGCGTACCGAGGGTGATGGTGGTGGGCTGGGTGATCCGGGCGGCGCCGACGTAGGTGCCGTTGGTGGACCCCAGGTCCTCGACGTACCACTGGTCGCCCGAGGCGGCGACCCGCGCGTGCCGGGTGGAGACGTAGTCGTCGTCGAGGCGGATCGCGGCGTCCGAGCCCCGGCCGATCAGCAGCGGGGCGGCGGCCAGGTCGGCCCGCTCACCGGCGTTGGCCCCCTCGACCACCAGGAGGTGGGTGGGGGCGCCGCGGCGGCGGACCGGCTTGGCCTGCTTGCCGGCCTTCTTCTTGGCGCCGCCGTGCCTCGGGGACCCGGGCGCCGAACATGTCCGAGCGGATCACCGAGACCGCGGAGAGCACGAAGATCCAGAGCACCGCCAGGTAGGCGAAGCGGATCAGGAACAAGGTCAGCTCGGACACGTCTCAGCCCCTGTCCGTCGGGTCGTGGACCACCCGGACGACGAGCTCGGTGTTGCCGATCCGCACCACCGTCCCGTCACGTCACCGGGGCGCGGTCGATCTTGCGGCCGTCGACCAGCATCCCGTTGGTCGACCCCAGGTCGTGGACCGAGACGTCCAGCGCACCGCCGGGGCGGTCGGCGACCACGAACTCGACGTGCCGCCGGCTGATCCCGGGGTCGCTGATCCGGATGTCGGACTCGGTGCCGCGGCCGATCACCACGCCCGGGCGGGAGCAGCGGGTGGGAGGTGCCGTTGACCTCCAGCTGCACCTGCGGGGTGCGGTGCCGGGTGCGGTGGTCGTCGCCGGTGACCGAGGCCTGCGGCGCGGCTGCGGATCCGGAACCTGCCGGTGGTCAGGTCCTCGGCGGCCTCGAAGGCGATGTGCACCGGGCCCGGGAAGACGTAGCCCTGGGCGTCGGCGTGGTCCTGCAGCTGGTCGGCGAGGTCGCGGGCCATCGCGTTGTCGTACGGCGCGAGCCGCTCCAGGTCGGAGTCGGAGAGCTCGACGGAGAAGTCGTTGGGCACCAGGCGCGCGGTCGCGGCTGAGGATCTGGGTGTTGTTGTCGATCTCGCGCTGCAGCGCGGCGGAGATCTCGACCGGCTGGACGGCGCTGCGGAAGGCGCGCGCGAAGGCACCGGAGATCAGCTGCTCGAGCTTCTGCTCGAAGCGCTGCAAGCCACTCACGCCCGCTCCTGTTCCGTCGTCGTCGTCGTCCGAGGCGTCCGTGGGTCATCGGACTTCCCGCGATGGTATCGGGATGCATGGTTGCAGCCCGGCTCGCCACGGCGGCGGCGACGGGTCCGTGAGCCGTCGGTTTGGGTGCCGGGGTTGGGGTGGGATACGGTGATCCCGCTTCTGGCGCGAGTGGCGGAATAGGCAGACGCGCACGGTTCAGGTCCGTGTGTCCGAAAGGACGTGGGGGTTCAACTCCCCCCTCGCGCACCAGCAGATCCGGGTTCGACCCGGAACCCGAGGCCGGGACTCCAGAGATGGGGTCCCGGCCTCGAGTCGTCTGTGGGAAGGTCGGTCTCCTCCGGGTGCGGGGACTGACGGGCTGTCTGCCCGAACCGGGTCCTTGGCCCCTGGTGAGCCGCCCTCGGCGTGCATACGTTCCCACCATGAGCGTGCCCCAGGAGGACGAGGAAGAGGTCTACGCGGCGGCCACGAGGAACCGCTTGCTGGCGGCCGAGATGTTCGCCGGGCTGACGCCCGAGCAGTGGCGGACGCCGAGCCTGTGTGCGGGCTGGACGGTGCGCGAGGTGGCCGCCCACCTGGTGCCGCCCGAGCACGGGTTCTCCGCCTGGTACCTGGTCAAGGGCCTGGTCACCTCCCGCGGCGACCTCGACCGGATGGTCGCACGCCTCGGCCGCAAGGCCGCCCAGCGCCCCACCGAGGAGATCGTCCGGCTGCTGCGGGAGCGGGCGGACCGGCGGCTGAAGGCGCCCGTGGTCGGTGCGCTGGGGCCGATGAGCGACACCTGCATCCACCTGCGCGACGCCGCGCGACCGCTGGACCTCGACGTGATGCCCGAGCTGCCGGCCTGGCACCTGACCCTCGACTTCCTGGTGACCAAGCCCGCCCGGCGGGTCGTGCCGCCGGCCCGGCTGGCCGGCCTGGAGATCGAGGCGACCGACGAGCCGTGGTCGCACGGGATGGGCTCCGCGAGTCGCCGGGCCGAGCGAGGCGGTCGCGATGGCGATCGCCGGACGAGCCGCCGCGCTGATCGACCTGGAGGGCGAGGGCGTCCCCGTGCTCGCCGCGCGCCTGGAGTTCGGCGGCTGAGCCCGCACGCTCGCCGGACAGGACGAGTGCCACGGTCGCACGACCCTGGACCGTGCCGAGCCGGCTCGTAGCGTGGATCGTCCGGCACCTCACCCCTCGGAGGCCGCGACCATGACCATGTCCACTCGACGCCCGTGTCCACCTGCACGGTCACCGCCTGCTCGTTCAACGACGACGGCTGCCATGCCGGAGCGATCAGCGTCGGCGGGACCGACGGCCGCGCCGCCTGCGAGACCTTCGTGGCGCTCGACGCCCGGGGCGGGATCCCCTCCGCGCACGGCGCGGTCGGCGCCTGCCAGCGTCTCGAGTGCACCCACAACCGCGACCTGATGTGCTACGCCCGCGACATCACGGTGACCGGTGACAGCGCCCTCTGCGCGACGTACGAGCGGGACGAGGACACGCCTGGACGAGCCCTCCGGCGGGTGGCGAGGGCCGCCTTGCCCTGCCGCGACCCAGGTCACACCGTCCTACGGTCGAAGGACCAAACCCCGCGGACCCGGAGGTCCCGATCATGGCCACTGCTCTCCTGCTCGTCAGCTCCTGCACCGTCTCGGCCTGCGCCTTCAACGACGCCGGCTGCCACGCCGGCGCGATCACCGTCGGGGGCTCCGACGGCCACGCGACGTGCAGCACCTTCATCACGCTCGACGCTCGTGGCGGCATCCCGTCCGGGACCCGGCAGGTGGGCGCGTGCCAGCGTCTGGATGCACCGATAACCGTGACCTGATGCGTGCCGCCGAGGGCATCAAGGTGGCGGGCGACACCGCCCTGTGCGAGACCTACGAGCCCCCGCTGAGCGGGCGTACCGGCCGCGGCCGGCTCGGTCTCAGCAGGTCGCGTGCGCGCGCAGCGTGGCCAGCTGACGGCGCACGTCGCGCACGTCGCCCGCCGGCTCGGGGAACGGCCACGAAGACGCACGCTCGTGCCGGTCGCGCTCGACCCGCATGAGGTCGACGCCCAGGTCGTCGACGTGACGCAGAAGACGCCGCTCGGCGTGCCGCGAGGTCGACCGGTGCCGGCCGCTCGCTGAGGACCGGCCGTCGACCCGGCGCGCTCGACGACCGCGTCGCACAGCGCGACGAGGTCGGCGGCCGAGAGGCCGAGCGACCGCCTCGGCAGCGTCGAGCCGCTCGCGGGGTGGTCGCGAAGGCGGGTGCTCCGTCCGTGCCGCCAGGTCGGCCAGCCGCGTACGGCGTCACGCCGGCCGTGTCGTGCAGCAGCACCCGGTCGCTGTGGACCACCCCGAGGGCGACGCTCCGGCACCTGGGCGACAGCGGCCCGGGACCGAGCGCCTGGTCGGGCGAGGAGCGCGACCCGAGCGCGGTCGGACGCCCACTAGACCCGGCCGAGCAGGTGCGATCGGAGGCGGCGATGATCCGCACCCGCGCCTGCGGGGCCTCGACGCGTACGTCGAGCCGGCACCTCGGTCGGGCCGGTCGCCGAGAGCGAGCCCTCGGCCGGGGACAGCGCCACGACCAGCTCCCCTCACCGCTCACCCCGTGCGCGAGCACGGCGACGCAGCCGTCCGGCGTGGTCCCGGTAGGCGACCAGCGAGGCGCCGCCGGCCCCGGCCAGCAACCGCGCGCGGTCGAGGCGGTGCGGTCGGCGAGCGACTCCAGCACGGCGGTCGACGGCACGGCAGGGGACATCGGGACGAACGCCTTTCCTAGCAACTAAGGCTCACCTTAGTTCGCGCAGGTGCGCACCGGGTTCCCGCGGCCGTGACCTCCGTCACCCTGCGCTGGACGCCGTACGCTGCGTCGCATGGCCGATGCGCAGACCCAGTCCGCCCGCTCCTGACACCGCCCCCGGCACGGCACGGGCGTTCCGCGCCGCCGTCGAGGCGCGCGACGCCGACGCGATGATCGCGCTGCTGGCCGACGACGTCGTCTTCCGCAGCCCGGTCGCGCACTCGCCGTACCCGGGCAAGGCGATCACCGCCTCGATCCTCACCGAGGTGGTCGACGTCTTCGCCGACTTCCGCTACGTCACCGAGATCGGCGGCGACGGCGCGAGCGACCACGCCCTGGTCTTCGAGGCGCGGGTCGGGGACAAGCAGCTCACCGGCTGCGACTTCCTCCACCTCGACCAGGACGGGCTGATCGACGACTTCATGGTGATGGTCCGGCCGCTGTCGGCCGCCAAGGCGCTGGCCGACGAGATGGCCTCGCGCTACGACCGGATCGTGGCCCGCGCCACCGCCGGGCCCGGCGCGACGGACCAGGTCGCAGGATGACCACGATCCACGACTTCGGCGCCCCCACCATCCAGGGCGCGGAGCAGTCGCTGTCCACCTACCAGGGCCAGGTGCTGCTCGTGGTCAACACCGCCTCGAAGTGCGGCCTCACCCCGCAGTACGACGGCCTCCAGGCGCTCGAGGACAAGTACGCGCAGCAGGGCTTCCACGTCCTCGGCTTCCCGTGCGACCAGTTCGCCGGCCAGGAGCCGGGCACCGAGGAGGAGATCGAGGCGTTCTGCACCGGCGGTTCGGCGTGACCTTCCCGATGTTCGCCAAGATCGACGTCAACGGCAAGGACGCGCACCCGCTCTTCACCTGGCTGCGGGAGCAGAAGGGCGGCGTCCTGGGCAACCGGATCAAGTGGAACTTCACCAAGTTCCTGGTCGGTCGCGACGGCCGGGTGATCCAGCGGTACGCGCCCACCACCAAGCCCGAGGACATCGCCCGGGACATCGAGAGCGCGCTGGCCGCGAGCGCCTGACACCGATCTGGCTGGACGGCAAGCTCAGGAACGCCTGAGCCTGCCGTCCCTCGCGCTCAGCCCAGGTCGAACTCGGCCCGGCGGTCGGCCGGCACCAGGTCGACGTACTCCGGGTTCTTGGCCAGGTACTTGGCGTAGAACGCGCAGTGCGGCAGCGCCTGCAGCTCGCGGCTGCGGACGTCGTCCAGCGACGCGGCGGCCAGCTGCTGGGCCAGCCCCTTGCCGCTGAACTGCTCGAAGACCTCGGTGTGGGTGAAGTCGACCAGCTTGTCGTCGAACTCGTACTCCGCGAAGCCCGCCAGCTCGCCGTCGAGGTGCACCTCGTACCGGCTCTCCTCGGGGTTGTCGCGGACCTGGGCCTGCTGCGTCTCCTCGCTCATGCCTCGACCGTAGCCTTCGCCTGGGCGTCGAGCGGGGCCTGCGGGTCGCGCACCCTGCGCGGCCACCAGAACGTGTCGCCGAGGGTGAGCGCGAGCGACGGGACCAGCACGGTCCGCACCACCAGGGTGTCGAGCAGGACGCCGAGACAGATGATCGCGCCCAGCTGGGCGAGCACCACCAGCGGCAGCACCCCGAGCACCGCGAAGACCGCCGCGAGCAGGATGCCCGCGCTGGTGATCACGCCGCCGGTGGCGGCCAGCGCCCGGAGCATCCCCTCGCCCGTGCCGTGCTGACGCGCCTCCTCCTTGGCCCGGGTGACCAGGAAGATGCTGTAGTCGACGCCGAGCGCGACCAGGAACAGGAACGCCAGCAGTGGCACCCCGACGTCCATCGTGTCGAACCCGAAGACGCCGGTGAAGATCCACCACGAGGCGCCCATCGCCGCCGAGTAGGTCGCGACCACGGCGAGCACCAGCAGCACCGGCGCGACCAGCGAGCGGAGCAGGATGATCAGCGCGCCGAGCACCAGCAGCAGGATCAGCGGCAGGATCAGGACCCGGTCCCGCACGGAGGCGTCGTTCTCGTCCAGCGACTCCGCGTCGCCGCCGCCGACGTACGTCGTCTCGAGGTCGGCGACCGCATCCCGCACGGCGCCCACCGTCTCCCGGGCCTCGTCGCTGCCCGGTGTCGCGTCCAGGACGGCGTCGACCTGGGCGATGCCGTCGGCCTGGGTGGTGACCCGGGCCGAGGTGATGCCGTCGACGTCCTCGACGGTCGACACCACCTGGTCGGGGTCGGCGCGGGTGATCACCTGGACCGGGTCGGTGAGGCCGGCGGCGAAGGACTCGCCCAGCCGCTCGGAGGCGGTGATCGCCTCCGGGGTGTCGAGGAACTGGTCGGCCGGGCGCAGCCCGGTGTCGATCTGGAAGAGCCCGATCATCATCAGGCCGAGTGCGAGCAGGGTGCCGGCCACGAACGCCCGCGGGCGCTTGGCCACGGTGTTGCCGACCCGGCGCCACACCGACTTGGTGTCGACCAGGGCCAGGTCGCCTTCGTGCGGCACCTTGGGCCAGAAGATCCACCGGCCGAAGACCACCAGGGCCGCCGGCAGCACCAGGAGCACGAAGGTCATCGCGATCAGGATGCCGATCGCACAGGCGACGCCCAGGCCGCGGGTCGCGGGGAAGACCGAGAGCAGCAGGGTGAGCAGGCCCAGGACGACGGTCGTCGCGCTGGCGAAGACCGGCTCCGCGGTGCGGGTCAGCGCGCGGGCCATCGCGGCGTGCCGGGACTCGTGCCGCTTGAGCTCCTCGCGGTAGCGGGAGATCAGCAGGAGCGCGTAGTTGGTGCCGGCTCCGAAGACCAGCACGCTGAGGATGCCGATCGTCGACTCGTCCCAGGTGAGGTAGCTGATCCGCTCCATCACCTGGGTCGCCACGATCGCGGCGAACCGGTCGGCCAGAGCGACCACGGTGAGCGGGATCAGCCAGAGCACCGGGCTGCGGTAGGTGATGATCAGCAGCAGGGCGACGACCCCGGCGGTGGCGAGCAGCAGCCGGAGGTTGGCGCCCTCGAAGACCGCGGCGACGTCGGCCTGGATGCCGGCCGGACCGGTCACCTGGACCTCGACGCCGTCGGGGACCTCCTCGGCCAGCTGGTCACGCAGCTCGCCGACCCGGTCGGCGTTCTGCGAGGAGGTGTCGGCGACGACCGGGACGATGGCGTACGCCGCGGTCCCGTCCTCGGCGACCTGGAGGCCCGACTCCTCGCCGCCCGGCCCGCCCGGACCGCCCGACGGGCCGTCGTCCGGACCCGGCCGGCCGCCGCCCGGCTGGCCCGACTCCTGACCGGACCCCTGACCGGACCCCTGGCCCTCGGCCCCCGTCATCTCCGCGATCAGCGGGCCGATCTGTCCGCGGATCGTCCCGAGCTGCTGCTCGCTCAGCTTGCCGTCCTCGGCGGTCCAGAGGACGATCGCCACCGATGCCTCGTCCTCGGGCAGCTCGGCCTGGAGCGCGACCGCCTCGGTGCTGTCGTAGCCGACGGGCAGGCCCTCGGTCGGGCCGGTGGTGCGCTCGCCCTCACCGACGAGGCCGAGCACCGCCCCGGCCATCAGCAAGGGCAGGAGGGCCACCAGCCAGGCGACCTTCTTGCCGGTGAGGAACGTCGCGATCCGGCTGGCGCCGGCGGACTGTGACGAGGACATGGGAGGCTCCAGAAGCGGGTAAGATGGCTAGAGAACTTTATTGCTAACTAGATTAGCAACGAGACAATTCCCGGCACGACTTCGGGACGAACAAGCGGTCGAGGATCGGCCGGTCGACAGTGGACGGAGGCCCAGGTGAGCGGAACGATCGATTCCACGGCTCCGGACCAGGGGTCGGGACGCGCTCCCGGGTGGGACCAGACCGGCAGCCTGCTGGCCCTGCGCGCAGTCCTGGACCGGACCCTGCGACTGCACCACACCGTGGCCAACCGGGCGGGCCTGAGCGACCGCGAGCTGGAGGCGATGGCGCACCTGAGCCGCGAGGCCCTGGGCCCCGCCGAGGTGGCCCGCCGGCTCGACGTCTCCACCGCGGCCTCGACCGGGATCGTGGACCGGCTGGTCGCACGCGGTCACGCGGAGCGACGGCCCCACGCCGGGGACCGCAGGCGCACCGAGGTGCACGTCACCGAGTCGGGGCGTCGGGAGGCCTCGGGCCACCTGCGGCCGATGTTCACCGCCCTGGACGAGCTGGACCGGGGCTTCTCCGCGCCGGAGCGCGAGGTGGTCGAGCGCTACCTGCGTGGGGTGCTCGCCGCCCTGGACGCGGTGATCGACCAGCCGCCGCAGGACCCGCCGCCACCGAGGACGACCTCCGGTAGCCGTCCGGCCGGGCCTACCGGGCCTGACCGACCGGTCTGCTAGCGGTCAGCGTAGCGTGGCGATCAGCTGGCCGTCGATCTCGTGCACCGCGACCGGCAGCCCGTAGATCTCCTCCAGCAGGTCGGGCCGCATGATCTCGGCCGGCGGGCCGCAGGCCACCACCTTGCCGTCGCGCATCGCCACGATGGTGTCGGCGTAGCAGGAGGCGACGTTGAGGTCGTGGACGACGACCACGATCGTCCGGTCCAGCTCGCGGGCGGCGTCGCGGAGCCGGCCCATCATCGCCACCGCGTGCCGCAGGTCGAGGTTGTTGAGCGGCTCGTCGAGCAGCACCACGTCGGTGTCCTGGCACAGCACCATCGCCACGAACGCCCGCTGCCGCTGGCCGCCGGAGAGCTGGTCGAGGAACCGGTCGGCGTACTGGGTGAGGTCGAGGTACTCCAGCGCCTTCTCGACGTGGGCCAGGTCGTCGAGGCCGGGCCGGCCCTTGGAGTGCGGGTAGCGGCCGAAGGTGACCAGGTCGCGCACGGTCAGCCGGATGTCGAGGTGGTTCTCCTGGCGCAGCACCGCCATCCGCCGGGCCAGCTCGTCGCCGCGGGCGGTGGCCACGTCGAGGCCGGTGACGGTGACCCGGCCGGCGTCCGCGCTCTGCAGCCGGCCCGCGATGGAGAGCAGGGTCGACTTGCCGGCGCCGTTCGGGCCGATCAGCGCGGTGACACCGCCCAGCGGGAGGTCGAGCTCGACGTCGTCGACGACCACCGTGGCGGCCGTACCGCTTGGTCACGCCCTCGGCCCGGATCCCGGGGCGCGGCAGTCCGGTGCAGGCGCCGTGCCGCTGGCGGCGGCGGGGTCGTGGGTGTCGGTGGCCGGGTGGGTGGTGGTCATGCGAGGTTCCTCCGGGCGCGGTGGATCAGCAGGGCGATGAAGGTGAGGCCGCCGACGAGCTCGATGACGACCGACAGGGTGGTGGTGACGTCGAGCAGCCGCTCCAGCACGAACTGCCCGCCGACCAGGCAGATGACCGCGGAGAGGCCGGCCAGCGGGAGCACGACGGCGTGCCGGTGGGTGCCGGCGAGCAGGTAGGCGAGGTGGGCGACCAGCAGCCCGAAGAAGGTGATCGGCCCGACCAGGGCGGTGGAGACCGAGACCAGGACGGCGACCAGGGCGAGCACCCGGGTGGTCTCCCGGCGGTGGTCGACGCCCAGGCTGGTGGCGGTCGGGGCGCCCAGGGCCAGCACGTCGTAGACCCGCAGCCGTCGGACGACCACCAGCGTCGCCACCGCGACCACCGCGGCGGTCACCCACACCAGGTCCTCGTCGACGGTGGTGAACGAGGCGAACATCAGGTTCTGCAGGACCTGGAACTCGCTGGGGTCGATCAGCCGCTGCAGGAACGCCCGCGATGCTGCGGAACAGGGTGGCGAAGACCATCCCGACCAGGATCAGCACGTGCAGCGGGTAGCGGCCCGAGGTGAAGAGCCAGCGGAAGAGCGTCAGCGCGAAGACGAGCATCAGCAGCGTCTCCAGCGCGAACTGCAGGCGTGGGTCGGTGTCGCGGAAGAGCTGGGCGGAGAAGAAGAAGACCACCACGGTCTGCACCAGCACGTAGAGCGCGTCGAAGCCCATCAGCGCCGGGGTGAGGATGCGGTTGCCGGTGACGGTCTGGAAGAGCACGGTGGACAGCGCGATCGCCCAGCCGACCAGGACCAGCGCGACCAGCCGCCGGATCCGCAGCGGCACCACGATCTCGGCGTACCCGCCGGTGTCGGCGAGCAGGAAGCCGGCGACGACCGCGACCGCGACCACGGCGGCCAGACCGACCCGGGTCCACGGGGAGAGGCCGCGCCGAGGACGGGCGACCGGCGCGCCGGGCAGGGGCTGGACGTCAGTCGACACGAGGGGCCTTCCGCAGCAGCAGGAACAGGAAGAACGCGGCGCCCAGCACGCCCATCACGGTCCCGACCGGGATCTCGTAGGGGTAGCGGATCGAGCCGGCCGAGGATGTCGCAGGCCAGCACCAGCCCGGAGCCCAGGACGGCGACCCAGGGCAGCCCGCGGCGGGCGTTGTCGCCGACCATCGCGCTCACCACGTTGGGCACCACCAGGCCGAGGAAGGGGATCACCCCGACGGTGACCACGACGACGGCGCTGACCAGGGAGACGATGCTCAGCCCGATCGCCAGGACGGCGCGGTGGTTGATCCCGGCGTTGGTGGAGAAGGTCTCGCCCATCCCGGCGACGGTGAACCGGTCGGCGGCCAGGAAGGCGACCACCACGAGCGCCGCGACCAGCCAGAGCAGCTCGTAGCGGCCCCGGAGCACCCCGGAGAAGTCGCCGGTCATCCAGCTGTTGAGGGTCTGGAGCAGGTCGTGGTGGAAGGCCAGGAAGGTGGTGAACGCCCCGATCACGCCGCCGAGCATCAGCCCGATCAGCGGCACCAGGATCGTCTCGCGCACCGGCATCAGCCGGACCACCCGCAGGAAGAGCCAGGTGCCGACCAGCGCGAAGAGCGCGGCCGTGCCCATCTTGGCCATCAGCGGGGCGCCCGGCGCCAGCAGCGTGATCGCCACCAGCCCCAGGCCGGCGGCCTCGGTGGTGCCGACCGTGGAGGGCTCGACGAACCGGTTGCGCACCAGCAGCTGCATCAGCAGCCCGCAGACCGCGAGCGCCGCGCCGGCCAGCACCAGGGAGACGGTCCGCGGCAGCCGCGAGACCAGGACGACCTCCCAGGAGGCGTCGGCGACGCCCACCGACATGCTCACCGCGGCGAGCAGCAGGAGCACGACCACCCCGCCGGCCAGGGCGGCCGGCGGGGTGGTGCGACGCGTGCGTCCGGGGCGCGTCGCGGTGGCGGTCCCGCTCAGGAGAGACCGGCCTCGACGTCGTCGATGAGGGTGCCGAGCGAGGTCAGGCCGCCGGTGACGATGTACCAGGCCTCGGCGTCGACGTAGGTGACCTTGTCGTTCTTCCAGGCCGAGGTGGCGCGGACCAGCTGGTTGTCGAGGATCTCCTCGGCCGACTTGCCCTCCTCGCCGATCGCGGCGTCGCGGTCGACCACGTAGAGCAGGTCGGGGTTCGCCTCGCGGATGAACTCGAAGGAGACCGCCTCGCCGTGACGCGACTCCTCGTCGCCGAGCTCGCCGGTGGCGGCCTCGACGCCGAAGACGTCGTGCAGGAACCCGAAGCGCGAGTTCACGCTGTAGGCGGTGACCTCGCCGCCGCTGGTCAGCAGGACCAGCGCCTTGCCGGCCCCGTCGGCCTGCTCGGCGACCGCGGCGATCCGCTCGTCGTAGCCGGCGAGGATGTCGGCGGCCTCGTCGGTCTTCTCGAAGATGCTGGCCAGGGTCTCGACGTTCTCCCGGGTGCTCTCCAGGTAGTCGCCGGAGTCGACGGAGAGGTCGAGCACCGGGACGCCGTCGAAGGTGTCCTCGAGGGTGTCGTGCATCGCGGCCGAGCGCCCGCCGACGATGATCAGGTCGGGCTCGGCCTGCGGGATCGCCTCGAGGTCGGGCTCGAACAGGTCGCCCACCGTGACGTACTCGTCGCTGTCGTACTTCGTCAGGTACGACGGGACGGCGCCGCCCTTGGCCACGCCGGTGACGGCGTCGACGCCGAGGGTGTCGAGGGTGTCGAGGACGCCCATGTCGAAGACCACGACG
The DNA here is from genome assembly GCA_963708945.1 of uncultured Actinomycetota bacterium. Classification (GTDB taxonomy): domain Bacteria; phylum Actinomycetota; class Actinomycetes; order Propionibacteriales; family Nocardioidaceae; genus Nocardioides. The sequence goes on along the minus strand of CAVPUI010000013.1, from coordinate 49,874 downwards.
CTCTCGGGGTTCAGCGGCACCTCCTCCTCGCCCAGCGCGTCGGTCACGGTGATGGTCTCGCCGCGGCGGTGGCGTCGTCCGCCTCCGCGTCGTCCCCGCAGGCGGTGAGGGCCAGCCCCAGCAGCGGGAGGGTCGCGAGGGTGGCGAGGCGGCGGTGGTTCAGCAGCATGGTGTGGTGGTTCCGTTCGTTCCGAGAGATTGAGTTAGGTAAGGCTAAGTTAATATCGACCCGAGTCCCGGGTCACACCGGGGGTCCCCGATCGCCCGTCGAAGGAGCACCGTGCCGCCTGGACCCACCTCTGCCGCCCCCGACCGACCCGGCGCCGATCGACCCGCCCAGGACGACCGGGCACAGGACGACCGACCCGGGACCGGCCAGCCGCGACCCGGCTGGTGGTCACCGGGACCGAGGACCTCACCCCGACCGTGCGCCGGGTCTGGTTCCGCAGCGACGACCTCTCCGCGTTCGCCGGCAGCGAGCACACCGACCGCTACGTCAAGCTCGTGCTGGGCGAGAGCGTGCGCACCTACACCGCGCTCTTCCCCGACGTCGAGGCCGGGACGCTGGCCATCGACTTCGTCCTGCACGGCGACCACGGCGTCGCCGGTCCGTGGGCCGCGGCCGCGCAGCCGGGCGACGAGCTGGAGGTGCGCGGCCCGGGCGGCGGCTACCGCCCCGACCCGACGGCGGACTGGCACCTGCTGGTCGGCGACGAGTCGGCGCTGCCGGCGATCACCGCCGCGCTGGCCGACCTCGCCGAGCGGGTCGCCGGACGCCGTGGTGCGGGTGCTGCTCGAGGTCGACTGCCCGGCCTCCGAGCCGGTGCTGGCCGGCCCCGCCGGGACGGAGGTGACCGTCGTCCTCCGCGGCGACCGGCTCGCTGCTGGACGCCGTCCGCGGCCTGGCGTGGCTGCCCGGCCGGGTGCACGCCTTCGTGCACGGCGAGGCGGAGACCGTGATGCGCGGCCTGCGCCCCTGGCTGCTCGGCGAGCGCGGTCTCTGACCCGTGACCAGGTGTCGATCTCCGGCTACTGGCGGCGCGGGGGCTCCGAGGAGGAGTTCCGGGTCTGGAAGCGCGAGCTCGCCGACCGGGAGGCGCCGGTCGGCGGCTAGCTGTGGCTCGCGGCCGCGCGGCTGGCCGAGCAGGGCGGCGCCGATGATCCCCGCCCGGTTGCGCAGGGTCGCCGGCACGATCTCGGTGTCGATCTCGATCAGCGGCAGGAACTCCTCGCTCTGCTGGCTGACCCCGCCGCCCACCACGAACAGCTCGGGGGTGAAGAGCCGCTCCAGGGTCCGGTAGTAGACGGTGAGCCGCCCGGCCCACTCCTGCCAGGAGAGGTCGTCGCGCTCGCGGATGCTGTTGGCCGCGTGCTGCTCGGCGACCCGGCCGTCGATCTGCACGTGGCCCAGCTCGGAGTTGGGCACCAGCACGCCGTCGTGCACCAGGGCCGACCCGATGCCGGTGCCCAGGGTGGTGACGATGACCAGGCCGCGGCGGCCGCGGGCGGCGCCGTACTCCACCTCGGCCAGGCCGGCGGCGTCCGCGTCGTTGATCAGGTGCACCTCGCGACCGAGCGCCTCGGAGAAGAGGGCGTCGGCGTCGGTGCCGATCCAGGCGGGGTCGATGTTGGGCGCGGAGTGCACCACGCCGCGCTTCATCACGCCCGGCACGGTGATCCCGACCGCGGCGGCGGAGCGCGGGAAGTCGGCCACGAGCTCGCGGAAGACGCCCGACCACCGCGGTCGGCGTCGCCGGCCGCGGGGTGCTCGATCTTGACCTTGGGGGCGGCGAAGTCGCCGGCCGCCAGGTCGACCGGGGCGCCCTTGATGCCGGTGCCGCCGAAGTCGATGCCGAGGGGGTGGTCCATGCGGGCCATGAGACCACAGGGCGCCGCTCCGCACCTACGATGACGCCATGGCCGGTCACGAGACGCGGATGCTGCTCCTGGGAGCGGTCTCGCTGTTCGCGCCGGTCAACGGCTACCAGATCCGCCGCGAGCTGCTCTCCTGGCACGTGGACGAGTGGGCGCACGTCAATCCGGGCTCGATCTACCACGGCCTGGCCACGCTGACCCGGCAGGAGCTGCTGGTCCGCACCGACCTGCTCGACGGGGCCCGGGAGGTCGCGGTCTACGAGATCACCGACGCGGGCCGCGACGAGCTGCAACGGCTCCAGGTCGAGGCGCTGGAGCGGGTCGACCTGCACGACCGGGTCGCCTTCCAGGCGGCCTTCGGGATGCTCTCCAGCCTCGGCACCGCCACGGCGATCGGGGCCCTGCGCACCCGGGCGGCCGGGCTGGAGGGCCAGGTCGAGGCGCTCGCGGGCGACCAGGAGTCGCCGTACGCCGGGCCGCCGCACGCGCGCCGCGGCCTGGTGCTGTGGCGCGAGCTGGCGATCGCCGAGCTGCTGTGGCTGCGCGGGGTGCTCGCCGACCTGGAGTCGGGCGCCCTGCGGATCGCGCCGGACCAGTGGGACTGGGCCCCGCCCGCGGACGACGAGGGCTGGCAGATGCAGGCCGACCGGGAGAAATATCGCGCGATCCTCGGCCGCTGACCTGTCACCCTGGGGGGCATGGACACAGGCGAGGCGACGCAGAGGGTCCTGGACTGGCGGGACCACCTCGAGGGGCTGCGGCAGGCGCTGCTCGCGTTCGTCCGGTACGGCGACCGCGCCGGGATGCGCGCCCCCGTGCCCACCGCTCCCGACTGGACCGTGCGCCGGCTGGTGGCCCACCAGGGGATGGTGCACCGGTGGGCCGCGGCCCAGCTGACCCGGCCGCCCGGGGCTGCTCCGGACGACGACGGCGACGAGGTGGCGCGCTGGGAGCAGGAGGGCATCGACGCCCCGGACCCGCTCGACTGGCTGCGCGACGGTGCGATCGAGGTGGCCGCCGCGATCGCCGGCGCGGGGGACCGCGACGACGAGGCGGCGCGGGCCCGGACCTTCCTCGCCGACGCCGGTCGGCCCCGCGACTTCTGGGCCCGCCGGCAGTGCCACGAGACCACCATCCACGCGGTCGACGCGCTGGCTGCCTGCCTGGGGCGCCCACCGACCGCGGCCGAGACGTGGATCGAGCCGGCAGTGGCGCTCGACGGGATCGACGAGATGCTCGCCGGCTACCTCCCGCGGCCCCGGACCCGGCTGCGGCCGGCCGAGCCGGTCACCGTGGGGGTGGAGTCGCTCGACCTGCCCGGCGCCTGGCTGGTCGAGCTCGGACCCGGTCAGCCGGCCACCACCCGGGTGCCGGCGGGGTCCGCCGACGTCGCGGCGGCAGACGTCCGGGTGCGCGGGTCGGCGGTGGCGGTCTACCTCGCGCTGTGGAATCGCGGCGCCGAGGCGCAGCCGGACCCGGCCGACTGGTCGTGGGGGCCGGCGGCCGTCACCTGGGGCTGACCCCCGACGGAAACCGGTTGACGAGGGATCCCCGGAGGAGGACGATTGCTCGTCTGTTCAAGTTTGAACAGACGGACGAGGGAGAACAGATGATCGAGGCACGGGGACTCGTGCAGACCTTCCACACGGGGCAGGGGAAGAAGAAGACCGAGGTGCGCGCCGTCGACGGCGTCGACCTCGACATCGCCGAGGGTGAGGTGGTCGGGTTCCTCGGCCCCAACGGCGCCGGCAAGACCACCACGCTGCGGATGCTCACCACCCTGCTGCGGCCCACCGCCGGCAGCGCCCGGGTGGCGGGGTACGACGTGGTGACGCAGTCCGAGCAGGTGCGCCGCAGCATCGGCTACGTCTCCCAGGTCGGCTCCACCTTCTCCGGCGCGCAGGCCGGCGACGAGGTGGTCGACCACGGGATGCTCTACGGGATGTCGCGCCGGGACGCGACCGCTCGGGGCAAGGAGCTCTTCGAGCAGCTCGACCTGCCCGGCCTGTGGAAGCGCCGGCCACGGAACATGTCGGGCGGGCAGAAGCGCCGGCTCGACATCGCCATGGGGCTGGTCCACGACCCGACCCTGGTCTTCCTGGACGAGCCCACCACCGGGCTCGACCCGCAGGCCCGGGCCAACCTGTGGGAGCACATCGCCGGGCTGCGCGAGCGGCGCGGGGCGACGGTCTTCCTCACCACCCACTACCTGGACGAGGCGGACGCCCTCTCGGACCGGATCGTGATCATCGACCAGGGCCGGATCGTGGCCAGCGACACCGCCGACAACCTCAAGGCGCAGGTGGCCGGCGACCTGGTCGACCTCGAGCTGGCCGCCGACGAGCACGTGGCCGTCGCGCGCGACAAGCTCGCCTCGGTCGCCGCGTCGGTCCAGGTGGACGGTCGGCGGGTGAGCGGCCGGGTGGGCCGCGCGGGGCACGCGGTCCCCGGGCTGCTGCGCGACCTGGACGGAGCCGGCGTGCTGCTGGACTCCATCGAGGTGCACCGGCCGACGCTGGACGACGTCTTCCTCAGCCTCACCGGGCGCTCGCTGCGCGACGCCGAGGCGCGGCCGCAGGAGCCGGACGCAGTCGGGGAGCCGGAGCCGCTCGAGACCGCCCCGGTCGTGGGGACCGCCACCAGCCTGCAGGGAGCCGACCGATGACCTCGTTCTTCCGTGACTCGACCATCGTCTTCCGCCGCCAGCTGCGGATGAACCTGCGCAACCCCGCCTGGGTGGTGATCGGGGTGATGCAGCCGATCCTCTACCTGGTGCTGTTCGGGCCGTTGCTCAAGCCGATCGTCGGCCAGTTCCCGGGGGCGGCGGACAACGCGTACACGTTCCTGGTGCCGGGCCTGCTGGTCCAGCTGGGCATGTTCGGGGCGTTCTTCGCGGGCTTCGGCCTGATCGCGGAGTGGCGCGAGGGGGTGATCGAGGCCGAGCGGGTCACCCCGGCCAACCGGTCGGCGCTGCTGGTCGGACGGCTGATGCGCGACCTGCTGCAGCTCCTGGTCCAGGCGCTGATCCTGGTCGGGCTGGGCTACGCCATGGGCATGCGGGCGCCGGTCGGCGGCGTCGTCCTCGGCATCGCGCTGACCCTGATGATCGGGGCTGCCTGCGCGGCGGCGTCCAACGCGCTGGCGCTGGCCACCAAGAGCGAGGACGTGATGGCCCCGCTGATCAACATGGTGATGATGCCGGTGCTGCTGCTGAGCGGGATCCTGCTGCCGATGACCCTGGGCGCCGCCTGGCTCCAGCGACTGAGCGACTTCATGCCGTTCAAGTGGGTGGTCACCGGGGTGCGCGACACCTTCGCCGGGGACCTCGCCTCCTCGGGCCTGGCCTGGGGTGTCGGCTGGTCGGTCGTGCTCTGCGCGCTGGCCATGTGGTGGGGGACCGCGACCTTCCGCCGCGAGAACGCCTGAGGAGCTCGTGTCCGAGGCCGCCGCCGTCCGCTGGGCGACCCCCGGCGGACGCGGCGTGCTCGCGGCCGCGGTCCTCGGCTCGGGGTTGACCCTGCTCGACGGCACCGTGGTCAACGTGGCGCTGCCCGCGATCGGCCGCGACCTCGGGGCCAGCCTGGCCCAGCTGCAGTGGGTCACCAACGGCTACCTGCTCACCCTGGCCGGGCTGGTCCTGCTCGGCGGATCGCTGGGCGACCGGTACGGCCGGCGGCGGGTGTTCGTGGTCGGGACCGTCTGGTTCGCCGTCGCGTCGCTGCTCTGCGGGGTCGCTCCGTCGGTCGAGGTGCTGATCGCGGCACGGCTGCTCCAGGGGGTGGGCGGAGCCCTGCTCACCCCCGGCAGCCTGGCGATGATCCAGGGCGCCTTCGTCGCCGAGGACCGGGCCCGGGCGATCGGCGCCTGGTCCGGGCTCGGCGGGGTGGCCACCGCGGTCGGCCCGCTGCTCGGCGGGGTGCTGGTCGACCAGCTCTCCTGGCGGTGGATCTTCCTGGTCAACCTGCCGCTCGCGGTGCTCACCGTCCTCGCCGCGCGGCGCTGGGTGCCGGAGACCCGCGACCCGGCGGCGTCCGGGCGGTTCGACCTGCCCGGCGCCGCGCTCGCCTCGACGGCGCTCGGCGGGCTCACCTACGCCCTGATCGAGTGGGGCGGCCCGGACGCCGCATGGGCCGCAGGGATCGGACTGCTCACCGGCGTCGCGTTCTTGCTGGTCGAGCGCCGGGTGCGGCAGCCGATGGTGCCGCTGCGGCTCTTCGCCGACCGCGACTTCAGCGCCGCCAACGCGATGACGCTGCTGGTGTACGCCGCCCTGGGGGCGGTCCTGTTCTTCCTGGTGATCCAGCTGCAGACGGTCGGCGGCTACTCCGCGCTGGCCGCCGGGGCCGCGACCCTCCCGGTCACGGTCTGCATGCTGCTGCTGGCCGCGCGGGGCGGCGCGCTGGCTGCCCGGATCGGCCCGCGGATCCCGATGACCGTCGGGCCGCTGGTCATGGCCGTCGGCACCCTGATGCTCGGTGGTGCGGGCGAGGGCAGCTGGTGGCGCGACGTGCTGCCCGGCCTCACCGTCTTCGGCCTCGGGCTGGCGCTGATGGTGGCCCCGCTGACCGCCACCGTGCTCGCCGCGGCTCCCGAGGAGAAGGCCGGGGTCGCCAGCGGGATCAACAACGCGGTCGCCCGGGCCGGGTCCCTGCTCGCGGTGGCCGCGCTGCCGGTCCTGGTCGGGCTGGGTGGCGAGGAGTACGCCGACCCGGGCGCGTTCGGTCCGGCGTACGACGCGGCGCTCCGGATCTGTGCGGGCCTGCTGGTCGCCGGCGGGCTGGTCTCCTGGGTCGCCGTCCGCCCGCTCAGAGGTCCCGGTGCACCTCGTCGTTCCGGGGGAGGTCGGGGCTCCGGTTGAGCCGGATCACCGCCACCAGCAGCCCGCCCCACAGGATCAGCATGGCCACCACCATCATCACGATCGCGTCGGCGTTCATTCCTGGACCTCCTCGTCGCCCGTCACGTCCATCGGGGTGTCCTTGCGCCAGGGCAGCAGGGTGGCCAGGAAGCCGAAGACGATCACCGCGCCGGCCGCCCCCCAGCCGAAGACCCCGAGCATCCAGCCCGGGAAGTCGCCGTACGGCGTCTCGATGTCGGTGACCAGCCCGTCGAACAGCACGTAGGCCAGCGCGATCGGGGCGACCACCGAGATCAGCACCCGCCAGGTGGTGCCGAGCTTGAACGAGCCGTTCCGGTTGAGGTGGTTCTGCAGCAGCGGCAGCGCCCGCAGCGCCCACGCGACCACCAGCATCGAGACCACCGCGACCAGCAGGATCCCGAACTGGTTGATGAAGTGGTCGACGATGTCGAGCACGTGCAGGCCGCTGGTGGTGGAGAAGAGGACGAGGCTCAGCACGGCGCACGGGATGCTCACCGACGGAGGCGGCGGCCACCCGGCCCATCTCGAACTTGTCGCGGACCGCGGAGATCACCACCTCGATCACCGAGACCAGCGAGGTGAGCCCGGCCAGCACCAGGGAGCCGAAGAAGCAGACGCCGATGAACGCCCCCCACGGCGCCTCGCTGATGATCGCCGGGAAGCCGATGAACGCCAGCCCGATCCCGCCGTTCGCGACGTCGCCGACCGCGACCCCCTGGGCCTGGGCCATGAAGCCCAGCGCGGCGAAGACGCCGATGCCGGCGAGCAGCTCGAAGCTGGAGTTGGCGAAGCCGACCACCAGGCCGGAGCCGGTCATGTCGGTGTCGCGGTGCACGTAGGAGGCGTAGGTGATCATGATGCCGAAGCCGATGGAGAGCGAGAAGAAGATCTGGCCGAAGGCCGCGCCCCACACGCCCGGCTCGGTCAGCGCCCCCCAGTCGGGGGTGAAGAAGGCGTTGAGCCCCTCGGCGGCGCCGGGCAGGAAGAGCGCCCGGACGACCAGCGCGACGAAGGCGATCACCAGCACCGGGATGAAGACGACCGAGGTGGCGCCGATCCCCTTCTGCACGCCCGGCGACCATGATCGCGATCACCGCCAGCCACACCAGCAGCATCGGCACCAGCACCCCGGGCACGATCTCGAGGGTCACGCCGGGCTCGCTGACCTGGAGGAAGTCGCCCAGGAAGAAGCCCTCGGGGTCGTTGCCCCAGGCCTTGTCGACCGAGAAGACCGTGTAGCGCAGCGCCCAGGCGATCACCGCGGCGTAGTAGACGGCGATCACGAAGCAGATGCCCACCTGCCACCAGCCGAGTCCCTCGGCGCCTCGACGCAGCCGGGCGAAGGAGAGCGGGGCCGAGCCGCGGTAGCGGTGCCCGATCGCGTAGTCGAGGAAGAGGAACGGGATGCCCGCGGTGAGCAGCGCGATCAGGTAGGGGATGACGAACGCGCCGCCGCCGTTCTCGTAGGCGACGTAGGGGAAGCGCCAGATGTTGCCGAGCCCGACGGCCGACCCGATGGCGGCGAAGATGAAGACGTTGCGCGACGAGAAGGCGCCGCGCTTCGCCTGCTCGTCGGTCACCTGTGGAGCGTCCTTGGCCATCTGTCCTCCCGGATGCGACGTGGCTTGCCACTGATGTTAGCGACCGGAGACGAGACGGCCAGAGACGTGCACCCCCGGCCGGCGGTACCGTGCGAAGGGTGCGCGGAAGCCCAGTCTCCGACGTCGGCGCCCGACCTCCGCGGCCGGGTGCAGGTGGCCGCGGGTCCGGAACGCCAGGCCGGTCAGGACGGGGACCGGGCGTGGCAGGTCTGCTGCTGGCGCTGCTCGTCGCCGGCTGCTCCGCAGCCACCCCGCTCGGAGGCGAGGATCCGGCGGAGCCGCCGTCCGGCTCCCCGACCGCGAGCCTCGCGCCCTCCCCGGAGCCGTCCTCGACGCCGAGCCCTACCCCCGGCGCCGCGGACACCGGGCGCGACCGGGCGCCCGGCCCGCTGACCGCGCCGCTGCTCCCTGCCGACCTGCTGGTGCAGCGCACCCGCCCGCTGACCCGCGAGCAGCTGCGGGCGGTCCGGGCGCTACCCGGGGTCGAGCACGTCGAGCCGATGCGGCTGGCCCAGGTGAGCGTGGAGAACAGGGTGCTCACCGTGGCCGCGGTCGACCCGAGCTCCTACCGGCGGCTGACCCCGCGCACCACGGCGTACGACCCCCGGGTGTGGCGGGCGGTCTTCGACGGCGGCCTCGCCGTGGACCGGAGCCTGCGCGACGTGGTCGCCGACCGGGAGACGCTGCAGCTGGGCAACGACGCCGACGCCACCGAGCTGCCGGTCGTCGCGGTGGTCGACCAGGTGCCGCAGGTCGACGTGGTGGTCGACCACGTGTGGGCCGACGAGCTGGGTCTTCCCCAGCGCAACGCGCTGGTCGTCTCCACCGGGTCGGTCGCCCCCCGGGTGGTGCGCCCGCGGATCGCCCGGCTGCTCGGCGGGGAGCGCACCTCCGACGTGGGCATCTCGATCCTCGGACCCGACCCCGACCTGAGCGGCGTGCAGACCGCGCTGCTGACCGGTGGCTCGGTGGCCGCGGCCATCGGGTCGTTCACCTACCGGGTGCTCGGCGGGGGAGCGATCCAGCCCGACCCCGACTGGGTGCTCCAGCACGTGCGCACCGAGGAGGTGCCGATCCTGGGGGAGGTGACCTGCCACGAGGTGCTGCTGCCCCAGCTGCGGGCGGCGCTGACCGAGATCGAGCGCAGCGGCCTGGCCGGCGAGATCCGCCCCGACCAGTACGGCGGCTGCTACCAGCCGCGGTTCATCGCCGACACCGCCAGCCTCTCGCTGCACGCCTTCGGCATCGCGGTCGACCTCAACGTGCCGGGCAACCAGCGGGGCACGGTCGGCGAGATCGACCGGCGGGTGGTGGCGATCTTCGCGAAGTGGGGCTTCGCCTGGGGCGGTCTGTGGGCCTGGACCGACCCGATGCACTTCGAGCTGGCCCGGCTGGTCGAGGTGCGCTGAGGACCGGCTCAGTCGAGTGGGTGCGCCACCTCGTCGGCGGGCAGCCGCGCCCACAGCACCGTCACCGCGGCGATCAGCACCGGGCTCAGCGCCGCGAGCGTAGAAGGTGGCGCGGGTGCCGATCGCCTCGGCCAGCGGCCCGGCCAGCGCCATCGAGACCGGCATCAGCGAGATGCTGACGAAGAAGTCGAGCGAGGAGACGCGGCCCAGCAGGTGCGGCGGCACCCGGCGCTGGAGCAGCGTCCCCCAGATCACCATCGGGGCGGAGAAGAAGATCCCCATCACGAAGCCGGCCACCACCATCTGCCACACCGCGTCGGCGTGCGCGACCACCAGGAACGGCAGCCCCGCCATCCCCCACAGCGCGGTCATCACGGTCAGGTAGCGCCGGGGCATCCGCCGCGAGGCCATCACCAGCGAGCCGGCCGCGCCGCCGATCCCGAAGGAGGCGAGCACCAGCGAGTGGTCGCCCGCGTCGCCGCCCAGCTCGGACTTGATCACGAAGGGGAGCAGCACCTCCAGCGGCCCCATCACCGAGAGGATCAGCAGCGAGGCGAAGAGCAGCGAGGCGAGCAGCCACGGGGTGCGCACCATGTAGCGGAGCCCCTCGCCCATGTCGGCGAGCGCGCTGCGCACGGGGTGCGCCGCCTGCTCGGCGTCCAGGGCGTGCCGCACCGGGACCCTGGGCACCCGGGACAGCGCGAGCAGCGAGCCGACCATCGCCAGCGCCGCCACGGTGAAGGCGGCCGACGGGGCGACCCACCCGATCACCGCGCCGGCCACGGCCGGGGCCGAGCGCCTGCCCGATGGTGGGGCGCACCATCCCCTCGAAGCCGTTGACCGCCATCAGGTCCTGCTCGGGGACCAGGGCGGGCAGCATCGCCGAGTACGCCGGGTAGTAGAACGCCATCGCCATGCCGACCAGGAACGTGACCACGCTGAGCAGGACGACGTGGGTGGCGTCGGCCCAGGCCAGCGCGGCGACCACCGCCATCCCGAGGGCCTCGACGCCGGCCACCGTGAGCAGGATCCGCTTCTGCGGCAGCCGGTCGGCGACCACGCCGGCCAGCAGCGCCGGCACCATCACCCCGACGGCGCTGGCCCCGGTGACCAGGGAGAGCTGGGAGGCGCCGCCGCCGAGCCGGAAGACCTCCCAGACCAGGCCGATCACCCAGACGCCCTGGGCGAAGGCACCGAAGGCGACGGACGCGGCGAGCCACCGGTAGGCGGGGGTGCGGAAGGGGGTCAGCGCCCGGGGCAGGCTCCGACCGGTCGCCTGGTCGCCGACGGTGTCGAGGACCTGGTCGATGAAGGGGTCGGACACGGTGGGGTGGTTCTCCTGCGGGGCGCGGCGGAGCGTCCGATCTGGGCGCTGTGCACATTGTGCCGTGGCGCGTCGCCCGTCCCCACGCTCGCGCTCCCCACGCCTAGGGTGACCTCCATGCGCGCACTCCAGGTCATCACGCCCACCGGTCCCGCCGACGTCGAGGTGCGGGAGGTGGCCGAGCCCACCGCCGGCCCCGGTCAGGTGCTCGTCGAGGTGCACAGCGTCGGGGTCTCCTTCCCGGACCTGCTGCTCTCCAAGGGGGAGTACCAGCTCAAGCCGGAGCCGCCCTTCACCTTGGGCGTCGACCTGGCGGGCACCGTCGCCGCGCTCGGCGAGGGCGTCGAGGGACTGACCGTGGGCCAGCGGGTCGCCGGCGTGCTGCCGCACGGCGGAGCCGCCGAGCTGGCCGTGGTGCCGGCCGACTTCGTCTTCCCGCTGCCCGACGAGACGTCGTACGACGAGGGCGCGGCGCTGCCGATGAACTACCTCACCGCCCAGTTCGCCCTCGACGAGCGCGCGCGGCCTCCAGCCCGGTGAGACCGTGCTGGTGCACGGCGCCGCCGGCGGGGTGGGCACCGCCACCGTCCAGGTCGCCAAGGGCATGGGCGCCCGGGTGATCGCGGTGGTCTCCACCGACGAGAAGGCCAAGGTGGCGCTGGCGGCCGGCGCGGACGACGCGGTGCTGCTCGACGGGTTCCGCGCGGCCGTCACCGAGCTGACCGACGGCCGCGGGGTCGACGTGGTGCTCGACGTGGTCGGCGGCGACGCGTTCACCGACTCGCTGCGCCTGCTGGCGCCCCAGGGTCGGCTGCTGGTCGTCGGCTTCGCCGCGGGGCAGGGCATCCCGGAGGTCAAGGTCAACCGGCTGCTGCTCAACAACGTCGACGTGCGCGGCGTCGGCTGGGGTGCGTTCGCGATGACCCGCCCGGGCTACATGCAGCAGCAGTGGCGGGCGCTGGAGCCGATGCTGGCCAGCGGCGTCGTCAAGCCGCCGGTGGGCGCGACCTACCCGCTCGAGGAGTTCGGTCGCGCCCTGGCCGACCTGGAGGAGCGCAAGGCGCTGGGGAAGGTCGTCGTCCGGCTGCGCTGAGCTCGCGGCGCCGCGGCGCCGGCTGTGGGTCAGACCAGCGACGCCGGCGCTCCCGGACCCTGCGGAGCGGGCCTGTCGGACTCGTCACCGGGCTTGCCGAGCGGCCGGCGGTCCCCACCCGGGCGCTCCCCGTCGAAGTCCCCGTCGAAGTCCCTGTGGGAGTCGCGGTCGGAGTCCTCGCCGGTGCCGTCGTCGTGGTGGTGCGCCGGGTCCCTCGTGGGGTCCGTCACCGGAGGCGCCGAGGTCGCCGTCGGCCAGGCGCTCGCGCAGCTCCTCGGCGTCGTCCTCGAGGGTCTCGGGCTCGATCAGGTCGCCGGCCTCGTCACCGAGCAGGGCGACCCACTTGTCCAGGACCTCCTCGGCGTCCGCGCTGTCGGGCCGCTCGCCGTCGGGGCGCGGCACGAGGAGCCGCAGCCGGCTCTCGGAGTCGTTGACGGAGAACGAGGAGGCGACCGGCACCTCGTCGCCGGGACCGTGCTGCGCCCTCAGGTCCAGCCGGACCGCCTCGCCGAGCATCTCGCCGGTGTCGTCGCCCCCGAGGACCACCAGGTCGGTGATCCCGTCGAGCGACTGGTCGTCGACGAACTGGTCGAGGCTGATCAGCCACGGCGCCTCGGCCGGGTCGCCGGGGCCCCGGCCGCTGTCGTGCTCCCTGTCGTGCTCCCCGTCGTGCTCCCGGTCGTGCTCCCTGTCGCGGGCACCCAGCCCGCCGGCCAGCCGCACACCGGCGTCGGCGTACTCCTCGCCGTCGATGGTCACGTCCGCCTCGACCCAGTCGTGGGAGGTGAGCTCGTCCTCGTCGACCGAGACGTCGACCTCGTGCAGCACGGACTGGTCGAGCACCGGGCTCTCGCTGCCTGACTCGGAGCCGGAGGTGGTGCTCGCCTGGGCCTGGCAGCCGGCCAGCGCCAGGACGGCGAGGGTGGAGAGGGCGGTCGCCCGCTTCACCGACTTCTTCGTGGTGGGGTTGAGCGGCTTGCGCACCGGGGATGCCTCCTCTGGCATGTCGGGGGTGGTGCCGGTCTGGCACGCCACCCACCGTGGCCTCCGCGGGTGTCACGTCGTTGAGAGAGACCTGTGAGCCGGCTGTGAAGGCGCAGGGCGCCGTACTTCACAGGAAAAGCACAGGCAGCGGACAGGTGCATGCCTCCGATCCGGTGCGACTCTGGAGAGGTGGCTGAGAGCACTGCCCCGCTCACCCGCGCCGACGGATCACCGCCGCGGGTGCTGGTGGTCGACGACGAGAAGAACCTGACCGAGCTGCTCGCGATGGCGATGCGCTACGAGGGCTGGGACGTCAGCGTCGCGCACACCGGGCGTACGGCGGTCGAGCAGGCGCGGACGGTCGTCCCCGACGCGATCGTGCTCGACCTGATGCTGCCCGACTTCGACGGGCTGGAGGTGATGCGCCGGGTCCGGCAGCGCCAGCCGCACGTGCCGGTGCTCTTCCTCACTGCGCGCGACGCCGTGGAGGACCGGGTGACCGGCCTGACCGCCGGCGGCGACGACTACGTGACCAAGCCGTTCAGCCTGGAGGAGGTGGTGGCGCGGGTCCGGGCTCTGCTGCGTCGCGCGGGCGCGTCGGCGCGCACCAGCACCTCGACCCTGGTGGTGGGCGACCTCGAGCTCGACGAGGACAGCCACGAGGTACGCCGCGGTGGCACGGAGATCTCGCTGACGGCGACCGAGTTCGAGCTGCTGCGCTACCTGATGCGCAACCCGCGCCGGGTGCTGTCCAAGGCGCAGATCCTGGACCGGGTGTGGGACTACGACTTCGGCGGAAAGTCCAACGTGGTCGAGCTCTACATCTCCTACCTGCGCAAGAAGGTCGACGCCGGCCGTCCGCCGATGATCCACACGATGCGCGGGGCCGGCTACGTGCTCAAGCCGGCGACCGGGTCCGATGCCGCGGACTAGGGTGCGGCTGCGCCGCCTCGGGCCGCCCTCGCTGACCGCGCGGCTCGCCGCGACCGTGGTGGTGCTGGTCGCGCTGGTCAGCGTGGTGATCTCGGCGCTCACCACGGCCGCCATCTCCGACCACCTCACCGACGAGCTGGACCAGAAGCTGGCCCGGGCCCACGGCCGTGGCCTGGGTGCGCTCGCCCAGGGCCGGACTCCCGGCGGCCCGGGCGGCGTGCCCGGGGATCGCCCCGACGACCCTGACGACCCCGACGAGCGGGGTCCGGGCGGCGGCCCCGAGGTGCGTGGGCAGGACGCCGGAACGCTCAGCGCCCTGACCGCGCTGAGTGCCGGCGGGGCGAGCTCGGGCTGGGTGATCGAGGAGAGTGGCGCCCTGCGGGGGCTGAGCGACGACGACCTGGCCGCCCTCGAGGGGCTCTCGCCGGACGACGACCCGCGGACGCTCTCGCTGCCCGACAGCGGGGACTACCGGGTGCTGGTCAGCGACGTGTCCGGCGTCGCGGTGACCACCGGGCTGCCGACCGACAGCGTCGCGGGCACGGTCCGCAGCCTCGTCGGCTGGGAGGTGCTGTTCAGCCTGCTGGGCGTGGCGGTGGCCGGCGGCGTCGCCGTGGCCGTCGTACGCCGTCAGCTGCGGCCGCTGGGCGAGGTCGCCGCCACCGCGCGCCGGGTCAGCGAGACCGACCTGGCGACGGGGGAGATCGGGGTGACCGCGCGGGTGCCGGCCCGGCTGGTCGACTCCGGCACCGAGGTGGGGGAGGTCGCCACCGCGTTCAACACCATGCTCGGGCACGTCGAGTCGGCGCTGACCCAGCGTCAGCGCAGCGAGCAGCAGGTGCGCCAGTTCGTCGCCGACGCCTCGCACGAGCTGCGTACCCCGCTGGCCACCATCACCGGGTACGCCGAGCTCAGCCTGCGCGACCGGGACCCGGACGCGCTGGCCCGGGCGATGACCAAGGTGCGCGCGGAGGCGGCCCGGATGACCTCGCTGGTCGAGGACCTGCTGCTGCTCGCGCGGCTCGACGCCGGTCGCCCGCTGGCCCGCGCGGAGGTGGACGTGACCCGGCTGGTGCTGGAGTGCGTCGAGGACGCCCGGGTCACCGGCGCCGACCACCGCTGGCTGCTCGAGCTGCCGGACGAGGTGGTGACGGTGACCGGCGACGAGCTGCGCCTGCACCAGGTGCTGGCCAACCTGCTCGCCAACGCCACCCGGCACACCCCGCCCGGGACCACGGTCGTCTCGGCGGTGGAGCGTCGGCCCGGCTCGGTCCTGGTCACGGTGACCGACGACGGGCCGGGGATCGACCCGGTGCTGCTGCCGGACGTCTTCCGGCGGTTCACCCGCGGCGACGCGGCCCGCTCGCGGGAGGCCAGCGGGGCGGGCCTGGGGCTGGCACTGAGCCGGGCGATCGCCCGGGCGCACGACGGGGACCTGACGGTCGCCTCCGAGCCCGGTCGCACCCGGTTCGTGCTGAGCCTGCCGACCTAGATCGGGAGGTCAGAGGTCGGCGAGCGGGTCGCCGGAGGGCTTGCTGGGCGGGGAGGCCAGGTCGTGGCACAGCCACGGGATCTCCTCGCCGTCCTCGTTGCTCGAGCGGACGCAGTAGCCCTGGAGGGTCTCCCCCTCGGCGCCGGTGCGCTCCTCGAGCCGGACCTCGACGGTGATGTCCTCGCTGGGGCGGAAGACGGCCTCGCCCACCTGGAGCTCGTCGTCCGGCCCGACCGTGCCGGCGACGGGCGCGCCGCCGTTGGCCAAGTTGACGTGCTGCACCCACGCCATCTGCTGGCGGTCGGTGTAGAGGTTCCGGTCGTGGTCGATGCTGGCGTCCAGGGTCCAGGCCAGCGGGAGCAGCAGCGCCAGGACACCCAGGACGGCGGCCAGCAGGAGCAGCGGGCGCCGGTCCCGGCCGGTCGCCGGAGGTGCGTAGGCACGACGGGTCATGTCCCTATGGTGCCGCAGCCGGGGGCGCCACGTCCGCCAGGGGGCCTGCGGCGGCCCCCCGGATGTCGGGTCCGGTGGTTAGGCTGACCCGGGTGAGCATCCTCGACGACGCCCGCGAGGGCATGAACCTCGACATCCGTCCCCAGGACGACCTCTTCGGCCACGTCAACGGCACCTGGCTGGAGACCGTGGAGATCCCGAGCGACCGCAGCAGCTGGGGCCCGTTCGTGATGCTGGCCGACGCCGCCGAGCAGCAGGTGCACGCCATCATCGAGGAGCTCACCGCCGATCCCGGGCGGGGCGCCGAGCCGCAGGACGCGCGCAAGATCGCCGCGCTCTACGCCTCGTTCATGGACACCGAGACGATCGCGGGCCGCGGCCTCGAGCCGGTGCGGCCGCTGCTGGCGGCGGTCGACGCGTTGGGCGAGGGCGAGCTGGCCCGGTTCCTGGGCGAGTTCGAGCGCGCCGGTGGCGGCGGGGCGTTCGGCACGTACGTCGACACCGACGCGAAGGACTCCGACCGCTACCTGGTCAACCTGACCCAGGGCGGTCTGGGGCTGCCGGACGAGAGCTACTACCGCGAGGAGAAGTTCGCGGAGGTCCGGGAGAAGTACCTGGCCTACCTGACCCGGCTCTTCGAGCTCGCCGGCCGTGACGACGCGGCCGAGGCCGCCCAGGCCGTGCTGACGCTGGAGACCCGGCTGGCCGAGGGTCACTGGGAGCGGGCGGAGACCCGCGACGTGCAGAAGACCTACAACCTGCTCACCCGCGACGAGCTGGAGGCGCTGGCGCCCGCGTTCGACTGGAGCGCCTACGTCCGCGGCCTGACCGGCGGCGAGCAGGACGGCGAGCGGATCATCGCCGAGACCTGCGTGCGGCAGCCGTCGTACCTGGAGCACCTCTCCGCGGTGCTCAAGGAGACCTCGATCGACCAGTGGCGCCCGTGGCTGGCCGCCAAGGTGCTGCGCTCCTCCGCGGCGTACCTGACCGACGACTTCGTGGAGACCAACTTCGACTTCTACGGCCGGACCCTCAACGGCACCCCCGAGCTGCGTGAGCGGTGGAAGCGCGGGGTCGCCTTCGTCGAGGGCGGCATCGGCGAGGCGGTGGGCCGGGAGTACGTCGCCCGCCACTTCGGGCCGCGGGCCAAGGAGATGATGGACGAGCTGGTCGCCAACCTGCTCGAGGCCTACCGCCGCTCCATCGCCGCGCTGGACTGGATGACCGAGGAGACCAAGCAGCGGGCCTACGACAAGCTGGCCACCTTCCGGCCCAAGATCGGCTACCCGGACAAGTTCCGCGACTACTCCGCGCTCGAGGTCGACCCCGGCGACCTGATGGGCAACGTGCGGGCCGTCGCGGCGTTCGAGACCGACCGCGAGCTGGCCAAGATCGGCAGCCCGGTCGACCGCGACGAGTGGTTCATGCTGCCGCAGACGGTCAACGCCTACTACAACCCCGGCACCAACGAGATCTGCTTCCCCGCGGGCATCCTGCAGAAGCCGTTCTTCGACCCGGACGCCGACCCGGCGGAGAACTACGGCGGCATCGGCGCGGTGATCGGCCACGAGATCGGCCACGGGTTCGACGACCAGGGCGCCCAGTACGACGGCGCGGGCAACCTCAACGACTGGTGGACCGCGGACGACAAGGCCGCCTTCGAGGTGAAGTCCAAGGCGCTGATCGAGCAGTACGACGGCTTCTCGCCGCGCGCCCTGCCGGACGAGAAGGTCAACGGCGCGCTCACCGTCGGCGAGAACATCGGCGACCTGGGCGGCCTCACCATCGGCTACCAGGCGTTCATGATCGCCACCGACGGCCAGGCGTCCCCCGAGCAGCAGCGCAAGGTCTTCCTCAACTGGGCCTACTGCTGGCGGACCAAGCGCCGCAAGGAGCAGGAGCAGCAGTACCTGACCATCGACCCGCACTCCCCGCCGGAGTTCCGCGCCAACATCGTGCGCAACCTCGACGAGTTCCACGGCCTCTTCGGCACCGAGCCGGGCGACGGGCTGTGGCTCGACCCCGCCGACCGGGTGCGGATCTGGTGAGCGGCTTCCCCGACGAGGTGGTCGAGGCGGTCTGCGCCCACATGAACGGCGACCACCAGGACGACAACCTGACGATCGTCCGGGCGTTCGGGACGCCGGAGGCGACCTCCGCCACCATGACCGGTCTCGACTCCGAGGGCGGCACCTGGCTCGCGGCGTGCCCCGACGGTGACCGCGAGGTGCGGGTGGGCTGGCCGATCGGCCGGATCAGCGAGCGCGCCGAGATCCGGCACCAGGTGGTCGCCCTCCACGAGCTCTGCCTGCGAGGCGCTCGGGGTGCCTGCGCGACCCGAGCACTGAGCCGGTCAAGGCCGGCCACGACCAGGCCGGCCACCGGGTCCGCCTGGAGTGGGGAGCCGCAGGTGGCGCGGCGGTCGCGGCCGGCGTGGACGTGGCCGTGGTGGTCGACGTGCTCTCGTTCACCACGACGGTGAGCATCGCCGTCGAGCGCGGGATCCGGGTCTGGCCCTTCGGCTGGCACGACGAGCGGGCCGCGACGTACGCCGCGGAGCTCGACGCCGTCCTGGCCGTCGGGCGGCTCGAGGCCCGGGAGCGCACCCGGCAGCACGCCGCCGACCAGCCACCCCGGGACCGCCCGGTCACTCTCTCCCCGGCGGCGATGCGCTCGGTCAGCGGCGTCGAACGGCTGGTGCTGCCCTCGCCCAACGGCTCGACCGTGAGCGCCGCCCTGGCCGAGCGCGGGGCGGTGGTGGTCGCGGCCTGCCTGCGCAACCGGGCCGCCGTGGCGAGCGTGGCTGGCCCCCCGGGTCGAGGCGGGGGCGACGGTCGCCGTCGTGCCCGCGGGCGAGCGCTGGCCGGACGGTTCGCTGCGGCCGTGCGCCGAGGACCTGCTGGGGCGGCGGTGCCGTGCTCGCCGGGCTGCTCGACCTCGAAGGGGCCGTGGCCGGGGTGCTGAGCCCGGAGGCGGACGTGGCGGTCGCCGCCTGGCGCGCGGTCGAGCACGACGTCGACGCCCGGCTGCCCGCCTGCGCGAGCGGGGTCGAGCTGGTGTCCGCGGGCTTCGGCGCCGACGTGGCGGTGGCCGCGGAGACCGACGTGAGCGACGTGGTGCCGGTGCTGAGCGGCGGCGCGTTCGGGGTCGCGCGCCGGCTCTGAGGGCGGCAGCAGGTCGTTGTCGAGGGCGCTGACGACGTCGCTCTCGCCCGCTACCCTCCCGGGCATGGCGCTGACCGTGGACCTGGAGACCGGACGTACCGCCTGCCTGGACTCGATCACCGGGCTCGTGCAGGCCGCGGAGAGCCTCTCCGAGCACGACCTGCTCGGGCCGTCCCGGTGCCACGGGTGGACGCGGCTGGACGCCGTGGTGCACGTGGTCGGCGGGTGGCAGGAGATGCTCACCGGTCTGGTGTGCCTCGTCGACGAGGAGCCCACGGTCGACGCGGCCGCCTACTGGCCCGAGTTCGCTGCCGCGTTCGGCGGCGGTGACCCGGTGCCGGCGCTGATGGCGCAGCGGCGCCGGACTGCGGCGTACCTCCGGCCCGCGGACGCGGTCGAGCAGCTGCGCGAGGTCGCGGAGTCGCTGGGTCGCGCGGTGGCGTCGCTCGTCGACCGGTGTTGCGCCTGGCAGGGCCACGTCTTCGCCCCGGGCGACTACCTGGCGATCTGGGCGGTGGAGCACGCGGTGCACCACCTCGACCTGCGGTGCTCCGTGCCGGTCCCGCCCAGTGCGCTGTCGCTGGCCCGGGCGACCGTCGAGGCGCTGGCCGGTCCCCTGCCCGCCGGCTGGGACGACGAGCGGGCGGTCCTGGTGGGCGCCGGCCGGGTGCCGGTCCCCGACGGGCTGGGGGAGACCGCCGCCCGACTTCCCGCCCTGGGGTGACCTGGACGGGTAGGTCCGAGCGGGGTGACCGAGCGGGCGCCCGGTGCGGACCACCGGGCTGGGGACGACCCCGTCCCTGCACAGCCGCCCACCCGGGCCGGCCGAGGTGTCGGCCCGGGTTGGTAGACAGGAGACATGACGGTCACCGCAGGAGAAGACGTACGCCGTGAGACCCGCGCCCAGGCGGAGCAGCACCTGCGCGCCCTGGTCGGCAGCGACGACGCGGTGCTGCGCGAGGACCAGTGGTCGGCGATCGAGGCGCTCGCGGTCGACCGGCGCCGCGCCCTGGTGGTCCAGCGCACCGGCTGGGGCAAGTCGGCGGTCTACTTCGTCGCCACCCTGCTGCTGCGTGCCCAGGGCGCCGGGCCGACGGTGATCGTCTCCCCGCTGCTCGCGCTGATGCGCAACCAGATCGCCGCCGCCGAGCGGGCCGGGATCCGGGCGGTCACCCTCAACTCCACCAACATCGAGCAGTGGGAGCCGATCCACCAGGCGATCGACGCCGGTGAGGTCGACGTGCTGCTGGTCAGCCCCGAGCGGCTCAACAACCCCGGGTTCCGCGACGAGGTGCTGCCGCGGCTGGCCGCGACCGCCGGTCTGCTGGTGATCGACGAGGCGCACTGCATCTCCGACTGGGGCCACGACTTCCGGCCCGACTACCGGCGCATCCGCACCCTGCTCGGCGACCTGCCCACCGGGATCCCGGTGCTGGCCACCACCGCCACCGCCAACGCCCGGGTGACCGCCGACGTCGCCGAGCAGCTCGGCTCCGACGTCCTGGTGCTGCGCGGCTCGCTCGACCGCGAGTCGCTGCGCCTGGGCGTGGTGCGGCTCAAGACCGCGGAGCAGCGGCTCGCCTGGCTGGCCGACCACCTGGCCGAGCAGCCCGGCTCCGGCATCGTCTACTGCCTCACCGTGGCCGCCACCCAGGAGATCGCCGACTACCTGCGCTCCCGCGGCCTGCAGGTCGCGGCGTACTCCGGGCAGACCGAGGCCAGCGAGCGCCAGGCGCTCGAGCAGGACCTGGTCGAGGGCCGGGTCAAGGCGCTGGTCGCGACCAGCGCGCTGGGCATGGGCTTCGACGCCCGGCTCGGGTTCGTGGTCAACATGGGGGCGCCGGCCTCCCCGGTGGCCTACTACCAGCAGGTCGGCCGCGCCGGCCGCGGCACCGACGAGGCGACCGTGGTGCTGCTGCCCGCCACCGAGGACCGCGACATCTGGGCCTACTTCGCCTCCCTGTCCTTCCCGCGGGAGGAGCTGGTCCGCCAGACGCTGGAGGTGCTCGCCGGCGCCCGAGCGGCCGCTGAGCACCGCCGCCCTGGAGACGTACGTCGACCTGAGCCGCTCCCGGCTGGAGCAGATGCTCAAGGTGCTCGACGTCGACGGCGCGGTCCGCCGGGTGCAGGGCGGGTGGACCGCCACCGGTCAGCCGTGGAGCTACGACGCCGAGCGGTACGCCCGCGTGGCCGCGGCCCGGGAGCGCGAGCAGCAGGCGATGCTCGACTACATCACCACCGACAAGTGCCGGATGTGGTTCCTGCGCGACCAGCTCGACGACCCCGACGTGGCCGAGCGGTGCGGCCGCTGCGACAACTGCGGCGGGCTGAGCCTGTCGGTCACGGTCTCGGAGGAGTCGGTGGAGTCCGCGCACGAGCGGCTCGCACGCCCCGGCGTGGTGATCGAGCCGCGCAAGATGTGGCCCTCCGGCCTGGCCAACCTGGGCATCTCGCTCAAGGGCAAGATCGCCGACGGCGCCGCCGAGGGCCGCGCGGTCAACCGGCTCACCGACCTGGGCTACGGCCAGCAGCTGCGCGAGCTGTTCAGGACCGGTCCGGACGGCGAGGCGCTCGACGGACCCGTGCCCGTGCCGCTGGTCCGGGCCGTGGTCGAGGTGCTCAACGACTGGCGTCCGCGGGTGGAGGCGATCGTCTACGTCGAGTCCGCTCGCCGCCCCACCCTCACCCGCGACCTGGCCGAGGGGCTCTCGCGCTACCTCAAGGTGCCGGTGGTGGGCTCCTGGGCGATCGTCGACCCCGACGTGCCGCCCGGCAAGGGGGCGGCCAACTCCGCCCAGCGGGTGGCGGCCGTGGGCCGGCGCTCCGCCCTGCAGGCCGACGTCCCGGCTGGTCCGGTGCTGCTGGTCGACGACCTGGTGGTCACCGGGTGGACGCTCACCCTGGCTGCCCGGGCGTTGCGCGACGCCGGGGCCACCGAGGTGCTGCCGCTGACCCTGGCCGTCAACGGCTGAGGTGGCCCCCAGCCGCTGACCGCGGCGAGACCTGCCCGCGCGGGCGCGGTCAGGGCCTGGTCAGTGCCTGGTCAGTGCCCCGCCATCACGGTCGGGTCGACCGGCTTCTCCAGCTTGCGCCGGGGCAGGAAGAACGCCGGCACCAGGCAGCAGCCGACCAGCACGGTGGCGACCACGAAGACCGTGGCGAAGCCGTCGGCCATCCCGTCCGCGGCCCGGGCGAAGAGCGCCTCGAGGCCGGCCGGGTCGATCCCGAGCCGGGCGGCGGCCTCGGCGATCACGCCGGGGTCCTGGCTGCCGTCGGTGGCCTCGGTCAGCTCCCGCGCCTGCCGGACCGCGGGCTGGTCGGCGAGCCGGTCGGTGAGGATCACCGAGAAGAGCGCCGTGCCGATCGAGGCGGCCACCTGCTGCTGGATGTTGAGCAGGGTCGAGCCGCGGGCGATCGTGTGGTCGGTGAGCGTGGCCAGCGCCGCGGTCATGATCGGCATCATCGTCGCGCCCATGCCCAGACCCATGATGAAGAGCGCGGTGAGCAGGTAGGTGTAGCTGGTGTCGGCGTCGATCTGGGTGAACAGCCCCATGCCGAGGGTGATCACCGCGACGCCGGTCATCACGATCTTGCCCGGCCCGATCTTGTCCACCAGGAAGCCGGCCACCGGCATGGTGAGCATCGCGCCGATGCCCTGCGGGGCGAGCAGCAGCCCGGCGCCCAGGGCGTCCTCGCCGCGCACCTGCTGGAAGTAGAGCGGGAAGAGCAGCGAGGCCCCGAAGAAGGAGATCGCGAAGAGCGACATCGTCAGCAGGGCGACCGTCATCGACCGGTTCTTCAGCAGGCGCAGCTCGACCAGCGGGTGGATGTTGGCCCGGCGCAGCGCCCACGGCACGAACGCGACCAGCAGCAGCGCGCCGGCGACCATGGTGCCGATCACCTCGGTGGTCCAGGGGGTGCCCTGCTCCTCCTTGGCGCCGGGGATCGAGCTGACGCCGTACAGGAAGAGCGCGAGGCCGGGGGAGAGCAGCAGCATGCCGACGAAGTCGAAGGTCTCCGAGGGCTCGACGTGGTCCTTGTCGAGCACGAGCCAGGCGTAGCCGATGGCGAAGGCGCCGATCGGCACGTTGATCAGGAAGATCCAGTGCCACGAGGCGATGTCGATCAGCCAGCCGCCGACGATCGGGCCGAAGATCGGGCCCAGGAGCATCGGGATGCCCATGATCGCCATCACCCGACCGACCCGGTCCGGTCCGGCGGCGCGGGTCAGGATGGTCATGCCGAGCGGCATCAGCATGCCGCCGCCCAGGCCCTGGACCACCCGGAAGGCGACCAGGGCGGAGAGGCTGTCGGCCAGCGCGCACAGGATCGAGCCGAGGGTGAAGAGCAGCACCGCGAGCAGGTAGAGCCGCTTGGTGCCGAACCGGTCGGCGGCCCATCCGGTGAGCGGGATGACGGTGGCCAGGGCCAGCGTGTAGCCGGTCATCGTCCAGGCCACCTGGGCGGCCGTGGCGTCGAACTCCTGCTGGAAGGTCTGGAGCGCCACCGAGACGACGGTGACGTCGAGGATCGACATGATGCCGCCGAGGACGACGACGCCGGCGATCATCAGGACGCGCTTGTCCAGGCGGTCGTCGGCCGGGGTGGGCTCCGTGGGGAGCGGCGGGGTCTGCGTGGTCACCGAGCGAGAGTAGTGGTTGCCGTCGTCAACTTTGACGTCATTCACGGCGTGATCTGGACCACTGCGCCGACTTCCCGACGAAACCTGTCAGTTCTTGACCGTGGCAACCCTCAAGAAGTGCCAGATTCACCGGGGCCCCGGTGAAACTGCCCGGGTCAGGAGAGCAGGGCGGTGACGGCGGTCGCCAGGGCCGGGTCGTCCGGCTCGGTGGCGGGGTTGAACCGGGCCACCGGGGTGCCGTCGGCGTCGACCAGGAACTTCTCGAAGTTCCACTGCACGTCGCCGGTGTTGCCCCGGTCGTCGGTCAGCTCGACCAGCGGCGCGAGCACCTCGTGCCGGCCGGGGCCGTTGACCTCGATCTTCTCCGACATCGGGAAGGTGACGCCGTACGTCGCGGAGCAGAACTCCGCGATCTCCTCGGCGCTGCCGGGCTCCTGGCCCATGAACTGGTTGCAGGGCAGCCCGACGACGGTGAAGCCGCGGTCGGCGTACGTCTCGTGCAGCTCCTCGAGCTTGGCGTACTGCGGGGTCAGGCCGCACTTGCTGGCCACGTTGACCAGCAGCGCCGGGCGCCCGCCGGTGAGGTCGCGCAGGGTGCCGGGCGTGCCGTCCAGCCGGCTCAGGGAGGCGTCCAGGATGCTCATGGCCGCCATTGTGGCGCACCCGTGGGCGCCGTGGGGGCCTGTTCAGGGTCGCGCGTCGCGCGTCGGGATGCCGCGACCGGGTCCAAGGTCCCGGTCCGGTTCGGCCCGAGGACTCTCCGCCCGGGCGCGGCGAGGGCGTCTGCTCGAAGGCAGGCGCCACGGACCGGGGCGGCCGGCCGTGGATCCGTCGGGAGGCAGCATGCAGTGGGAGCGGCTGACGCAGTGGGAGCGGCTGACGCACCGCGGCGACCGGGTGGCCCTCGCTGCCGCCGGGGACGGGGCGCTGCTCCTCGGGCAGCCCGCCACCCGGCACCTGCGCTTCTCGACCGTGGGCCTGGAGCACCGCGACCTGCGCTGGTCGGAGACCCCGCCCGACGAGGACGGCCCGGAACCGGCCACCGTCTGGAGCGTGCCGTGGGCCGACGTCCGGGCGATGAAGCTGCAGGCGGTCGCCTGCGACGAGCACCGGACGCCGTTCCTCCCGCTGCTGGTCGCGGTCGGCTCCGAGGCGCTGGGGCTCGGGCACCAGTCCGGACTGCTCGGACGCCATCCTCACCGTGCGGACCCGCGAGGAGGAGTACGTCGCCGGCTGCGACGGCTACGTCTGCCAGGGCTACTGGCGCGGCGACGTGGTCGCGCTCGAGGCGCTGATGGGCCTGCTGCTCGACACCCCGCGCGCGCGGGCGGCCCTGGCCGACCCGGTCGCCCTGGTGGCGCTGCTGGCCGAGGTCGGCGCGGCGGACGTCGACGTGCTCCAGGCGCGCACGCTGATGCGCGAGCGCTGGGCCGAGGAGGCGCGGCAGCGCAAGGCGCGGGACCGGGCGGCCCGGGCGCAGGAGGCGCGGCACCGGAAGAAGCCGGCGCGGCAGCGGACGAGCGGGGCTGAGCCTGAGCAGGGGGTCGGAGGGGACGCGTCCGCCGGTCGTGTCGCCCCGGGGGGCTAGCGTCGCAGGGTGAGCTTCGTCCCGACCCGCGGCCCCGCGACCTTCCGACCCGGCACGCCGCCACGGCAGGGCGTGGTCGAGTTCACCGGCGGGCGGACCGTCAGCCTGCCGGTCACCGCAGCGCTGCCGATCCTCGCCCGGGCGCGGCGCGACGCCCAGCAGGCGGCCCGGCAGGACGAGGTCCACCCCAGCGTGGCGCTGCTCGCCGCCGCCGCCCACCTGGGCCTGCGGCTGGTCGCCGAGGGCCGGTTCGAGCCCCATCCGGACGAGCCCTGGTGGCGGCTCGCCCCGCTCGACGAGGCCGACGACGACCGGATCGAGCAGCTCGCCCGTGCCCGGGCGTACGGCGACCTGGACGCTGCGGGCGCCGAGGGCATCGTCCGCGCGGTCCTCGAGGCGGTGGTCGACGCGATGCCACGGCGTCAGCCCACCAGGCTGGCGGCGGTCCCGGACTACCCGCGCCGGCTCCAGGACCGGCTGGCCGACCTGGGCCGCCGCCGCACCGACGAGCGGCCCGAGCTGGTCCGCCTCTCGCTGCGGATCGAGGCCGAGGAGGAGGAGCTGTACGCCGGCGAGCTGCGGGTGGTGCCGCAGGTGCACGCCGAGGGCGGGCGAGCACCAGGTCGCCGACGCCGCGGAGCTGTGGCTGGAGTCCGGCCCCGACGCCTCGCACGGGTTCGGCGACCGGGCCCGGGTGCACGCCGCCCTGGCGCTGCGCCAGGCGGCCGGGGCCTGGCCGCCGCTGGAGCGGCTGCTCGAGGTGCGGGTGCCCGACGAGATCACCCTGGGCTCCGACGAGGTGACCGGGCTGCTCAGCGACGGGCTGGGCGCGCTCAAGGCGATCGGGGTCGACGTGCACTGGCCCCGCGACCTGGGCCGGGAGCTGACCTCGGCGGCGGTGCTCGACCGGGCGCCGGCCCGCGCTGGCCAGGAGCAGCCGCTGCAGAGCTCGACGCTGGGGGCCGACTCGCTCTTCGCCTTCCGCTGGCAGGTCTCGCTGCACGGCGACCCGCTCTCCGACGAGGAGATGGCCCGGCTGGCCGAGTCGGCCGGCTCGGTGGTCCGGCTGCGGGACAGCTGGGTCGTGGTCGACCCGGCCACGGCGGAGAAGGCGCGACGACGGCTGATCCGGACGGTGCGGCCCAGCCAGGCGCTGGCCGCGGCGCTGACCGGCAGGGTCCCGGTCGGCCCCGAGCACGCGGCGGCCGACGGCGCCGAGCCGGGAGAGGGGGAGGCGACCGGCGGCCTGGGCTCCGAGGCCGAGGTGGTGGTCGGCGCCTCCCTGCTCCACGTGCGCGACCGGCTGCGTCAGGCGACGACCCGGGAGCCGGTGCCGATCCCCGCCGGCCTGGACGCGACGCTGCGGCACTACCAGCACCAGGGGCTGACCTGGCTGGCCGAGCTGACCTCCCTCGGTCTGGGCGCCTGCCTGGCCGACGACATGGGCCTGGGCAAGACGATCACCCTGATCGCGCTGCACCTGCACCGTGCCGAGACCCGTGCCGAGACCGTGCCGGGAATGGAGCCGGGACCAGACCCGCCGGGGGACCTCCGGCGCAGGGGGCCACCGGCGCGCCGGGCGCCACCCTGGTGGTCTGCCCCGCCTCGCTGCTCGGCAACTGGGAGGCGGAGATCCGCCGGTTCGCCCCCGGCGTGCCGGTCCGCCGCTTCCACGGCGGCGACCGCTCCCTGGCGCAGGTGCACGACGGGTTCGTCCTCACCACCTACGGCACGATGCGCAACGACGTGGTGAGCCCCGAGAGCGCCCTGCTCGCGGTCGACTGGGACCTGGTGGTGGCCGACGAGGCCCAGCACGTCAAGAACGCCCGCTCCGGCACCGCCCGGGCGCTGCGCCAGCTCCGGAGCACGGCCAGGGTCGCCCTGACCGGCACCCCGGTGGAGAACAACCTGACCGAGCTCTGGGCGATCCTCGACTGGGCGATCCCCGGGCTGCTGGGCAGCCGGCTGGCGTTCCGGCGTACCTGGGCGGCCCCGATCGAGGCGGGCGTCGACCCGCAGGTCACCGCCCGGTTCGCCGACCTGGTCAGCCCGTTCCTGCTGCGCCGGCGCAAGTCCGACCCCGGCATCGCGCCCGAGCTGCCGCCCAAGACCGAGACCGACCACCTGCTGGGGCTGACCCGGGAGCAGGCGGTGCTCTACGAGGCCTTCGTCAAGGACCGGATGGCGCGGATCGAGCGGCTCCGACGCGCTCGCGCGCCGCGGGATGGTGCTGGCGATGCTCACCGGGCTCAAGCAGATCTGCAACCACCCGGCGCACTTCCTGCGCGAGCAGAACCCGACGCTGGTCGGCCGCTCGGCCAAGCTCGACCTGCTCGACGAGCTGCTCGGCACGGTGCTCGCCGAGGACGGAGCGGCGCTGGTCTTCACCCAGTACGTCGCGATGGCGCGGCTGCTCGAGGTGCACCTGACCCGGGCCGGGCGTGCCGCACCAGTTCCTGCACGGGGGCACGCCGGTGGCCGAGCGCGAGGCGATGGTCCGGCGCTTCCAGGCCGGGCCGGACGAGCCGGACCGGACGCCGGTCTTCCTGCTCTCGCTCAAGGCCGGCGGCACCGGGCTCAACCTGACCGCCGCCGACCACGTCATCCACTACGACCGCTGGTGGAACCCGGCGGTGGAGGACCAGGCGACCGACCGGGCCTACCGGATCGGCCAGACCCGCGCGGTCCAGGTGCACCGGATGGTCACCGAGGGCACGGTCGAGCAGCGGATCGCCGAGCTGCTCACCCGCAAGCGCGGCGTCGCCGACTCGGTCCTGGCCCGGGGCGAGGCCGCGCTGACCGAGCTCTCCGACGGCGAGCTGCGCGACCTGGTGGAGCTGCGGTGACCGTCACCCACCCGCGCCAGCCGCCGCGCCGCAGCGCCCCGTCGGGCACGTGGTGGGGCAAGGCGTGGGTGCGCAGCCTGGAGGAGTCGGCGTACGGCGAGCAGGAGCTGAAGGGGGGCGCCGGCTCGCGCGGGCCGGCGCGGTCGGCGCGATCGCGGTCTCCCCGGGGGAGTACGTCGCGGTGGTCGAGGACGCGGTCACCGTGACCGGCAGCGTGGCGCCTTCGACCCGACCGACGCCTCGCTCTTCGTCGAGGTCGTCGCCGGCGGCGCCGGGCTGGCCGCGGCGCTGCTCGCCGGGGAGCTCCCCGAGCGGCTGGTCGAGGGGCTGGAGGAGGTCGGGGTCGAGCTGGTGCCCTACGCCGGCGAGCTCGGCTGGAGCTGCACCTGCCGGCCCTGGATCGACCCGTGCGAGCACGCGGTGGCGGTCGCCCCCAGGTGGGCTGGCTGCTGCAGGCCGACCCGCTGGTGCTGGTCCACCTGCGCGGCCTGCCGCGCGACGAGCTGCTGGCGCGGGTGCACGAGCTGACCGTCCGGTACGGGTTCCTCCGGGTCCCGGACCGCGGCGGCGGCGCGACGAGACCGGCCGAGGACGACTGGCCGACGACTGGTCGAGGACCTGGAGGCCGGCACCGACGCGGCCCTGCGGGCCGCGGTGCTGCTCGAGCAGTGGGAGTCAGCCGTCGAGCGGCAGTGAGCGGCATCGCCGGGGACGTGATCCTGCGCGGCTAACCTGTGCCGGGGTGACCCGGCGCGAGCAGATCCTGCGAGACCGCGGCGGAGCTCTTCGCCGCCCGCGGCTTCCACGGCGTCTCGGTGGCCGAGCTGGGCGCCGCCTGCGGCATCAGCGGGCCTGCCCTCTACAAGCACTTCGCCGTCCAAGGACGCGATGCTCGCCGAGATGCTGGTGCGGATCAGCGAGGAGCTGCTCGAGGTGGGCCGGACCCGGGTCGGCGGCGTGTCCTCGCCCCGGGAGGCGTCGCTGGCGGCTCTGGTCGAGTGGCACACCGACTTCGCCCTCCGTCATCGCTCGCTGATCGTCGTCCAGGACCGGGACTGGGAGTCGCTGCCCCGCGGCGCCCGCGAGCAGGTGCGGGCGCTCCAGCGGGCGTACGTCGACCTGTGGGCCGAGCGAGCTGCACGCGATCGCCCTGGCCGAGGGGAGTGGGACGACGGCCTCGACGGCGCCCGCGCCGCTGCACACGCGGCGTTCGGCCTGCTCAACTCCACCCCGCACAGCGCCCTGCTGCCCGACGAGCAGATGCGCGAGCTCCTGGCTCGATGGCCCTGGCCGCCCTGGGGATCTCGTCAGCGCCTGTCTTTGTGACGTAGATCAGGCTGACAAGTAGTCTGACGCCGGCTCCAGCCCGTCAGTCTCGTCAGCAACCCAGAACGGTGTACCTCGTGACCCAACTCCGCGTGGCCCTCGTCGGATCCGGCTCGATGGGCCTCAACCATGCCCGCACCATCGCGGCCGGGCCGGACACCGAGCTCGCCTTCGTCGTCGACCCTTCGGAGGAGAACGGCCTGCCCGTCGCGCAGAAGTACGGCGCCCGCTGGGTCTCCGGCCTGGACCAGCTCGGTCAGGTGGACGCCGCGGTGATCGCGGCCTCCACCGAGCACCACTACGACCTGGCGCTGCCGATCATCAAGGCGGGCCTGCCGCTTCTCGTCGAGAAGCCGGTGTGCCCCTCGCTGGCCCAGTCCAACGAGGTGGTGACCGCGTCGCGGGACGCCGGCACCGTGCTGATGTGCGGCCTGCTGGAGCGGTTCAACCCCGCCGTGGTGGTGGCGATGAAGATGCTCGACCAGCCGCTCTACATCCGCGCCGAGCGGCACTCGCCGTACGCCCCGCGGATCCGCACGGGCGTGGCCTGGGACCTGCTCGTCCACGACGTCGACCTGGTGGTGCGTGCGTTCAGCGGCGACCACCCCGAGCACGCGGAGATGCAGGTCGGGCACTTCCACCCCGACTCCGCCGACGGGGCAGAGGACATCGTCGATGCCTCGCTGCGCTTCGCCTCGGGGGGCATCGCGTCGGTGTCGGCGAGCCGGCTGGGGCAGCGCAAGGTGCGCTCCATGGTCATCCAGGAGATCGACCGGCTGATCGAGGTCGACCTGCTGCGTCGCGGCGTCACCTCCTACCGCCACTCGTCGCTGGCGGGCGACCCCGGTCGGGACGGCTTCCGGCAGATGACGGAGATGGAGGTGCCGGAGGTGGTCGGTGCCGAGCCGCTGGCGAGCCAGCTGGCCCACTTCGTCGGGCTGATCCGCGGCGAGCACGACCCCGACCTCGAGCGCGACTCGATCCTCCCGGCGCACCAGGTCGTCGACCGGGTGCTGGCCGTCCGCGGCTGAGGCGGGCGAGGCGGGTCACCGGCCGGTGACCCGCCGCACCTACTCCCCGGAGCCGGTCACGAACCTCGGCTCGGCGGCATCGCCGTCCTGTCCGGGCTCGGCCAGCACGACCCGGCCGATCGCCCGCGCCGGCACACCGCCGACGATGGTGCGTGGCGCCACGTCGGAGGTGACCACCGCGCCGGCAGCCACCACCGCCTCGTCGCCGATCGTCACGCCCATCTGGATCACCGCGTTGGCGCCGATGAAGACCTGGTCGCCGATGGTGACCGGCGCCCGGTCCACCGTCGGGTAGGCCCGGCCGCTGACGCAGCGCTTGGCCGAGGAGTGGGTGTAGATCTGCGCCCCGCAGGAGATGTCGCACCCGCTGCCGATCCGCAGGCCGCCCGAGCCGTCGATCACGGTGAACGCGCCGATCCAGGTGCCCGCACCGATCGCCGGCTCGCCGATGATCCAGGCGTGCGGGTTGTACGGGTTGGGCGGCAGCGCGCCGGGCGCCGGCAGGTCGGGCACGGCTCAGCCGCCGATCGGATCAGGTCGATCATCCCGTCCTTGACCTCGATGGTCGGCTGCCAGCCGAGCACCTCGCGGGCCCGGGTGATGTCGGCGGCCCGCCGGCTGACGAGCACGTCGCGCGGGTTGAACTGCGGCTCGACGTCCACCCCGACCGCCTCGATCAGGATCTGGGCCAGCTCGGCGACCGAGGTGTCGATGCCGGTGCCGATGTTGATCGGCAGGTTGTCCTGCTCGGCCTCCAGCGCCGCGACCACCGAGCGGGCGATGTCGTGCACGTGGATGAAGTCCATCGACTGCTCGCCGCTGCCGTCGATCACCGGCGGCTCGCCGTTGCGCAGCCGGTTGACGAAGTGGTTGATCACCGAGGTGTAGTACGCGGTGGTCTTCTGGCCGGGGCCGTAGACGTTGAAGAACCGCAGCGCGATCCAGGACAGGCCCTTGCGGCGCTGGTAGAAGCCGAGCAGGTCCTCGCCGGCCCGCTTGCTGATGCAGTACGGCGTGAGCGGGTGCAGCGTGTCGTCCTCGTGCATCGGCAGCTTCTCCGGGTCGCCGTACACCGAGGCGGACGAGGCGAACACCAGCCGCTCGCACGCCGTCGTCGGCGGCCGCCGCGAAGACGTTGTGGTTGCCGATCATGTTGATGTCCATCGACTCGTCGGGGTCGGCGACTGGCTCTTGTTGATCGACACCGCCGCGAAGTGGATGACCGAGTCGCAGCCCTTCATCGCGCGCTGGACGGCGCCGCCGTAGCGGACGTCCTGGTCGATCAGCTCGACGTTGCCGCCGGCGACCAGCGTCGGCCATCTTGTCGCGGTCACCGCGGAACATGTTGTCGAAGATCCGGATCCGGTAGTCCCGCTCGAGCAGCAGCGGGATCACGTGGCTGCCGATGAAGCCGGCGCCGCCGGTGAAGAGGACGGTCTTCGTCGGCCATCCAGGATGTCTCCTGTTCGATGGAGCTCTGTGGGATGCGGTGATCAGCGGCGGACGTCGGCGAGGCGACGACCGCACGCAGGCGTCGGCCACCCGGTCGACCTCGTCCTCGGTCAGGTTGGCGTGCATCGGGATGGCCAGGTGCCGGCCGAACAGGTCGGCCGAGACCGGGCAGGCCGGGCTCGGTGCCGTAGACCGGCTGGACGTGCGAGGCGTAGGTGCCGAAGTTGCACTGCACGCCGCGCGCTGCGCAGCGCCAGCGCCACCGCGCCCCGGTTGACCGACGGGTCCAGGGTCAGCACGTAGCTCTGCCAGACGTGGGTCCGGTCCGGCGCGGTCACCGGCAGCGTGATCAGCTCGAGGTCGGCCAGCCGCTCGGCGTAGCCGTCGGCGACGCGTCTGGCGGGCCTTGATCAGGTCCGGCAGCCGGCCCAGCTGCACCAGCATGATCGCCGCGGCGATGTCGGACAGCTTGTAGTTGTAGCCGAGCTCGTCGAACTCGGGCACCGGCAGGTCGTCCGAGGCCGCTCGCGGGTCAGCGCGCTCTCGATGCCGAAGGCGTGCAGCTTGCGGGCGTGCGCGTCCAGGCTCGGCGTCGTCGGTCGGTCAGCGCGCCGCCCTCGCCGCGGTGATGCCCTTGCGGCCGTGGAAGGAGAAGCAGGCGAGCGTCGGCCGAGGCTGCCGGCCGGGCGGCCCTGGTACATCGCGCCGGAGGCGCAGGCCGCGTCCTCCACCAGCCACAGGCCGTGCCGGTCGGCGATCGCGCGCAGCTCGTCGTAGTCGGCGGGCTGGCCGAACGCGTCGACCGCGACGATGCCGACCGTGCGCGTCGGTGATCGGCGGCCTCGACCGCGGCCGGGTCGACCGTCCAGATGTCGGGACGGACGTCGGCGAAGACCGGCGTGGCGCCGGTCCAGCAGCACCGCGTGGCCGGTGGCCGGGAAGGTGTAGTCGGCGACGACCACCTCGTCGCCGGGCCCGGCGCCGAGCGCCTGGAGCGCCAGGTGCAGGGCCGCGGTGCAGTTGCCGACCGCCAGCGTGTGCGAGGTGCCCACGGCGGCGGCCAGCTCGGACCCAGCGCCAGGCACGAGGGGCCGGTTCCGGCCAGCCAGCCGGAGGCGAAGACCTCGGCGACCGCGGCGAGCTCGGGCTCGCCCACGGTCGGCTCGCCGAGGGCGACG
Source organism: uncultured Actinomycetota bacterium (assembly GCA_963708945.1). Lineage (GTDB taxonomy): Bacteria > Actinomycetota > Actinomycetes > Propionibacteriales > Nocardioidaceae > Nocardioides. The sequence continues at coordinate 16,604 of CAVPUI010000013.1, read as the reverse complement.
GTGCGGACGGGAACGTCGGTGGGGCGGGTCATGCGCCAGGTCCTCCCTGGTCGGACGGCGAGGTGGTCGACGGGTTGTCGTCCACCGGGAGCCCGGCCAGGTCGGCGAGGGTCTCCAGGTGCTGGTCCAGGACCCGCTCCAAGGTGAAGTGCTGGTCGAAGACCTCACGGCCGCGGGCGCCGACGATCATCGCCTGCTCGGGGTCGTCCAGCACCCGGAGCAGCCGCTCGGAGAGTCCGGCCACGTCGTGGCGCGGGCAGAGGTGGATGTCGTGGCCGTCCTTGAGCGCGATGCCGGGGAAGTTGTCCTCGCGGCCCCAGCCGACCACCGGCACGCCGGCGGCCATCGCCTCCAGGGTGGCGGTACCGAGACCGTCGCCCTGCTCGTGGGCCTCGACGTCGGCGGCGGCGAGCAGGTGCGGGATCGTCGACTTCTCCACCGCGCCCACCGATCGCACGGCGTGGCTGATGCCGAGCTCCTCGGCCTTGGCCAGGAAGAGGTCGTAGTAGACGCGGCCGACGACGGCCAGCACCGCGTCCGGATGGCGCTCGAGCACGGCGGGCATCGCCTCGACCAGGCCGATCCGGTCCCGCAGCGGGATCACGTGCCCGATCGAGAGGATGAGCGGCACGTCGTCGGCGAGGCCGAGCAGCGCCCGCCCCTGCTCGCGGGAGCCGCCGCGCACCCAGTCGCCGTTCACCCCGACCGGGATCGGCACCAGGTCGCGGAAGGCGCGCGGGTAGCGGTGCTGGATGTAGTCGTCCATGTAGCGGTCCATCACCACGATCCGCGGCTGGTAGCGCCGCAGGCGGGGGTTGACCAGCATGGCGTCGAGCCCCCGGAAGGCGCGCCGGTAGTGCGCCGAGGGGTTCTCCAGCCGGGTGTGGATGCTGAGCAGCGTGGGGATGCCCCGCCGCCGGGCGTAGGCGCCGGTCGCCCAGGTGAGGTCCATCATCTGGCCGTGCTGGTGGATGACGTCGGGGGCGAAGTCGTCCAACAGCTGTGCGAGCCGCCGCCGCAGCGACGGCCGGGTGGCGAACGAGAGGTCGAAGCTCACCGCGAGCTTGGTCTCGGGGAGCGTCACCGCGGGCAGGCGGACGATCTTGAGCCCGTCGCGCTCCTCGTACGCCGCAGCGTCGGCGTAGGCGGCAGTGATCACCAGGACCTCGTGACCGCGGGCGGCGTACCCCTTGGCGAGAGCTTCGGAGAGGTGCGAGCTACCACCGACCCGTGGGGGAAAGAAGTTGTTGACCACTACGATGCGCACGGCCGGAATCTAGCCGCCGTTAGGGTGTCTCCGCACATCGCAGCGCCGTCGTGCGTTTCCCGAGCCTTCATTGGAGAGCAGACACTTGACGTCGACAGAGCCCGAGCACCCCCGACGCGGCGGTCGTCTCCGCGGCTCGCTAGCCGATCGCCTGGAGGTGCTGCTCCCCCTGGGCGGCTACGTCGCGGCCGTGCTCAGCGGTGCCTCGACGTCCTCCCTCAACGCCCTCCAGCTGCAGGAGACGCCGGGCGGTGGGGTGGACAACCAGATCGGCAAGGCGGTCCCGATCCGCTCGGACGAGTGGTTCACCCAGGCGCCGCTCGACCTGCAGGTGATCGCGGACGGCCGGGCCATCTCCAGCCCGCTGGCCAACGGCCCGGAGCTGATCTACCAGACGTCCTCGGGCAGCCCGATCGAGACGATCCTCTTCCTCGAGGGCAACTTCCTGCGGCTCGGCCCGTGGCTGCCCGACGAGATGATGTTCTCGGCGTTCCGGTTCTTCCCGTGGCTGCTCTTCCTGCTGGCCCTGCCCCCGCTGCTGCGCCGGCTCGGGGCGACCCGTTCGCTGTCCTGGCTCGCGGTGGCCCTGTGCTTCTTCGCACCGGCCTCGGCCTGGTGGTCGTTCATGCCGATCCGGATCATGGGCTTCGCGGTCGCCGGGAGCTTCCTGCTGGTGCTGGCCCGCGACCGCTGGGTCGACGGCCGCCGGTTCACCGGCGCCCTCCAGGCTGCCCTCGCCGGGCTGCTCCTGGCCAGGCTGGTGACCTACTACGTGCCGTGGGGCCTGACCACCGGCTTCCCGCTGGTGCTGGCGGTCGGCGTCTGGCTGGTCTGGCAGAAGGAGACGCGCCGGGCCGGGCTGCTGGTCGTGGGCATCGGGGCCCTGGTCGGCGGCGCGCTGCTCGCCGGGACCATGATCGAGAACATCGAGGCCCTCCGGTCCGAGCTCAACACCGCGTACCCGGGCCTGCGGCGCTCCTCGGGCGAGGCGGTGCCGTTCTACATGCTGTTCGCCGCGCCCGCCCTCTTCGAGCTCAACGACGACCCGACGCTGACCTTCTCCAACCAGAGCGAGCTCTCCCAGGCGTTCCTGATCTGCGGGCTGTGGGCGGCGCTGCTGTGGAGCCGGATGGGGCCGGCCCGCGACCGTGCCAGCCGGGCCGCCCTGTGGGTCCTGGCCGGCATGCTCGTGCTGTGGGCGTCCTGGATCATGGTCGCGTGGGGCCCCTTCGGCCTGAAGATCCCGGTGCTCAACCTGCTGCCGCCGTGGCGGATCGCCCAGACGATCGGGTTCACCGCCCAGATCCTGGTGTGCCTGGTGCTGGCCCGCACCCGGCCCGGGGGTGGGTGGCGCGGGGCGGTGGCCATCGGTGCCGGCTGCGCCCTGGTGACGGGGTACGCCACGAGCGCGCTGATGCCGATCGTCACCACGCTGGGTGCTGGGGAGGTCTGGGCGGCGTCGCTCGTCACGGGCGTCCTGGTCGCCCTGGTGACGCGCTTCCCGCGGCACTGGGCCCCGGCCGTCGCGGTGAGCGTCGTGACCGGGTTCTTCGCCCTGACGGTCAACCCGCTGGTCTTCGGGCTCGGTGACCTGCGCGGCACCGACGCGGCGGACAAGGTCTACGGGGTCGGCAAGAGCGCCGAGCGCGAGGGGACCTACGTCGTCGCCGACAACTGGGGCGTCGACGCGCTGATGGTCGCCAACGGAGTGCCGGTCCTCACCGGCTACCAGGTGACCGGGCCGGTGGCCGAGGAGTGGGCCAAGATCGACCCCACCGGCAAGTACGAGTTCGAGTGGAACCGAGGGGCCAGCTACCTCAAGATGAACTTCACCGGTGAGCGTGGCAGCGAGCCGGTGATCACCAACCCCTCGCCCGACGTCATCATGATCACCCTGCACCCGTGCTGGCTGGCCGACTCCGACCTCGACGTGGGCTACGTCATCTCGAGCACGCCCGACCTGACGCCGCGCTGCCTCGAGCGGCAGGGCAAGCTCACCTGGAACAACGAGCCGCAGTACATCTACAAGGTGCGCTGAGCATGCGCGCGGCGCGCTGAACCCCCTACGCGGCGCGCAGAGACGAGCCCCGCGGAGGCCCGGAAGGGCCCCGCGGGGCGGTCGCGACGGTCAGGCGCCGGCCCGCACCACGGCGTTGACCCCGGCGACGATGCGCTCCAGGTCGCCCTCGGTCAGCGACGGGTGCACCGGGAGGCTGATCACCTCGGCCGCGGCCCGCTCCGTCTCGGGCAGGTACAGGTCCGGCGCGTACTGGGCGAGCGAGGCCAGGCGGTGGTTGGGGATCGGGTAGTAGACCCCGGAGCCGACCTGGTGCTCCTCACGCAGCGCGGTGACGATGCGGTCCCGCTCGGCGGCGCCGCCGGCGACCCGGATCGTGTACTGGTGGTAGACGTGGGTGGCGTGCTCGTGCACGGTCGGCACGACCACCGACTCGAGGTGGGCGTCCAGGTACGCCGCGTTGGCCCGGCGCTGCTCGGTCCAGCCCTGCACCTTCGTCAGCTGGACCCGGCCGATGGCGGCGTGGATGTCGGTCATCCGCGCGTTGAAGCCGACCAGCTCGTTGGCGTACTGGCGCTCCATGCCCTGGTTGCGCAGCAGGCGCACGTTGCGGGCGATCTCGTCCGTGGCGCAGGAGACCATCCCGCCCTCGCCGGAGGTCATGTTCTTGGTCGGGTAGAGGCTGAACATCGCGAAGTCGCCGAAGGTGCCCACCGGCGCGCCGCGCCAGGTGGCGCCGTGCGCCTGCGCGGCGTCCTCGAAGATCGCGATCCCGGTCTCGTCGGCCAGCGTGGCGAAGGCGTCCATGTCCGCCGGGTGGCCGTAGAGGTGCACCGGCATGACGCCCTTGGTGCGCTCGGTGACGGCCGCCTTGACGCTCTCGGGGTCCAGGCAGAAGGTGACCGGGTCGATGTCGGCGAAGACCGGCGTGGCGCCGGTGAGCGCGACGGAGTTGCCGGTGGCCGCGAAGGTGAACGACGGCACGATCACCTCGTCGCCGGGGCCCACGCCCGCAGCGAGCAGGCCCAGGTGCAGCCCGGCGGTGCCGGAGTTGACCGCCACGCAGGTGCGTCCGGCGGTGAGCACGTCCGCGAACTCGGCCTCGAAGGCGGCCACCTCGGGGCCTTGGGCGATCATGCCCGAGCGCATCACGCGGTCGACGGCCTGGCGCTCGTCGTCGCCGATGATCGGCTTGGCGGGTGGGATGAAGGCAGTCATGGGGGTCCCTGGTTCTGTTGCCCAGCGGTGGCACTCGGTGTCACTCGCTGGGGTGGTTGTCGTCCGCACGGGGGCGGGAGGCCCGAGGCACCTTACCGGCAACACTCACGCCCCGTTCCCGGTAGCAGCCGATGCCGAAGGCCAGCCACGCGGTCCCGAGCAGCAGCACCAGCAGCAGGACCAGCACCTCGGCAGGAACGACAGGGGCCCAGTGCTCCTCGGCGGGGGCCCGCCCGTACACGCCCTTGATGTTGCGCCGGAGCTGAACGGTGAACGCCGACACGTGGACCCACAGGACCACCATCATCGCCAGGGGCAGCACCGTGGTGAAGCGTCGCGCCAGGGCGACGACGCCGGGGGCGTGCAGCCGGTCGGCTGCCAGCATCAACGTCATGATCGCGATCATCACGCTCAGCGGCAGGGTGTAGCGCCCCTGCCAGACGGCGCCGTTGGTGTTCCACTGTCCTGCCTGCAGCGCGATCGGCACCAGGTAGGCCGCGAAGAGGAGCCAGGCGGTGACGAGTGCCTCCCGCCCAGGCAGGAACACCCAGGCGACGGCCACCAGGAAGACGACGGTCAGGGCGTAGTAGTAGTAGGAGGAGGATGGCAGCGCGGTGTCGAGCCAGCCGAAGGTGCCCACCTGCGTGGCCACCGACGCGAACTCGTCGATCTGGGCCTTGCTCGCCCAGAATGCCTGCGTCCACGACAGGGCGTGCTTGGGCTCGGCCTGGTAATCGGTGAGCGCTGACGAGTAGGTCCAGACCACGTTGAACACCACCCCCAGGAACGGGACGGCTGCCCAGGCCATGCCGCGACGGGTCCGGACCCTGTTCCACGCCTGACGGTCGGCCAGCAGGACGAAGGCGGCCACCCAGACCAGGACCCACACCGGGGAGAGCAGGCGGATCGTGACCATCACGCCCGCCGCGATCATCGCGCGGCGATACATCACCCTCCCCAGCCAGGTGTCGGGCTCCCGCAGGAAGACCACCGAGGTGGCCGCCAGCGCCATCGCTGCGGTGATCTCGAGGGCGTTGGGATTGATCGCCCCGCCGAGGTACGCGGCCATCGGTGTCAACGAGACGATCAGGCCGACCATCGCCGTCATCGGCCGCGCGCGCGTCCACGCCGCTGACGCGGCCCAGGCCACGAAGAGTGCGGCGACCGCCGCGGCCGCGACCCGCATCGCCCAGAGGCCGCCCTCACCGCCGACAAGGGTGGACGGCCATCCCGTGGCCAGGTAGTACGTCGGGAAGTTCCGGCCCGCCGGATTGACGAAGTCCACCAGAGCTGGGTCGTCCCCGGGCTCGGACATGCACCCGGCCGCCACGCGCGGCTCGTGGGCGTAGCAGTCGACGGTGTCCGCGCTGCGCACCAGTCCCTGGGGGGCGCGGGTGACGGCGTTGGAGGTGACGCCGGCGTGCAGGACATCGGTCGGCTCGGGCAGTAGGTTCCCGTGGCCCACGTGCCACGCCATCAGGTCGTGGGCCGGCGCGTCGGGCGAGGACCAGAAGGGGGTCGCCAGGGACCAGGTCATGAAGCACCCGAAGACCCACGCCCATGCGATCAGGGTCCGGAGGAGGAGGGTGCGGCGCTGCCGCGGGAGGGACTCGTCGGACTCGGGAGTTCCCCACCTGGCGATCGACAGCACCCGGCGAGGCTAGCGAGTGAGGGCCAGGTCCTGTTCCTGTTCGTGGAAACCGGGCGACCTGGTCACTCAGCTCGCTGTGGCGGCACCAGCCCGACGCTCCACCCAAAGTCCCAGCGCCTGCCGCACGGCGTCCGGGACCGCGTCCAGGTCGCTGCTGTCGCCCAGGGCCACGGCGGCGATGGCGTCGTGGTCGGCCGCGCTCACGCCGACCAGATCCAGCCGGTAGGTGTTGAGCCGGGTGGGCCGCGCGGGCACCCCCAGGCTGACGGCGTACGGCGGGAGGTCGGCGCGGACCGCGGACTGCATGCCGACCATCGCCCCGGCGCCGATCCAGGCCCGTTGGTGCACCACGGTGCCCAGGCCCAGGTTGGCGCCGTCCCCCACGGTGACGTGCCCGGCGAGGACCGCGGTGTGCGCCATCGTGACGCCGTCGCCCACCGTGCAGTCGTGGCTGACGTGCGCCTTGCCCATCAGGAACGCGTCGTCGCCGACCCGGGTCTCGTGCGCCCAGCCCTGGGTGACGGAGACGAACTCCTTGAACACGTTGCGCGACCCGATCACCACGCCGCGGTCCCGGCTGGGCTCCTCCCAGCCCGGGTCCAGGTGGTGGCCGCGCACGTCCGCCGCGGCGCCGATCGAGACGTGGGGGGAGAAGAAGTTGTCGTCCCCGATCCGCACGGGGCCGGAGATCACGACGTAGGGCCCGATGGTGTTGCCCTGGCCGAGCTCGACCTCGGGACCCAGGATCGCGGTGGGGTGGATGCGGTTCGCGGTGCCTGCTGACATGGCGCGAAGCCTGCCACGTGGCAAGGTCCGCGGGGTTCGGTCGACGCGCTGGTTAATGAGCGTTAACCTCATGCCATGAGCCTGCACGACCTCACCGCCGAGCTGCGCGACCGCCTCGCCCTGGTCCGCCAGGGCGGCTCGGAGAGCGCCCGCCGCAAGCACACCGACCGGGGCAAGCTGCTGGTCCGCGACCGGGTCGACCGGCTGCTCGACCCGGGCAGCCCGTTCCTGGAGGTCGCCCCGCTGGCCGCCTGGGGGATGTACGGCCGGGACGCCGACGACCTCAACGCGGTGCCCAGCGCCTCGATCGTCACCGGGATCGGCCGGGTGGCCGGCCGCGAGGTGATGGTGGTGGCCAACGACGCCACGGTCAAGGGCGGCACCTACTACCCGATCACGGTGAAGAAGCACCTGCGCGCGCAGACGATCGCCGCGGAGAACAACCTGCCGTGCGTCTACCTGGTCGACTCCGGCGGCGCCTTCCTGCCGATGCAGGACGAGGTCTTCCCCGACCGCGAGCACTTCGGCCGGATCTTCTTCAACCAGGCCAACCTCTCGGCCCGCGGGATCCCGCAGATCGCCTCCGTGATGGGCTCCTGCACCGCCGGCGGCGCCTACGTGCCGGCGATGAGCGACGAGACGGTGATCGTCCGCGACCAGGGCACGATCTTCCTCGGCGGCCCGCCGCTGGTGAAGGCCGCGACCGGCGAGGTGGTCACCGCCGAGGAGCTCGGCGGCGGCGACGTGCACGCCCGCACCTCCGGGGTGGTCGACCACCTGGCCGACGACGACGCGCACGCGCTGGCGATCGTCCGCTCCATCGTCGACACCCTGCCCTCGACCGTCGGCTACGGCGCCGCGGCCGGGGCGCCCGGCCGGCCGGCGTACGACCTGCGCGACCCCCGAGGAGCCGCTGGAGGACCCGGCCACCCTGGCCGACGTGGTGCCGGCCGACACCCGCACGCCGTACGACGTGCGCGAGGTGGTGCGCCGGATCGTCGACGGCAGCCGGTTCCACGAGTTCAAGCGGCTCTACGGCGAGACGCTGGTGACCGGGTTCGCGCACATCCACGGCCACCCGGTCGGGATCGTCGCCAACAACGGCATCCTGTTCAGCGAGTCGGCGCTCAAGGGCGCGCACTTCATCGAGCTGTGCAACCAGCGCGGGATCCCGCTGGTCTTCCTGCAGAACATCACCGGCTTCATGGTCGGGCGCGAGTACGAGAACCGTGGGCATCGCCCGTGACGGCGCCAAGCTGGTCACCGCGGTCGCCACCTCGGTGGTGCCGAAGTTCACCGTGGTGATCGGCGGCTCGTTCGGCGCCGGCAACTACGGGATGTGCGGGCGGGCCTACGACCCGCGCTTCCTGTGGATGTGGCCCAACGCCCGGATCTCGGTGATGGGCGGCGAGCAGGCCGCCAGCGTGCTCTCCACGGTCAAGCGCGACGGCATCGAGGCGCGCGGGGGCGAGTGGTCGGCCCAGGAGGAGGAGTCCTTCAAGGCGCCGATCCGGGACCAGTACGAGACCCAGGGCTCGCCCTACTACTCCACCGCGCGGCTGTGGGACGACGGGATCATCGATCCCGCCGACACCCGCCGCGTCCTCGGCATGGGCCTGGCCGTGGCCGCCCACGCCCCGACCCCGGCGCCGTCCTACGGCGTCTTCCGGATGTGATGACGATGATCTCGACAGGCTCGACCGACGCAGCTCGCACCCTGCTGATCGCCAACCGCGGCGAGATCGCCCTGCGGATCATCCGCACCGCCCGCCGGCTGGGCTGGGAGACGGTGGCGATCCACACCGACCTGGACGCGAAGGCGCCGCACGTCGCGTCGGCCGACCGGGCCGTGCGGGTCGGGTCCTACCTCGACGTCGGCGAGGTGGTGGCGGCCGCCGTCTCCGCCGGCGCCGGCTTCGTCCACCCGGGCTACGGCTTCCTCTCCGAGCGGGCGCCGTTCGCCCGGGCGCTGGCCGAGGCCGGGGTGACCCTGGTCGGGCCCAGCCCCGAGGTGATGGACTCGATGGGACGCAAGGACCGGGCCCGCGACATCGCCCTGGCCGCCGGCGTCCCGGTGGTGCCCTCCTACGGCGACGAGGACGACCCGTCGACCTTCGCCTACCCGGTGCTGGTCAAGGCCGCCGCCGGTGGTGGCGGCAAGGGGATGCGCGTGGTCCGCTCGGCCGACGAGTACGACGCCGCCCGGGCCGCCGCGGCCCGGGAGGCGCTCAGCTCGTTCGGCGACGACACGCTGCTGGTGGAGAAGTACGTCGAGTCCGGCCGCCACGTCGAGGTCCAGGTGATGGGCGACTCCGCCGGTCGCGTCGTCCACCTCTTCGAGCGTGACTGCTCCACCCAGCGCCGGCACCAGAAGGTGCTGGAGGAGGCGCCCGCGCCGACGATCTCCCCCGAGCAGCGCGCGGCGATCACGTCGTCCGCGGTCGCGCTGGCCGCACAGGTCGGCTACGCCGGCGCCGGCACGGTCGAGTTCCTGCTCGACAACGCGACCGGCGAGTTCTACTTCCTGGAGATGAACACCCGGCTCCAGGTCGAGCACCCGGTCACCGAGGAGGTGGTCCGGGTCCGCGGCGAGAAGGTCGACCTGGTCGAGCTCCAGCTGCGCGTGGCCACCGGGGAGCCGCTCGGCTTCGACCAGGGCGAGGTGACGCTGGACGGGCCACGCCGTGGAGGCCCGGGTCTACGCCGAGGACTCGTTCGGCGGGTTCCTTCCGCAGGCCGGGCGCGCCGGCCAGGTCGGCTGGGCCGGCGAGCACGACTGGACGATGACCTGGGGAGCGGGCGAGCAGCCCGTGGTCCGCGTCGACCACGCCCTGCTGTCCGGGCAGGAGGTCTCCAGCGCCTACGACCCGATGCTCGGCAAGGTGATCGCCTGGGCCGCCACCCGCGAGGAGGCGATCGACACCCTGGTCCGCGCCCTGGACGACACCCGGATCTTCGGGCTCACCACCAACACCGGCTTCCTGCGGGCGCTGGTCGACTCCGCGCAGTTCCGGCAGGCCTCGATCGACACCGCCTGGCTCGACACCGACCCGTTCGAGCGCGGGGAGGTGGCCGCCCCCTCCCGCGACCTCGCCCGGGCGCTGGCCGCCCTGGCACTGACCGGGGGCGGGTCCGAGGAGCAGGCTGCCTCCGGCGCCGTGCCGCCGAGCACGCTCGGGGACCCGTGGCGGGCCGACGGGTTCCGGGTCGCCGCCACCCCGGCGCCGACCCTGGTGCAGCTCGACGAGCTGGTCGTCGTGGGGGACGGCCGGGCCGGCGACCACCAGGCCACCTGGCTGGGCGGGTACCTGTCTTCCGGCGGGGTCGGGCACGTGGTCGCCGAGGTGGACGGCCAGACCCACCGGGCCGAGGTCGTCCGTCGCGGCGACACCGTCGAGCTCGTGCACCGGGGCCAGCGGTTCGTCTTCCTGGTCCCCGACCCGTTCCGCGACTCCGGCGCGGCCGCCGGCGACGGCACTGTGGCCGCCCCGATGCCGGGCACCGTCCTGGAGGTCCGGGTCGCCGTCGGCGACCGGGTCGAGGAGGGACAGTCGTTGGGCATGATGGAGGCCATGAAGATGGAGCTCGCCCTCAAGGCGCCGTTCGCCGGCACCGTCACCCAGGTCGTGGTCGCCGCAGGCGCGCAGGTGCCGCTCGGCGCCACGCTCTTCGTCGTGGAGCCGGTCGAGGAGGAGCAGTGAGCGAGAACCTGCCGGAGCCGGGACGTCATGGCGGGCGGTCGTCGGACCGACCGCTGCCCATGACGTCCGCGCTGGGCGGGATGCCCGACCGCGTGACGATCTACGAGGTCGGCCCCCGCGACGGCCTGCAGAACGAGAAGACCGTGGTGCCCACCGAGGTGAAGGCGGAGTTCGTCACCCGGCTGGTCGGCGCCGGTCTGCCGGTGGTCGAGGCGACCAGCTTCGTGCACCCGACGTGGGTGCCCCAGCTCGCCGACGCCGCCGACCTGATGACGATGCTCGGGGAGCGGTTGGGCGAGCCCGCCCGAGACCTGCCGGTGCTGGTGCCCAACGAGCGCGGCCTGGACCGGGCGCTCGAGCTCGGCGCGAAGCACGTCGCCGTCTTCGGCTCCGCCACCGAGACCTTCGCCCGGAAGAACCTCAACCGCGGCCTGGACGAGCAGTTCGCGATGTTCGAGCCGACCGTGCGCCGGGCCCGCGACGCCGGCCTCGACGTGCGGGCGTACGTCTCGATGTGCTTCGGCGACCCGTGGGAGGGGGCCGTGCCGGTCGAGCAGGTGGTCGCCGTCGGGCAAGCGGCTCTTCGACCTCGGCGCGAGCCAGCTCAGCCTCGGCGACACCATCGGCGTCGGCACCGCCGGCCAGGTCAAGGAGCTGGTCGCCGCCTTCGTCGCCGCCGGCATGTCGGTCGACCAGCTGGCGATGCACTTCCACGACACCTACGGCCAGGCGCTGGCCAACGCCTTCTCCGCGCTCCAGGAGGGGATCACCACCTTCGACGCCAGCGCCGGCGGCCTCGGCGGCTGCCCGTACGCCAGGAGCGCCACCGGCAACCTGGCCACCGAGGACCTGGTGTGGATGCTGCGCGGCCTGGGGATCGAGACCGGCGTGGACCTGGACGCGGTGGTCGCCACCAGTGCGTGGATGGCCCGCCAGCTGGGCCGTCCGAGCCCCTCGGCGGTGGTGCGCGCGCTCGCCGGGGCCCAGGGGCTGGCAGAATCCGGGGCATGAGCACCCCGGTCGTCTACCTGCACATCGGTGCCCCGAAGACCGGGACCACCTACCTGCAGGACCGGTTGACCCGCAACGCCTCCCGCCTGGCGAAGCACGGGGTCACCATCCCCACCAAGAACCGGTTCATCCCGGCCGACCTCTTCCAGTTCCGCGCCGCCCTGGACCTGTTGGACCAGGAGTGGGGCGGGCGCCCCGGCCACGCCGACGGCGCCTGGGAGATGCTGGTCAACAAGATCCACCGGGCCAAGGGTCCGGTGATCGTCAGCCACGAGATCCTGGCCGCGGCCAAGCCCGACAAGATCGCCAAGGCGATGAACGACCTGGCCGGGGCCGAGGTGCACGTCGTCTACTCCGCCCGGGACCTCGGCCGGCAGCTGCCGGCCGCCTGGCAGGAGACCATCAAGCAGGGCCGCCGGTGGACCTACCGCCGCTTCCTCACCAAGATGGAGCGCGGCGACATCTGGTTCGCCAAGGCGTTCGACCTGCCTTCCGTGCTCGCCCGCTGGGGCGCCAAGCTGCCCCCCGAGCGCGTGCACCTGGTCACCGTGCCGCACGGCCGCGCCGGCGACGTGCTGTGGCACCGGTTCGCGGCGGCGTTCGGGATCGACCCCTCCTGGGCCCCGCTGGACAGCGAGCGTGCCAACCGCTCCCTCGGCGTCGCCGAGGTGCAGCTGCTGCGCAAGCTCAACCGACGACTGGGTCTGGACCTGCGCACCGAGCCGACGTACGACGTGCTGGTGCGGCAGATGCTCGCCCAGGGCGAGCTCGCCAACCGTCCCTCGCAGCCCGTCACGCTGCCGCCCGAGCGCTACGACTGGGCGGAGGCGAAGGCCGAGGAGTGGATCCGGTGGGTGGCCGACAGCGGCATCGACGTGGTCGGCGACGTGGCGGACCTGCGTCCGCGCCGCCCCGACCCCGACGTCGGTTGGGTCAACCCCGACAAGGTCCGCGCCCGGCCGCAGCTCGCGGTGGCGATGGACGCCCTGACCGCGATGACCCACGAGGCCGCCGCCCGGGCGGACAACCAGGGCGTCGCCGGTCTGGTGCGCACCCGGGCCCAGCAGATCCTCGGCAAGTGAGCCGCTCCCGGTGACCGCGCCGACCACCTCGACCGCAGGCCGCCGCCGGGCCTGGGGCTGGGTCCGCCACCTGCTCGACGGCGGCACCACCCCCTGGGCGGAGTGGACGGGTGAGGCCGAGCCGGTCGGCCGGGTGATCCCCGGCGCCCAGCAGCTCGAGCTCCTGCGCCGGCTCAACGCGGAGGCCCCCGCGGTCCCGCCCGGCCTGGCCCGCCGGGTGCTGGAGGCCAGCGCCCCGGGCCGCGGCCAGCCCGACCTCGAGCTGGTCGGCGCCGCCGACGACTCCCGGTTCGGCGCCGGCGCCGTCGACCCCAGCGCGCTGCGCGAGGAGGAGCTGCTCCGGGTCGCGACCTACCTGCTGGCCGAGGACCTGATCGAGCTCGGCCCGGTGGACCGCCGTCCCGACCGGCTGCCTCGCCCCTGGCGGCGCCGCTACCGGGTGGTCGGCGACCCGCTGCTGGCCGACCCGCTGCGCCGCGGCCTGGTCGCCGCGCGGCCACCCGCCGCGCCCCGGCGGGGAGATCGTGGTGCTCGGGTCCGACCTGGGCCGGATGCTCGCCGACGCCTGGACCGCGCAGCTGCTTCGACCACGGCGTGGGCAGCTGGGCGTCCTGGCTGGAGACCTGGCGCCAGCGCGGCCAGGTGCCGCCCCGGGTCGACCTGCCCAAGGTGCTGCGCACCTGGGAGCAGCGCCGCGGCGCCGAGCACGTGCACCTGCTGCTGGAGGGCAGCCCGGAGTGGTCGCGGCTGCCGGGACTGGTCGGCGTACGCCGTCCCGCGCTGCCGCCGCGGCCCGGGCGCCCAGGCCGCCGAGCTCTCCCGCCGGGTCGCCGCGGTGCTGGGCGTGATGGTCATCCCGCCGCGCCGCACCCTGCTGCTGCGCGAGGGGCTGCTGCCCCGGCTGCCGGCCGACGTGTTCGCCCCGACGGCGCCGCTGCCGCAGGTGCAGCGCCGAGCACCGGGAGTGGGTGGAGCGGCGGGCCCGGCGGATGAGCGGCCGGTTGCGTCGCGCTGGTCGCCCCGTCGACCTGTCGCTGCCGGCGCGGCGGCCCGGGCTCCGCCGAGGGCCGCGAGCCCTCGCCGCACGGGGACGGCGTACTCTCCCTGGCGGTGCGGATGCTCCTGGACGGTCGGAAGGATCAGGTGTGACGGGCGTGGCGGGAGCTGAGGTGCAGCCCGGGACGGGCGCGACGGCACGGCGTCGGGTGCTGATCCACGTCGGCACCCCGAAGACCGGGACCTCGCACCTGCAGGACGTGCTCTTCCGCAACGCCGAGGTGCTGCGCGAGCACGGCATCTCCTACCCGGCCGAGCGGTTCGACGCCCACTTCCTCGCCGCGCTGGACCTGATGAAGCTCACCTGGGGCGGCCTCGAGCTCGAGGCGGTCGGCGCCTGGGACCGGCTGGCCGAGCAGGTCCGCGCCGTGGCCGGGCACCTCGATCATCAGCCACGAGATCCTGGCCACCGCCTCGCGGATGCAGGTCGACCGGGCGCTGACCTCGCTGGCCGGCGAGGACGGCCAGGACGCCGAGGTGCACCTGATCCTCTCGGTGCGCGACCTGGTCCGGCAGATCCCGGCGGAGTGGCAGGAGAACGTCAAGCACCGCAGCACGATCAGCTACGCCAAGTTCCTCGAGCAGATCACCGACCCCGCGCGCGAGAGCCGGATCGGCTCCTGGTTCTGGGGGGTGCAGGAGATCCCCGACATCATCAACCGCTGGGGCGCCTCGGTGCCGCCCGAGCGGATCCACCTGGTCACCGTGCCGGCGCCCGGCGCCCCGCGCGACGAGCTGTGGCGCCGGTTCAGCCAGGCCTTCGGCCTCGACGGGCTCGACCTCGACCTCACCCCCGAGCGGGCCAACCCCTCGCTGGGCGTCGCGGAGACGGCCCTGCTGCGCCGCATCAACCGCGAGGTGGTCAAGACCGTCGACCCGGCCGACTACCGGCCGCTGGTGCGCGAGCTGCTGGCCCACCAGACCCTGTCGCGGCGCGCAGGCTCGCCGCGGCTGACCCTGCCCCCGCACCTGCACGCCTGGGCCGGCGAGCTCTCGGCCACCTGGGTGGAGGAGATCGAGCGCCGCGGCTACGACGTGGTCGGCGACCTGCGCGACCTGCTGGGCGCCCCGCTCGGCTCGGCCGAGGAGCAGGCCGCCTGGGCCGACCCGGACCACCCGCGACGACGCCCTGGTCTCCCGCGCGGCGGTGGACGCGATCTCCGCGCTGCTCACCGAGACCGCCCGGCTGCGCCGGGTCGAGGGCGACCTCAGCCACGAGCTGGCCCGACCCGTGAGGCCCTGGAGCGCTCCTACCTGCGGCCCTCCTACCGGCTGCGCGAGCGCGCTGGTCCGGCTGCTGGAGGAGACGCGGCCCGGGCGCGGGCTGCTGATGGTCTACCGGCGGGCCCGGGGCAGGAGCTCCTTGTCGGCGTAGCGACCGGCACGCCAGGTGGTGTAGCCGTCGGCGCCGGCGCCGACCAGGCCACCGACCACCGGGATCCGCCGACCGGCGGAGGTGGCCAGCCGCTTGCCGGCCACCTTGGTCAGGATCACCTGGGCGACCTCGGTGGCGATGATCACGCCCAGCGTCGGGGTCGTGCACCGGTGCGGTTGCCAGCGCCAGCGGGGCGCCCGGGATCTTGCGGCGCTTGACCAGCTCGTCGACCACGTCGTCGCCCAGCAGGGTCGCGAGCACGGCGGTGCGCACCCGCGGGTCGTCGAGGTCGTAGCCGCGCAGGTGGGCGATGCCGGCGATCATCCGGGCACTGGATGATGGCCAGCCCGGTGATGTTGGCGGGCAGGGTCGACGGCCATGGTGAGCAGCCCGCCGATGTTGGTGGCGAAGCCCTGGGCGCCGGCCAGCGCGGACGTTGTTCTCGATCACCTCGTGGATCGCCTTGTCGACGTCGCCGCGCTGCTCGGCGAGCTGCTTGTCGGCGGCCTTGGCGGCGGGCGGCAGCGGGCCGACCCCGTCGATCGCCCGGTGCCAGCGCCTCCAGGACGGCCCGGCTGGTGACGCCGGGCGCGAGCCGGCCCACCTGGGGGACGACCATCTTGCCGACGCTGCCGACGGCTCGTGATTCCCATGACGCACAGCCTAGGCCGGGTCGCACAGCCCGGGCCGGCTCCCGGCGGTTAGGTTGTCAGGGTGCCGATCGAGCCTCCGCCCTCGCCCTGGGCCTTCGAGATGCTCGGGGCGCCGGACGGCTCGACCCGGACGAGGACCTGGTGGCGATCGGCGCCGACCTGTCGCCGGGCACCCTGCTGGCGGCCTACCGGCACGCGCTCTTCCCGATGCCGTCGGGGACGCCGGGGACCCGCCGTACTGGTTCTGCCCGGTCCGGCGCGGCATCCTGCCGCTGGCCGACCTGCGGGTCTCGCGCTCCCTGCGCCGCGCGGTGCGCGACTTCGAGATCCGGGTCGACACCGCCTTCGACGAGGTGGTGCGGGCCTGCGGCGACCCGGCGCGCAGCGACGGCTGGATCGACGCGGACATCCGTGCGGCGTACGGCGAGCTGCACCGGCTGGGCTGGGCGCACTCGGTGGAGACCTGGCGCGACGGCGAGCTGGTCGGCGGCCTGTACGGCGTGGCGATCGGCGGCCTGTTCGCCGGGGAGTCGATGTTCCACCGGGTCACCGACGCCAGCAAGGTGGCCCTGGTCGGGCTGGTGGAGCGGCTGCGCGACGAGCACGCCGACCGGAGAGTGCTCGACGTGCAGTGGAGCACCCCGCACCTGGCCTCGCTGGGCGTGGTCGAGGTCGACCGCCGGGAGTACGCCGCCCGGCTGCGCGAGGCGCTCGAGGTGCCGGAGCCTGCCGCGTTCGCCTCCTGAGGCGCGGTCCGGGGAGCCTCCCGGGCGACCCCCGCGGCGGT
>CAVPUI010000012.1:0-154522 GCA_963708945.1 uncultured Actinomycetota bacterium | reverse complement strand
CCTCGTGCAGCTCGAGTTCATCCCCGACCGCACCTACCGCCACCCAGCTCGGGCATCGGCGCCCTGACCGCGCTCGGTCTGCTCGCCCTCGCGATCGGGCTGGAGCTGCGACGGGGCCGAGGTCTAGCGCCGGGAGCCGCCGGCTCTCCGTCGTGCCGCAGCGACGGTGGCTGGGCCAGATGGACACCGTCACCTTCCTGGCGCTGGGCCTCGGGGCCTTCCTCCTCGGCCGTAGCGTCCCCCTGCTCAGTCGGTGTCGCGCTCGGCTTCCTGCTGCGCCGGCGCCGCTCTGCCCTGTCGCTGGTGCCGGCGGCCATGGTCGCCCTCGCCGCGGGGATCCAGTCGGTCTCGGCCTGGCAGGAAGGGACCGTCAACGTGGCGGCCGCGGACTGGGTCGCCGCCGCGGCGATCGGCGTGTTCACCCTCGGGCTGCTTCGGCCGCCCGGCACCCGGAGGTCGTCGTGACGTACTGGATCCAGCAGGCATTCGGCAGCCGTCCCGCCCTGCTCGCGATGCTGGTGCTGGTCGGGCACACGGTGTGGCTCCGATGCGTGCTGGTGGAGGGCTACTTCACCCAGCACGACTTCGTCCTCCTGGCCCGTCTGAACGGCGAGGCCCTTCTCCGGGCGCTCTGCTCACCGAACCCCTCGCCGGCGAGCCTCCCCGGTGGGGATGCTCGTGGCCTGGGCCGTCAACGGTCCGCCCCGCTGAGCTGGGCGGGCCCGACGTACGCGGTGCTGGCTCTCCACGTGCTGGTGTCGCTGCTGCTGTGGCTGGTGCTCTCCCGGGTGCTCGAGGAGCGGTGGCTGCGCCTGCCGCTCTTCGTCGCCGCGGTCCTCACGCCACTGACCCTGGGGCCGATCGTGTGGTGGTCGCTCGCGCTGCTCCACCTGCCGGTCGTGATCCTCTTCCTGGTCGCGGTGCTCTCCCTGCTCCCCCGCGTCCAGGAGGGGTGGCGCCACGACCCTCGGATCGCCGGGATGGCGATGACGTTGATGCTGCTCGGCACGACCGCACCCTGCTGCTGCCCTGGGTCGTGCTGCTGGTGCTGGCCGGTCGGCGGTGACCAGGAGGGCTGGCGCGCACGCGTGCGCGCCGCGTGGTGCGCCTCGCCCGCCTTGTGGGGCTGGATGGTCGTGGCGTGCGTGGGGCGGGTACTCGTCGCCGTGCGCGAGCACGGCACCGCCTGGTGTCCCCGGAGGCATGGCGGAGCGCCCTGGACGCCCTGCTGCAGTCCGGCCTGCCCGCCGTGGTCGGCGGACCGTGGTCGGGCGAGCCGGTCGAGACTCTCCTGATGGCGGCGGGTCCGGCGGTCGTGATCGGGGGACTGGTCCTGGTGCTCGTGGTCGTCTGGCTGGGGCGCACCCGCGGCCCCCAGACCGTGATCGCCGGCCTGGGGTTCCTGCTGCTCCTCCTCTCCGGGGTGGTGCTGAGCACTCCGGCCCAGGGGTCGGCGTCCTCGGGCGCCGCCGGCAGGTTCCTCGCCGACGCCGTGGTCGTCGGTGTGGTCCTGGCGGCTGTGGCGCTGCGCGGCACCCCGGTCCCCCAGGCCCTGGTGCGACAGACGGGGCCGAGCCCTGCCTTCCTGGCGGTCGGCGTCGCGGTCGCGGTCCTGGCCTCGGCGGCCGTGACCCGGGACGCGTTGCTCCCCGCGCTCAGCGGCGACGACGACCGGCTCTACCTGGCCAACCTGGCCGACGGCGTGGCCAAGAACCCCCAGGTCGTGCTGCTCGACGGGCCGGTGCCCGAAGGGCTGATGAGGTCCTCGCTGGGGGAGGCGGCCCGGGTCTCCGTCGTCGCGGCTGCCCTGCGCGACCGCCCGCCCTTCGGCACCCCGAGCGAGTACCTCTCCCTGGTCACCGACGCGGGGTACGTCTGGGGCATCACGCTGGAGGAGCCGGTCCGGTCCGTGCGCGGGCCGAGCCCTGACTGCGGGTACGCCGTCACCGCCAGGCGCCGCGAGATCCCGATGCGCCGGCCCGTGGCCGCCGGCGAGCACGTGCTCCGGGTCGACTACTTCCTCGAGGGTGACACCTACGCGGTCCTCGACGTCGCAGGGGAGCGGACCACCTTCCCGGTCAGGACCGGCCTGCACTCGCTCTACGTCCCCGTCGATCGCGGGTACTCCGCGGTGAGCATGGCACTGGAGTCGCGCGAGCACACCCTGTGCGTGACCGGGATCGAGGCAGGGATCCCGGTGCCGGCTCCGCTCCCGGGCTCGTGAGGAGCACGCGCTGGGTCGACGCCCTGGTGTCGCTCCTGGTGGCCCTCGTGGTGCTCGGTCCGCTGCTCGGGCCCGGGTTCGTCCTGGTCGGGGACATGGTCTTCGTCCCCGGATCAGCCGTGGAAGGACGCGTGGACCGGGGGAGACGGGGGAGTCCCTCGGGCGGTTCCCAGCGACGCCTGGGTCTCGCTGCTCAGCCAGGTCGTGCCCGGGGAGCTGGTGCAGAAGCTGGTGCTGGTGGGCATCGTGCTGGGGGCGGGGTGGGGGGTCGGCCACCTCCTGCGCGACCTCCCGACGCTGGCGCGCGCCGGCGGGATCCTGCTGTACTGCTGGAACCCCTACGTCCACGAGCGGCTCGCGATCGGGCACTGGGCGCTGCTCGTCGGCTACGCCGCGCTTCCCTGGGTAGCGGCAGGGGCGCTTCGTCTCCGCGGGTCCGCGCGGGGCTCCGGGGTGGTGTGCCTGGTCGCCGGTCTCGCCGCCGCAGGATGGGCCAGCCCCACCGGCGGGGTGCTCACCGTCCTGGTCGCGCTCGTGCTGGTCAGGGGGTGGCGGACGCGCCTGCTGGTCGGGGTGCTGGGCGCGTGGGTCAACCTGCCCTGGATCGTGCCGGCGCTGCTCAACGGCGCTGACCAGCTGCCCCCCGACGCGTTCGGGGTCGAGGCGTTCGCCTCCCGTGCCGACACCCCGTGGGGGGTGCTGGTCTCGGTGGCGACCTTCGGCGGCATCTGGAAGGAGGCCGTGGTGCCTGACGCCCGGGGTGTGCCGCTGCTCGCCGGAGTCGGTGCGGTGGTGGTCCTGCTCGCGGTGGCCGGCCTCTGGCTGGCCAGGAGGAAGCCGGTGCTCCCGGTCCCGGCTGCTGTGGTGCTCAGCCTGCTGCCGCTCTCCCTCGCCTGCCTCTCGGCCTTCGAGCCGACCCGTCCACTGCTGGAGTGGGTCGTGCTGCACGTGCCGGGCGGTGGACTGCTGCGTGACTCGCAGAAGCTGGTGATGCCGTGGGTGCTGGTCGCCGCCACCGGCTTCGCGTCGTTGCTGGCCCAGCTGCAGGGCCGGCTCGCCCGGTTCGGTGGCCACGCGCGCTGGTGGCTGGCCACGACGGCGCTGCTCCCCGTGCTGGCCCTGCCCTCCTCGGCGGCGGGCCTGAGCGGGTTCCTCACCACCAGCGACTACCCGGAGGAGTGGACCCAGGTGCGGGGGGTCATGGAGGGGGAGGGCATCGACGACGACGACCGGGTGCTGGTCCTGCCGTTCTCGACCTACCGCCGGTTCGACTGGACCCCGCGCACCATCCTCGATCCCGCGCCGCGGTTCTTCCCCGGCAGCATGGTGACCGAAGACGCTCTCGCGGTGGAGTCGGGGACCGTGGGTGGGGAGTCCGCCCTGTCCGCACGGGTCCGCTCGGTCGACGACGCCGAGGAGCTGGCCGAGACGCTGGCCCGGGCCCAGGTGGGCTGGGTGCTGGTGCACGAGACGTCGGAGGAGGTGCTCCTGCCGGCCGGCGCGCAACCCGTGCAGGTGGGGGAGCGCCTCTCCCTCTACCGGCTCCCCGGGGTGAGTGACGCGTCCTCGCCCTCGTCCCGGGCCGCCTGGTACGCCGGGATCGACCTCGTGGTCCTGCTCTCCACCCTGCTCGGGATCCTCGCCGCCGCACGAGTGTCCAGAAAGCGAGCGTGTTCTTGCCCGCAGGAGGCTACCGATGCGTATAGTTGGCGACCAATGCACTGATGGGTCTGGGAGGACTTACATATGCTGACTTGGCTCTTGTCGATCGCTGCGGGCGTGGTCCCGGCGGTCCTCGCCGTGTTCATCGGGGTGTCGGCCCTCACCGGAGTGGACGCCGGCTCGGACGAGCCCACCGATCCGGGCAGCGGCCAGTACGCCGACGGCTGAGGCCGGATCGGGAGTCCGTCGAGCTCACCTCGACGACCTCCTGAGTTCCGACGAAGGACGGACCCCCAGGGGGATCCGTCCTTTTGTCATGCCCACTCATGGGTGACGCGGCCATGGGTGCCGCGTCGATCAGCGGCCGATCGGGTCACCTGCGGATCCGCGTCATCGGCGGAGCGGGGTCACCGTGCTGAGGTCGCTCGCGGCGCTGGCCGGTCGTGGAGGCAGGACTCGACCACGGCGGTGGTGGCCTCCCAGGTGAACTGCTCGCTCCGCAGCCGTGCCTTGGTGCCCATGGTCCTCCGGAGCTCGTGGTCCACGAGGAGACGTCGGGTGCAGTCGGTGAAGTCGTCCTGGTCCTGGGCGAGCAGTCCGGTGACGCCGTCGAGGATCGACTCCTGCACCCCGCCGGCGACCGGTAGGCGACCGAGGGGACGCCCGACGTGGGCGGCCTCGACGATCGAGAGGCCCCAGCCCTCCTTGAGCGAGGGCAGCACGTGCACCCAGGCCCGGGAGAGCTCGTCGAACTTGGTCCGGTCGTCCACGTGCCCGAGGAAGCCGGACCCGGTCGTCCAGGCCCAGCTCGCGCGGTCAGCGCGGTCAGCTCGTCGTGCCACCAGCCGTTGCCCATGACGCGTCAGGGTGGCGTCCGGGAACTCGTCGCGCAGCGCGTGCAGCGTCCGGAGCGCGTGCTCGATCTGCTTGTGCGGGACCAGCCGGCTCAGCACGACCAGGCTGGGGTGCTCGTCCTTCGGCGGGCTGACGAACTCGGGCACCGGAGGCATGCCGTTGTAGGCGACGCGGATGTCGCTCGGCTCGCACGCCCAGCTCGACCAGCTCGGCGGCGGTGACCTGGCTGACCGCGACGTACGGCGTGCCGCGGTTGCACGCAGGGCGCGACCCGCGACTCCATGAACCAGCCGATCCGGGCCAGCACCGGGCCGACCACCGGCCACTGCTCACGGTGCACGTGGTGGACGAGCACGACGACCCGGGCCCGGGTGAACGAGGCGGGCCAGGAACGGCATCCCGTTCTGCACCTCGAGCACGCTGTCGACCCGACCGAGCCGGCCCGGTGGCGAGCATGCAGCGCCGCCCACAGGTAGACCGACAGGTGCCGCCGCGTCGGACGTAGCGCACTCCCGTCGACGATCTCCTCGGCGCGCGCGCCGGGGTAGCGCGCGGTGAACGCCGGTCACCCGGTGCCCGTCGCCGCGCAGTCGCTCGGCGACCTGGCGCGAGGTAGAGTCTCGGAGCCGCCGCCCTCGGGGTGCCACGGGTCGCGCCAGTTCAGGAACACGACGTGCCTGTCCGCTACCCGCCCGCGCTGCCATGGTCTCGTCCGTTCGCATCGTGTACACCACCTGGTCTCCCTCCCCGGTGCTGATTACCGGAGGGTAGCATCCGCGATGTGACCCACTCCACACCTTCGCCGAGCGCGAACACTACGTCCGCTCAGCGGGAGAAGGACGACTGGCGCCGCTCCGTGCGGCTGTTCCGGTCGTTCCTGACCGAGCAGACCGACCCCGAGGGGTTCTACGGACTCATCGCGGACGACACGGTGAGCGCTGATGGAGCAGCACATCGGACCTGGCCGGCCGGACGGTCGCCGACTTCGGCGGCGGTGCGGGGCTTCTACTCCCGCGCCTTCGCCGAGCGGGGAGCGCGCTCGGTGGTGATCGACCTCGACCTCGACGAGATCACGGCCCACGGGGACAGGCACCCGTGGTCGGTGGTCGGCCCGCGCCGAGCAGGCGCCGCTCGCCGACGAGTCCGTCGACATCGCCTTCTCCAGCAACCTGCTCGAGCACGTCCCGGACCTGGCCGCCGTGGCCGACCAGATCGTCCGGGTGGTGCGCCCGGGTGGCTTGGTGGTGCTGTCCTACACCGCGTGGTACGGCCCGTGGGGCGGGCACGAGACCTCGCCGTGGCACTACCTGGGCGGGCACCGGGCGGCTCGCCGCTACGAGCGGCGGCACGGCAAGCCGCCGAAGAACGTCTTCGGGGAGAGCATGTTCGCCGCCACGGTGAAGCAGGGTCTGGACTGGGCTCGCAGCCGGCCCGACCTCGAGCTGCTGGAGGAGCGCCCGCGCTACCTCCCGCCGGCGGGCCGTCACCTGCTCAGGGTCCCGGGTGCCCGCGAGGTGCTCACCTGGAACCTGTGGCAGGTGCTGCGCAAACCCGCCTGAGTGCGGACCGGGTCCGCGCCGCGTGGGTGCCCTCGTCCTGACATGCGGAACTTTGTGGCGCAGGCCACTAGAACCCGTACTCACTGGTAGCGTGCCGCACGTCTCATCGAGTTTGTTGTCTGGAGGGAGCACGCAAGTGCGAGGAAAGTTGGGCCCGATCCTGTCGGGTGTGGGCGGATTCCTGCTGGTGGTGGGTCTGCTGCTCAAGTTCTACGCGTACCCGAGTCTCGCGGTCGCGCCCGTCGAGCAGGACACGGTGTCGCAGCTGAGCGGAGCCGGGGCCACGGTCTTCGACATCCCGAGCCTCTCCGAGATCCAGGTCGACCTGACCACCACGGCCAAGACCACCGGAGACGTGAAGGCCTCGCAGGACGCGGGCGACAACGTCCGGGTCTGGGAGAACGCGACCTCCACGAAGTCCGACGACGACATCGTCCGCTCGCGCAGCATCGAGCGGGTCGCCTTCGACGCGCACACCGGCGAGGCCGTGCAGTGCGACGACTGCGGCACCTACTCCGAGACGGTCCAGGGGCAGCCGGAGGCGGTGGCCTTCGAGGGCCAGATCTTCAAGTTCCCCTTCCAGACCGAGAAGAAGACCTACCAGTGGTGGGACAGCACGCTGCTGCGCGCGTTCCCCGCTGAGTACGTCGCGCGAGGAGAAGCTCGAGGGGCTCGACACCTACGTCTTCGAGCAGGTCATCGAGCCCGAGGTCTGGACCCAGATGGAGGTCCCGCCGGACGTCGTGGGCGAGGAGGGCGAGGGCTCGATCGAGGCCGACCGCTCCTACTCCAACACCCGCACCTTCTGGGTGGAGCCGGAGACCGGCGTGGTCATCAAGCGCCAGGAGCAGCAGGGCGCGACCCTGCAGATCGACGGCGAGGACCGGGCCACGCTGACCGAGGTCACCACGACCTTCACCGACGACACCATCGCGACCAACGTCGACGAGTACGGCGCCAAGGTCACCCAGCTCAAGCTGATCCGCAGCACGCTGCCGCTGGTCCTGGGCATCCTCGGTGCCCTGCTGCTGGTGCTGGGCTTCGTGCTGCACCGCCGCTCGCAGGGCTCGACACGAACACGAGAGGCCGCCCAGGCCTGACCTGACGCCGACCGCTCGACCGTCCGACGGCCCGCCCGGATCGTTCCGGGCGGGCCGTCGGCGTTGCGCCGCCCTGGGGGCGAGCCGGTCGTCAGGCGCGGAGGTCGGCCACGAACAGGGCGGTGCCGGGGGTGAGCAGGCCCCGGGTGCGCGACCACCCGCCCCACACCCGGTCGTGGCCGTCGGGCCACTCGGGCTCCAGGAGCCGGGTCAGCGCGAAGCCGCGGTCGGCCAGCAGGGCGCACCCAGTCGCCCAGGGTGCGGTGGTGCTCGACGTACCGCACCTCGCTCGGTCTCGGGGTCGACCTCGACGTACGGCGTCCGGTCCCAGTACGACTGGGTCGCGGTGAGGCCGCCGTCGCCGGGGTCGTCCGGGAAGGACCACCGCGTGGGGTGGGTGATGGAGAACGCGAGCCGGCCGCCCGGTCGCAGCACCCGGACGACCTCGTCCAGGGCCCGTCCGATCTCGCTGACGAACTGCAGGGCGCCGAACGACGAGAAGACGACGTCGAACGAGCCGTCGGCGAACGGCAGCGTCGGTGGCCGTGCCCAGCACCGAGGGCACGCTCACGCCGGACTCGGCGTCGAGGCGTCGGCCGTGCTGCAGCTGCCGGTGCGAGAGGTCGAGGCCGATGCTGCGCCCGCCCTGGGTGCGCACCCAGCGCGAGCACTGCCCGGCGCCGCTGCCGACCTCGAGCACGTCCTTGTCCCGGACCGGGCCCGAGCGCGCCGGCCTCCGCCTCGGTCAGTCCCTCGGGTCCCCAGACGAAGCCGGCGTCGCCCAGGAAGCTGCCGTGGGTGGACTGGTACTCGTCGGCGTAGCGGTCCCAGTCCGCGCCGTTGGCGCGTCGGGACTCCTGCTCGCCGACGTCGCGGCGTTCGACCGCCACCGACTGCGGTTCGTGGTCAGGAGCGGCCGGAGTCGAGGTGGGCACGCCCCGAGGCTACCTCCCGGTCCCGTCGTCGCGGTCCAGCGGCGAGGACGTCGGTTGGACGCTGGCCGCGGGCCGCGCGTAGACTGAACAATTGCGCCAGAGACCTGCTTGGGTCCCGTACGGAGCGGATCCTCGCTCGTCCTCCTCCGGAGGGCGATCAAGGGCCTCGGGCGTGTCCGCACGACTCCCATCCACTCCAAGGAACCTACTCCCTTATGACGAGCACCATCTCCGCTCTTCCGGACTACGACGCGCCCCAGGTGGCGATCAACGACATCGGGTCCGAAGAGGACTTCCTCGCCGCGATCGACGCGACCATCAAGTACTTCAACGACGGCGACATCGTCGACGGCACCATCGTCAAGGTGGACCGTGACGAGGTGCTCCTCGACATCGGCTACAAGACCGAGGGCGTCATCCCCTCGCGCGAGCTGTCGATCAAGCACGACGTCGACCCGTCCGAGGTCGTCGCCGTCGGCGACAAGGTCGAGGCCCTGGTGCTCCAGAAGGAGGACAAGGAAGGCCGCCTGATCCTGTCCAAGAAGCGCGCCCAGTACGAGCGCGCCTGGGGCACGATCGAGCAGGTCAAGGAGGAGGACGGCGTCGTCGAGGGCACCGTCATCGAGGTCGTCAAGGGCGGCCTGATCCTCGACATCGGCCTGCGCGGCTTCCTGCCCGCCTCGCTGGTGGAGATGCGTCGCGTGCGCGACCTGCAGCCCTACGTCGGCCAGACCCTCGAGGCCAAGATCATCGAGCTCGACAAGAACCGCAACAACGTGGTCCTGTCGCGCCGTGCCTGGCTCGAGCAGACCCAGTCCGAGGTTCGCCACGGCTTCCTGACCCAGCTGCAGAAGGGCCAGATCCGCAAGGGCGTCGTCTCCTCGATCGTCAACTTCGGTGCGTTCGTGGACCTGGGCGGCGTGGACGGCCTCGTGCACGTCTCCGAGCTGTCCTGGAAGCACATCGACCACCCCTCCGAGGTCGTCACCGTCGGCGACGAGGTCACCGTCGAGGTCCTGGACGTCGACATGGACCGCGAGCGTGTCTCCCTGTCGCTCAAGGCGACGCAGGAGGACCCGTGGCAGCACTTCGCCCGGACCCACCAGATCGGCCAGATCGTGCCGGGCAAGGTCACCAAGCTGGTGCCCTTCGGCTCCTTCGTCCGCGTCGAGGAGGGCATCGAGGGCCTGGTCCACATCTCCGAGCTGGCCGAGCGCCACGTGGAGATCCCGGAGCAGGTCGTCCAGGTCAACGACGACGTCATGGTCAAGATCATCGACATCGACCTGGAGCGTCGCCGGATCTCGCTGTCCCTCAAGCAGGCCAACGAGACCGCGACCGCGGCGGACGTCGAGGAGTTCGACCCGACCCTCTACGGCATGGCTGCCACGTACGACGAGCAGGGCAACTACATCTACCCCGAGGGCTTCGACCCCGAGACGGGTGAGTGGCTCGAGGGCTTCGACGAGCAGCGCGCGACCTGGGAGGAGCAGTACGCCAAGGCGCACGCTCGCTGGGAGGCTCACGTCAAGCAGCAGGCCGAGGCCAAGCAGGCCGAGGCCGAGGCCGGCGAGGCCACCTCGTACAGCTCCGGTGGCGAGGTCGCCGCGGCGCAGGAGACCGGCGGCTCGCTGGCCTCCGACGAGGCGCTGCAGGCGCTCCGCGAGAAGCTCACCGGCGGCGGTGCCTGAGCCAGGCCCCCGCTGAGCTGCGGGGGGCGTCCGCCTGGCGGCGTCCCCGCACCTCGACCCTGACAGTCCCGTCCACCTCCGGGTGGGCGGGACTGTCCGCGTCCGGGGGTGTCTCCCGTCAGCCGCCCAGCTGGTCCCGGCGGACCTTGCCGGTGGGTGTGCGCGGGAGGTCCTCGAGGAACGTCCAGGACTTGGGGCGCTTGGCCGGAGCCAGGTGCGTCCGGGCGAACGCCGCCAGCGACTCGCCGTCCCGGGTGCCGACCACCGCCGCGCAGACCCGCTGCCCCCACTCCGGGTCCGGTTCGCCGTAGACGGCGACGTCCAGCACGCCCGGGTGCTCGCGCAGGATGTTCTCGACCTCGAGGGGGTAGACGTTCACCCCGCCGGTGATCACCAGGTCCTCCCGGCGCCCGTCGAGCCGGACGTAGCCGTCCGGGTCGATCCGGCCGTGGTCGCCCACGGTGAAGGCCGGTCCCTCCGGGGTCTCGCGCCAGGCCGCTGCTGTCTTCTCCGGAGCACCCCGGTAGGAGAACCGCGCGTACGGCGGCACCACGCACCACAGCAGGCCCGCCTCGTCGACGAGCATCCGCCGACCGGGCCGGGCCCGCCCGACGGTCCCGGGACGCTCGAGCCACTCCTCGGAGCGGCAGGCGGTGAACTGGCCCTCCGTCGACCCGTAGAACTCCCAGGTGCTGCCCGCGGGGAAGAGCTCGATCATCCGGTGCTTCACGGCCGGCGGGCAGGGGGCGCCGGCGTGCGCGACCAGGCGGAACGCAGGACAGGTCCGGCACGCCCACCTCGTCCCAGTGTGCGAAGAGCCGCTGCAGGTGGGTCGGCACCACGAACATCGTCGTCGGGCGCTGCTGCGAGATCGCCCGGGTGATCGCGGCGGCGTCGAACGGCCCGGGCACCACCAGCGAGCCGCCTGCGAGGAGCGTGCCCATCGCGAACCGCAGGGGAGCCGAGTGGTGGAGCGGGCTGACCACCAGGTTCACGTCAGCGGCGTGGAACCCCCACAGCTCCCGCTCCTCGGCCACCAGGGCGGCCGCGGCGTCCGTGGAGAGGACACCGGAGTCCACGGGCTTGGGGCGTCCGGTGGTGCCGCTGGTGACGTGCATCGGCCGGCCCAGGGGGAGCAGGCCGGTGACGTCCCGCGGCAGCGTGCGGGCCAGCGCCGCCAACGCGTCCGGGTCCTCGGCCACCCATGCCGGGGCCACGTCCAGGAGGATCCCGGCGCGCTCGCGCTCGGTCAGCCGGGGGTCGAGCGGGACGGGGAAGACGCCCCGGGCCAGGAGTCCGACGACGACCTCGACGTAGGTGGGGGAGCCGGGGACGGCGAGCACGACCCGGTCGCCGCTACGGAGGTCAGGAACGGTGGTCACGGGGGTGGATCCTGCCACCGCCGCCCCTGGTAATCTCGCGCCCCATGGCCGTCGAGACTTCTTCCCCGCTCGGCTGGCAGCGGTACACGTTCTCCATCGTGGGTGTGCAGAAGTCCGGGACCTCCACCTTGTCCGCGCTCTTCAACGCGCACGTCAACATCGCCAAGGCTCCGCGCAAGGAGATCCACTACTTCGACAAGGACCAGGTCGACTGGGCCGCCACCGACCACGCCGACTACGGGATCCCGCGCCGGCGTCGGGTCCACCAGCACATGGGTGACGCCACGCCCCGCTACCTGGCCTGGCCGGGTGCGCTGGAGCGGATGCAGCGCTACGACCCCGGCATGCTGCTGATGGCGATCTTCCGCGACCCCCTGGACCGGCTCTTCTCGCACTGGACGATGCTCCGTCTTCGGCACGGTGAAGCAGGGCCCGACTGGGCGGAGTTCACCGCCTGGCGCCCTGACGGCATGCCGGACCGGATCCCCTCCGACCTGCGGGGCAAGGCGGATCCCGCGCGCTTCCAACGGGCCTCGGGGGTGCTGCGCGGCTACTACGGCAGCCAGGTGCGGCGAGGGCTGACGCTGTTCCCGCGTGAGCAGTGGCTCTTCATGGACTTCACCTCGTTCCTCGCCGACCATCGGGGGCACCTCGACCAGGGCACCGACTTCCTCGGCCTGCCACGGTTCGAGACCCACCCCGAGCTGCGACACCTGATGAAGGCGACGGGCGAGATCTCAGGCACCCCGCCCACCGGGGAAGAGCTGCTCGAGCTGGCCCGTCTCTACGAGCCGGAGGTGGTCGAGTACGCCCGGCTCACCGGTCTGCCGGTGGACCACTGGACCACGGTGCGACTGCTCGGTGGTCAGGTGGACGCCGACGAGGTGGCGGCCCGGTACGCCGCCAAGGCGGGGCTGGCGCCGTCCGGGCGCTGAGCCGGGTCAGGCGGCGCCCCGTACGCTCGTCGGGTCCCAGCAGTCAGCAGGAGGGTGGAGGAGCACGGTGCGAGTCGGACTGACCGGAGGCGTGGCGTCGGGGAAGAGCACGGTCTCGTCGATCCTCGCCGGGCTCGGGGCCGTCGTGATCGACGCCGACCAGCTCGCTCGTGAGGTGGTCGCCCCCGGGTCGGACGGGCTGCGGCTGGTGGTCGAGGAGTTCGGCCCCGCGGTGCTGACCTCCGACGGCGAGCTCGACCGGCCGGCGCTGGGCGCCCTGGTCTTCGCCGACACCGAGCGGCGTCGGGCGCTCGAGGCGATCATCCACCCGCGGGTCCGCCGGCGGGCCGCCGAGCTGGAGGCCGCCGCGCCCCAGGACGCGGTGGTCGTCCACGACATCCCGCTGCTGGTCGAGACCGGCCAGGCGGACGCCTTCGACGCGGTGCTCGTGGTCGACGTCCCGGTCGAGCTGCAGGTGGACCGGATGGTCGAGCTGCGTGGAGCCACCCGTGAGGAGGCCCAGGCCCGGATCGACGCGCAGGCCTCCCGCGAGCAGCGGCTCGCCGCCGCGACGTACGTCATCGACAACACCGGCGACCTGGACGCGCTGCGTGCGCGGGTGACGGCGGTCCTGGCCCAGCTGCGCGACCCCTCCGGCGTCGAGCAGGGGGCTGCGGGAGGCGGGCGGTGATCGGCTCCCTGCGATCGATGGCGGTCACTGCGGGTCTCGCCGTGGCCCTGACCGGGTGCGGGCTCGTCGGCGACCGCGGCGGGTCGGGCGACGCAGCCCCCGCGACCTCGACCCGGGACCGGAGCACCGCCTCGTCCGGGCCGGGGGAGGCCCGGACGGACGAGCCCCTGCCCTGGGGTCCCACGGTGGCAGAGCTGGAGCAGGCGCGTGCCCTGGTGAGCGGATGGACGCCCGAGCAGCTGGCCGGTCAGGTCATCGTCGGTCGCTACCACTCCACCGACCCCCAGGTGGCCGCGGAGATGGTCTCCGACCTCCACCTCGCCGGCGTCTCGGTCACCTCGGGGAACGTGGTGGACGCCGACCAGGTGCGCGCGACCACCCAGGCGGTCACCGAGGCGCACGCGGCCTCGGGACGCACCTTCCCCCCGGTGATCGGGGTGGACGAGGAGGGCGGTTCGGTGGCCCACCTGCGAGGGATCGCGAGCACCTTCCCGGCGTTCCGGGCGGCCGGTGACGTCATCGACGAGGACCGGGCGACCTCTGGTCGCCAGGGGCGTGCCCTCGTGCGGAAGGCCTACCGCGCCTCGGGTCTGGAGCTGCGTTCCTTCGGGTTCACCTGGGTCTTCGCCCCGGTCGCCGACGTGACGATCGGCTCCGCGGACCCCACGATCGGCAGCCGCTCGCCCTCCTCGGACCCCCGGACGGCAGGCGTCGCAGCGGCGGCGGCGGTCCGGGGCTACAACGCCTCGGGCATCGTGTCGACCACCAAGCACTATCCCGGCCACGGGAGCGCCACCGCCGACTCCCACCTGGAGCTGCCGACGCTGGACACCCCGCTGGAGGAGCTGACGGCTCGGGACCTGCTGCCCTTCAGGACCAGCATCCGGGCGGGCGCCCCCTCGGTGATGATGAGCCACCTGGAGGTGACCGCGCTGGAGCCCGGGCTGCCCGCGACCCTGGCGCCACGGGTCTACGCCCACCTGCGGGACGAGATGGGCTTCGGCGGCGTCGCGATCACCGACTCGCTCGGGATGGGCGCGGTGGCCGAGCTGGAGTACCCCGCCGTGCGCGCGCTCGAGGCGGGTGCCGACCTGCTGCTGATGCCGGTGGACACCCGGCGCACCCACGCCCACGTGGTGGAGGCGCTGGAGCAGGGACGGCTCTCCCGGGAGCGCGTCGAGGACGCCGCGAGCCGGGTCGTGGCGCTCCAGCAGTGGCAGCAGCGCAAGGCCGGCGAGGTCGAGGTCCCGCTCGATGCCACCACACAGGCACAGACGGCAGCCTCCGAGCTGGAGGCTGCCGCCTGGTGAGGTCCTGAGCCGGGTGGTCGCCGCTCAGGCGGCGAGGTCCGGGTCGCCGAGCCGGCGCAGCTTCTGCAGCGCCTCCCGCTCGAGCTGACGCACCCGCTCGGCCGAGATGCCGTGCCGCGCGCCGATGTCGGCGAGCTTGTGCTGCCGGCCGTCGACCAGTCCGTACCGGGCCCGGACGATGTCCGCGGACCGGTCGTCGAGCTGGCCCACGAGCCGGTTGAGCCGGTCGCGGGACTCCACGTCGAGGACGCTGAGGTCGGGGCTGGGTGCGGTCTCCTGGGCCATCAGGTCACCCAACGAGGTGTCGCCGTCCTCGTCGATCGGAGTGTCCAGGGAGACGTGGTCACGTCCCCAGGCGAGCAGGTCGAGCACCCGCTCGAACTCCATCCCGAGCTCGTCGGCGATCTCCTGCGGGTCGGGCTCCCGGCCGAGCTGACGCTCCAGCGTGCGCCGGGCGCTGCCGACCTGGTTGAGCTCCTCGACCACGTGCACCGGCAGGCGGACGACGCGGGCCTGCTGGGCGATGCCTCGGGTGATCGCCTGGCGCACCCACCAGGTGGCGTACGTCGAGAACTTGTAGCCCTTGGTGTAGTCGAACTTCTCCACGGCCCGGATCAGCCCGGTGTTGCCCTCCTGGATCAGGTCCAGCATGGGCATCTGGGCCCGGCCGTACTTGCGTGCGATGGAGACCACCAGCCGCAGGTTCGCGGTGATGAACATGTCCACCGCCTTGCGGCCCTCCTCGGCGAGCCACTCCAGCTCCTCCTCGGTCGCCCGCATCGGCGCGCCGCCCTTGCGCCGGCCGACGCGCCCCTCGCGCAGCAGCGCCTCGGCCATCAGGCCGGCCTCGATCGTCTTGGAGAGCTCGACCTCGCGGGCGGCGTCCAGCAGCGGGGTGCGCGCGATCTCGTCGAGGTAGAGCCCGACGCTGTCCCGCCCCTCGATCTCCCGGGTCGTGCCGGGGGTGCGTGCTGCTGTACGAGTTGTCATCTGACGCCTCCTGCTCCGTGACCGCCGTGCATCGGCCACATCGTGGTCAACGACCCGGGGGAGCCGCTCATTCCCCGGAACCCTGCGGGCCGCCTACTTGTGTGCCTCTCACAAGCAACGACGTACCAGACCGGGCGAGAGTTGCCGCGCAGGCCAACTCTCAGGGACTTCTCAGGGGTGGTGCGCCCCGGCTGGGTCGTCGCCGCACGGGTACCCCCGCCTCCCGGCGTCCATGCGCGGTCAGGAGCCGCGTCGGAACTGACGCGGACGCGGAGCACCTCGGCCAGCCCCATCCGGTCCAGGATCCAGGCCAGCGAGAACGCCCGGTCGTGCCAGGCCTTGTAGCGACCCGAGACGCCGCCGTGGCCGGCCGACATCTCGGTGCGCAGCAGGAAGTCGCGCCGACCGGTCGCGGTCGCGCGCAGCCGGGCCACCCACTTGGCCGGCTCCACGAAGAGCACCCGGGTGTCGTTCAGCGAGGTCTCGGCCAGCACCGGCGGGTAGTCCACGGCCGCCACGTTGTCGTACGGCGCGTACCCGGCGATCCGGGCGTAGGCCTCCGGGTCGCCCTCGCGGGTTGCCCCACTCGTCGTACTCGCCGACGGTCAGCGGCAGGCTCGCGTCGAGCATCGTGGTGAGGGTGTCGACGAACGGGACCGCCGCGACCACCCCGGCGAAGAGCTCCGGCGCCTCGTTGAGCGCCGCGCCCACCAGCAGGCCGCCGGCGCTGCCGCCCTCGGCCACGAGCGTGTCGGGGGAGGACCAGCCGGTCTCGACCAGGTGGCGGGCGGCGTCGACGAAGTCGTGGAAGGAGTTCTCCTTGTGCTCGAGCTTGCCCTGGTCGTACCACCGGCGGCCCATCTCGCCGCCGCCGCGGACGTGCGCGATGGCGAAGGCGGCGCCCCGGTCCAGCAGGGAGAGCCGGGAGGGGGAGAAGTAGGGGTCGATCGAGGCCTCGTACGCGCCGTACCCGTAGAGCAGCGTGGGCAGCGGCCCGTCTCCCGGGCGCCCGCGGCGGCAGACCAGGCTGACCGGGACCAGCTCGCCGTCCCGGGCCGGCGCCCACACCCGGTGCTCCTCGTACTGCTCGGGGTCGTAGCCGCCCAGCACCGGCGTACGGCGCAGCAGCGTGAGCTCGCGGGTGCGTACGTCGTAGTCGTAGACCGAGGAGGGGACGGTCAGCGAGGTGTAGCCGAGCCGGACCACCGGCTGGTCGAAGGACGGGTTGGCGCCCGAGCCGATGGTGTAGACCTCCTGGTCGAACTCCACCAGGTAGTCCTCGCCGGGGCCCTCGGGACCGAGCTCGATGATCGCGCAGCTGGGTCAGCCCCTGGCTGCGCTGGTGCACCACCAGGTGTCCGGCGAACGCGTCGACGTCCTCCAGCCGGACCGCGGGGTCGTGCGGCACCAGCGGCTCCCAGTCGGCGGGGTCGGTGGGCGTCGGGGCGGCCATCGCCAGCTCGAAGTCCGGGCCCGACCCGTTGTGCAGCACCAGGAAGACCTCGCGCCCGCCGACGACCGCGCGGCTCGAGGCTGTACTCCAGCCCCTCGCGGCGCGGGGACCAGACGACGAAGCCGCTCTCGGGGCTGCGGGCGTCCTTGACCTGCCACTCGGTGGTCGTCTTGGAGCCGCTGACCACGAACAGGAACCGGTCGTCGCGGCTGCGGCCGACGCCGACCCAGAACCGGGCGTCCTGCTCGTGGAAGACCAGCTCGTCCTCGGCCTGCGCCGTGCCCAGGCGGTGGCGCCACACCTTGTCGGAGCGCCACGCCTCGTCGACGGTGGTGTAGTAGAAGCCGGTGCCGTCCGGGTCCCAGGTCACCCCGCCGAGGACGCCTTCGACGACGTCGTCGAGCAGGCGGTCGCCCTCGACCTCCTTGACCCGGACGGTGTAGCGCTCGTCGCCCGCGGTGTCGACCGCCCAGGCGAGCAGGCGGCCGTCCAGGCTGAGCGCGGAGCCGCCCAGGGAGAAGAACTCGTGGCCCTCCGCCAGCGCGTCCAGGTCCAGCAGGACCTGCTCGCCCGGGAGCGCAGGCTGGTCGGGGCTGGCCTGGCCGTCCGGCTGCGGAGGCGTCCAGTCGTCCTCGTCCTGGACCGGCACCCGGCAGGTCGCGCCGTACTCCCGGCCCTCGAAGGAGCGTGCGTAGAACCACCATCCCCGCTTGCGGGTGGGCACCGAGAGGTCGGTCTCCTGGGTGCGCGACCTGATCTCCTCGAAGATCCGCTCCCGGAGCGGAGCCAGGTGGGCGGTCCGCTGCTCGGTCCACGCGTTCTCGGCCTCCAGGTGGGCCAGCACCTCGGGCGACGTCCTTGTCCCGCAGCCAGTCGTAGTCGTCGGTCCGTTCCACGCCGTGCCACGTGCGGGTGACGGGGCGGCGGGGGGCCACCGGGGGAGCGGGGAGGGGGCCGGCGGAGGTCTGCGTCATGGGGCGAGAGTAGCCAGCCGGTACGACGCGACCGACGGCCCGGCGGGTCACTCCGCGGGCACCGGCCCCGGCGTCAGCAGCGGGTCGTCCTCGCGGAAGGAGCGGACCGGGCCCGGGAGGTGTCGCGGCGGTCTCGAACCGGACGGTCACCACCCCGCGTCCCGAGCCCCACACCCAGCCCGGCCCGAGGTCGGCGTGCACCACGTCCATGCCTGGGCGCCACCCGGCCCCGCGCCGGGGTGGTTCCATGACCTCGGGAGGCGCGGTGCCGTCCTCCTCCTCCGGTGTCACGGGCTCCTCCGGGTCGTCGCCGAAGAGATCCGTCCTGGATCCAGTCCGCCAGGCCGGAGACCCCGACCCCGAGCAGCCGCACGCCGCCGGAGGTGTCCAGGTCGGCGAGCAGGCGGCGGGCCAGTCGGCCGATCACCTGGGGCGAGTCGGTCGGTCCGGGCAGGGTGCTCGACCGGCTCAGGGTGGTGAAGTCGTGCAACCGCACCTTGAGCGTGACGGTGCGCCCCGACAGACCCTGCTTGGCGAGCCGGGCGGCCACCGACGAGGCCTGTCGGGTGATCAGGCCCTCCATCAGCCGGCGGTCGGTCAGGTCGGTGTCGTAGGTGTCCTCCATGGTGACCGACTTGGCCTCGCGCTCGGCGACCACCGGGCGGTCGTCGCGGCCACGCGCCAGCGCGTGCAGGCCGGTGCCCAGGGCGCGGCCCAGGAGCCGGACCAGCTCGTCCTCGCTCACCGCCTCCAGCTGCGCCACGGTGTGGATCCCGGCCCGGCGCAGCCGCTCGGTGGTGGCCGGGCCCGACGCCGGGGATGACGCTGGCCGGCAGCGGACGCAGCAGGTCCTGCTCGGTGCCCGGGCGGGACCACGGTCAACGCCGTCCGGCTTGTCGAGCTCGCTGGCCACCTTGGCGATGAACTTCGAGGAGCCGACCCCCACCGAGGCGGTGAGGCCGCCGGTCACCTCGCGCACCTCGGCCCGCAGCCGCTCCGCGGTCGCCGTGACGGCGTCGATCCCGAGGTCGTCGGAGGCCGGCCGCCTCCAGGTCGACGAAGGCCTCGTCCAGGGAGAGCGGCTCGACCAGCGGGGAGACCGAGCGCAGGACGCTCCATCACCGCGGCGCTGGCCTGCCGGTAGGCGTGGAACCGGCCGGAGAGGAAGGCGGCGTGCGGGCACCGTGCCCGGGCCTCGCGGGTCGACATCGCGGAGCGGACCCCGAACCGGCGGGCCTCGTAGGAGGCGGTGGAGACCACGCCCCGGCCGCCGACCCCGCCCACGACCACCGGCTTGCCGCGCAGCGAGGGCTTGTCGCGCTGCTCGACCGAGGCGAAGAAGGCGTCCAGGTCCAGGTGGAGCACCGAGGCGGTGCGCCGCATCAGCTCTCCTCCGGTCGGGCCATGGGCCCATTCTGTCGGGCCCGCGAGGAGTGCACAGGCACCGGCGCGGCGAGGTTCTCCCCAGGCCTGGTGCCGGGTCCGCTCGCCCGGGGGGGCCGCACCCGGCACGGTCGGGGTCATGGACGAGCACCCTGAACCTGACCGCCCGAACCGCCGAGGACCTGCTCGCCTGCGTCCCCCTGCGTGCTGGGGTTCGTGCCCCGGGAGTCGGTGGTGATGCTCGGGCTGGGGTCGGGTGGCCGTCCCGCACGCCCGGGTCGACCTGCGGCGCCCCTGACGAGCTGCGACGGGGCGATCCGGTCCCTGGTCGCGGCCCGCCGTCACGGCACCGGCTGCGCCGGGTGTCCCTGCTTCGTCTACGCCGACCTGGACCGGGCCCTCGGTCCGTGCCGCGCGGCTGCTGCGGGCGTTCGGCGCCGAGGGGGATCGAGGTGGCGTCGCTGGTGGCGTACGACGGCCGTGCGTGGTGCTGGACGGATCCGCCGGTGGCCGGTTCCAGCCCGGCACCCGTTCGAGGTGCTGACCCACCCGTTCGTCACCGAGGCGGTGGTCGCCGGACGGGTGGTGCTGGCCTTCGCGCGAGGCGCTGGCCCGGTCGCTCGACCCGGTGCCCGACCGGGTGGCGGCCGTCTCGGCGGTGCTGGCCCGGCACGCGGCGACCCGCGGCGGGCTGGGTGCGCGAGACCACCCGGGCGCCTGGCGCGCGACCGGTCGGGACCGAGCGTGGACGCAGACCGCGGCACCTGGTGGTGGCGGCGGCGACGGGTGCGCTGCGTGACGAGGCCTGGAGCGAGGTCTCCCGCCCGACGCGCCGCGCGCACGTCGACCTGTGGCGCACGGTCGTGCGCGCCTGCCCGTCCGGCCACGCGGCCGGGCCGGCCGCGGTGCTCGCCTTCCTGGCCTGGCGCGCGGGGGAGGGGGCGCTGGCCTGGTGCGCGGTCGACGTCTCGCACCGCGGTCCGGGCACCTGCTCGCTCACGGGCCTGGTCGTCGGGCTCCTCGAGCAGGCGATCTCTCCCGACGCGTGGGTCCTGCCCACCCCTGACCCTTCGCAGCCCACTGCGCCCTCGCGAGCCCTCGGTGCCTTCGGAGTCGCCGAGGCCTGGGCACCTCCCGGCGCCTCGGCGGATCCGTCCGGTGCGATGAGGCGGCTCGGCGGGCGCACGTGGCTATCGTGTGCCCATGGGAGAAGAGGTGGAGGCGCAGGAGTTCTCTCGGGCGGACCGGACGCGCCACCGGGAGAAGGTGCGACGAGGGCTCGACGTCTTCGCCCGGATGCTGCGCGAGTCGCGGTTCGACACCGACGACCCGATGACCGGGCTCGAGGTCGAGTTCAACCTGATCGACGCCGAGGGTGACCCGGCGCTGCGGAGCATGGAGGCCCTCGCGGCCATCGCCGACCCGGCCTTCCAGACCGAGCTCGGCCAGTTCAACGTGGAGATCAACTGCCAGCCCGCCCGGCTGCGCGCGCGAGGGCTGGAGGCCTTCGAGACCGGGCTGCGCAACAGCCTCAACGACGCGGAGGGCAAGTCCGCGACGGTGGGCGCCCACCTGGTGATGATCGGCATCCTGCCCACGCTGACCGAGGCCCACATGACGCCGGAGTCGCTCAGCCCGAACCCGCGCTACCACCTGCTCAGCGAGCAGATCCTCGACGCGCGCGGGGAGGACATCAGGATCTCGGTCTCCGGGGTGCGAGCAGCTGGAGAGCACCACGGACTCGATCGTCCCCGAGGCCGCGTGCACCAGCACCCAGCTGCACGTCCAGACCTCGCCGGACGAGTTCGCGGCGTACTGGAACGCCAGCCAGGTGATCGCCGGGGTGCAGCTCGCCGTGGGCGCCAACTCGCCGTACCTGCTGGGGCGCGAGCTGTGGCGCGAGACC
Source organism: uncultured Actinomycetota bacterium (assembly GCA_963708945.1). GTDB lineage: Bacteria > Actinomycetota > Actinomycetes > Propionibacteriales > Nocardioidaceae > Nocardioides. The sequence continues at coordinate 133,472 of CAVPUI010000012.1, read as the reverse complement.
CGGATCCCGCTGTTCGAGCAGGCCACCGACACCCGCAGCGAGGAGCTCAAGGCCCAGGGGGTCCGCCCGCGCGTCTGGTTCGGCGAGCGCTGGATCACCTCCGTCTTCGACCTCTTCGAGGAGAACGTCCGGTACTTCCCGGCGCTGCTGCCCGTGACGGACGACGAGGACCCGCTGCCAGGTGCTCGAGGAGGGCGGTACCCCGGCCTTGCGCGAGCTCCGGCTGCACAACGGGACGATCTACCGCTGGAACCGGCCGGTCTACGACGTCACGCCCGAGGGACCGCACCTGCGCGTGGAGAACCGGCTGCTCGCCGCCGGCCCGACCGTGGCGGACACGATCGCCAACGCCGCGTTCTACTTCGGCCTGGTCCGGGCGCTGGCCACCGACGAACGGCCGCTGTGGTCCCAGATGTCCTTCAGCGCCGCCGAGGAGAACTTCTACGTCGCGGCCAGGCACGGCATCTCCGCGCAGGTCTACTGGCCCGGACTGGGACAGGTGAGCGCCTCCGAGCTGGTGCTGCGCCGGCTGCTGCCGCTCGCCGACCAGGGGCTGGCCGAGAGCGGGGTCGAGCAGGCCGAGCGCGACCGGTTCCTGGGAATGATCGAACAGCGCTGCCTGAAGCGGACCAACGGCGCCGAGTGGTTCGTCACCCAGGTGCGCGAGCGTGGGGAGCGGAACCGCCAGGACGCCCTGCGGTCCACCCTGCCTGGAGTACGTCGAGCGCATGCACAGCAACGAGCCGGTGCACACCTGGTCCTGAGCCCGGGCACGCGGGCGCTGCCCGCAGGGGCGCCGGCGGGCGCCGGTGCCTGTGCGGTCAGCGCTGGCGCAGTCTCCGCCAGCGTCGTTCCGCTCCGCTGGGGTGGTGGCGCCACCCGTGCCGGGTGAGCACCGCGAACGACGGAGCCAGCCCGACCTCCTGCCAGGCCGCCACCCCGGCGGCCTGCCACCGCAGGTCGGAGGACGTGGGGTCGAGGTCGCCCGAGCGGGTCAGCCAGAGCATGGGCGCGGCCACCTCGGGCAGGGCGCGGTGGGCCAGCGCGACCGCTGCCTCGACCCGGGTGTCGTGGTCCAGGAGGTGCTCCTCGGGGTGGAACTCGCACACGGCGCCCGGGTCCACGGCGCCGGGACGGCCGGCCCACAGCACCGGGGCAAGGCGACCCCGCGGGGATGCCTGCTTGAGGCGGAGCACGGCCCGACGCAGACCCTGCTCGACGTCGGGCGAGGGCGTGGCCGGCGGGCCCGGGAGCGGTGGGCAGGGCTCTTGCGGTGGCACCGGACCAGCCTGCCGCAGCCGGGGCGCGGCCCGCCGCGCGCCTCCACAGGCTGCCGAAGTGCACGGGCATTGGGTACGGTGCCACCTGGAAGGGCGCCGGAGCCGGCGTCGGTGCAAGCCCGTGAGGGCGGAGGGAGACAGATCTGATGGCAACCGTGGTCGTGGGTTACGTCGCCAAGCCGGAGGGAGACGCTGCCTTGGCCAAGGCCATCGAGGAGGCGAAGCTGCGCGGCGCGAAGCTGGTCGTGGTCAACTCCCACCGCGGCGGCGCCGAGTACGACGGCGAGGCCGCCTTGCGCACCAGCCGCGAGATCGGCTCGGTCCAGGCTCGCCTCGACGAGTCCGGGGTCGAGTACGACGTGCGTCAGATGGTCCGCGGCTTCGAGCCGTCGGAGGACCTGATCAGCCTCGCCGGAGGCCAACGACGCCGACCTGATCGTGATCGGGCTGCGCAAGCGGACGCCCGTCGGCAAGCTGATCCTGGGCAGCAACGCCCAGCGGATCCTGCTCGACGCCCCCTGCCCCGTGATGGCGGTCAAGGCCTGATCCTGGGTCCGGCCCGGGTCGCTGCGGCGACGTGACCGGGCTGCGCGATGATGTGTCCATGGGATTCCACATCGCCAACGAGCCACAGGCCGACAGCGTGCTGGACGAGCACCCCTTCGCGGTGCTCGTCGGGATGGCCCTGGACCAGCAGTACGGCATGGAGCACGCCTTCCGCGGCGGCGCCAAGCTGCTGGACCGGCTGGGTGCCCTCGACCCCGGCGCAGATCGCGGCGATGGACCCGGAGGCGTTCAAGGCGGTCTGCGCCCAGACCCCGGCGATCCACCGGTTCCCCGGCTCGATGGCGCGGGAAGCTGCAGGGCATAGCGGCGATCGTGGAGGAGCAGTACGGCGGTGACGCCACCCGGCTGTGGAACGAGGCGGCGGACGGCAGGGAGCTGCTCAAGCGGGTGATGGCGCTGCCGGGCTTCGGCAAGCAGAAGGCGCAGATCTTCGTGGCGCTGCTCGCCAAGCAGATGGGCGTCCGGCCCGAGGGCTGGGAGGACGCCGCCGGCGACTACGCCCTGGACGGGCTACCGCTCGGTCGCCGACGTGGTCGACGCCGACAGCCTGCTGAAGGTGCGCGAGTACAAGCAGGCGGCCAAGGCCGCCGCGAAGGCCGCCAAGGCCTGAGGCCGTCCGGTCGGCACGGCGCTCGCCGGGCCCGAGACCGGGGGATGGCACGAGGTTCACCAGGGCCGTGGCAGAATGTGACTCGCGGCCTTGACGTAACCGGGCCTTGCCGCGCCCCTTTTTCAGTGACGAGAGGTGTTCGTGTCTTCGAACGCACGCAAGCTGCTCCCCGCCGAGGTGCTGTCGCACCCCGCAGTCGTCTCCCTCATCGACTCCGGGTCGACGAGCGGAACGGTGACTCCTGACCAGGTCCGGCAGGCCAGCGACGCGGCCTCCGTCGAGCCACGCCACCTCAAGGCCCTCCTGACCCATCTGAGCGCCCAGGGCATCACCGTGGACATCAGTGCGGCCCCCGCCTCCCGCGCGGCTGCGGCAGGCTCCCCGCGCAAGGCCACGACCGCCCGCGCGGCCAAGAAGGCCACGGGCGAGCCGGCGGCCAAGAAGGCAGCGACCCCCGCGGTCAAGAAGGCCGCGGCCAAGAAGGCGGCCCCGTCCGCCGAGGCCGTCGTGGGCCCGGACGGCAAGAAGGTGCTGCCGGACATCCCCGACGAGCAGTTCGAGAAGGACGTCGCGGTCGACCCGACGCATCAAGGAGGACGAGAAGGAGGCCACCTTCGTCGTCTCCTCCGCCGACGACACCGACGAGCCCGAGCAGCAGGTCATGGTCGCCGGTGCGACCGCCGACCCGGTCAAGGACTACCTCAAGCAGATCGGCAAGGTCCCCCTCCTCAACGCGGAGATGGAGGTCGAGCTGGCCAAGCGGATCGAGGCCGGCCTCTTCTCCGAGGAGAAGCTCGCCAAGGGCGGCAAGCTCAGCGCGAAGACGCAGGAGGAGTACGAGTGGATCGCCGAGGACGGTAAGCGCGCCAAGAACCACCTGCTCGAGGCCAACCTCCGTCTCGTCGTCTCGCTGGCCAAGCGCTACACCGGCCGCGGCATGCTCTTCCTGGACCTGATCCAGGAGGGCAACCTCGGTCTGATCCGCGCGGTCGAGAAGTTCGACTACACCAAGGGCTACAAGTTCTCCACCTACGCCACCTGGTGGATCCGCCAGGCGATCACCCGGGCGATGGCCGACCAGGCACGCACCATCCGCATCCCCGTGCACATGGTCGAGGTCATCAACAAGCTCGCGCGGGTGCAGCGGCAGATGCTCCAGGACCTGGGCCGCGAGCCCACGCCCGAGGAGCTCGCCAAGGAGCTCGACATGACCCCGGAGAAGGTCATCGAGGTCCAGAAGTACGGCCGTGAGCCGATCTCGCTGCACACCCCGCTGGGTGAGGACGGCGACTCGGAGTTCGGCGACCTGATCGAGGACTCCGAGGCCATCGTGCCGGCGGACGCGGTCTCCTTCACGCTGCTGCAGGAGCAGCTGCACGCCGTGCTGGACACGCTCTCCGAGCGCGAGGCGGGCGTGGTGAGCATGCGGTTCGGTCTCACCGACGGTCAGCCGAAGACGCTCGACGAGATCGGCAAGGTCTACGGTGTCACGCGTGAGCGGATCCGGCAGATCGAGTCGAAGACGATGTCGAAGCTGCGGCACCCCAGCCGGTCCCAGGTCCTGCGCGACTACCTGGACTGACCGCTCGCAGGCGTCCTGGTGACCCGTACGCGTGTGCCCTCGCGTGCGGCGGTGGCGGCGCTCACCGCCGGCGTGCTGGTGCTCGTGGGCTGCCTGGCGGTGGCCTGGGACGGGTCGTCCGGCGCCGTGTCCTCGGACGACGGCCCCGACGCCGGCGCTGCGGGGCTGCCGGGGCTGCTGGAGCCGTGGTACGCCGCCCTGCGCGACCACGAGCGGGCCCCCGCACGCCTCGTCGTGGTCGGTGACTCCATCTCCGAGGGAGTCCTGCTGCCGAACCCGGTCTACCCACGGCGGATGGTCGGGCTCCTGCAGGACGAGCTGCGGCAGCGGCTCGACGCACCGGACGGCGGCGCCGGGTTCCTCCCGCCGTTCTACGCCGACACCCTCACCCTCGACGACACCGTCCGGGCCGGCGCCCCCGCGCAGGAGCTGGCCTTCGGTGACTGGGGCCTCGGCGGGCGCGCCCTGGCGATGCCGGAGACCGCCTCGCTGACCTATCCCGCACTTCCCGCTCGCCGGATCCGGGTCGGCTACGGCGGCCTCGAGGCACTTGCGGGCGAGGCCGTCGTCCTGGTCGACGGCGTGGACGTCACGGCCGCGGGTCGTCTGGCGGACGGCTCGCCCTCGGGCTCGACGATCAGCTCGGCAGCGCCCGAACGACGTGCCGGCCTGTGGTGGGAGTCGGCGGACCTCGGGTCCGGCGACCACGTCGTGCAGGTGGTCAGCACCTCGCCCGCCGGGGCGTTCATCCACACCGGCGTGGAGTTCCTGGACCCCGACGCGTCCTCCGGCATCCACGTCTACGACGCAGCGCACTCCGGTGCCACCGCGGAGAACTTCGCCCGCGAGGAGATGAAGCGCGGGCACTGGGCCGAGGTGGCGGCGCTGGACCCGCAGCTGGTCCTGGTCAACCTCGGGAGCAACCCTGAGGCCGCGTACCGGGAGAGCCTGGAGCAGGTGGTGCGCCAGGCGCTGGCGGCGGCACCGCGGGCCGTCGTCCTGGTGGTCGACGGCTACGAACCGGGCACCTGGTCCAGCGCTGCGTGGGCGGAGGTCAGGCAGGCCCGGCGGGAGGTGGTGGCGCTGGAGCCGGACCGGGTGGGGCTGCTCGACCTGGCCGCACGGTGGCCGGTGCTGGCCAAGGACGGGTCCACCAACGAGGGGCTGATGGTCGAGCAGCCGTGGCCCCTGCACCTGACCGAGGCAGGCAACGCCCGGATGGCGCAGGAGCTGGCGGAGGTCCTGGCGCCGCCCGAGTGATCGCCGGGGGACAGGACCCGGTCAGCCGGCCCCGCTGTGCACGAGCACCGCGCCGACCGCCCAGACCAGGGTGGCGGCCAGGGCGGCCGCCAGCTCGAGGCCGACGCTGAGCGCCACCGCGCGCACCGCGTGGCCGGTGGTGGCCCGGGCCCGTGCCGGGCCGACCCGGCGGAGCTCGGCGAGCAGGACGCCGGCCACGAACCCCACGAGCAGGCCGACGACCGGGACGACGAAGAACCCCACCACGCCCAGCAGCCCGCCGGCCCACAAGGTGGAGCCCGGCACCCCGGCGGTGCGCAGCCGGCGCCCGGGGACGGCGTACTTGACCACCAGGCCCGCGGCGACCAGCACGAACCCGAGTGCCAGCACCCCCCAGGCCAGGCCGGTGCCGACGTACCAGGCCCAGCCGGCGATGGCCACCAGGACGAGGACGGTGCCGGGCAGCACGGGCACGACGATCCCGACCAGCCCCACCGCGATCGCCAGCCCGGCGAGCAGGGTCGCGAGGATCACCGGAACGGCCCCTGCAAGAGCCTGACGACGGGGGAGCGGGCCTGGCTGCAGGCAGAGACGAACGCGGCCCCGGACCAGGTGGTCCGGGGCCGCGTGGTGCCTGAGGGGCTCAGGCCTCGGACCTCGGGGTCGCGCCGAGCTTGTGGGTCTCGTCGACGACGGTGACGGCGACCTCACGGAGCTTGTCGCCGTGCTCGCGAGCGTGGTGGGCGCAGAAGAGCAGCTCACCGCCGTTCTGGAGCTCCACCCGGAGGTAGGCCTGTGCTCCACAACGGTCGCAACGGTCCGCCGCCGTGAGGGCGGCTGTGGGGGCAACTGCAGTAGTCACATCGGCCTCATTTCTCTCCATCAGGTGACAGGCCCAACGTACCGCCTGGGGAAAAGATTCCGTGGCAGTGGTTCGACCGGCGTACTTCATCCAACCATGCGCCCTCCTACCCGGTTCGGGATATGCCCAACCCTCGGGAGTGTCACGACCGGGAGCGCCCGGGAGCGGGCCGGGGTGTCCAGGCGAGCCCTGCGCGGCCCGGAGGCCCGACGCAGGTAGATTCTCACCTCGTGGCAGCACCGACGGACACCTCGTACAACGCAGCGCACCTCCTGGTCCTGGAGGGGCTCGACGCGGTGCGGAAGCGACCCGGCATGTACATCGGGTCCACCGACACCAAGGGCCTCATGCACTGCCTGTGGGAGGTCATCGACAACGGCGTGGACGAGGCGCTGGCCGGCGCCGCGTCCCGGGTGGAGGTCACGCTGCACGCCGACGGCTCTGCCGAGGTGATCGACGACGGCCGCGGCATCCCGACCGACAAGGAGCCCAAGACCGGGCTGCCCGGCGTCGAGGTGGTGGCCACCAAGCTGCACGCGGGCGGCAAGTTCGGCGGCGGCTCCTACGTGGCCACCGGTGGCCTGCACGGCGTCGGCCTGTCGGTGGTCAACGCGCTCTCGGCGCGGATGGACATCGACGTCGACCGGTCCCCGGCCCAGCAGGGCATCAGCTTCCGGCGCGGCACGCCCGGGGTCTTCGACTCCGAGGCGCCCGACGCCGACTTCACCGCCCGCTCCGGCCTGAGCCGCAAGGGTCGGCGGGTGGCCAAGGGCCGCAGCGGCACCCGGGTGCGGTTCTGGCCGGACCGGCAGATCTTCACCACCGAGGCGCACTTCGTCTTCGACGAGCTGGTCACCCGGGCCCGGCAGACCTCCTACATCGTGCCGGGCCTCGAGCTGGTCATCCGCGACCTGCGGGGCGAGGAGCCGCGCGAGGAGACCTTCAAGCACGACGGCGGCATCTCCGAGTTCACCGAGTTCCTGTCCTCGGGCGAGCCGGTCACCGACGTGCTGCGGCTCCAGGGGACCGGCAGCTTCAAGGAGACCGTGCCGCTGCTCGACGAGCAGGGGCACATGACCCCCCAGGAGATCGAGCGCGAGCTCGGCGTCGACGTGGCCCTGCGCTGGAGCATGGACTACGACACCACCGTGCGCTCCTACGTCAACGTGATCGCGACCCCCAAGGGCGGCACCCACGTGAGCGGCTTCGAGCAGGCGGTCACCAAGACGTTCAACGACGTGATGCGTCAGGCCAAGGTGCTCAAGGTGGGCGACCAGGACGTGATCAAGGACGACGTCCTGGAGGGGCTGACCGCCGTGGTCACCGTCCGTCTGGCGGAGCCGCAGTTCGAGGGACAGACCAAGGAGATCCTCGGCACTCCGGCGGCGCGCTCGATCGTGCGCAAGGTGGTCTCGAGCGAGCTGAAGAAGTTCCTCACCTCCGCCAAGCGCGGGGAGAAGGCGCAGGCCAAGCTGGTCATGGAGAAGGTGGGCAACGCCTCCAAGACCCGGATCGCGGCCCGGCAGCACAAGGAGACCCAGCGCCGGAAGAACGCGCTGGAGTCCTCTGCGCTCCCGGCCAAGCTGGTGGACTGCCGCACCACCGACAACGAGCGCTCCGAGCTCTTCATCGTCGAGGGTGACTCCGCGCTGGGCACCGCCAAGCTGGCCCGCGACTCGGAGTTCCAGGCGCTGCTGCCGATCCGGGGCAAGATCCTCAACGTGCAGAAGGCCTCGGTGGGCGACATGCTCAAGAACACCGAGTGCGCGGCGATCATCCAGGTCGTGGGCGCCGGCTCGGGGAGGACCTTCGACCTCGACGCGGCGCGCTACGGGCGGATCATCTTCATGGCCGACGCCGACTCCGACGGCGCGCACATCCGGTGCCTGCTGGCGACCCTGTTCTTCAAGTACATGCCGGACCTGCTGACCGCCGGGCGGGTCTACACCGCCGTCCCGCCGCTGCACCGGATCGAGCTGACCAACCCCAAGAAGGGGATGGACAAGTACGTCTACACGTACTCCGACGACGAGCTGCAGCGCAAGCTGGCCGAGCTGAAGAAGAAGAACGTGCGCTGGAAGGACCCGGTGCAGCGCTACAAGGGCCTCGGCGAGATGGACGCCGACCAGCTCGAGGAGACCACGATGGACCCGCGCCGACGCACCCTGCGTCGGCTCACGGTCGACGACGCCGCCGACGCGGCGACGGTCTTCGAGCTGCTGATGGGCTCGGATGTGGCGCCGCGCAAGGAGTTCATCGTCCAGGGTGCCTACGAGGTCGACCTGGAGACGCTCGACGCCTGAGGCGCCGGGCGGTCGGTCAGTCCGAACAGCTGAACGACCGGTTGACCGGGCGGTCCCTCAGTCGACCTGCTCGAGCAACCCGCTGTCGACGTCGTAGACGAAGCCGCCGACCTTGATGGTGTCCGGGATCAGCGGGTGCGAGCGGACCTTGCGCACGTCCTCGCGCAGCCGGGTGACCTGGTCGTCGATCACGCCGAAGGACTGCCAGGAGGCGTCGGTGCCCGTGGCGGCGCCGATCTTCTCGCGCAGCTCGGTCTCGGTGTTGGCGGTCATCGCGCACCGGGTGTGCGGCACCACCAGCACCCGCTGCACGCCGAGCAGGTGCACGCCCAGCACCAGCGCCTCCAGGGCCTGCGGGGTCACCCGCCCGCCCGGGTTGCGGAAGATCTTGGCGTCGCCGTGCTTGAGGCCCAGCATCGCCAGCGGGTCGATGCGGGAGTCCATGCAGGTCACGATGGCCACACCGGCGTGGGCCTTGCCGTCGAACCCACCCAGGGTGAACTCGTCGGCGAACGCGCGGTTGGCGGAGATCAGGTCGTCGAAGTCAGCCACGGGGGAAACCTAACGCAGTGGGGTCAGCGGTCCGCACGGTGGTCGCGGATCGGAAGAGCAGCAGCGCCAGCACCGCGGCTGCCAGGGCGCAGCCGGCCGCGCCGAGGAAGACCGTCTGCTCCTGGGCGATGCCCGCCTCCTTGAGCAGCAGGGTGAACTCCGGGCACCGGGACGAGCCGTCGCAGACCTCGCGGACCGAGGGGACGTCGCCCTGCTCGGCGTAGTAGCGGCGCAGGCCCACCGTGGTGAGCGCCGAGATGCCGACCAGCATCCCGACCATCCTGGCCACCACCACCAGGGCGCTGCTGAGCCCGTGGACGCCCGCGTCGGTGAACGCCAGGACGGCGGCATTGACCGGTGCGAGGGCGAGGCCGAAGCCGAGGCCGCCCAGGACCAGGGGGACGGTGGCGTGCCACTGCTCGAGCGCGTCGATCCCCCAGGTGGAGAGCCAGACGAAGGCGGCCGCCGCCAGCACCATCCCGGCCGCGGTGACCGGGCCCGGACCCCAACGCCGGAGCAGGTAGCCCCCCGCGACGGCGCCGACGGGGAGCGCCACCAGGAACCGCACCAGCACCAGGGCGGCCAGCAGCTGGGAGTCGCCGTACACGGTGGTGCGGGCGAAGAGCGGGATGTCGATCAGCGCGGCGATCAGCGCGGCACCGACGAAGAAGCTCACCACCAGGCGCACCCCAGGCGGGCGTCCTTCGCAGCGCCCCACGGGGCACGATCGGATCCTCGGCACGCCGTACGTGCCAGAGCAGGCCCAACGCCCCAGGGCGGCCCCGAGCAGGTACCAGAGCCCCTGCTCGGAGAAGACCTCGATCTTCGGGTCCGCGGTCGCGAAGGCCAGCACCACCCCGCCGAGCGCGACCGCGAGCAGCAGCGAGCCGACGAGGTCGGCCTCCGCGAACGCCCGGCCCCAGGCGCGCAGGTCGACCAGGGGACGGGCCGCGGTGAGCAGCCTGAGCACCAGCAGCGCCGCGGCGACCATCGTGAGCACCCCGACCGGGGTGAGCCAGCGGCTGCCGGTCACGAACGGCACGAAGGCCTCACCCCAGGTGACGTCGCGCAGGATGGGCGGGGGGCGCAGGAACGTCAGCGTGCCGGCCGCCAGGAGCAGCAGCAGCAGGGCGCCACCGACCAGGTCGGGGCGGGGCAGGTCCTGACGGCCGCGGGACAGCAGGAGGCGCGAGCGCTCGTCCAGCAGGTCGGGGGAGCGGCGGGCGAGCGCGCGGATGCCGGCGGCGAGGAGCAGGCCGACGGCGGTGTTCAGGGCGAAGATCGCCCGCCAGTCGGCGAAGGCGAGCACCACCGCGCCCAGCAGCGGCCCCAGCACGGAGCCGATCTCCTGGACCGCGGAGACCACGCCGAGAGGCACGCCGCGCCGCTCCTCGGGGTAGAGGTCGGCGACCAGCGCCAGCGTGGCCGGCACCAGGCCGCCGCCGCCCACCCCCTGGAGGAACCGGCCGGTGACCATCGAGGGCATGTCGTAGGCCAGGGTGGTGACCAGCGAGCCCACGGCGAAGAGCACCAGCGAGAGCGCCAGCACCGGCACCCGGCCGCGCAGGTCGGCGATCCGGCCGATCAGCGGGAGCATCGCGACGTAGCCGAGCAGGAACCCGGAGACGATCGGGGCTGCCCGCTGCAGCTGGTCGATCGGGATCCCGGCGCTGCCCATCATGTCGGGCAGGGCCAGCACGACCACGTAGGTGTCCGCTGCGGCGAACGCGACCGCAGCCGCGGCCAGCCAGAGCAGCGACCGCTGCGCGCGGTCGGTGGAGCGGGTCACGGAGCGGTGATCTGCTCGGTCGTGCCGTAGTCGGTGAGGTCCACGGTGTAGGTCATCTCGTCGCTGTCGGCGTAGAAGACGCCGGTGAGCTCGGCCCGGCGCAGCTCGCCGTCCTCGGTGACCAGGAACTCCACGTCGAAGCTGTCGCCGGCGCTGCTGGGGATGACGTTCTCCATCACCGCGCCGTCGACCGTGCCCGCGTAGCGGGTGAGCACCTCGGCGTTGTCCTCGCCGCCGCGCTCCTGCTCGACCGCCTCGGGGTCCTGCACCTCCTGGAGCAGCGTGGCGAAGCCCTGGTCCGGGCTGATCAGCAGGGCCGGGTCCGGTGCGCCGTACTCGGCCGGGTCGACGTCGGACCAGCCCGGCGTCAGCGGGATCTGCGCCCAGACGGTCCCGTCGACCGCGACCACGGGCACGGTGAAGTCGTTGCCGGCCAGCCGGACCCGGAGGTCGCCCTCGAAGGCCGGCGCGTCGGTGGCGACGCCCTCGGCGCTGGTGATGCCGGTGACGCCGTCGGGCAGGTCGTCGGTGGCCAGGCGCAGCTGGAGGCCCGAGGTCTCCAGCAGCGTGTCGCTCGCCTGGGCGAGCACCTCCTCGACGTCCTTGTCCGGACAGGTCGTCGTCGGAGCTGCAGCCGGTCAGGACGCCGAGACCGAGCAGGGCGGCACCCAGCCCCTTGGCGAGCTGGGCGCGGCGCGGCGTGGAGGTGGGGGCAGGGGTCGGCATGCGGTCAGGGTGGCACACGGCCGAAGCACGCTCAGGCATCGGCGCCCACTCCCGGCTGCCGGGCCACCGGGGCGGCCACGGCGACCACCGGGATGCTCCCGGGCGTCCCGGAGCCGTCGCGTCGGCCGTCGGCCGGCGGGCAGCTCCACCGGCGCGCCGCTGGCGGCGGCGGCCCGGGCCGGAGCGGGGCCGGCCCAGGCGAGGACCAGGGCGTCCTCGCCCCTCAGGAACCGGTGGCAGCGCACCCCGCCGGTCGCCCGGCCCTTGGCCGGGTACTCGGTGAACGGGGTGACCTTGACCGAGCCGGGCTCGGTGCCCGGGCAGCGCGGTCGAGGAGCCGGAGGCGGTGACCACCACCGCGTCCTCGCCCTCGAGCGCGCCGAACCACACGACCTCCGCCCCGGCGTTCAGCCGGATGCCGGCGATCCCGCCGCCGGCCCGTCCCTGGGGTCGGACCCCGTCGGCGCCGAAGTGCAGCAGCTGGGCGTCGGAGGTGATGAAGCACAGCTCCTCGGTGCCGGTGGCGAGCTCGCAGGGCGCCGACCACCTCGTCGCCGTCCTTGAGCGAGATGACCTCCCACTCGTCGCGGTTGAGCACCTCGGGGTTGACCCGCTTGACCACTCCGTGCCGGGTGCCCAGGGCGAGCCCGGGACCGTCGTCGGTCAGGCGTGGTGAGCGCGAGCGGGCGCTCGTCGGCCTCGAGCTGGAGCACCTCGGCGAGCGGGAGCCCGCCCTGCAGGTTGGGGTCGTTGGCCGAGGGCGGCAGGACCGGCATGTCCAGCACCTGGGTCCGCAGCACCCGGCCCCCGCGAGGTCAGCACCCCGATCTCACCGCGCGCGGTGGTGCGCACGGCCGAGACCACCGCGTCGTGGTTGGCCCGGCCGCCGCCCTGCCCCGGGATCTCGGCGTCGCTGCGAGCGGGCCAGCAGGCCGCTGGAGGAGAGGAAGGCGAAGCACGGGTCGTCGGGGATCTCCACCGAGGCGCTCGCGGCGCTCACCGACGTGCCGGCCGAGGCCAGCAGCACCGTCCGTCGCGGGGTGCCGAAGGTCTTGGCGACCTCGGCCAGCTCGTCGGAGACCACCTTCGCGCAGCCGCTGCTCGTCGTTGAGGATCGCGTCCAGCGCCTCGATCTGCTCCTGCAGCTCGGTCTTCTCCTTGTCGAGCTCGAGCGTGGAGAACTTCGTGAGCCGGCGCAGCGGCATGTCCAGGATGTACTCGGCCTGGATGGTGGTGAGGTCGAAGACCGACATCAGCCGCTCCTTGGCCGCGGCGGCGTTGTCGCTGGTGCGGATCAGCTGGATCACCTCGTCGATGTCGAGGATGGCCAGCAGCAGGCCCTCGACCAGGTGCAGCCGGTCGGCGGCCTTGCCGCGCCGGTAGGCCGACCGTCGGCGGACGACGTCGAGCCGGTGGGCCAGGTAGACCTCGAGCATCTCCTTGAGCCCCAGGGTGCGCGGCTGGCCGTCGACCAGGGCGACGGCGTTGATGCCGAAGGACTCCTCCAGCGGGGTCAGCTTGTAGAGCTGCTCGAGCAGGGCCTCGGGGACGAAGCCGTTCTTGACCTCGATCACCAGCCGCAGCCCGTTGGTCGCGGTCGGTGAGGTCCTTGATGTCGGAGATGCCCTGGATCTTCTTGGACTGGACCAGGACCTTGATCCGCTCGACCACCCGCTCGGTGCCCACGCCGTACGGCATCTCGGTGACCACGATGCCCTTCCTGCGCGGGGTGACCGACTCGATCCGGGCGGTGGCGCGCATCTTGAAGCTCCCGCGCCCGGTGGCGTAGGCGTCGCGCACCCCGTCGAGCCCGACGATCTTGCCGCCGGTGGGCAGGTCGGGGCCCGGGGATGAACCGCATCAGGTCGTCCAGGTCGGCCTTGGGCTTCTTGATCAGGTGCCGCAGCGCCTGCACCACCTCGACCAGGTTGTGCGGGGCGATGTTGGTGGCCATGCCGACCGCGATGCCCGTGGCGCCGTTGACCAGCAGGTGCGGGATCGCCGCGGGCAGCACCGACGGCTCCAGCTCGCGGGAGTCGTAGTTGGGCTTGAAGTCGACGGTGTCCTCGTCGAGCGAGCCGGTCATCGCGACCGCGGCCGGGGCCATCCGGCACTCGGTGTAGCGCATGGCGGCCGGGGGGTCGTCGGGCGAGCCGAAGTTGCCGTGCCCGTCGACCATCGGCAGCCGCATCGACCACGGCTGGGCCATGCCGCACCAGGGCGTCGTAGATCGCGCTGTCGCCGTGCGGGTGCAGCTTGCCCATGACCTCGCCGACCACCCGGGCGCTCTTCACGTGCCCGCGGTCGGGGCGCAGGGACATGTCGTCCATCGTGTAGAGGATCCGCCGCTGCACGGGCTTGAGGCCGTCCCGGGCGTCGGGCAGCGCGCGGGAGTAGATCACCGAGTAGGCGTACTCCAGGAACGAGGTCTTGATCTCGTCGCCGACGTCGATGTCGAGGATGTGCTCCTCGAAGTCGTCGGGAAGTGGGGACTTGGTGCCACGGCGTGCCATGGCGGCATTCTCCCGCCAGGGTCCCGGCTCGCGACGGGAGGGCACGCCGATCTGCCCCGACCGGTTAGATTCTGCGTGTGACCGACGAGCAGCCCGTAGCCACCACGCACGAGCCCCCTCACCACTGGGAGGCCGACGTGCTGCTGCGGGACGGGCGGACCGCGCACATCCGGCCGATCCGCGCCAGCGGACGCCGACCTGCTGGTGGAGTTCTACAGCCGGGTCTCGGACGAGTCGAAGTACTACCGGTTCTTCGCGCCCGATGCCGAAGCTCTCGGACCGCGACGTGGCGCGCTTCACCCAGGTGGACTACCGCGACCGGGTGGCCTTCGTGCTCCTGGTGGGCGGCCAGATGATCGCGGTCGGTCGCTACGACTCGGTGACCGCCCGGCGAGGCGGAGGTGGCCTTCCTGGTGGAGGACAAGCACCAGGGCCGGGGCATCGGCCAGCTGCTGCTGGAGCACCTGGCCCAGGCCGGCCGCGAGTGCGGCATCGAGCGGTTCGTGGCCGAGGTGCTGCCCGACAACCACCCGATGATCCGCACCTTCAAGGACGCCGGCTACCAGGTGGCCAGCCAGTACGACGACGGCGTGGTCAGCCTCGAGTTCTCGATCGACCCGACCGACACCGCGCATCGGGGTGATGGAGCAGCGTGAGCACCGCGCCGAGTCCGCCTCCATCGAGAAGTTCTTCAACCCGCGCTCGATCGCGGTCATCGGTGCCAGTCGTCGCCAGGACACGATCGGTCAGGCGCTGGTCCGCAACCTGGTGCCTGGGCGACTTCACCGGGCGGGTCTACGCGGTCAACCCGACCGCGGACGCCGTCTCCGGACTGCCGACGTACAAGTCGGTCACCGAGATCCCCGACGACGTGGACGTCGCGATCGTGGCGGTCCCCGCCGAAGCCGGTGCAGGACGTCGTCCTGGACTGCGCCGCCAAGGGCGTGCACGGGCTGGTGGTGATCTCCTCGGGCTTCGCCGAGACCGGCGAGGAAGGGCGGAACCGGCAGCGGCAGCTGGTGGGGCTCTCGCGCTCCTACGGCCTGCGGCTGATCGGCCCCAACTGCCTGGGCGTGATCAACACCGCCCCGGAGGTCTCGCTCAACGCCTCGCTCTCCTCGGTGATGCCGCCGCGCGGCCGCGCCGGGTTCTTCTGCCAGTCCGGGGCGCTGGGCTCGGCGATCCTGGAGAAGGTCAACAACCGGGGCCTGGGGCTGACCACCTTCGTCAGCGCCGGCAACCGCGCCGACGTCTCCGGCAACGACCTGCTCCAGTACTGGGAGGAGGACGACTCCACCGAGGTGGTCCTGCTCTACCTGGAGTCGATCGGCAACCCGCGCAAGTTCTCCCGGATCGCGCGCCGGGTCTCCCGGCGCAAGCCGATCATCGCGGTCCGCTCCGGCCGCACCACCCAGGGCGTGCCGATGGGGCACGCGGTCCGGCGGATCGCCGCGCCCGTCGCAGTCGGTCGACGCGATGTTCCGCCAGGCCGGGCGTGATCCAGGTCGACGCCCTGGAGGAGATGTTCGACGTCGCCCAGCTGCTGGCCCACCAGCCGCTGCCGCGAGGTCGCCGGGTCGCGGTCGTGGGCAACTCCGACGCGCTCGGGCTGCTGGCCGCCGACGCGGCCGCGGGTGCCGGCCTGGTGGTCAACAAGCAGGTCGCGCTGGGTGCCGAGGCCGGGGCCGAGGACTTCGAGGACGCGCTGGACGCGGCCATCGACGACCCCGACGTCGACGCCGTCGCCGCGATCTACATCCCGCCGCTCAACGTCTCCGGCGAGGACGTGGCCAACGTGCTGGCCGCGATCGGCGAGCAGTCGGACAAGCCGCTGGTCACCACCTTCCTGGGGGCCGAGGGCGTGCCCGAGCTGCTGCGCGTGCCCGACGCCGCCGGCTCCACCGCCGGTCGCGGCTCGGTGCCCTCCTACCCGGCCGTGGAGGCCGCGGTCCGGGCGCTGGCCCGGGTGGTGGAGTACGCGATGTGGCTGCGCAGCCCGGCCACCCCGCCCTCGGACGCGGAGCTGGTCGACCGGCCGGCGGCCAAGAAGCTGGTCAGCCAGCTGCTGATCAAGCACCCCGACGGCCACGACCTCGGGCGACGAGGACCTGCACACCCTGCTGGGGGCGTACGGCATCGACCTGTGGCGCACCTACCCGGTCGCGGACCTGCCCGAGGCGCTCGAGGCGGGGGAGTCGCTCGGGCTGGGACGTCGTGCTCAAGGCGACCGCGGTGCACCTGCGGGACCGGCCCGACCTGGCCCACGTGTGGCGCAACATCGACTCGGCCGCGGAGATGGAGGACGCCTGGCACACGCTCCGCGACGTGATCAGCGACCCCGGGTCGGCCGGCTTCGTGGTGCAGCGCAACGCCCCGCCCGGCGTGCCGGTCGCGGTGGCGAGCATCGAGGACCCGCTCTTCGGGCCCGGTCGTCTCCTTCGGCATCGGCGGCCCGATGACCGAGCTCCTGCAGGACCGGGCCTTCCGGATCCCGCCGCTGGCCGAGCACGACGCCCAGGACATGGTCCGCGAGATCAAGGCCTCGCCGCTGCTCTTCGGCTACCGGGGCAGCGAGATCGTCGACGTCGAGGAGGTCGAGCGGATCGTGCGCCGGGTCGCCCAGCTGCAGCACGACCTCCCGCAGGTGCGCTCGCTGTCGCTGCCCCTGGTGCTGGCCGGCCGGGACGGCTGCTCGGTGCTCGGCGCGTCGTGCCGGATCGAGCCGGTGGCGGACCCGCGCTCGGACTGGTTCGTGCGCCGGCTCTCGATGATGCCCGGAGACACCCTGCCGGACTGAGCCCGGCGACCACTAGGATCGCCGCGTGCTGGTCTGCGACGCTCACCGCCTCCTCTTCGTGCACGTGCAGAAGACCGGCGGTGTCAGCGTGGAGCACCTGCTGCGTCCGCAGCTGCCCGAGGTCCGCACCCTCGACGGGCTGAGCCGGCACGCCCGGCTCGACCGGATCCTGCGCGCCGAGCCGGGCCTGGCCGACTACTGGACCGTCGGGTTCGTGCGCAACCCGTGGGCCCGGCTGCTCTCCTGGTACGGGATGGTGCAGCGCTTCCGCAGGCTGGCCGACAAGGGATCGCCGAAGGCGCAGGGGTTCCTGACCGGCGGAGGGTTCATGGCGGGCGTGGCCCGGAACTACCCGGACTTCGAGGCCTTCGTGCTCAAGGGCCCCGACGACTGGAAGCGGCTGCGCACCCCGCAGGTCGCCTACCTGCGTACGCCCACCCGGCAGGCGGACTTCGTCGGCCGGACGGAGAGCTTCGACGACGACGTACGCCGGGTGATGCTGCACCTGGGCCTGGACGCGCGCCGGCGGCCATCCCGCGCAACAACGCCGCCCCGCCGCGGGACTACCGCACCGAGTTCACCCCGCTGATGCGCGACCGGGTCGCGGAGGTCTTCGCGGACGACCTCGAGGCGTTCGGCTATGTCTTCTGAGCGGCATGACAGACTGCCTCCCATGCGGAGCAGGACCCCTGGTCACACCACGGACGAGAAGGACCACGGTCGCCGGTTGCGGCAGGCGATCGAGCGGACCGGCTACTACCCGGAGGTGGTCAGCGACGGCGTCTTCGCCGCCCTCGGCGGCGAGCGGGTCTCGGCCTTCTACGTCCACCACGAGCCGACCTTCGAGCGCGACGAGGTGCGCCGCCACCTCACCGTGGTGGTGCTGACCCCCACGAGGCTGCTGCTGGCGCACACCGACGAGCACCCCGGCGACGACCTGCTCCCGGAGCCGCACACCTCGACCTCCACCGAGGCGATCACGCTCTCCTCGATCCGTTCGGTGGTCGTCACCCGGATGGTCACCAACCCCAGCTCCGGGCCCGCCCCGGCGGCCGAGGCGGTGCTCACCATCGGGTGGGGCGGGGTCTCCCGGATCGACCTGGAGCCCGCCAGCTGCGCCGACCCCCAGTGCGACGCCGACCACGGCTACACCGGGGTGCTGGCGGGCGACGACTTCTCCCTGCGGGTCTCCGCGGCCGCCGAGGGCCGGGACGCGGTCACCGGGCTGCTGGAGTTCGCCGAGGAGCTCTCCGCGCGGACCCGGGGCGCATGACGCCCGAGGGGTTCCTCGCTCCCGAGTACGGCTCGCGCACGCTCAGCGACGTCGTGCCCGCAGTCGGCCCGTGCCCTGGGCGCGCCGCTCGGCGGTCCCCGGTGCCGGGCCGGCGACGCGCTGGTCCTGCCGCCCGCCCCGGCGTACGTCGTCTTCCTGGTCGACGGGCTCGGCGCCGAGCTGCTCCGCCGCTACGCGCACGCGGCGCCCTTCCTCTCCTCGCTGGTCGGCCGTGACTCCGTCGGCTCGGCGACCGTCCCCTCCACCACCGCCACCAGCCTCACCTCGTTCGGCACCGGCGCTGCCGCCCGGTGCGCACGGCCTGGTCGGCTACACCGTCGCGGATCCCGGGGACCGACCGACTGCTCAACGGCCTCACCTGGGACTCCGGGGTCGACCCGCGGGAGTGGCAGCCGCACCCGACCGCCTTCGCCCGGCTGAGCGCCGCCGGGGTCTCGGTGACCGTGGTCAACAAGCGTGACTTCGTCACCAGCGGCCTGACCCAGGCCGCCCACCGCGGCGCCGAGTACGTCGGCGCCGACCGGGTCGGCGAGCGGATCGCCGCGGTCCAGGCCGCGTCGGCGGTCCGACCCTCGCTCACCTACGTCTACGACGCCGACCTGGACTGGACCGGCCACAAGTTCGGGGTGGCCTCGACCCAGTGGCTCCAGCAGCTGGCGATGGTCGACGCCGAGGCGGAGCAGATGCGCGAGGCCCTGCCGGCGACACGTGCGGATGCTGGTGATCGCCGACCACGGCATGGTCGACAGCCCGCCGGCGTCGCGGATCGACCTGGACGACCGCCTGGAGCTGCGCTCCGGGGTGACCCTGCTCGGCGGCGAGGCGCGGTTCCGGCACGTCTACTGCGCCCGCGGGGCGGTGGAGGACGTCGCTGCCACCTGGCGGGAGGTGCTGGGGGATCGTGCGCAGGTGCTGACCCGCGACGAGGTGGTCGCGTCGGGCTGGTTCGGCGCCGTCGAGCCGTCCGTGCTCCCGCGGATCGGTGACGTCGTGGCCGCCTGCCGAGGGGACGCCGCGATCATCTCGACCGCCGACTTCCCGTACGAGAACCAGCTGGTCGGGCTGCACGGCTCCCTGACGCCCGCGGAGATGCGGATCCCGCTGTTGCTGGCCTGAGCGCCGGGCGCTCCTCACCCCGGCGCGCGGGGTGGGTGGTGGCGACTGGGCCGGCCGGGTCGTCCCGGCCGCCTCCGGGCGGCGACCCGGAGGGCCTGCCTTGCCTCCCCGCAGCCGGGGGAGGAAGAGCGCCGGCACCAGGATGAGCGCGGTCAGGGCGAAGGCGACCCAGAACGCGTTGCCGTAGGCGTCGGCGAACGCCGGGCCCACCACTCGGCGAGCCGCGGGCGACAGGTCCCCAGCTGCTGGTCGGCGCCGCCGCCCGGCTGCGCATGCCCTCGGCGGCGAGGTGGTCGGCGAACTGGCGCGTCAGCACCGTGACCAGCAGGGCGCTGCCGAGCGAGGCGCCCGACCTGCTGGATCGCCGACAGGGTGGGGGAGGCCCGGGAGACCCGGTCCTTGCTCAGGTGGCGTACGCCGAGGAGATGGTCGGCATCATCACCGCACCGAGACCCATGCCGCGGACGAAGAGTGCGCAGCTGAGCCAGACGTAGGAGGTGTCGACGCCGAGCTGGGTGAACGGCAGGGTGCCGAGCAGGGCGAGCACCACGCCCACGGGCACGACGTACCCGGCGCCGACGCGGTCGGTGAGCCTGCCGGCGACGACCATCGAGACGATCGCTCCGAGGCCCTGGGGGACGAGGAGCAGGCCGGCGTCCAGCGCGCCCTCGCCGCGCACGGTCTGGTAGTAGAGCGGGAGCAGCAGCATGCCGCCGAAGAGGCCGATGGCGACCAGGAAGAGCGCGAGCCGCCCCGCTGGCGAAGAGCCGGTCGGTGAGCAGCCGGACGTCGATGATCGAGCTCGGCCCCGCGCACCAGGCTGTGCCAGGTGTAGAGCCCCAGGCCGACCGCGCCCGCCGATCGAGCGGGGCTACCACCACCGTCTCGCCGAAGCCGCCCTTCGAGCTCGCCTCGGACAGCCCGTAGAGCAGGCTGGCGAGGCTCAGCGAGAGCAGGGCCAGCCCCAGGGTGTCGAGCCGTCCGGGGTCGTAGAGACCGCGCTCGACGGGGAGACGCCACAGCGCCAGGGCGACGGCCACCACGCCGACCGGCACGTTGACCAGGAAGATCCAGTGCCAGCTGCCGTACTCCACGAGCAGGCCGCCGAGCACGGGCCCCAGGATCGGTCCGATCAGCATCGGGACGCCGAGGATGGTCATCGCCCGGCCCATGTTGGCCGGCCCCGCCGCCCGCGCGAGCATCGCCTGGCCCGCCGGGCAGCAGCATCCCGCCGCCGAGCCCCTGCAGGATGCGGAAGGCGACCAGCGACTCGATCGACCACGCCGTCGCGCAGAGCGCCGAGCCCACCGCGAACAAGGTCACCGCCGTGACCCAGGTCGGCTTGGACCCGAACCTGTCCATCGCCCAGCCGGTGATCGGGATGACGATGGCGACGGCCAGCAGGTAGCCGGTGACCACCCACTGGGTGTCCGACAGCGAGGCGTCGAGGTCCTTGCTCAACGAGTCCAGCGCGACGTTGACGATCGTGCTGTCCAGCACCGGCATGATCATCCCGGCGATCAGCACGGCGCCGACCTCGAGCACCCGTCGGTCGAGCTTGCCGCCCTGCTCGGTCTCGCTGCTGGTCATCGGCTGCTCCCGGGAGGGGTCCGTGCCGACCGGCCGACCCCGGCTCGATCGGTGCGCTGTCTCCCGGGAACCTATGAGCACCGGGGGCCGGTAGGCAGGGACGAAGACCCGAAACCTGCGGGCCGTGAGGCCTGTGCCCGGAGGGCGCCGGGAGCCGCGGGGGTCAGCCGAAGGGGAGCGGCTCCGGGGCCAGGCTGACCGCCTTGGCCCGGGCGGCGGTGAGCCGACGCCGGTGGTGCTGGCGGCAGAGCACCTCGTAGGCGACGTCCGCCGGGGGCTCGTCGGCGGCCTCGACGTCGCCCACCACCACGACCTCGCCCTCGACGACCATCACGCCGTTCTCGGTCCGCGCGTTGTGGGTGGCCCGCTTGCCGCACCAGCACAGGGCCTCGACCTGCAGGACGTTCATCCGGTCGGCGAGCTCCACCAGGCGCGCGGAGCCCGGGAAGAGCACGGTGCGGAAGTCGGTGAGGATGCCGAAGGCGAAGACGTCGATCTGCAGCTCGTCGACCACCTTGGCCAGCTGGTCGACCTGCTCGGGGGTGTAGAACTGCGCTTCGTCGCAGATCAGGTAGTCGATCCGTCCGCCCTGGGTGAGCACCTGGACGACGTACTTCCAGAAGTCGAAGTCCGGCGCGACCTCGAGGGCCTCGTGGGTCAGTCCCAGGCGGCTGGAGAGCACGGCCTGGCCGCCGCGGTCGTGGGCGGTGAAGATGCGGCCCACCCGTCCGCGGGTGGCGTGGTTGTGGTTCGTCTGGAGCGCCAGGGTGCTCTTGCCAGAGTCCATGGTCCCGGTGAAGAAGTGCAGTTCCGCCACGGGAGCCGATCCTGCCACGTGCAGGCCCGCACCGGCGCCACCGGTCCCACCGGGTGCCGCCACCGGGTTGTGGCCGGGAGTAGCGTCGCGGCATGGAATTCAGATACCTGGGCAACAGCGGGCTCGAAGATCTCCGAGATCACCTACGGCAACTGGCTCACCCACGGCTCCCAGGTCGAGAACGACGTGGCGACGCGAGTGCGTCCGCGCCGCGCTGGACGCCGGCATCACCACCTTCGACACCGCCGACGTCTACGCCAACACCGCGGCCGAGACCGTGCTCGGCGAGGCGCTGCAAGGGCGAGCGGCGGGAGTCGCTGGAGATCTTCACCAAGGTGTACTGGCCGACCGGCCCGAGCGGGCCCAACGACACCGGCCTGTCCCGCAAGCACATCATGGAGTCGATCAACGGCTCGCTGCGAGCGGCTGCAGCACCGACTACGTCGACCTCTACCAGGCGCACCGCTACGACACCGAGACGCCGCTGGAGGAGACCATGCAGGCCTTCGCCGACGTCGTCCGGGCCGGCAAGGCGCTCTACATCGGGGTCAGCGAGTGGACCGCCGACCAGCTGCGCGCCGGCGCACGCGCTGGCCAAGGAGCTGGGCTTCCAGCTGATCTCCAGCCAGCCGCAGTACTCGATGCTGTGGCGGGTGATCGAGGACGAGGTGGTCCCGGCCAGCCGCGAGCTCGGGCATCTCCCAGATCGTCTGGTCGCCGATCGCCCAGGGCGTGCTGACCGGCAAGTACCAGCCGGGCCAGCCGCCGCCGGCCGGCTCGCGGGCCACCGACGAGAAGGGCGGCGCCCACATGATCCAGCGGTTCATGAACGACGGACCTGCTCGACCGGGTGCAGCAGCTGCGCCCGATCGCGGAGTCGCTGGACCTGACCATGGCCCAGCTGGCGGTGGCCTGGGTGCTGCAGAACGACAACGTGGCCTCGGCCCTGATCGGCGCGTCGCGGCCCGAGCAGGTGGCCGAGAACGTCAAGGCGGCCGGGGTGCGGATCCCGGACGAGGCGATGACGGCGATCGACGAGGCGCTCGGCGACGTGGTCGTCCGCGACCCCGCGATGACGGCGGAGAACTCGCCGCAGGGCCGCGCGGTGTGAGCCCGCTGATCTCCGCCGGCGAGCTCGCCGGGCCTGCTCGACCGGGTGACGCTGCTCGACGTGCGCTACCGGACGGGCCAGCGTCCGGACGACCGGCCTGGCCGCCTTCCGGGCCGGCCACCTGCCCGGGGCCCGCGTACGTCGACCTGGACACCGACCTCGCCGCTCCGCCCGGTCACCGTGGTCGGCACCCGCTGCCCGACCCGGCCCGGTTCGCCCGGGCGCTGGAGCGTCTCGGTGTGCACGGCGGCTCGCCCGTGGTGGTCCTACGACGACTGGCAGGGGCGGGCCGCCGCGCGCGCCTGGTGGCTGCTGCGCCTCACGGACACCGGGACGTGCGGGTGCTCGACGGTGGGCTCGCCGCCTGGCGGGCGGCCGGCGGGGCTGCTGGTCTCCGGCGCGCGCGCGAGACCCAGGCGACCGCGAGCCGGCGGCGGGACGTCACGGTCGCCTCCGGACTCGCCGACCCGCAGGCCGGGCAGTGCCCGTGCGACCGCGGACGAGCTGGACATCGTCGACGTCCTGGTCGACGCCCGGGCGCCGGAGCGGTATCCGCGGCGAGGTGGAGCCCGTCGACCCGGTGGCCGGGCACGTGCCGGGCGCGGTCAACGTGCCCACCGAGACCAACCTCGACGTCTCCGGGCGGTTCCGCCCCTCCGAGCAGCTGGCCGCGCTGTACGGGGTCGTGGGCGCGGTCCCCGGCGCCCGGGTCGGCGTCTACTGCGGGTCCGGGCGTCACCGCTGCCCATGACGTGCTCGCCCTCGAGCTGGCGGGCGTCTCCGCAGCGCTCTACCCGGCAGCTGGAGCGAGTGGGTCACCGACCCGGCGCGTCCGGTCGAGCGCTGACCTCGACCTCGTCGCCCACCGACGACGGTAGTCTCCGGGATCAGGTGCACCGCGAACAGGTCTTCCCTCGTGGCAGCGCCGGTGCCCGGTCGGATCACCAGCGGTCCTGGCTTGGCCGCGGGCCGACGTCGCGCGGACGCCGCAGTGGTCCAGCCGGGCCAGCGAGGCGCTCGCCCGAGGCCAGGGGACCCAGCGGATAGTCGTCGGCGTACGCCGTGTGGTCCACGGGCTCGGAGTGGCGCGGGTCCAGCCGTCGGCGGGTCGGGTCGTCGCACCAGACCAGGCGCAGGTCGTCGCGGCCCCGCGCAGCACGCAACCATGCGTCGGCCTCGGGGCCGGCCGGCACGCCGGCCAGCTCGTGGGAGAAGAGGCCGACCCGGACCGAGGGCCCGGTCGGGTGGGCCAGGTACAGGTCGGGCAGGCCCGGTGCGCGCAGCCGCAGGTCGGCGGAGAGGGTCGCGTCGGTGCCCGGGGTGTCGGCGACGACGCGCAGCAAGGCCGTGCAGCTCGCGCGCGGTCACCGCGGAGCCGGCGGCATCCACCACGACCCAGTCGCGGTCGTCGGCGAGGCCCTCGGGGCAGGACGGCTGCGCTCGCCACCGGTCGGACCGCGGTGCTCTTCACCGGGTGGACGCCGCAACGAGGTGACCCGCACGGTCGGCGCGGCCTCAGTCGCCGGTGCCGCCGCCGAACATGATCTCGTCCCAGCTGGGCACCGAGGCCCGGCCCCGGTTCTTGCGCACCGGACGACGGGGAGCCGCGTCCTTGGTGCCGGGCTTCTCCTCCGGGGCCGGCTCGGGGGCCTCGTCCTGTCTCGGCCTGGGACGCGGTCCGGTCGCGAGCAGCGGGCGCCGGGTCGTCGGGACGCGCGTCGAGGAACGCCTCGACCGGCAGGGCCTCGCTCAGGTCGGCGGTCTCCTCCTCGTCGCGGCCCGGGTGAGCCGCCGCCGCCGGCGAGCATCTCGATCGCGTCCTCGCCGAGCGGCAGCTCCTCGGCCGGAACCGCGGAGAGCCGGCGCCGGGGCGTGCCGGCGGCCGGAGCGGGCGGCTCCTCGACGCGCGCCGGCCGGGGGGCGAGCTCGCCGACCAGCCACCGGGCGTCGTCGTCCTCCACAGTCACGTAGTTGCCCGGGACGTCGAAGGTGAATTTCGCGGTGCCGGTGCGGCCGGGGGTGGTGAAGACCCCGGTGAGCGTCCAGCGGCCGTCCTCGCGCCGGTAGGCGTCCCACTCCACCGAGCCGGGGTCGACGTTCTGGCCGCGCAGGTGGGCGGTGACCGTCTCCTCCAGGGTGCGGCCACCACCGAGCGACCCGGAACCCTCGGAGGACCGGCGGCGCACCGAGGAGCGCTGGGCCCGCTCGGCCACGTGCGCGCGCTCGGCGAGCACCGGCGCGGCGTACGGCATGATCTTCTCCACCGTGCTGTGCGCGGCCTCGGCCACCGACTCGGGGCTCTCGCCGGCACGGATGCGGGCCTGGATGTCTCGCGGGCGGATGGCGCTTTCCATTCGAATCTCCAACTGGCCGGGGCGTGGGTCCTCACCGCGCAGAGCGGACCGGAGGGCGGCGTCGACAGCGAGGGTGTACTCCGCACCTTCGTCGTCGACCAGGAGCAACCGCGTGCGGTCACCGCTGAGTCCGACGAGCGTGAGGTGTGCCATCGCCGCTCTGCTCCTGCCCCTGTCAGGCCCCGGACGTGCCGGGGCAGCTCTTCCGGTGTGCCGAGCCTACGCCAGCGCGCACCCGCGCCGGGCGACCACGCGCCCATCGGGTCCGGCGCGCGGCCGCGTCGCCTGCTGCGGCTAGCGTGGGTGCGTGACCACGACCGGGGCCAGCGCGACCGTCTTCGTGGTCCTGGACCTCTCCGGCATCTTCGTCTTCGCCATCTCCGGCGCGCTGCTGGGCGTGCGCAAGGGCCTCGACGTCTTCGGCGTCCTGGTGCTCGCCGGGGCGACCGGCCTCGGGCGGCGGATTCCTGCGCGACGTCCTGATCGATGCCGCCCCGCCGGCCACGCTGACCGACTGGCGCTACCTCCTGGTCCCCGTCGTGGCGGGCCTCGTCGTCTTCGTCTTCCACCCGACGATCGGGCGCCTGGAGCGGCCGATCAACGTCTTCGACGCGTTCGGCCTGGCGCTCTTCTGCGTCACCGGCGCCGTGAAGGCGCTCGACTACGGCCTGGGGCCCGTGCCCGCCGCGCTGATGGGCGTGGTCACCGCCATCGGCGGGGGAGTGATCGCGCGACGTGCTCGCCGGACGCGTCCCGGTCGTCTTCCGCGGCGAGCTCTACGCCACCCCCGCGCTGGCCGGCGCCGCGGTGGCGGTGGTGGCGACCGGCTCGACCTCGGCTGGTGGCTGGTGGTCCCCTCGGCCGCCGGCACCTGCCTGGTCTGGCGGCTGCTGGCGATCTGGCGGTCGTGGCAGGCACCGATGCCGCGGGGTCGGCCAGCGTCTAGCGGGCCCCGGTGGCGCGGACCCGGCACGTCGGACTCGGCCTAGTCGCCCAGCACCCGGCGCAGGTAGGCGTTGGTGAACAGCCGGTCGGGATCCAGCCGGTCGCGCAGGGCGAGGAACTCGTCGAACAGGGGGTGCAGCAGCGCGAGCCGGTCGGCGTCCAGCGAGTGCAGCTTGCCCCAGTGCGGCCGGCCGCCGTGGGCGACGCACCACCTCCTCCATGGCCGCGAAGTAGGCGGTGTGGTCGACGCTCGCGGTGGCACGTGGAAGGCCAGGTAGCAGAGTCCCGGCCGTACGCCGTGGACAGGGCGACGTCGTCGGCCGGCGCGGTGCGGATCTCGACCGGGAACCTGATCCGCCAGTCGTTGGCGTCGATCACCCGGCGGGCCTCCCGCAGGGCCGCCAGCCCCGCCTCGCGGGGCACGGCGTACTCCATCTCGCGGAAGACGCACGGTGCGGGGCGAGACGAAGACCCGGTGCGCCACGTCGGAGTAGGTCCGGGCCGAGAGCGCCCGGGACGCGACACGGTTGATCGACGGGACCGACGCGGGCCAGCGCGCTCCGCACGCGGTCAGCGCGCCGAAGAGCCGGTTGGACAGCAAGTCGTCGTCGAGCCGGCGCTGCCAGCCGGGAAGGGGCTCGGCGGCGGAGACCGCTCGGCCAGCCGCGTGTTGGCCTTGAGCAGGGCGCCGTCGGTGTGCGGGAACCAGTGCACGTCGACGTGGTGGTGGCGCTCGGCTGCAGCTCGTCGAAGGTGGCGAGCAGCTCGTCCCAGCGCACCGGCCGCTCCTCGGCCCGCAGCAGGAACGAGCGGCTCGACCCGGAAGGTCAGCGTCGGTGAGGACGCCGAGGGCGCCGAGCCCGATCCGGGCCAGGTCCGAAGCAGCTCCGGGTCTCCTGGTCGCTGTCCGAGCACCTCGCCGGTGCCGGTGACCAGCTCGAGCCCGGCGAGCTGGGCGGCCAGCCCGGCGGCGTCGCCCGCCGCTGCCGTGGGTGCCGGTGGAGACAGCGCCGGCCAGGGTCTGCTCGGCGATGTCGCCCATGTTGTGCAGCGAGAGCCCGAGCAGCTCCAGCGTGCGGTTGAGCTCCTTGAGCGGGGTGCCGGCCGGGCCGTGACGGTCGTCGGCGTCGCGGTCCACCGCGAGCACGACGCCGCGCAGCCGGTCGGGGCCGCAGCATCGTGTGCTCGGGGGCGGCGATGCCGGTGAAGCTGTGCCCGGTGCCGACCATCTTGACCGGCGTGCTCGGCCCGTGCGCTCGCGCCCGCTCGACGGCGGTGACGATCTCCGCGGCTCCGCTCGGGGACGAGCACTCCGTCCGGCGGCGGGTGCGCTCGAGCCCGGCCCAGTTGCGTGGCATCCGGGCCGTGCGCCCGGTCATGGCGGTCAGGCGAGTGGTGCTCAGGCCCGTGGTGCGGCCTCGGGCGGGTGCGCCGGCGGGACGGTCGCGGCGGTGCGCCCGGTGCAGCAGCGCGCGCCACCGTGCCGGCGGCGCCGGCGACGACCGCGACCAGGAACGCCGCGGAGACGGCAGTAGTGGTCGATCACGAACGCCGGCGATCGCGGCGCCGGGCGCCACCCCGGCGATCAGCCCGGTGTGCACGACGGCCAGCCTCGGTCAGCCGGTCCGTCGGGGCGGCCTGCTCGGCCATGGAGAGCGTGGCGATCAGGGTGGGGGCGATCGCCAGGCCGCCGACCAGCAGGACCAGCGCCATCGCCGGCACGGAGCCGACCGCGGCGACGACCGCCGTGGGCACCATCGCCAGGGTGAGCGCCAGCATCCCCAGCCGCACGCGGAAGACAGGCGGACGGCGCCAGGCCACCGCGCCCGTGACCAGTCCGGCGACCAGGCTGCCCGACCGCCCAGAGGCCAGCAGCGAGGCCGGCGGCGGCGGGGACGCCGCTGCTCGTCGGCGAAGGCGATGATCACCACCTCGGCGACGCCGAAGACCGTGCCCTGGGCGAGGCTCACGACGGCCAGCGGGCGCGATCACCGACCAGGGCATGGGGGAGTGCGTCAGCGCCCGCCGGCGCCCTCGCGGCGGGCGGCTGGGTCGAGCGCTGCCGCGGCGTACGCCGCGGTCCCCACCACGCCCACGGCCAGCGCCACCGAGAGCCCCGCCACCGGGTGCCAGAGGCTGGCCAGGGTGGTGATCAGCACCGGTCCGACGACGAAGACCACCTCGTCCAGCACCGACTCGAGGGCGAACGCGGTCTGCACCTCGTGCGGTCGCTGCAGCACGGTGCGACCACCGGGCGCGCACGCTCGCCCCGACCTGGGGCAGGGAGGCCCCGGCCAGGGCGGCGAACACGTAGGTCAGCGTCCGCGGCCAGCTCCTGCTCGACCGACAGCATCATCAGCGACAGCGCGACCCCGAAGCCGGAGACGGCCGCGGAGAGGACGACGCGCCTGGCCCAGGCTGTCCAGGAGCCGGCCGTGCAGCATCGCCGCGGCGGCCTGCGCCAGGACGTAGGCCGCCGACACGGTGCCGGCCACCCCGTAGGAGCCGGTCTCGGCCTGGACCAGGAGGACGATGCCGAGCCCGACCATCGAGATCGGCAGCCGTGCCACCAGGGCCGCCACGGAGAACCGCAGGGCGCCCGGGTGGCGCAGGACGCGGCGGTAGGAATCCATCATCGTCTCGCAGCCTAGGCCTGCCCTACGATGGCGGACATGAGCCAGGTTTCCCCTCCGGATGTCGCCCCCTACGACGCCCTGCTGCTGCTCTCCTTCGGCGGCCCCGAGAAGCCCGAGGACGTGGTGCCGTTCCTGGAGAACGTCACCCGCGGCCGCGGGCATCCCGCGCGAGCGGCTCGAGGAGGTCGGTCAGCACTACTTCCTCTTCGGCGGGCGCTCGCCGATCAACGACCAGAACCGGGCGCTGCTCGCCGCGCTGCGCCGAGGACCTGGCGGGGGCCGGGATCGACCTGCCGGTCTACTGGGGCAACCGGAACTGGGACCCCTACCTGGCCGACACGCTGCGGCAGATGGCGGCCGACGGGGTGACCCGGGCCGCGGTGCTGCCCACCTCGGCGTACTCCTCGTACTCCGTCGTGCCGCCAGTACCGGGAGAACCTCGCCGACGCGCGTGGCCGAGGTGCCGGGGCACCCCGGCTCGACCGGCTCCGCCAGTACTTCAACCACCCCGGGTTCGTCGAGCCGGTGGTCGACGCCACCCTGGCCTCGCTGGCCGAGCTCGACGACGCCGACCGTGACGGCGTCGAGCTGGTCTTCGTCACCCACTCGATCCCGACCGAGATGGCGCGGACGTCCGGTCCCGAGGGCAACGCCTACGTCCAGCAGCACCGCAGCGTGATGGCCGAGGTCGTCGACCGGGTCCGGCAGGAGACCGGGACCCGTCCCCGGCACGAGCTCGTCTACTGCTCCCGCTCCGGCGCCCCGCACGTGCCGTGGCTCGAGCCCGACGTCAACGACCACCTCGAGGCGCTCGCCGCCCGGGCGGGCGAAGGCGGTGGTGATGGTCCCGATCGGCTTCGTCTCCGACCACATGGAGGTCATCTACGACCTCGACACCGAGGCGATGGCGACCGCGGAGCGCCTGGGCCTGCGGCGCGGTCCGGGCGGCCACGCCGGGGGTCGACCCGCGGTTCGTCGCGATGGTCCGCGACCTGCTGGTCGAGCGGGCCGCGGTCGAGCGCGGCGAGGAGCCGGAGCGCGCCGCCGTCGGCTCCCTGGGCCCCTGGCGCGACCTCTGCGCGCCGGGGTGCTGCCCGAACCCGCGCGGGCCGCGGCCGGCCCTGTGCGGGATGCCGGAGTGAGCCGCGGCCCCCGGCGAGCTGCGGGAGGTCGCGGTCCGGGTGGCCGCGGAGGCCGCGGCGCTGGTGCGCCGGGCCCGGGCCGAGGGCGTGGCGGTCGCTGCCACCAAGTCCAGCGGGGTCGACGTGGTCACCGAGATCGACCGGGCGCAGCGAGGCGCTGGTGCGCGCGCGGCTGGCCGAGCTGCGGCCCGGGGACGCGGTCCTGGGCGAGGAGGAGGGCGAGCAGCGCCGGCACCAGCGGCGTGCGCTGGGTCGTGGACCCGGTCGACGGCACGGTCAACCTGCTCTACGGGATCCCCGAGTACGCCGTCTCGATCGCCGCCGAGGTGGACGGCGAGGTGGTCGCCGGCGCCGTCGTCGACGTCGTCCGGGACGCGGTCTACGCCGCGGCGCTGGGGCCAGGGGGCGACCCGGGACGGGGTCCCGCTGCGGGTGCGGCCGGCGGCGCCGCTGGCGGAGCGGCTGGTGCTGACCGGGTTCGGCTACCTGCCCGAGGTGCGCGCCCACCAGGGCGCCTGCGTGGCGCGACTGCTGCCCCGGGTGCGCGACGTACGGCGGATGGGCTCCTGCGCCCTGGACCTGTGCCACGTGGCGGAGGGGATCGCCGACGCGCTACGTCGAGGAGGGTCCCCAGCCGTGGGACTGGGCCGCGGGCTCGCTGGTGGTCTCCGAGGCCGGCGGCCGGTTCGCCCGGTTGCCGGGCACCGGGCCGGCCGGGAGTCCGGGTACCGAGCCGCGCGAGGTGCTGGTCGCCGGACCCGCCGAAGGGTGGGACGAGCTGGTCGAGCTCCTGGTCCAGACCGGCTTCCTGAACCACGCGAATGCCTCCGGATCCAGGGGCTGATGGCGGGAATAGCTGCGGACTGAGGACCGTTGCGCCGGACACGCGCGTGGCTACCGTGGGACACGGGCCGGGCCAGTGGAGATCCGGGCGCCTCCGATGGGGCACAATCAGCGCGCGCAGAGCACTAGAACGAGGGCTGTCAGCCCGCGGGTTCGGGATTGGAAGAGGGCAGATGGCGACCGACTACGACGCACCACGCAAGACCGAGGAAGACCAGAGCGAAGAGAGCATCGAAGAGCTCAAGGCGCGGCGTCACGACAAGAACTCCGGGAAGGTCGACGAGGACGAGACGGAGGCGGCTGAGTCCTTCGAGCTGCCCGGCGCGGACCTCTCCCACGAGGAGCTTGCCGTCGAGGTCAAGCCCAAGCAGGAGGACGAGTTCACCTGCATGAGCTGCTTCCTGGTGCACCACCGCAGCCAGCTGGCGGACGAGAAGAAGATGATCTGCCGCGACTGCATCTGAGCGCCGCGTCCCGTGCGCGGCGGCACGAGCCGCCGGCGGGACTCGGCAGCAGGACGAGACGACGAAGGCCGCGACCCGGGGGTCGCGGCCTTCTGCCGTCTGCGGGGCCTGAGCGCGTTCGGGGCCGGTCAGCGACCGGGCTCAGGACGGGTCGGTCAGGACTGGGGAACCTGGGCGGCGTCCTTGTGCTGGCCGTCCTTCTGCAGCTCGGGCGGCAGGTGCCCGGTCGACTTGGCGTAGTAGTTCGCTGCCTTGCGGGTGGCGAGCATCCGGGCCAGGCCGATGGCGGTGCCGCTCACGGCGGCCCATGCGACCGCCTCCCACAGGTCGACGTCGGGGTCCGCCGGGTTGGCGGGCGGGTTCTTGCCCGTGGCGGCGCGCCACGAGGTGTTCAGCGCCTTCTTGGCCACGGCCGCCGCGGCGATCGCGGAGCCGAGGGAGAAGACGGTCCAGAACTTGGACTCGATGCCATGGGTCCTCCTGGGGGGTCTCCCAGAACCCTACCCAGCGGTGGGATCAGGTATGCGAGACGTGCTGCGGCGGCGCGCTCCAGCGCCGCGGCCAGATGCTGCGGGTGCCGGGTGTGCATCAGCCAGTACGGCGTGGGGTCGGTCGGGTCGGTGAGCTCGACCCGCACCGCGGTCTTGAGGTAGGGGCGCAGCAGCAGGAACGCCCGGGCGTCGGCCTCCGGGCCGGCGACGGCCCGGGTCCGGTCGGCGTCCAGCGCCTCGGCGCCGGCCCAGGTGGGTCACGCTGATGTGGGCCCGTCCCGGCGGTCAGCACTCCGTCGGCCACGGTGACCCGGGCCGCGAGCGAGGAGAAGAGGCCGACCATCGCCGCCAGGGCGACGGCGGTGACAGCGCCGGAGGTGGCGAGGCCCGGCCGGGGTGGCGGGGACCGCGACGACGACGGCGAGCCAGAGACTGGCGATCAGCATGGTTCCCTGCACCCACCACCGCAGCGGCACGCGCAGACGCTCGTCGTACTCCACGGGGCCAGCCTAGGCGGCCCGCCGAACGCCGGGGCGACGGGGGACCCCGGTAGTCTCCTGCGCCGTGACCGACGACTCCTCGCCCGTGCCGCTCGACGTCCCCGTGCTGCGGCTGGACCCGGACCTGCCCCTGCCCGCCTACGCCCACCCCGGCGACGCCGGCGCCGACCTGCGCTCGACCGTCGACCTGGTGCTCGCGCCCGGCGAGCGGGCCCTGGTGCCGACCGGGCATCGCCCTGGCGCTGCCGCCCGGGTCACGTGGCGCTGATCCACCCGCGCTCGGGGCTCGCCGCCCGGCACGGGGTCTCGATCGTGAACACGCCCGGCACCGTGGACGCCGGGTACCGTGGAGAGATCAAGGTGCTCCTGGTCAACCACGACCCGGGCGAGCCGGTCGAGCTGCGGCGTGGTGACCGGATCGCCCAGCTGGTGGTGCAGCGCTTCGAGCACGCCCGGTTCGTCGAGGTCGGTGAACTCCCGGGGTCCAGTCGTGGCGCGGGGGGTTACGGTTCTACCGGTGGCTTCGGGACGAGCGTCCCCGGCGGGCCCACCGCACAGGGCTGACGAGCGATCGACCAGGAGGCACCCCGATGAAGTTCCGCCGCAAGTCCGAGCAGACCACGAGGTCCCGCGGACGAGGTGCCGGCCGAGACGACGGCCCCCGAGGAGCAGCCCGAGGCCGGGCCCCGGACCCGTACGACGCCGAGGGCCTCGACGACGGGGTCGAGCGGATCGACATCGGCGCGCTGCTGATTCGCCCCCGCGCCCGGGCCTCGAGCTCCGGCTGCAGGTCAACGAGGAGAGCGGCGAGGTCGCCAGCGCCCTGCTGGCCGGCCCGGAGGGCGCCATGGAGCTCCAGGTCTTCTCCGCCCCGCGCAACGGCGACCTGTGGGGCGAGGTCCGGCCGCAGATCGCCGCGGACGTCGTCCGCCGCGGTGGCACGGCGACCGAGCGCGAGGGCCGCTGGGGCACCGAGCTGGAGTGCCGGATGCCGGTCGCAGCGCCCGGACGGCACCCAGGCTGTCCAGCCGTCGCGGGTGATCGGCATCAACGGCTCGCGCTGGCTGCTCCGCGCCTCGCTGCTGGGCCGCCCGGCGTTCGAGGAGGAGGCCGCCCAGCTCTGGGAGGACGCCCTGGCCGCGGTGGCGGTGCGTCGTGGCGACCAGGCGATGCCGGTCGGACGCCCGATCGGGTTCACGCTTCCCCCGGACGCGCGACGGGCCACCTGACGATGGACGTGCGGGACCGGCTGCGCCGGGGGACTCGCGCGCTGGGCCGACAGCGGTGACCAGCAGGCCCGGGACCTGCGCGAGGCCCACGGCCGCCACGGCGTGCAGACGATCCTGGACGCCCCGGAGCGGGTGCCGGTGGTGCTGCGCGGGAGTCTGCGCACCGTCACCCTGCGACCTCGCGGCGGCGTGCCGGCGCTCGAGGCCGATCTGGGCGACGGCACCGGCGTGCTCACCCTGGTCTGGCTCGGCCGACGACGCATCATCGGCATCGAGCCGGGTCGGTCGCTCACCGTCACGGGCCGCATCGGCGTCCACGAGGGACGCCGGATCATGTACAACCCGCGCTACGAGCTGATGCCGTGACGCCGGCGGAGCACCCCGGCTCCGTGCCGGGGACCGAGACGGTCGAGGCGGTGGTCCGGCGCCAGCTGGCCCAGGCCCTCGGCGGCCGGCGGGGGATGCTCGAGGCCGCCGTCCCGACGATCCTGTTCACCGCCACCTGGCTGCTGGCCAAGGACCTGCGTACGGCGCTGGTGGTGAGCATCTCCGCGGCCGTCGCTGCTGCTGCTGGTGCGGCTGGTCCAGCGCTCCACCGTGCAGTTCTGCGTCAACGCGCTCTTCGGGATCGGCATCGGCTGGTTCTTCGTCAACCGGGCGGCCGCGGCGGGCGGCTCCGAGCAGGAGCAGGCGCTCGCCTACTTCCTGCCCGGCATCCTCTACAACGGCGGGTACGCCGTCGTGCTGGCCCTCACCTGCCTGGTCGGCTGGCCCTGGTGGGCTTCATGGTGGGCAGCGTCACCGGCGACCCCACGGCCTGGCACGCCGACCGTCAGGTGGTGCGGCTCAGCTCGCTGCTGACCTGGGTGCTCGCCGTGCCGTGCATCCTGCGGGTGGCCGTGCAGGCGCCGATCTGGCTGGCCGGCAACTCCGGCGCCTGGGACCCCGACACGGCGATCGCCGCGCTCGGCCTGCTCAAGATCGGCCTCGGCTGGCCGTTGCAGCTGGCCGCGCTCGGCACGATGGTCTGGCTGCTGGCGCGCGACCACACGCCGGTCTCTCCGGCGGCCGAGGGCCCGCCACGAGTCCTGACCTGCTGACCTTGCGGACCCGCGATCCGTGCCTCAGTGCTGGTGCGGGGCCAGCGTGCGCTCGAGCTCGACCTCGGCGTCGGCGCTCACCACGAACAGCAGCTCGTCCCCGGACTCCAGCGGCTGCTCGTCGCTGGGCGGGTAGACCTGTCCGTCGCGCAGGATGGTGACCAGCACGCAGTTCTCCGGGAACGGCACCAGGCCGGCCGGCTTGCCCACGTAGGGGGAGTCGTCGGGCAGCGTCATCTCGACCAGGTTGGCGTTGCTCTGCCGGAAGGTGAACAGCCGCACCAGGTCGCCGACCGAGACCGCCTCCTCGACCAGCGCGGACATGATCCGCGGGGTGGAGACGTTGACGTCGACGCCCCAGGCCTCGGTGAAGAGCCACTCGTTGTCGGGGTGGTTGACCCGGCCCACGGTCCGGGGCACCCCGAACTCGGTCTTGGCCAGCAGCGAGGTGACCAGGTTGGCCTTGTCGTCGCCGGTCGCCGCGATCACCACGTCGCAGCGGTCAAGACGCGCCTCCTCCAGGGAGGAGAGCTCGCAGGAGTCGGCGAGCAGCCACTCGGCGTGCGGCACGCGCTCCTGCCGCACGGCGTCGGGGTTGCGGTCGATGAGCAGCACCTGGTGCCCGTTCTCGATCAGCTCGCGGGCGATCGAGCGGCCGACGGCCCCGGCTCCGGCAATGGCCACGCGCATCGGTCAGTCCTCCTCGGGCCCACGGTTGAGGACGCGGTAGGCCTCCGCGGCGTTCTCCTCGCGGATCACCAGGTGCAGCACGTCGCCCTCCTGGATGACGCTCTCGCGCTTGGGCAGCGTGCCCTCGCCCAGGCGGTCGATCCAGGCGATCCGGCTCTGGGTCTGCTCCTGGAAGTGCACGGTCCGGTGCCCGATCCAGGCGGGGGGCACCGGCACCTGGTCCAGCCGGATGGTGCCCGAGGGGTCGCGGAACGTGGGCTCGGCGCCGGCCGGCAGGATCCGGCGCAGCACCTGGTCGGAGGTCCACTTGACGGTCGCGACCGTGGTGATGCCCAGGCGCTGGTAGACCTCGGCGCGTCCGGGGTCGTAGATCCGGGCGACCACCTGCTGGATGCCGAACGTCTCGCGCGCGACCCGCGCGGCGATGATGTTGGAGTTGTCGCCGCTGGAGACGGCGGCGAACGCGTCCGCCCGGCGGATGCCGGCCTTCTCCAGGACGGCCTGGTCGAAGCCGTAGCCGGTGACCTTGTCGCCGTTGAACGACGGGCCGAGGCGCCGGAACGAGTCGGGCTCGGTGTCGATGACCGAGACCGTGTGGTTGCGGTCCTCGAGGCTGCGGGCGAGGGTCGAGCCGACCCGGCCGCAACCCATGATGACGACATGCACGGGGAAACCGTATCCCAGTCGGGACGCCGCGGCGCCGAGTCCGGCCGCGCGGGGGACTAGCCTTCGGGGCGTGGGTGTCGGCGATGTCTCGAAGCGGATCCTGCTGGGTCGCAAGCTGCGCAGCTCCCAGCTCGGTGAGTCGCTGCTGCGCAAGCGGGTGGCGCTGCCGATCTTCGCCGGCGACGCGCTCTCCTCGGTCGCCTACGCGCCCGACGAGATCTTCATCATGCTCTCCCTGGCCGGGGCGTCGGCGTACGCCTGGTCCTGGAAGGTCGGGCTCGCGGTCGCGGTGGTGATGCTGGTGGTCGTCACCTCCTACCGGCAGACCGTGCACGCCTATCCCGGGGGCGGGGGCGACTACGAGGTCGCCTCGGCCAACCTGGGGCGCACCGCGGGGGTCACGGTGGCCAGCGCCCTGCTGGTCGACTACGTCCTGACCGTCGCCGTCTCGATCAGTGCGGGGGCCCACTACGCCTCCTCGGCGCTGTCGTTCCTCGACGGGCACGAGGTGCTCTTCGCCAGCCTGATGGTGGCGCTGCTGGCCGCGCTCAACCTGCGCGGCGTCCGGGAGTCGGCCGCCTGGTTCGCGCTGCCGACGTACCTGTTCATCGTCGCGGTCCTCGGGATGTGCGGGTACGGACTGCTGCGCTGGTCGCGCGGGCGACCTGCCCGCAGGTGGAGAGCGCCTCCTTCGAGATCACCGCCGCGCCCGGCTTCGAGGGCCCGCTCACCACCGTCGCCCTGCTGTTCCTGCTGGCCCGCGCGTTCTCCTCCGGGTTGCGCGGCGCTCACCGGGGTGGAGGCGGTCTCCAACGGGGTCCCGGCGTTCCGCCGGCCCAAGAGCCGCAACGCCGCGACCACGCTGCTGCTGCTCGGCCTGATCTCGGTCAGCATGATGATGTCGATCATCGTGCTGGCCCGGCAGATGGGCCTGAAGTACGTCGACCCGCTCGAGCTGCAGCGGCTGACGACGCCGACGGCACGCCGGTCACCGGCTACGACCAGCACTCGGTGATCGCCCAGCTCGCGCAGGGGGTCTTCAGCGACTTCCCGCCGCGGCTTCTACTTCGTGGTCACGGTGACCGCCGCTGATCCTGGTCTTCGCCGCCAACACCGCCTTCAACGGCTTCCCGGTGCTGGGCTCGATCCTGGCCGAGGACGGCTACATGCCCAAGGCGCTGGGCGCCCGCGGCGACCGGCTCGCCTACAGCAACGGCATCGTCTTCCTGGCCGCGGTCTCGATCGCGCTGGTGGTCGCCTTCGACGCCCGGACCACCCAGCTGATCCAGCTCTACATCGTCGGCGTCTTCGTCTCCTTCACCCTGGGTCAGCTCGGCATGGTCCGGCACTGGACCCGGGAGCTGTCGGCCACCCGGGTCGCCGCCGACCGGCGTCCGGATGCACCGGTCCCGGGTGATCGCCGCCGTCGGCCTGGTGCTCACCGGCGCGGTGCTGGTGGTGGTGCTGGTGACCAAGTTCCTGCCCGGGCGCCTGGATCGCGGTGCTCGCGATGGCCTGCTTCTTCGTGCTGATGCGGGCCATCCGCGCGCCACTACGACCGGGTCGAGTCCGAGCTCGCCGCGGACGAGCAGGACCGCGTCCTGCCCACCCGGGTGCACGCGATCGTGCTGGTCTCCCGGCTGCACAAGCCCACCCTGCGGGCGCTGGCCTACGCCAAGGCGACCCGGCCCAACGTCGCTGGAGGCGGTCTACGTCGACATCGACGCCGCGGCCACCGAGCAGCTGCTGACCGAGTGGGACGAGCGCCGCCTCGACGTGCCGCTGAAGGTCCTGCACTCGCCGTACCGCGAGGTCATCGCGCCCGATCGTCGAGTACGCCCAGGAGATCCGCCGGGCCAACCCGCGCGGGGTGGTCGCGGTGTACATCCCCGAGTACGTCGTCGGTCGCTGGTGGGAGCAGCTGCTGCACAACCAGAGCGCGCTGAGGCTCAAGGGCCGGCTGCTCTTCTCGCCGGGGATCATGGTCACCTCGGTACCGTTCCAGCTGCCCTCCTCGCAGAGCCGGCGTGACGCGGGCCGCCGAGAGCCGGGTCAAGGCCGGCGACCTGCGTCGGGGACGGGTCGAGGACCAGGAACAGACGGACGGACAGGTCGGAGGGATGCACTGGTGAGCCGGCAGGTGCGCACGCGACGGCCCGCGGCAGGTCGCGCGTGGGCGAGCGGTTCGAGGCCGAGGTGGGGCCGGTGGCCCACGGCGGGCACTGCATCGTCCGGGTCGCTGCCGACCCGGCCGACCCCGAGGCGACCCGGGTGGTCTTCGCCCGGCACGCGATCCCGGGGGAGCGGGTGGTCGTGCAGATCACCGAGGGCAGCGAAGGCGACCGGTTCTGGCGCGGGGACGCGGTGCAGGTGCTCCAGGCGTCACCCGAGCGGGTCCAGCCGCCGTGCCCGTTCGCCGGCCCCGACCTGTGCGGCGGCTGCGACTTCCAGCACGTCGCGCTGCCGCACCAGCGCGAGCTCAAGGCGGAGGTGGTCCGCGAGCAGCTGGTGCGTCTGGCCCGGATGTCGCCGCAGGACCCCCTGGTGACCGGGCTCGTGGTCGAGCAGGTGCCCGGCGACGTCGACGGGCTGCGCTGGCGCACCCGGACCCGCTTCGTCCCGCTGCCCGGCGGCGGGCGGGGGATGCGCAAGCACCGCTCGCCACGACGTGGTCGAGGTCGACGACTGCCGGATCGAGGCGCTCGGCCAGGAGCCCGCGCACGTCGTGCGCGGGCACGAGTTCGACGTGGCGCCGGGCGGCTTCTGGCAGGTGCACCCCGGAGCCCCCGAGGCGCTGGTCTCCGCGGTGCTCGACCTGCTGGACCCCCAGCCGGGCGAGTCGGTGCTGGACCTGTACGCCGGTGTCGGGCTGTTCGCCCGGTTCCTGGCCGAGCGCGTGGGCCCCGAGGCGCGGGTGGTCGCCGTGGAGGGTGACCGCGAGGCCGCCCGGCGGGCGCGCGGCAACCTGCACGGCACCGCGAAGGTGCGGGTGAGCGCCGGCGACGTGGCCTCGGTGCTGCGCGAGGAGTACGACGAGCCGTTCGACCTCGTCGTCCTCGACCCGCCCCGCGAGGGCGCCCGCAAGGCGGTCGTCGATCAGGTCGTCGACCGGGCTCCCCGGGCGGTCGCGTACGTGGCCTGCGACCCGGCCGCACTGGCGCGCGACCTGGCGTTCTTCGCCGAGGCCGGCTACCGCACCACGTCGATCCGGGCCTTCGACCTCTTCCCGATGACGCACCACGTCGAGTGCGTCGCGCTCCTGGAGAAGACGGGCTGACCGTGGCGCTCGGTCAGCGTCCGACGTAACCCATGTGGAACTCGTTGTAGCGGTCACCCCGCACGCCTGTCCGGACAGCGAGCGCGTCCAGGTCGGCGCGTTCGTCGGCAGAGAGAGCGACGGCGGTCGCTCCGGAGTTCTCCGCGATCCGCTCGGTGCGACGAGTCCCCGGGATCGGCACGACCGAGGGGCGTTGCGCGAGCAGCCAGGCGAGGGCGATCTGCCCGGGCGTGACGCCCTTCGTCGCTGCGAGTGCCCGGACCTGGTCGACGAGGGCCTGGTTGGCGGCGAGGTTCTCCTCGGCGAACCTGGGAATGGTCGTGCGGATGTCGCCGTCGCTGAAGCCGGTCGAGGAGCGGACGGTCCCGGTGAGGAATCCCTTCCCCAGGGGGCTGAACGGGACGAGCCCGATCCCGAGCTCGTCGAGGGTTCGCATCACCTCGCCCTCGGGGTCGCGGGTCCACAGGGAGTACTCGCTCTGGAGGGCGGTGACGGGGAACGCCTCGTGGGCGCGGCGGATCGTGCCGGCCGCGGCCTCCGACATCCCGAAGTGGCGCACCTTGCCCTCGGCGACGAGGTCGCCGACGGTGCCGGCGACCTCCTCGATCGGGACGGCGGGGTCGACCCGGTGCTGGTAGAAGAGGTCGATCACCTCGGACCGCAGCCGCGTGAGCGACTCCTCCGCCACCCGGCGGATGCGCTCGGGGCGGCTGTCCAGCCCGACGATCTGTCCGTCGCGGACGTCCCAGCCGAACTTGGTGGCGATCACCACCTGATCACGCAGTGGCGCCAGCGCCTCACCCACGAGCTCCTCGTTGTGGCCGGCGCCGTAGACCTCGGCGGTGTCGAAGAAGGTCACGCCCGTCTCGACGGCCGAGCGCAGCACCCCGATCATGTCCTCGCGCGAGCCGGGGTTGGGGCCGTAGCTCTGCGACATCCCCATGCAGCCGAGACCGATCGCCGAGACCTCCAGGCCCTGGCCGAGTGTTCGCGTGTGCATGTCAGTCCTCCGGAGCCGGGAATGTGGACGAGGTCACTCAGTCACCATGACCTCGACGGGTCGCGGTTGTCCATGGCGACCCAGTCGGCGGGGACGTCCTGGAGGGCTATGCGGTTGTGCTCGACCTCACGGACGTCGTGACGCAGGGCACGATTTACGATCACCCCGTCAATCGCAACCGCAGGAGGCTTCCCCGGTCTCTGATTCTCGGGGCGGTTCGTCGCTTCGAGCAGATCAGGACCCATGAGACCCATCAATCCCCCCTCCGCACCACCTGCACATCCCCCCTCGACGACCGGCGGCGAACGGCTTCGGCTGCTCCGCCTGGCGGTCGTGGCGCCGGTCGTGGCGCTCGTCCTCTCCATGCTGTCCGTCTCGCCGGCGCACGCCGCAGGCACGATGACCGCCACCGGCTCCTCCCTGCAGTGGGGGTACGCCTACCCCGGCGACTCCAGCCTGGGCACGTCGTCGGGCTGGGAGGCGCCGACGGTAGGACAGGCGACCACCTTCACCGGCCTGCCCTACAGCAACCAGCAGAGGCTGCGCGTCCCGGCCACCGTCGTGCAGCGGATCTGGAAGGTCGACGGCACCCAGGTCTCGACCGCGGCGTCGTACACGCCCTCCGCGGCCGACCGGGGCAAGGCCCTCTCGTTGGAGGTGCGCTACGCCTACGCCGGCCACGACGACTTCTGGTGGCGCCCCAGCCCGTGGACGGTGCGGAACCCACCGCTGCGGGGAAGGACGGGCCAGCGCATCGCCTTCACCGGTGAGACGAAGGTCGGCCGGACCGTCACCTACCCGGCCCTGCACATCGCGCCGACGCCGACGACCTTCTCGGTGAGGTGGGATGCGCTCGACTACAACGTCCCCGGGTACACGCCCCGCGTGACGCTCCTGGCCAGCCAGACGGTCCCGTACGGCCGGAGCACGTCGTTGACGATTCCTCCGAGCGCCGCGGGACAGATCCTGCGCGCCTGCGTGGTGGCCAGCCTCAGCGGCCACGAGGACTACGACCGGTGCTGGCAGCCCACCCAGACGGTCGCGCCGGGCGACATGACGATCACCCACAACGTCACGGGCAACCTCGACGGCGGCAGCCGGACGCTGACCGTGACCGGGGCCGACGCCTACCCGGACGCCAACGTCCAGATCGAGTGGACCGCCGACGGTCAGGTTGTCCCCGCCAGAGCCACGTCGCAGACCAGCTCGACCCTGGACTACTCCGTCTCGTTGCGTGGCAAGGAGGTCAAGGCGACCTACACCGTCACCGCCCCCGGCTACCAGACGGTGACCCGGACGCTGACCCAGCCGTTCCTCGACCTCTACCCCGTGCCGGAGTCCCTGCGCGTCGAGCAGGTGCTCCCGCACGACGGCGCCGACCGTGACCTGGCCGGCCGGGTGTTCACGATCGCCGTGCTCGGCCCGCTGACCGGCTGGGACGTCGTACAGCGGTGGACCATCGACGGCACGGTGGTCTCCACGGGGCCCACCTACACGTCCACCCTGGCGGACGCCGGCAAGCAGCTGGTCCACGACGTGGTCGTCTCACAGCCGGGCTACCGGACCTTCACGTACCGGAAGGTCTTCACCGTCGCCGGGCCGGCGGCACCGACGGTCACGGGACAGGTCGACGGCGAGTGGATCGCAGGCCGCACGGTCACGAGCACGGCGGACACGTCGTTCTGGGCCTACAGCAACCTGAACCCCCCGTCCTTCGAGTGGCAGGTCGACGGAGTCACCGTTCCGGGCGCCGAGCAGCGTACGTTCCGGCTGACCTCCGACATGGTCGGTCGCACCGTCCGCGTCCGTGCGCACTACAGCAACATGACGGACTCGCGGACGACGACCTCGCCGTGGACGACGATCGAACCGGTCCTGCTGCCGGTCTCCCCCTCGTGGAGCGTCAGCGCCCCCGAGACGGTGCGCGCCGGAGAACCGGTCGAGATCGTCATCGGCGGGGTCGCGGCCTCCACCACCGTCGACGTGACGTGGCGCAGCGGCTCGGCCACCGGGCCGGTCCTGGCCTCCGGAGCCAGCCCCCGCTTCACCCCGCCGGTCAGCCTCGGCGGCACCCGCCTGCACGCCACGGTCACGCTGAGCGACCCGAACGTCCGCACGAGGGTGGACACCTTCGCCTGGGACCTGCCGCTCCTCGACCTCCCGGCGATCACGCCCTCCACGACCGGCGAGCCGGTGGTGGGCGGAACGGTCGGTGTCAGCCTCGACGGTCTCGAGCCGGACTTCTCGGTCGCCTACACCTGGTACGCCGACGGGGATCCGATCAGCGGTGCTTCCGGTGCCGACCTGCCGGTCACCGAGGCGATGCGCGACGCGGTGCTCAGCGTGCGGTACGTCGTCTCCGCGACCGGCTACCGGTCCTCGACCGGCACGCACACGGTCGGTCGGGTGCCGTTCGCGGACCTGGTCGCGCCGTATCGCCCGGCTGGCCGCCTCGTCACCGGACCCGGAGGTCGGGCGTGAGCTGACGGCCGAGGCGGGCTCGGAGACCGCCGGCACCACCGTCACCTGGGAGTGGCGTCGCGACTCGGAGGTGGTCTCCACCTCGGCGACCTACACCCCGGAGATCGCCGACGCCGGTCAGCGGCTCACCGTGGTCGCGACGCTCTCGGCGCCCCGCCACGAGCCGGTCACCCTGGACTTCGAGGTGGCCGTGCCGCTGGTCGAGATCACGGGAGCCTCCGTCGCCCTGGTCGGTCAGGCGGCGGTCGGTCAGGAGCTGCGTGCCGACGTCGCCGGGACTCCCGCCGACACCTCGGTGAGCTACACCTGGAAGCGGAACGCGAGCGTGGTCGGCTCGGGGCCGACGTACGCCGTGACGTCC
Organism: uncultured Actinomycetota bacterium; assembly: GCA_963708945.1. Classification (GTDB taxonomy): domain Bacteria; phylum Actinomycetota; class Actinomycetes; order Propionibacteriales; family Nocardioidaceae; genus Nocardioides. The sequence continues at coordinate 90,545 of CAVPUI010000012.1, read as the reverse complement.
AGCGACATCGGCTTCGCCCTCACGGTCGAGGCCACCGTCTCCGGTCGCGGCTATGCCCCGGTCACCCTGACGGCCACCAGCGCCACCGTGGCCGCACCGGCGAGCGAGGGCCCGGAAGAGGGTGCCGTGCAGGGTGAAGCCCCCGGGAGCGGTGAGACCGGGGACAGCGCCCAGGTCGGCGGCCCCGGCGCGAGCTCCGGGGTCCGGGCGACGGCGGTGCTGGCGAAGAAGTCGGTGAAGTCGAGGAAGAAGCAGACCGTCCGGGTCCGCGACCTGGTGTCCGGCCAGCGGGTGACGGTGAAGGTCGGCGGCAAGAAGATCGCCGCCTTCACGCTCACGGCCAAGAAGCTGCGGGTCACCAAGCGTGCCAAGGTCAACGGTGCCAAGGTCGTGGTCAAGCGGGCCAGGTCAGGCGAGGTCACGGTGACCTTCAAGGTCGGGACCGCGGTCAAGGTCAAGGCCGGCGGACCGACCGCGAAGGCCCGGAAGAAGGCGAAGGCCCAGGCGGCGAAGCGGAACACCACGAAGGTCCTGGTGACCGGGACGGGTGGTCTGAAGGCGCGGCTGTCGTTCCGGATCAGGTGACGGCAGGGCTGCGTCAGCCCGGCTGAGTGCAGGAAGGGGCCCCCGCTCGTGGCGGGGGCCCCTTCTCGCTCGAAAAGTCACTGGATGTCGTGTATCTTGATGTCGAGACATATTCGAACTGCTTCCACCGCGTCTTGTTAGGTCAGCCTTGCTTCCCCTCATCGGGAGAGCGGCGGCAAGATGGGACGCTGTGACAACCTCAATTCCCGGTAGGAGATGCGACTGATGGTCAGTCAGGACAGCTTCGGTGCCAAGGGCACCCTGGACGTGGACGGCAAGTCCTACGAGATCTTCCGACTCGGCGCGGTCGAGGGCGAGGGGCTCGACGTCGACTCGCTTCCGTTCAGCCTCAAGGTGCTGCTGGAGAACCTCCTGCGCACCGAGGACGGTGCCGACATCACCGCCGACGACATCAAGGCCCTCGCGGGCTGGGACGCCGACGCCCACCCGGACAAGGAGATCCAGTTCACGCCCGCCCGCGTGATCATGCAGGACTTCACCGGCGTGCCGTGCGTGGTCGACCTGGCGACGATGCGCGAGGCGATGGCTGAGCTGGGCGGCGACGCCTCCAAGATCAACCCGCTCGCGCCCGCCGAGATGGTCATCGACCACTCGGTGATCGCCGACGTCTTCGGCACCCCGGAGGCCTTCGAGCGCAACGTCGAGATCGAGTACGAGCGCAACCGCGAGCGCTACCAGTTCCTGCGGTGGGGCCAGGGCGCCTTCGACGACTTCAAGGTCGTCCCGCCGGGCACCGGCATCGTGCACCAGGTCAACATCGAGCACCTCGCGCGCACCGTCTTCACCCGTGAGGTCGACGGCGTGCTCCAGGCCTACCCCGACACCTGCGTCGGCACCGACTCCCACACCACGATGGTCAACGGCATCGGCGTGGTCGGCTGGGGCGTCGGCGGCATCGAGGCCGAGGCGGCCATGCTGGGCCAGCCGGTCTCCATGCTCATCCCGCGCGTGGTCGGCTTCAAGCTCTCCGGCGACCTGCCCGAGGGCTCCACGGCCACCGACCTGGTGCTGACCATCACCGAGATGCTGCGCAAGCACGGCGTGGTCGGCAAGTTCGTCGAGTTCTACGGCCCCGGCGTCTCCGCGCTGCCGCTGGCCAACCGCGCCACGATCGGCAACATGAGCCCCGAGTTCGGCTCGACCATCGCGGTCTTCCCGATCGACGAGGAGACGGTCAAGTACCTCAAGCTGACCGGCCGTTCCGACGAGCAGCTCGCGCTGGTCGAGGCGTACGCCAAGGAGCAGGGCCTCTGGCACGACCCGTCCGCCGAGCCGCGCTACTCCGAGCGGCTCGAGCTGGACCTGGCCACGGTCGTCCCGTCGATCGCCGGCCCCAAGCGCCCGCAGGACCGGATCCAGGTCACCGACGCCAAGGAGGCCTTCCGCGGCGCCCTGGCCGACTACGTCGACGAGGGCGCACAGGAGACCGACGGGTACGACGAGGAGGTCGAGGAGTCCTTCCCGGCCTCCGACCCGCCCACCCACAACGGCAACGGCTCCGCCGGCGCCCACCGACCACCTCTCGGCAGCCCCGAAGGACGGCGGACGGCCCAGCAGCCCGGTCGAGGTCACCCTCGAGGACGGCACGAAGTTCACCCTGGACCACGGTGCCGTGGCCATCGCGGCCATCACCTCCTGCACCAACACCTCCAACCCGTCGGTGATGATCGGGGCGGCGCTGCTGGCCAAGAAGGCGGTCGAGAAGGGCCTGCAGCGCAAGCCGTGGGTCAAGACCACGCTCGCGCCCGGCTCGAAGGTGGTCTCGGACTACTACGAGAAGTCCGGCCTCACGCCGTACCTCGACAAGCTCGGCTTCAACCTGGTCGGCTACGGCTGCACCACCTGCATCGGCAACTCCGGTCCGCTGATCCCCGAGGTCTCCGCCGCGGTCAACGAGAAGGACCTCTCGGTCGTCTCGGTGCTGTCGGGCAACCGGAACTTCGAGGGCCGGATCAACCCGGACGTGAAGATGAACTACCTCGCCTCCCCGCCGCTGGTCGTCGCCTACGCGCTGGCCGGCTCGATGGACGTGGACCTGTTCAACGACCCGCTGGGCCAGGACACCGAGGGCAACGACGTCTTCCTCAAGGACATCTGGCCCTCGCCGTCCGAGGTCGAGGAGACCATCGCCCAGGCGGTGACCTCCGAGATGTTCGGTGACTCCTACGCCGACGTCTTCGCCGGCGACGAGCAGTGGCGCTCGCTCCCCACCCCGGAGGGCGACACCTTCGCGTGGGACTCCGAGTCCACCTACGTGCGCCGTCCTCCGTACTTCGACGGCATGCCCGCCGAGCCGGAGCAGGTCACCGACATCGAGGGCGCCCGGGTGCTGCTCAAGCTCGGCGACTCGGTCACCACCGACCACATCAGCCCTGCCGGTGCGATCAAGAAGGACTCGCCGGCCGGCCGGTACCTGGCCGAGCACGGCGTGGAGCAGCGGGACTTCAACTCCTACGGCTCGCGCCGCGGCAACCACGAGGTGATGATCCGCGGCACCTTCGCCAACATCCGGCTGCGCAACCAGCTGGCTCCCGGCACCGAGGGCGGCGTGACGCGTGACTTCACCCGCGACGGTGAGGTGACCTCGGTCTACGAGGCCTCGGAGAACTACATCGCTGCGGGCACCCCGCTGGTCGTCCTGGCCGGCAAGGAGTACGGCTCCGGCTCCTCGCGCGACTGGGCCGCCAAGGGCACCTCGCTGCTCGGCGTCAAGGCCGTCATCGCGGAGTCCTACGAGCGGATCCACCGGTCGAACCTGATCGGCATGGGCGTCATCCCGCTCCAGTTCCCCGAGGGCGAGACCGCTGAGTCGCTGGGCCTGACCGGCGAGGAGACCTTCTCCATCACCGGCATCACCGCGCTCAACGACGGCACCACGCCGCGCACGGTCACGGTGAAGGCCGACGACAAGGAGTTCGAGGCGGTCGTCCGCATCGACACCCCCGGTGAGGCGAACTACTACCGCAACGGCGGCATCATGCAGTACGTGCTGCGCAACCTGCTGCGCGGCTGACCAGCCGACGCACAGACGCCGACGAGGCCGGTCCGGGAGCTCCCGGACCGGCCTCGTCGCATGCTGGGAGGGAGTGCTCGCCGTACGCTCAGCGCAGCAGGGGAGCCCGCTCGTCGGCCGCCTCCTCCGCGGCCGAGGCGAGAGCCCGGGCCAGCAGCACAGCCTGGGCGCGCAGGTCGGGGATGGCGCCGACCTCCCACTCCAGTCCCTTGCGGGCGGAACCCAGCCAGAACAGCTCGTTCAGCACGTGGCCGTGCTGGTCGACCGGATGGCCGGGAGCGACCAGGTCGGCACCCAGCCCGAGCCGGTGCGGCCGGAGCAGCCCGCGCTCCAGCATCGCGTCGACCAGGGGGTTCCACCCGGGCGTCGGGACCGGACGCGGTCCGGTGCAGCTGACCACCAGGTCGAACTCGGCGGGATCGACCTGGTCGATCGTGCGGACCACCAGGGTCCCTGCTGCCTGGAGCCGCTCGACGTGGTGGGCCGCCGCGGGCGACATCCGGTGCCGGCGCCGGTCCCAGGCGTGGGCGTAGGTGGTGGCGAACCGCGCCTGGTCGCCCGGCGCGAGACCGGTCCACAGCTGGTTCGCGAACCCCCGCACCGCATCCACGGCGTCCCGCCAGTCGGAGCCGTCGGTCGGCTCGACCACGTGGGCGCTGGGCAGGGCCCCGCGTCGGGAGGCGGCGACGATCTCGGCCCGGGGGAGCAGGTGCTCGAGCTCGATCGCGAGGTCGACCATCGTCAGCCCGGTGCCCAGCAGCAGCACCCGACGTACGCCCGCCAGGTCCTGGCGCCACTCCGGGGCCCAGGGGTCGGCCACGAACCGGGGCCCCTGCGCCAGGCGCGGGTGTGCGTGTGGCGGCGGGTTGCCCAGCGCCAGCACCACCCGGTCGGCGGCCAGGGAGTCACCGGAGCCGAGGTCGAGCGCCCACCTGCGGCCGTCCGGTCGCAGGTCGACGCCCTCGTCGCGCAACCGGCGCAGGGACGACCCGGCGGGGACCTCGACCTCGTCGAGCAGGGCGGCGAGGTAGTCGCCGTAGACCTTGCGGGCCGGGAAGGACCGGGCGCCCAGGTCGAGGCCTCGCGCGGCGCACCAGCGGATCAGGTGTCCCGGGTCGCCGTCGACGGCACTGAGCCGCTCGGCGAAGTTGTTCACCGTGTGCCGCGGGTGCGCGCTGCGGTAGGCGAGCCCCGGTCCGACCTGCTGGTCGCGCTCGACGAGGTGCACGTCGACCGGAGCCTGCGCGGTGGTCGCGCGGAGCAGGTGGAGCACGGCGATCACGGCGGCGGCCCCTCCGCCGACGACCACCACCTGGAGCGGCTGCGGTCGGGTTGCTGTGCGTACGAGGGTCATGCGGCGCTCCCAGACAGATCAGTGATGTTAGCCAATCAAGTTACTACACATTGAGGGAGGTCGGGGTCATCGCTACCGTGGCGTCCATGTCGCGCGACGGGGGAGCGAGGACCAACGTGCGTGGTCTGCAGTTCGACCCCTCGGCGCTCGTCGACGGCAACCTGACTCCGGACACCCTCTGGGGCAGGGACTGCCTGGCCTTCAACATCCAGGCCGATCTCTGCGACCAGGCGGTCGCGGCGATCGGTCGGATCCAACGGGCCTTCGACGCGCGGATACCGCACCAGCACGTCATCCCGGCGCATGCGCTCCACCTCTCGGTGTTGAACGTGGTCCACGTGCGCGGCCCCCATCCTCCCCGGAGGAAGGCCGCGCTCTGGGCGGAGAAGGAGTCGACGTGGCTCCCGGCCATCGACGCGGAGGCGGCAGTCACGCCTCCCTTCGAGCTCGTCCTGGAACGGATCGTGCCCTCTCCGTCCGGGCTCCTGGTCGCTGCCGTCGACAGTGCCGAGCTCGTGGACCTGCGCCAACGGCTGGCGGTGGCCCTCGGCCTGGAGGTGCGACCACTGCCGGAGCTGTGCCACGTGACCGTCGTGCGGTACGGCACCGATCTCCCGTCGCAGCGAGACGTGCACGCTTTCGCGGAGCAGGAGCGCCTCAGGGTGGTCACCCGGGTCGCACGCCTCCGGACCGTCCGCGAGGTCGTCTATCCGTCACTGCGGCGCGAGACGATCCGCCGTCACCCGCTGGGCGGGTCGGTGGACGACCGCTCCTCGGGGCCGGCCGACACGGAAGGTGCCTGAGACCCATCTCCTCGACCTGCTCGAGAGCCATCGCCACGAGCGCGCTGCTGTGCGACTGCCGCCTCGCTGGATCGGTCGATCGGCTCATGGCTACCGTGGCGTCCATGTCTTTTCCCACGCACCCCGCCCTCACCCGAGTCCAGTCCGAGATCGCGGGTGGTTGCTGATGCTGGTGGCGTTCTCCGTCGCGCCGAGCGGCACCGGACGTGACGACGGGTCGGTCTCCGAGGCCGTCGCGGCGGCGGTCCGAGTCGTGCGGGAGTCCGGCCTGCCGAACCGGACCGACGCGATGTTCACCACGATCGAGGGTCCCGACTGGGACACCGTGATGGACGTGGTGAAGCGGGCCACCGAGGCCGTCGCCCCCTTCGGGTCCCGGGTCTCCCTCGTGCTCAAGGCCGACATCCGACCGGGCTACGAGGGTGAGCTCGACGGGAAGGTGGAGCGGGTCGAGGCCGGCCTGCGGCGAGCCGAGGGCGCGCCGGACTGACGACCTGCCCGTCCGTCCCGCCCCGCCGTGCGGACGTGCGTGGGGTGCTCCGGTGGGCGCGGCTGTCAGGCTGGGTCGCATGGAGACGATCACCAAGGCCTACCGCACCGGGGGTGCGGACACCGTGCTCGACCTGACCGCCGACTGCGCCGACTTCGTCCGTGCGCTGGGTGACGGGCTGCTGCACGTCTTCGTCCCGCACGCCACGGCCGGGCTCGCGATCCTGGAGACCGGCAGCGGCTCGGACGACGACCTGCTCGCGGCCCTGGGCGACCTGCTGCCCGCCGACGACCGCTGGCGGCACCGGCACGGCTCACCGGGCCACGGCCGTTCGCACGTGATGCCCGCCTTCGTCCCGCCGTACGCGAGCGTGCCGGTCGACGACGGTGTCCTCGGGCTGGGCACCTGGCAGAGCATCTGCCTGGTCGACCTCAACGTGGACAACCACGAGCGGTTCGTCCGGATGGACTTCCTGCCGGGCTGACGCGGGGACGACCGTTCGCATCGAACACCTGTTCGACGTAGCATCGGAGGGTGCCCACCTACGTCGCCCCGCCCGGCTGGCCCCGCGAGGTCCGTCCGCCGGACGCGCCGGACTGGGAGCGGACCGCGATCAACTGGCTCTTCGACATCAGCCCGCCGGAGTACCGCGCACACGTCGTGCTGCGACGGCACGTGGTGGTGCTGGCGCGGTTCGCCGTGCTCCAGGTGGAGGCCCAGCAGGCGGCCTGCCGGCGTGGGCTCAGCGAGGCCCGGGCAGAGCTGCGGGACGTGGCGGACCTGGACACCGTCGAGGCGGCGGTGCAGACCTGGCAGGCCGAGGAGGCGCGGCTCCTGGCGCTGCGCCGGGCGGTGGGGCTGGTGGAGGAGGCGCTGCGCGGCCGTCGCTTCGTGGCCCGGCTGTAGCCTCCCGGCCCATGAGCGACTCCGGACTGCCGAGGAACCCGCCGACCCGGTTCGGCTCCGTGATCGTGGTCGACCCGGTGGGTCGGCTCCTGCTCCAGGAGCGCGACGAGCACGCCCGGATCGACCCGGAGCGGTGGGGGCTCTGCGGCGGACACCTGGAGCCGGGGGAGGAGCCGCTGCCGGGCGCGCTGCGCGAGCTGGAGGAGGAGGCCGGGCTGGTGCCCGACCCGGGCCTGGTCCGGCACGTGGGGACGTTCGAGGTCTTCCACCAGGTCAACGACGCCCTGGACCGGATGGACGTGTTCGCGGTGCCGATGAGCATCACCGACGCGGACGTCGTCTGCCGGGAGGGTCGGCGCATCGTCTTCGTCCCGCCGTCCGAGGCGCTGGCGCTGCCCCTCACGGTCGGGGCGGCCCAGGTGCTGCCGCTCTTCCTCGACTCGCCGCTCTACGCCACGATGACCCCATGACCGACGCCTCCCGCTCCCTCACCGTCCATCCCGTCCCCGGCGAGGGCGCCGAGGACGTCGTCGTCGCCCGGGACGGAACCGTGCTGACCGGCACCGCGGACGGGTCCATCTGGCGGCTGCGTCCCGACGGGTCCCGGATCGACCTGGTCGCCCGGACAGGCGGCCGGCCGCTGGGCCTGGAGCTCTTCGACGACGGCGACCTGCTGGTCTGCGACGCCCGACGGGGCCTCCTGCTGGTGGGTCCGGGCGGTGGGATCGAGGAGCTGGTCACCGAGGTGGACGGTCAGCCCATGCGGTTCTGCAACAACGCCGCGATCGCGGCCGACGGCACCGTCTGGTTCAGCGACTCCTCCCGGCTCTACGGGGTCGACCGGTGGAAGGACGACTTCGTCCAGGACACCCGCACCGGACGGCTGCTGCGCCGCGACGTGGACGGCACGGTCACGGTCGCCCTCGACGGGCTGGCCTTCGCCAACGGGGTGGCGCTCTCGCGGGGCGAGGAGTTCGTCGCGGTGGCCGAGACCGGGGGACGCACGGTGGTACGGCTCTGGCTCACCGGCGACCGGGCGGGTCGGCGGGACCTGCTCTGCGACGACCTGCCGGGCTACCCGGACAACATCTCCCGCGGCAGCGACGGCCTCATCTGGGTCACCCTGGCCAGCCCGCGCGACCCCATGGTCGAGTCGCTGAAGCGGGCGCCGATGGCGCTGCGCAAGGCGGTCACCCGGATTCCCGAGCGGCTCCAGCCCAAGCCGCAGCGCACGATCCGGGTGCGGGCCTACGACGACGACGGGCGGCTGGTGCACGACCTCGACGTGGACCACCCCGGCTACCACATGGTGACCGGGGTCCGCGAGCACGATGGGCCAGGTGTGGATGGGGAGCCTGCACGAGCCGGCCGTGGCCGTCCTCGACCTCTCCTCCTGGTCCGGGACGTGACGAGGGGCGGAGACCTCGGTCTCCGCCCCTCGTCACGGCCTCACGGCCATCGGTCTCAGCGCAGCGTCACCACCTTGACCTTCGCCGTGCTGGGCGCGTAGTTCTCGGTCGGGGAGTACGACGCGCGGATGCGTACCTTCTTGCCCTTCTTCGGGGCGCGGACCACGACCTTGGCCTCGCCGGTCGCGGAGACCGGGACCGTCCTGGTCAGGGTGCGGCCACCGCCGCGGACCCGCACCTCGGCGGTGCCCGCGGCGGCCTCGCCCAGTACGGTGCCGGCGACCCGGACCTTCACGGTGAGCTTCTTGCCCTTGCGCACCTTGCCGGGAGCCGAGACCTCGGTCGAGGTCGCCCGCGGGCTGACCCGGTAGGAGACCCGAGCGACCGTCGAGCCGGCCGTGTCGGCGCTGCCGAGGTACTGCGCGGTCAGGGTGTAGGTCCCGACCCCGAGCGTGGCCGGCAGGGTGTGCGTGGCGACACCGCCCTGCCCGACGGGCAGCGTGACCACGTCGGTCCCGACGCCCAGCTCGACCTCGCCGCCGGCCGCGCCGCCGACGGTGACCGACACGGTCGCGGGAGCGCCGTACTCGGTGACCGGGGCGGTCAGGGCCACGGCGAGCGTCGGAGTGTTGCGCGCCAGGGTGAGCACGACGGCAGCCGACTGCGAGCCCTGGGTGGTGGCCGAAGGCAGGAACCGCGCCGAGAGACGGTGCTCCCCGGCGCCGAAGCCCGGCAGAGCCAGGCGGGCCACGCCGTCCGTGGTCGTCGCCGTGCCCAGCACGGTGTCACCGTCGAGGAACTCCACGGTGCCCGCGGCGTCGCCGCCGTCGACCTTCGCCTCCAGCGTCACCGGCTCCCGCAGGCCCGGCGCCGCCGGGGAGAGCGAGAGGGCGGTGGTGCTGGTGTCCAGCACCTGGGTGGCACCGGCGGCCACCCGGCCGGTCGCGGCACCGGTGGCGGTGAGGGCGAGCTCACCGCGCGAGGCCGTCTGGGGCACGGCGAGCAGCGCCACGGCACGACCCGAGGCGTCGGCGTCGACGGTCACCGCGCTCGGTGCCGGGAGCGGTGAAGGTGACGGTCTCGCCGGCGCGGAAACCGGCGGCTGCCAGCACCGACTCGCTGCCCGGCGGTCACCACGCCGGGTGCCTCCACCTGTCCACCGGCCAGGACCGTGGCCAGCTCGGCGCAGACGTGCGCCGGGCGTGCCGTACGGACGCGGAGGGCTCGGCGCGACCTGGTCCGCTGCCGGTGCGAGCATGCCGTCGTCCTCACGGATGCTGGGTGAAGACGATCGCCTGCTTGCCCATCACCGCCCCGGAGGTGTTGATGACGCTGGCCTTCACCGAGGTGCTCGCCGAGGTGCTGGCGGCGGTGTCGCCGTGCAGCGGCGCGGTGACGACCTTGCAGGTCTCGCCCGGGGGCGAAGGTGACCTTCTCCATCGCGATCGCCGGCGCGGCTGGTGGTCGAGCCGAGCAGCGAGACGTAGCCGGTGACCGGGACTCGGCCGCGGGCGCGTCGAGGTGCACGGCGAGGTCGACGGTGCCGGGGGCGTTGCCCTCGTCGACGCTGCGGGCGTAGACGTTGAGCACCGGCTCGGTGCTTGACTGTCCGGCGTGCCGACCGCCGAGCTCTCGAAGGCGAGGTCGGACAGGTAGGCCGCCGCCCGTGGCGCCGTCGGCGCCCCCGCGCGGCCGTGAAGCGGACCTCACGGAGGTCGGTGAGCGTCGAGCCCGGCGGCCGCGAGGTCGGCGACGGCGACGTTGACCTGCTGGAGCACGATCTTCTTCAGCGTCGACGTCGCGGCGCTGCTGGCGGAGGTCGGCAGCCGGATCAGTGCGTAGCGGGTTGAGCGTCGGAGACGGGCGCGCTCCAGGTGGCGCCCTTGCCGTCGACGACGGTGAGGGTCAGGTCGGTGCCGGTCTCGACGCGTCTCGTCGGCGGCGAGCTTGACCGAGAGACGCTCGTAGGCGCGAGGCGTCACGCTTGGCCGGCCGGGACGGTGACGCGGAGCTCGCCGGTCGCCGCCGGTCCACGCCATCCGGGTCACCGGGGTGGCCGGGACGTTGCCGCCGTTGGACGCCGGGGTCCAGTGCGGCAGCCTGGGCCGAGCGCCAGGGTGGTGCGTGCAGGCGCGAGGTCCTGCGACCGTGGTGCGACCGCTCAGGCTGGCGCACGGGTTGGCCGTGGCGGTACCGAGCGGTCCGCACCAGCGAGGAGGCCTTCTCGAAGGTCGTCGATCGTCGTGCGCGCCGAGGCGGGAGCCGTGGCCACGGTGCGGACGTCGGCACCGTCCAGCGACGCCGGGCACCGCGCCGGAGCCGTCGAACATCGGCAGGAACTGCTTCTCGCCGCCCATGGTCAGCCGGAACCAGGCCGGCCATGTAGGCCGTGCCCAGGTCGTACTGCTCGGCGGCGGTGAGGCGGATCGAGGTGTCGGCCACCGACGGGTCGGTGCCGCAGACGGCTCGGTCGCGCGCGGGCGGCGCGGTGCCCCAGTCGTCGGAGACGCTGTAGGCGTACTCGCCCGGGGGTCCAGACGGTGTTGTAGAAGTTGTGGTTGGCGCCCATCACCCACACGCCGCTGCGCAGCACGTCGTCGTCGAAGGCGTAGCGCGAGTCGTCGAGCATGTGCTGGCCCTGCTGGTTGGAGACGTCACCGTCGCAGTAGGGCAGGATCACGTTCATCGGCACGTTCGGCACCGTCATCCGGCCGAAGTCGACCGGTGCCAGCGGCAGGATCGACTTGATCGCCCACGGGTCGGCGAGCGCCCTGGTTGAGGGTGGCCGCCGAGGTGACGCCCTCGCCGCCGCGCGAGTGGCCCATCAGGCCGATGCTGCGTGAGGTCGAAGCGACCGACGAGGTCGGCCGGCGTGACCCGGTCGAGCGTCGGGGCGCCGTTGACGAAGCCCTCGGCGCGCAGCGCGTAGGAGCGCGGTGCCCGTCGCGAGCGCCTGCGCGAGGGTCGACGTCGCGCGTCGGTCCAGGCGTCGTGGTAGGCGACCTGCTCGCCCGTCGTTGGCCTTGCTCGAGCATCTCGAGGGTGTCGAGGAGCAGCTGGCCGCGGGCCTGGCGCGCCCTGGTCGGCGGCGAGCTGGTTGTCGTTGGAGTTGATCGCGTTGGCCGAGATCGAGACGACGGCGTAGCCGTGGCTGGCCAGCGCGCTGGGCCGTGCCGTCGTAGCCGGCGTAGCTGGGGATCGACTTCCGAGCCTCGTGGGTCGGGTCCGGGCCGGGCTCGCCGCGCAGGGCCAGCGGTTCGGGTTCGCTGGGCCCGGTGCCGTAGCAGGAGGTGTGGCGGCCGTGCAGCAGGAGCACGGTCGGGCGCGCGCCGCCGGTGGTGGGCAGGTAGACCTTGCCCTCGAGCTCGCCGCGGACGCCGCCGATGGCGGCCAGCGTCGATGGCCTGGTCGCCGAACTTGTAGATCGACTCGGTCCACTCGTAGTCGCCGTCGGCGCAGCGGGTCGGCAGGCAGGGGTCCGCGCTGCGGAGGCGGCGGGCACGGGACCGCGACCGTCTGCACGGCGTGCGGGCGCCGGCCGGGCGACTCGCTGGTCCAGCCGGCCTCGACGCTCGTCGGCGTCGAGCACCGCGGGGTCGGTGGTGAACGCGGTCAGGGAGCAGGCCGTCGGCGGACTCGGTGGCGATGCCGATCGGCTGTGCCGTCCACCTCGATGGTCGGGGCGTCCGAGCGCATCGGCAGCGGCTCGTCGAGCTCGACGGTGACCAGGTAGCCGCCGGGGGCCTGGGTGACCGACCAGCCGTCGCCGCTGGCTACCTCTGCGGGGTCAGGGGCGGCCGAGGCCACCCCGGAGAAGACGGGGAGCAGGGCACCCGCCAAGGCCATGGCGGCGAGGCCGGTCACCAGGCCGCGGGGATTTCGTCGTGTCACGTGCACTCCTGTGGATCGATCGCTCCGTCCGCCTGGCCCGAGCGGCGGAGGAGCGGGGAGGGGGGAGCTGCGAACGTACGAATCCGATGTGACGGGGGTGTTTCGTCGACCGGCCCTGTTGGTTAACGTCGGACCAGGGTGCGAGCCGAGCCCGCTCGAAGCAGCAGGAGGAGAGATGAGCGACATCCTGACCCCGGCCCAGGTCGACGCCGCTGGCCTGGCCGACTGGCGACAGCTGTTCCACGCGCTGCAGACCCGTTACGCCACCGGCGACTTCGCGACCGGCCTGGCGTTGCTGACCGAGATCGGCCGGGCCGCGGAGGAGGCCGACCACCATCCCGACCTCGACCTGCGCTACGGGCACCTCAACGTCCGGCTGTACAGCCACGACGCGGGGGGCGTGACCCGTCGCGACCTCCGGCTGGCCCAGCGGATCAGCGAGCTGGCCGCCGCCCGCGGGGTGGTGGCCGTCCCGCAGCTGCTCTCCGCGGCCGAGGTGGCGCTCGACACGCCCGACCGCGCGCGGGTCGAGCCCTTCTGGCGAGCGGTCCTGGCGGAGCCGCAGCCGCACGACGGCGAGGTCCGCGACGACTCGGGGGACCTCCCGCGGCTGTGGTTCCAGCCCAGCGGGTCCGAGGAGCCCCGGCAGCGCTTCCACCTCGACGTCATGGTGCCGCCAGAGCAGGCAGCCGACCGGATCGAGGCTGCCCTGGCAGCGGGGGGCTTGCTGGTCGACGACGAGATGGCTCCGACCTTCACGGTGCTGGCCGACCCGGAGGGAAACCGGGTGTGCGTGTGCACCATGGAGGGTCGCGACGGCTGACAGCCTCGCTGGGGCCGTCCCCTAGACTCGATCCTCGGACCGGTGGTCTCCACGCACACCGGGCCGGACCGCCGCAGCACCCCCGTCAGGAAGCGAAGGACCATGGGCCACCTGGAGTCGATCTCCGCACCGCGTGACCTCCGTGGTCTCGACGACGAGCAGCTCGACGAGCTGGCCACGGAGATCCGGGACTTCCTGGTCGCGACCTGCGCCCGCACCGGCGGGCACCTGGGACCCAACCTCGGCGTCGTCGAGCTGACCCTGGCGATCCACCGGGTCTTCGACAGCCCGCACGACCGCGTGGTCTTCGACACCGGCCACCAGACCTACGTGCACAAGCTCCTCACCGGGCGCGCCGCGGGCTTCGACCGGCTGCGCCAGGAGGGCGGGGTCAGCGGCTACCCCAGCCAGGCCGAGTCCGAGCACGACATCGTGGAGAACTCGCACGCCTCGACCGCCCTCAGCTACGCCGACGGCCTGGCCAAGGCGTACCGGATCCGCGGCGAGGACCGGCACGTGGTGGCCGTGATCGGCGACGGCGCGCTGACCGGCGGCATGGCCTGGGAGGCGCTGAACAACATCGCCATCGCCCAGGACAGCCGCCTGGTGATCGTGGTCAACGACAACGAGCGGTCCTACACCCCGACCATCGGCGGCCTGGCGACCGCGCTGACCAGCCTGCGCACCAACCCCCGCTACGAGCAGGTCCTCGACCTGGTCAAGCGCCGCCTCACCGCGGTCAAGGGGGTCGGGCCCGCCGCGTACGACGCCCTGCACGCGATGAAGAAGGGGATGAAGGACGCCCTTGCGCCGCAGGGCCTCTTCGAGGACCTCGGCCTGAAGTACGTCGGCCCGATCGACGGGCACGACCGGGCGGCGGTCGAGCACGCACTGAACCAGGCCAAGCGGTTCAACGGCCCGGTGATCGTGCACGCCCTGACCAAGAAGGGCTACGGCTACCAGGCCGCGATGGCCCACGAGGCCGACCAGTTCCACGCGCCCCGCCCCTTCGACGTGGAGACGGGTGAGGAGCACCCGACCGGCCGGATCTGGACCGACCACTTCGGTGAGGAGATGGTCCGGATCGGCGAGCGCCGCGAGGACGTGGTCGCGCTCACCGCCGCGATGATGCACCCCGTCGGGCTCGACCACTTCCAGCGCCGGTTCCCCGAGCGCACCTTCGACGTGGGCATCGCCGAGCAGCATGCGGTCACCTCCGCCGCCGGCCTGGCCATGGGCGGGCTGCACCCGGTCTTCGCCGTCTACGCCACGTTCCTCAACCGCGCCTTCGACCAGGTGCTGATGGACGTCGCGCTGCACAAGTGCGGCGTGACCTTCGCGCTGGACCGCAGCGGCGTCACCGGCGACGACGGAGCCAGCCACAACGGCATGTGGGACATGTCGATCCTGCAGGTGGTGCCCGGCCTGCGGCTCGCCGCGCCGCGTGACGCCGCCCGGCTGCGCGAGCTGCTCAACGAGGCGATCGAAGTCAAGGACGCGCCGACGGTGGTGCGCTTCCCGAAGGGCCCGCCGCCCGCCGACCTCGAGGGGATCGGCAAGGCCGGCGCCGCCGACGTGATGGTCCGCACGGGCGACCAGGACGTGCTGGTGGTGGCCGTGGGGTCGATGGTCTCGGTCGCGGTGGACGTCGCCGAGCGCCTCGGAGCCCAGGGCATCGGGGTCACGGTCGTCGACCCGCGCTGGGTCAAGCCGGTGGACCCCGCGATCGTCGCCCTGGCCCGCAAGCACCGCCTGGTGGTCAGCGTGGAGGACAACGGGGTCGTCGGCGGCTGCGGCTCCGTGCTGCTCCAGACGCTGAACGAGCAGGGCGTGGACACGCCGGTGCGCCTGCACGGCATCCCGCAGGACTTCTTGGACCACGCCAAGCGCGGCGTGATCCTCTCCCGGATCGGGCTCGACGCCCAGTCGCTGGCCCGCTCCATCGTGGAGGAGATCACCGCCGCCGACGAGGGCTCCGAGCTGGTCGAGGCCGACCAGGCTCCCTGACCGGGACCCAGCAGGCCCAGCAGGGCCCGGCAGGGCGGGACATCGGCCCATCGACCTACCGGTGCGTAACCCCTAGCGTCGAAGCGTGGGAGTGATGCGCCGCAAGCCGGTGGAGCAGTCCATCGCGGAGACCGAGGAGCCGGAGCACCGGCTGAAGAAGAACCTGGGCGCCCTGGACCTGATGGTCTTCGGCGTCGGCGTGATCATCGGCGCCGGGATCTTCGTGGTGACCGGCACGGTCGCCAAGACCAACAGCGGGCCGGCGATCACGCTCTCCTTCCTGATCGCCGGGGTGGCCTGCGGGCTCGCTGCCCTGTGCTACGCCGAGTTCGCCGCCACGGTGCCGGTCGCCGGCAGCGCCTACACGTTCAGCTACGCCACCTTCGGTGAGCTGGTGGCCTGGACCATCGGCTGGGACCTCGCGCTGGAGTTCACCATCGGCGCGGCGGCGCTGGCGACGAGCTTCTCCGGCTACTACCAGGAAGTGGTCGCGGGCAGCTTCTTGGACGTGCCCACACCGATCGCCTCCGCGGCCGACGGGTTCGTCGACCTCCCCGCCGTGGTGATCTCCGTGCTGGTGACGGTCGTGCTGATCGTCGGGATCAAGTTCTCCAGCCGGGTCAACCAGGCCGTGGTGGCGATCAAGCTGCTGGTGATCGCCATGGTGCTGATCTTCGGCTTCTCCCACATCGACACCGCCAACTACGTCCCGTTCATCCCCGAGTCGAAGCCGGCCCCCGCCGGCAGCGGCGGATTCCTCGACAGCACGCTGATCAGCACCCTCACGGGCAGCGCACCGGCGGTCTACGGGCTCGCGGGGGTGATCGCCGGCGCCTCGATCGTCTTCTTCGCCTTCCTGGGCTTCGACATCGTCGCGACCACCGCGGAGGAGACGCGCAACCCGCAGCGTGACATCCCGCGCGGGATCATCGGCTCCCTGGTGATCGTGACCGTGCTCTACATCGCCGTGAGCCTGGTGGTGACCGGGATGCAGCCCTACGAACAGATCGACGAGAACGACGCCGCGCCACTCGCCACGGCCTTCGACGCCGTCGGGATGGAGTGGATGGGCCGGCTGATCGCGATCGGCGCCTGCATCGGCCTGATCGTGGTGGTGATGATCCTGATGCTCGGCCAGACCCGGGTCGGCTTCGCGATGGCCCGCGACGGGCTGCTGCCCGGCGTGCTGGCCAAGGTGCACCCGTCGTTCGGGACGCCGTACGTCTTCACCGCGATCACCGGCGCTCGCCGTCGCCGGCGATCAGCGGCTTCGTCGAGCTCGACACCCTGGTCAACCTGGTCAGCATCGGCGCGCTCTTCGCCTTCGTCCTGGTGAGCATCGGGGTGCTGCTGCTACGACGCCAGCGCCCGGACCTGCCCCGCGCCTTCCGCACGCCGATGATCTACGTGGTGAGCCCGGTCTCCGCGCTGCTGTGCGCCTACTTGATGCTCAACCTGACCGGGGCCACGTGGGTGCGCTTCCTGGTCTGGATGGCGCTGGGGCTGGTGGTGTACCTCCTCTACGGGCGCACGCACTCCCGCCTCGCCCGCCCGGGCACCGAGGACGCCACCTGACGGCTGACGGCTCGACTCACCAGCTGGGGTGGGGATCCCCGCACGGGCGGTGATCGCTGAGGTTGGCGCGGCGTACACCACCCGCCAACCCGCAGGAACCCGCGCCAAGTTCGCGGGATCGTCGCAGCCACGGTCGTCTGAGCCGCGGTCAGGTAGCGCCGGGGTCTGGGCCATGCGGCCGGGACCGGCAGGTCCTCCTGGAAACTATCCGGGCGTGCGCGTCATCCCGCCCCCGGCGGAGGGCACCCCGGAGCGTGCACCCGAGGCTCCCGGACAACGGGCAGCCTCACCAGCCCTCACCGATCGGGATCACCAGCCTGCTGTCACCGAGCAGGTCCCGACCGGTGACGACGGGCTCGCAGGAGCCGGTCGTGACCTCGCACCGCAGGAGGTCCGCCCGGTCGCCCGAGACGTCCTTCATCGCCAAGGCGGCGTAGGTGTCGTCGTCGAGCCACCGGTACCCGGCGAGGAACGAGTACTCCCCGAGGTCGAAGGGCAGCCGCGCGCCCGTGGCGGTGTCGGAGACGACGTTCTCGTCGGCCGTCTCCGAGACCAGGTAGCGACCGTCGGGGGAGAGGATGCCGTCCCAGCTCTCCAGCTCGGTGCCGGAGGTCAGGTCCGGTCCCACGACGTACGCCTCCTCCTTGGCGGCCGGCGTGCCACCGCTGCGCTGGTAGTGGAAGACACCGTCCTTGACGTCCTCGCACCACGACCTGCGTCCGCCGGCGCCACGGCGAGCGACTGCAGCGCGTTGTCCCCGCGAACGGCTCCCAGGCGGTCGCGCCGTCGGCGGTCCGCAGGTAGACCGTGTACCCGTCCACTGCGGCCACCGCCGCGGTCATGTCGCGCTCGCGCTCCAGCGGGGTGACCGTCCCGTCGGTCACGGGCAGCCGGGTGACTCCCAGGCCCTCGGACAGGTCCATCACGGCGTACGACCGGCTCGCCCTCGTCGGCGTCGACCCAGGCGACGACGTCGCCGTCGGACTCGAAGTGTGCGACGTCGGGGGTCTCCATCCGGCCCACCGGCAGCACCAGGTCCCGGTCGTCCAGGACCACGTGCACGTGACCGTCGGCGTCGGAGAAGACGAACCCCGAGTCTGCCCTGGACGAGCGCGACCGGCTGCCCCGGCCGAGCTCCACCTCGGGCCCGTCCGGCGAGGTGTGCAGGACGGAGCCGCTCACCCACGCCACCGGGTCCTCGCGGTCCGCCGGGCGTTCGGCGACCAGGCCGTCGGTGCCGCTCCCGCCGAGCACTGCCGGGGCCGCCAGTGCGGCAGCCACGCAGAGCACGGCTGCGCCGGCGCCACCGGTCCAGCGGCGACGACGGACCCGCCGGTCGCCCGCGGCCATGATCGCCGAGGCGTCGAGGGCGGGCGGGTCGAGCCGCTCGGCCCGCTCGCTCATCAGGTCGTGCAGGTCGGTGGTCATCGCGTCGCCTCCGTCAGCTCGTCGTCCAGGAAGGTGGCGTCCAGGCCGCGGTCGCCCACGGCCGCACGCAGCTTGGCGAGCCCGGCGGAGACCTGGCTCTTCACGGTGCCGGGCGCGCACCCCATGACCTCGGCGGTCTGGGCCTCGCTCAGGTCGTCGTAGAACCGGCACACGAGCGCGGCCCGCTGCCGCGGCGGCAGGTCGAGCAGCGCCCGCCAGAGCCAGTCGCGCTCGGCCACCTGTCCCTCGTGCCCGGGACGCCCCAGGTCCGGGGCCTCGGTACCGGGTCGCTCGGCGGTCCAGCCCTTGCGCCGGTACCAGCCGATCGCCGTCGTGGTGATCGCCTTGCGCGTGTAGGCCTCGGCACGTCGGGGGTCGCGCAGCCGGGGCCAGGCGACGTACGTCTTGGTGAGCGCCTCCTGGAGCAGGTCCTGGGCCAGACCCCGGTCGCCGACCATCAGGTAGGCCGTGCGGTGCAGGGCGGCGGACCTGGCGGCCACGAACTCGGTGAACGCCTCGGAGTCACGTCGCGCCATCTGGTCTCCCGGGTCTCGCTGTTGCTCTCACGCCTTGTACGACGCTCCCAGGCGCCCGTTCGGTTCGGTCTCCGGGCAGGAGTCTTCCGGAAGCCCTGGCACGTGTCGCAGGAACGACGAGGGCGCCCGACCCGCAGGTCGGACGCCCTCGTGCACGTCGCCGGCTCACGCCGGCGAGCGACGGCTCAGTGGAACCGCTTGCCGTTGACCTTCTCGGCGACGCCGGAGGAGTCGAGCAGCATGGTCAGGCCACCGTTCCAGAACGAGAAGCCGGCGCCGGTGATCATCGCCAGGTCCAGGTCCTCGGGAGCCGCGACGACCCCCTCGTCCAGCATCAGGCGTGCCTCCTCGGCGAGCCCGGAGAGGGCCGCCTCGCGCAGCTCGTCCTTGCTCAGCACGACCGGGTTCTCCGGCTGCTCCTGCAGGGCCTTGATCTCCGGGTCGATGGAGAGGTCCGGCAGGTAGAACGAGGCCTTCTTCTCCGCCACGACCCGCTCGAGGAGCGGGGAGACGTAGAACCGGTCGGGGAACGCCTTGACCAGGGTCTCGTTGTTGTGCAGCGCGATCGCCGGGCCGACCAGGCCGAGCAGCATGAACGGCGGCATCGGCGCGATCCCGGCGAACGCGGCGTCCGCGGTCTCGATCGGGGTGCCGGCGTCGACCGCCTTGGCGACCTCGCCCAGGAACCGGCCCAGCAGCCGGTTCACGATGAACGAGGGGCTGTCCTTGACCAGGATGCAGGTCTTCTTCAGGCCCTTGCCGGTGGCGAACGCGGTGGCCAGGGTCGCGTCGTCGGTGGCGTCGCCCTTGACGATCTCGAGCAGCGGCATGATCGCGACCGGGTTGAAGAAGTGGAAGCCCACGACCCGCTCCGGGTGCTGCAGCTCGGAGGCCATCTCGGTGATCGACAGCGAGGAGGTGTTGGTGGCCAGCACGCACTCGGGCGAGACCACCCTCTCCACGTCGGCGAAGACCGACTTCTTGACCGACATCTCCTCGAAGACGGCCTCGATCACGAAGTCGGCACCGGCGAACGCGGTCTCCTTGTCCGCCGACCCGGAGACCAGCGACTTGAGGCGGTTCGCCTTGTCCTGGCTGATCCGGCCCTTGCCGAGCAGCTTGTCGATCTCGGCGGTGACGTAGGCGACGCCCTTCTGGGCGCGCTCCTCGTCGAGGTCGGTCAGGACCACCGGGACCTCGAGACGGCGGGCGAACAGCAGCGCCATCTGCGAGGCCATCAGGCCCGCGCCGACGATGCCGACCTTGGTCACCTTGCGGGCCAGGGACTTGTCCGGCGCGCCGGCGGGACGCTTGGCCCGCTTCTGCACCAGGTCGAAGGAGTACAGGCTGGCCAGCAGCTCCGGGGTCTTGGACATGTCCTCCAGACCCTGGTCCTCGGCCGCGAAGCCCTCGTCGCGGGTCGAGGTACGGGCTGCCTCGAGCAGCTCGACGACGCGCTTGCCGGCCGGCGAGGCGCCGCCGGTCTTGGCGGCCACGATGCCGCGGGCGCGCTCGACGGCGGCGTCCCAGCCGGCCCCGCGGTCGACCTCGGGCCGCTCGACGGTGACCTTGCCGGTCAGCACGTCGGCCGCCCAGAGCAGCGACTGCTCCAGGTAGTCGGCGCCCGAGAAGACGGCGTCGGCGATGCCGAGGTCGTAGGCCTTCTTGCCGCCGATGACCTTGCCGTTGTTGAGCGGGTTCTCCACCATCACCGTGACCGCCGCGTCCGCGCCGATCAGGTTCGGGAGCAGCCAGGCGCCGCCCCAGCCGGGGACCAGGCCGAGCATGACCTCCGGCAGGCCGAGGGCCGGCGCGGAGTCCATCACCGTGCGGTAGGTGCAGTGCAGCGCGACCTCGAGGCCGCCGCCCAGCGCCAGGCCGTTGATGAAGCCGAACGAGGGCTTGCCGCCCTCGCCCAGCTTGCGGAAGACGCCGTGGCCGAGCTCGGCGATCAGCCGCACGCCGTCCGGGCCGCCGCCGGAGATCCCGGACAGGTCGGCGCCGGCGGCGAGGATGAACGGCTTGCCGGTCACGCCCAGTGCGGTGACCTCGTCGTCGGCCAGGGCAGCGTCGATCGCCTCGTTGAGGGAGATCAGGCCCTTGAAGCCGAAAGTGTTGGGGCGGGTGTGGTCCAGCCCGTTGTCGAGGGTGATCAGGCCCAGGACTCCGGCGTCACCCGGCAGGGTGACCTTGCGCAGCTTGGCCTGCGTCACGACCTCGTTCTCGGGGGCGAGGGACGCGGCCTTCTCGATCAGGGTGCTCAGGTCGGACATCAGGCCTTCTCTCCGTTCCAGTGCGGGTTCTCCCAGACGATGGTCCCGCCCATGCCGATGCCGACGCACATGGTCGTGATGCCGTAGCGGACCTCGGGACGCTCCTCGAACTGTCGAGCGAGCTGGTTCATCAGGCGCACGCCGGAGGAGGCGAGCGGGTGACCCATGGCGATCGCGCCGCCGTACGGGTTGACGCGCGGGTCGTCGTCCGCGATGCCGTAGTGGTCCAGGAGCGCGAGCACCTGCACCGCGAACGCCTCGTTGATCTCGAAGGCGTCGATGTCGTCGATGGTCAGTCCGGCCTGCTTGAGCGCCTTCTCCGTCGACGGGATCGGGCCTGCGCCCATCACCTCGGGCTCGACGCCCACGAACGAGTAGGAGACCAGGCGCATCTTGATCGGCAGGCCGAGCTCCTTGGCGGTCTCCTCGTCGGCGAGGATCGCCGCGGTGGCGCCGTCGTTGATCCCCGAGGCGTTGCCGGCGGTCACGTTGCCGTGCGCGCGGAACGGGGTCTTCAGACCGGCGAGCGACTCCATGGTCGTCTGCGGCCGCGGTGCCTCGTCGGTCAGGGCCAGGCCCCAGCCCTCGTCGGCGGAGCGGGTGGCGACCGGCACCAGGTCGGGCTGGATCTTGCCGGCCGCGTAGGCCGCGGCGGTCCGCTGCTGGCTGCGCACGGCGTAGGCGTCGGCGCGCTCCTTGGTGATCGCGGGGTAGCGGTCGTGCAGGTTCTCGGCGGTCTTGCCCATCACCAGCGCGTCGGGGTCGACGATCTTCTCGGAGATGATCCGCGGGTTGGGGTCCACGCCCTCGCCCATCGGGTGGCGGCCCATGTGCTCGACGCCACCGGCGATGACCACGTCGTAGGAGCCGAAGGCGATGCCGCCCGCCGTGGTGGTCACCGCGGTCATCGCGCCCGCGCACATGCGGTCGATCGAGTAGCCGGGGGTGGTGTTCGGCAGCCCGGCCAGCAGGGCGGCGGTGCGGCCCATGGTCAGGCCCTGGTCACCGATCTGCGTGGTGGCGGCGATCGCCACCTCGTCCACCCGCTCCGGGGGGAGCGAGGGGTTGCGCCGCATGAGCTCACGGATGCACTTGATGACGAGGTCGTCGGCGCGGGTCTCGGCGAACTGGCCCTTGGCCTTGCCGAACGGCGTGCGCACGCCGTCGACGAAGACGACCTCTCGCAACTGTCGGGGCACGAAGTCTCCTAATGGTGCCTAAAGGGGTCGGTGACCCGGCGTGGGCCGGGCCCGCCTAGGTTACCTCTCAGTAACAATCCCGGGGGAGTTCGGGGGTGTGCCCGTCGTCACCTCCAGCCCGCCGGCCGGGGCGCAGCATAGGCTGGGCGCATGCCTGACGCCCCGAACCGACTCGTGCACATCGTCGACGACGTCCCGGAGCTGGAGGGCGTCGACGAGCTGACCATGGTCCTGGTGCTCACCGGGTTCCTCGACGCCGGTCAGTCCGCCGAGCTGGGTGCCCAGCACCTGCGCGAGCTGGGCGAGGGGCCCGTGGTGGCCACCTTCGACGTCGACCAGCTGCACGACTACCGGGCCCGCCGTCCCCCGATCGCCTTCGTGCAGGACCACTACGAGGGCTTCGAGGCCCCTCGGCTGGCGGTGCGACTGCTGCGTGACACCGGCGGCACGCCGTTCCTGCTGCTCACCGGTCCGGAGCCGGACATCCGCTGGGAGGGGTTCGCGCTGGCCGTCCGCGAGGTGGTCGAGCGTCTGGGCGTGACCCGGGTGGTCTCGCTGGGCTCGGTGCCGATGGCGGTGCCGCACACCCGCCCCATCGCGGTGACCCACCACGCCAACGACTCCTCGCTGCTCACCGGCCGGAGCCCGTGGCGCGGCGAGCTCCGCGTCCCCTCCAGCGCCCAGGCGCTGCTCGAGGTCCGGCTGGGCGAGTGGGGCCATCCGGCGCTCGGCTACGTCGCGCACGTGCCGCACTACCTGGCCCAGATGGCCTACCCGACCGCGTCGCTCTCGCTCCTGGAGAACCTCGAGATCGGCGGCCGGCTCACCATCGACCTGACGACCCTGCGCACCGCTGCTGAGGAGTGCGAGCAGGAGGTCGCCCGCTACCTGACCAGCCACGAGGAGGTCCAGGACGTCGTCGACGGCCCTGGAGCAGCAGTACGACTCGTTCCAGCGGGCCGAGGAGTCGGGCGCCTCGCTGCTGGCCAGCGACGAGCCGCTGCCCACCGGGGAGGACCTCGGCCGCCAGTTCGAGCAGTTCCTGGCCGGGCTGGACCGTCCCGACAACGAGCAGGGACAGGGCTAGTGCCGGGTTCGGCGGCGGAGCTGCTGGAGCTGCTCGACCTCGAGCACCTTGACCTCGACCTCTTCCGGGGGCGGCAGCCCGACACCCGGCGGCAGCGCGTCTTCGGCGGCCAGGTGGCGGCCCAGGCGCTGCTGGCCGCCACGCGCAGCGTGGAGGAGCCGTTCGAGCTGCACTCGCTGCACTCCTACTTCCTGCGACCCGGGGACACCTCGGTGCCGATCATCTACGACGTGGAGCGGATCCGTGACGGGCGCACCTTCGACTCGCGCCGGGTCGTGGCGCGCCAGCACGGACGTCCCATCTACTACCAGACGTGCAGCTTCCAGATTCCCGAGGACGGCTTCGTCCACCAGGACGCGATGCCGGCGGTGCCGCCGCCCGAGGACGCGCTTCCGCTGGCCGAGCTGATCCGCCGACGGGGCGAGCAGGAGGCCGCGGAGTGGCGCAGGGAGTGGGCGGCGCTCGACGTGCGCTACGTCGGCAACTCCGTGCCCGGCCTGGAGGAGGACCCCGCGCGCCCGGCGCGGGCCCGAGCCTGGGTCCGGGTCGACGGCGAGCTCCCCGACGACCGGTCGATCCAGCAGGCCGCGCTGCTCTACGGCACCGACCTGACCCTGCTGGGGGTGTCGCTGGTGCCGCACGGGGTGGACATCGACTCGCCGACCCTCCAGCCGGCCTCGCTGGACCACACCGTCTGGTTCCACCGGCCCGATGCGGGCGGACCGGTGGTGGCTCTACGACCAGTACTCGCCCTCCGCCTCCGGCTGGCCGCGGGCTGGCGCTGGCCAACGTGTTCACCGAGGAGGGCTCTCTCGGTCGCCACGGTGGCCCAGGAGGGGCTCATCCGCCGTCGGCACTGACCGCCTATACCATTACACCGTGTAATTCGCGTGATCTGCCTGACAGACACGCCGAACGCGTGATTATCTGTGAGTGCTTCCGTGACTTCTGAGCGCTTGAGTGGCGTCCGATCCCTCTAGGGACAGGACTGACCGCCGGGCCGCGACGAGGCGCCCGCGGAGCGTCCTGCGACTGACGAGGTGGACCCCGCCGTGCCCCTGACCCACCCCCCTGGCCGCGCGCCCGCGCGACCACCGCCGCGCTCGGACTGGCGACGCTCGCGCTGTGCACCACTGCGTTCACCGCGCCCGCCCAGTCGTCGGCGGCGCGCAAGTCGCTGCCGGTGCCGACGACGTCCTTCCAGGTGCCGTTCACCTGTGCGCAGGACTGGTCGGCGGGTACCCGGGCCCAGCACTCGCCGAGCGTCCACTCGGTCGACTTCAACCGCGCCAAGGACGAGGGCAAGGCCGTCGTGGCCGCGGCGGCCGGGCGGGTGACCAAGGCCGAGCAGACGAGCACGCGGGGCTACGGCAGGCACGTGGTGATCGACCACGGCAACGGCGAGTGCACGACGTACGCCCACCTGAAGAACGTCTTCGTCGCGGCGGGATCCACGGTCGACCAGGGCACCCTGGTCGGGGCGGTGGGCAGGACCGGGAACACCACCGGCGCCCACCTGCACTTCGAGCAGAAGGTCGGCCGCACGTGGTGCCGGCGCACTTCCGCGGGGTCAAGCTGGGGTACGGAGCGGTGACGTCGGGCAACTGCGTCGACGTCCCGATGGCCGGCAACCTGGCGGGGACGAGGGGTGCCGAGGTGGCGGTCTTCCGTCGTACCCGGCGCGGTGACTTCGTCGTACGCCAGGCCGACGGGGCCACCCCGGCGATCCGGTTCGGCTCCGGCACCGACGAGCCGGTGCTCGGCGACTGGGACGGCGACGGGCTGGTCCAGCCCGGCACCTGGAACCCGCGCGGGCGCATGTTCAAGCTCAGCGGCCCCGCCGGGACGACCTCGTTCCGGTTCGGGGCCCGGGGCGACCGTCCCGTGGCCGGGGACTGGGACGGCAACGGCGCGTGGGACGTCGGTGTCTTCCGGCCCCGTTCTGCGACCTTCCTGCTGCGCGCCGCGTCCGGCGCGGTCGCCTCGGTCCCGATGGGAGATGCCGACGACGTGCCGGTCACCGGCGACTGGGACGGCGACGGGCGCACCGACGTGGGCGTCTACGACAAGGCGACGCTGACCTTCACCCTGCGGACCGTCGACCCGGCCGGCGTCGCCGCGTTGGCGACGGTGCCGTTCGGCTACCCCGGCGACCTGCCGGTCACCGGCGACTGGGACGGCAACGGCACCACCGACCTGGGCACGTGGACCCCGTCCACCGCTGTCTTCAACCTGGCCCAGGCCCCGGTGGCCACGGCGGCCAGGACGGTCGCCACGCTCCAGTTCGGCGTCCCGCGCTGACCCGGCGGGCGGCCGGGCTCAGAGCGCCGTGGCCCGCCCGACCAGGTGCGTGGACCGGTCCTCGGGACTGGTGAGCGAGAACGACCAGGCGGACCGGTCGCCCTCGAGCCCGAACGCCACCCGTCCGGGGAGGAAGACCGGCTTGCGGAAGGAGACCTCGACCCGCACGGCGTCCGGCAGGCGGTTCTCGATCGCGGCCAGGCAGCGGGCCTTGGTCCACATGCCGTGGGCGATCTGCCGCTTGAACCCGAGCGCTCGTGCCGTGAGCGGGTAGAGGTGGATCGGGTTGAGGTCGCCCGAGACGCTGCCGTAGCGCCGCCCCAGGTCGCCGGGCAGGTCCCAGGTGGTCCTGCCCTCGGGGACCAGCGGCAGGTCGAGGCCGCGCGGGGCGTCCTCGGTCCCGCGGCCCCGGCGCAGGTAGGTCGAGGTGGACTCCCAGACGATCTCGTCGCCGGAGCTGATCGTGGAGACGAAGTCGAGCAGCGTCCCCTTGGGGTGAGGGCGCGGCTCGCGCACCGAGGTGGTAGCCCCCAACGTCTCGGTCAGCGCGATCGGACGGTGCGCGGTGACGGTGTTCTCCAGGTGCACGGTCGCCGATCGCCGGCCAGGGGAACTCCGCGCTGCTCATGATCTGCATCTGCAGGTCGAAGGTCAGCAGGTGCGGGTAGGTGACCGGCACAGTGTCCCGGCGCGGGAACCCGCACACCCGGGCGTAGGCGGCGACGTGCCGGGGGTCGATCTCGGTCACCGGCCCGGTGCGGGCGATGCCGGTGAACTCCGAGGCCGGTGCCTTCCGCACCCCGGGCAGCTGGTTGACCCCGGGGACGGCCGGCAGGGCCGCGCGGGCGAGCGCGAGGGCGCCGGCCACCTCAGGCCCCCAGCATCATCTGGCCGCAGACGCGGACCACGTTGCCGTTGACCGCGGTCGAGGCGGGCGAGGCGAACCAGGCGATGGTCTCGGCCACGTCGACCGGGAGGCCGCCCTGGCTCATGGCGTTGAGCCGCTGGCCGACCTCGCGGGTGGCGAACGGCACCGCGGCCGTCATCTGGGTGACGATGAACCCCGGTGCCACCGCGTTGACGGTGATGCCGTCGGAGAGCTCGTCGGCCAGGCTGTCGACCAGGCCGATGACGCCCGCCTTGGACGCGGCGTAGTTCGTCTGGCCGACGTTGCCGGCGATGCCGGCGATCGAGGCGACGCCGATGATCCGGCCGTTGGGGTTGACGCACGCCCTGGTCCAGCAGCTCGCGGGTGATCAGCTCGCGGCGCGAGCAGGTTGACCGAGATCACGCTGTCCCAGCGCGGCCTCGTCCATGTTCGCCAGCTTCTTGTCCCGGGTGATGCCCGCGTTGTGCACCACGACGTCCACCCCGCCGTGCTGCTCGCGCAGGTGGTGGGCGATCCGCTGCGGTGCGTCGGAGTGGGTGATGTCCAGGCTGAGGTGGTCGCCGTCCAGCTCGGCCATCAGGGTCTGCAGCTCGCTCGCCGCCTGCGGCACGTCGACCCCGACGACCGTCGCTCCGTCGCGGTGCAGCACCCGGGCGATCTGCTCGCCGATGCCGCGGCTGGCGCCGGTGACCAGGGCGACCTTGCCGGCCAGCGGCTTCTCCCAGTCGGCGACCGCGGCCGCGTCCTGGCGACCGTGCGCGCCGATCCGGACGACCTGGCCGGAGACGTAGGCGGACTTGGGGGAGAGCAGGAAGGCCAGCGTGGAGTCGGTCGCCTCCTCGGCGCCCTCGCTGACGTAGACGAGCTGCGAGGTGCCGCCGCGCCCGATCTCCTTGCCCAGCGACCGGGTGAACCCCTCCAGCGCCCGCTGGGTCATCCGCGCGACTCCGGCGAGCTGCTCGGGGGTGCGTGCCGAGCACCACGACCCGGGGGCAGGAGTCGAGGCGGCGCAGGAGGGGGGTGAAGAAGTCGCGCAGTGCCACGAGCTCCTCGGGACGCTCGAGGCCGGTGGCGTCGAAGACCAGTCCCTTGTACGTCGTGCGCGCGGGACCGTCCGCCTGGTCGGGATCCTCGGTGACCGCCGCGATGCCGAGGCCGTCGAGCGTCTTGGGCAGCAGGTCGGCCAGCCGGCCGCGACCGCCGATCAGCACGGTGCCGTCGACCAGCGGCGAGCCCTCGCGCCACCGCTCGAGCCGCGCCGGGCTGGGCAGCCCGAGGTTCTTCACGAGCAGCTTGCCGACGGGCGTGGAGACGAAGCCCTGGTAGCGGTCGGTCATGGGGAGGCCTTTCGGTCGGTGGATCACGAGCACGACCCGGGGGTGCAGGACTAGGGTGCCCGACATGTAACTCCTGGTGTAACTCGGCGTCCACATTTCGTGACGTTGCCCTCATCGGGTTCCGAGAAGGGCTCGCGCACGCCAGGATTGACCGCCCGTGGTCGGGTACGACGTACCCGCACCGGGGCCCCGCAGACATGCCGGCCCACCACCCGGCCCACCAGCCAGTCACCCCGCAGGAGCTCAAGATGCAGGCCCAGACCCGCCGCGTCGCCGTCATCGGCGGCAACCGGATCCCCTTCGCGCGTTCCAACACCGTCTACGCCGACGTCTCCAACCAGGAGATGCTCACCGCCGCCATCGACGGGCTGGTGACCCGCTTCGGCCTCGAGGGCGAGGTGCTGGGCGAGGTCGTCGCCGGCGCCGTGCTCAAGCACGCCCGTGACTTCAACCTGACCCGCGAGTGCGTCCTCGGCTCGAAGCTGAGCCCGGCCACCCCCGCCACCGACATCCAGCAGGCGTGCGGCACCGGTCTCCAGGCCGTGATCCAGGTGGCCAACAAGATCGCGCTGGGCCAGATCGACGTCGGCATCGCCGGCGGCTCCGACACCACCTCCGACGCGCCCGTGGCGATCAGCGACAAGCTCCGCAAGAAGCTGATGAAGGTCAACGCCGCGAAGGACACCAAGGGCAAGCTGGTCGCGCTGGGCCAGATCCGCCCCGGCGACATCGGCCTGGAGATCCCGCAGAACGGGGAGCCGCGCACCGGCAAGTCGATGGGCGAGCACGCCGCCCTGACCGCGCTGGAGTGGCGGGTCGGTCGCGAGGAGCAGGACGAGCTGGCCGCGCGCTCGCACCAGAACCTGGCCCGCTCCTACGACGAGGGCTTCCAGGACGACCTGGTCACGCCGTTCCGCGGCGTCGAGCGCGACACGAACATGCGGCCCGACTCCACCGCGGAGAAGCTCGCCACCCTCAAGCCGGTCTTCGGCCAGGGCGAGGCCGCGACCATGACGGCCGGCAACTCCACCCCGCTCAGCGACGGCGCGTCCGCGGTGCTGCTCGCCTCGGAGGAGTGGGCGAAGGAGCGCGGGCTGCCCGTGCTGGCCTACCTCACCGCCCACGAGACCGCGGCGGTCGACTACGTGCACGGCCACGAGGGCCTGCTGATGGCGCCGGCGTACGCGGTGGCCCGGATGCTCCAGCGCGAGGGCCTGAGCCTCCAGGACTTCGACTACTACGAGATCCACGAGGCGTTCGCCTCCCAGGTGCTCTCCACGCTGAAGGCCTGGGAGGACCCGGTCTTCTGCAAGGAGCGCCTCGGCCTGGACGCGCCGCTGGGCTCCATCGACCGGGACAAGCTCAACGTCAACGGCTCCTCGCTCGCCGCCGCGCACCCGTTCGCGGCCACCGGCGGGCGGATCGTCCCGGTGCTGGCCAAGCTGCTGGCGCAGAAGGGCTCGGGCCGCGGCCTGATCTCCATCTGCGCCGCGGGCGGGCAGGGCGTGGTGGCGATCCTGGAGAAGCCGGCGGAGTAGTCGGACGCATGTCGCGGGCCCCGGATGGGCACCCGGGGTCCGTGGTCGACATCTCCAGCAAGGCCCGCAGGGCGGGCGACAGTGCCGAGGACAGCCCCTGGCTCGACGTGCTCATCCGCGTCGGGCTGGTCGCCTACGGCATCACCCACCTCCTGATCGGCTGGGTGGCGCTCCAGCTCGCCTGGGGCAGCTCGTCGTCGGGGAAGGCCTCCAGCGAGGGTGCCTTCGAGCAGCTGACCTCCAGCGGACTCGGCACCGCGGTGCTGTGGGGCGTCGCCGATCGGCCTGGTCCTCCTGGTGCTCTGGCGCCTCCTGGAGGCCGCCTTCGGCCACGACGAGAAGGACGGCGCCGAGCGCTGGGTCGCGGTCGCCGGCTCCCTGCTCAAGGCCGCTCTGTACGGAGCCCTGGCCTTCACCGCCTTCCGCACGCTGCTGGGCAGTGGCGGCGGTGGTGGCAAGCCGTTCACCGCGCAGGTGATGTCCTGGCCTGCCGGCCAGTGGCTGGTCGTGCTCGGCTGGGCTCTGCGTGATCGGCTACGGCGCGGCTGCAGGTCTACCGCGGGCGTCTCCAAGAAGTTCCTCGAGCACCTCGACCAGTCGGGGCGGATCGGCGAGATCGGCCGCGCCTACAAGCTGGTTCGGCATCGCCGGGTACGTCTCGAAGGGCACCTCGTCGCGGTCGGGATCGTCGGCGTGCTGATCGTGCACGCCGGCTGGACGCACGAGGGCAAGGACCAGGGGCTCGACGACGCGCTCGCCGAAGTGGTGCAGCAGCCGTTCGGCCCGTGGCTGCTCAGCGTGATCGCCTTGGGCATCGCGTGCTACGGCCTGTTCTGCTTCGCGCGGGCGAAGCCACCTCGACCGCTGAGCGGACGCCGGGCTGTTAGCATCCGGCCTGCACGACATCCTTTAACGAGCCGTCCCGTGAGGCGGAGAAGGAGGTCCAGGTCGCCCATGCCTGCCCCCGCACCAGGACGTACCGTCCTTGATCCCCGAGACATCGGCCGGGCTCTGACCCGCATCTCGCACGAGATCCTCGAGCGCAACAAGGGCGCCGACGACCTCATCCTGCTCGGTCTGCACACCCGCGGTGTCCCGCTGGCCCGGCGCATCGCCGACGGCATCGCCGCCGTGGAGGGCACGCCCGTCGCGGTCGGTGAGCTCGACGTCACGATGTACCGCGACGACCTGCGCTCCCAGCCCACCCGCCGGCGCGCACAAGACCCAGCTGCCGGCCTCCGGCATCGACGGCAAGGTCGTCGTGCTGGTCGACGACGTGCTCTTCTCCGGCCGCACCATCCGGGCGGCCCTGGACGCGCTGAGCGACCTGGGTCGCCCGGCCGCGGTGCGGCTCGCCGTCCTGGTCGACCGGGGTCACCGCGAGCTGCCGATCCGGGCCGACCACGTGGGCAAGAACCTGCCCAGCGCCCGCTCCGAGCGGGTCAGCGTGCGGCTCGCCGAGACCGACGGGGTGGACGAGGTGACGATCGCGTGAAGCACCTGCTCTCCATCGACGACCTCTCCGTCGACCAGATCGGCGCGATCTTCGAGACCGCCGCCGAGATGCACGACGTCCAGACCCGGGACGTCAAGAAGCTCCCAGCCCTGCGCGGGCGCACGGTGGTCAACATGTTCTTCGAGGACTCCACCCGCACGCGCTCCTCGTTCGAGATCGCGGGCAAGTGGCTCTCGGCGGACGTGATCAACGTCAGCGCCAAGGGGTCCAGCGCTTCCAAGGGCGAGAGCCTGCGCGACACCGTGCTGACGGTCTGCGCGATGGGTGTCGACGGCCTGGTCATCCGGCACCCCGCCAGCGGCGCCGCCCACCAGGTGAGCCAGTGGGTCGACGCCGCCGTGGTCAACGCCGGCGACGGGATGCACGAGCACCCCACCCAGGCCCTGCTCGACGCCTACACCCTGCAGCGCCGACGCTGGGCTCGCTGGAGGGCCGCCACGTGGCGATCGTCGGCGACCTGACGCACAGCAGGGTCTTCCGATCCAACGTCCTGTCGCCTGACCAAGCTGGGCGCCCGGGTCACGGTCGTGGCGCCGCCGACGCTGATGCCGTCCGGGATCGACCCCTGGTCGCGCGACGTCGGCTTCGAGACCTCCTACGACCTGGACGCCGTGCTGCCCGAGGCCGACGCGGTGATGATGCTGCGGGTCCAGCGCGAGCGCATGTCCGGCGCGTTCTTCCCGACCGCCCGGGAGTACACGGTCGGCTACGGCCTGACCCGCAACCGGCTCGCGCTGATCGGGCCGGACGTGCCGATCTGCCACCCCGGTCCGATGAACCGCGGCCTGGAGATCGCCGCCGACGCAGCTGACGCCGCCCAGTCGGTCGTGCTGGAGCAGGTCTCCAGCGGTCTGGCGGTCCGCATGTCCGTGCTCTACCACCTGCTCGCCGGAGAGGAAGCCTGATGGCGCTCGTGATCAAGGGGGCCTCGCTGCTCGGCGAGACCCCGGCAGACCTGCTCGTCGTCGACGGCGTCATCGCCGAGGTCGGGGCGGTGGACGCGGCCGGCCACGAGGTGCTCGACGCCGACGGCCTGGTCGCGCTGCCGGGCCTCGTCGACCTGCACACCCACCTCCGTGAGCCCGGCCGTGAGGACGCCGAGACGATCCTCACCGGCTCGCAGGCCGCGGCCCTCGGCGGCTACACCGCCGTGCTGGCGATGGCCAACACCTCTCCGGTCACCGACACCGCCGAGGCCGCCGAGCGGGTCTGGCAGCTCGGCCGCGAGGTGGGCCTGGTCGACGTCCAGCCGGTGGGTGCGGTCACCCGCGGGCTGGGTGGCGAGGAGCTCGCCGAGCTCGGGCTGATGGCTCGCTCAAGGGCGCAGGTCCGGGTCTTCTCCGACGACGGCCGGTGCGTCCACGACGCCCGGGTGATGCGCCGGGCCCTGGAGTACGTCAAGGCGTTCGGGGGAGTGGTCTCCCAGCACTCCCAGGACCCCACGCTCGCCGGGCCGACCGCCTGCTGCCACGAGGGCGAGCTCTCCGGCCGGCTCGGCCTGCCCGGCTGGCCCGGCATCGCCGAGGAGGTGATCGTCGCGCGCGACGTGATGCTCGCCCGGCACACCGGCTCGCGGGTGCACGTCGCCCACGTCTCCACCGCCGGCTCGGTGGAGGTGCTGCGCTGGGCGAAGGCCCAGGGGATCGACGTCACCGCCGAGGTCACGCCGCACCACCTGCTGCTGACCACCGACCTGCTCACCGGCTACGACCCGACGTACAAGGTCAACCCGCCGCTGCGTCCCGACGAGGACGTCGCCGCCCTGCGCGAGGCGCTGGCCGACGGCACGATCGACGCGGTGGCCACCGACCACGCGCCGCACGCCCGGCACGACAAGGAGCACGCCTTCGTCGACGCCGCCTTCGGCATGCTCGGCCTGGAGACGGCGCTGGGCGTGGTGCGCACCGCGATGCCCGAGTTCTCGTGGAGCGACGTCGCCCGGGTCATGTCGACCACGCCAGCGCGGATCGCCGGCCTCGGGTCCCAGGGACAGGGGCTGGTCCCCGGGGCTCCCGGGCACGTCGTGCTGGTCGACCCCGACGCGACCGTCACCGTCGACCGGGACGCCTCGGCCTCGCTCTCGCGCAACAACCCCTGGCACGGCCGGGAGCTCTCCTCCCGGGTGGTGCACACCGTGTACGGCGGTCGGGTGACCGTCCGGGACGGTGCGCTGGCGGACTGACCCGGACCGCTGCGGGCGGCGGTCGCGGCACGCTGCGACCGCCGCCCAGCGGGTCTAGGGTCGGTGCATGGAGATCACCACGGTCGACCAGCTGACCGCGCTCGTTCGGCCGTCCCACGGAGCGGGCGCTCGTCAAGGAGAGGTCGACCCTCTCCGAGATCGACCGGGCCTGGCTGGCGGCCACGCCCTTCTGCGTGCTGTCCACGGCCGATGCCGAGGGCAGATGCGACGCCAGCCCGAAGGGCGACCCCGCCGGGCAGCTGGTGCACGTGCTGGACGACCGGACGATCGCGCTGGCGGAGCGGCCGGGCAACCGCCGGGTCGACGGCTACCGCAACATCCTCGCCAACCCGCACGTCGGGCTCTGCTTCGTGATCCCGGGGCGCGCGGACACGCTGCGGGTGAACGGACGAGGGCGGCTGGTCGACGACGCTCCCTTCTTCGACGAGCTCGCGGTGCGCGGGCGACGGCCGGTTCTCGCCCTGGTCGTCGAGATCGAGACCCTGTTCTTCCACTGCGGCAAGGCGTTCCTGCGCTCCGGGCTGTGGCAGCCCGAGACCTGGGACCCCGAGGGGCAGGTGCCCCGGCGGGCGGTCATCGCGCAGGAGCTCGAACCGGTGGCGGGCCAGAGCCTGGCCGAACTCGATGACTACTACCGGCCCGAGAACTACCGCAAGGGCCTGTACTGATGGGCCGACCCCGCCTGCTGCACACGGTGCTCGACGCCGTCGACGTACGCCGCGAGGCGGAGTTCTGGCGCGAGCTGCTCGGTCTGGTCTACCGCCCGGGCGACGAGGCCCCGGCCGACGGGACCCCCGACCAGGCCGACTGGTTGGTGCTCACCGCCGAGGACGGCACCCGGACGCTCGCGTTCCAGCGCGTCGAGGCGCTGCCGCGCCCGACGTGGCCGGAGCCCGGTGTCGCGCAGCAGCTCCACCTGGACCTGACGGTGCCCGACGTCGAGGGGCTCGCCGAGCAGCACGAGCGTGCGCTGTCGCTGGGCGCCACGGTCCTGCTGGACCGCACCGACGACCCCGACGAACCGCTGTGGGTGTACGCCGACCCCGAGGGGCATCCGTTCTGCATCTTCGTGGCCTGAGCCGGCGTAGGGGCGGACGAGAGGCGCGCCACGGAGCGGTACCCGCCCCGGGTGCGGGCCCTCCCACTGATAGGGTCGGCCCCCTGTTCGAACATCCTTTAACGGTCCGTCCTGTGAGGCGGAGAAGGAGGTGCGGCATGGCTCTGCCTGCCCCTGCGCTCATGGTCCTCGAGGACGGGCGCACCTTTCGCGGTGAGTCCTTCGGAGCCGAAGGCGAGACCTTCGGCGAGATCGTCTTCTCGACCGGCATGTCCGGCTACCAGGAGACGCTGACCGACCCGCAGCTACCACCGCCAGGTCGTCGTGATGACGGCCCCGCACGTCGGCAACACCGGCATGAACGACGAGGACCCCGAGTCCCGTCGGATCTGGGTCTCCGGCTACGTCGTGCGCGACCCCGCCCGGGTGCCCTCCAGCTGGCGCAGCACGCGGACCCTGGACGACGCGCTGCGCGAGCAGGGCGTGGTCGGGATCTCCGGCGTGGACACCCGCGCCCTGACCCGGCACCTGCGCGAGCGCGGCGCGATGCGGGTGGGCATCTCCACCACCGAGACCGACGCCGAGGCGCTGCTGGCCCGGGTCCGCGAGTCCGGTGAGATGACCGGTGCCAACCTCAGCGAGGCGGTCACGGTGAGCGAGCCGTACGTCGTCCCCGCGGTGGGGGAGAAGCGGTTCACCGTCGCCGCCCTCGACCTGGGGATCAAGGCGAACACCCCGCGGATGATGAGCGAGCGCGGCATCGAGGTGCACGTCCTGCCCGCCACCTCCTCGCTCGAGCAGGTGCTCGCCGTCGCGCCCGACGGCCTCTTCTTCTCCAACGGCCCGGGCGACCCGGCCGCCACCACCGCCCAGGTCGAGCTGCTCCAGGGGGCGCTGGCCGCAGGACCTCCCGTACTTCGGGATCTGCTTCGGCAACCAGCTCTTCGGTCGTGCCCTGGGCTTCGACACCTACAAGCTCAAGTACGGCCACCGCGGCATCAACCAGCCGGTGATGGACCGCACCACCGGCAAGGTCGAGGTCACCGCGCACAACCACGGCTTCGCGGTCGACGCGCCCCTGGAGGGGGAGACCCGCACGCCGTACGGCGTCGCCTCGGTCTCCCACGTCTGCCTCAACGACGACGTGGTCGAGGGCCTGGAGCTGCGCGACGACGACGGGGCGCTGAGGAGCTTCTCCGTCCAGTACCACCCGGAGGCCGCGGCCGGTCCGCACGATGCGGCCTACCTCTTCGACCGTTTCTGCGACCTGATGGAGGCGAAGGCCTGATGCCCAAGCGCGACGACATCAAGTCCGTGCTGGTGATCGGCTCCGGGCCGATCATCATCGGGCAGGCCTGCGAGTTCGACTACTCCGGCACGCAGGCGTGCCGGGTGCTCAAGGAGGAGGGCCTGCGGGTCGTCCTGGTCAACTCCAACCCGGCCACGATCATGACCGACCCGGAATTCGCCGACGCCACCTACATCGAGCCGATCACCCCCGAGTACGTCGAGAAGGTGATCGCCAAGGAGCGGCCCGACGCCCTGCTCGCGACCCTGGGCGGGCAGACCGCCCTCAACTGCGCCATGCAGCTGGACGCCGCCGGGGTGCTGGAGAAGTACGACGTCGAGCTGATCGGCGCCAGCATCGAGGCGATCAACCGCGGCGAGAACCGCGAGACGTTCAAGAAGATCGTCGAGGAGCTCGGCGGCGAGTCCGCCCGCTCGGTGGTCTGCCACACGATCGAGGACCTGCTGGCCGGTGCCGACGAGCTCGGCTACCCGCTCGTCGTCCGCCCGTCCTTCACCATGGGCGGGACCGGCTCCGGCTTCGCCTACGACGAGGCCGACCTGCGCCGGATCGGCGGCGCGGGCCTGGCGGCGTCTCCGACCACCGAGGTGCTCCTGGAGGAGTCGATCCTCGGGTGGAAGGAGTACGAGCTCGAGGTCATGCGCGACACCGCCGACAACGTGGTGATCATCTGCTCGATCGAGAACCTCGACCCGATGGGCGTGCACACGGGCGACTCGATCACCGTGGCTCCCGCGCTGACGCTCACCGACCGTGAGTACCAGAAGATGCGCGACATGGCGATCGGCATCATCCGCGCGGTCGGCGTCGACACCGGCGGCTGCAACATCCAGTACGCCGTCAACCCCGCCGACGGCCGGCTGATCGTGATCGAGATGAACCCCCGGGTCTCCCGCTCGAGCGCGCTGGCCTCCAAGGCGACCGGCTTCCCGATCGCCAAGATCGCGGCCAAGGTGGCCATCGGCTACACGCTGGACGAGATCCCCAACGACATCACCACCCGCCCCGACGGGCAGAGCACCCCGGCCGCCTTCGAGCCCACCCTCGACTACGTCGTGGTGAAGGTGCCCCGGTTCGCGTTCGAGAAGTTCCCCGGCGCCGACCAGACCCTGACGACGCACATGAAGAGCGTCGGCGAGGCGATGGCGATCGGCCGCAACTTCACCGAGTCGCTGCAGAAGGCGCTGCGCAGCCTGGAGAGCAAGCAGGCGATCTTCGACTTCGCCGCCCCGCCCGGCGACCTCGAGGCACTGCTGGAGAAGTCCCGGGTGCCCACCGACGGCCGCCTGCGGACGGTGATGGACTCGATCCTGGCCGGGGCCACCCCCGAGCAGGTCTTCGAGCACACCCGGATCGACCCGTGGTTCGTCGACCAGCTCTTCCTGCTCCGCGAGGTGGCCGAGCGGATCGGCGCCGCCGACCAGCTCGACGAGGCCACGCTGCGGCTGGCCAAGCGGCACGGCTTCAGCGACGCCCAGGTCGCCGGCATCCGCGAGCATGACCGAGGACGAGGTGCGCGCGGTCCGGCACGCCTTCGGTCTGCGCCCGGTCTACAAGACCGTCGACACCTGCGCCGCGGAGTTCGCCGCGGCCACGCCGTACCACTACTCCTCCTACGACGAGGAGACCGAGGTCGCGCCGCGCGAGCGGCCGGCAGTGATCATCCTCGGCTCCGGCCCGAACCGGATCGGTCAGGGCATCGAGTTCGACTACTCCTGCGTGCACGCCTCGCTGGCGCTCAGCGAGGCCGGCTACGAGACCGTGATGGTCAACTGCAACCCCGAGACGGTCTCCACCGACTACGACACCTCCGACCGGCTCTACTTCGAGCCGCTCACCCTCGAGGACGTGCTGGAGATCGTGCACGCCGAGCAGCAGGCCGGCCCCGTCGTCGGGGTCATCTGCCAGCTCGGCGGCCAGACCCCGCTGGGCCTGGCCCAGGGTCTGGCCGACGCCGGGGTGCCGATCGTCGGCACCGCGCCGGAGGCGATCCACCTGGCCGAGGAGCGCGGCGCGTTCGGCCAGGTGCTGGCCGACGCCGGCCTGCCGGCGCCGCAGCTTCGGGATGGCGACCTCCTACGAGGACGCCAAGGAGATCGCGGAGGGGATCGGCTACCCGGTCCTGGTCCGTCCCTCCTACGTGCTCGGCGGGCGCGGCATGGAGATCGTGTACGACGACCCGTCGCTGCGCGGCTACATCGAGCGGGCCACCGAGATCAGCCCGGAGCACCCGGTGCTGGTCGACCGGTTCATCGACGACGCGGTCGAGATCGACGTGGACGCTCTCTACGACGGCGAGGAGCTCTTCCTCGGCGGCGTGATGGAGCACATCGAGGAGGCCGGCATCCACTCCGGCGACTCCTCCTGCGCGCTGCCGCCGATCACCCTGGGCACCTACGAGATCAAGCGGATCCGCCAGGCCACCGAGGCGATCGCCCGGGGCGTCGGCGTCCGCGGCCTGCTCAACATCCAGTTCGCGCTCAGCTCCGACGTGCTCTACGTGCTCGAGGCCAACCCGCGGGCCTCGCGCACGGTCCCGTTCGTCTCCAAGGCGACCGCGACGCCGCTGGCCAAGGCCGCGGCCCGGGTGATGCTGGGCGAGTCGATCGCCGACCTGCGCGCCGCCGGCGTGCTGCCGGCGACCGGCGACGGCGGCACGCTGCCGGCGGACGCGCCGATCGCGGTCAAGGAGGCGGTCCTGCCGTTCAACCGGTTCCGGACCGCCGAGGGGGCCAACGTCGACACGGTCCTCGGGCCGGAGATGAAGTCGACCGGCGAGGTGATGGGCTTCGACAGCGACTTCGGCAAGGCGTTCGCCAAGTCCCAGACCGCGGCGTACGGCTCGCTGCCGCTCGCGGGCCGGGTCTTCGTCTCCGTGGCCAACCGGGACAAGCGCAACATGATCTTCCCGATCAAGGTGCTGGCCGAGAAGGGCTACGAGATCCTCGCGACGCAGGGCACCGCCGAGGTGCTGCGCCGCAACGGCGTCACCGTCACCACCGTGCGCAAGCACCACGAGGGCGAGGGGCCCGAGGGAGAGCCGACCACGGTCGGGATGATCCGCGAACGGGCAGATCGACCTGGTGGTCAACACCCCGTACTCGACGGGCGAGGCCGGGCGCTCGGACGGCTACGAGATCCGGACGGCTGCGGTGCTGGCCAACATCCCGTGCATCACCACGGTGCAGGGGCTGGGCGCGGCGGTGCAGGGCATCGAGGCGCTGCACCGCGGCGACATCGGGGTCCGCAGCCTGCAGGAGTGGAACGCCGCCAGCGGGTCGCGCTGATGTACGACCAGCTGTTCGACCGGGTGCTGACCCGGGTCGACCCCGAGCGCGCCCACGAGGTCGCGTTCCGGGCGATCCGGGCCGGCCGCCCGGTGACCAGCCGGCTGCCGCGCGCCGCTGGCACGCCGGTCGAGGCGATGGGCCTGCGGTTCCCGCACCCGCTGGGGCTGGCGGCCGGCTTCGACAAGAACGCGACGGGCATCGACGCCCTGGCCGCCCTGGGCTTCGGGCACGTCGAGGTCGGCACGGTCACCGGCGAGCCGCAGCCGGGCAACCCCCGGCCCCGGCTCTTCCGGCTGCCTGCCGACCGGGCCGTGGTCAACCGGATGGGCTTCAACAACGACGGGGCCGAGGCGGTCGCCGCTCGGCTCGCCCGGCGCGTCGGCGCGACGCGGCCCGCGCCCGCCGCTGGTCCTGGGTGTCAACATCGGCAAGACCAAGGTCGTCCCGGAGGAGCGCGCGGTCGAGGACTACCGCAAGAGCACCGGCCTGCTGGCGCCGTACGCCGACTACCTGGTGGTCAACGTCTCCTCGCCGAACACCCCCGGCCTGCGCGACCTGCAGGCGGTGGAGAAGCTCGAGCCGCTGCTGCGCGCCGTCCGGTCGCCGCGCCGACGAGGCGGTGCCGGACCGGCGGGTGCCGCTGCTGGTCAAGATCGCGCCCGACCTCGGCGACGAGGACGTGCTGGCCGTCGCCGACCTGGCGCTCGCCATCGGGCTCGACGGGATCATCGCGACCAACACCACCATCTCCCGCGAGCACCTGGCCTCCGACCGGACCCGGGTCGAGGAGATCGGCGCGGGCGGCCTCTCCGGCGCCCCGCTGCGGAGCCGGGCCCTGGAGGTGACCCGGCTGCTGCGTGAGCGCGTCGGGCCGGACCTGACCCTGGTCGGGGTCGGCGGCATCAGCGACGCCGCGGACGCGCGCGCCCGGCTGGCGGCCGGCGCCGACGCTGGTGCAGGCCTACACCGGGTTCGTCTACGGCGGACCCCGCTGGCCGGCCCGGGTCGTGCGCGGACTGGCCGGAGGCTGACCGCGGTGCCCGTCCACGTCGACGCGGAGGTCATCGCCACCAGGCGTGCCGGCGCCTACCGGGTGCTGTCGCTGGCCGCCCCCGGGGTCGCGGACGGGTTCCGGCCGGGCATGTTCGTCGCCGTCTCGGTGGGCGCCGGGTCGCTGGCCCGGCGCGCGCTGTGGATCCACCGGGTCCGCGAGAGCGGCACGCACGGCGCGTGCCTCGACGTGGTGGTCGAGCCCCGCGGCGAGGGCGGGACCTGGCTGGCCGGGCGCCGGCTGGGCGACCGGGTGCCGCTGACCGGCCCGCTGGGGCGGCCGTTCGCGCTGCCCCGTGAGCCTGTGGCGTGCCTGCTCGTGGGCGAGGGCGTGGCCGCCGCCTCCCTGTTCACCCTGGCCGAGCGGCTGCGCGAGCGCGCCTGCCCGGTCACGCATGCTGGTCGCCGCCGAGGACGAGGCGCACCTGGTCTCGACCCTGGAGGCCCGGCGACTGGCCCGCGCGGTGACGGTGGTGACCGCGGACGGGTCGGTCGGCACCAGGGGCAGCGCCGAGGGCGTGCTGGGACCGGTGCTGGCGAGCAGCGGCGCCCAGGTCGTCCTACGCCGCCGGTCCGCCCGCCCTGCTGCGCGCCGTGGCCGAGGTGGCCGGCCGCGCGTTCGCTCAGCGCGCAGGTCGCGCTCGCGCCGCCGATGCCCTGCGGTACCGGGCTCTGTGGCGCCTGCCTGGTCCCTGTCCAGGACTCCGTCGGCGCCGCCCACTGGGTGCGCGGCCTGCGTCGAGGGACCGGCCGATGCGCGCGGACCGGGTCCGGTGGGACGCGGCGCCGCGGGCGGATGGTGCCCCGTGGCCGCGCTGACGCTTCGACCAGCCGCTGATGGTCGCGGCGGGCTGCGGCGGCACCGGTCGCGAGCTGGCGCCGTACCTCGACCTCGAACGGCTCACCCTGGTCACCCGGAGCCTGACCCTGGCCCCGCGGGCGTCGGGGCCGCCTCCGCTGCTGGAGGAGTCGCCCGGCGGCCTGGTGCACCGCACGCCGCTGTGGAACCCCGGTCTGGCCGTCTTCCTCGACACCGAGCTGCCGTGGCTGGTGCGTGCCGGCGTCCGGGTCTTCGTCTCGGTCGTCGCGGCGTCGCTGGGGGAGTACGCCGAGCTCGCCCGCCGGGTGGGCCGCGCGCCGGGGATCGCCGGGGTCGAGGTCAACCTCTCGGTACCAGACCCGGCCGGCACCGGGCTCTTCGACGCCCGGGAGCCCTTCCACGCCGGCTCCGTGGTCGGCGCGGTGCGCCGCGAGGTGCCCGGCGACCTCCCGGTGCTGGCCAAGCTGCGTCCCGACGTCTCGCGCGTGGTGGAGACCGCGCGCGCGGTGGTCGACGCCGGTGCCACCGCGGTCGTGGTCGGCAACGCGTTGCCGGCCGCCCTGGCCGACGGTCGGCACGGCGGGCTCAGCGGTCCCGGCGCTGCGACCGGTGGCCCTGCGCTGCGTCCGCGACGTCGCCCGGGTGCTGCCCCGTACGCCGGTGGTGGGCGCGGGCGGGGTGACCAGCGCGGGCGACGTCCGCAGCTATCTCGCCGCCGGCGCTGTCGCGGTCCAGGTCGGCACTGCGATGCTGGCTGACCCCACCACCTACACCCGCATCCGTTCCGACCTCGAGGAGCCCTCATGACCGTCCAGTCCTTCGGAGCCCGCCTGCACGAGTCGATGCGGACCCGGGGCCGGCTCTGCGTCGGGATCGACCCGCACGCGGCGCTGCTGGCCCAGTGGGGCCTGGCCGACGACGTCGCCGGCCTGGAGCGGTTCGCGCTGACCGCGGTGGAGGCGATCGCGCCGGTGGCGGGCGTGGTGAAGCCGCAGAGCGCCTTCTTCGAGCGCTTCGGCAGCCGGGGGATCGCGGTGCTCGAGCGGGTGATCGCGGAGTCCCGCGCAGGCCGGCGCGCTGGTCCTGCTGGACGTGAAGCGGGGCGACATCGGCTCCACCACCCAGGCCTACGCCGATGCCTACCTCGACCCCGCCTCGACCCTGGCGGCGGACGCGATCACCGCCAGCCCGTTCCTCGGCTTCGGGTCCCTGGCGCCGATGGTGGAGACCGCCCGTCGGCACGGTGCGGGACTCTTCGTGCTGGCCCGCACCTCCAACCCCGAGGGGTCGCAGGTGCAGTCCGCGGCGTCCGGCGGCCGCAGCGTGGCGGGCATCGTCCTGGACCAGCTGCGCGAGCTCAACCACGGCGCGGAGCCGATGGGCGACTTCGGTCCCGGTGGTGGGCGCGACCCTGGCCGAGGTCGAGGAGGACCTCGACGTCAACGGCCCGATCCTGGCTCCCGGGTTCGGCGCGCAGGGCGGGACGATCACCGACCTGCGGCGGATCTTCGGCGCGCGCTGCTCCGAGCGTCCTGCCCAGCTCCTCGCGGGAGGTGCTCTCGGCGGGCCCGGACACCGGCGCGCTGCGCGACGCAGTGCTGCGCGGCAACGAGGCGGTCGCCGGCCCTGGGGGAGTGAGCCCCGCCGGGTCCGGGTGGTGGACGTCACCGGCCCTGAGTCCACCCTCGATTGCCGCTCGCGGCGCGTCGTGACTAGATTGACCGGAATCCCCGACCTGCCCCCGACACGACGAGGAAGTCTCCGTGGCTCTGCCCCCCCTCACCCCCGAACAGCGCCAGGCGGCGCTCGACAAGGCGGCCGCCTCCCGCAGGGAGCGGGCGGAGGTGAAGAACCGGCTCAAGAACTCCGGGGCCTCGATCCTCGAGGTCATCCGCGAGGGCCAGGAGAACGAGGTCATCGGCAAGATGCGGGTCGTCGACCTGCTGCAGTCGATGCCGGGCCTGGGCAAGGTGCGCGCGCGGCAGATGATGGAGCGCCTCGGCATCGCCGAGAGCCGCCGGGTCCGGGGGCTGGGCACCAAGCAGGTGGCCGCCCTGGAGCGCGAGTTCACCTCCGAGGGGTGAGCGTGACGCACGCCGCCGAGGGCCGGCACGCTCCCGCCCGGCACTCCCGTCTGGTGGTCCTGGCCGGGCCCGACCGCGGTGGGCAAGGGCACCGTGGCCGCCGCCGTCCGCGCCGCGCACCCGGAGGTCTGGATCTCCGTCTCGGCCACCACTCGGGCCCCCCGGCCCGGCGAGGTCGACGGGGTGCACTACCACTTCGTCTCCGAGGAGGAGTTCGACCAGCTGGTCGCCGCGGACCAGCTGCTGGAGTGGGCCCGCGTGCACGGCGCCGCCCGCTACGGCACTCCTCGCGGCCCGGTCGAGCAGGCACTGGCCGCCGGGCGGCCGGCGATGCTGGAGATCGACCTGCAGGGCGCGCGCCAGGTGCGCGAGTCGATGCCGGAGGCCCTCTTCGTCTTCCTCAAGCCCCCGTCCTGGGACGAGCTGGTCCGTCGGCTGGTCGGCCGCGGCACCGAGAGCGAGGCCGAGCGGGAGCGCCGGCTGGCCACCGCACGTGGCGAGCTGGCCGCGGAGAGCGAGTTCGACGTCACCATCGTGAACACGGAAGTTCACGATGCGGTCGAGGAGTTGGTAAAGTTGATGAAGTTCGGTTCCGAGTCCTGATTTTCTTCGATTTCCTTTTGTGAGGCCCACGCGTGTCTGCCCCTAACATCGCCGCAGAGGGCGTGACCAACCCCTCGATCGACGACCTGCTCACCAAGACCGACAGCAAGTACCAGCTGGTCCTCTACAGCGCCAAGCGCGCTCGCCAGATCAACGCTTACTACTCGCAGCTCGGCGAGGGTCTGCTGGAGTACGTCGGCCCGCTGGTCGACACCCACGTCCAGGAGAAGCCTCTCTCCATCGCCCTGCGCGAGATCAACGAGGACCTGCTGACCTGCGAGGACGCCGACCCGGCCGAGCTCGCGGCGGAGGAGGCGGCCCGCGCCGCCGGTGTGCAGGCCGAGCCCAGCGCCTCCGTGGAGTGACTCCACCCCCGAGGTCGCCGACCACGACGACGAGGCCGCCCCGCTCGAGCGGGAGCGGCCCCGTGTCGTTCTCGGCGTCAGCGGCGGCATCGCGGCCTACAAGGCGTGCGAGCTGCTCCGTCGGCTCACCGAGTCCGGCCACGACGTGACGGTCGTGCCCACCGAGTCGGCGCTGGAGTTCGTCGGTGCGCCCACCTGGGCCGCGCTCTCCGGGCAAGCCCGTGGCCGCGAGCGTCTGGAGCCAGGTGCACGAGGTTCCGCACGTGCGGCTGGGCCAGCAGGCCGAC
The DNA here is from genome assembly GCA_963708945.1 of uncultured Actinomycetota bacterium. Taxonomy (GTDB): domain Bacteria; phylum Actinomycetota; class Actinomycetes; order Propionibacteriales; family Nocardioidaceae; genus Nocardioides. Next base: position 46,496 of record CAVPUI010000012.1, on the reverse strand, counting down.
CTCGTGCTGGTCGCGCCCGCCACCGCCGACCTGCTGGCCAAGGCCGCTCACGGCCTGGCCGACGACCTGCTGACCAACACCCTGCTCACCGCGAGGTGCCCGGTGGTGCTCGCCCCGGCCATGCACACCGAGATGTGGGAGCACCCGGCGACCCAGGCCAACGTGGCCACGCTGCGCGCCCGCGGCGCCCTGGTGCTCGAGCCCGCCGAGGGCCGGCTCACCGGCAAGGACACCGGCAAGGGCCGGCTGCCCGACCCCGGGGAGATCTTCGAGGTCGCCCGGCAGGTGCTGGCCCGGCCCGACGGCGCGGCCGACCTCGCCGGTCGCCACGTCGTGGTCTCGGCCGGCGGGACCAAGGAGTTCCTCGACCCGGTCCGGTTCCTCGGCAACCGATCCTCCGGCCTGCAGGGCTACGCCCTGGCCCGGGCCGCTCTCGCCCGGGGCGCCTCGGTGACGCTGGTCAGCGCGAACGTCGCCCTGCCCGCGCCCGGCCGGCGCCCACGTCGAGCGGGTGGAGACGACCGAGGAGCTCCGCACCGCGATGGTCAAGGCCGCCCAGGGCGCGGACGCCGTCGTGATGGCCGCGGCGCCCGCCGACTTCCGGCCGGCGGTCCGCAGCACCGACAAGATCAAGAAGGCGGCCGACGGCTCGGCGCCGACTCTGGTCCTGGAGCAGAACCCCGACATCCTGCACGAGCTCGCCACGCAGCGGTCCCGTCCGGACGCGGTGGTCGTCGGGTTCGCAGCCGAGACCGGCGACGCGACCGGCTCGGTGCTCGAGCTCGGACGGGCCAAGCTGGCGCGGAAGGGCTGCGACCTGCTGGTGGTCAACGACGTCAGCGGCGGCGCGGTCTTCGGCAGCGGGGAGAACGAGGTGGTGATCCTCGGCGCCGACGGAAGCAGCCGCAGCGTCCCGCGCGCCGCGAAGACGGAGATCGCCCACAGCATCTGGGACGAGGTCGTCGCCCGATTCGCCCTGTGAGACATCTGTCTTGCATGCTGGCGAAGTTCTAGTCTTGCCGCACCGCTACGTCTCAAGGGAGAGAGTGACATCGTGTCTGGACGCCTGTTCACGTCCGAGTCGGTGACCGAGGGTCATCCGGACAAGATCGCTGACCAGATCAGCGACTCCGTGCTCGACTACCTCCTGGAGCACGACCCGGCCAGCCGGGTCGCGGTGGAGACGTTGCTGACCACCGGTCTGGTCGTGGTGGCAGGCGAGGTGACGACCAAGGCGTACGCCCCGGTCGCCCAGCTCGTGCGCGAGAAGGTGCTGGAGATCGGCTACGACAGCTCCGACAAGGGCTTCGACGGTCGCTCCTGCGGCGTGCAGGTGGCCATCGGTGCGCAGTCCCCGGACATCGCCCAGGGCGTCGACGACGCCTACGAGGAGCGGCACGACCACTCCGAGGACGAGCTCGACAGGCAGGGCGCCGGCGACCAGGGCCTGATGTTCGGCTACGCCTGCGACGACACCCCGGAGCTGATGCCGCTCCCGATCACCATCGCCCAGCGCCTCTCCGAGCGCCTCTCGCAGGTGCGCAAGGACGGGACGCTGCCGCACCTGCGCCCCGACGGCAAGACCCAGGTCACCATCGAGTACGACGCCGACAACCGGCCCGTGCGCGTGGACACCGTGGTGCTCTCCACCCAGCACTCCGAGGACACGGACCTGGCCAAGCTCGAGGGCGAGATCCAGGAGCACGTGATCGACCCCGTGCTGGCGGGCTTCGACATCCCCTCCGAGGGCTACCGGATGCTGGTCAACCCCACCGGCCGCTTCGTCATCGGCGGCCCGATGGGTGACGCCGGCCTGACCGGTCGCAAGATCATCATCGACACCTACGGCGGCATGGCCCGGCACGGCGGCGGCGCCTTCTCGGGCAAGGACCCGTCGAAGGTGGACCGCTCGGCGGCGTACGCCATGCGCTGGGTCGCCAAGAACGTCGTGGCCGCCGGTCTGGCCCGGCGGTGCGAGGCGCAGGTCGCGTACGCGATCGGCAAGGCAGCCCCGGTCGGGCTCTTCATCGAGACCTTCGGCACCGGCGTCGTGTCGGACCAGAAGATCCAGGAGGCGGTGCTGGAGGTCTTCGACCTGCGGCCCGCCGCGATCATCCGCGACCTCGACCTGCTCAAGCCGAAGTACGCCCAGACCGCGGCGTACGGGCACTTCGGTCGCGAGCTCCCGGGGTTCACCTGGGAGGTCACCGACCGCGCCGACGCGCTGCGGAAGGCCGCCGGGCTCTGACCGGGCTCCCGCCCGCAGGCCACCCCGGCGACCTGGTCGGTGGCGGCTGATAGACATTCGGGCATGAGCGAGCACGAGGCCGGGCAGCCGGAGATGCTGCCCGGCCTTCGTGCGACCGTGGCCGAGGCCCGGGCGCGCACCAGGGCGGAGCGGCGTCGCCGCGACGAGCAGGCGGCCCCGGCCGAGGTCGACCCGGTCGCCCAGGTCCTGGTCGACGTGCCGCTGGCACACCTCGACCGCCCGTTCGACTACTCCGTCCCGGTGGCGATGGCCGCGACCGCGGTGCCGGGGGCCCGGGTCAAGGTCCGGTTCGCCGGGCAGGACGTCGACGGCTTCGTGGTGGCCCGGGTGGCGACCTCCGAGCACCCCGGGCGGCTGGCGCCTCTGCGCCGGGTGGTCAGTCCCGAGCCGGTGCTCACCCCCGCGGTGGCCGAGCTGACCGCGCGGCTGGCCCACCGGTACGCCGGCGCGCGTGCCGACGTGCTGCGGCTGGCGGTGCCACCGCGGCACGCCACGACGGAGAAGGCACCCGAGCCCGAGCGGGCCCCGGGCTGTCCGGTGGACCTCGCCCGGGCCCGGGAGGCCTGGACCGAGCAGGGGGCCGACCCGGGGTCGGGGGCGGGCTTCCTGCGCGCGCTGGCCGAGGGCCGGGCGGCCAGAGCGGTCTGGCAACCGGCGGCCGGCAGCGACTGGCCCCGGCTGGTCGCGGAGGCCGCGCTGGCCACGGTGAGCGGCGGTCGCGGCGTGCTGATCTGCGTGCCCGACCACCGTGACGTCGCCCGGGTCTCCGAGCAGCTCGCCGCGGTGCTGGGGGAGGACCAGCACGCTGTGCTCACCGCCGAGGGCGGGCCCGCCCAGCGCTACGCGGCGTTCCTCGCGGTCTCCCGCGGGCGGCACAAGGTGGTGGTGGGCACCCGGTCCGCCGCCTTCGCCCCGGTGCGAGACCTCGGCCTGGTGGTGATCTGGGACGACGGTGACGACCTGTACGCGGAGCCTCGGGCGCCGTACCCGCACACGCGCGAGGTCCTGCTGACCCGCGCCGAGCTGGAGGGCACGGCCGCGCTGGTGGGCGGGTTCGCCCGGACCTGCGAGGCGGAGTACCTGCTCCGCACCGGGTGGGCGCGTGCCCTGACCCCCGACCGGCGCAGCGTGCGCGCCGCGGCGCGGGTGGACGTGACCCCGGCGGAGGACCGGGGGATCCCGGCCCGGATCCCCGGGGCGGCCCGCGCGATGATCCGCCGGGCGCTGGAGAGCGGCCCCGTGCTGGTCCAGGTGCCGCGAGCCGGCTGGGCCCCGTCCTTGGCCTGCGAGCGGTGCCGGACCCCGGCGCGCTGCGGCGCCTGCCAAGGCCCGTTGGAGCTGACCGCCAGCACCGAGCCGCCACGATGCCGGTGGTGCGGCACCCGGGAGCCCCGCTGGGCCTGTCCCGAGTGCGGGAGCGCGGGCCTCCGGGCGCCGGTGGTGGGCCGGGACCGGACCGCCGAGGAGCTCGGGCGCAGCCTGCCCGGCGCGACCATCCGCAGCTCGGGCGGCGACCGGGTGCTGGAGCGGGTCGGGACTCGTCCTGAGGTGGTGGTGGCCACGCCCGGCGCCGAGCCGGTCGCCGAGGAGGGGTACGCCGGCGTGCTGCTGCTGGACACCTGGATGGCGCTGGGCCGGGCCGAGCTGAGGACCGAGGAGGAGGCGCTGCGGCGCTTCATGACCGCGGCCGGGCTGGTCCGCCCGGGTGGGCACGTGGTGGCGGTGGGAGACCCGGCACACCCGGTCCTGCAGGCGTTGGTGCGCTGGGACCCGGCCGGCTTCGCCGCCCGCGAGCTGGAGTCCCGCGCCCAGGCCCACCTGCCCCCCGCCGTCCGGCTGGCCACCGTGACCGGGGAGCCGGGTGCCGTCGACGACGCCCTCACGCTGCTCGCGCTGCCGGAGGTGGCCGAGGTGCTCGGGCCGGTGCCGGTGGCCGCCCGCACCGCTGGCCCGGGGGGCAGGCCTGCCGAGCCGGAGGAGATCCGGCTCGTCCTCCGGGTGCCCCGGGCCTCGGGGACCGCCCTGTCGGAGTCGCTGGGGGAGCTCCAGCGGATCAGGTCGGCGCGCAAGCTCCAGGCCGTGCGGGTCCACGTCGACCCGCTCGAGCTCTGATCAGCCGCCGCCGATCACTTGACCCACTGCATGCTCGCCTCGCGTGCTGCCTCGACCCGGGAGCCGGACTGGCGGCGCGCCATCCGGCGCAGCACGATCGGTGTGAGGACCGCTCCGAGCACGGCCCACGCCCCGAGCACGCCGACGGTCTCCAGGGTCCGCCAGCTGTCGGTGAGCTCCAGCGCGGCGGCGCTGTCAGGCAGGAAGGCCGAGCGCAGGCCCAGGGCGATCCAGTAGACCGGGAACACCTGCGCCACCACCTGGATCCACCCCCACAGGGCCTGCACCGGGTAGAAGATGCCGGAGATGCCGATCAACAGCAGGACGGGCAGCATCCCCCAGGTGCCCAGCTTCTGCGCGCTCGGCACCAGGCCGCCCAGGATCATGCCCAGCGGCATCGTCGCGGCCATCCCCAGCAGCACCACCCAGGCCAGGGTCAGCCAGCCGGTGGGTGCGTCCATCAACCCCTCGAAGAGCAGGAAGCTGGGTAGCAGGATCACGACCAGCTGCGGGACCAGGCCCAGCGAGTGGAGGAGCAGCTGACCGGAGAAGTAGCCCCGGACCCCGTGCGGGACGGCCTTGTGCCGCAGCAGCGTGCCGTCCTCCTTCTCCATCGCCAGCGAGCCGGCCGGGCCGATCACCGTCCCGAAGCAGAGCAGCGCGCCGAGCAGGCCGGGCAGCAGCACCGTCGGCACGAGCAGGTCGGTGCCGGCCACGGGCTCGTTCCGGTTGAGGTACAGGTAGCCCAGCGTCAACACGGCCGTGAACAGGTAGTACGCCTGGTCCTGGGCGCTGCGCAGGCTCTGGGCGAACTCCGTCCAACCCCGCTGCAGGCCGAGGCGGTAGGCGTGCCAGGGCGAGCTCATCGGGTGACCTCCGCGAACAGCCGGGCCGCCGCGTCCTGCTGACCCGCCTCGTGCCCGCGCACCAGGGACAGGTAGGCGTCCTCCAGACTGGCCCGGCGAACCTCCAGGTCCCGCAGCGCCGCCCCGTGCTGGTCCAGCAGGCGCCGGACCAGGGCGGTCGCGTCCTGGGTGCCCTCGGCGTGCACCGTGCCGTCCACGACCCAGCGCACCTGAGCCTCGCCCTGCACCCGCCCGGCGAGGCCCGCGACGGTGTCGTCGGCGACGATCCGGCCGCCGGCCAGCACCAGCACCCGGGAGGCCAGCTTCTCGGCCTCGGCCAGGTCGTGGGTGGTGAGCAGGATGGTCGTGCCCTCCGCGCGGGCCAAGCGGGTGATCAGGTCGTGGAAGTCCCGGCGCGCCTGGGGGTCGAAGCCGGTCGTCGGCTCGTCGAGGAACAGCAGCTCAGGACGGCCGACGATGGCCGCGGCGACGTCGAGGCGTCGGCGCTGCCCGCCGGAGAGCGTGGCCAGCTTGCGGTCGGCGTGCTCGCTCAGGCCCACGGTCTCCAGCAGCAGCTCCGTGTCGTGCGGACGCGTGCGCCCGGGTGACGAGTAGGGCGCGTAGAACCGGCCGAGGTGGCCCAGGAGGGCGCGGGGCGTCCACCGGGGGTGGTCCCGCCAGGACTGGAGCACCACCCCCGTCCGCGCGCGCCAGTCCTCCGACGCCGAGGCAGGGTCCTCGCCGAGGACCTGCACGGAACCGGCCGAGCGGTTGCGGAAGCCCTCCAGGATCTCGATCGTGGTGGTCTTGCCGGCGCCGTTGGGCCCCAGCAGGCAGATCACCTCCCCGGCCTCCACCCGGAAGTCCACCCCGGCCAGCACGTCGTTGTCCCCGTAGCGCATCCGCAGGTCGCGGACGTCGACAACCGTGGTCATGTCACCCTCCCAAGCGCCAGACGTGGGTGGAGTCTTGCACCGATGCCGTGGGTCCGGCGCCACGGTTCGTAGACTGTCTGGTTCCACCACCCGAGGAGCACGCTTCGTGGCAGTCCAGCCCATCCGCCTGTTCGGCGACCCGGTCCTGCGCAAGCCGGCCCTGGAGGTCGACGACTTCGACAAGGAGATCAGGACCCTGGTCAGGGACCTGACCGACACGATGCTGGCGGCTCCGGGCGCGGGTCTCGCGGCGCCGCAGATCGGCGTCGGCCTGCGGGTCTTCACCTGGAACGTCGGCGGCGAGGTGGGCCACCTGGTGAACCCGACCCTGAGCATGTCGGAGGAGGTGCAGGACGGCCCCGAGGGCTGCCTCTCGCTGCCTGACCTGACCTTCGACTGCCGGCGCGCGCTGCGCGTGGTCGCCTCCGGCTTCGACATGCACGGCGAGCCGCTGCGGGTCGAGGGCTCCGAGCTGCTCGCCCGCGCCCTGCAGCACGAGACCGACCACCTCGACGGCGTGCTCTTCATCGACCGTCTGGACGCCGAGGCGCGCAAGGCCGCGATGAAGGCGATCCGGGAGTCGGAGTGGTTCGGGCTCGAGCAGCCCGTCGTCAAGGTCTCTCCCCATCGCACGAACGGATTCGGTTTCTGAGCATGCGCATCGTCTTCGCCGGCACCCCCGAGGTCGCCGTCCCCGCCCTGGACGCCCTGGTCGCCTCCGACCACGAGGTGGTCGGCGTCGTCACCCGGCCCGACGCCCCCGCCGGCCGCGGCCGCAAGCTGGTGGCCAGCCCGGTCGCGCAGCGCGCCGAGGAGCTCGGGTTGCCGGTGCTCAAGCCGGCCCACCCGCGCGACCCCGAGTTCCAGGAGGAGCTGCGGGCGCTGCGCCCCGACTGCTGCCCGGTGGTGGCCTACGGCGCCCTGCTGCCGCAGTCCGCGCTCGACCTGGTGCCGCACGGCTGGATCAACCTGCACTTCTCCGTGCTGCCGTCCTGGCGGGGCGCCGCTCCGGTGCAGCACGCGATCTGGGCCGGTGACGAGGTCACCGGCGCGACGACCTTCCGGATCGTCAAGGAGCTGGACGCCGGTCCGACGTTCGGCGTGATGACCGAGCGGATCCGCGAGCACGACACCGCGGGCGACCTCCTGGCCCGGCTCGCCGAGGGCGGTGCCGGCCTCCTGGTCCAGACCCTGGACGGCATCGAGAGCGGCGAGCTCGAGGCGCGCGAGCAGCAGGCCGAGGGCGTCTCCTTCGCCCCGAAGATCACCGTGGAGGACGCTCGGGTCGACTGGACCGAGCCGGCCGTGGCGGTCGACCGCCGGGTCCGTGCCTGCACGCCCGGCCCGGGCGCCTGGAGCACGCACGAAGGTGAGCGGGTCAAGATCGGGCCGGTGCGCCTGACCGAGGGGCGGGAGCGGCTCGCGCCCGGCGAGGTCGAGGTCACCAAGAAGGCGCTCTTCGTGGGCACGGCCACCGACCCGGTGCAGCTGGACCGGGTCAAGCCGTTCGGCAAGAAGGAGATGGCGGCCGCGGACTGGGCCCGCGGTGCGCGGCTCGACTCCGGGTTCCGTCTGGGCGATCCTGTCTGACATGACCTCTGCGGACGTGCCCGGGACCGACGCCGGGCGACCGGCGCGTCCCGAGGACGTCGAGGAGATCTGCGCGTCGCTGCCGGAGACCGAGCTCGGCGTCTCCTGGGGGGACGTGCCGACCTGGAAGGTGCCGCGCGGCGACAAGGGTCGCGGCTTCGTCCTCTACCGCCGGCCGCACCACTCCGCCGTCCACCCGGAGACCGGGGAGATGTACGACGACCTCCTGGTCGTCGTCACCGCGGACGCGGGGGAGAAGGCCGCGCTGGTCGACGATCCCGCCACCCCGTTCTTCACCATCGATCACTTCAGGAGCACCAACGCCGTGCTGGTCCAGCAGTCCAGGCTCGCCGAGCTCACCCTCGCAGAGCTGCGCGAGATCCTGACCGAGGCCTGGGCGTGCCGTGCCCCGCGGCGTCTGGTCACCGCCCTGCGCGCCGGGGAGCAGCTGGATGGCTGACCCCCGTCAGGGCCGCGGGCGGCGTCCCGGAGGCCGTCCGCCGCGCGCCCGGAAGACCGCCGACCCGGCACGTCGTGCGGCGCTGGAGGTCCTCACGGCCGTCCGCGTCGACGACGCCTACACCAACCTCGTGCTGCCCTCGGTGCTGCGGACCCACGGGCTCACCGGCCGCGACGCCGCCTTCACCACCGAGCTCGTCTCCGGGACCCTGCGCCGCCGGGGCACCTACGACGCCGTGATCGCCGCCTGCCTGGACCGGCCGCTCGCCAAGGTGCAGGCCAAGGTGCTGGACGCGCTGCGCCTCGGGGCGCACCAGCTGCTCTCGATGCGGGTGCCCTCGCACGCGGCGATCAGCAGCACCGTGGACCTGGTCCGGGACGCGGTGGGCCAGGGGGCCGCCGGGCTTCGCCAACGCCGTCCTGCGCCGGGTCTCCGAGCACGACCTCGTCCGGCTGGGTGCGCCGGGTCGCCCCGGACCCGGTGCGCGATCCGCACGGGTTCTCCGCCGTCGCGCACTCCCACCCGCGCTGGGTGGTCGACGCGCTGGGCGAGGCGCTGGCCCGCAGCCCGCGCACCGAGGTCGCGACCACCACCGCCGACGAGCTGCAGGCGCTGCTGGCGGCCGACAACGAGGCGCCCGCCGTCTGCCTGGTGGCCCGGCCCGGCCGGGTCGACCGCGCCGAGCTGCCCGGCACCCCGACGCCGCTCTCGCCGTACGGCGTGGTGCTCGACGGCGGCGACCCCGGCGAGGTGCCGGCGGTGGCGCAGGGACGTGCCGGGGTCCAGGACGAGGGCTCGCAGCTGGTCGCGGTCGCCCTCTCCCGGGCCGGGCTCGAGCCCGGGCCGGCGGAGGGCGAGGAGCGCTGGCTCGACCTCTGCGCCGGCCCCGGCGGGAAGTCCGCCCTGCTCGCCGCCCTCGCGGCGACCCGGGTCGACGAGGGTGCCTCGGCCGCCCGTCTGCTCTCGGTCGAGCGTCAGCAGCACCGCGCCCGGCTGGTGCGTCGAGCCCTCGGACGGCGCCGGACGGCTCGCTCGGGGTGGTCACCGCCGACGGCACCGTGCCGGCCTGGCGTGCGGGCTCCTTCGACCGGGTCCAGGTCGACGTGCCGTGCACCGGCCTCGGCGCGCTGCGCCGGCGGCCCGAGTCGCGCTGGCGTCGCAGCCCCGACGGACCTGGAGACGCTGGTCCCGCTGCAGCGCGCGCTGCTCGCCCGAGCCGTGGACGCGGTGCGTCCCGGCGGCGTGGTGCTCTACTCCACCTGCTCGCCGGTGCTCGCCGAGACCGCGGACGTGGTCTCGTCGGTGCTCGCCGAGCGCGACGACGTCCGGCTGGGGGACCTGGCCCCGCTGCTGCCGGAGGTGCACCGACGGGCCGGCCCGCTGCCGGGGACGGTGCAGCTGTGGCCGCACCGGCACCGCACGGACGCGATGTTCATGGCGCTGCTGGAGCGCACGAGCTGACGCCGGCCGGCAGCGCCGGGCCGCTAGCCTGCTGTCCGTGCCCTCCGGAAAGTCCGCCACCCCGGCCGTCGAGATCGAGGTCGACGACCGCACCGTGCGGGTGAGCAACCCCGACCGGGTCTACTTCCCGGCGAGCGGCGCCACCAAGCTCGACCTGGTGGAGTACTACCTGAGCGTGGGCCCGGGCATCGTCAACGCGCTCGAGGAGCGGCCGTGCATGCTGCACCGCTTCCCCAAGGGGCTGGCCGGGGAGAAGGTGCACCAGAAGCGGCTGCCGCCCGGGCGCGCCGCCCTGGGTGGAGACCGTGGAGCTCTTCTTCCCGCGGTGGAAGCGGACCGCCGACGAGCTCTGCGTCACCGAGCTGGCCCAGGTGATCTGGGCGGTGCAGATGTCCACGGTGGAGTTCCACCCGTGGAACAGCCGTCGCGCCGACACCGAGAAGCCGGACGAGTGGCGGATCGACCTGGACCCCGGCCCGGCGTCCGACTGGGCCCAGGTGCGCCGGGTGGCCGCACGTGGCCCACGAGGTGCTCGACGAGCTGGGTGCGACCGGCTTCCCGAAGACCAGCGGGGGCCGCGGGATGCACATCTACGTGCGGATCAGCCCCGACCACGGCTTCGCCGACGTACGCCGGGCGGCCCTTGCCTTCGCCCGCGAGGTCGAGCGGCGCGCCCCCGAGGACGTGACGACCGCCTGGTGGCGCAAGGACCGCGACCCGGGCGCGCTGTTCGTCGACTACAACCAGAACGCGCGCGACCACACCATCGCCGCGGCGTACTCGGTGCGCGGGGTGCCCGAGGCGCGGGTCTCCGCGCCGATCGGATGGGACGAGGTCGACGACGCGGAGCCGGACGACTTCACGATCTTCACCGTGCCCGCGAGGTTCGCCGAGATCGGCGACCTGCACGCCTCCATCGACGAGCACGTCTTCGACCTCGCGCCCCTGCTGGAGTGGGCCGACCGGGACGAGTCGGAGGGCGCGGAGCCGCCCGCGGAGCCGGACTGAGCCGCACCTACGATGTGCGGGTGGGAATCCAGATCACACCGAGCATCCTGAACGCCGACCTCGCCGCGCTGGGAGCGGAGGTGGCCCGGATCGGCAGCGCCGACTGGGTGCACGTGGACGTGATGGACAACCACTTCGTGCCCAACCTGACCCTCGGCCTGCCGGTGGTCGAGAGCCTGGCCAAGCACACCGACCTGCCGCTCGACGCGCACCTGATGATCGAGGACCCGGACCGGTGGGCGCCGGCGTACGCCGAGGCCGGCTGCAGCTCGGTCACCTTCCACGTCGAGGCGGCCAAGGCCCCGGTGCGGCTGGCCCGCGAGATCCGGGCCCAGGGCGCCCGGGCCAGCATGGCGCTCAAGCCGGCGACCCCGGTCGAGCCCTACGAGGCGCTGCTGCCCGAGCTCGACATGCTGCTGATCATGACCGTCGAGCCCGGCTTCGGCGGGCAGAAGTTCCTCGACCTCTGCCTGCCCAAGATCCGCACCGCCCGCGCGCTGATGGCCAAGCACGGGGTGCAGACCTGGCTCCAGGTCGACGGGGGAGTCAGCCTGGAGACCATCGAGCGCTGCGCCGAGGCCGGCGCCGACGTCTTCGTGGCCGGCTCGGCCGTCTACTCCGCCGAGGACCCCGACAAGATGGTCCGCGAGCTCAAGGCGAAGGCCGAGGCCGCGTCCAGCCTCGCCTGAGGTTCGATGCCTGATCCTGGTGCCTGAGGCTCAGCGCGCCGGGATCTCCCGGAAGGTCGCGGCACCGTCCGTCGAGACGTAGAGCCGGTCGTCCCACGTGGTCGCCCACACCACGCCACCGTCCTCGGGCGCGGCGCCCGATTGTCGACGAGGTAATTCCCCGAAGGCTAGCCGTCCTCGCGACGGGTTGCCAGCGGCGGGTCGAACGCGCGGACGGAGCTGGCTGCGTACGACGACCAGTCGTCCCCACGGCTGACCCACAGGCCGTGGTGCCACGGCTGCTGGGCATCGTCGACGACGGTCGTCGGTGAAGGACTGCAACAGGACCAGCAGCCTCCCGCCGGGCAGCACGGCCTGGCCGCTGACGTACGCCATCTCCCCGTCGAACCGGGGCACGTCGAACCGTTGCCAGGTCATGCCGTGGTCCGTCGACCGGGCGACGGCCTCGAACGGGAACAACGTAGCGCCGTCGCCGCCCCCGATCACCGCTCGGCATCCGGCCACCGACGTGTGTGCCGGTGACTGCAGCAGGCCCGTCGAGCTCACGAGGTCGGGGCGTGAGCCGGGGGGTGTGGGCGACCGGGAACCACTCGTAGACCGGCCGCCCGCTGAGCCGCGCGTACGTCGCGGTCGTGAAGCCGTCGGTGCTGGAGGCCACGGCCCGCTCGGCCGGCCGGTCCGGCCGCCCCCACCACGCGTCGACCAGGAACCGCCCTCCGCCCGGACCACCCACGCGCCGTGAGGGACGACCCCGGGTCGTCCACCACCTGCTCGGGGGGACCGGGGTGTCGGCCGGGCAGGAGGAGTCGGCGTCCGGTCGCCCGGGGGTGGGGTGTCCTCTGCCTCGGACGGTGCCGGCTGAGGGAGTGCTCAATGCCGACCGCGCTGCCGGAGGACGCGGCCCCGGCCTCGGTCCCGGCGCTGATCCGCGTGGAGCAGCCGGCCAGCAGCGTCGCGGTCAGCACAGCCGAGATCAGCGCGACCGGACCAGGCGCGCGGCGGGCGGAGAGGACAGGGTGGTCATCGACCACGGCCGACGTGGTCGCATGGAGCGGAGACTAGGGCGGCCCGTGTCCCGCTGTCATCACCCGTCGAGACAAGAGCCCGGGCTCCTCGGGTCGCCCGCCCCTGACCCGCATCTGGACACCCGCGGTGCCCCCGTGACCTGTGTGGCAGAGTTGGGCCTGCAAGAGCAAAGAGAGCTCGCGTGCTCTGGGGGCGGTGAAACTCCGCACCGGCGGTGACTGGAAGAAGCTTGCTTCGACCGGAAGTCCGCGACCCGGCCACCACCAGTGGTCGGTTGACCAGGTGAAATTCCTGGACCGACGGTCAAAGTCCGGATGAGAAGACGCACGCAGATCTCCGTAGGTCCGGTCGTCCCCGTGGCGACTGCTCCTCCGAGATCGCGCCCCCAGGAGTCCGCGACGGACCCGGGAGAGCGATGACAGCCACACACGCCGAGCAGCAGGCGATGCTGCGCGCGCTGGCGCTCGCCGCGACGCCCGGGGTCCCGCTCGGTCCCAACCCGCGGGTCGGCTGCGTGCTGCTCGACGACGACGGCAGGTCGTGGCCGAGGGCTTCCACCGCGGCGCCGGCACGCCCCACGCGGAGGCCGACGCACTGGCCCGTGCCGGCGCGGCGGCGCGTGGGGCCACCGCGGTGGTCACCCTCGAGCCCTGCAACCACACCGGTCGCACCGGACCCTGCGCCCAGGCCCTGGTCGAGGCCGGCGTCCGCCGGGTGGTCTTCGCCCAGTCCGACCCCAACCCGCAGGCCAGCGGCGGGGCCGAGACCCTGCGCGCGGCCGGGGTCGAGGTGCTCGCCGGGGTGCTGGCGCAGGAGGCCCGCGCGGTCAACGAGGTGTGGACCTTCGCCTGGGAGCACGGTCGCCCGTTCGTCACCTGGAAGTTCGCCACCACCCTGGACGGCCGCAGTGCCGCCGCCGACGGCACGAGCCGCTGGGTCAGCTCCGCGGCCTCCCGGCTCGACACGCACCGGTTGCGGGCGCTGAGCGACACCGTGCTGGTCGGCACCCGCACCGTCCAGGTCGATGACCCGAGGCTGACGGTGCGCGACGAGCACGACCGGCCGGTCCCCGAGCAGCCGCTGCGGGCCGTGATGGGCCTGCGCGACCTGCCCGAGGACCGCCGCGTCTTCGACGACTCCGCCCGCACGGTGCGGCTGCTGACCCGCGACCCCGCCGAGGCGCTCACCGAGCTCTTCGCGCTCGAGCGCCGGCACGTCTTCCTGGAGGGCGGGCCCACCCTGGCCGCCGCCTTCCTCACCGCCGGCCTGGTGGACGAGGTGGTCGCCTACGTCGCCCCGATGCTGCTGGGCTCCGGCCGCGCCGCCGTCGCCGACCTGGGCGTCACCACCCTCGCCGACGCGTTGCGCCTCGACGTCACCGACATCGCCGTGCTCGGGGAGGGCCCCGAGCGCAACGTCCGCCTGACCATGGCGCCCCCACGATCCCCACGAGAGGACCTCTGAGATGTTCACCGGAATCGTCGAGGAGCTCGGCACCGTGCACGCCGTGCTCGACCAGGGCGACGCCCTGCGACTCACCATCCGGGCCGCCACGGTGCTGGACGACGTCCACCTGGGTGACTCGATCGCGGTCAACGGCTGCTGCCTGACCGTGAGCGAGACCGGCTCCTCGGGCGAGCAGGGGACGGTCGACCTGTGGACCGCCGACCTGATGCAGGAGACCCTGCAGCGCACCAGCCTGGCCGGCGTCGGGCCGGGTGACCGGGTGAACCTCGAGCGCGCGGTCACCGCCGACAAGCGGCTCGGCGGGCACATCGTCCAGGGCCACGTCGACGGCGTGGGCGAGGTGCTCATCCGCACGCCCAGCGAGCACTGGGAGGTCGTGGAGATCTCGATGCCGCCCGAGCTGGGCCCGTTCCTGGTGGAGAAGGGGTCGATCACCGTCGACGGCGTCAGCCTCACCCTGGTCGACGTCGGCGAGGCCAGCTTCACCGTCAGCCTGATCCCCGAGACCCTGGCCCGGACCACCCTGGGCTTCCGGCAGCCCGGGGACCGGGTCAACCTGGAGACCGACGTGATCGCCAAGCACGTGGCCAAGCTCGTCCGCGCCTACCTGCCGGGGGAGCGCGCATGATGACGCTGCTGGAGTGGCTGACCTCGGGCACCATCGCGGTGCCCGGCGGCAGCCTGAGCGCGCCCGAGGTGATCGGCAACGTCTTCGGGCTGATGAGCGCCGTCCTGGGGATGCGTCGGTACGTCTGGGCCTGGCCGGTGGGCCTGGTCGGCAACGTCCTGCTCTTCGGGGTCTTCGCCACCGGCGAGCTGAGCAACGTCGTCTCCGAGCCGTTGTGGGGCCAGGCGGGGCGACAGGTCTTCTTCGCCGCCGTCAGCCTCTACGGCTGGGTCCGCTGGAGCCGGGCCCGCCGGGCCGGTGGTGCCGCGGACGGCGGGGCGATCACGCCTCGCTGGGCCACCTGGGGCGAGCGCGGCCAGCTGCTCGTCGCCGGCCTCGTCGGGTACGCCGTGGCGTACTGGGCGCTGACCCGGCTCGGCTCCTGGGGCCCGGCGACGGAGGCCTGGATCCTCGCCGGCTCGATGCTGGCGACCTGGGGGATGGCCCGCGGGTGGGTGGAGTTCTGGCTGGTCTGGGTGCTGGTCGACGTCGTCGGGGTCACCACCCTGATGCAGGCCGGCTACTACCCGACCGCCGTCATGTACCTGGTCTACGCCGCCTTCGTGGTGCTCGGCTTCGTCGTCTGGTGGCGGGCCGCCCGGCGGGCGGACCAGGACGAGAGGAGTCCCCGGGAGGGGACCGTTCGCTGCCGGCATCGGCAGCAGGAGAAGGAGTGCACGCGTGAGCATCCGACTGGACAGCGTCGAGCGGGCCGTCGCCGACATCGCCGCCGGCAAGGCGGTGGTGGTCGTCGACGACGAGGACCGCGAGAACGAGGGCGACATCATCTTCGCCGCCAGCAAGGCGACCCCGGAGCTGATGGCCTTCACCATCCGGCACTCCAGCGGGGTGATCTGCGTGCCGATGCCCGCCGACATGCTGGACCGGCTCGAGATCCCGCTGATGACGCCGCACAACAAGGACAAGCTGCGCACGGCGTACACGATCTCGGTGGACGCCCGGGACGGCGTCTCCACCGGCATCTCGGCGGCCGACCGCGCCCACACCGCGCGGCGTGCTGGCCGACTCCGCGACCGAGCCGTGGGAGCTGACCCGCCCCGGTCACGTCTTCCCGCTGCGCTACCGCGAGGGCGGCGTGCTGGTCCGCCGCGGGCACACCGAGGCGGCGGTCGACCTGGCCCGGCTGGCCGGCCTGACCCCGGCCGGCGTGCTGGTGGAGGTGGTCAACGACGACGGCACGATGAAGCGCGGTCCCGAGCTGCGCGAGTTCGCCGACGAGCACGGCCTGGCGATGATCTCCATCGAGGACCTGGTCCGCTACCGCCGCCGGCACGAGATGCACGTCGACCGGGTCGCGGTCGACCCGGCTGCCGACCCGGCACGGCGACTTCACCGCCTACGGGTACCGGATCACCATCGACGACTCCGAGCACGTGGCGCTCGTGCACGGCGACATCAGCGGCGACGAGCCGGTGCTCACCCGGGTGCACTCCGAGTGCCTGACCGGTGACGTCCTGGGCAGCTACCGGTGCGACTGCGGTCCGCAGCTCGAGGAGGCGATGGCCCGGATCGTCGAGGAGGGCCGCGGCGTCGTGGTCTACCTGCGCGGTCACGAGGGCCGCGGGATCGGGCTGGTGGCCAAGCTGCAGGCGTACGCCCTGCAGGACGAGGGCCGCGACACCGTCGACGCCAACCTCGACCTCGGCCTGCCGGCGGACGGCCGGCACTACGGCGCCGCCACCCAGGTGCTGCGCGACCTCGGCGTGAGCGCGGTCCGGCTGCTCACCAACAACCCGGAGAAGACCCGGAGCCTGGAGGACTTCGGGATCCGGGTCACCGAGCGGGTGCCGCTGACCCCGCACCCCAACGACCACAACCTGGCCTACCTGATGACCAAGCGCGACCGGATGGGCCACCACCTTCCCGACCTGGAGGAGCAGTCATGAGCGGCGCCGGAGCACCCACCCACGAGCCGGTCGACGGCCGCGACCTGAAGGTCGCGGTGGTGGCCGCGAGCTGGCACACCCAGGTGATGGACGGCCTGCTGGCCGGCGCGCGCCGGGCGCTGGCCGACTCCCGGGTGGAGGCGCCGCTGGAGGTGCGGGTGCCGGGCACCTTCGAGCTGCCGGTCGTCGCGGCGGCGCTGGCCGCGCCAGGGGTACGACGCCGTGGTGGCGCTCGGGGTGGTGATCCGCGGCGGCACGCCGCACTTCGAGTACGTCTGCTCGGCCGCCACCGACGGGCTCTCCCGGGTCGCGCTGGACCACCGCGTCGCGGTCGGCTTCGGCGTCCTGACCTGCGACACCGAGGAGCAGGCGCTGGACCGGGCCGGCCTGCCGGGCTCCTCGGAGGACAAGGGGCTGGAGGCCGCGTCGGCCGCCCTGCTCACGGCGCGCACCCTCAAGGACCTGCGCGGCGGGCCGGGGGAGGGCCACCGTGGGTGGGCCCCGGCCACCGCCTAGTCTTGTCGCCGTGAAGACGTTCGAAGGTCTCTGGGACGAGCTCAACGAGCTGGCCCTGACCCGCCCCGAGGGATCCGGCACCGTGCGCGCACTGGACGCCGGGGTCCATACGATCGGCAAGAAGCTGGTCGAGGAGGCCGCGGAGTCCTGGATGGCCGCCGAGCACGAGGGCAAGGAGCGGGCGGCGGAGGAGATCAGCCAGCTGATCTACCACGCGCAG
Source organism: uncultured Actinomycetota bacterium (assembly GCA_963708945.1). GTDB lineage: Bacteria > Actinomycetota > Actinomycetes > Propionibacteriales > Nocardioidaceae > Nocardioides. The sequence goes on along the minus strand of CAVPUI010000012.1, from coordinate 29,324 downwards.
GTCCTCATGCTCGCCAGCGGCATCACGCTCGACGACGTCTACGCACACCTGTGAGGCAGGACCGATGACCGAGACCACCCCCGGGCGGCTGCTGCGCGTCGCGGTGCCCAACAAGGGCGCGCTGTCGCAGTCGGCCTCGGAGATCCTGCGCGAGTCCGGCTACCGGCAGCGCAGCGACTCCAAGGAGCTCGCCCTCTCCGACCCCGAGAACGGCGTGGAGTTCTTCTACCTGCGCCCCCGTGACATCGCCCTGTACGTCGGCGAGGGCACCCTGGACGTCGGCATCACCGGCCGCGACCTGCTGCTCGACTCCGGCGCCCAGGCGCAGGAGACGCTGGCCCTGGGCTTCGGTCGCTCCCGCTTCCACTTCGCCGGTCCGGCCGGCCGCTACACCGACCTCGCCGACCTGGCGGGCAAGCGGATCGCCACCTCCTACGTGGGCGTCGTCCAGCAGTTCCTGGACGAGCGCGGCATCGAGGCCACCGTGCTGCGACTCGACGGGGCCGTGGAGACCAGCATCCAGCTCGGGGTGGCGGACGTCATCGCCGACGTGGTCGAGACCGGCTCCACGCTGCGAGCCGCCGGCCTGGCCACCTTCGGCGAGGTGATCCTGCGCTCGGAGGCGTTGATGATCACCCGTCTCGGCGAGCCGCCGGCCGGCCTGGAGGTCTTCCGGCGTCGGATCGAGGGCGTCCTGGTGGCCCGCAGCTACGTGATGATGGACTACGACATCCGCACCGAGCAGGTGAGCGACGCAGTGGCGCTCACCCCGGGCATCGAGAGCCCGACCGTCTCGCCGCTGCACCGCGAGGGCTGGGTGGCGGTGCGGGCGATGGTGCCGCGCGAGGGCAGCCAGCGCCTGATGGACCTGCTCTACGACCTGGGTGCCCGCGGCATCCTGCTCACCGACGTCCATGCCTGCCGGCTCTGACCCGACGCTGCCCAGGACCTGGCGTCCCCTGGGTGTCCGGATGGCAGCGATCGCCTGCGGCGTCCTGCTCGTGGTGGTGTGCACGTTCGCCTGGTTCGGCTTCGACGAGTCGATCCGGGCCAAGTTCACGCTCTTCCAGAAGAGCACGATCTTCGTGCTGGGCGCGATGGTGCTTCTCCGTGGGCCATGCGCTGGCCCGGTCCCGGGTGGTCGCCCGCGAGGACGGCCTGCTGGTGGTCAACGGCTACCGCCGCCGGTCCTTCACCTGGCCGGAGGTGGTCGCGGTCCGGATTCCCCCGGGCGCGCCGTGGGCCTCGCTGGACCTCAGCGACGGCACCTCGGTCGCGGTGATGGGGATCCAGGGTTCCGACGGCGCCCGCGCCTCGGCCGCCGTGCGCGAGCTGCGCGGCTACCTCGACCGCTGAGCCGGGTTGGCCGGGCTCACCCGGCCGTACCGATCCGGCCCAGTGCGTCCTGGAAGGTCGGCACGTCGAACCTCCACCCGGCGCGCCCCAGCACCTGCGAGGTGCAGTGGCGACCGGTGAGCGCCAGCGCGGGGTCCGAGCCGAGCACCCGGGCGCCGACCCGGACGGCGAACGCCGGGGCCGGGAGCCCGACCGGGCGGCGGTAGTGGGCGCGCAGCGCGGCCATCATCTCCGCGTTGCGCAGCGGGCGGTCCGAGGAGGCGACCAGGGGCCCGGAGGGGATGCGGACCCCGGGCACCAGGTCCAGGCAGGCCGCGACCACCCGGAGCCAGTCGTCGACGTGGATCCAGCTGATCCACTGGCGGCCCGAGCCGAGGCGGCCGCCCAGGCCCGCCCGGGTCACGCCGGAGAGCCGGGTCAGCAACGGCGAGCCGGGCTGCAGGACCAGGGAGGTACGCAGCAGCACCCGGTGCGACGTGTGCGCGTCGTCGCTCGCCGCCTCCCAGGGGCGCGCCACCCCGGTCATCTGCGGCAGGCCGGGCTGGGGCAGCGGGGTGGACTCGGTGATCCGCCGCTCCCCACCGTCGGACCAGATCGCCGTGGTGGAGGCCTGTACCCAGTGGGCCAGCGGCTCGGGGCCGAGCCGGCTGGCCTGGACCAGCGCGTGCGTGGGCCGCACCCGGGAGTCGAGCAGGAGGCGGGCGTTCACGGGGGTGGGGGAGCGGTCCACCAGCTCTCCGGCGAGGTTGACCACAGCCGTGCGTCGGGGCTCCGCGAGCTCCTCGACCCAGTCCCCGACGGTGCGGCCGTCCCAGCGCACCTGGCGGTGGCCGAGGGCGGGACTCAGGCGCCGGGTGAGCACGACCACCTCGTGGCCTTGCTGGGCGAGGTGGTCGGCGAGGGGCCGCCCGAGGCTTCCGGAGCCGCCGGCGATCACGATCTTGAGTCGCTTGAGCGGCTCGTGCGGTCCAGCGGTCGCGGCGGTCTCGTCCATGGGCGGAGGCTAGTGCCGGAGGGGCTCGGCGGGGGTCGATCCGCTCAGCCGGTGGTCAGGGTCAGATCCGCCCGGCGCCGGGTCTCGTCCCGGGCGAAGTGGATGTCCTCCTGGTCGGCCCAGGTCAACCAGTGTGGCGCGAAGGCCTCACCGTCGCGGGCGATCCCGCGTGCCAGCCGGACCTCGCGCGGCGCCTCCACCCACACGCACAGGCTCCGGTACGGCGCTGTCAGTCGAGCGCCTGCGCCGACGCCTTCGACCACCACGAGCGGAACCGGTGGCACCGGCGTCCACTCGGCGAACCGGCCCGCGTGCCAGTCGTAGCGCCGGTAGCCGGAGGCCCTGCCCGCCGACAGCGGGGCCAGGACGTGTCCCACGAGCGACGAGATCATCCGGGTGAGACCGCCGTCCCAGCCGTCCAGCAGGTCGTCGAGCTGCACCACCACCGCCTCACCCGCCGGGAGCGCGGCCGCCAGGGCCACCGCCAACGTGCTCTTGCCCGACCCCGACGGGCCGTCCACGCAGACGATCCGGGTGCCACCGGGGCCCGGAGGGCGCGCCCGTGCGAGCGCGAGCAAGCGTCCCGGGGTGTCTGCCGTGACCGGCTGGGCGGCCTGGGGGCTCAGAACGCCTCGCCCAGGCCGCGGTAGCTGGAGACGGTGCCGGTGAGCCGGGGGCCGGAGAGCAGGTGCACGAGCGGGACGTGCTCGAAGAGCTCGCCGGACTTCGCGTGCCGGAACCACACCAGGTCACCGACGGTCAGGGTGTCGGCCGGGTGCCCGACCAGCGGGGTCTGCACCTCGCCGGCGCCCTCCAGTGCTGTCAGGCTGAGTCCGGGAGGGCACCAGGGGATCGGCTGCCGGTCCGGCCCGGGCGGTCCGGAGGCGACAAGGCCGCCCCCGTGCACGGTGACCGTGCCGGGAGCGGGACGACGGGTGACCGGCACCGCGTAGAAGGCCGCCGGCCGGGGCTGGAAGGAGCGGTAGTGGTCGAAGAGCCCGGGCACGAGGAGCCCCGACCCGGCGGCGACCTCGGTCACGTGGGGGTCCCGGGCGCTGGTCTCGATCGACCCCGAGCCGCCGGCGTTGAAGAACTCCAGAGGTCCGTGGCCTGCCAGCGCCTCGACCACCTCGGCGCGGCGGGCCCCCAGCTGGCGGACCGAGGCCTGCTTCATCCGGCGTACCACCGTGGAGCGGGCTCGCTGGCCCGGCACGTCGTCGGGAACCCCGGCGACCTGCCCCTCGTAGGTCATCACGCCCACCAGGCGGAAGCCGTCGCGACGGGCGATCTCGGACGCCAGCGCCTGCACGGCGGCGGCGTCGTGGAGCGGCGAGCGCTTGGGCCCCACCCGGCGTCCCGCGACGTCGAGACCGGCGTCCACGTCGAGCGCCACCCGGACCTGGACCGCCTTGGACGCACGCACGGAGTCGACGACGTCGAGGTGGGCGGGGTCGTCGACCATCAGACAGACCGCCGAGGCCGTCGACGGGGAGGCGACCAGCTCGGCCAGCGCGGCCCGGTCGACGGTCGGGTAGGCCACGACCACGTCGTCGCTGATCCCCTGCCGGTGCAGCCACAGGGCCTCGCGCAAGGTGTAGGCGAGCACGCCCTGGAAGCCGGGGTGGTCCAGGGCGCGGGAGATCAGCGCCGGGACGCGCAGCGACTTGGAGGCGACCCGGATCGGCACGCCGCCGGCACGGGCCACGAGGTCGGCCGCGTTGGCGTCGAAGGCGTCGAGGTCCACCACCGCGAGCGGGGTCGGCGGCGGCGCGGGCAGTGCGCCCACGGCGTCCCGGAGTCGGGTCCAGAGCCGGTAGCGGTCCACCAGCTCGTCGAGCATCAGCTGATCCCGCGCTTGCGCAGCAGTGCCTCGATGTCGGCCATGTCGTCGTCCAGCGGGGCCTGCTGCTGGGCCTTGCCCCGGCCGGCGGGCGGAAGGGCCCCTGCCGTGCTCGAGCCCCGGACCTGCTTCTCGCGGGACCCCTGACGCCCGGCCAGGAAGCCGGCGACCAGGAAGAGCGCCACCGAGAGCCCGGCCAGCCCGATGCCGCTCCACACGACGGGGCTGAGCACCAGGTGGGTCGCCCAGTCGGAGACCGAGCCGGCGATCTCGGTGAACATCTCCAGGGTCCCGGTCAGCCAGGCTGCGGCGGGCAGCAGGGTGAAGGCCGCTCCGCGGGTGGCCGAGGCCGCGCCGCGATGGCGGGCGGCCCACCAGGTGTAGAGCACACCGAGCACCGTCAACGTGAGCGCCAGTGCGCCCCAGGTCACCTCGTCCACCTGCTCAGGATCCCACATCGTTGTCTAGGCTTTCACCCATCATGGCCGACTCCCCGCGCTTCGACGGCGCCCGCATCCTCCAGCCCGGCTTCCCCGGCGACACCGGCGAGGCGGACCCGGAGCTGGCCGCCGCCCTGGCCGCCCAGGACGGCACGGCCGCGACCTTCGCCGGGGTGGTGGCGGCGCTCGCCGGCACCCGGCTGCTGGTCCCGGTGGTGGCGGTGCTCGGGGAGGTGGAGGTCGACGAGGCGGGGCTGGCCCACGACAAGTCCAGCGACATGGCGGCCGTCCTGCTCACCGGCGCCGACGGGCGCGCCGGCGCTGCTCGCCTTCACCTCGCACCGAGACGCTGGCCCGGTGGAACCCCGAGGCCCGTCCGGTGCCGGTGACCGCGGAGACCGCGGCGCTCAGCGCCGTGCAGGAGGGCGCGGCCGCCCTGGTGGTCGACGTCGCCGGGCCGCACCCGCTGGCGCTCGAGGGTCAGGAGCTGGAGGCGTTCGCCGCCGGGTGGAGCTGGTCCAGGTCGGCGACCGCATGGGGATGGCTCCGGCCGGGCGACGACTACGTGACGTGGCGAATTCGCGCCCCGGGGAATGCTCCGGTAGCATTCCCGTGTTGACCGATGTGTCCGGCATCCGCCGGTCGCATCACAAGCGGAGGCTTGCAAGACGTCTCCCACCCGCACCGGCCGCACGAGGTCGTCGGGTCCGGTCACGGAGCGGTCCCCACGGGTCCGATCCGGAGTGTCTCCCGGCGTGCTGGGGGATGCGTCTGACTGGCTTCCGCTTGGAACGAGCGGGGGCCATCGTCCATTTCGGAGACGTTGTCCCGCATCAGACCACTGGAGGACTCATCAGCACAGAGCTGCGTATCAACGACCGGATCCGGGTTCCCGAGGTCCGTCTCGTTGGACCGAACGGCGAGACGGTCGGCATCGTTCCGACCGACCAGGCACTCAAGCTTGCCCAGGAGGCGGACCTCGACCTCGTCGAGATCGCGCCCCAGGGCCGCCCGCCCGTCTGCAAGCTCATGGACTACGGGAAGTTCAAGTACGAGAACGCCCAGAAGGCCCGTGAGGCACGGCGGAACCAGACGAACGTGATCATCAAGGAGATGAAGCTTCGTCCCAAGATCGACGCGCACGACTACGAGACGAAGAAGGGCCACGTGGTCCGCTTCCTCCGTGCCGGCGACAAGGTCAAGATCACGATCATGTTCCGCGGCCGCGAGCAGCACCGCCCCGAGCTGGGTTTCCGTCTGCTGCAGAAGCCTGGCCGAGGACGTCCAGGAGCTCGGCTTCGTCGAGTCCGTCGCCCAAGCAGGACGGGCGCAACATGATCATGGTGCTCGGGCCGAACAAGAAGAAGGCCGACGCCAAGGTCGAGATGCAGGCGGAGAAGGAGACCAAGGCCGCCGAGCGGGCCGCCGCCGAGGCCGAGGAGCGCGCCGCCTTCGCACCCGAGGCAGGCCGCAAGGTCGCGCAGAAGAAGGAGCGCGGCCGCTCGGAGAACCTCGACCCCGAGATCGAGGCCTGACCCACCACGTACTGCGGCGACCCGACGGTCGTCGTACGCACCACGAGAAGAGAGAGCATCGACATGCCCAAGAACAAGAGCCACTCCGGTGCCGGCAAGCGCTTCCGCGTGACCGGTTCGGGCAAGATCCTGCGCGAGAAGGCGGGCAAGCGCCACAACCTGGAGAAGAAGCCCTCCAAGGTCACGCGCCGGATGACCGGCACCGTCGAGGTCGCCAAGGCCGACGTCCCGCGTGCCAAGAAGATGCTGGGTCTCTGATCCCTCTTCGCCCCCTCACACTTCCTCCCGGCCCACCGGTCGGGAGGGCAGACAGCAACAAGGAGTAAGAAATGGCACGCGTCAAGCGGGCAGTCAACGCCCAGAAGAAGCGCCGGGTCGTCCTGGAGCGCGCCTCCGGCTACCGCGGTCAGCGTTCGCGCCTGTACCGCAAGGCCAAGGAGCAGGTCACCCACTCGCTGGTCTACAGCTACAACGACCGCCGCAAGAACAAGGGCAACTTCCGCAAGCTCTGGATCCAGCGGATCAACGCCGCGGCCCGCGCCAACGGCATGACCTACAACCGCTTCATCCAGGGTCTCAACCTGGCCGGCGTCGAGGTCGACCGGAAGATCCTCGCGGACCTCGCCGTCAACGACGCGCCCGGCGTTCGCCGCTCTCGTCGAGACGGCCAAGGCCGCCCTCCCCGAGGACGTCAACGCTCCCAAGGCCTCCTGACTCCTCTCGTGGACGTCCCTCTGTCCGCGGGCAACTCCCGCGTGAAAGAGGCGAGGAAGCTCAGCCGCCGCTCGGTACGCACCGAGCGGCGGCTTTTCCTTGCCGACGGTCCCAAGGCGGTCGAGGGGGCGCTGGAGCAGCCCGACCGCGTGCTCGAGGTCTTCGTCACCGCCGCCGCAGCCGAGCAGTACGCCGAGCTCGCTAGCACCGGCCCCTCGGGTGACGGTGGTCGAGGACCGGGCGCTGGCCGGGCTGTCCGACTCCGTGACCCCCGCCGGTCTGGTCGCGGTGTGCCGCTTCCTCGACGTCCCGCTGGACCGGGCGCTCGCGGAGCTGCCGCACCGGACCGCGTCTGGTCTCGGTCTGTCTGGACGTGCGGGACCCCGGCAACGCCGGCACGGTGATCCGCACCAGCGACGCCGCCGGCGCCGACCTGGTCGTGCTCGCCGGCCACTCGGTCGACGCCTACAACCCCAAGACCGTCCGGGCTACGGTCGGCAGCCTGTTCCACCTCCCCGTCGTGGTCGCCCCCGACGTCGCCGACGTGCTGACGGTGCTGCAGGCGGCCGGGCTGACGGTGCTCGCCGCCGACGGTGGGGGCACCGACGACCTCTTCACCACCGACCTGTCCGGGCCCACCGCCTGGCTCTTCGGCAACGAGGCGCACGGCCTGCCCGACGAGGTCGCCGCGCTGGCCGACCGACGGGTCTCGATCCCGATCCACGGACGTGCCGAGAGCCTCAACCTGGCCACCGCGGCAGCCGTCTGCCTCTACGCGAGCGCCGCCGCGCAGCGATCCTCCGGGTGATCGCGCACCACGGTCGTTAGATTGCGCGCATGAGCGACGACGTGCTGGACCTCTTGCCGGACGGCGTCGTGCTGGCCGACGCCGAGGGGACCGTGCTGGCGGTCAACCGCAGCGCGGCCGCCATGCTCGGCTGTGCCGACGGGGTCGGTCGGCCCCTGGCCGCGGTCCTCACCCTGGTGGACCAGAGCGGCCGCGACTGGGTCAGCACCAACTGCCCGTTCGCCGGGACTCGGTACCCGGACCGGGGTGCCCGAGCAGTCCTGGATCCTGCCGAACGGCGACGAGGTGCTGGTCAACGCCCGGATCTCGCGACCCCGCCCGCACGCTCCGGTGGAGCACGTCGCGGTCAGCCTGCGCAGCGGCCGTGGCCGGGCCAGGCTCGACCGGGAGCGCTCGGACCTGGTGGCGACGGTCGCGCACGAGCTTCGCTCGCCGCTGACCGGCGTGAAGGGGTTCGTCCAGGCGATGCTCAACCGGTGGGACCTGCTCAGCGACGAGCAGAAGAAGCTGATGCTCGCCACGGTGAACGCGGACGCCGACCGGCTGGCGCGGCTGATCGCGGAGCTGCTGGACGTGGCCCGCATCGACACGGGACGGCTCAGCCTCTACCCACGCGAGGTGGACGGCGCGATGCTGGTGCGCCGCGTGGTCGACTCCGTCCAGGCCGCGCACCTCGCGCCCCCTGGAGCTCGAGGTCGGCGACGGCCCGGCGGAGATCTTCGCCGACCCCGACAAGTTCACCCAGGTGGTCACCAACCTGGTGGAGAACGCCGTGCGGCACGGCGAGGGCACCGTCCGGGTGGCTGCTGGGGCGAGGTCGCCGACGCCGCGGGACGCCCGGGCGCCTCGCTGGTCGTCACCGACGAGGGGGAGGGGATCCCCGAGGACCTGCGACGCCGGGTGCTCACCAAGTTCTGGACCTCCGGTGCAGCCGGCGGCTCGGGACTCGGCATGTACATCGCCCACGGGCTCACCCGTGCGCACGGCGGTCAGCTGAGCATCGACGACCGGCCCGGCGGCGGGGCCCGGATCACCGTGGAGTGGCCGGTCGAGGACCGGCGTCCGGACTGATCCGGCCCCTGCTCCCACCGACTGATCGCGGGACCGGTCCCCGCGGCACCTTCACCGAACCTTCACGGTTCCCAGCACCTCCTGCGCCGCGCCCGCTCCTAGGGTCGGGTCATGGCCACCCCCGGACCCGCGAGCAGCTCCCGACGACTGGTGCTGGTGGTCGAGGACGACCCTGTGATCAACCAGGCGCGTGACCGAGCGGTTGGAGGCCGAGGGGTACGAGGTGCAGCGCGCCTTCGACGGCCCCTCCGCGGTCGAGCGCGCCGCCGACTGCCCGCCCGACGTGGTCGTCCTCGACGTGATGCTCCCCGGGTACGACGGGCACGAGGTCTGCCGCCGGCTTCAGGCGGAGCGTCCGGTGCCGGTGCTGATGCTCACCGCCCGCGACGACGAGGCCGACGTCCTGGTCGGGCTCGGAGTGGGCGCCGACGACTACCTGACCAAGCCGTTCCGGATGCGTGAGCTCGTGGCCCGGGTCGCCGCGCTGGTGCGCAGGGTCGAGCGCGCCGCCGAGCTCGGCCGGCGCCAGGACGCCGCCGTGCTGCGGGTCGGGGACCTGCAGGTCGAGCCGGCCACCCGTCGCGTCGTGGTGGCCGGCGCAGGAGGTGCACCTGACGCCGACCGAGTTCGACCTGCTGGTCTGCCTGGCCGAGGAGCCCGGGTCGGGTGCTGAACCGGGACCAGCTCCTCACGCGGGTCTGGGACTGGCCGGGGGCCTCGGGGACCCGCACGGTGGACAGCCACGTCAAGGCGCTGCGGGCGAAGATCGGGGTCGCACCGCATCCGCACGGTCCACGGGGTCGGCTACGCGCTCGAGGGCGGGGAGAGCTCGGTGAGCACCCCGAGCCTGTCGCCGTGGCGGTCGATCCGCACCCGGCTCGGGAGTGCTGGTCGGGCTCTCGGTGCTGGTCGCCGCGCTGGTGGCCGCGCTGGGCCGCGACGCGGGCGTCCCACCCTGGCTGAGCCTCCCGGTGACCGTGCTGCTCGCGCTGACGGTGGCCCAGCTGCTGGCGGCCGGGATGCTGGCCCCGCTGCGGGAGATGACCGTGGCCGCCCAGCGGCTGGCCCAGGGCGACCACGGCATCCGCGTGGTGGCCCCGCACGGCGACGAGGTCGGTCAGCTGGCGTCGGCGTTCAACGCGATGGCCGACGACCTGGCCCGGGTGGACGCCGAGACGGCGCGACCTGGTGGCCACGGTCTCCCACGAGCTGCGCACGCCCGTGGCCGCACTCCAGGCCCAGCTGGAGAACCTCGTGGACGGCGTCGTCCCGGCGGACGAGAGGCACCTCCAGGGTGCCCTGGACAGCACGGAGCGGCTCGGCGGGCCTGCTGGCGCGACCTGCTGGCGCTCTCCCGCCTGGAGGCCGGCGTCGTCGACCTCGACCCGGTGCCCGTCGGGCTCGCGGCCCTGGTGCACGAGTGCGCCGACCAGGTGCGTGGCGTCCGGGCGCCCGGTCCGGGTGGAGGTCGACGTCCCGTCGACCTGACGGTCTGGGTCGACCCGGCACGCGTGCGGCAGCTGCTGGTGAACGTCCTGGACAACGCCGCCCGGCACTCCCCGGAAGGGGCCCGGTGACGGTGCTCGCCGGTGCCGGTCGCCGACATCGCGTCTCACAGGTCGCGGCGGGGGCACCGCCGGCCGAGCCGGGGTGGTGGCTGGAGGTCAGGGATCTGGGCCCGGGTGTGCCGCCGGCCGACCGGGAGCGCGTGTTCGAGCGGTTCGGCACCGATCCCGCTGGTGGCGGGACGGGACTCGGACTGGCGATCTCGCGCTGGGTGGCCCGGCTGCACGGCGGCACCCTGCGGTTCCACGAGCCGACGCAGGGTCGAGGGGCGCGAGGTTGCGGCTGGAGCTCCCGGCGCGTCCGCCCAGTCCTACGGCGCGGTGCCCGAGGCCGAGCCGCCCGCCCGTCGTCCCCCGGACGTCAACGTTCCCCGACCGGCCGGGGCGCCGCGACTCGCGACCCCCAGCGTCCACCGGGTCCACCGGGTCCACCGGGTCGCCGCAAGTCCGGCGACGGTCCCGGTCTCGGCCCTGGACCAGCTCTTCGGTCGGGTCTGGCCCGAACAGGCGCCCGCGGCGGACCTGCGACCGGTGGCAGGTGCGCTCGCCGTGGGGGTCCTGGCCGGGGCCCTGATGACCTTCTCCGGCCCGGGCCTGTCGTGGGCCGTGGTCCTGATGTTGGCCGGTCTCTGCGCCTGGCTGTCCTCGTCCCGCCGCCTGGAGCCGTTCACCCTGGCCTGCAGCCTGCTGGCCGCCGGCCTGGTCGCGATGCTCGCGGTCCGGGCCGCGGAGGGACTGGCGGTGCTGGCGGTGCTGGCCGCGGCCGGAGTGTTCCTCGCCGGGGTCACCGGCGCGCGGACGTTCCGCGGGTTCCTGCTCTCCGGGATCGCCTGGCCCACCGCCAGCCTCCGCGGTCTGCCGTGGTTCGGCCGGACCCTGCGACTCGTCGGAGCGCGGGGTCGCGGGCCGGTGCTGGCCCGCACGCGCTCCTGTCGCTCCTGGGCGTCGCGGTCTTCGGGCTGCTCTTCGCCAGCGCGGACCGGACCTTCGCCCGCTGGATGGACGCGCTGGTCCCGGACGCCGGCTTCGACGACGCCGTCGTCCGCGGCTTCGTCACCCTCACGGTCTTCGCGGTCACGCTGGGCGCGGCCTACCTCGCCCGCAACCCCGCCCGGGTCGACCCGACGGGCACCTCCGGGCCCCCGGCGCGGTCGCCCTGGGAGTGGCTGGCGCCCGCTGCTCGTCGTCGACCTGGTCTTCCTGGTCTTCGTCGTGGCCCAGGCCCGGGTGGTGCTGGGCGGGCACGACTACGTACGGCGTACCGCCGGGCTCAGCTACGCCGACTACGCCCACCAGGGGTTCGGCCAGCTCGTCGTGGCCACCGCGCTCACCCTGCTGGTGATCTGGGCCGCCGGTCGCCGGGTCGGTCCGGGCGCGTCCGACCGCCGCCTCTTCCGGGTCGCTGCCGGCCTGCTCGGCGTCCTCGCGCTGGCGGTCGTCGCCTCGGCCCTGGCCAGGATGGCGGTCTACCAGGACGCCTACGGCTTCACCACGCTCCGGCTGGTGGTCACCGTCTTCGAGGGCTGGCTCGGGCTGGTCGTCCTCGCGGTGCTGGTGCTCGGCGTCCTGGGGCTGGCGTCCTGGGTGCCACGGCTGGCGCTGCTCACCGGCGCGACCGCGCTGCTCGGGCTGCTGGTGCTCAATCCGGATGCCTGGGTGGCCGAGCGCAACATCGACCGCTACCAGGAGAGCGGCTGGCTCGACGCCGCCTACCTGGGTGGGCTGTCCGACGACGCGGTGCCGGTCCTGGTGGAGCGGCTGCCCGCCGACCTGTCGCGCTGCGTGCTGGCCTTCCGCGAGCGGACCGGGGACGCCGGAGGGGGACGCGGAGCAGGCTGCGGGCGGCGCTGGGACCCGGACTGGACCTGGGGCGCGACCGGGCCGAGCGCGCGCTGTCCTCGCTGACGGCCGAGGGCAGCCCGATCCCGTGCGCTGTCGTCCGTTGCGGAGCGGTGCTGCCGCCGTCCGAGCGCTGCACCATGGTGCCGGTCCGGACCACGGAGTGGCCGAGGGCCCGGCGGCCCTGAACGGCTGTCGTAGGATCGGGGCAGGGCATGCAGCCGCCGACCCGGCCGTCCGGAGCTCCTCGTGGCTCGGGGCCGCGACGCCGAGGAGTCGTCGCAGAGTCGCGGCGTCCGGTCGCCTGCCGGTCCGGGGAGCAGCCCACCCGTAGCCCACCCCTAGACTCTGCGGCGTCCCGATCGCCGCTGGAAAGGGAGCCATGTCCGGCCCCAACACCGACTACGACCCTGTCGAGGTCACCCCGCTCAAGGCCGACCAGGTCGAGGCGATGCGCGAGGCCGCTCTGGCCGCCGTCGCCGCTGCTGGCGACCTCGACGCACTCAAGCAGGCCCGGCTCGACCACGCCGGCGACCGTTCTCCGCTGGCCCTGGCCAACCGCGAGATCGGCGCGCTGCCTCCGCAGGCGCGCAAGGAGGCCGGGCCAGCGGGTGGGCCAGGCCAGGGGCGCGGTGGCCAAGGCGATCGCGGCCCGCGAGGCGGTCCTGGAGGCCGAGCACGAGGAGCGGATGCTCGTCACCGAGACGGTCGACGTGACGCTGCCCACCGGTCGCCGGCGACGCGGGTCGCGGCACCCGCTGACCATGCAGTCCGAGCTCGATCGCCGACATCTTCGTGGCGATGGGCTGGGAGATCGCCGAAGGTCCGCTGGTGGAGGCCGAGTGGCTCAACTTCGACGCCCTCAACCTGGGTCCGGACCACCCGGCCCGCACCATGCAGGACACCTTCTGGGCGAGCCCGGCCGACAACCACGTGGTGCTGCGCACCCAGACGTCGCCGGTGCAGGCCCGCACGATGCTGACCCGCAAGCCGCCGATCTACGTGGCCTGCCCCGGGCGCGTCTTCCGCACCGACGAGTACGACGCCACCCACAGCCCGATGTTCCACCAGGTCGAGGGCCTCGTCGTGGACGAGGGCATCTCGATGGCGCACCTCAAGGGCACCCTGGACCACTTCGCCGCCCGGCTCTTCGGCGAGGGCATCGGCACCCGTTTCCGGCCGTCGTACTTCCCGTTCACCGAGCCCTCCGCCGAGGTCGACCTGCGGTGCTTCGTGTGCCGCGGCGAGAACTCCCAGGAGTGCCGCACCTGCCGGGGCGAGGGCTGGATCGAGTGGGGCGGCTGCGGCGTGGTCAACCCGCGCGTGCTCGTCGCCTGCGGGGTCGACCCGGAGGTCTACTCCGGCTTCGCCTTCGGCATGGGCATCGACCGGTCGTTCATGTTCCGCCACGGGCTGGAGGACCTGCGCCCGCTCTTCGAGGGTGACGTGCGCTTCAGCTCCGCCTTCGGCACCGAGATCTGAGGAGAAGACACCATGAAGGCCCCGATCTCATGGATCAAGGAGTACGTCTCGGTCCCGGCGGACGTCTCGACCGAGGAGCTCACCCACCGGCTCACCCTGACCGGCCTGAAGCTGGAGGCGATCGACAGCCCCGGCGCGCAGATCACCGGTCCGCTGGTGATCGGCCGGGTGCTCACCATGGAGCCCGAGCCGCAGAAGAACGGCAAGACGATCAACTGGTGCACCGTCGACGTCGGCGAGGCCAACGGCACCGGTGAGCCCCAGGGCATCGTCTGCGGGGCGCACAACTTCGCCCCGGGCGACCTGGTGGTCGTGATCCTGCCCGGTGGTGTGCTGCCGGGGAACTTCGCCATCTCCGCGCGCAAGACCTACGGACACGTCTCGGCCGGGATGATCTGCTCGGCCCGTGAGCTCGGTCTGGGCGAGGAGCACGACGGCATCATCGTGCTGCCCGCCGACGCCGGCGAGCCCGGCCAGGACGTACGCCCCGTGCTCGGCCTCGACGAGGAGGTCGTCGAGCTCGAGGTCAACCCGGACCGTGCCTACGCCCTCTCCCTGCGGGGGATCGCGCGCGAGGTCCTCGTCTCCGTCGACGGCGCGTCGGACTTCCGCGACCCCGCCCTGCGGGACACCCCGCCGGCCAACGACGCCGGCTACCCCGTCGTGCTCGAGGACCGTGTCGGGCTGCCCGGTCTTCGTCGCCCGCAAGGTGACCGGGCTTCGACCCCGCCGCTGCCACGCCGACCTGGATGGTCGACCGGCTGACGGCCGCCGGCATGCGCTCGGTCTCGCTGGCCGTCGACATCACCAACTACGTCATGCTCGAGACCGGTCGACCGATCCACGGCTACGACGCGGACAAGCTCCAGGGACCGGTCGTGGTCCGCCGCGCGCGCGTGGGGGAGACGCTGCGCACGCTCGACGGCGTGCAGCGCACCCTGGACCCGGAGGACCTGGTCGTCACCGACGACTCCGGCATCATCGGTCTGGGTGGCGTGATGGGCGGCGAGACCACCGAGATGTCGGGAGAGACCACCTCGATCCTCGTCGAGTCTGCCCACTGGGACGCCGTGTCGATGTTCCGCACCGGCAAGCGGCACCGCATCACCTCCGAGGCCGGCAAGCGCAACGAGCGCGGCGTCGACCCGACGATCTGCGAGGCGGCAGCGGACCGGGTCGTCGAGCTGCTCGTCGAGCTCGGCGGCGCGACCGCCGACCCCGGCGTCACCGTGGTCGGGGAGCCCCCGGCCATGCCCGTCATCACCGTCGCGGCGGACCGGGCTGCCCAGGTGTCGGGCATGGAGATCTCCGAGGAGACCGTGGTCGAGACGCTGCGAGCCGTCGGCTGCGAGGTCTCCGGCTCCGGGACCCTCACCGTGGTGCCGCCGCCGTGGCGGCCCGACCTGATCGATCCTCAGGACACCACCGAGGAGGTCATCCGCCTCGTCGGCTACGACCGGGTCCCGTCGGTGCTGCCGACGCCGCCGGCGGGCCGCGGGCTGACCCGTGCCCAGCAGCTGCGCCGCCGCTTCTCCCGCGCCGCCGCGGCCGAGGGCTTCGTGGAGGTGGTGACCTTCCCGTTCGTCGGCGAGACCGACTTCGACGCGCTCGGCCTGCCCGCCGACGACGAGCGACGCCGGGCGCTGGTGCTGGAGAACCCGCTCAGCAACGAGGCCCCGATGATGACCACGACGCTGCTGCCGGGGCTGCTCAAGGCCGCCGGACGCAACGTGGGGCTGGGAGCGTCGTCCTTCGGGATCTTCGAGACCACCACGTCACCGTCCCCACCGGCGGGGCAGCGCTCCGATCCTCGGGCGTCGACCGCCGGCCGACGCCCGCGGAGCTGGCCGCGCTGGACGAGGCGCTGCCCGACCAGCCCCAGCACCTGGGCCTGGTCGCCGTCGGGGACGCCGAGACCGGCGGCTGGTGGGGCACCGGACGCCCCGTCGACTGGGCCGACGCGGTGGACGCCGTCCGCGCGCTCGCCGACTCCGTGGGCCTGAGAGTCACCGCCCGTGCCGTGGAGGTGGCGCCGTGGCACCCCGGTCGCTGCGCCGAGCTCGCGGTCGACGGCGAGGTGATCGGCCACGCGGGCGAGCTGCACCCCAAGGTCTGTGCCGCGTACGGTCTGCCCGCGGGGGACCGTGGCGGCGGAGGTCGACCTCGACCGGCTGGCCGAGCGCGCCGTCCACCTGCGGCCGCCCCGGTCTTCTCCACCTACCCGCTGGCCAAGGAGGACGTCGCGCTGGTCGTGGACGCGTCCGTGCCGACCGCCGACGTGGAGGCGGCACTGCGCGAGGGCGCCGGCGAGCTGCTGGAGTCGATCAGGCTCTTCGACGTCTACACCGGCGACCAGGTGGAGGCCGGACGCCGTTCGCTGGCGTTCGCGCTCCGCTTCCGGGCGCCCGACCGCACGCTCAAGGAGGGTGAGTCGGCCCGGGCCCGGGACGCCGCCGTGGCGAAGGCCGCGGAGCTGACCGGCGCGGTGCAGCGCTGAGGAGGACGGGACAGCGCTGACGGGCGCGGTGCACGACAGGAGCTGCCCACCTGGGACTGGGCGGTGTGCCCATGGCGAGGAGAGTCGCACGTTCCTAACGTGAGGGGTGTCACATCGGCGGGACGGTCACCCAGGCCGTCCCCACATCCCTCGGAGTTCCCATGAGGCAGCCCAGACGCACCATGCTCAGCACCGCCCTGTCCCTCGTCGCCGGCTTCGCCCTGCTCGTCGCCCCGGCCGGCCCGGCCGGGGCCGCGAGTCCCTACGAGCGAGGTCCAGACCCCGACGCAGTCCAGCATCGAGGCGCGGCGCGGTCCCTTCGCCGTCTCCTCGACCTCGGTCTCGGACCTGTCGACGCCCGGCTTCGGCTCCGCGACGATCAACTACCCGACCTCCACCAGCCAGGGCACGTACGGCGTGGTGGCGATCTCGCCCGGGCTACACGGCCTCGCGAGTCGACCATCGCGTGGCTCGGGCCGCGGCTCGCCTCGCAGGGCTTCGTCGTGATCACCTTCAACACCCAGTCGCCGGCTCGACCAGCCGGGGCCGCGGGGCGACCAGCTGCTCGCGGCGCTCGACTACGTGGTGCGCAGCAGCAGCGCCACCGTCCGGCAGCGGGTCGACCCGAACCGGCTGGCGGTGATCGGGCACTCGATGGGCGGCGGCGGCACCCTGGAGGCGGCCAAGGACCGGCCCTCGTTGAAGGCGACCGTCGGGCTGACCCCGTGGAACCTGGACAAGACCTGGCCGGAGATCAGGACGCCCAGCCTGGTCATCGGGGCGGAGAACGACTCGGTCGCCCCGGTCGGCTCGCACTCCATCCCGTTCTACGGCTCCATCCCGTCGAGCACCGCGAAGGCGTACCTGGAGCTCAACAACGCCAGCCACTTCGCGCCGAACTCCGAGAACACCACCATCGCGGCCAACACGATCAGCTGGCTGAAGCTCTACGTGGACGAAGACGTCCGCTACCGGCAGTTCATCTGCCCCGGCCCGCGGCCCTCGACCACTGGTGAGGTGTCGGACTACCGCAACACCTGCGCCGCCTGACGGAGGCGCAGAGAACGGCTGGGCCGGCCCACCTCCCGGGTGGGCTCAGTCGATCGGTTGGGAGAGGATCCGGTGGAACCTCTCCAAGGCTTCCGGGTCGCCCTCGGCGTGCACCACGCCGGGGGCGGCCCGGTGCCACAGCCAGGCGTCGAGGTCGCCGGCGGGCCCCGACAACACCGCGTTCGGCTCCACCCCGGGGTCCGGGACCACCGCGATGTCGTCCTCGTCGGTGTGGTCCCGTCCGGTCGCCGGGTCGGTCCCGGAGAACCGCGCGAGGTTGACCCACACGCTCGTCCCCGTGTCGGTGCAGTCGACCCGGACGTGGAGGGGGGTGCGGGTGCGGGTCCCCCACGGCGGGCAGCCGCCGAACATCACGTCCAGTGCCTCGTCGACCCCGTCGGCGGCCAGCAGCGGGTCCAGGGCTGTGGAGGTGCCGGCGCTGAGCTCGGCGTCGAGTCGGTGGATCAGCGCCTCGTGCGCCTGACGCCGCAGCACGAACCCCGCCGTGTGGTCCGGCGACCACGTCCAGACCTCCGTAGCGACCTCCACCTGGGCGAGCTCGTCCTGGAGGCTCGCGGACGACTCGTCGAAGAAGGTCAGGAGGTCTGCCCGCTCGGCGGGCCGGATGGCCGGTCGTCCTCGTCGGGCTCGCGGGCCGGTGCCGGACGACCTGGGACCGTTCCACTGCACCTCGCCCAGGTGCCACAACAGGTCGTCGGCGGTCCACTCGGGGCAGCTCGGCACCGGGGCGTCGCCCGGCAACGACTCCACGACCTCCCGGAAGCGCGCCGACTCGGTCTCGAGGTGGCGGAGGTAGTCCTGCGGCGCCAGCCGCGTGGTGGCGGGCGCCGAGGAAGGAGAGCCGGGGGAGGGCACACCCTGGCCGGCGGGGGCACTCTGCGTGTGGTCCATCGCGCCACCGTACCGATCTTCGGACTCGTCCACCTGGGGCCGATCCTTCCGGCAGGATCCGCGCATGCGCCCGTCGACCCGGTTCCTGGAGAGGTACGCAGGCCTGCGCGCTCCCGTGGTCGCGACCGTCGTCCTCGGTGCGCTGGTCGTCCCGGTCGCAGCTGGAGGCCCGCTGACTGCCGGGCCTCGGCGTCGAACCGTGCCGAACCGGTGCGGATCGCGCTTCTCGGAGACTCCATCACGGACGGCTCGTCGGGTGACTACACCTGGCGCTACTTCCTGGAGCGGCACCTGCGCGCGGTCGGCAGCGACGTCGACCTGGTGGGGCCTCGCGACGACCTCTTCGACATGGAGTCCTTCGGCCGGGGCCACTCCTACGCCGATCCAGACTTCGACCGGGACCACGGAGCGGAGTGGGGCGACTCGATGGCCTGGCAGTTCAACCCTGTCGCCCCGGTCATGGAGCAGCACCACCCAGACGTCCTGGTGCACGCGATCGGCTCGAGCGACCTCCGGTTCTGGCTGCTCTCCCCGGAGCGCGTCCTGGAGCTCGTCGAGGAGCGCGTCGCCGTGGCGCGCTCGGTCGACCCGGACATCGACGTGGTCCTGGTCCAGGTGTTCGCCGAGGAGGACCAGGTGCCGAACGGACGGGCGTACAACGCTCTGCTGGGGGCGCGGGCCGCCGAGCTCTCCACGCCCCGGTCCCGCGTCGTGGTGGCTCTGGCCGACCCGACCTATCGCACCAGCAGCCAGACAGACGCGGCGGACACCTGGGACGACATCCACCCGGACACCTCCGGCCAGGTGAAGTACGCCGCCTCCGTCGCGGACGCGCTGGCCGAGCTCGGCGTCGGCGCCCCCTACCCACGCCCGCTGGCGGTCCCGCCGGAGGGGCTGCGGCATGCGCCGGAGCTTCAGGCCGCGGTCGGGCGAGGAGTCGGCCACCCTGTGGTGGTCCGCTCCGCCGGGCGCCACCGCGCACGACGTGTGGATGGAGGATCTCTCCGCCCGGAGCGCACCTCGGCTCGCGTTGTCTCAGGTACGTGGCACCACGGTCCAGGTGGAGCGGCCTGACGCCCGGCAGCACCTACGCGCTGCGGGTGCTGCCGCGCAAGCACCTCCGGCGGCCCTGCCCGACATGCAGAGCAACGCCGTGGTGCTCACCGTGCCGGGCGGTCCGCCAGCCCCGCAGCCCGACCCTGGGTCCGACCCCGTCGCTCACCCCGTCACCCACCCCAGGGCCGTCGTCGGCGGCTGACCCCGGCCCGTCCCGCCCCGGGGCCTCCGACGTCCGGCCGCGCCTGCCGCGGCGCGCTGCGCGTGTCCTGGTCCCCGGTGCCGGGGGCGGCGTCGTACCTGGTGCTGGTCCGCGACCGGGATGCGCGGACCGGGTGGCGCTCCCTCCCCACCTCGGCGACGGCGCTGCGGATCGAGGGCCTGCGTGCGGGCGCCCGGCACGCGGTCCGGGTGCAGGCGCTGGGCGAGGCGGGCATCAGTGCGCCGACCTCCGCGGTCAGGGGGATCCCGACCGCACCCACCCCGCCGCGGCCCCGGCGGCTGCGGATCGTGGGCGACGGGCAGGCGCCGGAGCTGCGGTGGCGCCGGGTGGGAGGGGCGACCCACTACCGCGTCTCCTACCGGTCCGCCCGTCCCGGCGCCCCGTGGCGCACGCTGCCGGAGCTGCCTCAGCGGGTGACGCGTCTCGTTCTGACCCCGCTGACGCGTGGGCGTCACCTGATCCGGGTACGGTCGTTTCACGATCTGGTGCGCGGCGGAGCCGACACCGTGGTGCACCGGACGATGTGAGCCACGACGCTGCATGACAATGCGCTCTCGTGTATGCTTATGCACATGAGCTCGAAGAAGCGGGTGGCAGTCGCCGGTGCCAGTGGGTACGCGGGCGGTGAGGTCCTGCGGTTGCTCCTGGCTCACCCGGACGTCGAGATCGGCGCGCTGACCGGCGGGTCCAACGCCGGGGAGTCGCTGGGCACGCTGGCACCGCACCTGGTGCCGTTGGCCGACCGTGTCCTCGAGCCCACCACGCCCGAGACCCTGGCCGGGCACGACGCGGTCTTCCTCGGTCTGCCGCACGGGAAGTCGGCGGAGATCGCCGAGGCCCTGGGCGGAGACACGGTGGTGATCGACTGCGGCGCGGACTTCCGGCTCACCGACCCCGAGGCCTGGGAGCAGTTCTACGGCTCCCCGCACGCCGGGTCCTGGCCCTACGGGATGCCGGAGCTGCCGGGACAGCGCGAGCTGCTGCGCGGCACGCGACGGGTCGCGGTCCCCGGGTGCTACCCGACGGTGTCGACCTTGACGATCGCGCCGGCCCTGGCCGCCGGCCTGGTCGAGCCCGACGTCGCGGTGGTCGCGGCCAGCGGCACCTCGGGTGCCGGCAAGGCCGCGAAGACCAACCTGCTGGGCAGCGAGGTGATGGGCAACATCTCGGCGTACGGCGTGGGCGGCACCCACCGGCACACCCCTGAGATCATCCAGAACCTCAGCGGCGTGACCGGCGGCGAGGTCCGGGTCTCCTTCACCCCGGTCCTGGTGCCCACGCCGCGCGGCATCCTCGCGACGGTGTCGGCGCCGCTGGCCCGCGAAGTCACCGCCGACGAGGCCTACGAGGTCTACGCGAAGGCGTTCGTCGACGAGCCGTTCCTGCACCTGCTCCCGAGTGGTCACTGGCCCCAGACCAAGTCGGTGATCGGCTCCAACAGCCATCCACGTGCAGGTCTCCGTCGACACCAGAGCGCGACGACTCGTGGCGGTCGGCGCGGTGGACAACCTGACCAAGGGCACCGCGGGGGCCGCCGTCCAATGCCTCAACCTCGCCTTCGGGCTCGAGGAGACCACCGGACTTTCCACGATCGGACTCGCACCATGACCACGACACATCCCACCGGCTTCCTTGCCTCCGGCGTCACCGCCGGGCTGAAGACCAGCGGCGGCCAGGACCTCGCCCTGGTCGTCAACAACGGCCCCACCTTCGACTCCGCGACCGTCTTCACCAGCAACCGGTGCAAGGCCAACCCCGTGCTCTGGAGCCAGGAGGTGGTCAAGGACGGCGTCGTCCGGGCCGTCGTCCTGAACTCCGGCGGCGCCAACTGCTACACCGGGCCCGAGGGCTTCCAGACCACCCACGCGGTCGCCGAGCGGGTGGCCGAGCGTCTGGGGATCGGCGCCATCGACGTGGTGGTCTGCTCCACGGGCCTGATCGGCCTGGCCAATCCCCGCCAGCTCCTGCTCGACGGCGTGGACGCCGCCCACGGGGCGCTGAGCGAGACCGGCGGGGCGCCGACGCCGCCGCCGCGATCATGACCACCGACACGGTCAGCAAGACCGTGGTCGTCGAGGGTGCCGGCTGGTCCATCGGCGGCATGGCCAAGGGCGCCGGCATGCTGGCCCCGCAGCTGGCGACGATGCTGGTCGTGCTGACCACGGACGCGGTGGTGCCGGCCGAGGACCTGGACACCGCGCTGCGTGCGGCCACCCGGGTCTCCTTCGACCGGCTCGACTCCGACGGGTGCATGTCGACCAACGACACCGTGACGATCATGGCCAGCGGCGCCTCGGGGATCACCCCGACGCTGACCGACTTCACCGACGCGCTCGTGCAGGCCTGCACCGACCTGGCCATGCAGCTGCTCAAGGACGCGGAGGGTGCCGACCACGAGATCGCCATCACCGTGCTCAACGCCGCCAGCGAGGACGACGCGGTCGAGGTGGGCCGCAGCATCGCCCGCAGCAACCTGTTCAAGGCGGCCGTCTTCGGCAAGGACCCGAACTGGGGCCGCGTCCTGGCCAGCATCGGCACCACGTCTGCCGCGTTCGACCCCGCCGACCTCGACGTCGCCATGAACGGCGTGTGGGTCTGTCGCTCCTCCACGCCTGCCGAGGACCCCGCCAAGGTGGACCTGACTCGGGCCGCGAGGTGAGCGTCACGGTCGACCTGAAGTCCGGCGAGCACCGCGCCACGGTCTGGACCAACGACCTGACCCACGCGTACGTCCACGAGAACAGCGCGTACAGCTCGTGACCGGCCGGCCGAAGAACGCTCCCGACCCCGCCAAGGCCGCGACCCTGGCGGAGGCGCTGCCCTGGCTCAAGCGCTACCACGGACGCACCATCGTGGTGAAGTACGGCGGCAACGCGATGATCGACGACGACCTGAAGAAGGCCTTCGCCGAGGACATCGCCTTCCTCCGGTTCGCCGGCTTCAAGCCGGTCGTCGTGCACGGCGGCGGTCCGCAGATCTCGGCGATGCTCGACCGCCTCGGCATCGAGTCGGAGTTCCGCGGCGGGCTGCGGGTGACCACGCCCGAGGCCATGGACGTGGTCCGGATGGTCCTGGTCGGCCAGGTCCAGCGCGAGCTGGTCGGGCTGATCAACCAGCACGGTCCCGCTGGCCGTCGGGCTCTCCGGCGAGGACGCCGGACTCTTCACCGCGACCCCGGCCAGCACCGTGGTCGACGGCGAGGAGGTGGACCTGGGCCTGGTGGGCGAGGTCGCCTCGGTGCGCCCCGAGGCCGTCCAGGACCTGGTCGAGGCCGGCCGGATCCCGGTCATCTCCAGCGTCGCTCCGGACGACGACGGTCTGGTCCACAACGTCAACGCCGACACCGCCGCGGCCGCGCTGGCCGTGGCGCTCGGCGCGGAGAAGCTGCTGGTGCTCACCGACGTGGAGGGCCTCTACCGCGACTGGCCCGGCAGCGACGACGTGATCCAGGAGATCTCGCCGGAGGAGCTGGCGGCGCTCATGCCGTCGCTGGCCAGCGGCATGGTCCCGAAGATGCAGGCCTGCCTGAGCGCGGTCGAGGGCGGCGTCCAGCGCGCGACCGTGGTCGACGGGCGCGAGCCGCACGCGGTCCTGCTCGAGATCTTCACCGACGAGGGCGTCGGCACCCAGGTGCTGCCCGGGGTGGAGACCAAGCTCCGCAAGGCCTACTCGAGCGCAGGGGAGAAGAAGTCATGACCTGGCAGGAGCGTTACGGCTCGGCGTTGATGAACACCTTCGGCACCCCGGCCCTGACCCTGGTGCGGGGCGAGGGCGCGCGGGTCTGGGACGCGGACGGCCGCGCCTACCTCGACCTCGTCGGCGGGATCGCGGTCAACTCCCTGGGCCACGCCCATCCGGCGATCGTCCGGGCGGTCAGCGAGCAGGTCGCGACCCTGGGCCACGTCTCCAACCTCTTCACCTCCGAGCCGCAGATCCTGCTCGCCGAGCGCCTCGACGGGCTGCTGGGCCACGGCTCCAAGGTCTTCTTCTCCAACTCCGGTGCCGAGGCCAACGAGGCGGCGTTCAAGCTGACCCGGCTGACCGGTCGCACCCACGTGGTGGCCGCCGAGGGCTCCTTCCACGGCCGGACGATGGGGGCTCTGGCGCTGACCTCGAAGGCGGCCTACCGGACTCCGTTCGAGCCGCTGCCCGGCCACGTGACCTGGGTGCCGTACGGCGACGTGGAGGCGCTGGCCGCCGCGGTCACCGACGAGACAGCGGCAGTGGTCCTCGAGCCCGTGCAGGGCGAGGCCGGGGTGCTGGTGCCGTCGTCCGGACTACCTGACCGAGGCCCGCCGGATCACCAAGGAGCGCGGAGCGCTGCTGTGGCTCGACGAGGTGCAGACCGGCATCGGCCGGACGGGGGAGTGGTTCGCCCACCAGGCGGTTCCCGGGCTCGTCCCGGACGTGGTGACGCTGGCCAAGGGTCTGGGCGGTGGGGTGCCGATCGGCGCCACGCTGGCGACCGGAGCGGCCGCCGAGCTCTTCGCCCCCGGCAATCACGGCACCACCTTCGGCGGGAACCCGATGGCGTGCGCGGCCGCGCTGGCTGTCCTGGACACCATCGAGGCCGACGGCCTGCTCGAGCAGGTGACGCGGGTCGGCAAGCGGCTCCGCGAGGAGCTGTCGGACCTCCCGGAGGTCACCGCAGTGCGTGGTCCCGGGCCTGATGGTGGGCGTGGACCTGGCTTCGCTGGATGCCCCCGCCGTGGTCGCGGCCGGCCGGGCCGAGGGCTTCCTGCTCAACGCCACGGGTCCGGGCACGCTGCGCTTCGTCCCCCCGCTGATCCTCACCGAGGACGACGTGTCCGAGCTGGTGGGTGCCTGGCCGGCGATCGTCGGTCGGGCCGCCGAGTCCGGCGGCGCCGCGTGATCCGGCACCTCCTGGCCGACGACGACCTCTCCCCGGCCGAGCAGGCCGAGGTGCTGGCGCTGGCCGCTGCGATCAAGCGCGACCCGTTCTCCCGGCGTCCCCTGGAGGGGCCGTCGACGGTGGCGATGATCTTCGACAAGCAGACGCTGCGGACCCAGGCCTCCTTCTCCGCCGGCATCGCCGAGCTGGGCGGCTTCCCGCTGGTGGTCGACGGTGCACTGGCCGGGATCGGCGTCCGGGAGTCCGTTGCCGACGTCGCCCGGGTGCTCGGGCCGTCAGGCCGCCGCGATCGTGTGGCGCACCGGGGCGCAGTCCCGGCTGGAGGAGATGGCCGAGCACGCGGGCGTGCCGGTGGTCAACGCGCTCACCGACGACTACCACCCCTGCCAGCTGCTCGCCGACCTGCTCACCGTCTCCGAGCACCGGGGCCCGCTGGCCGCGGTCTGGTGGTCGCGTTCGTCGGCGACGGCGCGTGCAACATGGGCAGCTCGTGGCTGCTGGCCGGTGCGACCGCGGGCATGCACGTGCGGATCGGGGCTCCCGCGGGTTCCAGCCGAGCGCCGAGCGTGGTCGACCGGGCGGCCGCGATCGCCGTGACCACCGGCGGCTCGGTCGCCGTGCTGGACGAGCCCGCGTCAGGCGGTCTCGGGTGCGGACGTCGTGGTGACCGACACCTGGGTCTCGATGGGCCGGGAGTCCGAGTCGGGCGACCGGCTCGCCGCCCTGGCGCCGTTCTCGCTCACCGCCGAGCTCCTCGCACACGCCGACGCCGGACGCGATCGTCATGCACTGCCTGCCCGCCTACCGTGGGCAGGAGATCGCCGCCGAGGTCCTCGACGGTCCGCGCAGCGTGGTGTGGGACGAGGCCGAGAACCGTCGGCACGCCCAGAAGGCCGTCCTGACCTGGCTGCTGGAGGCCCGGACATGACCGAGCACCCGCACAACCCCATGACCCGCAGCGCGAGGCTGCAGGTGATCATCGACCTGGTCAGCCATCACGAGGTGCGCTCCCAGACCGAGCTGGCCGAGCTGCTGGCGGCTCCGGGGGCTGCACGTCACCCAGGCCACGCTCTCCCGCGACCTGGTCGAGCTGGACGCGGTCAAGGTGCGCGGGTCCGGCGGCGCCCTGGTCTACGCGGTCCCGGCCGAGGGCGGCGACCGTGCGCCGGTCGCGCCCGGAGACCAGCCGCGCCTCGCAGCAGCGGCTGGCCAGGCTCTGCTCGGAGCTCCTGGTCAGCGCCGAGTCCAGCGCCAACATGGTCGTCCTGCGCACGCCTCCGGGGGCGGCCCAGTTCCTGGCCTCGGCGTTCGACCGGGCCGAGCTGGGTGATGTGCTGGGCACCATCGCCGGGGACGACACGGTGCTGGTGATCAGCCGTGACCCCGGCGGCGGCGAGGAGCTGGCCCGACGATTCCTGGCGCTGGCGAACAGCTCGCCAGCGCCCTGACCCCAGCAGCCTCCTCCCGCTTCCCCCCGTCCCAAGACAAGGAACATCGCTGTGAGCAAGGTCCTCACCTCCCTCCCCGTCGGCGAGCGCGTCGGCATCGCCTTCTCCGGAGGGCTCGACACCTCCGTCGCCGTCGCCTGGATGCGCGACAAGGGCGCCGTGCCCTGCACGTACACCGCCGACCTCGGTCAGTACGACGAGCCGGACATCTCCGGCGTCCCCGATCGCGCCACCGAGTACGGCGCCGAGATCGCCCGTGCCGTCGACTGCCGCGGCCCGCTGGTCGAGGAGGGCCTGGCCGCGCTGGCCTGCGGCGCCTTCCACATCCGCTCCGGCGGTCGCGCCTACTTCAACACCACCCCGCTGGGTCGCGCCGTGACGGGCACCATGCTGGTCCGGGCGATGCACGAGGACGGCGTGGACATCTGGGGCGACGGCTCGACCTTCAAGGGCAACGACATCGAGCGGTTCTACCGCTACGGCCTGCTGGCCAACCCGGACCTGCGGATCTACAAGCCGTGGCTGGACGCCGACTTCGTCGCACGAGCTCGGCGGCCGGGCGGAGATGAGCCAGTGGCTCACCGAGCACGGGCTGCCGTACCGCGACAGCAAGGAGAAGGCGTACTCCACCGACGCCAACATCTGGGGTGCGACGCACGAGGCGAAGACCCTCGAGCACCTCGACGTCTCCCTGGAGACCGTCGAGCCGATCATGGGCGTGAAGTTCTGGGACCCGTCGGTGCAGATCGACACCGAGGACGTGACGCTCCGGTTCGAGGGCGGTCGTCCGGTCGCGATCAACGGCACCCGGTACGACGACCCGGTCGCCCTGGTGCACGAGGCCAACCTGATCGGCGGCCGCCACGGGCTGGGGATGTCCGACCAGATCGAGAACCGGATCATCGAGGCGAAGTCCCGCGGCATCTACGAGGCGCCGGGCATGGCGCTGCTCTGGATCGCCTACGAGCGGCTGCTCAACGCGGTCCACAACGAGGACACCATCGCCAACTACCACGCCGAGGGCCGCCGGCTCGGCCGGCTGCTCTACGAGGGCCGCTGGCTGGACCCGCAGGCGCTGATGCTGCGCGAGGCCATCCAGCGCTGGGTCGCCTCGCTGGTCACCGGCGAGGTGACGGTGCGGCTGCGCCGGGGCGAGGACTACTCGATCCTGCGCACCGAGGGTCCGGCGTTCTCCTACCACCCGGACAAGCTGTCGATGGAGCGCACCGACAACGCGGCGTTCGGCCCGACCGACCGGATCGGTCAGCTGACCATGCGCAACCTGGACATCGCGGACTCGCGGGCCAAGCTCGAGCTCTACGCTGCCCAGCCGCTCGACGAGGGCCAGGTGCTGGTGGAGAACGGTCACCTGCTCGGCTCGATCGAGCGCGGTGCGTCGACGCGGATCGCCAAGAACCCGGAGGCGGAGAACGACCCTACCGAGCAGGCGCTGGACCACGCGGCGATGGAGTTCGGGACCGACTGACGTCGGCCCGGAGGGAGAGGATGAGGCACGTGACGTCATCGGGTGGCACCAACACCGGCAAGCTGTGGGGCGGGCGGTTCGCGGGCGGCCCGTCGCCCGGAGCTGGAGGAGCTCTCGCGCTCGACCCAGTTCGACTGGCGGCTCGCGCCCTACGACCTGGCCGGTTCCCGCGCCCACGCGAACGCGTTGCACGCCGCGGGGCTGCTCAGCGACCAGGACCACGCCACGCTGCAGGCGGGGCTGGACCGCCTGGGGGCGCGGTTCGCCGACGGGTCCCTGGCGCCGGACCCCACTGACGAGGACGTGCACGGCGCGCTCGAGCGACTCCTGCTCGAGGAGGTCGGGCCTGACGTGGGCGGGCGGCTGCGCGCGGGTCGCAGCCGCAATGACCAGATCGCCACGCTGTTCAAGGTCTTCCTGCGTGACCACGCCAGGATCCTGGCGCAACCAGGTGCTGGACCTGGTCGAGGTGCTCTCGCGCCAGGCGCAGGACCACCTGGACGTGATCATGCCGGGCCGCACGCACCTGCAGCACGCCCAGCCGGTCCTGCTCTCCCACCACCTGCTCGCCCACGCGTGGCCGCTGCTGCGCGACGTCGACCGGCTGCGCGACTGGGACGCCCGCGTCGCGGCCGACTCGCCGTACGGCTCCGGGGCGCTCGCCGGCAGCACGCTCGGGCTGGACCCCGAAGCCGTGGCGGCGGAGCTGCGGCTTCACCGGGTCGACCGCCAACTCCCTCGACGGGACTGCGGCGCGCGACTTCGTCGCGGAGTTCGCCTTCGTCACCGCGATGATCGGGGTGGACCTGAGCCGGCTGGCCGAGGAGTTCATCCTCTGGTCGACCCGGGAGTTCGGCTTCGTGACGCTGCACGACGCCTGGTCCACCGGGTCGAGCATCATGCCGCAGAAGAAGAACCCGGACATCGCCGAGCTGGCCCGCGGCAAGGCGGGCCGGCTGGTCGGCAACCTGGCCGGGCTGCTGGCGACGCTGAAGGCGCTGCCGCTCGCGTACAACCGCGACCTCCAGGAGGACAAGGAGCCGGTCTTCGACTCGGTCGACACCCTCGAGGTCCTGCTGCCTGCTTTCACCGGGATGGTCGCCACGCTCACCTTCAACGCCTCGCGGATGGCCGAGCTGGCCCCGCAGGGCTTCTCGCTGGCCACCGACATCGCCGAGTGGCTGGTGCGCGAGGGGACGCCGTTCCGGGTCGCGCACGAGGTGGCGGGTGCGTGCGTCCGGGAGTGCGAAGGGCTGGGGATCGAGCTGCACGAGCTCACCGACGAGCAGTTCGCCGCGATCTCACCCGAGCTGACCCCGCAGGTGCGAGAGGTGCTGACCATCGAAGGCTCCGTCGCCGCTCGACGGGGTCGAGGCGGCACGGCGCCCGAGCGGGTCCGCGAGCAGCTCGCCGAGGTCGGTGAGCGGCTCCGGGAGAGCCGTGACCTCCTGGGCTGAGACCCTCGAGGTCCTGGCAGCCGGGGCGTCGCACGCGGCGCCCCGGCTGCTGGGCAGCACCCTGACCCTGCGAGGGGTGACGGTGCGGATCACCGAGGTGGAGGCGTACGAAGGAGCAGCCGACCCGGGATCGCACGCGTTCCGCGGCCGCACGCCGCGGAACGCCACCATGTTCGGACCCCCCGGGCACCTGTACTGCTACCGGATCTACGGCCTGCACACCTGCGCCAACGTGGTCTGCGGTCCGGAGGACACCGCCTCCGCGGTCCTGCTCTGCGCGCTGCCCGGGTGCTCGACGGCGAGCAGCTCGCCCGGTCGCGACGCGAGCCCGACGGGCCGGGCCGTCACTGCCGACCACCTCGGCCGGGGACCCGCCAACCTCGTCCGGGTCCTGGGGCTGGAGGCCGAGGACGACGGGCTGTGGCTCGAAGACCACCTCGCTCTGTCCGCCCCGGTGGCTCCCGACGCGGTCGAGACCGGGCCTCGGGTCGGGCTTCGTGGGGGAGCGGACCTGCCGTGGCGCTACTGGATCGCCGGCGATCCGACCGTCTCGGCCTACCGGCCAGCAGCCCCGCGACCGCCTCGGCGTCTGGACCCGACGGGTCGTCAGGGCCTCTGACCTGCGGTGATGCGTGGAGCCGACCCCGAGTTGGCGGTTGTGGCGGGGCTGGGTTAGTG
>CAVPUI010000011.1:0-290295 GCA_963708945.1 uncultured Actinomycetota bacterium | reverse complement strand
GCCCGAGACGGTGGCCGTCGTCATCAAGACCAGCAGGCCGGCGTACCCCGCCAGCATGACGACGACCGGCGCCGCGCGACTGGAGCCGACCGTGTTGGCCATGACCACGGCGACCACGCTGATCACGGCGCACACGAGGGCCAGCAGGCAGGCGACCAGCGTGAACGGCAGCGCCGCACGATGAGCGGCCTCCCATGCCTGCTGTGACGACTTGGTCAGCCTGGTCCTGATGCCGATCGCGGCGTTGACCTCGATCCCACCACGACTGGCGGACCGGGTCACGAAGTAGACGGCCAGACCGGCTGCCACCAGCCCCACCGAGCCGATGACGATCGCTGTCGGATCCATCAGAGCCGCACCCCCGCGTTGTCTGCCACGTGCCCCAGGACCATATCTGGCCGACAGACCTGGCACGGGTTCCTGCGGGTTTGTGCCCCATACGACGCGTGCCAACCCGCGGGAATCCCCGGCTGTGCGGGGATCCGTGCGCAGCCTCAGCGGGAGCGGCGCCAGACCACCAGCGACGCGGTCGGCTCCGGCTGGCGGAGCACGGGGAGCCGGTTGACCGGCTGGGCGAACGGGGTGGCGGCCGAGCGGGCCGAGGCGCGCTGCAGCGCCTGCCGGGTCGCGGCGAGCTCGGCGCGCAGCTCCTCGTTACGGGCGCGCAGGGCGGCCACCTCGTCGTCGAGGTCGAGGATGCGGCGTACGCCCTCCAGGCCGATGCCGGCGCTGGTGAGGTCGGCGATCCGGCGCAGGAGCTCGAGGTCGCGGTGGGAGTAGCGACGACCTCCTCCCCCGGTCCGCCCGGGCGTGATCAGCCCCATCCGCTCGTAGGTGCGCAGCGTCTGGGGGTGCAGGCCGGTGAGCTCGGCGGCCACGGAGATGACGTAGACCGCGGCGTCCGGCGACGGGGCCCCGAACTGGGTCATCGGCGATCAGCTCCGCTCGAACAGGTTCGTCCGGAGCGGCCGGCCCTCCGTCGCCTTCCGGTAGGCCTCGACCGCCTCGCGGGCGGGCTGGTCCAGGGTGGCCGGCACGTGCACCTGCACGGTGGCCAGCAGGTCGCCCTTGGTGCCGTCGCGCCGAGTCACGCCCTTGCCCCGTACCCGGAAGGTGCGGCCGTTCGGAGTGCCTGCGGGGACCTTGAGCGTGACCGGCGCGCCACCGAGCGTGGGGATCTTGATCTCGGCGCCGAGTGCCGCCTCGTCGAAGGAGACCGGGACGTCGATCGTGAGGTTGTCGCCGGTGCGGCCGAAGACCCGGTCCTTGCCGACCTTGACGGTCACGTAGAGGTCGCCGGCGGGGCCGCCGTTCTCGCCCGGCGCGCCCTTGCCCTTGAGCCGGATCCGCTGACCGTCCTTGACCCCGGCCGGGATGCGGGCCTGGATGGAGCGCGCCGACGTGCCGCGGCCGCTGCCGTGACAGGTCGGGCACGACTCGTCGTAGATCAGCTGGCGACCGTGGCAGACCGGGCACGGCTCGTTCATCGAGAACGCCCCGCCGACCGAGGCCACCACGAAGCCGGTGCCCTCGCACTCGGGGCAGACGTGCGGCTTGGTGCCGGGCTTGCCGCCGGTGCCGTGGCAGGTGGGACAGGCGCCGTCCGAGGTGAGCCGCAGCGAGATCGTCACACCGTCGATCGCGTCGGTGAAGCCGATGGTGGCCGTGGTCTCCACGTCCTGGCCCTTGCGGGCCCGGCTCTGGGTACGCGTCCGCCCACCGCCCCCGAAGAGGTCGCTGAAGACGTCGCCGAACCCGCCCCCGCTGGTCCCGCCGCCGGCCGGGCCGCTGCGGGCCCGGTCGCCGAAGAGGTCGTTGAGGTCGAAGCCGCCACCGAAGCCGCCGCTGCCTCCGGGGGCGCCGCCGCCGAAGCCCACGCCGGAGCCGTAGAGCGAGCGCATCTCGTCGTACTTCTTGCGCTTCTCCGCGTCTCCGAGCACGTCGTAGGCCTCGGCGACGGCCTTGAAGGTGTCGTGCTTCTTCTGGTCGTCGGGGTTGGAGTCCGGGTGGTTCTCCCGGGCGAGCTTGCGGTAGGCCTTCTTGATCTCTGACTGATCGGCGTCCTTCTTGACGCCGAGCACCTTGTAGAAGTCCTTGCTCGCCCAGTCGGCACGCATGCCGTCGTTGCTCACCTGCTCACCCTCCTTCCGTCGTCACGTCCCCTTGACCAGTGCCGCTCAGGCGTCGGGCTGGTCGCTGCCCGCGGCGTCGTCCGCCGCCTCCGCCTGTGCAGCCTCGGCCGGCGCGGCACCCCCGGCCGGCGGGTCGACCACCAGCACCTGGGCGGCGCGGACGACCCGCTCGCCCATCCGGTAGCCCGCCTTGGCGAGCAGCTTGACCGTGGTCCGGTCGACCTCCGCGTCCTCGCCGAGGTGGCTCAGCGCCTCGTGCAGGTTCGGGTCGAAGGCGTCCCCGGGCTCGCCGAAGCGGACCAGGCCCGACTGCGACACCGCGCGCTGCAGGTGGTCGGCGACCATCGCGAACCCGCCCTCGACCTCGCCGGCCTCGCGGGCCCGGTCGATGCCGTCGAGCACGTCGATGATCGGCACCAGCGCCTTGTACGCCGCGTTCTCGGCGATCAGCTGACGGTCCCGCTCGACCCGGCGCTTGTAGTTGAGGAACTCGGCCTGCAGCCGCTGCAGGTCGGCGGTCAGCGCCGCCGCCTCCTCGGCCGCCTTGGACCCGTCGTCGACGGTGTCGTCCGAGTCGGCAGCTCGACGGCGTCGAAGGGGACTCCTCCGCCCCTCGGGAGCGGCCCCGGCCGGGGCCCCCTCCTCGGAGGGGACCCCGGTGCCGGCGTCGTCGACCTGCCCCGCGGCTTCCTGGCGCTCGTCGCGCTTCTGCTCGTCGGAGGGCTGGGTCACTTGTTCTCCCCCTCGCCGGGCTCGTCGACGATCTCGGCGTCCACGACGTCCTCGTCGGCCTCGCCGGTGGAGCCGTCGCTGCCGCCCGCGGCGGCCTGGTCGGCCTCGGCGGCGGCGTACATCGCGGCGCCCATCTTCTGGCTGGACTCACCCAGCTTGTTGATGCCCGCCTGGATGGTCTCGGCGTCCGACTCCTCGTTCTCCAGCGTCGCCTTCAGCGAGTCGACGTCGGCCTGCACCTCGGTCTTGACGTCCTCGGGCAGCTTGTCGGTGTTGTCGGCGAGGAACTTCTCGGTGGTGTAGACGAGGCTGTCGGCCTGGTTGCGGGCGTCCACGGTGGCGCGACGCTTGGCGTCCTCCTCCGCGTACTGCTCGGCCTCCTTGACCATCCGGTCGATCTCGTCCTTGCCCAGCGCCGAGCCACCGGAGATGGTCATCGACTGCTCGCGACCGGACGCGTGGTCCTTCGCGGAGACGTGCACGATGCCGTTGGCGTCGATGTCGAAGGTGACCTCGATCTTCGGCACGCCGCGGGGAGCCGGCGGCAGGCCGGTGAGCTCGAAGTTGCCCAGCGGCTGGTTCTGCGCCCACATCTGGCGCTCGCCCTGGGCGACCTTGATCTCCACCGACGGCTGGTTGTCGTCGGCGGTGGTGAAGATCTCCGAGCGCTTGGTCGGGATGGTGGTGTTGCGCTCGATCAGGGTGGTCATCACGCCGCCCTTGGTCTCGATGCCGAGGCTGAGCGGGGTGACGTCGAGGAGCAGCACGTCCTTGACCTCGCCCTTGAGCACGCCCGCCTGGAGCGCGGCGCCCAGCGCCACGACCTCGTCGGGGTTGACGCCCTTGTTGGGCTCCTTGCCGCCGAGCAGGTCCTTGACCAGGTCGGCGACGGCCGGCATCCGGGTGGAGCCACCGACGAGGACGACGTGGTCGATGTCCTTGACCGCGACGCCGCCGTCCTTGAGCACCGACTCGAAGGGCTTCCGGGTGCGGTCGAGCAGGTCGGAGGTCATCTTCTGGAACTCCGCAGCGGGTCAGCTTCTCCTCGAAGTGGAGGGGGCCGGACTCGCCGTGGGTGATGTAGGGCAGGTGGATCGTGGTCTCGCTGGAGCTGGAGAGCTCGATCTTCGCCTTCTCCGCGGCCTCCTGGAGGCGCTGCTTGGCGATCTTGTCGGCGCCCAGGTCGACGCCGTTGTTGTTCTTGAACCGCTCGACCATCCACTCGACGACGCGGTTGTCCCAGTCGTCGCCACCGAGGTGGTTGTCACCGGAGGTCGCCTTGACCTCGACGACGCCCTCACCGATCTCCAGCAGCGAGACGTCGAACGTTCCGCCACCGAGGTCGAAGACCAGGATGGTCTGGTCGTCGCCCTTGTCCAGGCCGTAGGCCAGCGCGGCCGCGGTGGGCTCGTTGACGATCCGGGAGACGTTGAGGCCGGCGATCTCGCCCGCCTCCTTGGTCGCCTGGCGCTGGGCGTCGGAGAAGTACGCCGGGACGGTGATCACCGCGTCGGTGACCGGCTCGCCCAGGTAGGCCTCGGCGTCGCGCTTCAGCTTCTGCAGCACGAAGGCGCTGATCTGCTGGGGGGTGAACTTCTTGTCGTCGATCTGGGTGGTCCAGTCGGTACCCATGTGGCGCTTGACGGACCGGATCGTCCGGTCGACGTTGGTGACGGCCTGACGCTTGGCGACCTCGCCGACCAGCACCTCACCGGACTTGGCGAAGGCGACCACCGACGGGGTGGTCCGACCACCCTCGGCGTTGGCGATGACGGTGGGCTCGCCACCCTCCAGGACGGCGACGACGCTGTTCGTCGTACCGAGGTCGATGCCGACAGCACGTGCCATGTTGAGTTACCTCCGTTGTCGCGTACTTCCCGGGTCCCAGGAAGTGGTGGTGAAGTTCCGTGTGGAGCCAGCCTGCGCCGGCGACGGCGATTCTGGCAAACAAGTTGAGTCGGTTCAACTCAACTTCGTTCACCTGCTCCAACGCAGGAGGGACGTCACGTGTTCCCGGCGCGGGAGCGCGAGCGGTGCGCGACCTTGCGGTCGGTGCTGACGATCCACAGGGTCAGCGCGACCCCGGCGAGCACGGCGAGGGTGAAGAAGGTCAGCGCCACGGCGGGCACGCCGAAGAGCCGCGGCCCCTCGTCGACCCGCATCATCAGCGCCGCGCCGACCAGCATCGCGGCGATCACCAGCCCGAGGGTGAGACGGTTGGCGACGCGCTGCAGGACGGT
This sequence comes from uncultured Actinomycetota bacterium, assembly GCA_963708945.1. Lineage (GTDB taxonomy): Bacteria > Actinomycetota > Actinomycetes > Propionibacteriales > Nocardioidaceae > Nocardioides. The sequence goes on along the minus strand of CAVPUI010000011.1, from coordinate 285,191 downwards.
GTGCAGCTGCTCCTCGTCGATCGCGTCGACCCGGATCACGAACTCCCCGTCGGCCAGGTTGTCCAGGATCCGGTTGGCCCGCTTGGGCAGCAGCTTGGCGAAGCTCCTTGGCCTCGATCGCCGAGGCCATGATCCCGCCCGCGCTGACCTTCATCCCGCTGGCCAGGATGCTGCTGACGTTGTCGCGCAGCGCCTCGGCCGGGGAGAAGTCCGGGTCGAGGCGCGAGGTGGCGGTGTCGAGGTTGAGCAGCGCCTTGCCGATCATCGACATCTCGGCGGGCGGGCGCAGCCCGTGCATCCCGGAGACCCGGCTCAGCTCGACCAGCACCGAGCCGGCCTGCAGCTCGGGCCCGGCGGTCACCGCCTCGGAGACCAGGTGGGAGACGTCGTGCCGGAAGGCGCCCGCGTCGTAGTCCGTCGAGCGGGTGGCCCAGCTCGGCGAGCACGGTGGCGGCCTCCTCGCCGTCGCCGTCGGTGATCGCCAGCAGCAGCCGGACGACCTTCTCCTGCAGCCGCGGGGAGACCGGTGCTGACCATGCCCAGGTCCAGCAGCGCCAGCCGGCCGTCGTCGGTGAGCAGCAGGTTGCCCGGGTGCGGGTCGGCGTGCAGCACCCCCTCGCCCAGCATCAGCGAGGTAGGCGGCGAAGAGCTGCTCGACGATCGGGCCGCGCGTCCAGCTCGACGAGGCCGAGCTTGCCGAGGTCGGTGACCTTGCGGCCGTCGATCCGAGTCCATCGTCAGCACCCGGCCCGAGGCAGTGGGTCGGCACCGGCTGCGGCACCACCAGCAGGTCGTAGCCGGCGGTCAGCTCGCCGAACGCGGACCAGGTTGCGGGCCTCGCGGCGGTAGTCGAGCTCGCCGGCCAGGCGTCTTGCGGAACTCGGTCGACCAGGCGCCTCGAAGCCGTAGCGGCGGCCCAGGTCGGTGCGCTTGTCGGCGAGGTGGGCCAGCCGGCCAGGATCTCCATGTCGCTCGCGGACCACCTCGCGGACCTCGGGCCGCTGCACCTTGACCACCACCCGACGACCGTTGCGCAGGATCGCGGCGTGCACCTGCCCGAGCGACGCCGCAGCCAGCGGCTCGGCCTCGAAGCTGCCGTAGAGGTCCTCGATCCGTCGCGCCGAGCTGGTGCTCGACGATCTCGCGCACCCGGTCGAAGCCGAACGGCTCCACGTCGTCCTGGAGCCTGGTCAGCGCCTGGGTGTACGACGCCGGCAGCAGGTCGGACGCGGGTCGAGAGCAGCTGGCCGAGCTTGACGTACGTCGGCCCCATCGCCTCGAGGTCGCGGACGAACGCCTCGGCCCGCCGGCCGACCTCGTCCGGCACCGTGGCCGTCGGACCCGACGGCGCCCGGCGCCGCGTCGTCGTCGATCGCGAACTCGTCCAGGCCCAGCCCCTGCACCAGGTCGGAGCGACCGTGCCGGTAGGCGAGCCGCGCCAGCCGGGCGTAGCGCCGCGTCGCGGAGTCGGGCTTGTCACCGGTCGTCGTCCCCAGGGTCATGGGCGTCGAGGATGCCAGGTCCCGGCCGCTCCGGCACGGTGGCGCGAGGGAATCCACTCCCTGGACCGGGCGCCGGCGGTAGCGTGCGGCGCATGGGCACCGACGTGGCAGCGCGCCGGTGAGGCCCTGCGGACGCGCTCCGGGCTGGTGCCGGCCCTGGTCGCGCTGGTCGCGCTGGTCGCCGGGGTCGGGACGCTGGCGGTGCTCACGGCGTACGACGCGCGGGAGCGGCCGCGTGCCGGCCGCCGAGCCGACGCCTGAGGTGCCGCCCGACCCTGCGGCTGGTCGCCCGGTTCGAGCTGGACGAGGCCGCCGGGGGCGACCACCCTGGTCGACCGGGTCGGCGGGCTGCGCGGACGGATCGGCGCCGACGTGGTGACCGACGGGCGACGGCACACCCACCCGTGGGTCGCAGCCGCACTCCGGGGTCTTCCCGGGCACACCAGCGTGGTGCCGGCGGGCGGGCGCCTGCACCGGCTGCTCAACCCCGGCACGCGGCAGCTTCTCCTTCACGATCCGCTACCGGACCCGCGCACCGGTTCGGGAACATCCTGCAGAAGGGGCAGGGCGAGGCCCGTGGCGGCTACTGGAAGCTGGAGAACCCCGAGCGGGCGCCGCGCTGCATGTTCCGCGGCGCGGACGGGCGGACCCGCACCGGCTACCTCGACGGCTTCGAGGCGGGCGCCCGGCTCTCCCCCGGCTGGCACACCCTGACCTGCGTCCGCACCCCGGAGTGGGTGCAGATGTGGGTGGACGGGCAGCCGCAGCCGCGCGCGTACGGTCCGACGGGCGTGATCCGCAACCGACGAGCCGCTCTCCTTCGGCGGCAAGAGTTCCTGCGACGCGGTCCGGGTCACCTGCGACTACTTCTCTCGGGGCGCATCGACTGGATCGACGTTCCGCCGGGACTGAGCGGAGTGCAGACTTCGCGGGTGCCCTCCGACCAGCCGCCGTTCCGCCTGCGGGACGTGGCGCTGACGGCCTACGGCCCGACGATCGTCAACTCGATCGGCCACGGCGCCGTCCTGCCGGTGCTGGCGCTGCAGGCCCGCGACCTCGGTGCGGACGTCTCCACCGCCGCCCTGGTGGTCGCCCTGGTCGGGCTGGGCAGCCTGGCCACCGCCCTGCCGGTCGGTGCGCTGATCGCCCGGATCGGGGAGCGCCGGGCGCTGGTGCTGTCCGGGTTGCTGGACGCCGCGGCGATGGTCGCGGCGGCGCTGGCCACCTCCTGGCCTGCGCTGGCCGTCGCGGTCACGGTCAGCGGGATGGCCTGGACCACCTTCCTCGTGGCCCGGCAGGGCTACCTGATCGACGTGGTGCCGCAGCCCTACCGCGCCCGGGCGATGTCGGGGCTCGGCGGCAGCCACCGGATCGGGTTGCTCGTCGGGCCGCTGCTCGGCGCCGGGCTGATCCACCTGACCGACCTGCGCGCCGTCTTCGTGCTCGCCGCGGTCGCCTCGCTGGCGCAGCGCCGCGCTGGCCCGGCTGATGCCCGACCTCGGCGGCGAGGAGCGGGCCCGCGCCAAGGAGACCGGTCACCTCTCGGTGCTCGGCGTCGTACGCCGGCACCGGCGGGTGCTGGCCACCGTGGGCGTGGCGGTCGTGGTGATCAGCGCCAGCCGCGCGCTGCGCACCGCGCTGCTGCCGCTGTGGGCCGAGCACGTCGGGATGAGCGCCAGCACCACCTCGCTGGTCTTCGCCGTCGCGGCCGCCGTCGACGTCGCCTTCTTCCTGCCGGGCGGCTGGCTGATGGACACCCGGGGCCGCACCGGCGGTCGCGGTGCCGGTGGTCGGGGGCGGTCGCGGTGGCCTGCTTCCTGCTGCCGCTGGCCACCGAGACCTGGTCGGTCGACCGCCGTGATGGTGCTGATCGCGATCGGCAACGGGCTCGGCTCCGGGATCGTGATGACGCTCGGCGCGGACACCGCGCCGACTGCCGGGCGCTCGCAGTTCCTCGGCGCCTGGCGGCTCTGCGGCGACCTCGGGTGTCAGCGGCGGCCCGCTGCTGGTCGGGGCGGCCGCAGCCCTGCTCCCGCTGGCCGGGGTCAGCCTGGCGCTCGGCGCGCTGATGGCCGCCGGCACGGTGTGGGTCGGCTACTGGACCTCCCGGGTCGACGCCCGGCTCAGCCGACCTGGACGATGACCTCGTTGGACTCCAGGCCGGTCTCGGAGTCGACCACCCGGAACTTGTTCTCCCCGGTCTGGCCGGTCATCACGTAGGTGCCGAAGCTCTCCCCGTCGAGCGAGACGGTGACGGGGAAGTTGTTCCAGGCGCCGTTCTCGAACCGCTGCACCTGGAGGATGGCGCCCGAGCCCTGGGTGTAGGTGCCGCTCAGGTCGATCTGCTGCATCGCCCCCACCGCGCTCTGGCCAGCGGTCAGGTTGATCGCCTTCTCCGCGGGCTCCTCGGTCGGGGTCGCGGTGGGCTCCGTCGTCGTCCGGGCTCGGCACGGCCGTCCCCCGGTCGGGGTGGGGCCGTTGGGGTCCAGGGTGATCAGCGGGCCGCTGGGCTCGACCGTCTCGGAGAACTCCGGCAGCACCAGCGTCTCGCCCGACGTCGCCTGGCTGTCGGCCTGGGCGTCGCCGCCCCCGCCGATGCCCAGCACCTTGGTGCCGATCAGGACGGTGGCACCGGCCAGCAGGCCCACCACCAGGGCCACACCGGCCAGGGCGAGCAGTCCGGCGAGCACGGGGACGCTCCTCGTGCGGGGGGCGGTCGCTCACGGCGCTGCTCCTGGGTCGGTGGGTCGGGCCTGGATCGGATGCGTCATTCTTCCACCTCGCGGGGCGCCGGTCACATGCTTGCCGGACCGGTGATCCGTCCCGGGCCCCGCGGCGACCACCTCGTGGACCTCGCCGGGCTTGGCCGTCTCGTCGCCGCAGCTGGCCCGGCGGGGCGGCCCCTGCCGGCTGAGCACCCCCACCTGCCAGGGGGAACCGTCGGCCAGCAGCCGCACCACCCCGTCCCGCTCGCCGACCACGACCACGTCGCCCGAGCTCGTCGTACCCGGTCTGCTCGACCACGTGCAGCTGCGCGACCTGCGCCGCCGCGGAGACCCCGGCCCGGCCCCGGGAGAAGCCGACCGGGTGCCGGCCGGCCTGCAGCTCCTCGACCGCCAGCACCGCCGACTCCGGGTCCAGCCGGCCCAGGGTCACTCGCGCTGGGCAGGGCCAGCAGGGTGGCGGAGAACCGGTGGCCGCCCAGGTGGGTGGTCTCCCAGGTCGCCTCGGGCCAGCGGGCCGCCAGCGCCGCGGTCACCGGACGGCCGAGCTCGGCGCAGCACAGGTCCCGGCGGCCGTTGGTGCAGACCAGCAGCAGCTCGCCCGGCGTACGGCGTCAGGCCGGGGCTCCGGCCGGCCTCCAGGGCCGCGAGGTCGAGGTCGAGCAGGCCGGTCGCCTCGTCGAGCACGGTGGTCTCGATCTCGACGCGGTCGGGGCCGACGAGCGCGGTGAAGACCCGGACCCCCGGACCCGAGGTGCCTCCGTGCCGACGGATCAGCTGGACCCGTACGCCGTGGAGGCCGGCCAGCGCGGTCCGGACCTCCTCGGGCAGCCGGCTCTCCGCCACCGCCTTGCGGCCCCAGGCGCCGGCGTACTCGACCAGGAGGTACGCCGACTCGGTCGGCGCGGTGCCGGCGAGCGGCTCACCGACGAGCCGGCTGCTCGCGGTGCAGCGCAGGGTCTGGTCTGGGGAGGACGGCACGTCGCCGATTGTGCCCGACGGGACCACGCGAGGTTCAGGGGAGCATGCCGCGACGCCGTGCCACCGCGACCGCCTCGGTGCGCGAGGCGGCATCGAGCTTGGCGAGCATGTTGGAGACGTGCACGCTCACCGTCTTGGTCGCGATGAAGAGCTGCTTGCCGATCTCGCCGTTGCTGCGCCCCTCGGCGACGAGCCCGAGGATCTGCAGCTCGCGCGGGGTGAGCGCCTCGGCCCGGGCGGTCGGCGCCGCGGGCCGGCCGACCAGGGCGTCGAGCTCGACCAGCAGCCGGGGCGCGCCGAGCGCGCCGGCGGCGTCCCGCACCTGCTCGGCCACCGGGCGGGCAGCCTCCAGGTCGCCGTCCTGGACGAGCAGCTCGACCAGCCGCAGCCGGGTCCGGGCCAGCTCGTGCACGTGACCGAACTCGACGAACTCGCGCTCCGCGTCCCGCCACGCCTCCACCAGTGCGGAGCAGGTGGGCGGGTCGACCTGGGCGAGCCAGCGCCAGCGCAGGTGCTCGGCCTCCAGGCGCACCCGCCAGGCCCGGGTCTCGGGGCCGTAGGCCAGCTCCTCGTCGTGCAGGTAGTCCACCACCCGGTGGCCGTCGTCGAGGAGCCGGTCGACCACCGGGCGCAGCGCGTCCCGCTCCGCGGCCGACTGGCGGACCGCGGCGGTGCCGAGCACCCCGAGCGTCTGCGCAGCCAGGCGCAGCCGTGCCTGGAAGAGCTCGCGCCACATCCGGGAGAGCACCGCCACCACCCGGTCGTAGGTGGCCAGCGCGGCGTCCGCGTCGCCGGCCTGCTCGGCCAGCTCGAGCTCTGCCCCGGCCGCGTGCAGCGCGACCATCCCCTCCTCGCCCCAGTGCTCGCGGAGCCCGGCCAGCAGCTCGGCGGTGCCCGCGGTGCCGCGCGCCGCCCCGATCACGGCGCCGAACGCCCGCAGCACCGCCTCGATGATCGGCGAGGGCGCCTGGTCGGCCTGGGCGGTCGCCGGCGCCGTCTCGTCCCACCGACCGAGGACGTGCCGCGCAGCGGTGGCCATCACCAGCGCGTCGAACGAGTGCGGCGCCCACCGCAGCCCGGCCTGGACGCCGCGGGCCAGCCCGGTCTCGAAGAGCGCGATCGCCTCCTCGAGCTCGCCGCGGTCCTGGTGGAAGCGGCCGAGCGTGTAGAGCCCGCGCATCTCCGCCTTGACCGCACCGCTCGCGCGGGCCTGGCCGATCACGGTCGCCAGGGCCTCGACGACGTCGTCGCCGAGGTGGTGCTGCTGGAGTCCGGCGAGGGTGGTGAGGATGTCGGCGCTCAGCCGGGGCATGTCCAGCCCCTGGCTCATCGCCAGCGCGGTGGTGGCGACCTCCCGCGCCTCCTCCTCGTGGCGGTGCCCCGCCAGGATCCGCGCCTGGATCGCCAGCACCCGCACCTGCTGCGCCTCGGTGCCCCCGGCGACCAGCTCGGCCGCCTCCCGGGCCAGCGCCAGCTCGTCCTCCAGCTCCTGGTCGCCCTGGTAGAGGCTGAGCGCCAGCTGGGCCAGCACCCGGGCCCGGTCGACGGCACCGGTGTCCTCGGGCAGGCCGGCGAGCGCGTCGCGCAGCAGCGCGATCCCTCGGAGGGCGTGGCCGGCCGCGCTGAGCGCGTCGGCCGCCCGGAGCACCAGGTCGACGTGGCCCACCCCCGTCTCCTCGGCCAGCGCGACCACGAGCGCGGAGTCGCTGGCCAGCTCGAGGGCCTCGAGGTAGTGCCCGGCCGCCTCGTCGGGGCCGCCCACCTGCATCGCCGCCGTGCCCGCCTCCACGCTGGCCCGCAGCGCGGTGCGCAGGTCCTGGCCGAGCCGGGCGTGCCGGGCCAGCTCCGCCGAGGTGCCGACCACCTTCCCCGAGGCCAGCACCCGCGCGTACGCCGCGTGCCGGCGTACCCGCTCGCCGGGCAGCAGGTCGTCGTAGACGGCCTCGGCCAGCAGCGCGTGCCGGAAGGAGTAGGTGTCGCCGCGACCCGCCTCGAGCACGTGCCGCTCCACGGCTGCGCGCAGCGCCTCCTCCAGGGCGCGCGGGTCCAGCCCGGAGACCGCGGCGAGCAGGTCGTGGCCGACCCGGCGCCCGGCCACCGCGGCGGTGCGCACCACCTCCTGGGTGTCGTGCTCCAGCCGGTCGAGGCGGACCAGCAGCAGGTCGGCCAGGTCGGCCGGCACCCCGCCGGTCGCCCAGGCGGCGCCCACCAGCTCCTCGACGAAGAACGCGTTGCCCTCGGCGCGGGCCACGATGTCGTCCACGTCGGCCTCGCGGAGCGGGTCGGGGTGCAGCGCCTGCACCAGCCGGCGCACGGCCGCGGCGTCCAGCGGCTCCAGCAGCATCCGGTCGACCCGGAGCCGGGACCACTCCGCCACCTGGCGGCGCAGCGGGTGCCGCCGGTGCAGGTCGTCGACCCGGTAGGAGACGACGATCGCGACGCGGCGCGCGAACGACCGGGCGAAGAGGAAGCTGAGCAGGTCGCGGGTGGACTGGTCGGCCCAGTGGGCGTCCTCCACCACGACCAGCAGGGGCTGCTCGTCCGCGGCCCGGTCGAGCAGCAGGTGCATCGCCTCGTAGAGGTCGCCGCGCTCCATCGCGCCGTCGGCTCCGGTGCCGCCGCCGGAGCGCGACCCGCCGGCCCGGCTGGAGCCGGCGCAGCACCGGCCGCTCGCCGGTGGTCTCCTCGACCACCTCGGGCAGGTCGACCGACAGCCGGCCGAGCACCTCGGAGAAGGGCAGGTAGGGGAGCGTGGAGTCGGAGAGGTCGAGACAGTGCCCCGCCACCACCCGCCACCCCGCGGCCACCGCCCGGTCGCGCAGCTCGGTCAGCAGCCTGGTCTTGCCCACGCCCGGCGTCCCCGCCGAGCAGGACCGCTGCGGCGGGGCGGGATCGTCGGCCACGATGCCGAGCCGGGAGCACAGCTCCTCCAGCTCGGCCTCGCGTCCGACGAGTTCGAGGCTGCGGGCGGGCACGTCGTCCATTGTGGCCTGTGCCACCGACAGCCGTGGAACCCTCTCCGCGGTCCGGCCGCCACGCTCAGCGCATCTCGTCGGCGCCGCGCAGCGGGCCCTGCCAGCGCCGGGTGCGCGTCCGGGCTCCGCGGCGCCGCCGTCCCCAGGCGCGGCGCACCTGCTCGGTGCGGTAGTCGGTCTCGCTGCGGATGAAGTAGTCGTCGCCGTACATGGTGTGTCCCCTTCCTCGGTGTTCTCTCGAGGACGACACTCGTCGGCTGAGGTAGGGCGGCACATCGGCCGCGATCCCTATCCCGCCGGGCTCGCGAGGGCCGGCTACCTCAGAGCGGCCACCTCAGGGTGGGGCTACCTCAGGCCGGTCAGCGCAGCAGCCGGGCGACCGCGGCGTCGAGGTCGGCGCCCACGTGCTCGGCCTCCCGGGCGAGCACCCACCCGTCGACCACCACGTGGGTGACGTCGGCGGCCGTGGCGGCGAAGACGACCGTCTGCTCGTCGTCGCCGGTGCCCGCGGTCCGCACGCTGCGTGCGGCCAGCGTGACCAGGTCCGCGCGCCGGCCCACCGCGATCTGCCCGGCGTCCGGCCAGCCGAGGGCGTCGTGCCCCTCGCGGGTCGCCGCGGTGAGCAGCTCGGCGGCCGACCAGTGCCCCCGGCGGCGGGAGACCAGCCGGGCGTGCAGCTCGGCGGCCCGCATCTCCTCGAACGGGTCGATCACCGCGTGGCTGCCCGAGCCGAGGGTGAGCCGGGCGCCCGCCTCGTGCAGCCGCCGGACCGGGCCGACGCCGTGGCCCGAGGTCGCGGTCGGTGGTCGGGCACAGGGCGACCCGGGTGCCGGTGCTGCCGAGCAGCGCGACGTCCCAGTCGTCGAGGTGGGTGGCGTGCACCGCGGCGGTGCGCGGGCCGAGCAGGCCGGCGTCGGCGAGCAGCCGGGCCGCGGAGACGCCGTACCGGGCGCGGCACTCGGCGTCCTCGTCGTGGGTGGCGCGCAGGTGCACCTGCAGCGCGCGGTCCGCGGCCGCCCGGGCGAAGACCGGCAGCTGGTCGCGCGGCATCGGCGCGGACCGCGGGCAGCGCCGCGCCGACCCGGGCGTGCTCGGAGCCGGCGAGGGTCTTCTCCAGCGCGTCGGTCCGCAGCGCCCAGCGCTCCGGGTCCGCGTCGGTGAAGCGCAGCGCCTGGGCGGAGAACTCCTCCTCGCGCCCGGTGCCCTGCCGGCAGACGTCCAGCAGGGTCAGCCGGATCCCGGCGTCGGCCGCGGCCTCGGCCAGCGACCACGCCCATCAGGTTCGGGTCGTCGTACGGCGTGCCACCCGGCTGGTGGTGCAGGTCGTGGAACTCCCCCACCGTGGTGAACCCGGCCGCCGCCATCTCCCGGTAGGTGGCCCGGGCGAGCTCGAACATCGAGTCGGGGTCGAGCCGCTCCACCACCTGGTCCAGGCGCCAACGCCAGGCCTGCCGGTCGCCGCGCTGGGTCAGCCCGCGCAGCGCCCGGTGCGGCGACGTGGCTGTGCACGTTGGCCAGGCCCGGCACCGTCAGCCCGCGAGCCGGGTCGCCGGGACGGTCGGCGCGCCGCCCTCTCGACCCGGGAGAACCGTCCGCTCAGGACCTCGACCAGCACCTCGTCGCGGAACTCCCCGTCCACCCAGGCGCGCTCGAGCACGTACGCCGTGTCCGGGCGGACGCGGGCCGGGTCCTCGGTGGGTCACGGGCACAGGGGTCACCGCACAGTCAGCGGTCCGCGCCCCCGCGGTCAATCGGTCGCGCCGGGTAAACCGCACGTCAGGGTGCGCCGCGACCCTTCTCCCAGTCGTGGCCGTGACTCGCTCAGCTCGTCGACGACCAGCAGGTCCTCGCGGACCTGGCCGGCCCGGAACGAGGCCCGCCCGACCATGTGGCTGGAGACCACGCTGGTCGCCATCTGGAGGATCACCACCAGGGCGAGCAGCCCGAGCACCGACGGGCTCGCGCAGCCGGAGCCCCAGCCCCAGCACCACGAAGCCCAGGCCGATCACCTGCGGCTTGGTCGCCGCGTGCATGCGGCTCGGCAGGTCGGGCAGCCGGACCACCCCGATCGCGGCGATCAGCGCGAACCCGGCGCCGACCAGCAGGCAGACCGCGGCCAGCACGTCGAGGACGGACTCGAAGCTCATCCCTGCTCATCCTCCTGCTGCTCGGCCTCGGCGGCCACGTCGTCGATCCCGCTGGCGTAGCGGGCGATCGCGATCGAGCCCACGAAGCCGACCGCGGCCACCGCGAGGATCGCCGGCAGCGCGACCGCGCTGTCCTGCTGGACCGACCAGAGCGCCATCGCGCAGACCGTCACCGACATCAGCACGTCCAGCGCCATGCTGCGGTCCAGGATGGTGGGGCCCACCGTCGTGCGGAAGAGCAGCAGGCCGGCGGCCACGACCAGCATCGCCGCGGCGATCGCGATCACCACGCTCATCGGGCCACCTCCGTCGCGCCGGTCCCGACCGGCTGGCTCGGCTCGACCGGCTCGAAGGCCGCCAGGAAGCGGTCCTCCACGGCGAGGGCGTCGCGACGGAACCGCTCGGCCGCCTCCGCGTCGTCCACGTCGAGCACGTGCAGGTAGAGGGTGTGGGTCGAGCGGCGCACCTCGACCACGATCGAGCCCAGGCACCAGGCTCAGCATCGAGGCCACCCCGGTGAGCACGAAGTCCGAGGAGCTGCGCAGGTCGACCGCGACCACCGCGTTGCGGACCGGACGGCGGCGCAGCACCACCCGGGAGACCTCCAGGCTGGCCCGGACCACGTCGACCACGAAGCGCAGCACGAGCAGCAGCAGGCGCCACGGGCGGATCCGGGACTCCAGGCGGACCGGGGGCAGCGGGAAGGCCAGCTGGGCGGCGACGCGCCACCAGCACGCCCGAGACCACCAGCAGCGGGGTCACGTCGCCCCACAGCGCCAGCCAGACCAGCGTCAGCCACAGCAGCGCGAACGGCTGCACCGCCCGGTAGCGGACGGGCCGGACGGCGCCGCGGCGCGTGGTGCGCGTGCGGGGGCTCACGGCGTCTCCCCGGTGAGCACGGCCGAGATGTACGGCGTCCGCTCGACCAGGTCGGAGGCGGCCCGGTCGGTGAACTCGAAGAGCGGGCCGGCCACGACCGTCAGCAGCACGGTGAGGGTGACCAGCGCAGCCGCCGGGAACGACCATGCTGGCGGGCGTGGTGCGGATGTCCTGCTCGGACTGGATCAGCTGGTAGAAGTCCTGGTCCGGCTCGTCGTCGTCGGCGACCCGGCGCGACTCCGAGATCGTCTGCGCGGAGACCGTGCCGCTGGAGGTGTGCACGTGGCCGCGGTGCTCCACCCGGGGCCGGGTGTCGTGGCCGGGCAGCGGGTCGGCCCCGACCTCCTCGATCGCGGCCAGCGCCTCGTGCGCCTCCTGCGGGGTGCGCCAGAAGGCGACCGCCCAGGTCTTCGCCACGGCGTACAGGGTGAGCAGGCTGGTCAGCACGCTGGCCACCACCAGGGTCCAGGCCAGGCCGGTGCCCAGCTCCTGGGCCGCCTGGAGCAGCCCGACCTTGCCGATGAAGCCGGAGAACGGCGGGATCCCCGCCAGGTTCATCGCGGGCACGAAGAACAGCACGCCCAGCAGCGGCGCGATCCGCGCCAGTCCGCCGATCCGGACCAGCGACGTGCTGCCCGCCCTGCGTTCGACCAGGCCGACGACCAGGAACAGCGCCGTCTGCACGGTGATGTGGTGGACGACGTAGAACATCGTCGCCGACGCCCCGGCCACCCCGGCGACGGCGATCGCCGAGCACCAGGTAGCCGATGTGGCTGACCAGGGTGAAGGAGAGCATGCGCTTGATGTCGGACTGCGCGATCGCGCCCAGGATGCCCACCAGCATGGTGAACAGCGCCACCCACAGCAGCAGGTCGGTCAGCGGGCTGTGCGGGAAGAGCAGCATCTGCATCCGCAGGATCGCGTAGATGCCGACCTTGGTCAGCAGGCCCGCGAAGACCGCGGTGACCGGCGCCGGCGCGGTGGGATAGCTGTCGGGCAGCCAGAACGAGAGCGGGAAGATCGCCGCCTTGATCGCGAACGTGGTGAGCAGCAGCAGCTGGAGCATCAGCGAGACGTGCGGGGGCAGGTCGGCGATCCGCTCGGCCAGGTGCGCCAGGGTCAGCGTGCCGGTCGCGGCGTACGTCGCGGCGAGCGAGATCAGGAACAGCGAGGAGGAGAGCAGCGCCACCAGGACGTAGATCGTGCCGGCCCGGATCCGCGGCCCGGTCCCGCCGAGGGTGAGCAGCACGTAGCTGGCGAAGAGCAGCATCTCGAAGCTGACGAACAGGTTGAACAGGTCGCCGGCCAGGAAGGCGTTGGCCACGCCGGCCACCAGCACCAGGAAGGTCGGGTGGTAGACCGACAGCGGCGCGGACTCCTCGTCCTCGACCATGCCCTGACCGATCGAGTAGCCGAGCACCGCCAGCGTCACCAGCGAGCTCACCAGCACCATCAGCGCGGCCAGCCGGTCGGCGACCAGCACGATGCCGATCGTCTCGGGCCACTCGCCCATCCACATCACCTGCGGACCGGACCGGTCGGCCTCGATCAGCAGCACCGCCGCGATCGCCGCGTTGGCGATCAGCACCACCAGGCTCAGCCAGCGCTGCAGCCGGGGCTTGTGGGTGATCACCAGGCTGATGCCGGCGCCCAGCAGGGGCAGCAGCACCGGCAGCGGGACCAGGATGCTCGTCGTCACCGGCTCGTCCCCTCGTCGTCTCGCGCTCGGCCACCTGCGCCACGTCGTCCTCGGCTCCCAGCTCGCCCTCGACGAAGTCGCTGGACTCGTCCACCTGGTCGGGGTCGTCGCTGGCCGCCGAGTAGGCCTGGGAGGTCACGTCGGAAGCCGCGAGGCGGCGGATCATCGCGTCCTCCACGTCGTCCTGGACGTCGTCGTGCCCGTTGAGCTGCCAGCTGCGGTAGGCCATCGCCAGCACGAACGCGGTGGTCGCCAGGGTGATCACGATCGCGGTGAGCACCATCGCCTGCGGGAGCGGGTCGGAGATCGCCTCGGTGGCGCCCTCCTCCACGATCGGGGCCGCTGCGCCTTGGCCGCCGGCGACCAGGAAGGCGAGGCTCACGCCGTTGCCCATCAGCAGGAAGCCGACCAGCACCCGGGACAGGCTGCGCTCGAGCAGCAGGTAGACCCCGCAGCCGATCAGCGCGGCGGAGGTGATCACCAGGGTCAGGTTGACGTCGTTCATCGGGCCCCGCTCTCGGCGGTCTCGGTGGCGCCGGTGGCGCCGGTCTCCCCCGCTGGCGGTGCCCGCGGTGCCCACGGACGCGGCGTCGTCCCCGTCCTCGGCGGCGCGCCGGTCGCGGATGATCTGCCGGTCGATCTGCGAGCCGAGCGCGCGGAGCAGGTCCAGGACCAGGCCGACCACGACCAGGTAGACCCCGACGTCGAAGAAGACCGAGGTGACCAGGTGGATCTTGCCCAGCAGCGGCAGCGGGATGTCGATGATCGCGCTCTGCAGCACCGCGGCGCCGAAGAGCAGCGGCACGACGGCGGCCAGCGCGGCGACCGCGAGACCGCCGCCGATCAGCTTGCCCGCGTCGACGGGCGCGGCCTCGTCGAGCTCGTAGCGACCGCCCGCGAGGTAGCGGACCACCAGCGCCAGCCCGGTCACCATGCCCGCCGCGAAGCCGCCGCCGGGGTCGTTGTGACCGGCCAGCAGCAGGTAGAGCGAGATCATGATGACGCTGTGGAAGATCAGCCGGGTGAGCACCTCGAAGATGATCGACCGGTTCTCCGGGGCCAGGGTCCGCGGCGCCGGCAGCCAGGCCCGACGGCCGGCGACCTTCGGCTCCTTGCGGACGCCCGCCGGGTAGGGGATCTCGTGGACGCGGCGGATGCCGGTGCCGCGGGTGTCGAGGAAGATCAGGCTGGCCACGCCGGTGGCGGCCGCGACCAGCACGGAGATCTCACCGAGGGTGTCCCAGGCGCGGACGTCGACCAGGATGACGTTGACGATGTTGTGGCCGCCGCCGTACTCGACGGCCAGCTCGGGCAGCGTCGCCGAGACCGGCTCGGCGGTCCGCGCCGAGGCGCTGAGCAGCAGGAACCCGGCCACCGAGATGCCGACACCCAGGCCCAGGGCCATCCGCAGGTACCGGCGACGGGTCAGCGGCCGGTCGGTGAAGTACTCCGGCAGCCGGCGCAGCGCGAGCACCGCGACCACGACCGTGAGGGTCTCGACCAGCACCTGGGTCAGCGCCAGGTCGGGGGCGCCCTGGATCAGGAAGAGCAGCGCGGTGCCGAAGCCGGTGACACCGGCCAGCAGGACCGCGCGGAGCCGGCGCCGGGAGCGGGCCGCCATCACCGCCGCGACCACGATCACCACGCCGATCGCCGGCTGCACCGGGGTCTGCCAGGGGGTGACGTCGATGTCGCCGCCCTGGATCAGGCCGAGCCGGGCACCGCGACGACGACCAGCAGGATGAGGCCGAGGTACGCCGCGGCGGAGCCGCGCTGGACCACACCGGTGACCTCGACGGCGGTGCGGTCGAGCGCGCGCATGGTCCACCGGTAGGCCCGCTCGAGGGAGAGGTCGTTGCTGAACGAGAGCTGCCAGCGCAGCACCGGCGCGCGGGCGACGAAGAGCAGGGCGCCGAGCAGCAGGGCGACCACGGTGGCGCCGAGCGGCAGGCCGACGCCGTGCCACAGCGAGAGCTCGGCCTCGTGCACGCCGGGCGGGAAGAGGTCGGCCTGCAGGCCGAGCAGCGAGGTGAGCTGGTGCCCGGCGAAGCCGAGCACCAGGGTGAGCGCGGCCAGCAGCACCGGGCCGGCGGCGAAGCCCACCGGGACCGGCCGGACGGTGAGCTCCTCCTCGACCTCGCGGTTGCCGAAGGCGCCCCAGACGAACCGGGCGGAGTAGGCGACGGTGAGCACCGAGCCCAGCACGACGCCGGCCAGGACCAGCCAGCCGACCGCCGAGGGCACCCCGGTGCCGTCGCCGTCGCGGGCGACGTCGACCAGGGCGACGAAGACGCTCTCCTTGGCGACGTATCCCAGCAGCGGCGGCACGCCGGCCATCGAGGCGGCGGCCACCGCGGCCGCGACCGCGACGACCGGCATCCGCCGGCCCAGGCCGGTGAGCCGGCGCAGGTCACGGGTGCCGGTGGTGCGGTCGACCAGGCCGACGACCAGGAAGAGGCAGGCCTTGAAGAGCGCGTGCGCCAGGAGCAGGCCGAGCCCGGCCAGGGCGGCGGCCCGGGTGCCGATCGCCGAGCACCAGGATCATGAAGCCGAGCTGGCTCACGGTGCCGTAGGCGAGCAGCAGCTTGAGGTCGTGCTGGACCAGCGCCCGGATGCCGCCGAGCAGCATGGTCGCCAGGCCGAGCACCAGCAGGGTCGAGCGCCAGCCGGGCACGTCGGCGAAGGCGGGCGCGAGCAGCGCGACCAGGAAGACGCCGGCCTTGACCATCGAGGCCGCGTGCAGGTAGGCGCTGACCGGGGTCGGGGCGGCCATCGCGGCCGGCAGCCAGAAGTGGAACGGGACCAGCGCGGACTTGCTGATCGCGCCCACCAGGAGCAGCAGGACGGCCACGGTGACCGCGGTGCCGGCGGGCGGGTCGGCGAGGATCTCGCTGATCGTCATCGTGCCGGCGTGGTAGCCGAGGATGATCGCGCCGACGAGCATCGCCAGGCCGCCGAGGGTGGTCACCAGCAGCGCCTGGATCGCGGCCTGCCGGCTGCTGCGGCGGGCCGGGTCGTGCCCGATCAGCAGGAACGAGAAGACGGTGGTGAGCTCCCAGAAGACGTAGGTCAGCAGGAGGTCGTCGGAGAGGACCAGGCCGAGCATCGCCGCGACGAAGGCGGTCAGCACGCCGGCGAAGCGCGGCACCCCGGCGCTGTCGTCGTGGAAGTACCAGGTGCAGTAGGCCAGCACCACGGCCCCGATACCGAGCACGATCATCGCGAGCAGCCACTGCAGCGGCGCCCATGGTGAACGAGAGCCCGAGCCCGATGCTGGGCACCCAGCTCCACTGCTCGGTCAGCACCTCCCCGTCCAGCACGGCGGGCCCCTGGGCGGCGACCCAGACGGTGCCGGCCAGCACGAGCGCTGC
The DNA here is from genome assembly GCA_963708945.1 of uncultured Actinomycetota bacterium. Taxonomy (GTDB): domain Bacteria; phylum Actinomycetota; class Actinomycetes; order Propionibacteriales; family Nocardioidaceae; genus Nocardioides. Next base: position 268,914 of record CAVPUI010000011.1, on the reverse strand, counting down.
GACCGGGAGGAACGCGCGGCGTCCCCAGCGGAGCACCAGGGAGCGGGCATGCCAACGAGAGGAAGAAAGAGTCCGGCGATGAGAATCAGCAACAGGGTCGCCCGTCGGTCGTGGGATGGCGCGTGCAGTCGGGGTCCACCAGATTCTACGGAAGCGTGGTCGTCGGGCCCTAGGGTCGGGGGGTGACCACCCCCGCTCCCTCCGTGGTAGGCAAGCTCCAGGCCCTCGTCCGCATCCCCACCGTCTCGGACCGCGACCGCGACCGGGTGGACCACGAGGCCTTCGACCGGTTGCTGGTCGAGCTCGCCCGGCAGTTCCCGCGTCTGCACGCCGAGCTGGAGCTCACCCGGGTCGGCTCGCACGGCCTGCTGTTCCGCTGGGCGGGCGCCGATGACTCCCGCCCGGTGGTGCTGATGGCCCACCTCGACGTGGTCCCGGTCGAGGACGGCTGGACCCGCCCGGCGTTCGATGCCGTGGTCGCCGACGGCTTCGTGTGGGGACGCGGCACGCTCGACGACAAGGGCTGCGTGGTCGGTATCTGCGAAGCGGTCGAGACCCTGCTGGCCCGCGGCTTCACCCCGGCGCAGGACGTCTGGCTCTCCTTCGGCTGCGACGAGGAGGTGATGGGGACCAGCGCGCAGGAGGCCGTCGAGGTGCTGCGCGCCCGCGGGGTCTCCCCCTGGTTCGTCCTCGACGAGGGCGGGGCCGTCGCGCACGGCGCCTTCCCGGGCGTGAGCACCCCGATCGCGGTGATCGGGGTGGCCGAGAAGGGCGTCACCTCGGTCGAGCTGCGCGCCGAGGGGCACGGCGGCCACGCGTCCACCCCCGCGCGGATGGGTCCCACCGCGCGGATCGCCCGCGCGGTGATGCGGCTGGAGCGCTCGCCGTTCCGATCGTCGCTGCCCGCGCCCACGGTCGAGCTGATGCGGCGGATGGCTCCGCACGCGCCGCCGGCCCTGCGCCCGCTGATGGCCAACGCCGCCCGGATCTCGCCGGTGCTGGCCCGGGCGCTGGTCCTGGCCGGCCCCGAGTCGGCGGCGATGACCCGCACCACCGCCGCGGTCACCACGCTGTCGGGCTCGCCGGCGCTCAACGTGATCGCTGCCACCGCCAAGGCCGGCGTCAACATCCGGATCATGGTGGGCGACTCCGTGGCCGGGGTGCTGGCGCACGTGCGCAAGGCCGTCGGCGACGAGCACGTCCACCTCGACGTGATCGAGTCCGGCGAGCCGAGCCCGATCTCCCCGTTCCGCGAGGACGCGGCCTTCTCGCTGCTCGAGGAGACGATCGGCGAGGTCTTCGCCGACGCCGTGGCGTCGCCGTACGTGATGATGGCGGCCACCGACAGCCGCCACTTCACCGCGATCTGCGAGCGGGTCTACCGGTTCGCGCCGTTCCGGATGACCAAGGCGCAGCGCGAGTCGATCCACGCCGCCGACGAGCGGATCGGCGTGGACGACCTCGCCGACGGCGTCCGCTGGTACGCCACCCTGATCGAGAGGATCCGCTGATGACGACCACCCGGCCGCCCAGGTCCCGGCCCCGACCGGCGCACTCGCTGGTCACCGTCGTCGGCTTCCTGGTCGCGGTGGAGTTCGCCAGCGGCGTGCTGCAGGGGTTCTACACCCCGATCTTCAGCCAGATCGCCGACCACCTGTCGATCACCGACGCCGACGTCAACTGGTTCGAGGCGGCCCAGCTGATCGTCTCCGCGCTCTGCGTGCCGCTGCTGGCTCGGCTGGCCGACCTGGTGGGGCACAAGAAGGTGCTGCTGATCTCCACGGCGGTCACCGCGCTCGGCTCGTGGATCCTGGTCCTCGCCCCGTCGTTCACCACCTTCCTGATCGGCTGGGCGCTCCAGGGCGCGTACGTCGTGTGGCTGCCGATCGAGGTCGCGATCATCTACCGACGTACCGCCGGGACCGGGCGCCAGGGCGTGCTCACCCGCCGCGCCGCCGGGGTGCTGGTCGGCGCCCTGGAGCTCAGCGTGATCATCGGCGCGGTGACCAGCGGCGCGCTGGTCGAGTCGTGGTCCATGCCGGCGCTGCTCTCGCTGCCGGCGATCGTGGTGACCGCCTGCCTGCTGCTGATCTGGTGGGGCATCGAGGACCTGCCCGGCACCTCGACCGGCGGGATCGACTGGCGGGGCTACGCCCTGATCACCGCCTCGCTGGGCCTGGTGATGACCGGGCTGATCGCGGTCCGTCTCGACGGGCCGGGATCGCCGGTCCCGTGGCTCTTCATCACCGCGGGGCTGCTGGTGCTGGTGCCGTTCGTGCGGCACTCGGCGAGCATCGAGGACCCGGTGGTCGACGTCCGGCTGCTCGCCACGCCGGCGCAGTGGCCGGTGCAGCTGACCGCCTTCCTGTTCGGGATGTCGGTGCTGGGCGCCCAGATCCCGTTGTCCACCTTCGCCCAGACCGAGCCGTCCGAGGTCGGCTACGGCCTGGGCGCGGAGGCGTCGTTCGTCTCCCTGCTGGTCGCCGGCTACGTCATCGCGATGGCGGTCGGCGCCTTCACGCTGCCGCTGACCTCGCGCTGGTTCGGGGCCCGGGGCGCGCTGATCCTCGGCTGCCTGCTGGTGGCGCTCGGCTACGGCCTCTTCCTCCCGTTCCACGACAGCACCGCCCAGACCCTGGCCAACATGATGGTCGCCGGGATCGGCTCGGGTGCCCTGGTCGCCGCGCTCCCTGCCGCGGCCGCCTCGGCGGCCCCGCCGGAGCGGACCGGCTTCGCCACCGGGATGACCAACGCGATCAAGACCGTCGGCGGCGCCATCGCCTCCTCGATCTTCGCCATCGCGCTGGCCTCGACCGGCTCGCTGGGAGAGCCGGACGCCGGCCACGCGCCGCTGTCGGGCTACCTCACCGTGTGGGCGGTCTGCTCGGTCTCCGCCCTGGTCGCGGCCGCCTGCCTGCTGCTGGCGCCCAAGCACGTCTTCGAGCGGGCCGACGAGGTCGAGGACGTGCTCCCGGCGGTGTGACCCCGGCGGGTACCGTCGAGGGCGATGGCCGACGCAGAGCCCCGACCGCAGACCCGCGAGCCGGAGCGCGACCAGCGCACCGGTGACTCGGCCGCGGCTGCCCGGATCCGGCACCAGACCCACTGGGTCGAGCAGCAGGTGCAACGCGCCATGGAGCGTGGCGACTTCGACGACCTGCCCGGCTACGGCAAGCCGATCGAGGGCCTGGGCACCGAGCACGACCCCGACTGGTGGCTCAAGAAGCTGGTCGAGCGCGAGCAGGTCACCGGGGTCCTCCCGCCGGCGCTGCAGCTGCGCAAGGACGATGTCGTGCTCGACGGCCGGCTCGACCGGATCGCCGGCGAGAGTCCGAGGTGCGCGCGGAGGTCGAGGAGTTCAACGCCGCGGTCCGCAAGGCGATCTACACCCCGCCCGTGGGCAACGCAGCCCGCGCCGCCGGTGATCACCCGCGACGCGACGTCGAGACCGAGGTGGAGCGCTGGCGTGAGCGTCGTACGGCCCGGGTCGAGGCCCAGCGCGCGGCGCTGGCCGGCGCGGGCCGAGCAGGAGCGCCGGCGGCCCGCGCGGAGTCCGGCCCGGTCGGCGCCGGTCTCGCCCGGCGCGGTCGCGCCGGTCCACGGTGCGCGACGAGCTGAGCCGCCCCGTCCCAGCGTGCGCTCCGCCATACCGGCGCGCCCGAGCCCGCTGTTATGTTCCGCGCCATGCCGCACAGCCAAGGACTTCTTCGCCCCCCTCGCCGTCGGCGCCCCCGCGCCGGTGCGCGAGATCCCGGCCCGGCCCAGCCGCGCCATCCACTTCTTCGACCCGGGCAACCCCAAGATGGCCGCCAAGGTGCCGGACATGGTCGGCACCGTCGACGTGCTCCTGGGCAACCTCGAGGACGCGGTCAAGGCCGAGAACAAGGAGATCTCCCGCGAGGGCCTGGTCAAGATCGGCCAGTCCGTCGACTTCGGGCCGACCCAGTTCTGGACCCGGATCAACTCCCTGGACAGCCCCTGGGTGCTCGACGACCTGACCACCCTGGTGCCGGCGATCGGCGACAAGCTCGACGTGATCATGGTGCCGAAGGTGCAGGGCGCCGAGGACATCCACTACGTCGACCGGCTGCTCGCCCAGCTCGAGGCGAAGGCCGGCATCAAGAAGCCGATCCTGATCCACGCGATCCTCGAGACCGCGCGCGGCGTGGCCAACATCGAGGAGATCTGCGCGGCCTCCCCGCGGATGCAGGGTCTCTCCCTCGGCCCGGCCGACCTGGCCGCCGACCGGCGGATGAAGACCACCCGGGTGGGCGGCGGCCACCCCGGCTACCTGGTCCGCGCAGGACGCGCCGAAGGACGACGGCGGCGCGACGCAGTACGACGCCGACCGGACGATCTACCAGCAGGACCTGTGGCACTACACGATCGCCCGGATGGTCGACGCGTGCGCGATGCACGGGATCTACCCCTACTACGGCCCGTTCGGCGACATCAAGGACACCGTCGCCTGCGAGGACCAGTTCCGCAACGCCTTCCTGCTCGGCTGCGTCGGCGCCTGGTCGCTGCACCCGGTGCAGATCAAGATCGCCAACCGGGTCTTCTCCCCCAGCGTCGAGGACGTCGCGCACGCGCGGCGGGTGATCGCCGCGATGGGCGACGGCACCGGCGCGGTGATGATCGACGGCAAGATGGAGGACGACGCCTCGGTCAAGCAGTGCCAGGTGATGGTGCGGCTGGCCGAGGAGCTGGCCGCCATCGACCCCGACCTGAAGAAGCAGTACGACGCGATCGAGATCGAGGCCTGAGATGAGCGAGTCGACCCAGCAGTTCACCCCCCTGCGCTCCGTCCTCTACATGCCCAGCTCCAACGAGCGGGCGCTGGAGAAGGCCAAGTCGATCCCCTGCGACGGCCTGATCCTCGACCTCGAGGACGCGGTCGCACCCGAGGCCAAGCCGGCGGCCCGCGAGGCCGCCTGCGCCGCGGTCGCCTCCGGTGAGTACGGCCGCCGTACCGTGACCATCCGGGTCAACGGGATCGGCACCGAGTGGCACGACGCCGACATCGCCGCGGCCAGCAAGGCCGGCCCGGCCGCGATCGTGGTGCCCAAGGTCAACAGCGCCGCCGAGGTCGAGCAGCTCGTCGCCGCCATGGAGGCGGCCGGCGCCCCGGCGCACACCAAGCTCTGGGCGATGATCGAGACCCCGGTCGCGATCCTCGACTGCCTCGCCATCGCGCGGGCCTCGGAGCGGCTCACCGCCTTCGTGCTCGGCACCAACGACCTGGTCAAGGAGCTGTACGCCGAGCACGTGCCCGGCCGCGCCCCGATCCTGCCGAGCCTGCACACCGCCCTGCTGGCCGGCCGCGCCGCCGGCATCGCGGTGATCGACGGCGTCTACAACAACGTCAAGGACGCCGAGGGCTTCCTCGCCGAGTGCGAGCAGGGCCGGCAGATGGGCTTCGACGGCAAGACGCTGATCCACCCCGGCCAGGTGGAGGGCGCCAACGAGGCGTTCGCCCCCTCCGAGCAGGCGGTCGAGGACGCGCGCGGCCTGATCCAGGCGTGGGAGGACGGCCAGGGCTCCGGCGTCGTCACCTACAACGGCCGGATGGTGGAGAACCTCCACGTCGAGTCGGCGCGCCGCACGCTCAGCATCGCCGAGTCGATCGCCGCCCTCCAGGGCTGAGCCGCCGCGACGTCCGACCCGAGGAGCCCCGGGTCACCGCCGGGTCAGCCACCGCTGGCCGCCGCGGTGCGACCGGGGCTCCTTCGGCTTCCCGTCCGCGCGCCGGCCGCCCTGAGGCGCGCGCTGGCTGGGCACGTTGAGCCCCCTCCTCGCGGTCCGTCGGCGGAGAAGCGGTGGATCGTGGCCAGTGCCTGCGCCTCCACCTCGGGGCCGGCCAACGGCTCGGCCGGCTCGCATCGTCCTCGCGGGCGAGCACCCACCGGGTGCGCAGGGCGACACCGGCGAGCAGGGCCACCACGCCCAGGCCGTAGATCCCCCACGGCGCCACGGTGGCGCTCTCCTGGAGAGCGGTCTCGTCGTCGCCGACCCGCACCACTCCGCGCACGATGTGCTCGCCCTGGGCGAAGGCTCCCCACTGCACGGGCACCTCGACGGTGGTGGAGGCTGCCGGGTGCCAGCTCTCCCACCTCCGGCACGATCACCGGCGTGGCCGGGCCGTCACCGTCGCGCCACTCCAGCTGGACGGTCGGGGTGAGGGGCAGCTCGCCACCGTTGCGCAGGGTGACCGCGAACGTGGGCTCGGGCGATGCACCGAACCAGCTGGTCAGCGAGCTCGTCCCGACCAGGCCGGTCGACTGGACGAACAGCCTCGTGTCGTCCTCTGCCGCGACCGCGACCGCGCCGAGCAGCGTGAGCACGGACAGCACCGCGGTGGTCGCCACCAAGGCGGCACGCACGTGTCTCACAGACTTCTCCCTCGTCTCCCCGGCCGGAGGCTCGCAGCGATCCGTCGGAGCCCGTCAACAGGCGGAGCGCCCACCTCACCCGACGCACCCTCGAGTTACCGACATTCGGGTACGACGCGCTCCTGAGGGAGGAGGTGTGGCGCGGAGCGAGCGGGGGTCTCGCCCCGCGCCACGTCGTGGACGGCCTCACGACGCAGGTCGTGAAGACCGTGCGGTCTTCGTCCTCGGCCCGCGGTCGAGACCGCGCCGACGGACGGTGCGTGACATGCGTTCCTCCCTGGTACCCGGACGCCCGGGAAGCGCTCCTGAGCGGGTCCGGAAGCGGGGCCCTGGCCTACCGCTCGAGTCGCTCTCCCTGCGCCTCGAACCCCGGCCCGGCTTCCGGCAGGAAACATGGCAGCGAAGTGGTTCACTCGTCAACTGGACCGAGCGCAACTTACCCAAACGGAGGTACCTGCCCAGGCGTGCGACGCCTCGCGAGACGGGAGGACCTGAAGGTCCTTCAGCCCAGGGCAGAAAGAACTACTGAAATCGGGACGTTTGGCCCCTTGACGGCCGGGTACAGCGCTGTCACCTGCGGCCGTCAGCCGGTCGCCCAACTCAAGGAGGAACAGATATGGTCGTCCTCGGCCTGATTCTGCTCATCGTCGGCCTCGTGGCCAACATTTCGATCCTGACCACCATTGGAGCGATCCTCCTGGTGGTCGGCCTGATCCTGAACTTCGTCCCGATCGGCGGCAACGCCCGACGGGTCTGGTAGTCAGGACCGCTGCTGACCTCCGGTCACGAGTGACACGAGAAGCCCCCGCGCACGCCGCGGGGGCTTCTCGGCGTCCCGAGGGGGTGCGGACGATCGACCGCTTCGAGGTGCGGTTGGTTGACATGGAGTCCACGACCCGTGGGTACCGCCCCGGGACATGGACACTCAACAGATCGTCTGGCTGGTCGTCGCGGTCGTCGTGCTGCTCGCCCTGGTCGGGCTGGCCGTGTGGCTGATGAACAAGAAGAAGCACGAGCGCGCCGAGGCCGAACGGGCCGAGCGGGCCCAGAAAGCCGCCGAGCTGCGGCAGGAGGCCGACCAGCACGCGCAGGTGCTGCCGGACGCCGAGCTGCGGGCCAAGGAGGAGGAGGTCCGCGCCGAGCGGCTGCGCCGCGAGGCCGCGCAGGCCGAGGAGCGGGCGAAGGAGGCGCAGGTCGGCTACCAGCAGCAGGCCGCCCTGCACGAGGACCGGCTCCGCGAGGCCGACCGGCTCGACCCGGACGGCTCCGTGGCGACCGGCACCTCGACCGGCACCTCGACCGGCACCTCGACGGACGCCGCCCCGCACGCCGACGACAGCGAGTCGTCCGCCTACGAGCAGGGCTACGAGGAGGGCCGGCGCGACGAGAGCCCGGGCGCTGCTCCCGGCGGGAACCACCCCGCCTGACGGACAAGTACCGCAGCCGGGCCCTGGAACGACCTCCACCGGGCCCGGCTGCGTCACGCCTGGGTCAGCAGCGACCCCAGTGCCCGCGCCGGTGGTGCTTGGCCGCCTTCTGCACCTTCTTGTACGCCTTCTTCCGGGTGAAGGCGCCCTTGGCCACCCGCAGGTGACCCTGGCGCACGAGCTTCTTGCCCACGTCCTTGCGCTTGACCATCACGTAGCGGCGCGGCACCGGCTTGTCCACCTGGGCACGGCGGTCACGCACCAGCACCACGGTGCGTCCGGGTCGCAGCTGCTTGGCCAGCACCCGGCGGGCAGCGGGGCGGCAGGCGGACCGGGGCTGCCGGACGCCCATCAGGCGCACGACCGCGGTGCTGCCGTCACGCAGCCGCACCCGGACCCGGTCGACCTGGCCCTGCGAGCCCTTGCCGCCCGCCTTGGCGCCGGGGAGCACCGTCGCCTGCACCCGCACCGGCTCGAGCGCGGGGTTCACCGTGCCGGGGGCGCCGGGAGCTCCCGGCCCGGGGTCGCCGGCCGGTCGGGGCCGTAGACCTCGAGGTCGAAGAGCGAGATGCCGTAGCGGGTCGCGCGCTTCTCCGCGGTGAGCCGCACGTGGCGAGCCTGGGTCGCCTCGAAGGTCGCGGTGTCGTGACCGCCGTCGCTGTTGATCGTCGTCCAGACCCGGCGCCAGGAGGCGCCGTCGTCGGAGACCTCCAGCCGGTAGCCCTGGGGGTAGGCCTTCTCCCAGTTCGAGCACCACCCGGTCGACCCAGCGCCGCTGCCCGAGGTCGACCTGGATCCAGGCACCGTCGGCCCACTCCCCGCTCGCCCAGCGGGTCGAGCTGTCGTGGTCCACGGCGTACGACGGGGCGTAGCCGTGCTCGGTGCCGGAGGCCTGCACGACCTGCCCGCGCGCCAGGTCGGTGCCGAAGAGGGTCTCGTAGACCAGCGCGGCGGTCGCGTCCATGCCGGAGGCGAACGGGTGGTACTCCATCGCCTTGAGCACGTCGATCCACTTGCCCTGCACCCAGGCGTCCTCCCCGGCGCAGGCGTCGTGGCCCGCGCGACGGCCCGTAGGTGTCGACGAACCGCGCGCCGCGCTCGGCGGCCGCCTCCGCGAGCGCGGTGTTGAGCCGGCGCTGCAGCCCGTCGGCCCAGATCATGTCCTGGCGGGTCATCGGCACGGCGCCGTTGGTGCAGGAGCCGTTCTCCGGCATCAGCCGCAGGTAGCCGACCACCGCGACGGTCGCGTGCGGGGAGCGGGCGCGGATCCCGTCGAGCACGCCGAGCACGTCGGACTTGGTCTGCGCGATCTTCGCGGCCATCGTGTCGACGCCGTCCTGGGTGAACTCGTCGCGGCAGGGGGCCCCGTCGGGATCCTGCGGCGCCACCTCGGGGCAGCGCGAGATCAGCGTCCCGAACAGGCCGCCGTCGTTGCCGCCGATGCCCAGGGTGACCAGGTCGGTGTCGGGGCGCAGCGCGTCGAACTGCGGGGGCGCGGTGCCGAGGATGCCCTGCTGGGGGCCGGCCATGTGCTCGGTCCGCGCCGAGGAGCAGGAGACGTCGGTCAGCTGGAGGCCGAGCCGGTCGGCCAGCATCCGCGGGTAGTTGTTGGTCGAGCGGGCACACGGGGCCAGCGCGGTCGGCGGGATCAGCGGACCCGCGGTGAACGAGTCGCCGAGCGCGACGTAGGAGTCGAACGGCTTGGTCGGCACCTCCGCCGCCTGGGCGGCCGTGGGAGCGGAGAGGACCGCCGCGAGGGAGCCGACGAGGCCGAGCGCCAGGGCGGCGCCGAGACGGGGGCGAGCTGGAGGGGTGGGGCGTGACAAGAGAGAAGGACCTTCCCGAGAGGGACGAGCCGAGACGCCGTGATGTGACATCTCGGCACCGACTGTCACGTCGGCGTCAGCACCGTAAGCGAACTGCGCCGTCGATCACCACCTGGTCCAGACCACGACACGACCTGCACCGACGGCGTCAGGTCATGATGGGCGCCATGACCTCCCGTCTCCCCGCGGCGCTGGGCGCCCTGCTGGCCGCCGCCCTCGTCGTCGCGGCAGCGGACAGCCCGGCGTCCGCCGCCGGCGGCCGCAGCGACAGCACCCGGCTCTCGTTCTCCTTCGACACCGGCCCGGCGCTGCGCCAGGGCGACGAGGTCCGCAGCGCGCCCCGCCGGACCTCCGGGACCGTGCACACCGACGGCGCCGCCCTCAAGCGGGCGAAGGGGGTGAGCGGCCGGGCGGTGCGCTTCCCCTGCCTGAGCTGCGGCCGGGCGATCATCGAGGTGCCGGACCGGAGCTCCCTGGACCCGCGCCAGGACACCTTCTCCTTCGGGGCCTCCGTGCGGTTCTCCGCCCGGCAGGCGGCGGGCTCGATGAACGTCGTGCAGAAGGGCTGGCACGACGAGCCCGGCGGGCAGTACAAGCTGCAGGTCGACGCCGGGGTGCCCGGTTGCGTGGTGCACGGCTCCGCCGGCCGCGTGGTCGTGCTCGGCCCCTCGTCGGTCGCGGACGGCGCCTGGCACGCTCTGGCCTGCCAGCGCGTGGGCGCCGAGGTCAGCCTGCTGGTGGACGGCGCCGTGGTCGCCACGACCGTGGCCGAGAGCGGGCACCTGGCCAACGCGGCCCCGGTCTGGGTCGGCGGGAAGGCGATCGGCACCGGCGACCCCGATCAGTTCCGCGGGCGGATGGACGACGTCTTCGTCCAGATCCTGCGGTAGCCCGCGCATCAGCGACGCCGGGAACGGGCACCGCTCGGCCCATGGTGCAGCGGCACCGGGCCCGCCGGCTCCACTACGACCTGCGCTTCGAGATCGACGGGGTGCTGGTCAGCTGGGCCGTCCCGAAGGGCCCGACGCTCGACCCGGACGCTCGCCGGCTCGCCGTGCACGTCGAGGACCACCCGCTCGAGTACCTCGCACTTCGAGGGCGTCATCCCGTCGCGGGGAGTACGGCGGCGGCGACGTGATCGTCTGGGACACCGGCACCTGGGAGCCGGTGCACACCGACGATCCCGGCGCCGCCGTCGAGGCCGGCGAGCTGCACGTCGAGCTGCACGGCGAGAAGCTGCGCGGCCGGCTCGTGCTGGTCGCGGCGCGAGGACGGCAAGGACGCACCCAGTGGATGCTGCTGCACAAGCACGACGAGCACGCGGTCGAGGGCTGGGACCCCGAGGACCATCCCCGCTCGGTGCTCAGCGGCCGGACCAACGACGAGGTGGCCGCCGACCCGGACCGGCTGTGGCGCTCGGACGCCCCGCCGCCGAGGCCGCGGTCTCGCTGCGTCCCCGAGGCGCTGCCCGACGAGGCGATCGACGCGCTCGCCGACCTGGGCACGGGCGGGCACCTGGGAGGTCTTCGGCCGGCGGCTCAAGGTCACCAACCTCGACAAGGTGCTGTTCCCGGCGGCGACGCCGCCGGTCACCAAGCGCGAGCTCCTGGCCTACGCCGCCCGGATCGCGCCGGTCTCGCTGCCCTACCTCGCGGGCCGGCCGCTCAACCTGCACCGCTACCCCGACGGCGCCGAGGCGCAAGGGCTTCTGGCACAAGGAGCGGCCCGACCACGCGCCCGACTGGCTGGGCTGCTGGGACAACCCGGACGCCGACGAGGGCGAGACCAGCGCGTACGTCGTCGCCGACGAGCCGGCCGCGCTGGTCTGGCTCGCCAACTTCGGCGCCCTCGAGTGGCACCCGTGGACCTCGACGCACCGAGGCGCCGCACGAGCCGACGTACGCGCTGATCGACCTCGACCCGGGCGAGCGGACCACCTGGGACGAGCTGCTGGTGCTCGCCCGGCTGCACCGCACCGCGCTCGAGCACCTCGGCGTGCGTGGCGCGGCGCCAAGGTCACCGGCCGGCGCGGCATCCAGATCTGGGTGCCGATCGGTCGGCGGCTACACCTTCGACGAGACCCGGGCCTGGGTCGAGCGGCTCTCGCGCACGGTCGGCCAGGTGGTGCCCGAGCTGGTCAGCTGGAAGTGGGAGGTCAAGGCCGCGCGGGGGCTGGCCCGGCTCGACTACACGCAGAACGCCGTCAACAAGACCCTGGTCGCGCCGTACTCACCGCGGCCGGCGCCCGGGCGCACCGGTCTCGGTGCCGATCGAGTGGGACGAGCTCGACGACCCCGACCTGCGGCCGGACCGCTGGACGGTCCGCACGGTGCTGGACCGGCTGGCAGTCGCGTCGGCGACCCGTTCCGCGCCCTGCTCGGCGCCGCCCAGGAGCTGCCGGAGCTTCAGTAGACCTGATCCGGCTCCGCGTGACGGCCTCGTAGTACTGCGTCGACTCGCGCTTCCACAGCAGCACCAGGATCACCACCGCCAGCGCCAGGTGGGCAGGTTGAAGCACCGTGGTGACGGCGGTGCTGCCCGGCTAGGCCAGCGAGCAGCAGGGTGATCAGCACGTTGAGCACCCCCAGGACGGTGGCGACCACCCGCGCCCACGACCGGCCCTGGCCGTTCTTCCACGCCATCCAGACCCACAGCAGGACGCCGAGCAGGCCGATCACGAAGATCATCGCCAGCGAGGTCACGTACGACCCACGTCGATGGTCGACTGGGAGACGTTCGGGTCGGCGTCGCGCATCGACTCGGTGACGTCGTCCTTGAGGCCGCCCAGGGTGACCAGCCCGAGGACCAGGGAGAGCAGCGACAGGCCGGCGCCGACGTACATCAGCTTCACCGCGTTGTCGATGCTGGTCGGCCGCACCGGTGCGGGGGCGCCGCCGCCGTACGGCTGCTGCGGGTCGTTCGGGTACGAGGGGTACTGCGGGTAGTCAGACATGGGGAGGAGCCTCCCACGTCCGGAGCGCGGTCCGCATCAGCCGTTCAGCCTGCGCTCACGCGGACGGGGTGTCCTCCCGGTCGGAGCGCCGGGTGGGGCAGTCGGGGTTGGTGCAGACCCGGTCGTCGACCGTGCTGTCCGGCTCGTTGCGGACGGTGCGGGTGTGCTCGCGCACGCGCACCTCGGCGCCGCAGACCCGGCACGGCTGGTGGTCGAAGTACATGGCGTCTCCTGGGTGGTGAGCAACTGCACCCCGGTTCGGGGGACCGCTCAAGTTACCGGACGGTAGGCTGTCGCAGCAGGACTGTGCCTGACACTCGTGCTAGGTCACGACATAGGCTCCGCCCTGACGTGTCGCTGCAGGGCGCACGTGCACACAGCCACGAGGAGCTCTCCTTCCATGTTGCAGACCATCGCGATCGTCGTGTCGTTCGCCCTGACCCTCGCGGCCCTCGCGATGCTGGTCCCGGCGGTACGGAAGATGCTGGGCGTGATCCGGTTGGGTCAGTCCGCCCCCGGCCGCACCGGCAATCCGGTCGGCCGCACGGTCACCATGCTCAAGGAGACGTTCCTCCACACGCGGATGCTCCAGTGGACCTGGGTCGGCATCATGCACTGGTTCGTCTTCGCGGCGTTCCTCTTCCTGTCCACCGCGGTGCTCGCGGCGTACTTCCAGCTCTTCATGCCGGACTTCGCCTGGCCGGTCATCGGCCACTGGTACCCGTACGAGTGGTTCAGCGAGCTGATCGGCCTGCTGAGCACCGATCGGCATCGTCTGGCTGATCATCTACCGCCAGAAGCACCACCCGCGCACCGAGGGACGCAAGAGCCGCTTCTTCGGCTCCACCATGTGGCAGGCGTACTTCGTGGAGTTCCTGGCGCTCTTCGAGGGCTCCGCGATCCTGTTCGTCCGCGGCGCCGAGTGGAAGCTCGACGAGGAGGCCGGCCGCGCCCACTACCCGATCGCCTCGTGGATCGGTGACGTCCTCTACCCGACCGAGAACCTCGCCACGATCCACAACATCATCTTCTTCATCGCGATGTTCAAGATCGCGCTCGCGATGGTCTGGCTGATGGTGATCGCCCGCAACATCACCATGGGTGTCGCGTGGCACCGGTTCACCGCCTGGGTCAACATCTGGTTCAAGCGTGAGGACGACGGCTCGACCGCGCTGGGCGCGATGAAGCCGCTGATGTCGGACGGCAAGGCGATCACCCTCGACGACATCGACGACCTGGACGAGGAGTCGGCGCTCGGCGTCGGCAAGCTCGAGGACTTCTCCTGGAAGGGCATCCTCGACTTCACCACCTGCACCGAGTGCGGCCGCTGCCAGTCGCAGTGCCCCGCCTGGAACACCGAGAAGCCGCTCTCCCCCAAGCTGCTGGTGCTCGGCCTGCGCGACCACGCCTACGCGAAGGCCGCCGACACCGAGTCGCACCGGGACCGGGCGCTGGTCGGCAGCGGCTCCAAGGGTGACGTCCGCGGGTGCCGGCACCGACGTCCTGGACTACTTCTACAACCCCGCCGACGGCGACTTCGTCATCGACGAGGACGTCCTGTGGTCCTGCACCTCGTGCGGCGCCTGCGTCCAGCAGTGCCCGGTCGACATCGAGCACGTCGACCACATCATGGACATGCGGCGCTACCAGCTGCTGGTGGAGTCGAACTTCCCGGCCGAGCTCAACCAGCTCTTCAAGGGCCTGGAGAACAAGGGCAACCCCTGGAACATGTCGCCGAACGCGCGCATGGACTGGGCCAAGGACCTGCCCTTCGACGTCCAGGTGGTCGGCGAGACCATCGAGTCGCTCGACGAGGTCGACTGGCTGTTCTGGGTCGGCTGCGCCGGCGCCTACGAGGACCGCGCCAAGAAGACCACCCGCGCGGTCGCCGAGCTGCTCGACATCGCCGGCGTGAGCTTCGGCGTGCTGGGCAACGGCGAGACCTGCTCCGGCGACCCGGCCCGTCGCGCCGGCAACGAGTTCGTCTTCCAGGGCCTGGCCGCAGCAGAACGTGGAGACCTTCAAGGAGTACAAGGTCAAGAAGGTCGTCTCGACCTGCGCGCACTGCTTCAACACCCTGAAGAACGAGTACAAGGACTTCGGCATCGAGCTCGAGGTCGTCCACCACACCCAGCTGCTCAACCGCCTGGTGCGCGAGGGCAAGCTGACCCCGGTCAAGGACGGCGCGGGCGCGGCGAAGCGCTCGATCACCTACCACGACCCGTGCTACCTGGGTCGCCACAACAAGGTCTACGAGCCGCCGCGCGAGCTGCTGCAGATCCTGCCCGGCGCCGAGGTACGTCGAGATGGAGCGCAGCTACGAGAAGTCCTTCTGCTGCGGCGCCGGTGGCGCCCGGATGTGGATGGAGGAGAACCTCGGCGAGCGGATCAACGTCAACCGCACCGCAGGAGGCCGTCGCCACCGGGGCCGACCAGATCGCGGTCGGCTGCCCCTTCTGCCGGGTGATGCTGGCCGACGGCCTGACCTCCGAGCAGGCCAAGGGCAACGCCCGCGAGGAGGTCGAGGTCCTCGACGTCGCGCAGATGCTGCTGGCCTCGGTCAAGGGCGAGCAGGCGACCAAGGCCGCCCCCGGCTCCGTCGAAGAAGGCCGCGACCGTCGGCGCCTCGGCGAAGGCCGGGACCGGTGCGGGCGACGTCGCGACCAAGGACGAGCCCGAGGCCGGTGACGTCACCCAGACCGAGGAGACCGTCACCGAGACCGCCGACGTCGGCCCGCTGGCCAAGGCCAGCGGCGGGTCGTCGCTCTTCGACACCCCGGCGTCGGGACGAGAAGCCCGCCGCCAAGCAGCAGTCGGGTGGCTCGCTCTTCGACACTCCCGCGCCCGAGGAGAAGCCCGCCGAGAAGCCCGCCGCCAAGCAGGAGTCGGGTGGCTCGCTCTTCGACACCCCGGCGCCCGCCGAGAAGCCGGCAGAAGCCCGCGCAAGCAGGAGACGGTGGGTCGCTCTTCGACCTGGCGCTACGGCCGGAAGCCGGCCCCGGAGACGAGAGACCGAGGCGAAGCCGCAGGCCGACCTCGGCTCGGGCGGCTCCCTGTTCGACCTGGCCGCCCCGGCGGAGCCCGAGGCGAAGGCGGAGCCCAAGGCCGAGCCCAAGCCTGCTGCCGAGCCGAAGGCCGAGGCGAAGCCGGAGCCCCAGGCCGAGCACCCGCCCGGCGGCGCCCGCCGCCGAGATCGGGAGCGGCTCGCTCTTCGACATCGCCGCCCCGGAGCCGGCCGCGCCCGCCGAGACGAAGCCGAGGTCGAGGTCGAGGTCGAGGCGGCGCCTGCGCCGACCGAGGCCGCGTCCCAGCCGAAGGCGGCCGCACCCGCGGCAGCCCCGGCGCAGTCGATCCCCGAGGGCGGCTCACTCTTCGACATCGTCGCCCCGGAGCCGGCCTCCCCGACGGTCGAGGCCGAGGCCGAGCCGGTCGCCGAGGGGAGAAGGTCGAGACGGAGCCCGCTCCGACCGAGACCGCGCCGTCCGCTGCCCCCGACGGTGCCGCGCTCAGCCAGGCCGCCACCGAGGCCGCGTCCGAGGCCGACTCGACTCCGGTCGAGGAGGCTCCCGCCGAGGAGACGAAGCCGCCCGAGCCGCGTCAACGGCAAGTCGCACCAGCCGAAGACCGACGTCGACATCCACGGATCGAGCTCGCTCTTCGACCTCTGAGTCGACAAGCAGGCCAGGACGGCCGCACCCGCAAGGGGGCGGCCGTCCTCGCATTTACCGCACTCGACAGCATGAGACGTCGCATCCCTTGACTGTGACGTCACGGTGACGTCATAGTGGTGCGCATGGACATCACGCCGTACGTCGACCACCTCCGCCGGGACCTGGTCTCGGCCGCCGAGGCCGGTGGGGACGAGCTGAAGTCGGCCGCCGAGCGGCTCGCCTTCGCCCTCGACCCGGCGGCCCGGCTGGCGCTGATGGAGGCGATCAGCCAGGCCGCCGCGGAGATCACCACCGAGATGCCCTCGGGCAGCGTGGACGTCCGGCTCAACGGCCGCGAGCTCGACTTCGTCGTCGAGGTCGCACCTCCGGCCCAGGCGGCCGCCGCCCCGGCCCGCCCGCCGGAGCCGGAGGACCCCGACGAGGGTCTGGCCCGGGTCACCCTGCGGATCCCGGAGTCGCTCAAGGCGAAGGCCGAGGAGAAGGCGGCCGAGTCCGGCCAGAGCCTCAACACCTGGCTGGTCACCCTGGTCCGGCACGCCACCAACGACAACGCGATCAACATCGACATCGACCTGTCCAGCATCCCGTTCCTCGGCGGCCACGACCCCTTCGGTCGGCCCGCCCGGCAGGCCCGCGGCAGCCAGCGGATGACCGGCTGGGTCTGACCGACCGCCCACCCTCCCCTCTCGCCCGTTCCGGGGCCGGCACCCGCCGGTCCCCGGTCCCACACACCCTGGAGACGCCATGGAGCACCGCTTCACCACCCCCGACCCGATCCACCTCAACGTGGAGGTCGACCGCGGCACCGTCACCGTCGACGCCACCGACGCGGCCCGTGACGGGGCGAGACCGTGGTCTCCGTCCAGGGACGTCAGGCCGACGCCGTGCGAGGTCACCCAGGACGACGGCGTCGTCTCGGTGACCGCCCCGCGTCCCCGGGTCGGCTTCCTGTCCGGGCTCGGAGCAGAGCGTCCACGTGCACGTCGAGCTGCCCACCGGCAGCGTCGCGGTGATCCGCGCCGGCAGCGCGGGAACCACCGTCACCGGCGTCGCTGGCCACCCTGGCGGTGAAGAGCGGCTCGGGGAGCTCTCACCGGTGGCCCGGCTGGCCGGGCAGGGACTCGTGCAGACCGGCTCGGGCGACGTCACCATCGACGTGGTCGCCGGCGAGCTCCAGGTCACCAGCGGGTCCGGCGACGTCGTCGCTCGGCCTGGTCGAGGCAGCCCACCGCCGTCTCGACCGGCTCCGGGGACGTGCGCGGTCGAGACGGTCGAGGCCGACCTGTCGGTCAAGACCGGCTCCGGCGACCTCGACGTCGTCCGCTCCCGGGCCGACGTCGCGATGACCACCGGCAGCGGGGACGTCCGGCTGCGGACCGTGGACCGCGGCCGGATCGGCGTCCGAGGCGCCTCCGGCGACGTGCACCTCGTCGATCCCCCGCGGCGTGCCGGTGTGGACCGACGTCACCACCGTGAGCGGCGGCATCCGCTCCAGCCTCCCGTCGACCGGCGAGCCCGCCGACGGCCAGGACCACGTCGAGCTCCGGATGAAGACCTCGTCCGGCGACATCGTGCTCACCGCGCTCTGATCACACCCAGGAGACCGCCATGGACTACACCCCCGCCGACATCGAGATGATCGTCCGCAACCGACTGCCGGGACGCACCCGTCAGCACCCCAAGCCGCAGCCGGTACGCCGTCGGGCCCAGCTCGCCCGTCAGCTCCGCCGGGTCGCCGACCGGCTCGACGGCTGACCGAGGTTGCCGCCGGTGGGCAGACTGGACGGATGGATCCGGACCAGGCCCGCGCCCTGCTCGAGGAGCGAGCGGCGTACGACGCTGACGCGGCTCGGCGATGCTGACCGACGACTTCGAGGCGATCGTCGCCGCCTCGCTGGACACCAACGCCGACGACGAGCACGACCCGGAGGGCGCGACCATCGCCTTCGAGCGGTCCCAGGTCGACGCCCTGGTCACCCAGACCCGGCAGCGGCTGGCGGAGATCGACGACGGCCCTGGCCCGGGTCGGCTCGGGGACCTACGGCACCTGCGAGGTGTGCGGCCGGCCGATCCCCGACGAGCGGCTCGAGGCGCGCCCCACCGCCACGACCTGCAGGCCGGCTGTGCCGGGGCCTCAGGAGCGCATCGCCACGCCGCGGCGCCAGTAGCCCATGAAGGCGACCTGGCGCCGGTCCACGCCGAGCCCCTTGACCAGGTGCGCGGCGCAGCCCGGTGACCATCCCGGACTCCCCGGCGATCCAGGCGTAGAGCCCCTCGTGCGGCAGCGGGTCCGCGGCGACGTCCTCGCCCGAGGACGAGTAGCTGGGGGTCTCCCACAGGTCGGGGTCGATCTCGTCGGGCTCGACGGCCAAGGCAGCGGCGGAGACCCCGTCGACCCCCAGGTGCTCGACCACCGCGGCGTGCAGGCGCTCCCCCAGCGGGCGCGTCGTCCGCGGGCGATCCAGGTCAGCTCCACCCCGTCCGGGCGCCGACCACGTCGGGCAGGAAGTCCGCCGCGAGCGGCACCTCCAGGAACGCCGCACCGCGGGCCTCGGCCGGCAGGTCGCGCAGGATCCCGGCCACCGCCGGCACCGCCGTCTCGTCCCCGACCAGCAGCAGCTCGGTGGCGGCACCGGGCACGAACTCCACGCCGCCGAAGGCCTGCCCGCGACGCGGGCGCCAGGCCGATCACCCGGTCGCCGGGCTCGGCCCGCGCCGCCCAGTCCGAGCCCGGCCCGTGCTCGCCGTCGCCGACGTGCAGCACGATGTCGACCACCAGGCGGGTCTCGGCACCGGCGCCGCGCACCTCGCGGATCGTGTAGGTGCGCATGTGGCCCCGCTCCTCGGCGGGGATCGCCAGCCAGCTGGCGAACCAGGACTCGTCGGCGCCGGAGAAGTCCGGGAGGTCGCCCGAGGGCAGCGGGAAGACCAGCTTGAACCGCTGGTCGACGCAGCGGGCCGTCGGTGCCGAAGTCGGCCAGCGACGCCCCGCCCAGCTCGAGCCGGACGAAGGACGGCGAGAGCCGCTGGACGGCGACCACCTCGAACGCGTCGAGGATCAGCGGCAGGGCTGCGGCGGTGGTCGAGGTCATGGTGGTGCTCCGTTCGGGGAGGGGATCAGCGGTGGTGGCGGCCCACCGGGACCACCAGGGGGGTGTGCGAGACCGGGTCGTCGATCACCCGGCACTCCAGGTCGAAGACCTGGCGCACCACCTCGGGGGTCACCACCTGGGCGGGCGTGCCCTCGGCCACCACCCGGCCGTCCTGCATGGCCACCAGGTGGTCGGCGTACCGGGCGGCCAGGGCGAGCTCGTGCAGCACCATCACGATGGTCGTGCCGCGGGCGGCGTTGAGGTCGCGCAGGACGTCGAGCAGCTCGACCTGGTGGGCCAGGTCCAGGTACGTCGTCGGCTCGTCGAGGAGCAGCAGGTCGGTGCGCTGGGCCAGCGCCATCGCCACCCACACCCGCTGCCGCTGGCCGCCGGAGAGCTCGTCGACCGACCGCTCGGCCAGGTCGAGGGTGCCGGTGAGCTCGAGCGCGTCGGCCACCGCCTCGTCGTCCTCGCGGCTCCAGCGGCGCAGCAGCCCGCTGTGCGGGTGCCGGCCCCGGGAGACCAGGTCGGTGACGGTGAGCCCCTCGGGCGCGACCGCGCTCTGCGGCAGCAGGCCGAGGCGTGCGGGCGACCTGCCGGGTCGGCAGCGCGGTGGATCGCCTCGCCGTCCAGCAGCACGCTGCCGCCGGTGGGCTTGAGCAGCCGCGCCATCCCGCGCAGCAGCGTGGACTTGCCGCAGGCGTTGGCGCCGACGATCACGCTGACCCGCGAGTCGGGCACGGCCAGGGAGAGCTCGTGGACCACCGGACGGTCCCCGTAGCCGAGCGAGACGTGCTCGGCGACCAGGCGCGAGGTCGGGCGCGGCTCCACCGGGACCTCCCGGGTCGTGCGTGGGTGATGCGTCATGCGACTCTCCTTCCGGTGCGGCCGCTCGCGAGCAGCCAGAGCAGGAACGGGGCCCCGAAGGCGCCGGTGACGACCCCGGTCGGGAAGTTGATGTCGGACAGGAGGTAGTCGGCGACGTAGTCGGCCCCCACCACGATGGTGGCGCCGACCAGCGCGGCGCCGAGCAGCGTCGTCCGGCCGCGCAGCAGGATCCGGGCGATCGGCCCGGCGAGGAAGGCCACGAAGGAGATCGGGCCGGCCGCCGCGACCCCGACCGCGGTCAGCACCACCGCGACCAGCAGCACGGCGTCGACCGACCACCGGCCGGCCCCCAGACCCGTGGCGGTGTCCTCGCCCAGCTCGAGCAGCGGCAGGGTCCGGGTCACCCAGAGCACGAGCGGTGCCAGCACCAGGAGCGCCAGGGCGAGCAGCCGGATGGTCGGCCAGTCCGCCGCGCCCACGCTGCCGGTGAGCCAGCGCAGCACCAGCTGCGCGTCCCACACGTCGGCGCGGGTGAAGAGGTAGTGCACCACCGAGAGCAGGGCCGCGGCCATGCCGATCCCGGCCAGCACCAGGTGGTGGGTGCCGCCGGGGCCGGCGACCACGCGTACCAGCACCGCGGCGCCCAGGGCCCCGAGGATCGCCGCTCCCGAGACCGGCGCCCCCTCGAGCCCGAGCAGCACGATCGCGGTCACCGCCGCGGCGCTCGCGCCCAGCGACACCCCGATCACGTCCGGGCTGGCCAGCGGGTTGCGCAGGGTCGCCTGGAACATCGCTCCGGCGACGCCGAAGCAGCCGCCCACCAGGACGCCGAGCACCGCGCGGGGCAGCTTGGACTCCATCAGGATGAACGAGGCGCCGGGGATCTCGGTCCCGAAGAGGATCCGGAAGAAGTCCGGGACGGTGATGGTGAAGTCGCCCAGCAGCACCCGGGCCCAGAAGACCGCGAAGAGCAGCAGCGCCAGCCCGGAGAGCACCAGCGTGCGGCGCCGGCGGGGGACGCGCCGGGCCCGGCGTACGACGTCCGCGCCGTCGGGGCCCCAGGGCCTCGGGCCGGACCCGGACCGCGGTGCTCACAGCGTGCCCATCCGGCCGCGGCGGACCAGGACCAGGAAGAACGGGACGCCGAGGACGGCGGCCATGATGCCGACCTGGACCTCGGCGGGCGGCAGCACCACGCGGCCCACGGTGTCCGCGGCCACGACCAGGATCGCGCCGACCAGGGCGGCCAGCGGCAGCACCCGGGTGTGGCCGGGGCCGACCACGGCACGGACCGCGTGCGGGACCACCAGCCCGACGAAGGCGATCGGCCCGGCCAGCGCGGTCGCGGTGCCGGCGAGCAGGACGATCGCCAGTCCGACCACCACCCGGTCCCGTCCGGCCCGGCGGCCCAGGCCGCGGGCCACGTCGTCGCCGAGCGCCAGCGCGTCCAGCAGCCGGGCGCCGACGGCGGCCAGCAGCGCGCCGGCCAGCAGGAAGGGCAGCCCGGTGAGCAGCACGTCGAGGCCGCGGCCGCCGACGGTGCCGACCTGCCAGAGCCGGAAGGACTCCATGGTGGCGCGGTCGACCATCAGCACGCCGGTGCTCCAGCTGGTCACCGCGGCGGTGACGGCGGCGCCGGCGACGGCGAGCTTGACCGGGGTGGCGCCCCCACGGCCCATCGAGGCGATCGCGTGCACCAGCAGGGCGGCGGCCGCGGCCCCGGCGAAGGCGAACCACAGGTAGGAGCTCAGCTCGGAGACGCCGAGCAGGGAGATCGCCAGCACCATCGCGAGCGAGGCGCCGGCGTTGATGCCGAGGATCCCGGGGTCGGCCAGCGGGTTGCGGGTCAGGCCCTGCATGAGCGCGCCGGCCAGGCCCAGCGCGGCCCCGACCGCGGCGGCGAGCAGGGTGCGCTCGAACCGGGCTTCGACGATCGGGTGGAGCGGGTGGCCGGGGTCGAGCGCCACCGCGGGGGACAGCGCCCGGGAGCCGATCAGGAGGGAGGCGACTCCAGCCAGGACCAGCACCACGACCGCCACCGCGCCGAAGCGCAGGGCGGTCGCGGTGCGAGGGCGGGACGGACCGACGTCAGCGAGCCGGTCCGTCCCCTGGACTGGAGCAGGGTCACGACCCGTCAGCTGCCTCGGCCACCTTGGGCAGGAAGTTCTCCACGATGAACGGGATGGAGATCGGCGTCGGGTTGGTGATGGAGAGACCCACGTGCTTGTCCAGCTCGCCGTAGGCGTGGCCGGAGGCGAGCGCGGGGATCTGGCCGAGCAGCTTGTCCTTGCGGAACGTCTCGAGGTCGTCCTCGGACTCCACGTAGGTCAGCAGCAGGTCGGAGTCGACCGTCTCGGCGCGCTCGGCGGAGACCGTGCCGTAGAACTGCCCGTCCTTGACGGCCGTCTCGGTGATCTCGGGGCTGACCAGGCCGAAGTCCTCCAGCACCGCGACCCGCGGGTCCTGGCGGCCGTAGACGCCGACGGTCGACAGGTCGGTGGCGCTCAGGTAGGCGAAGACGAAGCGAGGTGCCCTCGAGGTCGGAGTACTCCTCCTTGGCGTCCTCGATCACGCCCTCGGTCTCCTCCAGCACCTCGGCGGCCAGCTCGCTGCGACCCAGCGCCTTGCCGGCGGTCTCCAGCGAGGTCTCCCACGGGGTCACCCAGGGGGCGTCCGGGTAGGCCACGACGGGGGCGATCTTGCTGAGCTTCTTGTACTCCGCCTCGGTGATGCCGGAGTTGGTGGCCAGGATCAGGTCGGGCGCGAGCTCGGCGACCTCCTGCACGGGGATGCCGTCGGAGTCGTCGTACCGCTCGGGGGCCTCGCCGCCGACCTCGGCCAGCTCGGCGTCGAACCAGTCCGAGGAGCCCTCCTCGTTGCCGCCCCAGGTGAGCTTGGTGGCGCCCACGGGGACGACGCCGAGGGCCAGCGCGTTGTCCTGGTCGGTCCAGCCGAGGGTGGCCACCCGCTTGGGCTCCGACTCGATCGTCGTCTCGCCGAAGGCGTGCTCGATGGTGACCGGGAAGGCCCCCTCCTCGACCGACGTGGTGCTGCCGGAGGACTCCTCGGCGGTCTCGGTGGAACCGGTGCTGCAGGCGGTGAGCAGGCTCAGTCCGGCCAGGGCCGTGACAAGCTTGGTGGCGGTACGACGCATGCTGATCCTTGAGTTAGGGAAGCCTTACCGAAATAAGGTAGCCCTTAGCGCGCGTCGTGGCTAGGCGGGGGTGACCGGGACCTCAGATCTGCGTGCGGTGGAAGTTCGCGTACGACTTCGACGGCGTGGGCCCGCGCTGGCCCTGGTAGCGCGACCCGTACTTGGCCGAGCCGTAGGGGTGCTCGGCGGGCGAGGAGAGCCGGAAGAAGCAGAGCTGACCGATCTTCATCCCCGGGTAGAGCTTGATCGGGAGCGTCGCCACGTTGGCCAGCTCCAGCGTCACGTGACCGGAGAAGCCGGGGTCCACGAAGCCGGCGGTGGCGTGGGTCAGCAGGCCCAGGCGGCCCAGGGAGGACTTGCCCTCGACCCGCGCAGCGACGTCGTCGGGCAGCGAGCACGACCTCGTACGTCGAGCCGAGGACGAACTCCCCCGGGTGCAGGATGAACGGCTCGTCGCCGTCCGGGCTCGACCATCCGGGTCAGGTCGCTCTGGTCGGCGGCGGGGTCGATGTGCGGGTACCGGTGGTTCTCGAAGACCCGGAAGAACCGGTCGAGCCGGATGTCCACGCTGGAGGGCTGGAGCATCTCCTCGTCCCAGGGGGTGAGGCCGATGCGGCCGGCGTCGATCTCGGCCAGGATGTCGCGGTCGGAGAGCAGCACGCCGCGCACCCTACCGTCGTGGCCGCTTGTCCCGGTGCCCGAGAATGGCACCATGCCCAGCGACCAGACCTTCACCGCGCTACGTGGCCCTCGGCGACTCCTTCACCGAGGGCGTCGGCGACCCCGACCCCGACCGCCCGAACGGGCTGCGCGGCTGGGCCGACCGGGTCGCCGAGCACCTCGCGGCCCTCGACCCCGACTTCGGCTACGCCAACCTCGCCATCCGCGGTCGCAAGCTGCCCGCGATCATCGACGAGCAGCTGGACCCGGCGCTGGCGCTGGAGCCCGACCTGGTCACCATCCACGGCGGCGGCAACGACGTGCTGCGACCCAAGGTCGACCTGGACGCGCTGGCCGCGGCGTACGACGACGCGATCGGGCGGCTGACCGCGACCGGTGCGCGGGTGGTGATGTTCACGATCTTCGACCCCGGCTCGACCGGGATCTACGCCGCCGTGCGCGGGCGGATGGCGATCTTCAACGAGTGGGTCCGCGAGATCGCCGACAAGCACGACGCCACCCTGGTCGACATGTGGCGGATGCGCGACGTCGACCTGGTCACCCACATGGACACCGACCGGATGCACCTCAACGCCGCCGGCCACCACTACATGGCGCTGCAGGTGCTCGACGCCCTCGGGGTGGAGCACGGCCTCACCCCGATGGAGGTGCCCGCGGCCCCGCTGCTCACCCGCCGCGAGCAGCTGCGGGAGAACGCCCGCTGGACCCGGGAGTTCCTCGGGCCGTGGGTGCACCGCCGGGTCACCGGGCGCTCGTCGGGCGACGGCCTGACGCCCAAGCACCCGACCTTCCGCCGGATCGGGTAGCATCCACCGTCGTCGGGCGCTGCACCATCGCGGCCGGCCGTGCGGATGTAGCTCAGTTGGTAGAGCGCGACCTTCCCAAGGTCGATGTCGCGAGTTCGAGTCTCGTCATCCGCTCCGCACCAGCAGCCCCGGGCCCTCGGCCCGGGGCTGCTGTCGTCTTCGGTGCTGGCATCTTGCGACTCCTGTGACTGTCGGGGACAGTGAGACGTCATGAACACCCGGTCCCTCCGCCGTACGCCGCTCCACGCCGCCTGCGGGCTGGCCCTCCTGCTCGTGCTCCCGCTGACCGCGGCACCAGCCGGCAGCGCAGCACCGAAGACGGACACGACCCGGTGCGCCACCTTCGACGGCGAGCGCTACTGCGTCGGCCTCGGCTGGACCACGCAGAGCGAGGCGCAGGTGCAGGCCCGCCTGGCCTCCGCCGCCGACGCCGCAGCCGAGGCCGCCGACCAGCCCGCCCGCGAGCACACCGGCGACCTGGACACCGCCACTCTGCTGGAGCGCCGCGCCGCGATGTCGCCCGCCGACCGGGCCCGCGCCGACCGGCGCGAGCTGGCCGCCGCCGCCCGCGCGGCCGGCAAGGTCCGGCGGCTGCGGGCCGAGGCCGACGGGAGCAGGAGCGCCGCCGACTACCCGAGGCGCCGGTCGATCATGAAGGCGAAGCGCTCGCGCGAGCAGAACCGCTGGTACTGGTGCGGCCCGGCCACCGCGCAGGCGATCACCTGGGGGTGGCGCAAGCGCCGCCAGTCGCAGAAGCACTGGGCCGGCAAGCTCGGCACCACCCGCGCCGGCACCTCGATCACCGAGCTCGTCCGCGTGGTCAACGACCACACCGGCTACGACCGCAAGAAGCACGCCGGCGACTACGTGGTGCTCGACGTGGGTGACTGGTCCTTCGAGGAGTGGTACCTGTTGATGATGCGCCACCTGGAGGACTACCGGGCGCCGGTCGTGCTGCACCCGGTGCTGGAGAAGCGGTTCTACCCCTACCTCGACGACGACGCCTCGGGGCACTTCCAGGTGGGCCGCGGCTTCGACCAGAACCCGGGCGGGGAGCCGCTCCTGGGCTACTTCGAGCCCTGGAACCAGCAGCGCTTCGACCCCAGCGAGCCGTTCATCGCCCGCAATCAGTGGCAGTCGGCGTACCAGCAGTACCGCGCCAACCTCGCGCACCCCCAGCAGAACGTGGGGGTCTGATGCGCCGCGTCGTCGCGACCCTGGCACTGGCACTGGCGCTGGCGCTGGCGCTGGCACTGGCCGGCTGCACGGACTCCGCCGACCCGGAGCCGGATGACGCGGAGAGCGCCGAGCCGCTGTCCTGGCGGTCGACCGGCGAGTCGCCGGACGCGACCGTGGTGGTGGGGCGGGACTGGCGGGCGGTGGCACCGCCGAACGGACGCACCGCGCTGATCTCCCGCGACGGCAGCCGGGCCGAGCTCGCCGCGGGCCCGGGCCGACGGATCAGCCAGGTGCTGATGAGCGACTCCTACGCCGTCGTCGTGGCCACCGACCGCCGGGAGCGCCGCCCCGCACTGGGGCTGGTCGTGCAGCTCGCCGACGGCTCGACCGCCGACCTCCCCGGGCCGCGCCCGGCCCCCGGCGGCACCTGGTCGCTGCACGGCGAGGAGCTGCGCTACCCCACCTACGGGCCGAAGCGCGCCTACTGCCTGGCCGCCGTCCACCTGCCCAGCGGGGAGTCGCAGCTCGAGCACTGCGCGCCGCGGGGCGAGGGGTTCTCCCAGGTGACCACCTCGGACGCGGGCGTGGCGGTGCTGACGTTCGACGACGCCCGCCCGGTCTCCTGCCGGACGCTGGTCACGCTCGAGGAGTCCGGGCCGGTGCCGGTCGACGGCGTCGCCGACTGCGTCGGCTGGGACGTGGTGGCCACCGACGGCGGCGCGGTCTGGTCCGAGGTGCGCGACGAGAAGGCCGTGGGCTCCGGCACCTTCGTCGGGACCGAGGACGGGACCCGCACCGAGCTCGGGCCCGGTGCCACCGGCAGCCTGGTGCCGTGCGGGGACGCGGTCTTCTTCGCCCGCGGCCCCCAGGACGGCGAGTCCGCCCGGCTGCTGAGCTGGTCAGGCGACCCCGACGGCCCCGACGTGGTGTGGAGCGGCCCTGCGGGGGACACCGGCTTCCTCGCCCCGCCCGCCTGCGCGGACGACGTGCTGACGCTGACCTACCTTGGCGAGTCCGGGGACCAGCAGCTCTGGGCGCGGGTCCCGTCTGCCTAGGCTGAGGCCGTGCAGTTCACCGGTTTCCCCGTCGCGGCCCTCGACTTCTACGACGACCTCGAGGTCGACAACACCAAGGCGTTCTGGGAGGCGCACAAGCACGTCTACGCCGAGGCCGTCCGCAAGCCGATGGAGGCGCTGGTCGCCGCGCTGGAGCCGGAGTTCGGTCCGGCCAAGGTGTTCCGGCCCTACCGCGACGTGCGCTTCGCCAAGGACAAGACGCCGTACAAGACCCACCAGGGCGCCTTCGTCGCGGTCGGCGAGGCGACCGGCTGGTACGTCGAGATCTCCCCGCGCGGCACCCGGGTGGGGGCCGGCTTCTACGACGCCAGCGGGCCGCGGCTGGCCGCGATCCGCGAGGCGATGGCCGCCGAGCTGACCGGGGTGCCGCTGGAGAAGATGCTCGCCCGCTACGCGAAGCGGGGCTGGGAGGTCGGCGGGGACAAGCTCAAGACCTCCCCGCGCGGCTACCCCGCCGACCACCCGCGGATCGAGCTGCTGCGGCACAAGCAGATCTTCGTCGGCCGCTCCTACGGCTTCGAGGCCGACGCCCTGGGCCCCGAGCTGCTCGACCGGGTGCGTACCGACTGGCGGGAGCTCCGACCCCTGGTGGAGTGGATCGCCACGCACGCCCGGGGGGCTTGAGCCTCGCTCAGTGCGGCTGCCAGGCGTCCTCGTCAGCGGTACGCGAGGTGACCGCCTCCGGGAGCTCCTGGCTGGCCAGCTGCGCGATCGAGACCTGCTCGAAGACGTCGCGCAGGGAGTGCCGGGCGGCGATCCACACGTGCTGGAGCACCTCGGCGGAGGCGTTGTAGGAGACCGCCTCCGGGCGCAGGCCGTAGACCGAGACCAGCGGCCCGTCGACGGCGCGGATCACGTCGGCCACCGAGACCTCCCCCGGGTCGCGGGCCAGCCGCCAGCCGCCGGACTGGCCACGCTGGGAGACCACCACGCCCGCCTTGCGGAGGTCGGCGAGGATGGCCTGGAGGAACCCGTGCGGGATGTCCTGGGACTTGCCCAGCTCCTCGGCGCTGACCGGCTTCGCGTCGGCGCGCGCCGCCATCTCGATGAGGGCCCGGAGGGCGTAGTCGGACTTCGCGGAGACGCGCATGGCCCCAGTTTGTCAGATGCCGGGTCCCGCAGGGCCCAGACGCCCGCTCAGGCGAGTTCGAGCTCGTCCGCGGCACGCCCGTCCTGCTCGGCCAGCTCGGCTCGACGGGCCGCGCGCTCGTGCTTGACCGCCCAGGCGATGGCGACGATCCAGACGACCGCCAGGGCGCCGACGATGGCGGCGACCTGGGCGCCCGAGGCGCCGAACGAGTCGGCCAGGGTGCGGCTGTTGGTGACGATGATCAGGCCGCCGGCCGCGACGCCGAGCACCCGGCCGGGCAGGTGCCGGACCAGCCAGGCCGCGATCGGGGCCGCGAGCACGCCACCGGCCAGCAGCGCGCCGGCGTACCCCCAGTCGATGCCGGAGTGCCCCAGCGCCAGGATGAACCCGATCGAGCCGCCGACGGCGACCACGAACTCGGAGGTGTCGATCGACCCGATCACCTTGCGCGGCTCGAGCCGGCCCGAGGAGAGGAGGGTGGTGGTGCCCACCGGGCCCCAGCCGCCGCCGCCGATCGCGTCCAGCGCGCCGCCGAAGAGGCCGATCGGCGCCAGGAAGGTCGCCGACGGACGTCCCTTGAAGGTGGGCCGGCGGCCGCCGAGCACCAGGAACCGCCAGATCACGTAGACGCCCAGGGTGAGCAGGATGCCGGCGACGATCGGCTTGGCCATCTCGCCGTCGATGTTGACCAGGATGGTCGCGCCGGCGAACGCGCCGACGAAGCCGGGGCCGGCCAGGATCATCACCGTGCGCCAGTCGACGTTGCCGAGCTTGTGGTGGGAGATGCCGGAGACCAGCGAGGTGCCGATCTCGGAGAAGTGCACCGCCGCCGAGGCGGCGGCCGGCGCGACGCCGGCGGCGAGCAGCAGCGTCGTGGAGGTGACGCCGTACGCCATCCCCAGGGACCCGTCGATGAGCTGAGCCAGGAATCCGACGAATCCCAGGACGATGAGCTGTCGCATGTTGCGCCTTATCGAGTGGTGAACGTATGTCTCTTTTTATAGTAGACATTACCTATCACCTGGAGGTCAATTCCCCCGCGAGTGACCGAGGTCGTCAGGAAGATCACAGCGTTCCACTTGCGGGAGCGTGCGCCTCGTTGCACAATCAAGTTACTGACTGGTAGGACTCGTGTGTCCACTCGTCGGGCGCCAAGGCCGGGCCGCAAGGCCGGTGACCCCATCAGACTGGATAAGGGTGGATCCGTGAGCCACTACAAGAGCAACCTCCGTGACATCGAGTTCAACCTCTTCGAGGTGTTCGGCCGCGACGAGATCCTGGGCACGGGCCCGTTCGCGGAGGTCGACGTCGACACCGCGCGTGAGGTGCTGGCCGAGGTCGACCGTCTCGCCCGCGAGGACATCGCCGCCTCCTACGAGGACAGCGACCGCAACCCGCCGGTCTTCGACCCGAAGACCCACTCGGCCCCGCTGCCGGAGTCGTTCAAGAAGAGCTACCGGGCCTGGATGGACGCCGAGTTCTGGCGCCTGCAGATCCGCGAGGAGCTCGGCGGCACCCCCGCCCCGTCCAGCCTGATCTGGGCCATCGGCGAGATGGTGCTCGGCGCCAACGCCCCGATCTAGATGTACGCCGCGGGCGCGCCGTTCGCCGGCGTGCTCTACAACAACGCCAACGGCGTGGAGCGCGACCAGCGCGTCGCCCAGATCATGGTCGAGCGCCAGTGGGGCTGCACGATGGTGCTGACCGAGCCCGACGCCGGCTCCGACGTGGGCGCCGGCCGCGCCAAGGCCACCCCGAACGAGGACGGCTCCTGGAACGTCACGGGCGTCAAGCGCTTCATCACCTCGGCCGAGCACGACATGACCGAGAACATCATGCACCTGGTGCTGGCCCGCCCCGAGGGCGTCGAGGGCGTCGGCGGCCCGGGCACCAAGGGCCTCTCGCTCTTCTGGATGCCGAAGTACCACTTCGACCACGAGACCGGCGAGCTGACCGGCGAGCGCAACGGCGTCTACGTCACCAACGTCGAGCACAAGATGGGCATCAAGGTCTCCAACACCTGCGAGGTCACCTTCGGCGACCCGCAGGTCGGCGGCGGCGAGCCCGCCAAGGGCTGGCTGGTCGGCGAGGTGCACAACGGCATCGCGCAGATGTTCGACGTGATCGAGAACGCCCGGATGATGGTCGGCACCAAGGCGATCGCCACCCTCTCCACCGGCTACCTCAACGCGCTGGAGTACGCCAAGGAGCGCGTCCAGGGCGCCGACCTCACCCAGTCGGCCGACAAGACCGCCCCGCGCGTCACGATCACCCACCACCCCGACGTCCGTCGCTCGCTGATGACGCAGAAGTCGTTCGCCGAGGCCATGCGCGCCCTGGTGCTCTACACCGCCACCTGGCAGGACAAGGTCATGCTCGCCGAGCACGACGGGCGAGCGACGAGGCCAAGCTGGCCGAGGCGCGTCAACGACCTGCTGCTCCCGATCGTCAAGGGCTACGGCTCCGAGCGCTCCTGGGTGCTGCTCGGCACCGAGTCGCTGCAGACCTTCGGTGGCTCCGGCTTCCTGCAGGAGTACCCGATCGAGCAGTACGTCCGCGACGCCAAGATCGACACCCTCTACGAGGGCACCACGGCGATCCAGGGCCAGGACTTCTTCTTCCGCAAGATCGTCAAGGACCAGGGCCGCGCCCTGGGCCACCTGGCCGAGCGAGATCGAGGGCTTCATCAAGTCCGAGGCCGGCAACGGTCGCCTGAAGAACGAGCGGGCCCTGCTGGCCACCGCGCTCGCAGGACGCCAACGCCATCGTCGGTCACATGATCAACGACCTGATGTCGGCCGACGCCTCCGCCGAGGGCGGCGACCTGCGCAACATCTACAAGGTGGGGCTCAACACCACCCGCCTGCTGATGGTGCTCGGCGACGTGGTCTGCGCCTGGCTGCTGCTGCGCCAGGCGGAGGTCGCGCTGGCCAAGCTGGGCGGCGAGGTCTCCGCCAAGGACAAGGCGTTCTACGAGGGCAAGGTCGCGGCCGCGCAGTTCTTCGCCGCCACCAACCTCCCCCGCCTGACCGCGGAGCGCACCATCGCCGAGCAGATCGACCTCTCGCTGATGGACCTCGACGAGGCGGCGTTCTGATCCAATCTCGACAGCTGAAGGGCCGCACCCCGATGGGGTGCGGCCCTTCGTCGTTCGTGGGCAGAGTCTGGGGGGAGCGGGTCAGGCGGTCCCGCCCAGCGGCAGGGTCAGCACGGCCTCGCCGGCGGCGCTGACCCGGACCGGGACGCCCCAGTCCTGCTGGTGCACGTGGCAGGCGGCACCCTCCCCCCGTCGGCGTCGCAGGAGGCGGCGCGGGCGGCGACGTGCAGCACGCCCTCCCCGACCGTCGGGTCGAGCTCGAGGGTGCGTCGCAGGTCGGTGCGAGCGCCCCTCGCCGGTCCGCAGCAGCGCGGCCGGCGTCGCGGTCACCATCAGCTGGGTCGCCGGGCCGTAGCGGTCGTCGACCTTCTGTCCCGGCGGCGGCGTGAAGACCGCCTCCAGCAGCACCGAGGCGGCGACGTCGGTGACCGGGCGCTGGGTGCGGTGGCTGAAGTCGGCCGCCTGGGCCGAGGCGCCCGAGCGGCACCCGGGTGAGCCGGTGGGCGGTCGACTCCACCACCACCAGGTGCTCGCCGTCGACGTAGCGCCCCGCTCGGCTCGGCGAGCCCGGTCGCCAGCGTGGTCGAGCTCGCCGTCGCCGGGTCGAAGCGGCGTACGGCGCCGTTGTAGGTGTCGCAGACGGCCACCGAGCCGTCGGGCAGCGCGGTCACCCCGAGCGGGTGCTGCAGCAGCGCCTCGTCGGCCGTGCCGTCGCGGAACCCGAAGTCGAACAGCCCGGTGCCCACCGCGGTGCCGCACCTCGCCGCCGGAGACCCAGCGCAGCGCGGAGACCTCGCTGTCGGCCAGCCAGAGCCGGTCGCCGGCCGCGGCCAGTCCGCGAGGTCTGCGCGAGCCACGCCTGGTCGAGCGGCCCGTCGAGCAGTCCCTCGTTCGTGGTGCCGACCAGCGACCTCGACGTCGCCGGTGCGCGGGTCGAAGG
The DNA here is from genome assembly GCA_963708945.1 of uncultured Actinomycetota bacterium. GTDB lineage: Bacteria > Actinomycetota > Actinomycetes > Propionibacteriales > Nocardioidaceae > Nocardioides. Next base: position 236,702 of record CAVPUI010000011.1, on the reverse strand, counting down.
TCCACAGCTGGTGGATGCCGGCCATCGCCACCCAGACCCGGTCGCCGCCACCAGGCGACGTCCCACGGGCTGGAGAGCCGCTCGGGGCCGTCGCCGGGCATCCACTGCTCGCCGTCGCCGGCGAGCACCCGCACCTCGCCGGTGGCCAGCGTCAGCCCGCGGAGCTGGTGGTGCGACGGTGTCGGCGACCACCACGTCGTACCCGACCTCGGCGGCCACGTCCTCGGGCAGCAGGCAGAGCCCGTTGGGCTCGGCGAACCCGCCCGAACCGGCGCAGCACGGGCGCCGTCGGCCGACGCCAGCTCGACCACCTCGTCGTGGCCGGCGTCGGCGACCAGCACCCGCCCGTCGGGCAGCGGCACGGCCTTGGCCGGGAAGCGCAGGTCGGTCGGCTCGACGGTCGGCGGCACGTACGGCGAGTCGCCCGGCTGCAGGGTGCCGCGCTCGCGGTGCTCGGCGACCAGCTCGGCGAGCAGCCGGTCCAGGGCGTGCACGTGCCCCTCGCCGGCGTACTGGGCGACCACGTAGCCCTCGGGGTCGACCAGCACCAGCGTGGGCCAGGCCCGCGCGGTGTAGGCCGACCAGGTGGTCAGCTCGGGGTCGTCGAGCACCGGGTGGTGCACGCCGTACCGCTCGACGGCCGCGACCAGCGCGTCCGGGTCGGCCTCGTGCACGAACTTCGGCGAGTGCACGCCGACGACGACCAGCTCCTCGGCGTACGTCGCCTCCAGCGGCCGCAGCTCGTCGAGGACGTGCAGGCAGTTGACGCAGCAGAAGGTCCAGAAGTCCAGCAGGACGAAGCGCCCACGCAGGTCGGAGAGGGACAGGGGGCCGGCGGTGTTGAGCCAGCCGCGACCGGTGAGCTCGGGGGCACGCACGCGCATGCGCCCATTCTCCTGGTCGCTCCTATTCTCCCGTCACGACCTGCGCCCTAGGCTGCGCGCATGACCGAGCAGCAGGCGAGCCAGACCAGCACGAGCACCGGACACCCCGAGCTGGTCGGGTACGTCGACGCCTGGTGGCAGGCCATCGACGACCTGACCGGGCTGCTGGAGGAGCTGCCGTCCGAGGCCTGGGCCACGCCGACCGACCTGCCGGGGTGGGACGTGCACGCCGTGGTCGCGCACACCGCGCACCTGGAGTCGCTGCTGGCCGGCACCGCGCACGACGACGTCGAGGTCGGCGAGCGCGAGCACGTGCGCAGCCCGATGCAGGTCTTCACCGAGCAGGGCGTGGCTGGCCCGCCGCGAGCGCGACGCCGACGACCTGCTGCAGGAGATCCGCCAGTCGGCGACCAGCCGGCACACCGCCCTGCTGGACGACCCGCCGAGCGACCCGGACGCGCCGGCCCCCGGTGCCTTCGGTGCCCTGGGCTGGACGCAGCGCACCCTGCTGCGCAACCGCCCGCTCGACGTGTGGATGCACGAGCAGGACGTCCGCCGCGCCGTCGGCCGCCCGGGCAACCTCCACTCCCCCGCGGCCACCCACACGATCGGCTACCTGAGCGACAGCCTCGGGCTGGTGCTGGCCAAGCGGGTCGGTGCAGCGCCCGGCACCACGCTGGTGCTGACCGTCGACGACCTGGCGCCGCGCGCCTTCGAGGTCGGCGAGGACGGCCGCGGCCGGAGCCTGCCGGAGCCCCCCGCCGACCCCACCGCGACGATCGAGCTGGACCGCGAGGCCTTCACGGTGCTGGCCGGCGGCCGGCAGGCCGCCGATCCCGCGGGCGTCCGGGTCGCCGGCGACCAGGAGCTGGCCGCCCGGGTGCTGGCCGCGATGGCGGTCACCCCGTGATCGCGATCCCCGACCAGACCGGGCGCACCGTGGTGGTCACCGGCGCCAGCCCCGGCGGGCTGGGGCAGTACGTCGCCCTGGAGCTGGCCCGCCACGGCGCCCGGGTGGTGCTGGCCGGGCGCAACCCGGAGAAGCTCGACCGGCACCCGCGAGGCCGTGCTGGCGCAGGTGCCGGGCGCGAGCACGGAGGAGCTGGTCGTCGACCTCGCCTCGCTGGACTCGGTCCGGCTCGGCTGCCGAGCGGGCCAAGGAGCTCGGCGCGATCGACGTGCTGGTCAACAACGCGGGCGTGATGGCGCCGCCGTACCAACGCACCGGCGACGGGTTCGAGCTGCAGATGGCCACCAACCACCTCGGGCCGTTCCTGCTCACCGGGCTGCTGCTCCCCCAGCTGGTCGAGAGCGGCGACGGGCGCGTGGTGGCCGTGAGCTCGCAGATGCACCGGGTCGCCCGGACCGCTCCGCTGGAGGACCCGCGCCTGCAGACCACCCGCTACCGCCGCTGGCCGCAGTACGGCGCGACCAAGCTCGCGAACCTGCTCTTCACCTTCGAGCTGGAGCGCCGGCTGCGCGAGCAGGACCTCCCGGTGCGGGCGCTGGCGGCGCACCCCGGGTACGCCGGCACCCACCTGGTCGCCAACGGCCAGCTCGGCCGCTCCTCCGGCGTCGCTGGCCGGCATCCTGGGTGCGGCCAACCGGGCGGTGGCCCAGCCGGCCGCGCACGGGGCGTGGCCGCTGCTGATGGCCGCGACCGCCGACCTGCCGGGCGGCACCTACTGCGGCCCGGGCGGCGCCGGCGAGGCCCGCGGGCTGCCCCAGGTCGTCGAGCACGACCGGCGCTGGCCCGCGACGAGGACGCCCAGCGCCGCCTGTGGCAGCTCAGCGAGGAGGCCGTGGGCCTGCGCTGGCCCTGACCTCGCTCAGTCGTCCTTGGGCTTGCGGACCACGTCGCGCACCTTGACCAGCCCGCCGATCGTGCCGACGTACGCCGCACCGTCCGGGCCCAGGGTCACCGCCGCGTAGTGGTTGTTGAACAGCGCGCCGGTGCCGCCGCGGACCGAGAACGCGGTCTGGCCGGTGTGGGCGTCGATCGCGGTCAGGTACCAGCCCGAGACGCCCCACAGCGAGGGCCGCTTGGTCCAGGTGTAGATCAGGCCGGTCTGCCAGGAGACGGTCGGCACCGCCGAGGGGACGACCTCGTCGTTGGTCCAGGCGACCTGGCACTCGCCGTCCACGTGGTCGACGCGGGCCAGCCCGGGCGAGCTGCTGAAGCCCAGCAGCGTCGAGGTCGGCGTGGAGTAGCCGTGGTTGTTCTCCACGACCACGCCCGAGCCCACGGAGGTCAGCGAGGTCTCGGTGGCGGACTCGCCGCCGTCGAAGACCGCCGAGCGGCAGACCTCGGCGCCCGAGGAGCGGTCGAGGAAGACCACGTGCAGCCGCGGCTCGGCGTTGTCGGCGATCGCCACCAGGTCCTGGTCGACCAGAGTCGGGGAGGTGCCGCTGCCCTGGACGAGCTGGCCGTCCTTGCGCTCCACGCCGCGGTCGTACTCGGTGCGCCAGGTGATCCGCGGGCGCCCCGGAGGCGTCTGCGGTGAACCGGTAGAGCGCGGTGTCGCTGACCACGAAGACCCCGCCGTTCTCGTCGACGGCGACGGAGTTGGTCACCTTCTCCCCCAGCTCCAGGCCGTGGACGGCCCCGCTGACCGGGTCGACCAGCCCGACCCGGCCGTCCCGGCTGGCCCACCAGATGCGTCCCGACCAGTCCGGTTTCACCGTGACCAGGCAGTCGCTCTCGGGCACCAGGGACTCCAGGCTCCAGGACTCCTCGATGGTCAGGTCGGGGCGGCCCTCGGCGTCAGCGGTGCCGACCGCCTGGATCCGGCGCTCGGTGGTGGTGACCACCGCGCGGTCGCCGTTGTCGAGGTAGAACTGCGAGCCGTGGCACAGGTCCTGCCAGGACGAGGCCTCGGTCTCCCGCCGGTCGGGCAGCGCGCTTGCTGCTCAACGGGCGCAGCGAGTCCGGGTCGATCACCCGCAGCACCGCGCCACGGTGGTCGTGGCACAGCGCGACGATCCGCCCGGCGGAGTCGAAGGCCATCCGTCCGCACTTCTCCAGGCCGTACCAGGCGCTGTCGGTCTGCGGCCGGTCACCGAGCGGGCCCGGACCGAGCTGGGCGCCGCTGGACCAGGCGTCGTTGTTGACCGCGTCCGAGCCCATCCGGGCCAGCCACGGGTGGGCCGGGGGCTGCTCGGCCTCGATCGGTGTCGCGCGAGACCTGCCGGCCGTCGTACGCCGGGGCGACGAGCAGCCCGCCGGCGTGCGGGATCGGCAGCCGGCCGTCGGGGACCGCCCAGACCACCGCGGAGGCTGCGACCAGCACACCCGCGCCGATCGCGACGCCCTTGCGGGTGAAAGTGGGTCGCGGCACGCGGTCACGGACCCGCGGCACCGCCAGCAGCACCGCGGTCAGCACCAGGGTCCACGGACCCAGCGCAAGGTAGATCAAGCCCCACAGGGCGAGTAGCAGCCAGCCCACGGGTCAGCGCACCCTCGTGCTGCTCAGGAACGCCATGGCAGCGAGGATAGTCCGCCCGTGCGGGCGGACCACCCTCGGCGTCGGAGCCTCAGGCGGCCAGCCGGGCGTCCTTGGCCGCCTCGGCGCGACGCGCCTCCTGCGTCAGGCGGGCCTGCAGCGCGCGCCGCGTCTTGCGGTCGGCGGTGGCCATCTTGAACAGGCGGACCAGCTGCTTCGGCGCGTTCTTCGGCGTGGTGGTGGCCAGCCAGCCGTTGGGCAGGCTCAGCCGGACGACCTTGTGCCAGGCGCTGTAGACCTGCTGCGGCAGCGGGCGCTCCAGGTAGGTCAGGCCGTACTTGTCGAAGAGCGCCTTCACCTGCGGGGCGACCTCCTTGTAGCGGTTGCTGGGCAGGTCGGGGAACAGGTGGTGCTCGATCTGGTGGGAGAGGTTGCCGGTCATGATGTGCATCGCCTCGGAGCCGGAGATGTTGGCCGAGCCCAGCATCTGGCGCAGGTACCACTCGCCGCGGGTCTCCTTCTCCGGGATCGAGGCCTTCTCGAAGGTCTCGACACCCTCGGGGAAGTGGCCGCACATGATCACCGAGTGCGACCACAGGTTGCGGACCAGGTTGGCGGTGAAGTTGGCCGCCAGCGTGGGCAGGAACGAGCCGGTCGGGATCGACAGCGCCGGGTGGACGACGTAGTCCTTGGTCATCTGCTTGCGGATCTTCTTCACGGTGTTGGCGGCCCGGCGCTTGAACTCGGGGCTGCGCTTCTCCTTCGGGATGGAGAGGTTCTTGCCGAGCTCGAGGTCGTAGGCGGCGATCCCGTACTCGAAGAAGCAGGCGTTGATGAAGTTCCACAGCGGCTGGCCGAGGTGCATCGGGTGCCAGCGCTGGTCCTCGTCGACGCGCATGATGCCGTAGCCGAGGTCGTTGTCCTTGCCGACGATGTTCGTGTAGGTGTGGTGCACCTCGTTGTGGCTGTGCTTCCAGCCCTCGGCGGTCGAGGCGTTGTCCCACTCCCAGGTGCTGGAGTGGATCTTCGGGTCACGCATCCAGTCCCACTGGCCGTGCATGACGTTGTGGCCGATCTCCATGTTCTCCAGGATCTTGGCCACGCTCAGGCCGGCGGTGCCGACCACCCAGGCGGGCGGCAGGGCGGAGAACAGGAGCACGGCGCGGCTGCCGAGCTCGAGGTAGCGCTGGGTCTTGACCATGCCGCGGATGTACGCCGCGTCGCTGCCGCCGCGGGCGTCGATCACGCTCTGCCGGATCCGGTCGAGCTCACGCCCGATGTCCTCGACGTCCTCGGGGGTGAGGTGGGCGATCGGGTTGTCGGCCTTCTTCGTGATCGTGGTCATGTCGACTCCTTCAGTCAGCGGTCGAGTGCGTCGGGCGGGTCAGTGGGTGATCTGGCAGGCGCCGGCGGCGGCGCTGATGCAGGTCTGGATCTTGATGCCGCCCGGGTCGGTCTCCCCCGGGATGGCGGTGATGACGCGGCCGTCGCGCAGGTCTCGCACGGAGCCTTCGGTCATCGGCAGCACGCAGCCCATGCAGATGCCCATCCGGCAGCCGCTGGGCATCAGGACGCCCGCCTCCTCGGCGGCGTCCAGGATCGGGGTGGCGCCGTCGGCCTCGAGCTCGACGCCGTTCTTGGTGAAGGTGACGGTGCCGCCCTCACCGGCCTCGACCCGGGCGACGCGGAACTGCTCGACGAGCAGGTCCAGGCCGCGGGCGCCGTGGTGGGCCTCGAGCGCGTCGAGCAGGCCGGCGGGGCCGCAGCGCCAGGGTCGTGCGGGCGGCCAGGTCGGGCACCAGCTCGTCCAGCGCGTCGACGTCGAGGACGCCGTGCACGTCGTCGTAGCGCGGGACCAGCCGGATCAGCCCGGCCCGGTCGAGCGCCTGCAGGTCGCGGAGGAAGATCGAGTCGGGCTCGCTGGGCGCCACGTGGACCACGGTGATGTCGAAGCCCGCGCTGCGCTCGAGCCGGACCACGCCGGAGTCGGCGACCGGGAAGAGGTTGCGCAGCATCCCGACCACGGGGGTGACCCCGGAGCCGGCGGTGACCATGAGGAACTTGCCGCCGTCGGGGGGCAGCACGAACTCGCCGGCCGCCTGCTCGAGGTGGACCAGGGTGCCGGGCTTCGCCTCGCGGACCAGGTGGGTGCTGACCAGGCCGTCGGGGACGGCCTTGACGGTCACCGAGATGTTGCCGTCGGCACGCGGGCCGTGGGTCAGCGAGTACGCCCGCCAGTGCCGGACGCCGTCGACGTCGATGCCGATCCGGGTGTACTGGCCCGGGCACGTGCCCGGCCCAGTCGGCACCCGGCTGGATCACGATGGTCGCGGCGTCCGCGGTCTCGGGCTGCACCGAGACGATCCGGCCGCGCAGGTCGGCGCCGGAGCGCAGCGGGGCGAAGAGATCGAGGTAGTCGGCCGGCATCAGCGGCGTGGTGGCGGCCTCGACGAGGCGGACGACCCGGTCGCGCAGCCGGAGCGGTGCGCGGTCGCGGTGGCGTCCGCGGCGCGGGTCGGCGCCGTCGGTCTCAGTCAGGAGCATGGCCATGAGTCCATCATGTCTGGACACACGGGGTAGATTCCTGACCAAAGAACGTGAACTTCTGCATCACATTTGTTCATTGACGAACAGAAAAAGGGGTGACCGATGGCGCGACTCACCCTCCGGCTGGACCACCCAGCACGGCCTGGACCTCTCCCCGCAGGACGTGGAGCTGATGCGCACCCGGCTCGCCGGCCGTGGCCGACGCGGCCGTCGGCGCCATCATCGCCGAGGTCCCGACGTACGCCAACGCGCTCTCGGGGGCGATGGGCGAGAACATCCGCAACGCCGTGCAGCTGGCCCTCGGCGGGTTCATCCAGCTCGCCTCGCGGTCCGGCCGCGGGGCGCGCGTCCGACGGCGCCGGCGATCGAGGGCGCCTACCAGCTGGGGCGCGGCGAGGCCCGCTCCGGCCGGAGCATGGAGTCGCTGCTGGCGGCGTACCGGGTGGGCGCCCGGGTCTCCTGGAGCGAGATGTCCGCGAGCCTGCTCGCCGACGGCGTGGACGCCGAGACGCTGGCCAAGTTCGCCGGCCTGGTCTTCGCCTACATCGACCAGCTCTCCGCGGCCAGCGTCGCCGGGCACACCGACGAGTCGGCGACCACCGGCCGGATGCGCGCCCAGCTGCGCGAGTCGCTCGGCAACGCGCTGCTCCGCGGCGACGCCGCCGACCTGCTCGTGCGCGCCGCCGCCCGGGCCGACTGGGAGCCGCCGGAGACGCTGACCGCGCGTCGTGCTGGTCGAGGCGCACGTGCGCTCCGCGCTCGGCTCCGTGGCGCCGGAGACGGTGGCCGTCGGCCGACCCCACCGCCGAGGAGCACGTGGTGCTGCTGGTGCCCGACGCCACCCGGGCGGTCCTGCTGCGCGCGCTGTCCGGGGTGCCCGCGGTCGTCGGCCCGACCCGGCCCTGGCAGCAGGCGCGCGCGTCCTGGCGGCGTGCGCGTCGCGCGCTCGACCTGCGAGATCCCGGTCACCGACACCGAGGAGCACCTGGCCGAGCTGGTGGTGCACGCCGACCCCGAGGCCCTGGCCGACCTGCGGGAGCAGGTGCTGGCACCCGCTGGCCGACCTGGGACCGGCCGCCCGGGACAAGCTCACCGACACGCTGCGCACCTGGCTGCTGCACCAGGGCCGGCGCGAGGCGGTCGCCGAGGCGCTGGTGGTGCACCCGCAGACCGTGCGCTACCGGGTCGGGCAGCTCCGCGAGGCGTACGGCGACCGCCTCGACGATCCCGAGTTCGTCCGGGCCGCGACCATCGCCCTGGGCTGAACGCCCGCATGCGGGCCGCGGCGATCGGGCACGGCGCGGTCATGGAGAGCACCCGCACCCGGCAGGTCGGCCGTCCCGTCACCGCGACCGGCACCGACCGCGCCCGCCAGGTCACGGTCACGATCAGCGAGGTGCTCTGCGTGCTGGGCACCCTCGTCGGGCACCGGCGTGATCGGGACGCCGGTCGCCGAGAGCGCCGGAGGCGCGCTGTCGGACCAGGCCACCCTGCTGGCGCCGGCCGGCCCGGCGTTCTCCATCTGGTCGGTGATCTACGTCGGCCTCTTCGCCTACACGGTCTGGCAGTGGCTGCCCGGCCGCGCCACCGACCCGCGGCTGCGTGCCACCGGCTGGCTGGCCGCGCTCTCGATGCTGCTCAACGCCGCCTGGCTGCTGGTCACCCAGACCGGCTCGGTCTGGGCCAGCGTGGCGGTGATCCTGGCGCTCGCGCTGGTGCTCGGCCTGCTGGCCCAGCGACTGGTCCTCGTCTCCTCGGACGCCTCGGGCGGGCCGGGAACCGTCGACCGGATCGTGGTCGAGGGCACCTTCGGGCTCTACCTCGGCTGGGTCTCGGTCGCCACCTGCGCCAACATCGCCGCCGCCCTGGCCGACAGCGGCTACACCCCCTCCTCCCCCACCGCGGACGTGCTGGCCGCGGTGGTGCTCACCGTCGTGGCGGCCCTGGCCGTCTTCTACGCCTGGCGGCTCGGCGGTCGCACGGTGCTGGTCCTCGGCATCGCGGCCGCGATGGCGTGGGGGCTCGGCTGGATCGCCTACGGCCGGTCCTCGGAGGCGCCGGAGTCCCTGACCACCACCGTCGCCGCGGTGGTTGCGGCGCTGGTCACCGTCGCCGCCGCGCTGGTGCGGGTCGGCCGGAACGAGGACGCCGCGCGCGGCTGACGCACCAGGAACGCGAGCTGGGCGGTCTTGCCCGGGAGCTCGGTCACCGGTCCGAAGGTCGCGCCGAGCCGACGCAGCAGTCCCACCGACTTCTCGTTGCGGACGTCGGGCTCCATCACCAGGCGTTCGACCCGCGGGTCGGCGAAGGCGCGAGCGGTCAGGTAGGCCATCAGCGCGGTGGTGTGGCCCGCGCGAGCCGGCACGTCGGCCAGGAACAGGTGCAGCCCCACGTCGCCCGGCCGCCGGTCGTAGTGCTCGCCGATCTCGTCGACGAACGGGTCGTAGCTCTGCACCAGACCCACCGGCGCGCCGTCGTCGAGCACCAGCTGGGCGGTCAGGTGCTCCTGCTCGACGATCCAGGCGTAGATCGCCTCGACCTCCGCGAGCGGCTTGCCCCGCATCCCCCAGAACTCCGCGCGCGGCTGGTCGACCCAGGAGTGGATCAGCGCCGCGTCGCGCGGCGGGTCGACCGGGCGCAGCGCGAACTGCTCCACCGGCACCAGCGCGCCGGTGGCCCAGGCCTCGACCTGGCTCCCCTCCGGGACCGCCCACCGGCTCCGTCCCCGGTCGGCCAGGTCCCAGACGTAGCGGGCGACCGGGCCGCGGACCACCAGGTCGGACCCGGGGAGCCACCCCGTGGCCGCGACGCAGTCGCTGTCCCCGCCCAGCGGCGTCCCGTCGTGCACGAGCCGGTGCCGCTCCCCCCAGACGCCGGTCGGCGGGCGCGCCGCCACGTCGGCCACCGCCTGGGCCAGCAGCGCGGCAAGGTCCACGCCGAGCACCCGGCGTACGTCGTCGGGCTGCTCCAGCAGGTGCGGCAGCGCGGTGGCGACCCGGCCGGGCAGGTCGAACCAGGGCGCGTGCAGGGCGCCGTACGGGCAGGGGCCCCGCAGCGGCTCCAGCGCGGGAGCCTCGCAGAGCAGCCCGACCAGCCGGGCGCGCACCGCGGCGAAGAGGGCCGCCTCCTCGCTGTCCGCCGTCATTCGCCCGTCCCACGTCCGCAGCCGGTCGGTGACCCAGGAGCCCGCGGGCAGCGCCCGCAGCAGCGAGCGGCCGGCCACTTGGAGGTCGTCGGTGAGCACCGCCGCCGCGGTGGCCGCGTCCCACCCGCCGTCGGGGTCCTGGCCCAGCAGCTCGCCGATCCGGTCCCGGCGGAACGGCGGCGCGAAGTCGTTCCCGAGCACCGCGAACGAGTCGTCGCGGCGGTCGTTGGCGGTGACCAGGACGTCATCGGGGCCGCCCTCGACCCGCGGGAGGGCGTCGGCGCCCGGCACCCGGCCGGCGACCCGGTGCAGCAGCCGCCCCGAGGTGTCGGCGACGACCCAGTTGTTGACCGGCTCGACCCAGGCGTCCAGCGCAGCCTCGACGTCGGCGACCGAACGGGCCCGCAGCAGCGGCAGCAGCGCGCCGAAGCCCACGTCGCCGTCGGTCGTCGACGGCGTCCGCAGCGCCCAGGCGTCGCCGTCCGCGCCGGTCACCACCACCGGGCCGTACCGGGTCGCCGCCACCTCGACGGTCACCGGCTCCGCACCCGCGACCTCCACGACCTCGGTACGCCGGGAGAGCACGTCCGCCTCCGTCACCGGCGTGAGCTCCTGGTGGTCGGCCATCGCGTTGGTCACCGCCCAGGCGACCTCGCCCGCGTGCCCGAAGTGCTGCACGCCGGGCACGCCGGGGAAGGTCAGCCCGACGACGTCGAGCTCGTCGCAGGTCAGCCGCACCTGCTGGTAGACGTTCGGCGACTCCAGGATCCGGTGCGGGTCGCCGCCGATCAGCGGCAGGCCGGAGGCGGTCCGGCCCCCGCCGACCACGAAGGCGTTGCTGCCGTGCGGCCGCCCCTCGCGGCGCAGCAGTCCCACCGCCTCCTCCCCCAGGTGACGCCGCACGTGGTGCCGCCACAGGGCGTGCGGGTAGTTGGCGAAGTGCACGTGCTCGACCAGGAAGACCGCGAGCGGGGTCCACGGCTGCCAGCCGTCGAGGCCCGCAGCCCGGACCCCGTCGACGTACGCCGTGACGAAGGCGGCGGTCTCCGGGTCGAGCCGCTCGAACCCGCGGCGGGCGACCTCGGCGATCCCGAGCCGGCGGGCGAAGGTGTCCCACTCCACGCCGGACGGCCCGTCGAGCGCGGCGATCCGTCCCTCGGCGTAGCGCCGCTGCCGTTCCAGCTGGTCGCCGCGCAGCTCGACCGTGACCCGGCCCTGCTCGCGCGCGAGCTCGAGCACGTCGCTGGCGCGGACGTGCGGCACCCCCCAGAGGTCGACCGTGCTGCTCATGCGACCGGGTTGGCGAGCGTGCCGGCGTAGATCAGCGACTGCGCCTGGTCGGTGAGGTCGACCATCTGCAGGGTGTTGCGCAGCTGGAGCCGGTTGAGGCAGCTGTGCCGGAACTCCGGTCGCGCAGCAGGTCGTAGCGCGCGCACCGCGTCGGCGAGCTCGGGGTGGTCGGCGGCGTGCTCGTCGAGGCAGCGCGCGCACCTCGCGCCCAGAACTCCTCGCTCGGCGCAGCACGCCCGTCGGTCGTCGCAGGATCGCGGCGAGGTGGCGCAGGACCCCGTCGAAGACGTCGGTGTGCAGCGCCAGCGACTGCTCGTCGGTCGGCACCTCGTGCCCGGATCCGCTCCACCTCGGCCGGCAGCGGCGGCGTCGCCCAGCACGGCGACCTCCTCGCCGATGTCCTTCATGATCGCCCGCACCGGCACGTGGTCGCGCAGCACCAGCACCAGGTTCTCCCCGTGCGGCATGAAGGCCAGGTCGTGGCGCGAGCAGGCAGTGCACGAGCGGGCGCAGGTAGGCGCGCAGGTAGGACGCGCACCCACGCCGGCGCGCGTCGAGCCCGGAGGCGCCGCGATCAGCGCGGCGACGAGCGACGCGCCCGTCGCGCGTCGCGGTGCAGCAGCGAGGCCATCGTGGCCAGCCGCTCGCCGGGCGCGAGCGCGCGGCACCGGGCTCTCCCGCCACAGCGCGGCGATCATCTTGCTGGTGCGGCGACGGCGCCGCGCAGCCGGTGGTAGGCGTCGCCGGTGTAGCCGATCGCGGCGCGCTCGCGCAGCACCGTGAAGCCGCACCCGGCCAGCGTCCGGGTCGCCGCGCGACCAGGTCGTCGCACCCAGTCGTTGATCGCCGGCGTCGGCCGCCATGTAGCGCCGGGGACAGGCCGCGCAGGAAGCCCATGTTCTGGATCGACAGCGCGGTCTTCACGTAGCGGCCGCTCGGGGTGGCGAGGTGTTGAAGAACGTGCGGATCGACTGCTGGGCCCGGTAGTCGTCCGGCCCCTCGCCGAGGCAGCACCAGGTCGCGCCGCGCCAGGTCGGGGGCGAAGGTGATCGCGACCTTGTTGCGCCCACTGCCACGGGTGCACCGGCAGCAGCAGGTAGTCCGTCGGGTCCAGGCCGAGCCCGCGCAGCCGCTCGCGCGAAGCCGCGCGCACCGGCTCGTCCAGCTCGCGCCGTAGTAGGTCTCCTCGGCGAGCCCGGCGCCGAGCGAGAGCCGGGCTGGCTCGCGGCGCGCGGCGAGCCAGAGCAGCCGCACGTCGCTGCCGGTCTCCGGGGCGTACGCCGCGTAGTCGTCGAGCGCCGAACCCGATCCGGCCGTTGTTGGCGACGAAGCCCGGGTGGCCCTCGGTCATCGCGGCCTCGATCTCCTGGTAGTCGGCGTCGAGCAGGTCCGTCGGCGGTGCGCGGTGGCGTGCCGAGCTTCCAGCGGCCGCGGCCAGGGTGGCGGCGAGCTCCTCGAGGTAGCGTCGGCAGCAGCGCGGTCCGGGATGCCGAGCACCTCGGCGCACTCGGCGACGAAGTCCTGCGCGTCGAGCTCGGCGGGCTGCGGCCGTCGACCGTGCGGGTCAGCGACGCCGCGTCGACCGCCCAGTGCTCGAGGGCGAGCACCCGGGCGCGTGAAGGAGTAGCGGTCGCGGCCCGTCCGGGGCTGGTCGAGCGCGAACCGGCCGGCCTCGCCGGCCGCGGCGCGGGCGCGAGCAGCCGCTCGTGGGAGAACTCGGAGATCGCCTTGGTGACCAGGTGCCGCTGGGCGCCGGCGGGCCGAGGTCAGGTGCTCGGGGGTCAGGTGGCTCGTCGTAGGTCATCGGGGTCCCTCCCGAGGGCGGAGCGCGGCGAAGGCGTCGCGGGTGCAGACGGACAGGGCCGCGGTCTTGGTGGGCAGCGTCGACGTGCGCGGAGCACGCGGAAGCCGGCCTCGGCGTTGAGCGCGGCGATCCGCGTGGTTGCGCACGTCGGGCTCGACCACCACCCGCGCGCACCGCGGGGTCGGCGAAGCAGAAGCGCGATCACCGCCGCGAAGCACCGCGCGGGTGAAGCCGGGCACCGGCCGGCTCGGTCGGCGCGACCAGCACGTGCATCCCGAGGTCGCCGGGCGCGCAGCTCGGGCAGGTCCCGCCAGCTCCGGAGCTGGGCGCGGGTCGTAGGTCTCGGCGAGGAACGCCGGCTCGCCGTCGGCCCGGCCCAGCCAGGCGTCGTGGTGCGGGCTCGTCGGCGATCGCGGCGTACTCGCGGGCGACCTCGTCGACGGGTGGCGTCCTGCATCTGCCAGTAGACCGACGCGCGGGTGGGTCACCCAGGCGTGCAGCAGCGCGAGGTCGCGGTCGAGGTCGAGCGGCTCGAGGGTGAGCCTCATCGGGCCACCGCCTCGGCGCCGACGCAGGTGGTCGGGGACCCCGAACGTCTGGAACGGCGATCCGCTTCTCCACCGGGTAGACCTCGCGGCCGGTCATCGCCGGCGATGATCACCGAGTTGCGGTAGGCGCCCATCCCCAGGTCGGGGGCGACGAAGCCGTGGCGTGTGCTCCTCGGCGTTCTGCACGAAGACCTCGCCGTCCTCGTCGTCGACGGCGTACGCTCGGCGAGACCTCGAAGCGGCCCTGGTCGTCCCAGCGGATCCGGTCGCGCACCGGGTCGAGGAACTCCGGCACCTGCGCGGCGTACCCGGTCGCGAGCACCAGCGCCGTCGGTGCTCGAGCGCGAAGCGCTCGCCGGTCTCGGTGTGGTGCAGGCCAGCGACGTACGACGCGCCGTCCCGGCGCCCGGTCACCTCGGTGGCTGGTGAGCAGCGTGGTGCGCGGGCCGTCGCCCTGCGACGCGCAGCCGGTAGTGCAGGTCGAAGATCTCGTCGATCGGGTCGGTGCTGATCCCCTTGTAGAGCGCGGCGCTGCTCGCGCCTGAGCCGCGGCGCGGGTCGCCGGCGGGCAGGCCCTGGAAGTAGCGCGGTGTACTCCGGGCGAGGTCATCTCCAGGGTGAGCTTGGTGTACTCCATCGGGAAGAACCGCGGGCTGCGGGTCACCCAGTGCAGGCGTAGCCGATGGCGGGGCTCTCGGCGAGCAGGTCGGCGGTAGACCTCGGCCGCGCTCTGCCCGCTGCCGACGACGGTGATCGAGCCGGCGCGCTGCAGCTCGGCCTTGTGCGGCGAGGTAGTCGGCGGAGTGCACGCCACCGGCCGTCAGCACCTCCTGCAGGCCGGCCGGCACCCGCGGGCGGGTGCCGATGCCGAGCACCAGCCGGCGCCCGCGGTACGTCTCGCCGGTGCGCGGCGCGGCACGACGTACGCCTCGCCGTCGTGCTCGACCGCGGTGACCGCGCTGCCCGAAGCGCAGCCGAGTGCGCCAGCCGGTCGGCGGCCCAGCGGCAGTAGTCGTCGTACTCGCGGCGCAGCGGGTAGAAGGTCTCGCGGATGTAGAACGGGTAGAGCCGGCCGGTCTCCTTGAGGTAGCTGAGGAAGCGACCAGCGCGAGGTCGGGTCGGCCATCGTCACCAGGTCGGCCAGGAACGGCACCTGCAGGGTGGCGTCGTCGAGCATCATCCCGGGGTGCCAGTCGAAGCCGCGTCGCGGGCCTCGAGGAAGACCGCCGTCGAGGTCGTCGACCGGGTCGGTGAGGCAGGCCAGGCCGAGGTTGAACGGGCCGATGCCGATCGCGACGAAGTCGTGGACGCGGCGTCATCGGGCCACCTCCATCAGGCCGCGGCGCGCACCGGCGCCGAGGTCAGCGCTCGACCGTGCGGCGGACCTGGTCGACGAGGCCGACCAGCATGTCGCGTCGGTGGCCATCGGGTTGAGCAGGGTGAGCTTGAGCCAGCAGCGGCCGTCGACCTTGGTGGCGGCGACCATCGCCCGGCCCCGCGTCGTAGAGCGCCTGCGCGGATCCGCGGTGTTCGAGCGCGTCCGGCGCGTCGTCGTCCAGGCCGTCGGGGCGGTAGCGGAAGACGATCGTGGTCAGCGTGGGGCGGGCGGCGACCTCGACGTCCGGCGCGGGTCGCCAGCGCGGTCGGCGACCTCGGCGGCCAGGTCGATCACCGTGTCGACGTAGTCGCCGATCGTGTCGGCGCCCATCGATGCGCAGGGTCATCCACAGCTTGAGCGCGTCGAAGCGCCGGGTGGTCTGCAGGCTCTTGTCGACCTGGTTGGGGTGCGCGGCGTCCTTGGGGTTGAGGTAGTCGGCGTGCCAGGTGACGTGGCGCGAGGTGGCGCCGTCGCGGACGAGCAGCGCGCTCGCGGAGACCGGCTGGAACCAGGTCTTGTGGAAGTCGACGGTCACCGAGTCGGCGCGCTCGATGCCGGCGCAGCAGGTGCCGCCGGGTGCGCGAGGCGAGCAGGCCGCCGCCGTACGCCGCGTCGACGTGCAGCCAGGCGTCGTGCGCGCGTGGCACAGCGCGGCGACCTCGGGCAGCGGGTCGATCGCGCCGAAGTCGGTGGTGCCGGCGGTGGCGACCACCGCCATCGCGCACGTCGCCCGGCGTCGGCGCACGCGGGCGAGGGCGCGGGCCAGCGCGACCGAGTCCATCCGGCGCTCGCCGTCGGTGCGGCACGGTCAGCACCGCGGCGTCGCCCAGGCCGAGCAGCCGGGCCGCCTTCTGCACGCTGAAGTGGCCGTCGGCGGAGGCGAGCGATCCGCAGCCGGGAGGCCGCGGCGCCGCGCCGGCGAGGGCGTGGTCGCGGGCCAGCAGCAGGCCCTGGAGGTTGGACTGGGTGCCGCCGCTGGTGAAGATCGCCGTCCGCGCCGCGGGCCGAAGCCGATCCGGCCGGCCGTCCAGTCGACCAGGTGACGCTCGATGAACGTGGCGCCGACGCTCTGGTCGAAGGTGTCGAGGCGAGGAGTTGACCGCGCTGACGAACACCTCCGCCAGCAGCGCGGGGATCACCACCGGGCAGTTGAGGTGGGCGGCGTACGCCGGCTCGTGGAACCAGACGGTGTCGTCGAGCCAGAGCCGGCTGAGCTCGCCCGAGCGCCGGTCGCGCGTCGCCGAGCGGGCGGTCGAGGTCGACCTCGGCCACGGCTTGGGCCGCCTCCCGCGGGCCTCGGCCGGTGGCCGGGCGGCCATGGCGCTCCAGGTGGCCCGCGACGGCGGCAGCCCCCGCGCTGACGGCCTCGAGGTAGTCCTGGACGCGACTGGAGTGGAACAGGTGGACAGGAGCGGACGTCACCGAGAATCGACCTTCCGAGAGGAACTTAGGTAAGGCTTACCTTAATCATCTCGGAGGGGGATGACGCAAGAGTCCCGTCCACGCGTCACTCTCAGCGGGCGAAGACCTGCTCCCCGGCCACCCAGGTCCCGAAGACCCCGGCCCCCGTCTCGCGCAGGTGGGCCGCGACGTCGGCGCTGGAGCCGACGGCGGCGAGCGGGTCCGCCTCCAGCAGCACCAGGTCGGCCGGGTGGCCCGGAGCGACCATCCCCCACCCGTCGGTGGAGGCGGCGAGCGCCTCCTGCGCGGTGATCGCCTGCTCGGGGTGCCAGGGGGCACGGTCGTCGGCGCTGCGGTGCACGGCGGCCGCCATCGCGAGCCACGGGTCCAGCGGAGCCACCGGGGCGTCGGATCCCATGACCACCCGCACGCCGTCGTCGAGCATCCAGCGCAGCGCGAACGACCGGTCGCCGCGCCCCGGCCACAGCCGCTCGCTCACGTCGCGGTCGTCGAGCAGGTGGGCCGGCTGCACGCTGGCGGTGAGGTCGAGCCGGGCCATCCGGCGTACGTCGTCGCGCAGCACCAGCTGGGCGTGCTCGATGCTGCCGCGCGCGCCGGTCGCCTCGAAGGCGTCCAGGGCGACGGTGACCGCCCGGTCGCCGATCGCGTGCACCGCCGACTCCAGGCCCGCCCCGACCGCGCGGGCCAGCAGCTCCTGCAGCTCCTCGGGCGTCTGGTTGGGGTTGCCGAGCGGGAAGCCGAGCGGCGAGGGGCCGGCGTACGGGTCGCAGCACCAGGCGGTCCTGGTGTTGAGCGAGCCGTCGCTGATGATCTTCAGCGGGCCCATCCGGGCCTTGTCGTCGCAGCCCGGCAGCACGTCGCCGGTGCGCAGCCCGGCCGCCACGACGGCGTCCAGGTCGGGGGCGTAGGTGGCCATCCGGAGCCGGAGCAGGTCGGCGCCCTGGGCCCACCGCTGCGCCCAGTCCTCGTGGCCGCCGCTGAACTCGAAGTCGGTCACCCCGACGACGCCGAGCGCGGCCGCCTGCTCCAGGGTGCGCCGGTAGGCGTCGGGGCCGGTGCCGTCGTCGCCGATCACCGCCGAGAGCCGGCCGTAGGCGCCGAACCACTCCCCCTCGGAGACCACGCCCTCGCGCATCGGCAGGGCCAGCGTCGTGAGCGCCACGGTGTTGAGCCAGCCGTGGTGGCAGTCGCCGGCGATCAGCACGATCGGCTGGTCGGTGCCCAGCGCGTCGAGCATCGAGACCACCGGGTCCTCGGGCCACGCGGTCGGCCGGTGGCCCCACCCGATCACCGGCTGGTCGGGCTGCTCGCGGAGCCGCTCGGCGACCAGCTGCACCGCCTCGGCGGCCGACCGGGCGTGCGAGAGGTCGAGCCGGGCGCTGGTCAGCGTCCACTGGCCGAGGTGGACGTGCTGGTCCCAGAGCCCGGGGATCACCCACCGGCCCTCGGCCCGGATCTCCTCGGCGCCGTCGCGCTCGAGGCCGGGCCCGACCTCCCTCACCCGGCCGCCGCGGACCCGCAGGTCGACGGGAGAGTCCGGCGCGACGTCACCGGGGGTCACGGGCACGAGTCGTGCGCCGCGGATGAGCAGGTGGTCCATGCTCAAAGCGTAAGTCGGCCGGCGTCCCCTGGGCCGCCGGTCCGAGCCACTAGCCTCGACCCATGCCTCGCACCATCGCCACCAGCACCCAGGTCGACCTCGACGGGCTGCTGGAGTTCGTCCGGCCCCGCCACCGGTTCCTGCTGATCACCCGCAAGGCCGACGGCAGCCCGCAAGCCTCCCCGGTCACCGGCGGCGTCGACGACTCGGGGCGACTGGTGGTCGCGACCTACCCCGAGCGGGCGAAGACCCGCAACGCCCGGCGCACCCCCGAGGTGGACGTCGTGGTGGTCTCCGACGACTGGAACGGCGCCTGGGTGCAGGTCACGGGCAGCTGCGAGGTGCTGGACGCCGCCGACGGGGGCGAGGCGCTCGACGCGTTCGTGGAGTACTTCCGCAACATCTCCGGCGAGCACTCCGACTGGGCGGAGTACCGCCCGGCGATGGTCGACCAGGGCAAGTCGCTGCTCCGGATCACCCCGACGTCGTGGGGCCCGGTGGCGACCGGCGGCTTCCCCGCGCGCCTGGCCTGAGTGGTGCCCTGGCGCGTCGGCGCGGCGACGGCCGCGCTGCTGCTGCTCGGCGCGGTGGTGGGCTGGGCTGCGGTGACGGTCGCGACCCGGCCCTCCCCCTCGTCCGGCGCCGCCGTCCCCGCTCCGGCGGCCGGCCCGCGGTTCCCGGTGCCGGTCGCCGAGGACCTCACCGACGACCTGCCGCAGCCGGCGCTCGGCACCGACCTGCCCCTGACGCCTGCGTCGTTCGGCACCAGCCCCGCCCGGCTCTCCTTCCCCGTGCCGGCCGGGTGGCAGCGGCTCACCAACGCCCCCAACGAGTACCGGTGGAAGGTGCCCGGCCAGCCGTTGGACACCTACGTGCTCCGGGTGGCACACGTGGGCAGCCAGAAGCGGACGGTCGCCGAGCACCGGGCCGCCCGGATCGAGGCGGTCCGCGCGGGGGAGCACAGCGTCCGGATCCTGGAGACCGCCGGCGACGGCCTGGAGTACACCTACGTCGACGACCACGGCCGGCTGCGCCACCTGCACGCGCGGTGGCTCGACCTGACCGGCAACCCGCACGCCGAGGCCGAGATCAACCTGTCCGGGCGCAGCCGGGACGCCGCCGGCGCCCGCGAGCTGCTGGACCGGCTCGCGGCCGAGATGCGGCAGGGCTGACCGCGATGTCCCAGCCCACCCGCCTCGGTCGCTACCAGGTACGCCGCCGCCTCGGCGCCGGCGCGTTCGCCACCGTCTGGCTCGCGGTCGACGACCAGCTGGACAGCGAGGTCGCGATCAAGGTGCTCGCCGACAACTGGGCCGGCGACGCCCACGTGCGGCGCCGGTTCGTCGAGGAGGGCCGCTTCCTGCGCAAGGTCGACTCGCCGTACGTCGTGCCGGTCTACGACGCGGGCGAGCTCGACGACGGCCGGCCCTACCTGGTGATGGCCTACGCGGACCGCGGCACGCTGGCCGACCGGCTCGCCCTCGGCCCGGTCCCCGCTCCGGAGGCCCTGCGGATCCTCGTCGAGCTCGGCACCGGACTCCAGGCCCTGCACGACCGCGACGTGCTGCACCGCGACGTGAAGCCCGGCAACGTGCTGCTGCGCGGGCACGACGACGGCGAGCGGGCGATGCTCGCAGACCTGGGACTGGGCAAGGCGCTCGACGTCTCCTCGCGGCTCACGGTGATCGCCGGGACCCCGGCGTACGTCGCTCCCGAGCAGGCGCGCGGCGAGGGGCTGGACGCGCGCGCCGACCTCTACTCGCTGGCCGCCCTGGCCCACCTGCTGCTCACCGGCAGACCCGCTCGCGCCCCCGAGTCGCTCGCGGTCGCCGGGTCGCCGCCGCCGGTGCCGCCGATGGGTGCGGACGTCCCGCCGGCCGTGGAGGCGGCGGTGCTGCGCGCGCTCAGCGTCGACCGGGAGGACCGGCAGGCCTCGGTGGCGGAGTTCGTCGCCGAGCTCACGCAGGCGGGGCGGGCCGACGGCACCCTGATCGAGCCGGCTCGGAGCACTCCCGCCCGGACCGCTCCTGCGCGGGACCGGGGGCTGCCCGCACTCTTCGCCGCGACGGCGCTCGTGCTGGCTGGGGCGGGCCTGGGCGCCTGGGCGGCGGACTCGGCCCGGGGCGAGCACCGGGTCAGCGACACCACGGGCACGCTCGCCGTGACCGTGCCCGCCGCGTGGACGTCGTCCGTGCAGGGTGACGGGTGGACCCCGCCGGACTCCGACCAGGTGCTCCCGGCGCTGGCGCTCGGCACCGACCGGACCTGGCGGACCGAGGGCCAGGGCGTCTTCGCCGGCCTCGCCGAGGGGGACGACCTGCCGGCCCGGACGCCCGGCCACCCCGAGTGCGCCGACGAACAGCCCGGCCCCGACGCCCCGGAGGGAGTGGACGCCCTCACGGTCGTGCACACGGGCTGCCCCGCGCCCGCCCCGGTGGTGGTCGAGCGGGTGGCGCGCGTCGCCGAGGACCTGCTGCTGTGGGTGCAGGTACGCAGCAGCGACCTCGCCGCCGCCGAACGGGCGCTGGCCGGGGTGGAGCTCGACGGAATGGCCCAGGCGCGGTCGGGTACGGATCGCAGATGAGCGAGCCCACCAGCACCGCCTCCGTCCCTCCCCTCGCGCTGGTCACCGGCGCCAGCAGCGGCATCGGCCTCGACCTGGCCCGGCAGTTCGCCGAGCACGGCTTCGACCTGGTGGTCAACGCCGAGGACCCGGCCCTCGCCTCAGCGGCGCAGGAGCTGCGTCTCGGCGGCGCCCAGGTGGTCGAGGTGCAGGCCGACCTGCGCCGACCCGACGGCGTCTCCCAGGTGTGGGAGGCCGTCCGCGCCGACGGCCGCCCGCTGGCCGCCGCGGCGCTGAATGCCGGCGTCGGGCACGGCGGCCGGTTCGTCGACACCGACCTGGCCCACGACCTGGGGATCATCCAGCTCAACATCGTCTCCACCGTGCAGCTGGCCAAGCTGGTGCTGACCGAGATGGTCCGCGCCGGCGAGGGCCGGGTCCTGGTCACCTCCTCCATCGCCTCGGAGATGCCGGGCGCCTTCCAGGCCACCTACAACGCGTCGAAGTCCTTCCTCCAGTCCTTCACCGAGGGGCTGCAGGAGGAGCTGACCGACACCGGCGTCACCCTCACCCTGCTGATGCCCGGCCCCACCGAGACCGAGTTCTTCGAGCGGGCCGACATGGAGGACACCCAGGTCGGCCGCGGCCGCAAGGACGACCCGGCGCTGGTCGCCCGGCAGGGGTACGACGCGCTGATGGCCGGGGAGGCCCGGGTCGTCGGCGGGCGGCTCGTCACCCGGGTGCAGGAGGCGGCCAGCAAGGTGCTGCCGGACAAGGTGAAGGCCAAGATGCACCGGAGGATGGCGGAACCGGATGACGCCTGACGAGCTGGACGAGCTCGCCCGACGCGCCCAGGGCGGCGACGGGGAGGCGATGGATCGGCTGCTGGGTGAGCTGCGCCCCCGGGTGCTGCGGATCTGCCAGGGCGTGCTGCCCTACTCCGACGACGCCGAGGACGCCTGCCAGGAGGCGCTGATCTCCGTGGCCGGCAAGATCGGCCAGTGGCACGGGCGGGGGCGGTTCACCACCTGGCTGCACGTGGTGGCGCTCAACAGTGCGCGGTCGACGTACCGCAGACTGAAGAACCAGGCCGTGCCGAGCGACGTGCTGCCCACCGAGCGACCCGACCCCCGGACCACCAGCGTGATCGCCGGGACCCGGCTCGACCTGCTGGAGGCGCTGGAGACGATCGAGGCCGAGCACCCCGCGTTCGTGCAGCCGCTGGTGCTGCGCGACGTCTACGGGCTGGCCTACGACGAGATCGCCGAGACGCTGGACGTCCCGCTGGGCACGGTCAAGGCGCAGATCCACCACGGGCGCCGGCTGGCCCGTCCGCTGCTGCGCGAGCAGGCCTGACCGCTCGCCCGGCCAGCAGCGGCGGCACCGACTCCGCGAACGGCGCCAGCCCCTGCGCGGCTCAGCGACGGACCTTCCGGGCCTTCCCCGAGACCACCTTCTTCTCCGAGCCCCGGAGGTAGGTGATCTTGACCCGGAGCTTCTTGCCCCGGTCCTTGGCCGTGACCTTGTACGACGCCTTGGTCGCCTTCTTGATCTTCTTGCCGTTGCGGAACCACTGGATCTTGACCGTCACCCCGGGCAGGGAGGCGATCGTGACCTTGAGCTTCTTGCCCACCCGCGGCTTGCCCTTGACCGCCGGCGCCTTGGTCGGCAGCGGCGCGGGAGGCATGGCCGTCGGGGTCGGGGTCGGCGTGGCCGTCGGCGTGGGCTCAGGCGTCGGCGTCGGCGTCGGCGTCGGCGTGGCGTTGGGGTCCGGGACCACGCGCTCAGTGTCCTTCGAGCCGTTCAACCCGGAGAGGTAGCCGTCGCGGAACACCCTGACCTCCAGCCGGAGCCGGGCGCCGACGTCGGCGTCGGTGACGCGGTAGGTCGACGAGGTCGCACCCGGGATCGTGTCGCCGTTGCGGACCCACTGGTAGGTGATCCGCTCCGGGGCGGGCGACCAGGTGCCGTCGGTCCCGGTCAGCTCCTGGCCCACCTGAGCCGTGCCGGTGACCACCGGCGGGTCGACGTACTGGATGCGCGGAGGGGCGACGGCCTCGACGTCGACCACCAGGTCGTGGGGCAGGGTCTGGGTGACGCCTCGCTGCACGGGGACCCGGACCGCGTCGGTGAACTCGTGGCTCATCGTGCCCTCGCCCACGTAGTAGACGGAGCCGTCGACGCACCCGAACACCTCGAGGGCGTAGTCGGCGGTGGTCAGGCCTCCCAGCCTGACGGCACCCGCCACCGAGGGCGCCTCCCGGGCGCTGTGGTAGGTCTTGTCGCCGAGGGCGCGCACCTGGCAGTCCGAGAGTGGCGTGCCGTCGGTGCTGCGCACCGTGGCCTCGAGGATGGCCCCCGCCTTGAGCTCGGCGTCGATCCCGCTCACCGTCTGCCCGGGCGCCACGGTGAAGGTCTGGGCCGCGTCCCACCCGAGGTGCTCGGGGGCACCGCCACTGAACTGACCCTCTGCAGGATCCTGCGACTGCCAGCGCCGGGCGAACTCGGCCCGGTAGGTGCCCGGCGGTACGTCGATCGCGTACTCCCCCGAGGACGAGCCGACCTCGGCCCAACCGACGGACCGAAACTCCTCCACGTCGACGATGTAGACGACCGTCTCCCACTCCGAGAGGCCAGGGAAGGTCACCTGCCCGGTCACCGTCCCGGTGGCTTCGTCGACGGCCTGGACCGGCAGGGCGACCAGCCCGAGCAGCGAGCCCACCAGCGCGGTGAGGAGGAGAGAGGACCGGGCACGCAGCAGCAAGGGACACCCCCGTGACGGCGCCGAGCCCCTCCCGGCGCGATTGGGCGCGATGATAGGTCGCGGCCCGCTCCCGACAATCCGCACCTTGCGCAAATCGGATGATCCGGTCCAGACCTCCGTGGCAGGACATCGGTCCCTGCTGACATAGCCTTTTGGTCGTGACCGCTCGCCTCTCCGCCCACGACCTGATCGACCTGGTGCTGGACGAGGGGTCGTGGTCCTCGTGGGACACCGAGCCCGACCACACCGCGGCGGACGAGGCGTACGCCGCGCAGCTGGTCGCCGCGCGGGAGAAGTCGGGCGTCGACGAGGCGGTCGTCACCGGCGAGGGGCAGCTGCGACGGGCACCGGGTCGCGGTCGTGCTGGGCGAGTTCTCGTTCCTGGCCGGCTCGATCGGCCGGGCCACCGCCGACCGGCTGGTCACCGCCATCCGCCGGGCCACCGCCGAGGGGCTCCCGCTGCTCGGCGCGCCCGCCAGCGGCGGCACCCGGATGCAGGAGGGGACCGCCGCGTTCGTGCAGATGGTCCGGATCTCCGAGGCGATCGCCGCGCACAAGGCCGCGGGGCTGCCCTACCTGGTCTACCTGCGCCACCCCACCACCGGCGGGGTGATGGCGAGCTGGGGCTCGACCGGGCACCTCACGGTCGCCGAGCCCGGGGCGCTGGTGGGCTTCCTGGGTCCGCGGGTCTACGAGGCGCTCTACGGCAAGCCGTTCCCCGAGGGCGTGCAGACCTCGGAGAACCTCTACGAGCGCGGCATCGTCGACGGTGTGATCGCGCCCGGGGCGGTGCGCAACATCCTCGGCCGGACCCTCGACATCCTCGAGCGGCCCCGCGCCCCGCTGCCGGAGGTCGCCGACCCGGGCGAGGAGGAGATCGGCGACGTCGACGCCTGGGACGCCGTCACCCGCTCGCGGCGCCCGGACCGTCCCGGCGTACGCCGACTGTTGCGCTACGGCGCGACCAACGTGATCCCGCTCAACGGCACCGGCCAGGGCGAGTCCGACCCCGGGCTGCTCTTCGCGCTGGCCCGGTTCGGGGAGGCCCCGTGCGTCTTCCTCGGCCAGGACCGTCGCGGCCAGACCACGGACCGGCCGATGGGGCCCGGCGCACTGCGCGAGGCCCGGCGCGGGATGCGGCTGGCCGGCGAGCTCGGGCTGCCGCTGGTGACGGTGATCGACACCCAGGGCGCGGCGCTCTCCGCCGAGGCAGAGAACGGCGGGCTGGCCGGCGAGATCGCCCGGTCGCTGGAAGACCTGGTCACCCTGCCGGCACCGACGCTGTGCCTGATGCTCGGCGAGGGCAACGGCGGCGGCGCGCTGGCGCTCCTGCCCGCCGACCGGGTGATCGCAGCCCAGCACGCGTGGCTCTCGCCGCTGCCGCCGGAGGGCGCCAGCGCGATCGTGCATCGCGACACCGAGCACGCGCCGGAGATGGCGCGCGCCCAGGGCGTGCGGGCGCTGGACCTCAAGCGCCTGGGCGTCGTGGACCGGATCGTCGCCGAGCACCCGGACGCCGCCGACGAGCCGGCCGCGTTCTGCCGCCGGGTGGGCGCGGTGCTGGAGCACGAGCTGATCGGGCTGCTCGCCCGGGGGCCGGGGTCGCCGGCCGAGCGGGCCGCCCGAGTGCGCTGAGCCGCGCGGGTCATCCGGGCAGCGGTGGCGGCTTGCCGTAGTAGACGCGGCCCGTGCTGGTGAGGGTCGCGACCTCCGGACCACCCCCGGCGAACCCGACCCAGCTCGTCCACCCGGGCGCTTCCTTGACCTGGTTGCAGGTCTCGCACAGCCCCTGCCCGTTCTCGAAGCTGGTGGGACCGTGCTCCCGGCGCGGCACCACGTGGTCGAGCTGGCGGATCGGCGCGTCGCACCACGGGCGTCCGGCAGGTCTCGCCGTCACGGAGCCGGATCATCTCGGCCAGCAACCCGTCGAAGCATCGGCTGGGCCGCTCCATCGCGACCAGCTGGCCGTCGTCCGGCAGCGCGAAGAGACGGCGCACGGTGACCTCGTGCTGCTCGAACGCCTCGCCGAGCAGCTGGCGACAGACCTCGACGGGCAGGTGGCCCGACCCCGGCACCCATCCGGGGTCCTCGCAGTCACCCCACAGGCTGGCCATGCTCATCACCAGCCGCAGGTCGATCCGTCGCGGCGCCTGCGGGTCGAGACCGGTGAGCCGCTCCACCAGGACGTCGGCCCGGACCTGGTCGGCGGTGCGTGGGTCGCCCGCCGCCCGGGCACGAGCTGCGGCTTCCCGAAGGGCGGCCATCACCGGGCCGTAGTGCTCGGAGCGGACCACTGCGGTGATCCTGCCGGTGCCGTCGCGGAGCAACCGACCGGCCACGTGACGGCGGGCCCGGGCGCGGCACGTCCGCCGGGTCGCCGCCTCGGAGTCCGCAGCGGTGACCAGGCGGCGGACCAGCTCGCGCAGCTGGTCGGTGCCCAGGCTGGCCGCGCAGCCGGCCACGGCACCAGTCCACAGGTCGGTGTCGACCCGCCTCCGGTCCTCGCGGGTCAGGTCGTCGGTCTCACGGACCACCAGGAGGGCACGCTCCTCGGTGAGCTCACCGCGCGTCAGAGCGGCAAGGGTCTGCGGGAGGTCCTCGACCAGCGCGGTGGAGGCACTGACCAGGAACCGGCCACGGGCCGGTGACTCTCGGCGGGCCAGGCCCAGCTGGCAGCCGACCACCGGCTCGACCGCGGGGCCTCGTCGGGTCGGGAGGTCGGTGGAGCGGAGCGCCTCCAACCGGGCTCGTTCACGCCCGGCGAAGACCGCGGTGACCCTGGCCTGGGCGGCGGCCGCGGCAGCCTTGAGCGCCTCCAGCGCCTCGACCTGGGCCAGGCAGTCGGCGGTCCGGGACGGAGCAGTCCCAGCCCCGAGGTCGGCCAGGCTCGCCGCCAGCGCGGAGAGCTCGGGGGTCGACCAGGACGGGTCGGCGGCGCCCGCTGCCGCTGCCTGGCACTCAACATCCGGATCGATCATGTGTTCGAGAATAGTCGCGACCGCCGACAGGCACGTCAGTCGCGACCGGCGACCACCAGGTATCCATCGCTCTCGGGGTCAAAGGTGCTGGACTGCACAGTGAGCCCGACGCTCCGCATCTGCGCCACCAGATCCTCGTACCGGTAGGGCCAGATGGAAAGCCGCTCCGAGCAGGCTCGCACGGTCCCGTCCGGCTCGATCCGGGCGACCACGATCTCGAGGACGTGCTCCTGCTCCCAGCGCTCCTCGATCTGCCAGGAGTAGCTGACGACCGCATCGCGCTCGTTGCGGCGGACGAGTCGGTCGCGGACGTCTGTCCGTGAGCCGGCGGAACGCACGAGCTCCCAGTTGCGTGACGTGAGCACGAGGCGTCCGCCCGGGTTCAGCAGCCTCGACATCGCCGCCAGCGCGGCCAGGCGACCCACTGCCCCCTCGGCGTGCCCGAGCGAGTTGCCGACGCAGAACACCAGGTCGAACGAGGAGTCCACGAGGTGGGAGGGCAGCTCGTCCCAGCTCGCGCGGAGGGCTCGAAGCGAGACGCCCTGCTCGCGGGCGAGCCTTTCGGTACGGCGAACCATCCCCTCGCTGGCGTCTGCGGCGACCACGTCCAGGCCGAGACTCGAGAGACCGACGGCGAGCTGGCCGGTTCCACAGGCGCAGTCGAGGACGCGCGCGCCGGGCGGCAGGGAGCCCACGACATCGCTGTAGTACGCCGCGGCTGCCCCGGCGGGGGTCAGCTTGTCGTCCCCGATCAGCCACTCGTACACGTCGGAGAGATCGCCATAGCCAGCCACCGACATCACCTCGTCAGGCTGAGCCGTAAGCCAGCTCGCAGAGCCGTCCGTCGCCGTCCGGGTCCCAGCCCCACGGGCGGTTCAGCCGGATCCAGTAGGCGTAGGCCACGTCGTAGCCGTGGCCGGCGTTCTTCAGCGACAAGCAGTTCTCCCATCTCGACAACGACTCGGCGATGATCTCAGCCTGGGTCCGGGGAGGTGCCGGCGTCGCCGTCGGCGGAGCCGGGGTCGGCGTGGCCGTCGGGCCGGGCGGAGTCGGGGTGGGCGCCGGGGGCGAGGGGGTGGGCGACGGCGGGGAGGTCGGCGTGGGGGCGGCGGCTTCGGCGGCTTCGTGGCCCTGGGCGGCTTGGGTTGGGCGCCCGGCGTGGGCCGCTCGGTCGCCGTCGGGATCGGCAGCCCGGACGGCGACGCCGAGGCACTGGGCGCGCCGGACGGCGTCGGGCTGGGCGAGGCGAGCGCGGGCTCGCGGGCGGCGCGCCGGGCTTTCCGCTCAGCCTTGGTCAGGGCGGGCTCCGCCGCGTCGGTCGTCGCGGTCTCCGGCGTCGCCTCCGGGCTCGCGGTGAGGCCGGCCGGCTGCACCGGGGGCTGGGTGACCACGCCGGGGTCCTCCTCGCCCGAGTCCAGGTCGACGAAGACCAGGGCGAGCATCACCGCGAGGGCGGCAGCGATCACCAGCGGCGCACCGCCGGACCCGCGGCGCGGCGGCGGCACGGGCCGCCCGGCGCCCACCCCCAGGGGCGTACGTCCGGGCAACGGCGGGTGGATCTCCGGGACCAGCTGCTCGAACCCGCAGTCAGGACACCAGTGCGCACCCGATCGCACCTGCATGCCACACCTGGGACACCCCATGTCCACACCCCTCCGACGATTCCTGACCGGGCGTCAACCTAGCGGTCTTTACTCGCGAGTAACACGGGTCGTCTCAGGAGAGGCAGACCTGGGTGGCCTGCTCCAGGGACTGCTTGATCGCCGGGTCGACTGCTTCCAGGTCACGGTCCCGGTAGCCCAGCTCGGGGTCGAGGAACCCCGCAGCGATCAGCCTGCCGAGGCCCATCTCCTCGACCCAGCGGCCGGCGATGCAGCGCGCGTTCTCCTGGTCGACCAGGAGAACGTCGACGAATCCGTCGGCGATGCTGGTGACCGCGACCGCCTCGGAGTTGAGCACCGGCCCCTCCTGGTCCGGGCGGTCCCGGTCGCCCCCGCTCAGCGAGGCGGGGGCAGTGCCGACGGCGTCCCCCTCCACGATCGCCAGGGTGCCGACGATCCCGAGCACCAGCGCGGCCACCCCGACCAGCGCCGAGCGCCAGCGCCGGGGCCGGGACGGCGCGGGGACGGCGACCGGCGGCCCGGCGACCGGCGGGACCGGCACCAGCGGCGCCTCCCGCGTCCCGACCAGAGACTGGACCCGGCGCAGGGCGTCCGCCAGCTGGCGGGCCGAGGTGTAGCGACGGGAGGGGTCCTTGTCGAGCGCCTTGGCGAGCACCCGGTTGAGCTCGAGCACCAGCGGGGAACCGCCGGCGAGCTGTCGCGGCGCCGAACCCAGGTGGGCCGAGGCGAGCTGGAACTCGGTGGGCGCGTCGTACGGCGCGGCGCCGGTGAGCGCCGTCCACAGCACGCAGCCGAGGGAGTAGAGGTCGGAGGAGACCGACGGCTCGGCGCCGGTGTGCAGCTCCGGGGCGGCCCAGCGGGCGCTGCCGGGCTGGAGTGCCCCGGGCGCGCCGTGCGCGGTGCCGAAGTCGGTCAGGCAGGCCTGGAACTCCTCGCCGACCCGGCGAAGCATCACGTTGGCGGGCTTGACCGCACCGTGCACCAGCCCCGCGTCGTGGGCGTCGGCCAGCCCCAGGGCGGCCTGGACGACGAGACGCAGCGCCAGGTCGACCGGGGGTGCGCCGTGGGTGCGGAGCATCCGCTCCAGGTCACCGTCGGGCACGAGGTCGCTGGCCAGGTAGAGCCGGCCACCCTCCTCGCCGTACGCCCGCACGGGCAGCACGTGCGGGGAGTCGAGCCGGGCCAGGGTGCGCGCCTCGCGGGCGAACCGGGACCGGAAGTCGCGGTCCTGCGCGAGGTCGGCCGGCAGCAGCTTGAGCGCCACCTCCGGAGCAGCGGCGGGAGGCTGGCCGGAGAGCCGCTCCTCGGGACCCACCAGGCGCGGCTGTGGCAGCGCCGCGTGCACCACGCCGACGCCGCCCCGACCGAGCTGGCGGCCGACCACGAAGGGGCCGATGCGGGACGATGGCAGGCTCACGGCGACGTTCTACCCCGGTGGATGAAGCCGAAACCACCCCAGGACGGGGTATTTCTCCGTCCGGGGCGGGTCGACTCAGAACAGCAGCGCGCTGGCCGGGTCGCGCAGGATCCCGGCGACGTCGGCCAGGAACCGCGAACCCTTCTCCCCGTCGACGTGCCGGTGGTCGAAGGAGAGCGCCAGGGTGGTGACGTCGCGCGCGACGATCTCGCCGCTCTCCTCGTCGACCCAGGGCCGCTTGTCGACCGCCCCGAAGCAGAGGATCGCCGACTCGCCGGGGTTGATGATCGGCGTGCCCGCGTCGACCCCGAAGACCCCGACGTTGGTGATGGTGAAGGTGCCGCCGCTCATCTCGGCGGGCTGGGTCCGGCCGTCCCGGGCCGTGCGCGACCAGCTCGCCCAGCGCCTCGGCCGAGCTCGAGCAGGGACATCGCGTCGGCGTCCTTGATGTTGGGCACCACCAGCCCACGCGGGGTGGCCGCCGCGATCCCGAGGTTGACGTAGTCGCTTGTAGACGACCTCCTGCGCCGGCCTCGTCCCACCAGGAGTTGATCTCCGGGGTGCGCCGCATCGCCAGCAGGCACGCCCGGGCCAGCACCAGCAGCGGGCCGACCCGGACGTCGCGAAGCTCGGGGCGGCCCTTGAGCCGCTCGACCAGGCGCATCGTCGCGCGTGACGTCGACGGTGATCCACTCGGTCACGTGCGGGGCGGTGAAGGCGGACCGGGTCATCGCCTGGGCCATCACCTTGCGCACGCCCTTGACCGGCTCGCGGGTCTCGCGCGCCCCGGCGCCCGTCAGGCGCGGGCGCCACGGTCCGGCGGCCGGGCACCGCGGCGGCGCTCCGGACGTCGTCCCGGGTGACGGTGCCCTGCGGGCCGGAGCCGGTGAGCGACGGTCAGGTCGATCGCCGAGCTCCTTGGCGAGCTTGCGCACCGGCGGCTTGGCCAGCGGCCGGAGCGTCGCGGCGGCCGGGCGTCGGGCGCCGGCGGCCGGCGCCGGCGGCTCGGCGGGCACCGGCGGCTCGTCGGCCGGGGCCACCGGCTGGGACTGCGCGCCACCGGGGGCGAAGGCGCCCTGCACCTGGAGCTGGGCCTGCGGCGCCCGGCCTCGGAGGCCGGGGAGGCCGCGCCCTTGCGCGCGCGGCGCTGCGGTCCGCGGTCGGCCTTGTTGCGCCCGACCAGCGACTCGCCCTCGCCGCCGCCGCTGGCGGCGGGGTTGGAGAGGTCGATCTCCAGGGCGGGGGCTCGACGGCCGAGGCGTCGCCGATGGCGATGATCGGCGTGCCGACGTCGACCGTCTGGCCCTCGGCGACCATCAACGACAGCACCGTCCCGGCGAACGGGGAGGGCAGCTCGACGATCGACTTGGCGGTCTCGATCTCGCAGATGATCTCGTTGATCTCGACCGTGTCGCCCTCCTTGACCTTCCAGGAGACGAGCTCGGCCTCGGTGAGGCCCTCGCCGACGTCGGGCAGCAGGAACTCGGACATCTCAGGTCTCCTCAGTAGTCCAGCGAGCGGTCGACGGCGTCCAGCACCCGGTCGAGGTCGGGGAGGAACTCCTCCTCGATCCGCGAGGCCGGGTACGGCGTGTCGAACCCGCCGACCCGGAGCACCGGCGCCTCCAGGGAGTAGAAGCACTCCTCGGTGATCCGGGCGGCCAGCTCGGCAGCCGAGGCCGAGGTTGACGTGCGCCTCGTGCGCGACGACCGCGCGGCCGGTGCGCCGGACCGAGTCCAGCACCGGCCCCATGTCCAGCGGCGAGAGCGTGCGCAGGTCGATCACCTCCAGCGACTTGCCCTCCACGGCCGCGGCGTCGGCGGCCGCCAGCGCGGTCTTGACCGTCGGCCCGTAGGCCAGCAGCGTGGCGTGCTCGCCGCGCCGCACCACCCGGGAGGCGAAGAGCGGATCGGGGGCCGACCGACTCGTCGAGGAGCACCTTGTCGGCGTGGTACTGCCGCTTGGGCTCCAGGAAGACCACCGGGTCGTCGCAGGCGATCGCCTGCTGGATCATCCAGTAGCCGTCGACCGGGTTGGAGCAGGCGACCACCTTGAGGCCCGGGGTGTGCGCGAACTGCGCCTCCGGGGACTCCGAGTGGTGCTCGACCGCGCCGATGCCGCCGCCGAACGGGATCCGGATCACCATCGGCATCGGCGAGCGGCCCTTGGACCGGTAGTGCATCTTCGCGACCTGGCAGACGATCTGGTCGTAGGCGGGGTAGACGAAGCCGTCGAACTGGATCTCCACCACCGGGCCGGTAGCCGCGCAGCGCCAGGCCGACCGCGGTGCCGACGATGCCGGACTCGGCCAGCGGGGAGTCGATCACCCGGTCCTCGCCGAAGTCCTTCTGCAGGCCGTCGGTGATCCGGAAGACGCCGCCGAGCTTGCCGACGTCCTCCCCCATCACCAGCACCTTGGGGTCGTCCTCCATCGCCTTGCGCAGGCCGGCGTTGAGCCCCTTGGCCAGGGTGATCTGCTCGCTCATCGGCCGGTCTCCTCGAACGTCGCCAGGTACGCGGCGTACCCCTCGCGCTGGACCCGCAGCTCGTCGGTCTCCTCGGCGTAGACGTGGTCGAACATGTCCAGCGCCCGCGGGTCGGGCATCGCCTTGCACCCCTCGCGCAGCCGGTGGCCCAGCTCGTCGGCCTCCTCCCTGACCGCGTCGACGAAGTCGGCGTCGGCCAGCCCGTTGCGGCGCAGGTAGACCTCCAGCCGGGAGATCGGGTCCTTGAGCTTCCACCGCTCGACGTCGTCGGAGAGCCGGTAGCGGGTGGGGTCGTCGGTCGTGGTGTGGGCGCCCATCCGGTAGGTGTAGGCCTCCACCAGGGTCGGGCCCTGGCCGTCGCGGGCCCGCTGCAGCGCGGCCTGGGTGACGGCGTACGTCGCCAGCACGTCGTTGCCGTCGACCCGGACGCCGGGGAAGCCGAAGCCCAGCGCCCGCTGGTAGAGCGGGATCCGCGACTGCCGCTCGATCGGCTCGGAGATCGCCCACTGGTTGTTCTGGCAGAAGAAGACCACCGGGGCCTGGTAGGAGGCGGCGAAGATGAACGCCTCGTTGACGTCGCCCTGGCTGGAGGCGCCGTCGCCGAAGTGGGCGACCACCGCGGCGTCGCGCTCCGGGTCGCCGGTGCCGACCACGCCGTCGCGCTGCATGCCCATCGCGTAGCCGGTGGCGTGCAGCGCCTGGGCGCCGATCACGATCGTGTAGAGGCCGAAGCCGAACTCGGCCGGGTCCCAGGAGCCGTGGTCGACGCCGCGGAAGAGCCCGAGCAGGGCGAGCGGGTCGACCCCGCGGCACCAGGCGACGCCGTGCTCGCGGTAGGTCGGGAAGACGTGGTCCTGCGGGCGCAGGGCGCGGCCGGCGCCGATCTGCGCGGCCTCCTGGCCGAGCAGCTGCGCCCAGATGCCGAGCTCGCCGTGCCGCTGCAGGGCGGTGGCCTCGGTGTCGATGCGCCGGGTCAGCACCATGTCGCGGTAGAAGCCGCGCAGCTCCTCGGCGCTGAAGTCCCGGTCGAACTCGGGGTGGTGGGTGCGCTCCCCCTCCGGGGTGAGCAGCTGCACCAGCTCGGGACCGCCGTCGGTCTGCGAGGGGCCGAAGACCTCGACCAGGTCCGGACCGAATCCGTGGTGGCTCACAGTGCACTCCTTCAGGTCGCGCAACCGACCCGGGGGTCACCGTCCGGCTGCTCCGCAGGATGCCGGTCGGGGTGTGACCGGCACCACAGTGCCGCCAACCTACCTGCGCGGGTCGCACCGAGGGCTACTCGGCCCCGTCGGAGCGCGGGGACGCGTGCGGCCGCGGCTGCGCAGGGTCTCGCTCGGCAGCACCCCGAACGCCTCCCGGTAGTGCGCGGCGAACCGGCCCGCCTGGCTGAAGCCCCACCGGGTCGCGACGTCGGCCACGGTCACCGGGCCGCTCGGCTCGGCGGCGGCGAGCTCGCGGTGCGCCCCCTCCAGCCGGACCCGGCGCAGGTACGCCGTGGGGCTGGTGTCGTGGTGCCGGGCGAAGCCCTGCTGGAGCGCCCGCACGCTGGTCCGGGCGGCGTGCGCGATGTCGGTGACGCTGAGCGACTCCCCGGCGTGCGCCTCGATGAAGGCGATCGCCTGGTTGACCGGGTGCTGGGGCCCCAGCCCGTCGGCGTCGGCCGCGTCGAGCGGCACGGTCTCCACGCCGAAGGCGGCCAGGGCGGCCTGGGCCAGCCGGTGGGCCACGTCGATCGGCGGGCGGGTGCCGCGGCGCAGGTGCTCGGAGATCTCCCGGTTGGCCCGGCGCACGGCGAGCCGCCACTGGTCCGCCGCGACCGGCAGGGGCTGGCGGCGCGGGATCCGCAGCCGGTCGGCCGGCACACCCGCCACCTGGCCGAGCAGCTCGCGCGACAGCGTGACCACGCCGACGTGGACCGACCTGCTGGTGGTCGACGGGGTGATCACGGCGTCGATCGCGAACAGCTCGCCGGGACCCATCCGGGTCACGGATGTCGCCGTCCTCCACGGTGATCGTGCCGCCGAGCACCTCGACCACCTGCACGGGCCCTGGTGCCGTGGCGGTGACCCGGATGCTGGAGCTGTGGCTGAGCCGTCTCGACCCGGAAGTCCGGTGCGTGGATGCCGCTCACCTCGATGGAGAAGCGGGGGCCGAACTCGACCTTGCCCAGGCTGTCCCAACGGTCACGCAGGAACTCCTCCGCACTGGCCGGGTCGCGGGTAGCGAAGCGGTGAGGTCGGACGTCCATGGCGCGCCCGTACCCCACCTGCCGTCACGTATTCGCCTAGGCTGACCGTCATGGGCGCAGGGCACGGGCACGGGTCGACGCCACGCCGGCGGTCGGCACCGCTGGCGGCTCGCCGTCGCGTTCGTCGTGATCGCCACCTTCTTCGTGGTCGAGCTGGTCGCCGGGCCTGCTCGCCGACTCCCTGGCGCTGCTCTCCGACGCCGGCCACATGGCCGCCGACGTGGTGGCCCTGGGCGCGGCCCTGGCGGCCACCCGGATCGCGGTACGCCGCGACCGCACCGGCCTGCGCACCTACGGGTCCTACCGGGCCGAGATCTTCGCCTCCGGCCTGGTGGTGCTGCTGATGCTGGGCGCCGCGGCGTACGTCGGCGTCACCGCGCGTCTCCGCGGATCGGCGAGCACGTCGAGGTGGACGCCGGGCCGATGATGGTCGTCGGCGCGCTCGGCCTGCTGGCCAACCTCGTCGCCCTGGTCCTGCTGCGCGGCGGCGCGGGCGAGTCCCTCAACGTCAAGGGCGCCTACCTCGAGGTGGTCGCCGACACCGTCGGCTCGGTCGGGGTGATCGCCGCCGGCGTGCTGGTCGCGGTGACCGGCAGCGCCTGGTGGGACACCGGGGTGGCGCTGGCGGTGGCGGTCTTCGTCACGGTCCGCGCGGTCCTGCTCGGCCGCGAGGTGCTCGCGGTGCTGGGCCAGCACGCCCCGAGCGGGATGGTCCCGGCCGAGGTCGAGTCGGCCCTGGCCGAGGTGCCGGGCGTCGCAGGAGGTGCACGACCTGCACCTGTGGACGCTGACCTCGGGGATGAACGTCGCCACCGCGCACCTGGTCGCCGGGTCGACCCCGCCCGGACGCCGTGCTGGGCGCGGCCCGCACCGTGCTGCTGGAGCGGTTCGGCGTCGACCACGCCACGCTCCAGGTCGAGAACGACGCCTCCGACTGCCGCGAGCTCAGCTGGTGAGGACTCCGCTCGTAGCGCTGGGCCTGGCCCTGGCGCTCCTGCTGCCGCTCGCGCCCAGCTCGGCACTGGCGTCCACGGAGGTCCCGCGTCCGGTGCTGCGCGGCAACTTCGCCGACCCCGCGGTCGAGCGGCTGGGCGGCGGCTACGTCGCCTTCGCCACCGGCGAGCGCGCCCCGCGCGCCTGGACCCGGAGCCGCAACGGGCGCTGGCAGCGGCACGGCCCGGCGCTGACCCGGCTGCCCTCCTGGTCGCGGCCCGGCGACATCTGGGCGGCCGACGTGAAGAGGATCCGCGGCTGGTGGGTGCTCTACTACTCCGCGCCGGTGCGCGGGCTCGGACCGTACGGCCGGTGCATCGGGGTCGCCCGGTCCCGGCGAGGCGCTGGACGGCTTCACCCCGATGGGCGGACGCCCGCTGGTCTGCCCGGCGTACGTGCGGAAGGTGCCGACCGCGCAGGACCCGCTGCTGCCCCGCGACCCCACCCTGCCGCGGGCCGGCGTGATCGACCCGTCCGTGCACGTGGGCGAGGACGGGCTCCAGCTGCTCTACAAGACCGACCGGATCCCCTCGTCGATCCGCACCGTGCCGCTGGACCGTTCCGGCACCCGGGTGCGCTCCGGCGCGACCAGCACCGAGCTCTACCGCTACCCCGGCGTGGTGGAGAACCCGCTCCTGGTGCAGCGGCCCGAGGGGTGGGTGCTGCTGCTCTCCGAGGGCGACTACACCCGGTGCACCTACCAGACGATCTGGCTGCGCTCGCCCACCGTGACGGACTGGAGCACCGCCGAGAGCGGGGTGCTGCTCGACCGGGCGAACACCGGCCTGTGCGGCCCGGGCGGCGCCGACCTGGCCGGCTCCCGGCTCTTCCTGCACGGGTGGGTCTGCCACGGGAAGCCGAAGCCCTGCGCCTCCGGGTTCGACTGGTCCAAGCGGGTCCGGCAACGCGCCGAGCGGGCGATGTACGCCGCCCGGCTGCGCTGGGTCGAGGGGATCCCGACCGTCACCGGGTGGTTGCGCCGCTAGCCGGGTACCGGTGCGGCTCACCTGGCGGGTGGTCTCGGGCGACCGGGTGCTGCAGGCCGGGCTGCTCACCCTGGAGGAGACGGCGCCCGACCGGGTCGACCTCGACCCGGTGCTGCACAGCCCGCCGGGCTGGGAGGTGGTGCCCCGGTGGCTGGCCCGCGCCCGGGCGACGGCGTACGCCGGCAGCCGCGAGGGCCGCGGTCAGCCCGGCGGGGCGAGCCGCGCCAGCAGCGCCCGGGCGTCGTGGGGGGCGAACCCCTTCGCGTCGTTGTCGAAGTAGACGAAGACGTCCTGGCCGGCCTCCGACCAGGCCCGGCACTTCTGCGCCCAGGCGTCGAGCGCCTGCTCGGAGTAGCCGCTGGTGTAGAGCTCGGCGTCGCCGTGCAGCCGGACGTAGCGGAAGTCGGCGGTGTCCTGCTCGACCTTGGGCCAGCGGCCGGCGGTGTCGGCGAGCACGCAGGCCACGCCGTGCTCGCGCAGCACCGCGTAGGCCCGCTCGTCGACGAACGTCTCGGAGCGGAACTCCAGCGCGTGCCGCACCGGCAGGTCCGACTCGGCGGTGGTGAGCGCCCGGTCGTCGGCGAGCTTGTCGTCGTGGTGCGCCGCCAGCGCGGCCATCTCGGCGGTGCTGCGGGGCAGGGAGCCGAGGAACGCGTCGAGCACCTCGGCGTCGAAGGCCAGGTTGGCCGGCAGCTGCCACAGCAGCGGGCCGAGCTTGGGGCCCAGCGCCAGCACCCCGGAGGCGAAGAAGTTGGCCAGCGCGGCGTCCACGTCGCGCAACCGCTTGAGGTGGGTGATGAACCGTCCGCCCTTGACCGCGAAGACGAAGTCGTCGGGGGTCTCCGCGCGCCACGCGGCGTACGACGTGGGGCGCTGGAGGGAGTAGAACGACCCGTTGATCTCGATCGAGGTCAGCTGGGAGGCGGCGTGCTCCAGCTCGCGGCGCTGCGGCAGGCCCTTGGGGTAGAAGTCACCGCGCCACCCGGCGTACCGCCACCCGCTGATCCCGATCCGGCACGTCCCGCGTCGCATGGCGGGGCCGTACCCAGTCTCAGAGGTTCTCGCGCCCGTGCGGGGTGTGCCAGCCGGACAGGTCCGGGCCCTTCGGGACGATGCCCGGACGGGTTGATGTCGGTGTGCACCACGTAGTAGTGCGCCTTGATCTGCTCGAAGTCGACGGTCTCGCCGAAGCCCGGGTGTCTGGAACAGGTCGCGGGCGTAGCCCCACAGGTTCGGCATCTCGCTGAGCTTGTTGCGGTTGCACTTGAAGTGCCCGTGGTAGACGGGGTCGAACCGGACCAGGGTGGTGAAGAGCCGGACGTCGGCCTCGGTGACCGTCGGCCCCATCAGGTAGCGGCGGTCGGCCAGCCGCTCCTCCAGCCAGTCCAGCGCGGTGAACGAGCCGGTCGTAGGCGTCGTCGTAGGCCTGCTGGGAGCCGGCGAAGCCGCACCGGTAGACGCCGTTGTTGACCTCGGTGAAGACCCGCTTCATCACGGTCTCCATCTCGTCGCGGACGTCGTCGGGCCACAGGTCCGGAGCGCCCTCGCGGTGGTGCTCGCGCCACTCGAAGAACAGGTCGTGGGTGATCCACGGGAAGTCGTTGGTGACCACCTCACGGCTGGCCACGTCGACCATCGCGGGGACGGTGATCCCCTTGGGGTAGTCGGGGTAGCGGTTGAGGTAGGCCTCCTGGAGCCGCTCCATGCCCGAGCACCGGGTCGCGTCCGCCGGGGTCGCGGTCGAAGGTCCACGAGCGCTTGTCGTGGGTCGGGCCCGGCTTGCCGACGCTGATCACGTCGGTGAGGCCCGAGCAGCTCGCGCACGATCAGGCTGCGGTTGGCCCACGGGCAGGCGGGGGCGGCGACGAGGCGGTAGCGCCCCGGCTCGACCGGCCACACCTGGACGTCGTCGCGACCGCCGTACTCCTCGTCGCGCGGGTCCTGCGAACGCTCCCCCGCCAGGATCCGGTCGGGGATGTACGACATGTCGCGCTCGAACGCCTTGCCCTTCTCGGTGTACGTGGGCTTCAGGTCCTCGCTCATGCGAAGACCCTAGACGGCCCTGCCACGCCGTCGGTCAGGCGACGTCGCGCCCGGCCCACTTGTCGGGAAGCTCGAGCGCGCCCCACTCCGCCGGCGGCTGCCAGGTGGTCCAGGAGGACTCCCACCACTGGTTGCGCCAGTCGAGCATCGAGCGCACGGCCTTCGCCGTCTCGCGCACGTCGGGGTCGACCTCGTCGATGGTCCGCGGACCGACGAGCTTCCAGGAGCCGTTGGGCTCGACCCGGAAGCCGACGTGGTGGTCGCGGGTGTCGAAGCCGTGGGCGTGCCGCTTGACCGGCTCCTCGAGGTTGACCAGCCAGCCGGCGAACCGGCGCTCCGGCCCGTCCCACAGCAGGTCGACCGCGTAGGCGTCGCCGAAGCGGTAGAGGGTGAGCCGACCGTGGCCCGGGGCATGGTCGCGCCCGGCGGCCTTCCACGGGTGCTCCGAGGTGTGGGCCACCTGGGAGCCGGGAGCCAGGTAGGTGGCGAGCACGTCGATGTCGTCGCGCACCACGCGGACCGAGTAGCCGAGGGTCGGACGACCACGGGTCACCTCGCGACGTACGACGGTCTCTCCAGGCTGCCAGTAGTCGGTCATGGCTCGACCGTAACGCGCCCCGGGAGACGAGCGGTCAACCGGGGGCTCCTACTGGACAGTCACAAAGAGGCGGGATCACCCCACCCGCGCAGGGACCCGGCGGGCCAGCTCGATCACCCGGTCGTTGGCCTCGACCTCGCCGATGCTGACCCGCACGCCGTCACCGGCGAACGGCCGGACCGTGATGCCGAGCTCCTCCGCGGCGGCCGCCAGCTCCGGCGCCCGGTCGCCCGCGGGGAACCAGACGAAGTTGCCCTGGGCGTCCGGCACGTCCCAGCCGGCCGCCCGGACGCCGGCGAGCAC
Organism: uncultured Actinomycetota bacterium; assembly: GCA_963708945.1. Classification (GTDB taxonomy): domain Bacteria; phylum Actinomycetota; class Actinomycetes; order Propionibacteriales; family Nocardioidaceae; genus Nocardioides. The sequence goes on along the minus strand of CAVPUI010000011.1, from coordinate 197,640 downwards.
CCGCATCCGCTCGGCGACCAGGGCGTCGACCCGCTCCAGCAGCGCGTCCTCGGCGGCCAGCGAGGCGATCGCCGCCGCCTGGGCGACGTGGCTGACCCCGAACGGCAGCGAGACCGCCCGCAGCGCCGCGGCCAGCGGCGGCTGCGCGACGGCGTACCCGACCCGGAAGCCGGCCAGCCCGTAGGCCTTGGAGAAGGTCCGGGTGACGATCACCTGGGGGTGCGCCAGCGCGGTGGCGACGCCGTCGACCGGGTCGGCCATCCGGACGAACTCGACGTACGCCTCGTCGACGACGACCACCACGTGGCTCGGCACCCGCGGCCAGGAAGTCGTCGAGCTCGGCCTGGGTGACCGCGGGACCGGTCGGGTTGTTGGGGGTGCAGACCAGGACCACCTTGGTCCGCTCGGTGACCGCGTCGGCCATCGCGGCCAGGTCGTGGCGGCCGTCGGCGGTCAGCGGCACCCGCACCGAGGTGGCGCCGGCGACCGTGACCGCGATCGGGTAGGCCTCGAAGGAGCGCCAGGCGTAGACCACCTCGTCGCCGGGGTCGCAGAACGCGCTCAGCAGCTGGTAGATCAGCGCGACGCTGCCGGTGGCCGCGGCCAGGTGGTCGGTCGGCACGCCGAGCCGCTGCGAGAGCGCCTCGTAGAGCGCCGCGGTGCCCATGTCGGGGTAGCGGTTCATCTCCGCGGCGGCCTCGACCGCCGCCCCCAGCACGCCGGGCAGCGGCGGGTAGGGGTTCTCGTTGGAGGAGAGCTTGTAGCTGGTGAGCCCGGGCCGCGGGGTCGGCGGCCGTCCTGGCGACGTACGCCGGGATGGCGGCGACGTTCGCGCGGGGCTGCGGGGTCGTGCGTCATGGGCGTCACCTTAGTGAGCCGGACCGGCGCGGCGACCTGCGCCACGGCCGGACCACCAGCGCCACCGCGAGCCCGAGCAGGAAGCCGATCCCGGCCCCGGTGGCGTTGTCGACCACGTCGGTGACGTCGCAGGCCCGGTCGATCCTGGCCAGCTCCAGCTGGGTGAGCTCGATCAGCACCGAGTAGCCCACCAGCCCGAGCAGTCCCAGCGGGGCCAGCACCCAGGCGGCGCGCCAGCGGGCGACGGCGAGCACCACCAGCGCCCCGGCCGGCACGAAGACCAGGACGTTGAGCAGCCGCTGGCCGCCGCCGAAGATCCAGAACCCGTCGGGCGACGGCCCGCCGTAGTCCCACGAGCAGGTGCCCGAGCGCCCGTCCGCCGGCACCACCGCGGGCACCTCGTAGGCCGGGGTCAGGGTGAGCACCGCGAGGCAGGCCAGGACCCAGAGGAGACCCGCGACCGACGCCGCGGCGAACCGGCCCGCGCGGTGGCGCAGCAGCAGGTACAGCAGCAGCGCGACCGCACCCCGCGATCCCGACGCGGAGCAGCATGACCCCGATCCCACCCGCTCCCGCGCCCACGCGCCCGACCCTAGCGGGGTGTGAGAATGCGCGAGGTGGGCTCCTCGCGCCGGATCGGCATCTCCCTGGTCGTGCTCGGCGCCACCCTGTTCATCCTGAACTCCGGCGTCTCCAGGATCGCCCTGCGCAACGGGGTCGACTCGCTCCAGCTCACCTCGCTGCGGGTGACCGGCACCCTGGTCGCCCTGGTGCTGATCGCCGCGCTCTTCCAGCGCTCCGCGCTCCGTCTCCCCCGGGGCCGCCAGCTGCTGCTGGTCTCCGCGCTCGGCCTCTTCGGTGTCGCCCTCCTCCAGTTCTGCTACTTCGTCGCGCTGGACCGGCTGACCATCAGCCTCGCGCTCCTCCTGGAGTACCAGGCGCCGATCCTGGTCGCGCTCTGGGCCAAGTTCGTGCAGCGGGCGCAGGTCGGCCAACGGCTCTGGGTGGGCCTCGCGCTCGCGGTCGCCGGGCTGGCCGCCGCCACCGAGATCTGGAAGGGCGCCTCGTTCGACACCCTCGGCGTGGTCGCCGGCTTCGGTGGCGCGGTCTGCTTCGCGGCGTACTTCCTGCTCGGCGAGGCGTGCCACGACGCCGGCCTCTCCTCGGTGCAGGTGATGGTCTGGGGGTTCGCGGTGGCGACGGTCGCGATCAACGTCGTCTCCCCGTTCTGGCTGATCGAGGCCGACTACACCGCGTCGGTCTCGCTCCAGGGCAACCTCGACCACCTCTCCCTGCCGCTGTGGGTGGTGCTCACCTCGGTGGTGCTCCTGGGCACGCTCGCCCCGTTCGGCGTCGAGCTGGTGGCGCTGCACTTCATCCCCGCGACGCTGGTCACCGCGATCGCGATGCTGGAGCCGGTCGGCGCCGCGGCGCTCGGCTGGGCCTGGTACGCCGAGGCGCTGAGCCCGGTCGCGGTGCTCGGCTGCCTCACGGTGGTGGCCGGGATCCTGCTCGCCCAGACCGCGCGGGGCACCCACCCCGACGACCCGGTGGCGGTCACCTGAGGTCTCCTATGGTGTGGGCATGCGCTTCGTGACCTGGCTGATCGCCACCGCCCTCGCCGTCGCCGCCGCCGCCTGGCTCTTCGACGGCATCTCCTTCTCCGGCGCCTCGCACCCCTTCTCCACCGAGCTGCAGGACAAGATCGGCCCGCTGCTCGCGGTCTCGCTGATCTTCGGGGTGGTCAACATCGCGCTGGGCAACCTGCTCAAGCTGCTCTCGCTGCCGTTCATCGTGCTCACCCTCGGGCTCTTCCTGGTGGTGATCAACGCCCTGCTGCTGATGTTCACCGCCTGGATCGCCGACTCGCTGGACCTGGGCTTCCACGTCGACGGGTTCTGGACGGCGGTCGGCGGGTCGATCGTGATCTCGGTCGTCGGCTGGTTCTTCGAGACCGTGCTCTCGGACTGATGGAGCTTCCTGCCCCCCGCACGCCCGGGCGCTACCGGGTCGCCGTGGTCTGCCTCGGCAACATCTGCCGCTCCCCCATGGCCCACGTCGTCCTCGAGGCGCGGGTGGCCGAGGCCGGGCTCGCCGACCGGGTCGAGGTCGTGAGCTCGGGCACCGCCGGGTGGCACGTGGGCAAGCCGATGGACCCGCGCGCCGCGGCCACCCTGTCCGCCGCCGGCTACGACCCCTCGCGGCACCGGGCGCGCCAGTTCGACGCCGGCTGGTTCGCCGACGTCGACCTCGTGCTGGTGATGGACGCGGCCAACCGCAGCGACGTCCTCGCCCTGGCGGAGCGACCCGAGCAGCCCGGCCAGGTCGCGATGTTCCGCGACTTCGACCCCGACGACCCTGGCGCGGACGTCCCGGACCCGTACTACGGTGGGGACGACGGCTTCCAGGAGGTGTTGGCCATGGTGGAGCGCAGCACCTCGCGCCTCGTCGCCCTCCTGGCCGAGCAGCTCGCCGACCAGGCCCTCGAGCAGGGCGGGCCGTCCGGAGGATGACCCGGCTCCCCGTGGTCGCCCGTCGCGCCGAGGCCCTCCTGGGGGCGGCGGTGGTCAGCACCGCGCCGGTGGCCGGCGGCGACGTCGCGGTGGCGACCCGGCTGCGGCTCAACAACGGCGGCACCGCGCTGATCAAGACGTTGCCGCACCCGCCGGACGGCTTCTTCGAGGTCGAGGCGGCGGGCCTGCAGTGGCTGGGCGAGGTGGCCGACGGCGTCCCCGCCGCCGAGGTGCTGGCGGTCGACTGGGACTGCCTGATCCTGCGCTGGATCGAGCCCGGCCGGCCCAGCGCCGACGCCGCGGTCGACCTGGGCCGGCGGCTCGCCGTGACCCACGCGGCCGGCGCCCCGGCGTACGGCGTCGGACCCGCGGGCCCGCGGCGGCAGAGACGGCTACATCGGCCGGCTGCCGATGCCCAACCGGCCCGCGCCGAGCTGGGCGGAGTTCTTCGCCACCCGCCGGATCCTGCCCTACCTCAAGCTGGCCAGCGACCGCCGCGCGATCGAGCCCGAGGACGTGCGCAGCGTGGAGGCGCTGGTCGGCCGGCTGCCGGACCTGGTGCCCGAGGAACCCCCGGCACGGCTGCACGGCGACCTGTGGAACGGCAACGTCCTGTGGGGCCTGGACGGCAGCGCGCACCTGATCGACCCCGCGGCGCACGGCGGCCACCGGGAGACCGACCTGGCGATGCTCGCGCTCTTCGGGCTGCCGAACCTCCCGCGGGTGATGGCCGCCTACCAGGAGGTGACGCCGCTCGAGCCCGGGTGGGAGGAGCGGCAGGGCCTGCACCAGCTCTTCCCGTTGCTGGTGCACGCGAGCATGTTCAACGGCGGGTACGGCGCCCGCGCCGGCGAGGTCGCGCGCCGCTACTGAGCCGGGCCGCTGGCCCCGGGCGGCTCACTGGTGACGTGGCACAGTGGTCGCGTGCAGAACCCCTCCTCCGCCCGGCCCCGCGTGCTGGTGGTCGACGACGACCGAGCCGTCCGGGAGTCGCTGCGCCGTTCGCTGGAGTTCAACGGCTACGACGTGGCCCTGGCCGGCGACGGGGCCGAGGCGCTCGCCGCCATCGCCACCGCCACCCCGGACGCCGTGGTGATGGACGTGATGATGCCGCGGCTCGACGGCCTGGAGGCCACCCGGGCGCTGCGTGCCGCCGGGCACGACCTGCCGATCCTCGTGCTCACCGCCCGGGACGCCGTCGGCGACCGGGTCGAGGGCCTGGACGCCGGCGCCGACGACTACCTGACCAAGCCGTTCGCCCTCGAGGAGCTGCTCGCCCGGCTCCGCGCGCTGCTGCGCCGGGCCGCTCCGGCGGACTCCGCCGACGAGGAGACGCTGGTCTTCGGCGACCTCTCCATGGACCTGGCCACCCGCGAGGTGCGTCGCGGCACCCGGACGATCGACCTGACCCGCACCGAGTTCACCCTGCTGGAGATGTTCATGCGGCGCCCTCGCCGGGTGCTGGAGCGCTCCTTCATCCTCGAGGAGGTCTGGGGCTACGACTTCCCCACCAGCGCCAACTCGCTCGAGGTGTACGTCGGCTACCTGCGCCGCAAGACCGAGGCCGGCGGGGAGCCCCGGGTGATCCAGACGGTCCGCGGGATCGGCTACGTGCTGAAGGAAGCATGAGCGCGCGCCAGTGGGTGGTCGACCAGACCCTGCACTACCGCCGGTCCCTGGCCAGCCGGGTGGCGCTGCTGACCACGATGGCCGTCGGCGTGGCGATCGCCTTCATGGCGGCGGGCGCCTTCCTCACCGTGCGGATGCAACTGCAGACCAACCTGGACGAGTCGCTGCTCGACCGGGCGAACAAGGCGGCCGCGGTCAGCGCGCTGGCCGACCTGACCGACCAGCGGGTGCCGGCCTGGATGCTCGGCGCGGCCGACCTGCGGATCGCCTTCCTGCGCGCCGACGGCGAGGTGATCACCGCCGACAGCGACGGGCCGCGGCTGGCGCTGGGACCACCGGAGATGGCGGTGGCGCAGGGGACCAGCCGGGAGTCGGTGCGCACGATCCGCGCCCAGGGCGGCGTCGACTACCGGGTGGCTGCCGTCCCCGCCGGCAGCGGACAGGCGCTGGTGCTGCTCCAGCCCCTGGAGGACACCGAGCGGATCCTGCGCGGGGTCGGCACGGTGATGTCGATCTTCGGCGGCACCGGCGTGCTGGTCGCCGCCCTGGCCGGGTGGCTGGTCGCGCGCAACGGGCTGCGCCCGGTGCGCCGGTTCACCGGGGCGGTCGAGACGATCGCCCGCACCCAGGACCTGCGCCCGATGCGGGTCGAGGGCGACGACGAGATCGCCCGGCTGGCGATCGCGTTCAACGAGATGGTCCAGGCGCTCTCGGCGTCGCGGGACCGCGAGCGCCGGCTGGTCGCGGACGCCGGCCACGAGCTGCGCACGCCGCTGACCAGCCTGCGCACCAACCTGGACCTGCTCAGCCAGGCCGGCGACGGCCTGCCGGCGGAGGCGCGCGCCGAGCTGCTCGACGACGTGCGCGCCCAGATCGAGGAGCTCTCCACCCTGGTCGGCGACCTGGTCGAGCTGGCCCGCGACGAGCCGCTCTCGCACGTGATCTCCGAGTTCGACCTGGCCGAGGTGGTCGACCGCGCGGTCGCCCGGGTGCGCCGCCGCTCCTCTGCCCGGTTCGACGTGCAGACCGAGCCCTGGCGGGTGCGCGGGGAGGCCGGCGCCCTGGAGCGGGCGGTGACCAACCTGCTCGACAACGCCGCCAAGTGGAGCCCCCCGGAGGGCACCGTGACCGTGCGGCTGGAGTCCGGCGTGCTGACCGTCGACGACCAGGGTCCCGGCATCGCCGAGGAGGACCGGCCGCACGTCTTCGACCGCTTCTACCGCTCCGACGACGCCCGGGCGCTGCCCGGCTCGGGGCTGGGCCTGTCGATCGTGCGTCAGGCCGTCGAGCGGCACTCGGGTCAGGTCCGGGCCGACCAGGCGCCGGGCGGCGGCGCCCGGCTGCTGATGTGGGTGCCCGGTCAGGCGCCGGAGGCCTGACCCGCCTGCACCGCGGCCAGCAGCCGCTCGGCCTTCCAGGTGGCCTCGGCGTGCTCCTCGGCGACCTGAGAGTGCACGGTGATCCCGCCGCCGGTGCCCAGCGTCCACCCGTCACCGGCGCTGGTCAGCGACCTGATCACCACCCCCAGGTCGGCGCGCCCGTCGGCGGCCAGCCAGCCGAACGCGCCGGCGTACGCCCCCCGCGGCGTGGCCTCCACCGCGTCGATGATCTCCATCGTCCGCCGCTTCGGCGCCCCGGTCATCGAGCCGGCCGGGAAGAGCGCGCGCAGCGCCGCGACCGTGCTCACCTCGGGGCGCAGCCGCCCGCGGACGGTGGAGACCAGCTGGTGCACGGTCTCGTAGGACTCCACCTCCATCAGCGCCGGCACCGTCACCGACCCCGGCTCGCAGACCGTCGCCAGGTCGTTGCGGAGCAGGTCGACGATCATCAGGTTCTCCGCCCGGAACCGCGGCTCGGCGGCGAGCCGGCGCCGCTGCTCCTCGTCCTGCTCCGGCGTGGCGCCGCGCGGGGTGGTCCCCTTGATCGGCCGGGTCACCAGCTCGCGACCGCCGGCCCCGTCGGGGCGGACCAGGGCGTAGCGCTCCGGGGACGAGCTGAGCAGCCAGGCCTCCGCGCCCGGCACGTCGTGCTGGAGGAACCCGGCGTACGGCGCGGGGTTGAGCGCCCGCAGCCGCCGGTAGGCCGCGACCGGGTCGACCGGTCCGGGCTCGTGCACCCGGTGGGTCAGGTTGACCTCGTAGGAGTTGCCGGCGTGCAGCTCCTCCTGCACCCGGGCGAAGGCGGCGGCGTACTCCTCGGGCACGGCCGCGGGCGCCGCCACCGGCGGCGAGCCGGGGTGCGGCGTGCGTGGGGGGTGCTCGATCGACCGCACCCGGCTGGGCCGCATCCAGACCGCGTCCGGCAGCGTGGGGTCGGGCCGGGCCGGCAGGTCGCGCCGGGCCGCGTAGCCGAGGTAGCCGAACCACTGGGCGTCCGGCGGGCCGGCGGCGAGCTCGGCCTCCAGCACCTCGAACACGTCGGCGCCGACCACCTGCGTGGCGGTGGCGGTGTGCCGGCGGACCTCGCCGGTGGCGGCGGAGAAGGTGAGCGAGACGTCGTCCGGCTCCAGCCAGCCGAGCACCGAGCGGCGTCCCGACCACTCCCGCGCCCCGCCGCCGTCGAGCCAGAAGCACCGCGCGGAGCTCCCGGCCACCTGGGCGAAGAGCTCCTCCTCGCCCGGGCCGGAGTCGTTCACGGCGCGACCCGGAGGAAGTTGGCGACCAGATCGGCCCCGTGCTCGGAGAGCACCGACTCGGGATGGAACTGCACCGCGTGCCAGGGCAGGGTCCGGTGCCGCACCCCCATCACCGTGCCGTCCTCGGCCCGGGCGGTGACCGCCAGCTCCTCGGGCACCTCGGTCGCGGCCAGCGAGTGGTAGCGGACCGCCGCGAACCCCTGCGGCAGGCCGGCGAAGAGCCCGGCGCCGTCGTGCCGGACCCGGGCCACGACCCCGTGCGCCGGCGGCACCCGGTCGACCGTCCCGCCGAGCGCGGTGACCATGCCCTGGAGCCCGAGGCAGACTCCCAGGACCGGCCGGCTCGCCGCGGCCAGCACGTCGCGGCCGACCGCGAAGTCCCGGCGCACCGACGGGTGCCCGGGGCCCGGGGAGAGGACCACGTGGCTGTGGGCCAGCACCTGCGCCGCGGTGGCCTCGTCGTGCTGGAGCACGGTGGGCAGCCGGCCGGTGACCTCCGCGACCAGGTGCACCAGGTTCCAGGTGTAGGAGTCGTGGTGGTCCACGACCACGACGTCGACTGCTCGCACCCGGCGAAATCTAGTCGGTCAGCCGCCGGCAGCGCGGGGGCACCGGGGCGTCGCCGACGACTGCCGGCGCAGCGGTCGAAGTCCCGGAGCCGGCGCACCAGGTCCCGCTGCAGCTCGGCGTACCGCCGGACGCCGTACTTGTTCTTCTTCTCCCACGGGTGCTTGTCGTAGGGGTAGAGCTCGTAGCCGTGGCGGACCCGGTCCGGCGACGGGTCCAGGTCGGAGCGCACCAGCAGGGCCTCGCGCGAGCGGACCGCCACGAAGCTCGGGATCCGCATCAGCTCCCCGCCGCTGAACGCCCGGTCGGGATCGCCCCCGGCGGTGCCGGTGGTGTGCTCGAAGAAGACGTGGTCGCCGGTGGCCACCGTCCGGTCGCCCAGGCTCGGCACCAGCGAGCGCCCCGCCCGGTAGGCCGCCGGGCTCAGCCCGGCGAGCTCCTCGAAGGTGGGCGCGAGGTCGAGGTTGCTGGTCAGCCCCCGCCGCTGTCCGGGCGCGACGCCTGGCCCGGTGACCAGCAGCGGCACCCGCACGTCGGTGTCGTACGCCGTGCCCTTGCCCGTCCCCAGGCCCAGCTGGCCGAGGTGGAAGCCGTTGTCGGAGGTGAGGACGACCAGGGTGTCGTCGTCGACGGCGCGCAGGATCCGGGTGACCGTGCGGTCGATCGACTGCACCATCCGGGCGCGGTCGCGCAGCCGGGCGGTCGCCTCCCGGGCACCCAGGGGGCGCATGGTGTTCCACGCCCGGGTGCGCTTGCCGGCGCGGGTCCGCGGCACGTTGTCGCGCCGCGGGTCGCCGAAGCCGGGCAGGTCCTTGACGGTCAGCGAGGAGCAGGCGACCCGGCCGCAGTCGCCGCCCGCCTTCCGCCCGCCCGGACGGTCGCGGAAGGCCGCCGGGAAGATCGGGTCGCCGGGGTAGGCGCCGTCCGGGTTGACCCGGTTGTGCGGGGCGTAGGGGGCCACCTGGAGGAAGTAGGGGTCGGCGGAGCCGCGCTGGTCGGCGATGAAGTCGAGCGCGTAGTCCTCCACCACCTGACCGGCGTACGCCGCGTCCAGCACCGACGTCGACGACCCCCGGGCCGGGGCGGGGTGGTGGCGGACCCGCAGCGCACCGTCGACCAGCTCGGTGCTGTCGAACCCCCAGCCGTCGTACGCCGACCCGAAGAGGACGTGGAACTGCGACCACCCCGGCGGCACCGGCGGCGCGTCCCGGACGCCGGGGACGTACTCGAACTCGTTGAGGTACTTGCCGACGAAGCCGGTGGTGTAGCCGGCCTGCTGGAGCCGGACGTTGACGCTGCGCGGACCGTTGCCGTAGCGGGCGAAGGCGGGGTAGCCGCCGAACGGCAGCAGGCCCTCGGAGGTGTTGGTGCGGACCCCGGTCTGGTGCGGGTACTGCCCCGTCATCAGGCTGGTCCGGGAGACGCAGCACAGCGAGTCGACCACGAAGTGGTCGTAGCCGGCGCCGGTCCGGCTCATCCGCCGGGCGCTGCGCATCGTGGGCAGCAGGTCCATGGAGAAGTCGTCCATCAGGACCATCACGATGTCGGGCGGGACCCGGCCCGGTCCCTGGACCGGCTGGGCCGCCTCGCGCGGGACCGGACGCGGTGCGCTCTCCTCGCCGACCGCCGCGGTGCAGCCGCACAGCAGGGCCCAGACGGCCAGCAGCGTCCCGACTGTCCCGTACCTGCCCACGTCACCCTCCCAGGTCGCGCCCCAGCGTAGGGACTGCCGGAGGTTCGGCCTAGGAACGCGCCAGGAGGTCGGCCACGATCTCGTTGATCAGGTCGTAGCCGCGCTCGGTCAGGATCGACTCGGCGTGGAACTGGATGCCGCGGAAGTGCGGACCGCGGACCGTGTGCACGTCCCCGGTCTCGGGGTCGGTCTCCACGCTCACCCCGTCCGGCAGCTCGGCTGTCACCGGGACGGGCGACGAAGGTGTTGTAGAAGCCGACCCGCTCGGTCCGGCCCTCGACCTCGACCAGCGCCTGCGTGCCCTGGAAGACGATGTCCTTGAAGGCCAGCGGGATGCCGAGCCGGTCGCACAGCGTCTGGTGGCCCAGGCAGACCGCGAGGAACTGCTGCTCGCGGGCCAGCAGGCGCTCCACCGCGGCCCGGAACCGGGCGATCTTCGGGTCGGCGCCGTCGCGGGGGTCGCCGGGGCCGGGACCCACGATCACCAGGTCGTAGTCGTCGAGGCACCCCTCGACGTACGCCTCGTGCCGCACCACCTCGCTGGTCATGCCCATCACCCCGAGCAGGTGGCGCGAGCATGTTGACGAAGTCGTCCTCGCCGTCGAGGATCCCGACCCGCTTGCCCGGCCAGCGCCGGGTCGGGCGTGGCACCCGGCCTGGTCGGTCAGCCAGAACGTGGAGAGCCGGCGGTTGCGCGACTGCAGCGCGATCAGCACGTCCTCGTCGCGGGTCAGGTCGGCCAGGCCCTCCGCCGGAGCGCCGGCGCCGGGCACCAGCCCGAGCGCCGAGAGCACGCCGCCGGCCTTGGCGTGCGTCTCCGCCACCTCGTACGCCGGGTCGGAGTCGCGGACCAGCGTCGCCCCGGCGGTGACCTTCATCCGGCCGTCGAGGTCGACGTCGGCGGTGCGGATCACGATCGGGCTGTCCGCGGTCGGCGGCCCGGTCTCGTCCCGCCCGAGCAGCGCGAGCGCGGCGCCGTAGTAGCCGCGGCCCTCGGTCTCGTACTGCTTGATCAGCCGGCAGGCGTTCTCCACCGGGCTGCCGGTCACGGTCGCGGCGAACATCGTGTCGCGCAGGATCTCGCGCACGTCGCGGCGCGAGCGCCCGGCCAGCAGGTACTCGGTGTGCACCAGGTGGGTCATCGGCTTGAGGAACGGCCCCAGCACCATGCCGCCCTCGTGGCACAGGTCGCACATCATCTTGAGCTCTTCGTCGACGACCATGAAGAGCTCGTAGATCTCCTTCTCGTCGCGCAGGAAGTCCAGCAGCGCCGGCTTCATCTCCGCGGCCGCGCGCCGGCTGCCCACCCGGAAGGTGCCGGAGATCGGGTTCATCCGGACGTCGCCGCCGTGCACGCTGACGTGCCGCTCCGGGCTGGCGCCGACCAGGAACCGGTCGCCGGTGAAGAACAGGAAGGTCCAGTAGGCGCCGCGCTCGCGGTCGAGCAGGCGGCGGAAGACGGTGAGCGCCTTGTCGACCCCCCAGTCGGCGACCACGGCGCGGTAGTGGCGGCCGATCACCAGGTTGGCGCCCTCGCCCTGGCCGATCTCGTCGCGGATGATCCGCTCGACGATCTCGGGCGTAGTCCTCGTCGGAGGTGTCGAAGCCGCCGCGGTCGGTGAACTCGATCCCGGTGTCGTCGATCGCCGCCAGCACGTCGGCGACGGGGAGCCGCCGCTCGGTCTCGATGTCGACCACGACCAGCGGGGCGCCGTCGTCGTGCGCCTCGAAGCCGCGCTCGCGCGACCTGGCGGAACGGGACGGCCAGCAGGCGGTCGAACCGGCGGCCCTCGGTCGGCACGCCCTCCTCCAGCGGCACGTCGAGCAGCGACTCGACCTCGCTGCGGGCGCCGCCGACGAAGGTGACCACGTCCGGGTCGCCCGGGCTCCCTGCGGGACAGGCGCGGACCAGCGCCCACGCCTGGTGCCCCTGGAGCTCGGCGAGCGAGGCCCGGACGCCTACCCGCACCTCCTGGACACCGGGCTGCGTGGACTCGTTCATGGGCGAACCCTAGTTCGGCGCCGGCCGGGCCTGTACGCGGTCTCAGGCGGGCGCGGGTCGGCCCGCGGGATTGCCGGAGGAACGACGTGTCCTGCGGCACACTGTGCGCCATGTCTGACACCCCCTCCCCCGAGTCCCCGTTCGTCACCCGCACCACCGCCGACGGTGTCGCGACCATCACCCTGGACTCCCCGCACAACCGCAACGCCCTCTCGCGCAAGCTCGTGACCGAGCTGTACGAGCACCTCGAGGCGGCCGGGCAGGACCCCGAGGTCCGCGTGGTGCTGATCCAGAGCTCCGGCAAGGTCTTCTGCTCCGGCGCCGACCTCTCCGAGGCGGCCACGACCAGCATGGAGGAGGGCACCCGGCGGATCATCGCGCTGCAGCGGCTGATCGCCACCATGCCCAAGGTGGTCGTGACCAAGAACCTCGGCGCGGTCCGGGCCGGCGGCATCGGCGTCGTCGCCTCCGCCGACATCGCCGTCTCCGCCGAGGAGGCGACCTTCGCCCTGACCGAGGTCAAGCTGGGCCTGGCCGCGGCGATCATCAGCCTCACGGTCTTCTCCCGGATGAACCCGCGCGCCGCGTCCCTGACGGCGCTGGGCGGCGAGGTCTTCACCGGCGCCGAGGCCCAGGAGTACGGCCTGGTCACCAAGGCGGTGCCGGCCGCCGAGCTGGACGAGTACGTCGCGAAGCTCTGCGCCGACGTGGCCACCGGGGCCAACCAGGGCATCGCGGAGTCGAAGAAGATCCTCAACGCCTCGCTGGTCGCCCGGATCGACGAGCTCGGCGACGAGATGTCCGCGCTGAGCACCCGGCTCTTCGGCTCCGACGAGGCGCGCGAGGCGATGACGGCGTTCCTCTCCCGGAAGAAGTAGCCGCCGCCAGGCAACCTCCGTCCCGCCCCGACCGGTAGAAGGGGCATGACCACCACGTCCGTGCACGAGACCCGGGAGGGGCCGGTGCCACCAGTCACCGGCACCGCGCCGGGCTTCGACGACTTCGTCGCGGCCCGCTCCCGGGGCCTCCTGCGCACCGCCTACCTGCTCACCCGCGACCACGCGCTGGCCGAGGACCTGCTCCAGACGGCCCTGGCCAAGGCGTGGTTCGCGTGGCGCCGCATCGACCGCGATCCCGAGCCGTACGTCCGCCGGATCCTGGTCACCACCTACTCCTCCTGGTGGCGGCGCAGGTGGAACGACGAGCGCCCCACCGAGCGGCTGCCCGAGCGCGGCGCCGCCGACGGCACCGGCGCCGCCGACGACACCCACGACCTGTGGGAGGCGCTGGGCCGGCTGCCTCGCCGGATGCGCGCCGTCGTCGTGCTCCGCTACTTCGAGGACCTCTCGGTCGGGGAGACCGCGGCGCTGCTGCAGTGCTCCACCGGGACGGTCAAGAGCCAGACCAGCAAGGCGCTGGCCAAGCTCCGCATCGACCCCTCCCTCGCCGCCTCGGACCTCATGGACGGAGACCGGGCATGAACACCCTGGACGACCTGCGCAGCACCCTGCGCGACCACGCCGCCGACCCCGAGCAGGCCGGCATGCTCGACACCCCGGCCCGTACGGCCAGCCTGCGCGGGCGGGTCCGCGCCGTCCGTCGGCGCCGGATGGCCGGGGCGGGCGTGGTCACCGCGGCCGTGGTCGCCGCCGTCGCCCTGGCGCCGGTGCTGCTGCCCGGCGACCGGTCGCCCGGGCCCGCCAACGTGCCCGCCGAGCTCGCCGGGCACCCGGTGCCGGAGACGATCGAGGCGGCCGGCTGGACCTACGAGTACGCCGGCTCCGTCACGGGCACCGACCAGGTGGAGCTCGACCTGGCGGCGGCCGACGAGCCCCGGCTGCTGGCCTGGGCCAACGAGGTGACCCCGCCGCCGGGGCAGCTGGAGGCCTGGAAGGTCGCCGAACCGGAGGGGTACGTCTACCAGCCTGCGGCGGCGGACTTCTCCCAGTACTGGCAGGCGCCGGAGGACCTGGTGGGCACCTTCACCTTCTACGGCCCGGGCGAGAACGCCCTGGCGGTCTACGAGCTCTCCGACGAGCCTCCGGCCGGCGTGACCGTGGAGGGCGTGACCTTCCGCGACCGGGTCGCCGGCGACCGGCTGATCGTCGCCAACGCCGTGCGCGGCGCGTCGACCCTCTCGATGCGGCTCACCGTCCCCACGGGGACGCTGCGGTTCGGGGCCTTCTGCGCCGGCCGCGACGGGCAGGTCGAGCTGGCGCTCTCCCTCGACGGGGAGGTCGTCTCCTCGGGCGGCGGCTGCGGGCCTCGCGCCCCGTTCGACCCCGGCGCCCACTGGACGGCCTCCTTCCCCGAGGGGCTCGAGACCGACGCCGGCCCCGTGGCCCCCGGCGACGTGGTCGACGTCGAGGTGCGCCTGCTCGACGCCGACGGCGAACCCCTCGACGTCGGGGACGACGTCGCCCTGGGCGCCTCCTTCTACGAGATGGCCGAGCCCGCGGCCGAGGTCGCGGGGCAGGAGGTGCCGCGGCTGGTGGAGCACCTGGGGGTCACCTGGGAGCTCGACCGGACCGAGACCTTCGCCCCGGGCAGCCGCGCGGACCGGGGCCGGCCGGTCGACGAGCCGTCGTTGGCGCACGTCTTCGTCTCCCGCGTCCCGCAGGGGGCCACCGCGCGGATCCGCGTGGGCGACGACGAGGGCTCCAACATCGGGGGCGCGGGCTCGGGCAACATCGGCGGGATCCCCGTGCCCACCGGCAGCCGGGTCGAGGTCCGGATGGACGGCGCCGGGGCGGGCTCCCGGCACACGTGGGGAGCCGCGATCTACACCCGGGCCGACTGACGGGCCGGCTGCACGGTTCCCCGCTCCCGGCCGGTAGTCTTGAGCACTTGCCACCAGAGCCGTCAGGAGTGGGGAACCGAGTTGTCCGAAGAGCTCGTCGAGCGCGAGATCGCGACTGAGCAGGCGTTCGTGGACCGCGTGTACGTGCAGCTGGAGAAGTCCGCTGCCGCCGCGCAGCAGCTCGCCAAGGAAGGGCACAGCCGTGGCCGGCTGGGCCACGAGGGCGGGCTGGTCGAGCGCGACGCGATGGTCTTCCAGGCCGCGAAGCGGATGGCCCAGCTCGACGCCGCCCACGAGGGCCTCGTCTTCGGGCGTCTCGACCTGCGGGAGGAGCTGGACCCCGCCCCGCGCTACATCGGCCGGATCGGCCTGCGCGACGACCAGCGCGACTCGCTGCTGATCGACTGGCGCGCCCCGGCCGCCGCGGTCTTCTACCAGGCCACGGCCGCCACGCCCGAGGGCGTGGTCCGGCGCCGGGTGCTGCGCTCGGACCACCACACCGTGGTCGGGGTGGAGGACGAGCTGCTCGACGCCGACGCCCTGGCCGCCGAGGACCGGGACCTGCCGGTGGTCGGCGAGGGCGCGCTGATGGCCCAGCTCTCCCGGGCCCGCGACCGCTCCATGCACTCGATCGTGGCGACCATCCAGGCCGAGCAGGACCGGGCGATCCGGGCCCCGGGCAAGGGTGTCGTCTCCATCTCCGGCGGCCCCGGCACGGGCAAGACCGTGGTCGCCCTGCACCGCGCGGCGTACCTGCTCTACTCCGACCGTCGCCGCTACGAGAGCGGCGGCGTCCTGGTGGTCGGGCCCAGCGGCGTCTTCATGCGCTACATCGAGCGGGTGCTGCCCTCCCTCGGCGAGACCGCGGTGGCCCTGCGCTCGCTGGGCGAGGTGGTCGACGGGGTCCGCGCCACCCGGCACGACGAGCCGGCGGTGGCCGCGGTCAAGGGCGCCGCCCGGATGGCCGAGGTGCTCCGGCGCGCGGCCCGCCAGCAGGCGCCGGGCAGCCCCCGGGAGTTCAAGATCTTCTGGCGCGACGACTCGCTCCGGCTCGACGGTGCCGTGCTGCGCCGGGTGCGCGGCCAGCTGATGAGCCAGGGTGCGCGCAACCGGCAGCTGCCGCGGGTGGCCAACGCGCTGCTGGACGCCATGTGGCGCCAGGTCAAGGGCGAGCGCGGCCGCGAGCGGGGCCGCGAGCAGTTCGACGACGACATGCTCTCCACGCCGGCGTTCGTCGACTTCGCCGCCGACTGGTGGCCCCCGCTCGACCGCCCGGGACGTCCTCGGCTGGCTGCGCGACCCCGAGTTCCTGGCCCGGGTCTCCGAGGGCGTGCTCTCCGCCGACGACCAGAAGCTGCTGCTGCGCTCGTGGCAGGAGGCCGACCCCGAGGGACGCGGCCTGCTCCCCACCCGCCCCGGCGTCGCCGAGCCGCTGAGCGTCGAGGACGTGGCGCTGCTCGACGAGCTGCGCTACCTGATCGGCGACGTGCCGCAGCGCACCGACGAGGACCACGACCTCGACGACACCCTCGCCTACCGCGACGGCGGGGTCGACCTGCAGGAGCTCACGACCGCCTCGGAGCGGGAGTACGCCCCGCGCGGGCGCGCCTGGTCCCCGCCGCTGCACAAGCTCGACGACGACCCGTTCGCGCACGTGCTGATCGACGAGGCCCAGGACCTGACGCCGATGCAGTGGCGGATGGTCGGCCGGCGTGGCCGGACGGCGTCCTGGACGATCGTCGGCGACCCGGCGCAGTCGTCGTGGCCGGTGCCGCGCCGAGGCCGAGGAGGCCCGCGCGGCCGCGCTCGAGGGCAAGCAGGTGCACTCCTTCCACCTGTCGAAGAACTACCGCAACTCCGCGGAGATCTACGACTACGCCGCCGCGTACGCCCGGCGGGTCGGCCTCGACGCCGACCTCCCCGAGGCCGTCCGCTCGACCGGCGAGGAGCCCGTGGAGCGCGACGCCGGCGCGGACCTGCAGGCCGCCGTGCGTACCGCCGTGGGCGAGGTCGCGTCCCGGGTCGCCGGCACGGTCGGCATCGTGGTGCCGGTCGCCCGGCGCTCGCAGGTCAACGAGTGGCTGGCCTCCTGGCCGGAGTTCGCCGACGACGCCAAGGGGGCGGCGCGGGCGGTCGACCCGTCGGTCTCGCCGTCCGGCGACGACCGGGTGGTGGTGCTCACCGGTCTGGACACCAAGGGACTGGAGTTCGACGCGATCGTGGTCGTGCGGCCCGAGGAGATCGAGACGGAGTCGGCCACCGGCCGGGCGACGCTCTACGTCGTCCTCACCCGCGCGACGCAGCTGCTCACCGTGCTGCGCTGAGCCAGCCGCCCCCGTTGAGCAGCAGCACGGCCAGCCGCTCCTGCTCGCTCAGGTCCGACTCCTCGAGCACCCGCTGCAGCACCATCGACTTGCCGGCGACGTAGCTGGGCATGTCCATCCCCGGCTGCGCGGCCAGCATCCGCTTGGTCGCGGCGTACTCGTCGCGCAGGTCGTCTCGGCGGCGCAGGACGTCGCGCACGGCCAGGTGGGTGCGGAGCGCGAGGGTTCCGGTCAGGCAGACGTAGACGTTGCGCCGTGGCTCGGAGTCGGGGGCGCTGAACGCCTCCCGGCCGGTGACGCCCAGGTCGCCGCGGTGCAGGTAGCCGATCGACTCCAGGGCGTCGATCGCCGCCTCGGTGTCGGGTCCGTCGACCACCACGTCGATGTCGAGCACCGGCTTGGCGGCCAGCCCCGGCACCGAGGTGGATCCCACGTGCTCCACCCGCGCCGACGCGACGTGGATCAGCGCGACGCGCAGCTCGGCGGCGACCTCCTCGAACTCCTCGGCCCAGCGCGGGGACCAGGGCACCACCTCGATCGACATGCCCCCAGTGTCGTCGTCGCTGCGCCCCGCGGAGCAATCCGTGCGCGTCGTCGGCTCCGAAGACTCCTCATGGCTCCCTCCCGTCTCCAGGCCCGGCTGACCGGTGCCGCGGCGGGGATCCTCGCCGCCGGTACCGGCGCGGCCGCCGCCCACCTCGTCGCCGCCCTCACCGATCCCGCGACCTCGCCGGTCCTGGCCGTCGGCTCCCAGGTCATCGACCTCACCCCCACCCCGGTCAAGGAGTGGGCGGTCCGCGAGCTCGGCACCGCCGACAAGCCGGTGCTGATCGGCAGCGTGCTCGTGGGCACCCTGCTGCTCGCGGCGCTGGCCGGGATCGCCGCCCGGCGGTGGTTCGTCGCCGGTGCCGCCGGGATCGTGCTGCTCACCGGGGTGGCCGGCTTCGTGGCGGTGACCCGGCCCGAGGCGGGCGCGTCCGCCGTGCTTCCTGCGGTCGTCGCCGCGGCCGTGGGCGTCGCGGTGCTCGCGCTGCTGACTCCGCGGCCACGGCGCGACCCGGCGGAGCGGGCCCCGGGCACCGGTCCGCTGGGGCGGCGAGGCTTCCTGCTCGCCGCCGGAGCCGCCATCGCGCTCGCGGGCGCCGGGGAGTGGATCGGCCGCGCGCGCACCCGGATCGCCGACGTGGTGCTGCCCGCCGCCCGGCGCCCGGCCGCCCCGTTGCCGGCCGGCCTGGAGGAGCGGTACGCCGGGATCTCCCCGTTCCGCACCCCCACCGGCGACTTCTACCGGGTCGACACCCGGCTGACCCTGCCGGTGGTCGACCTGGACGGGTGGCGGCTGCGGATCGACGGCGACGTGCCCCGGCCGGTGGAGCTCACCTTCGACGAGCTGCTCGCCATGCCGCTGGTCGAGCGCGACATCACCATGACCTGCGTGAGCAACGAGGTCGGCGGGGAGTACGTCGGCGCCGCCCGCTGGCTCGGCGTCCCGCTGCCGCGGCTGCTCGCCCGGGCGGGGCTGCGCTCCACCGCGGACACCGGGGCCGACCAGCTGCTCTCCACCGACGTCGACGGGTTCAGCATCAGCACCCCGCTGGAGGCGGTCCTCGACGGGCGGGAGCCGCTGGTCGCGGTCGGGATGAACGGCCGGCCGCTGCCCCGTGAGCACGGCTTCCCGGTCCGGCTGGTCACCCCCGGCCTCTACGGCTTCGTCGGCTCGACCAAGTGGCTGACCCGGCTGACCCTGACCACCTACGCCGAGGAGACGGCGTACTGGACCGAGCGGGAGTGGGCCACCGACGCGCCGGTGAAGGTCTCCAGCCGGATCGACACCCCCCGTCCGCTCTCCACCGCCGACGCCGGCCGGGTCGTCGTGGGTGGCGTCGCGTGGGCGCAGCAGCGCGGCGTCGCCGGCGTCGAGCTGCGCGTGGACGGTGGCGCCTGGCAGCCGTGCGAGCTCGGGCCGGACGCCGGGATCGACTACTGGCGGCAGTGGTACTTCCTCTGGGACGCCGAGCCGGGCGAGCACCTGCTCGCGGTCCGGGCCACCACCGAGGACGGCGAGGTGCAGACCAGCGCGCGGATGACCCCGTTCCCGGAGGGCTCCACCGGGGTGCAGGAGATCGTCGTGCGCGTCGCCTGAGGAAAAACCTCGAGATCGACCAATCCGGTCCTCCCCCAGCCCCGAACTCCTTGCGACACGCGGCCTCGGGTCGCTCCAGATTCCCCGACCGAAGGACGAGAACGATGCGCACTCTCACCCGCACCACCGGCCTGGCCGCGATGGCCCTGACCCTCTCCCTCGGCCTCGTCGCCTGCGGGGACGACAGCGACAGCAACAGCGCCGGCAGCGACAACTCCTCGGAGTCGACGATGGAGTCACCCAGCGACTCGATGAGCGAGTCCCCCAGCGAGTCGATGAGCGGCTCCGCGATGGACGACGACGCCGCGTTCGGCGAGGCCTGCGCCTCGCTGCCGGCCGACGGTCCCGGCTCGGCCACCGTGATGGCCGAGGAGCCCGTCGCCACCGCCGCCTCGGGCAACCCGTTGCTCGGGACCCTGACCACGGCCGTCACCGAGGCCGGCCTGGTCGACACCCTCAACAACGCCGAGGAGCTGACCGTCTTCGCCCCGACCGACGAGGCGTTCGCCAAGATCCCGAAGAAGGACCTCAACGCGCTGCTCAAGGACAAGCAGGCGCTCACCCAGGTGCTGACCCACCACGTGGTGGAGGGCGAGCTCGGCCCCGACGAGATCGCCGGCGAGCACACCACCCTCAACGGCGACACCGTCGAGGTGACCGGCGAGGGCGAGATGTGGGAGGTCGGCGACGAGATGGCCAAGGTCCTGTGCGGCAACGTCGAGACCGACAACGCCAAGGTCTACGTCATCGACACCGTCCTGATGCCCTGACGCCGACCCCCAGCGCTGCTGTTACATGGAACCCATGAGCCACCTCTCTCCCGTCCCCTCCGGTCCGCCGGGGGGGACGGGTGACGAGCTCGCCGCCTGGCTGCACCTGGCCGCCCGCGGCGACGAGCAGGCCTTCGCCTCGGTCTACGACGCCACCGCGCCGCGGGTGCACGGGCTGGTCCTGCGCGTCCTGCGCGACCCGGCGCAGTCCGAGGAGGTGACCCAGGAGGTCTACCTGGAGGTGTGGCGGACCGCCTCGCGGTTCGACGCCACCCGGGGCACCGCGCTCGCCTGGCTGATGACGATGGCCCACCGCCGGGCCGTCGACCGGGTCCGGACCGCGGAGGCCGCCACCCGGCGGGACACCTCGTACCACGAGCAGAACCAGGACGTGGCGCACGACGCCACCTCCGACGCGGCGACGGCCGCCCTGGAGGCCCACCGGGTCCGCCAGGCGCTGGAGTCGCTGACAGACGTGCAGCGCGAGGCCGTCGGTCTCGCGTTCTTCGGTGGCTACACGCACACCGAGGTGGCCAAGCTGCTCGACCTGCCGGTCGGCACGGCCAAGACCCGCATCCGGGACGGACTGATCCGGCTGCGCGACCAGATGGGAGTGGCGTCATGAGCGACATCCACGCCCTCTCCGGTGCCTACGCGATCCACGCCGTCGACGAGCTCGAGCGGGCGCAGTTCGAGCGGCACCTCGAGGGGTGCTCCGAGTGCCGCGCCGAGGTGGCCTCGTTCCGCGAGGCGACCGCGCTGCTGGCCGGCCTGGCCGCGCTCGACACCGCCGCCATCCCGCCGCCCGACCTGCGCGACCGGCGTGCTGGCCGAGGCACGGACCGTCCGGCCGCTGCCGCCGCGCACCGGGGTCGGCCGGACGTCGCCAGGCCGACCGCGGCCGTCGCCGCTGGCTGCCGGCCACCGTCGCCGCGGCCGTCGCGGTGGTCGGGATCGCGTCGGGGTCGGGGTCAACGTCGGACCCGAGGACGACGGCGACGGCGGCTCCTCCCGGGTGCTGACCGCCAGCGACCGGGTGCTCGCCGACACCGCCGCCGACCGGGTCGTGCTCGAGCTCGGCGACGCCAAGGCCACCCTGGTCCGCTCCCGCGAGCACGGGCGCGCGGTGCTGGTCACCGAGGCGATGCCGCCGGCCCCCGAGGGCAAGGTCTACGAGCTGTGGCTGCAGACCCCCGACGACGAGATGGTGCCCGCCGGGCTGATGCCGCGGCGTACCGACCAGACGGTGCTGCTGGACGGGGACGCCTCGGACGCCACCGCCGTCGGGATCACCGTCGAGCCCGAGGGCGGGTCGAAGCGGCCCACCAGCGACCCGATCGCACTGTTCGAGCTGGGCTGAGACGGGCTGAGGCATGGACGCGGTCGACCGGGCGCTCGCGGACCTGCCCCGCGCGGGCTTCCTGCCCGCCGAGGTCCGGGACCGGGCAACGTACGACGGCCCGCTGGAGATCGGCGCCGGCCAGACCAGCTCGCAGCCGCGCACCGTGGCCGAGATGCTCCGGCTGCTCGACGTCCGGCCCGGTCAGTCCGTGCTCGACGTGGGCGCGGGGTCTGGCTGGACCACCGCCCTGCTCGCCCACCTGGTCGGCCCTGCCGGCCGGGTCCGCGGGGTGGAGCTGGTGGACGAGCTGGTGGAGCTCGGACGCGGTCACCTCGACCGGACGGGGCAACCGTGGGCCACCATCGAGCCGGCCGTCCCTGACGTGCTGGGCCTGCCCGAGCACGCGCCGTACGACCGGGTCCTGGTCTCCGCGATGGCCACGCAGCTGCCGGAGCCGCTGCGCGCCCAGCTCGGCGACGACGGGGTGCTGGTGGTGCCGGTGGCCGGGGTGATGCTGCGGGTGACCCAGGACGAGGTGACCGAGCACGGGTACTACCGGTTCGTGCCGTTGGTGTGAGGTCGCTCGGACGCCATTTGTAACTCGTTGTGACACTCGATGTGCGACGGGATGTCCACCGTCTCCGGCCGAGCGGTCTGGACCACCTGCCCCCGGCGGTCCCTGAAATCGGTGAACCGAGGGGCTCGGACTCCTATTGGCCGGTGCGAGTTCTCCAAGATGGGCGATCATGACGAGGAGCACCCCCACCCCCGGCTCGGCGGCCGACCTGTACCGACGGGTCGAGCTCTTGCTCGCCCGCGCCGCGGAGCGAGACCCGAAGGCACTGGCGCACCTCTACGACCTGACTGCCCCCCGGGTGCTCGGCCTGGTCTCCCGGGTGGTCGGCCCCGGTGAGCAGGCGCACGAGGTCACCTTCGACGTCTTCGCCGCGGTGTGGGAGCGCGCGGACGTGCCGCAGGACGCCGGCCTCCCCTGGCTGCTGCACCTCGCGCACAGCACCGCCGTGGCGTCCGCCCGGACGGGACGCCCCTCGCAGCATCGGGTCCGCGGCGCCTCGACCCGTGCCTTCCCGCCGGACCGCAGCTGGCTCGTCGGCCTCGACGAGGACGAGCGCGAGGCGCTCTCGGAGGTCTACCTGGGCGGTCGGGCCGTGGAGGCGGCCGACCAGCGCCTCGGGTGGCCGGCCGGCACCACCGTCCGGACCCTGCACCGGGCGATGCTCCACCTCGCCGAGCTGCACCACGACCCGGCACTCGAGCCCCCGGCGGTGCCGGCCGCGCGGAGACCCACGAGGGAGGTGGCGGTGTGACGCAGGTGAACCAGGCCCACGAGCGGTCCGTCGCCTACGCCCTCGACGGTCTCGAGGGGATCGACCTGCTGCGCTTCGAGGGCCACCTGATCGAGTGCCACGCGTGCCGTGACGACGTCGAGGACGTGCGCGACGCCGCCGAGCTGCTCTCCATCGGCATCGAGCTCACCCCGCCGGCCGCGCTGCGCACGCGGGTCGTCGAGCTCACCAGTCGTCCGGCCGAGACCGTGCCGGACCTCATCCCGCCCGCGCACGCGGCACCGCGCTCGCGGCGCCGCGGCTGGCTCGCAGCCGGGGGGTGAGGAGAGGAGGCTCACGCCGGGGATCCGTTGGTCCGGCCCCGGCGTGAGCCACCTCGCTCAGTACGACTTCGGCAGCCCCAGCGAGTGCATCGCCACGAAGTTCAGGATCATCTCCCGGCTCACCGGGGCGATCCGGCCCAGCCGGGCCGCGACCAGCATGTTGGCCAGCCCCAGCTCGGTGGTCAGGCCCGACGCCGCCGTGGGTGTGCACCGCGACGTCGGTGGAGTTGCACGCCACCTCGCCGGCGGCGTACTTGGCCATGTTGGCGTACTCGCCGGCGCCCATGTCGTCGCCGGCGTCGTAGAGCGCCGCCGCCTTCTGCTGCAGCAGCTTGGACTGCTCCAGCTCGATCTTGACCTTGGCCAGCGGGTGCGCGATCCCCTGGTGGGAGCCGATCGGCTTGTCCTTCCACACCGTCCGGGTCTTGGCGTACTCGACGGCCTTGTCGAGCGCGAACCGCGACATGCCGTTGGAGTACGCGGCACCCATGATCCGCTCCGGGTTGAGCCCCGCGAAGAGCTGGAGCAGGCCGGCGTCCTCGTCCCCGACCAGCGCGTCGGCGGGCAGCCGGACGTCGTCGAAGAAGAGCGTGAACTGCTTCTCCGGGGCGTCGAAGGTCATCGTCGATGACCTGCTTCTCCAGCCCGGCCGCGTCGGTGGGCACCACGAACAGGCACGGCTTGAGCTTGCCGGTCTTCGCGTCGGCGGTCCGCCCGACCACCAGGATCCCGCTGCGCCTCGTCGACGCCGGAGATGTAGGTCTTCTGACCCCTTGAGCACCCACTCGTCGCCGTCGCGGGTCGCGGTGGTGGTGATGTTGTGGGAGTTGGAGCCCGCGTCGGCCTCGGTGATGGCGAAGGCCATCGTGTAGGAGCCGTCGGCGATGCCGGGCAGCCAGCGCTTCTTCTGCTCCTCGGTGCCGAACCGGCCGATCACCGAGCCGCAGATCGCCTGGGAGACCACCATCATCAGCATCGGCGCACCGGCCGCGGCAGCCTCCTCGAGCACCGCGGCCAGGTCGCCGATCCCGCCGCCACCACCGCCGTACTCCTCGGAGATGTTGACGCCGAGGAAGCCGTGCTTGCCCATGTCCTGCCACAGCTCGGTGACCTTGCCGCCGTGACGTGGCCTTCTCGGCGACGTACTCGTGGCCGTACTTGCTGGCCAGCGGCGTAGACCGCCTTGCGCAGCTCGCGCGCTCCTCGGACTCGGTGAACGCGTTGTCGCTCATGCCTCTTCCCCTCTCCGCGCCGTCGACGACGGCGAGCACGTCCCCGGCCCCGACCTGGGACCCGGGCTCCACGTTGAGCTGGCTGACCACGCCGTCGGTCGGTGCGGTCACCGTGTGCTGCATCTTCATCGCCTCCATCACCAGGACGGTCTGCCCGGCGGTGACCTGGGCGCCCTCCTCGACGGCGACGCTGATCACGCTGCCCGGCATCGGCGCGAGCAGCGAGCCCGTCGCGACGACCTCGGACGGGTCGACGAACCGCGGCACCTCGGACCAGCCGGACGTAGCCGGCGGGCGAGTCGACGTGCACCACCGGGGCGGTCACCGACGCGCTCGCGTCGATCACCACGGCGTACGTCGTGGCGACGCCGTCGACCTCGAGCGTCACCGACGTCGGCGACGCGGCGAGCACCGAGACACCCTCGCCCGAGTAGCCGTCGCGACCGCCGTACCACTCCACCCGCACCGGCTCCTCGCAACCCGGCGTGGGAGAGCTCGGTGACCTGCGGCGCGCTGAGCACGTTGCGCCAGGCGACCGGGATCCGGCGCTGCACGGTGCGGGCCTCCCGGTCGGACTCCGCCAGCGCGACGGTGGCAGCGAACGCGGCGCGCCGCACCGCCTCGCTCGTCGACGCCCACGGCGCGGGTAGCGAGCTCCTGGACCTCGAAGAAGTCGGTGGAGACGTCGCCCGCGGCGAAGACCGGGTGCCGCAGCACCTCGACCAGCAGGTCGCGGTTGGTGGTGAGGCCGTGCACGGCTGGCCCGGTCCAGCGCACCGGCGAGCCGGCGCAGCGCCTGGGCCCGGGTGGGCGCCCAGGCGATCACCTTGGCCAGCATCGCGTCGTAGTGCGTGCCGACCTCGGAGCCGGCGACGAAGCCGGTGTCCAGGCGCAGGCCGCTGGGCGACCCCGGCACGCAGGCCGAACTCGACGTCGACGTCCGGGATGCCGAAGGAGGCGAGCGTGCCCGACTGCGGCTGCCAGTCGGCGGCCGGGTCCTCGGCGTAGAGGCGGACCTCGACGGCGTGGCCGCCGCGGGCCGTCGGCCGGGGCCTCGACCGGGTGGCCCTCGGCCACCGCGATCTGCGCCTCGACCAGGTCGACCCCGAAGACCGCCTCGGTGACCGGGTGCTCGACCTGGAGCCGGGTGTTCATCTCCAGGAACCAGAACCGGGTCGGGTCGGAGGCGTCGACCAGGAACTCGACGGTGCCGGCGCCGACGTAGTCGATCGCGGCGGCGGCGTTGCGGGCCGCCTCGTGCAGCGCGGCCCGGGTCTCCTCGCTCAGGCCGGGGGCCGGAGCCTCCTCGACCACCTTCTGGTGGCGGCGCTGGATCGAGCAGTCGCGCTCGCCGAAGACGGCGACGTTGCCGTGCCGGTCGCCGACGACCTGGACCTCGACGTGCCGGCCGTGCTCGACGTACGGCTCGACGAAGACGGTGCCGTCGCCGAACGCCGACGCCGCCTCGGCCGAGGCCAGCTCCACCTCGTCGGTCAGCGCCGCGAGGTCGCGGACGATCCGCATGCCGCGGCCGCCACCACCGGCGCGACGCCTTGACCAGCAGCGGCAGGTCGGCCTCGGTCGCGGTCGAGCCGAGGTCGGCCAGCACCGGCACGCCGGCGGCCTCCATCAGCTTCTTGGACTCGATCTTCGAGCCCATCGACTCGATCGAGGACGGGTCCGGGCCGATCCAGGCCAGGCCTGCGTCGCAGGACCGCGCGGGCGAACCCGGCGTTCTCCGAGAGGAACCCGTAGCCGGGGTGGACGGCGTCGGCGCCGGCCTTGCGGGCCGCCTCGAGCACGAGGTCGGCACGCAGGTAGGTCTCGGCCGGGGTGTTGCCCGGCAGCCGGACCGCGTGGTCGGCCTCGGCGACGAACGGCAGGCCGGCGTCGGCGTCGGAGTGGACCGCGACGGTCTCGATGCCGAGACGGCGCGCGGTGGCGAAGACCCGGCGGGCGATCTCGCCGCGGTTGGCGACGAGGATGCGGGTGATCGTGGTCATGTCGGTGCTCACATCCTGAAGACGCCGAAGCGGTCGGTGCCCGCGACGGCCTGGGTGTCGATGACGGAGAGGCAGATGCCGAGGATCGTGCGGGTGTCGCGCGGGTCGATGACGCCGTCGTCGTAGAGCATCCCGGACAGCGCGTAGGGCAGGGACTGCTCCTCGATCATCGCCTCGACGAACTCGCGCATCCCCTTGTCGGCCTCCTCGTCGAAGGGCTTGCCCTTCGCCTCGGCCGCGGCGCGGGAGACGATCGAGAGGACGCCGGCCAGCTGGGCCGGGCCCATCACCGCGGACTTCGCGTTGGGCCAGGTGAACAGGAAGCGCGGGTCGTAGGCACGCCCGTTCATGCCGTAGTTGCCGGCGCCGTACGACGCCCCGATGAGCACCGAGATGTGCGGCACCGTGGAGTTGGAGACCGCGTTGATCATCGCCGCGCCGTGCTTGATGATGCCGCCCTGCTCGTACTCCTTGCCGACCATGTAGCCGGTGGTGTTGTGCAGGAACAGCAGCGGGGTGTTCTTCTGGTTGGCCAGCTGGATGAACTGGGTCGCCTTCTGCGCCTCCTCGGAGAAGAGCACGCCCTGGGCGTTGGCCAGGATGCCGATCGGCCGGCCGTGCAGCGACGCCCAGCCGGTGACCAGCGAGGAGCCGTAGAGCGGCTTGAACTCGTCGAAGGCCACCTCGTTGGTCGCGCTCACCCCGTCGACCAGGCGGACGATCACGTCGCGCGGGTCGAAGGGCTCCTTGAGGTCGGTCGGGATCAGGTCGAGCAGGGTCTCCGGGTCGTGCTCCGGCTCGGCGTAGCCGACCGGCTCCGGGGTCGCCTTCCTCCAGTTGAGCCGGGCGATGATCCGCCGGCCGATCCGGATCGCGTCCCGCTCGTCCTCGGCCAGGTAGTCGGCCAGGCCGGAGGTCCGGGCGTGCATCTCCGCGCCACCCAGCGACTCGTCGTCGGTCTCCTCGCCGGTGGCCATCTTGACCAGGGGCGGGCCGGCCAGGAAGACCTTGGCCTGCTCCTTGACCATCACGGTGTAGTCCGAGAGGCCGGGCACGTAGGCGCCGCCGGCGGTGGAGTTGCCGAAGACCAGGGCCACGGTGGGCTGCTTGCGGGCGCTGGCCCGGGTCAGGTCGCGGAAGATCTTGCCGCCCGGGATGAAGATCTCCTTCTGGGTCGGCAGGTCGGCACCGGCCGACTCGACCAGGGAGATCTGGGGCAGCCCGTTCTCCTCCGCGATCTGCGAGGCCCGGAAGGTCTTCTTCAGCGTCCAGGGGTTGGAGGCGCCGCCCTTCACGGTCGGGTCGTTGGCGGTGATCATGCACTCCACGCCCTCGACCACGCCGATCCCGGTGACCACCGAGGCGCCGACCGCGAAGTCGGAGCCCCAGCCGGCCAGCGGGGAGAGCTCGAGGAAGGCCGAGCCCTCGTCGATCAGCAGCTCGATCCGCTCGCGGGGCAGCAGCTTGCCGCGCGCGTGGTGGCGGGCGACGTACTTCTCCCCACCGCCGGCGACGGCCTTGGCCTGCTCGGTCCCGAGGTCGTCGATCTTCGCGAGCAGGTGGGAGCGGCGCTCCTCCTCCGCGGTCCCGGCGCTCATCGCGTGTATCCCAACAGCTTGGCGGCAAGGTCGGTCAGCACCTCGGTCGCTCCTCCTCCGATTGGCAGGAGCCGGGCGTCGCGGTAGTGCCGCTCCACCTCGGTCCCGTGCATGTATCCCGTCCCGCCGTGCAGCTGGACGGCCTGGTCAGTCACGTACGTCGCGGTGTTGCAGGCGGTCTCCTTGGCCATGCAGGCCGCGGCGATCACCGCCTCGTTCGGTCCACCGGCAGCGACGTACTGCGCGGCGACCGCGTGCGTGTAGGCCTTGGCGGCCTCGACCTGACGGCGCATCTCCACCAGCTTGTGGCGGACCACCTGGCGCTTGATCAGCGGCTCCCCGAAGGTGCTGCGCTGGCGGCAGTAGTCGACCGTGAGCTCCAGGGAGCGCTCGGCGATCCCGTAGCCGTGGATGGCCAGGGCCATCCGCTCGACCACGAACTGCTCGGCGATGTACCAGAAGCCGGCGTTCTCGTCGCCGACCAGGTTGCCCACCGGCACCCGGACGTCGACGTAGCTGAGCTCGGCGGTGTCGGAGCTGTGCCAGCCCATCTTGGCCAGCTTGCGGTCGACGCTGAAGCCGGGGGTGTCGGTCGGGACGACGATCAGCGAGACGCCGCCGGCGCCGGGGCCGCCGGTGCGGACCGCGGTGGTGACGAAGTCGGCGCGGGTGCCGGAGGTGATGAAGGTCTTCGACCCGTTGATCACCCACTCGTCGCCGTCGCGGACCGCGCGTGGTGGCGATGTTGCCCACGTCGGAGCCGCCGCCGGGCTCGGTGATGCCGAGCGAGCCGATCAGCTCGCCGGCCAGCGTGGGCCGGACCCAGCGGTCGACCAGCTCGGGGCTGCCGTGCGCGGCGATGTGCGGGCAGGCGATGCCGTTGGTGAACAGCGCCGACATCAGGCCGCTGGAGGCGCCCTGGGAGAACATCCCCTCCTGCAGCGCGACGGTGTCGAGCAGGTCGCCGCCGGAGCCGCCGACGGACTCGGGGAAGCTGACCCCGAGCAGCCCGGCCTGGCCGGCCTTGACGTGCAGCTCGCGCGGCAGCGCGCCGGCGTCCTCCCACTCCTGCAGGTGCGGGGCGATCTCGCGGCGGGTGAACTCCGCGGCCATCTGCCGCAGCGCCTCCCGCTCCTCCGCTGTCGACTGGGCCGCAGCCGCGTCGGTGGTGGTCATCAGAGCAGGTCTCCTTGGATGTTGACGTGACGGGCGCGGACCCACTCGCCCAGCGCCTTGGCCTGGGGGTCGATCCGGGTGGAGGCGGCCACCCCGGCGCCGAGCAGCCCGTGGATGAGCACGTTGACCGCGCCGAGCTTGGGCAGCGCGAAGACCTCGACCTCGAGGTCGGCGGCCTCGGGCAGCAGCTCCTTGACCCGCGCGGGGGTGACGAACGAGGTGAGCCAGGCGACGCGCGCCTGGTAGGTCGCCTCGTCGGACGAGCCGTCGCGGGCGACCCAGAGGCCGAGGTTGGCGTTGCCGCCCTTGTCGCCGGAGCGGGCGTGCACGAAGGTGCCCAGCGGCACCTTGCGGGTCGACGGTCTCGGCCGGCGCCTCGTCCGACCCGGTGCTGAGGCCGGCCTGCGGCACGGCGGCCAGCTCGTCGGCGCTCAGGTACGTCGTCGGGTCGGGGACCACCTCGCGGGTGCCGTCGGCGTGCACGACGGTGTGCTCGACGGCCGCGCGGTCGACGTACTCCGGGCGGTAGATCGCCGTACGGCGTCGCCGGTCCGGGCGGGGCCATCAGGGTCAGCCCCGGGAAGGAGCCCAGCGCGACCTCGACCGCGGGGGCGGTGAAGCCCTTGCCGGCGACCTTGGGGTCGGCGTCCAGCGCCATCACCCGGAGCACGCACGAGGCGAGCTCCTGGGCGTCCGGGTCCTCGACCGGCGGGGCGGAGCGGGACCAGGCGACGGTCGCCGGGGCCTTGTCGCCCCAGGCCGCTGACCATCTGCTCCTTGACCCACTCCTCCTTGGCGTCGATCTCCAGGCCGGTCAGCAGGATCTCCATGCTGTTGCGCCAGCCGCCGAGCTCGTTGACGCAGACCTTGAGGGTGGCCGGCGGCGCCTCGCCGCGCACCCCGGAGACGGCGACCCGGTCCGGGCCCTCCTGGGTGAGCTCGACGGTGTCGAGCAGCGTGGTGACGTCGGGGTTGAGGTACTTCGCCGACTGGATCTCGTAGACCAGCTGGGCGGTGACCGTGTCGACGGTGACCGCGCCCCCGGTGCCCTCGTGCTTGGTGACCACGAACGAGCCGTCCGCGGCGATCTCGGCGAGCGGGAAGCCGAGCGGCTTCGCCCGCAGCGCCGGGTCGATCGAGGTGAACCCGGAGAAGTTGCCGCCGGTGGCGTGCGTGCCGCACTCGATCACGTGGCCGGCGACCACGGCGCCGGCGAGCTCGTCGTACTGCTCGGGCGTCCAGCCGTGGTGGAACGCGGCCGGGCCGACGATCACCGAGGCGTCGGTGACCCGGCCGGTGACGACCACGTCGGCGCCGCCGCGCAGGGCGGCGACGATGCCGAAGCCGCCCAGGTAGGCGTTGGCGGTCAGCGCGTTCGGGAAGCCGAGCTCGGCCGCCGCGGGCGCAGGTCGTCACCCTCGACGTGGGCGATCCTCGCGTCCAGGCCCAGGCCGGTGGCCACCTCGCGGAGCTTGTCGGCCAGCCCGGCGGGGTTGAGCCCGCCGGCGTTGGCGACGATCTTGACGCCCTTCTCCAGGGCCAGCGCCCAGGCAGTCCTCGGCCTGGCGGACGAAGGTGCGCGCGTAGCCCAGGCTCGGGTCGCGCATCGTGTCCTTGCCGAGGATCAGCATGGTCAGCTCGGCCAGGTAGTCGCCGGTCAGGTAGTCCAGCGGGCCGCCCTCGAGCATCTCCCGCATCGCCGAGAGCCGGTCGCCGTAGAAGCCGGAGCAGTTGCCGATCCGCACGGCCCCCGTCATCGGGCGGCCCTGCCTTCCCCGGCGGGGCCGGCGAAGCACTGGGCGATGTCGAGCCACTGGTCGGCGTCGGCGCCGGTGGCGACCAGGGCGGTGTCGGCGCGGTGGATCGCGCTGGGTGGCCAGCAGGCACAGGTCGTACGCCGGACCGGTGACGGTCTGCGCGGCGTCCTCCGGGCCGTAGGTCCAGGTCTCGCCGCTCGGGCGAGGTGAGCTCGATCCGGAACTCCTCGGCCGGCTTCTCCAGCCCGTTCTGGCGAAGGAGTAGTTGCGGGTGCGCACGGCCAGGTGGGCGACGTGCCGGATCCGGTCGGTCTGCTCCGGCTCGGCGCCGAGCGCCTCGTGCACGTCGAGCGAGTGCGCCCAGGTCTCCATCAGCCGGGCGGTGGCCATCGAGGTCGGCGACATCGGCGGGCCGAACCAGGGCAGCTTCTGCCCCTCGGGGAAGTCGCGCAGGGTCTGCGCCAGCGCGGCCCGGGCGGTGCGCCAGCGGGCGAGCAGCTCGGCGGGGTCGACGGCGCCACCGGTGAGCGCCATCTCGTCGACGTACCCCTCGGGGTTGCCGATCGCGCCCATCACCTCGGCGTCCCACGCCTCCTTGTCGGTCGCCGCCTTGACGGCGACCTCGTCGGTCCAGGCGAGGTGGGCCACCTGGGTGGCCACGTCCCAGCCCGCGGCGGGGGTGGGGGTGCGCCACTGCTCGGGAGCGAGCGGGGCGACCAGCGCTTCGAGCCGGTCACCCTCCGCGGTGAGGTCGGCCAGGACGTCGTCCAGCAAGGCTCATGGGTCTCCTGTCGGTCGGTCGGTGGCCAGCCAGCGCGGCGTCGAGGGTGACCGCCCACTGGTCGAGGATCCGCTCGCGACGACGGGTGTCGTCGGAGAAGCGTGTTGGCCAGGCCGAGGCCGCGCAGCAGGTCGAGGGTGGCCTGGACCAGCTCGCGGGTGCCCGGGGCGTTGCCGTCGACGCCGAGCGCCGCGGCGGTCAGGTGGTGGGTCTCGCGACCGACCCGCTGCTCCAGCGGCTGGACGGCGGCCAGCAGCTGCTCGTCGGTGCGGGCGGCGACCCACAGCTCGAGGGCAGCGACGAAGACCGGCGAGGTGAAGTGGTCGGCCGAGGGTGCCGAGCACCGCGCGGGTGCCGTGCTCGCGGCGCGCGGTCGTCTCCGAGCGCGGCCGCCAGCTCCGCGGCCGCGCTTGGCGGTGAGGTGCTCGACGGCGGCGACGACCAGGTCGTTCTTGGTCGGGAAGTGGTGCAGCTGGGCGCCCCGGGAGACGCCGGCGCGCTGGCTCGACGAGCGTGGTGGAGGTCCCGGAGAAGCCCCGCTCGACCAGGCACTCGACGGTCGCCTCCAGCAGGCGCGCCCGCATGGCGCGGGTGCGCTCCTCCTGCGGGACGCGGGTCGGCTGGTCGGTCATGTCGCTCAGCCTGAGGCACAACTAACAAACAGTCAAGCCTGACTTTTTGTCTTCTCAGGAGACGAAGCGGTAGCCCATCCCCGGCTCGGTGAGGAAGAGCCGCGGATGCGCGGGGTCGCGCTCGAGCTTGCGCCGGATGCTGGACATGTGGACCCGCAGGTAGTTGGTCTGCCGATCGAAGCGCGGGCCCCACACGGCGTGCAGCAGGTCGCTCTGGCGCACCAGCCGCCCGCGGCGACGGACCAGGTGCTCGACGATCCGCCACTCGGTCGGGGTGAGCCGGAGCTCCTCGCCGTCGCGGCTGGCGGTGCAGTCGGTGACGTCCAGGACCAGCCCGTCGACCTCCACCCGCAGCGCCGGCGACTCGGCGCCGGCCCGGCGGGTGGCTGCCCGCACCCGGGCCAGCAGCTCCTCGATCGAGAAGGGCTTGGTCACGTAGTCGTCGGCACCCAGGTCGAGCGCCTCCACCTTGTCGTCGGACTCGGTGCGCGCCGAGACCACGATCACCGGCACCTCGGCCATCGCGCGGAGCCGGCCGAGCACGGTCACCCCGTCCAGGTCGGGCAGGCCGAGGTCGAGCAGCACCACGTCGGGCACCTGCTCGTCCACCGCCTGCAGGGCCGAGCGGCCGTCGCCGGCGGTCTCCACCTCGTAGCCGCGGGCCCGCAGGTTGACCCCGAGCGTACGGCGGATCGCCGGGTCGTCGTCGACCACCAGGACACGGGTCACGAGAGCTCCTCCTCCAGGGCGGGCGACAGTGCGGGCGACAAGGCAGGCAGCTCCAGCACGAAGGTCAGGCCGCCGCCGGGGGTCTCCTCGGCACCCAGCGTCCCACCCATCGCCTCGGTCAGTCCCCGGGCCACGGCCAGGCCCAGCCCCACCCCGTCGTCGCGCGGCACGTCGCCGAACCGCTGGAAGGGGTCGAAGAGCCGGGCCCGGTCCCGGGAGCCGACGCCCGGCCCGGTGTCGGCGATCCGGAGCACCACCCGGCCGCCGGCGAGGGCCGTCGCGTCGACCCGGATCCCCGCCGTCGCGGACGTGTGCTTGAGCGCGTTCTCGCAGACGTTGGCCAGCACCCGGTCCAGCAGACCCGGGTCGGCGAGCGCCACCAGCTGCTCGTCGACCGCGACCTCGATCCGCGCCGACCCGGCCAGCGGGGCGAGCGCGTCGTGCACGGCGTGGGCCAGCACCACCTCGGCGCTCCGGGGCCGGATCGACCCGGTGTGCACCCGGCTCATGTCCAGCAGGTTGGTGACCAGGCCGATCAGCCGGTCCGTCGCCTCCTGGATCGTCTCCAGGAGCTCTCGCTCGTCCTCTGGCGACCACTCGACCTCCGGGCTGCACAGGCTGTCCACCGCCGCCTTCACCGCGGCCAACGGCGAGCGCAGGTCGTGCGAGACCGCGGAGAGCAGGGCGGTCCGGGTACGGTCCGCCTCGGTCAGCCGCAGCCGCTCGACCTCCGCCTCGGTGGCCCGCCGG
Source organism: uncultured Actinomycetota bacterium (assembly GCA_963708945.1). Taxonomy (GTDB): domain Bacteria; phylum Actinomycetota; class Actinomycetes; order Propionibacteriales; family Nocardioidaceae; genus Nocardioides. Next base: position 164,076 of record CAVPUI010000011.1, on the reverse strand, counting down.
CGCTCGGCCATCACCCCGGCGTACGCGGCGTAGGCGTTGAGCAGGCCGCGGCGTGATGCCGGCAGGTCGGTGCCGGCCAGCGCCAGGGTGGTCCGGTCGTCGACCACGGCGGTCGCGTCGGCCGACGCCAGGTCGGCGGGCGGGTCGCCCCAGGCGGCCAGCACCTCCTCGACCCCTCCGTCGCCCGGCGACCGGCGGACCAGGGCGGCCCCGGAGGCCTCCAGCACCTCGCCGGCCGAGGCCAGCAGACCCGGCACGTCGTCGGAGGCGTTGAGCAGGTCGTGGGCCAGCGCGGTGAGCGCGTCGGCCTCCGCCCGGGCGCGCACCGCCTGGCTGGTGCGCCGGGCCGCACCGTCGACCACCGTGGCCACCGCGATCCCGACCACCATGAAGAGCCCCAGCACCAGCACGTTCCCCGGCTCCGCGACGCTCAGCTCGTAGAGCGGCGGGGTGAAGAGCAGGTTGAGCAGCAGGCCGCTGACCAGGGCCGCGACCACCGCCGGGGCCAGACCGCCGACCATCGCGGTGGCGACCACCACCACCATCAGCACCATCGCCTCGGTGGGCAGGGCCACCACGTCGGCGTACGGGCGCAGCCCCAGGCTGACCAGCACCGGGCCGATGGTCCCGACCACGAGGCCCAGCAGCCGGCGCCGCCGGCCGAGGTGGTCGGGCCGGGGCGCCCGCTCGACCCCCTGCCGGGCGTAGTCGTGGCTGACGATGTGCACGTCGATGTCACCGGCCCCGGCCACCACCCGCTCCCCCACCCCGGGGCGGAGCAGCGTGGAGACGCGGCCGCGACGACTGGCGCCGATCGTGATCTGGGTGGCGTTCTCGGCACGGGCGAAGGCGAGGATCGCCTCGCTGGTGTCGTCGCCGACCACCGTGTGGAGGGTGCCGTCGAGCTCCTCGGCCTTGCGCCGCATCGCGCTCAGCTCCTCGGCGGGCACGGCCGTCAGCCCGGTGCTCCGGGAGACGTGCAGCGCCCGCCACTGGGCCCCCGAGGAGCGGGAGGCGATCCGGGCCGCGCGGCGCATCAGCGTCGCCGACTCCGGACCGCCGCTGACCGGGACCACGATCCGCTCCCGGGCCGCCCAGGTGGAGTCGATCCGGTGCTGGGCGCGGTAGCGGTCCAGCCCCTCGTCGACCTGGTCGGCCAGCCACAGCAGGGCCAGCTCGCGCAGCGCGGTCAGGTTGCCTTCGCGGAAGTACTGCGAGAGCGCGGCGTCCACCCGGTCGGCGGGATAGACGTTGCCGTGCGCCATCCGCCGCCGCAGCGACTGCGGGCTCATGTCGACCAGCTCGATCTGGTCGGCGGCGCGGACCACGTGGTCCGGCACGGTCTCCCGCTGCCGCACCCCGGTGATCGCCTCGGTGACGTCGTTGAGCGACTCCAGGTGCTGGATGTTGACGGTGGTGACCACCTCGATCCCGGCCGCCAGCAGCGTCTGCACGTCCTGCCAGCGCTTCTCGTGCCCGCCGCCCGGGGCCCCCCGGACGTTGGTGTGCGCCAGCTCGTCGACCAGCGCGACCGCCGGCGCCCGGGCCAGCACGGCGTCCAGGTCCATCTCCTCCTGGACCGTCCCTCGGTAGGGCACGCTCCGGCGGGGGACCACCTCCAGCCCCGCCAGCTGCTCGGCGGTCCGCGGGCGGCCGTGCGTCTCGACGTACCCGACGACGACGTCGGTGCCGCGGGCCAGCCGACGGTGCCCCTCGTCGAGCATCGCGAAGGTCTTGCCCACCCCCGGCGCCGCGCCCAGGTAGACCCGCAACCTGCCTCGTTCGCCGGAGGTCATGCGGTCAGTCTCCACCCTGCCCGAGCTTGAGCACCGCGAGGTTGAGCTCGAGCACGTTGACGCCCGGTTCACCGAGGAAGCCCAGGCTGCGCCCGGCGGTGGCCTCCTCGATCGCTGCCTGCACCTGCGTGAGGTCCAGGCCGCGCGCGGCCGCCACCCGCGGCGCCTGGAGGGCGGCGTACGCCGGGGAGATGTGCGGGTCCAGCCCGGACCCCGAGGCGGTCACCGCGTCCGGCGGCACGTCGGCGGGGGCGAGGCCCTCCCGCTCGGCCACCTCGGCACGCCGCTGCGCGACCAGGACGACCAGGTCGGGGTTGCTGGGGCCCAGGTTGCTGGGGGCCGAGGCGAGGCTGTCGTAGTCGTTGGCCGCGGGGCGGGAGAGGAACCACTCCTCGCCCTCGAACTGCTGGCCGAGCAACCGGGATCCGACGACCTCACCGTCGAGCAGGACCGGCTGCCCGTCGGCACGGTCTCCGAACGCCTGCCCGGCCCCGAGGACCGCGAGCGGGTAGAGGACGCCGAGCAGCACGGTGAGCACGAGCATCATGCGCAGCGCGGCGAGGGACTGGGAGAGGAGGTCGCGGGTCATGTCAGCCGATTCCTGGGATGGTCGAGACGAGCAGGTCGAGGAGCTTGATGCCGGCGAACGGGACGAGGACGCCCCCGAGGCCGAAGACGAGCAGGTTGCGGCGCAGCACGCTGGTCGCCGGGGCCGGCCGGAACCGGACTCCGCGCAGCGCCAGCGGGATCAGCGCCACGATCACCAGGGCGTTGAAGACGACCGCGGAGAGGATCGCCGACTCCGGCGTCGCCAGCCCCATCACGTTGAGCCGGTCCAGCGCGGGGTACGCGCCGACGAACATCGCCGGGATGATCGCGAAGTACTTCGCGACGTCGTTGGCCAGCGAGAACGTGGTGAGCGCTCCCCGGGTGACCAGCAGCTGCTTGCCGATCGCCACGATGTCGATCAGCTTGGTCGGGTCGGAGTCGAGGTCGACCATGTTGCCGGCCTCCTTGGCTGCGGCCGTCCCTGAGTTCATCGCGACCCCGACGTCGGCGGCGGCCAGCGCCGGGGCGTCGTTGGTGCCGTCGCCGGTCATCGCCACCAGCCGGCCACCAGCCTGCTCGCGGCGGATGTAGTCGAGCTTGTCCTCCGGGGTGGCCTCGGCGAGGAAGTCGTCGACGCCGGCCTCCTCGGCGATCGCTCGCGCGGTCAGCGCGTTGTCGCCGGTGACCATCACGGTGCGGATGCCCATGGCGCGCAGCTGGGCGAACCGCTCGGCCATCCCGGTCTTCACGACGTCCTTGAGGTGGGTCACGCCGAGCACCTGCCCCTGACCGTCGGGGGTGCGGCGGGCGATCACCAGCGGGGTGCCGCCGCTCCGGGCGATCTCGTCGACCGCGTCGACACCTCGGTGGGCGGCTCGACGCCGAGCCACGCCGCGACCGCGGAGCCGGCTCCCTTGCGCGATCTGCGTGCCGTCGGCCAGGTCGACCCCGGACATCCGGGTCTGGGCGGTGAACTCGACGAAGCTCGCGCCCATCGGCAGGTCGTGGTCGTCAGCGCCCTGGGCCAGGGCCAGCTCCACGATCGAGCGCCCCTCCGGCGTCTGGTCGGCCAGGCTGGAGAGCCGGGCCACGTCGCGCACCTCCTCGGCGCCGACGCCGGCGGCCGGGACGAACCGGCTGGCCTGCCGGTTGCCGTAGGTGATCGTGCCGGTCTTGTCGAGGAGCAGGGTGGAGACGTCGCCGGCGGCCTCGACCGCGCGGCCGGACATCGCCAGCACGTTGACCCGCACCAGCCGGTCCATGCCGGCGATCCCGATCGCGCGAGAGCAGCGCGCCGATCGTGGTCGGGATCAGGCAGACCAGCAGGGCCACCAGGACCACGACGTCCTGCGGCGCCCCGGCGTAGGTGGCCATCGGGGCGAGCGTGGCGACGGCGACCAGGAAGACCAGGGTCAGGCTGGTGAGCAGGATCGAGAGAGCGATCTCGTTGGGGGTACGGCGGCGCGAGGTGCCCTCGACCAACGCGATCATCTTGTCCAGGAAGGTGTCCCCGGCGGCGGCGGTGATCCGCACGACGATCCGGTCCGAGAGCACCGTCGTACCGCCGGTGACCGCACTCCGGTCGCCACCGGCCTCCCGGATCACCGGCGCGGACTCCCCGGTGATCGCGGACTCGTCGACGCTCGCGATCCCCTCGACCACGTCGCCGTCACCGGGGACCACTTGGCCGGCCTCGACCACCACCCGGTCGCCCACCTTGAGCTGGGTGGCCGGCACAGGCGTCTCGGCTCCGGTCCGGTCGAGCAGCCGGGCCACGGTGTCGGTCCGGGCCGCGCGCAGCGACGCCGCCTGGGCCTTGCCGCGCCCCTCCGCCACGGCCTCGGCGAGGTTGCCGAAGAGCACCGTGAGCCACAGCCACACCGCCAGCGAGGCGGTGAAGACCGACGGGTCGACGACGGCGGCCACGGTGGTCAGGACCGACCCGAGCCAGACGATCATCATCACCGGGGAGTGCACGAGGTGCCGCGGGTCGAGCTTGCGCACCGCCGCGGGCAGCTGGTCGACGCGCCTGCGCGGCGAGCAGTCCGGGCCTTCAGTGCCCGGCCCGGCCCGCGCCGGCACCCCGTCCGGCAGGCCGTCAGGCGTGCCGTGGGGACTGCTCGAGGTGCCGCGGGCGTGCCGCCGGCAGACTCGTGGTGGTGGTCATGACAGGGCCTCCGCGATGGGTCCGAGGGAGAGGGCAGGGAAGTAGGTGAGCGCGCTGATCACCACGACGACGCCGACGAGCAGCCCGGTGAAGAGCGGCTTGGCGGTGGGCAGGGTGCCGGCGGTGACCGGGACCTTGCCCTGCTCGGCCAGCGAGCCGGCGAGCAGCAGCACCAGGACGATCGGCACCAACCGGCCCAGCAGCATCGCCAGGCCGAGGGTGACCTGGAAGAAGTCCGAGGTGACGGTGAGCCCGCCGAAGGCGCTGCCGTTGTTGTTGGCCGCCGAGGTGTAGGCGTAGAGCACCTCGCTGAAGCCATGGACGCCCGGGTTGCCCATGGCGTCCGGCGTGGAGCCCAGCGCGATCGCCGTCCCGGTGCCGAGCAGCACCAGGACCGGGGTGGTCAGCACGTAGAGCGCGACGTAGGTCATCTGCCGCGACCCGATCTTCTTGCCGAGCAGCTCGGGGGTCCGGCCGACCATCAGGCCGGCGAGGAAGACCGCCAGGATGGCCAGCACGAGGATTCCGTAGAGCCCCGAGCCGATGCGCCGCCGGCGACGTACCTCGCCGAACATCATCGTTCACCAGGACCATCCCGCCGCCGCCGGGGCGAGCGAGTCGCGGCCGGCGTTGACCGCCCGGTCGAGGCCGGTGGTGGCGACCGCGAACAGGGCGCTCCCCCACTCCCCGAAGCGGGTCTCCTTGCCCTCCATCGCGGCGCCGGCGGCCTGGGCGGCCTGGGAGCGGGCACCCACCTCGGCGGTGGTGACGACGCCAAGGACACCGCGGCGAGCACCCCCATCGCGGCGAGCACGGCCAGCCCCTGCCGACGGTCGCCGAGCATGGTGCCCAGGGTGCGGGTCAGGCAGACCGGGATGAGCAGGATCAGCAGGACCTGGAGCAGGTTGGTCCAGCCGCTGGGGTTCTCGAACGGGTGGGCGGAGTTGGCGTTGAAGAAGCCGCCGCCGTTGGTGCCCAGCTCCTTGATCGCCTCCTGGCTGGCCACCGGGCCGCCGGTGAGCACCTGTTCGTGCCCGGCGAGCGTCTGCATGCGTGGAGTCGGCGAAGCTCTGCACCACCCCGCCCGCCACCAGCAGCAGCGCGCCCACGAAGGCGATCGGCAGCAGGATCCGCAGGGTGCCCCGGGTCAGGTCGACCCAGAAGTTGCCGAGCGTGCCGGTGCGGGTCCGGACGAAGCCGCGTACCAGCGCGACTGCGACCGCCATGCCGACCGCTGCGGAGACGAAGTTCTGCACCGCCAGGCCCGCCATCTGCACGGTGAAGCCGAGCGTCGACTCCCCGGCGTACGACTGCCAGTTGGTGTTGGCGACGAAGCTCGACGGCGGTGTTGAACGCCATCCAAGGTCTGACTCCGCGGAAAGTCGCGGTCGAACGGATGACGTCTGGTCCATCAGGAACGGTATAGCAACGCACCCCGACCAGCGAGAACCCACCACGCCGAGCAGGTAGGAGCGGGCGCGGCTGCTCGGCGTCGGGATTGACACCGGTCAGCCGGTAGACCGCCCGCTCGACGCGCGTGTGCCGGGTGCCGGTGAAGACCCGCGCCATGTGGTCGCCGAGCGGTACGTAGATGATGGCGAACGTCCCAGGAGGACCGCGACCGAGATGATGACGGAGATGGTGTCGATCATCAGAACCGCTCCGGGAGGATCAGGGCCGCCAGCAGGTACGCCGCGAGCGCGACGACCGCTGCGACCAGGAGGCCGCTTTCAAGACTCATGCGACCAGCCAAGCCGGGACAGGCCTCCGGGCGCCGATGTTGACGCGATCTTGACGCCTCTTGACGCACTCTTGTCGAGTCACTCCGGCGACCCTGGTCGCCGGAGCGCTGACGGGGCTACCGTCGAATCCTCGGGCGTCTTCCACCGACGTCGGGGAGGAGGCTGGAGATGCCATCCGTCACAGGCGCAAGATCGTGGGAGCCGCATGGTGGCGCCGCTGCTGGCCCCGCTGTTGACCCTGCTGACCACCGGCACCGCGGCAGGCTCGCAGCCGACCGCCCGGCGCCGGTGACCCGTACTTCCCGGACGGGCAACGGCGGCTACGACGTCACGCACTACGACCTCAACGTCCGCTACGACCCGACGACCGACCGGCTCCGCGGCCGGGCCGCCATCACTGCCACCGCCATCCAGGATCTGTCCCGATTCAACCTGGACCTCGCCGGCCTGGACGTAGGAGCGGTCACCGTCGACCAGGCGCGGGCCGAGCACCGCCGCGACGCCGGCGAGCTGGTGGTCACCCCACGCGACCGGCTGCCACGCGGCCGGCAGTTCACAGTGGTTGTCGACTACCAGGGTGTGCCCAGCGCCGTCACCGACGGTGCGCTGGGCAGCGGTGGTTCCCTGCACACCGCGACGGCGCGATCGCCCTCGGTCAGCCCGACTCCGCCGCCACCTGGTTCCCGGTCAACGACCACCCGTCGGACAAGGCCAGCTACGACATCGCCGTGACCGTGCCGGACGGACTGGCCGCACTCAGCAACGGCGTGCCCGGCCCGCGGAGCAGCGCCGACGGCTGGACCACCTGGCGCTGGACGGAACGCACCCCGATGGCCAGCTACCTGAGCACCCTCGTGATCGGCAACTACCGGGTGGTCGACGGCGAGCACGCCGGACGACCGATGATCACCGCCGTCGCGGCGAGCCTGCCGGCGACCGGTGGCGCGGCCGGCTCGCTGGCCCAGACCGGCGAGATCGCGGACTTCCTGGCCAGCCGCTTCGGCCCGTACCCGTTCGACTCGTACGGGGGGATCGCCGTTGACGACGACCGGATCTCCTACGCGCTGGAGACCCAGTCCCGGCCGGTCTACGGCCCGCCTTCTTCACCGACGACGGCCCAACCCGGGCGTGGTCGCGCACGAGCTGGCCCACCAGTGGTTCGGCGACAGTGTGTCCCTCGCCGCTGGCGCGACATCTGGCTCAACGAGGGCTGGGCGGAGTACTCGTCGTGGCTGTGGACCGAGGCCCGCGGCGGCACCACCACGCAGGAGGCGTTCGACGAGGTGCTGGCGATCCCGGCCGACGACGACTTCTGGACCACCGTGGTCTCCGACCCCGGGCGCGACCACCTCTTCGCCGACGCGGTCTACGAGCGGGGCGCCGTGCCACCCTGCACGCGCTGCGGGCGAACGGCTCGGCGACGATGCCGACCTTCCCCGGCTCGCGCGGACCTGGGTCAGGACCTACGGCGGCGAGGTGGCGACGACGGAGCAGTTCCGCCGGCTCGCCGAGCGGGTCAGCGGTCAGGAGCTGGACTCGTTCTTCGACACCTGGCTGGACACCCCCGCCAAACCGACGGCCTGGTCGGCGGTCGGTCTCGACGTCGATGGACGGCGGGGTGCTTGGGCAGGCCTGTCGATCGCCGTACTCGTCGAGGCCCTGGGCTGGCATCTTTACCGAGCCGACCAGGGCCGCGTCTTCCTCCCGGGCCGGGGTCGCGTCGGCCGGCGTGCGGCGTCGAGCCGGCGACGGGGGTGGACCATCACCTCGTCGGCGCCACCGAACTGTGCGGCCAGCTTCTCGGCGATCGGCGCCGGACGGATTTCCGGGTCGCCGATCACCCAGCGGTTCATCATGCCGTCGGCGATCCGCTGCTGGCCGGCGTCGGGCTGGACCTTGGCCTCGGCGCGCGCCTGCGGGGTGAGCGTGCCGCGGTCGATGCCGACGTTGTCCAGCGCCTGGGGGCGGACCTGCCGCCGCGCCTCCTCCTCGGTCTGGGCCGCGCCAGGCGTTGACGGTGAGGAAGGTGCGCGGCTGGCCGAAGCGCTCCTGGTCACGTTTCGCGAGGCTGGAACATCGGTGAAGCTCGAGCGCCTCGGCCGTCCCTGCCCCGGGCATGGTGGCGGGCGAAGGGTCGCCGGCAGCCCGCGGGAGGCGGCCAGCCGGGCGGAGTAGTCGAAGCCAGGCGACCGGACGATGCGGCAACTGGTAGCTGTTCTCGGCGTCCGCGCCTCGAGCGGGTACTCGCCGCCCTGGAAGGCCATCGCCGCGCCCTGCTGCGGCATCAGCACACCGATGTCGTCGACGTACCGGGGTATTCCGCGACCGGGTCCTCCCCGCCGGCGCCCTGACGCAGCGCGTACCGGTCAGCTGGTCGGTGCCCGGGGCGCAGGCCGTGCCGATCCGGTCCGGGTACGCCGCCTCCAGCAGCGCGAACTGCTCGGCGACCACCAGCGGCGGGTGAACAGGGCAGCATCACGCCGCCGCTGCCGACCCGGATCCGCTGCGTGGCGCCGGCGGCCAGGCTGCGCGCGATCAGCAGCAGCGGCGGGTTGGTCGCCGCGACCGCCGGCATGTTGGTGCTCGGCCAGCCAGTAGCCAGGCTGTAGCCCAGCTCGTCGGCCACCCGCGCAGGGAGAGCGTGGCGTTGACCGCCGTCGCCGGTCATCTGCATGATGCACCACCGGCACCAGGTCGAGCGCCCGGACAGCGTGGGCATGGCGGGGTCGGTCACCCAGGTAGACCCGTAGACCAGGGCGTCGTGCCCGCCATGCCCACGCACCTCGTCGCGGGCTCGATCTCCAGGCGCGCCACCATCGGCAGCCGACCGTACAAGCGCCACCAGGGCCGCGGTGAGCAGCGGGAGCAGCAGCACCAGCGAGCGGCGACGCGTCCAGCGGGACTGGCGAGGGACCCACCAGGGTCGCCGGTGTGGCGTCGGCGGGTCGGCGGGAAAGCGACCGCGATCCCGGCGCGAGCCGACCAGCGCCAGCGCGGCGCCGACGAACCCGACCACCAGGGCGTACGACGCCGCGACCGCCCGCCGGGTCGAGGTGCGGCGCCCACCGCCGCGAGCGTCGCGAGGTCGGGCCGCGTCGCTGGAGGCGGGCGAGGAAGGTGACGGTGAGCGTGCCGCCCGCCGTCCAGGCCCGCACCCCGCCGAGCGCCGCGAGCACCCAGACGACCCAGCGGTCGACAGGGACTGCCGGCGCACATAGCCGCGTCCGGCACGTAGAACCCGGCGTACTCCCCCGTGGCCGCGGCCTCGTCCAGGTCGGCTGCGGGTGGAGTCCGGGATCAGGCGCAGGTGGCGTGCGCGACGGTCGAGACCCTCATGCCCAGTTGCTGGCGTCGGCCACCTCGGGGTCAGGGTCACGCTGCTGGAGACGGGTATCCGCCAGGCCTTGCGCCTCGAACGACGTCCGGCAACGCCCTTGTCTTCCCGGGCCGAAGATGGTCATTGCTCCATGACTGGTCGTCCCACCACGCTGCCCTTGACCCGCGCCTCGTAGGCGTCAGCCCGGTGATCGGGTGAAGACGACCACCGGCGCTCAGGCCAGGGTCGCGCACGGTCGCCGCGCTCACGCTCGGCATCGCTCAGGTCGCGCAGCACCGCCGCCGCTGGTCGGCGACCAGCCCGACGTGCCCAGGCTCGCCGTCGGCTGCGGGACCAGTTCAGATCGCCGCTGCCGGTGACCGACCTCGACGTAGCCCTCGCATAAGCTCAGGAACCCGACCACCGGGGTCACCATCGCCCTCCGGCAGCTCGCGGCGCACCGCCTGCTGAAGTTGCTGCCGCTGCCAGGCGCTGGAACAACTGTCGGCGGCGGTGACGATCCATCAGCCGTCGCCGGGCAGGGCCGCTTGCGCGAGCGTAGGTCGCCTCGTTCTCGCGGGCGTCGCTGTTGCTGGTGCTGATGCCCAGGGCCACCACCCCGCAGACGGTGGCGGCGACCGCCGCCACCGCGGGCACGGTCCTGGTGCGGTGTCGCGCCGCGTCGCGGCACGCCCTTGCCCCAGGGGCGGGGCAGCCGCCCGCCCACCCAGAAGCAGGCCGAGGACCACCGGCGGATCAGCACGCCGTGCCGAGGACAGAGACGATGGCCGACCCCGCGATGAAGGCCTGCGCCGCCGATGCTTCAGGGCACCGACGACGGCGCCGGCGACACCCGTGCCCAGCAGCACCACCCCGAGCAGGGGCGGGCCGGGTCGAGGGGGCCGCGTCGCCACGGCGCCCCGGCGAGCACCGCGACCACGTACGGCGTCCGGGAGGCCAGCCAGGCCGGTGCCGCGGCGGCGAGCAGGCAGCCAGGACGCCGCAGCCCGCGACGACCGCCACCAGCAGCCAGGGCACGTCGAAGGGGCCGAGCCAGGAGCCGCTGTAGTGCTGGACCACCGGGGCGATGCCGCGCGCCAGCGCGATCCCGCCAGCGCCCCCGCCGCGGCCGCGAGACTCCAGCACCAGGGCGACCGCCAGGATCGCGCCTCGCGCCTGGGCGGGGGTGCCGCCGACGGCGGCCATCAGGCCAGCGTCCGCGACTGCCGGCAGGCGGTCGCCGCGAAGGCCGGGCCGGCGAGCAGCACCACCTCCAGCAGCACCATCACCACGACCAGCAGCACCACCACCGTCATCTCCTCATCGCCACTGCCTCCACCTCGGGGGCGACCGCGGAGTCCGGCGGCGGGTCGCGCAGAGCGCGCGGGAGAGGACCCTGGCGCCGTGCTCGTTGAGGGCCCGCACCTCCTCCCAGGTGACGTCACCGGCGGCCACGGGCCAGCGGGAGGTCCCGGTCGCCGGACGGTGGCGCCTCGGGCGTGAAGAACGTCGGGGACTGCTTCGTCGCCGCGTGCTCGCCGACGCCGACCACCTCGTACGTGGTGCCGTGGACCAGGGTGACCCTTCACCCCAGCCCGGGGCCCCGGGCGGCCAGCGCGCGGTTCGCCCGGCCTCCCCGGCCTCTCCAGGCGGGGAGCCGGCCTGCTGGAGCCTGGCCAGGCCCTCGGTCAGCGGATCCACCCAGGTCGAGGTAGGAGGCGCCCGCCCGGCAACGCCCGGTCGGTCTCGACCCGGAGGGTTTCGGTCCTGCGCCACTCCACCACCCGGACGTCGCGGTCGGCGCCCTGCTCGCGCAGGGTGCCGAGGTGACCCGCGCGCCGGACCGTGCGCGGCCGTCCCGCTGCATCCCGCTCGGCTCCCGTGCCGATGCTGCGGGTCGGGGTGCTCGAAGCCCTCGAGGGCGCGTCGTCGAACTCGACGAGCGCGTCGGCCGTGCCGAGCCGCACTGCAACACCTCGGTACCAGGTAGCCTGCCCGGTCGCCGCCACCACCAGCGCCGTGGTCACCGCGAGCACGGGCAGCGCGATCAGCACCAGGACCAGCGCGCTAGTGCCCGGGCGCGGCGCACGTCGCCAGGCCAGCCGGAGCAGCGGCCGCCACCCACGCATCAGGCCGCCGGTCGCGGCCGGAGTGAGCAGGTCGTCGGTCGCCGGGACACCGGACTGGTCGACCACGCTCCGGCTGGCGGAAAGCCGCCCGGTCAGCCGCCGGCGTGCCTCGCCTCGTGCGTGACCAGCACGACCGCGGCCCCGCGCGTCGCGCCGCTCGCGCATCAGGCGCCTGACTGCGTCCCCGGTCTCGCTGTCGAGCGCCCCGGTCGGCTCGTCGGCGAGCAGCGCCGCCGCCGCCGACGAGTCGCGCGGGCGATCGCGACCCGTTGTTGCGCCACCGGACATGTCGTCGGGGAAGCGAGCCGCTAGGTCAACCCCTCCTCCTCCAGTGCTGCCCTCGAGACTGCCTCCGGCCCTCGGCGCGCGGGGACTGGCGAGCTCAGCGGCAGAGCCACGTTCTCGACGGCGGTCAGCGAGGGCACCAGGTTGAAGTCCTGGAAGACGTAGCCCACCGACGTGCGCCGACGTACCCTGGCACGCGGCGGCCAGATCGAGGCGGGTCAGCTTCCTCGCCCTCCCTCACCGTGCCCGCGGTTGGCTGGTCCAGCCCGCCCGCGACGTTCAGCAGCGTCGACTTGCCCGGAGCCGGACGGCCCCATCACCGCGACCAGCTCTCCGGGGCGGCACGAAGGGAGACCCCGCGCAGTGCGGTGCACCTCGGTCGCGCCCGTGCCGTGGACGCGGGTCACCGCGTCGAGTCGCAGGATCGGTTCGTTGCTCATCGGTTGCCCCGGTTCGTCGGTGTCGCCTGGTCGTCGTGCTGGTCGTCGTGCTGGTCGTCGTGCTGGTGGCGAGGCGCCGTAGACGGGCCTCGCAGTGGTCCAGCCACCGGATCTCCGCCTCGGCGGCGAAGACCAGCGCGTCCAGGACCAGGCTCCAGGCGAACTCCTCTGGCTCCGTCGGCTGCGCGGCCCGCCCGCTGCGCTTGAGCCGGGTGTACTCCTGGAGGGCGGTCATCGTCGCGGTGCGCTGAGCCTGGATCAGCGCGTCGACGTCCACCCCTGGCAAGGTGACCGCGATCGCCAGCTTGATCGCCAGCTCGTCGCGGGGCGGCGGCTGCTCGCGCGGCACCGGGGTGGTGAACCAGGCTGCCACCTCCGCGCGGCCGGCCTCGGTGATCCGGTAGGTGACATGACCCTCGTCGTCGGCGGCCCCGTCGCTCTCGACGAGCTGGTCGCGCTCAGCCGGGCGCAGCGTCGTGTAGACCTGCCCGATGTTGAGCGGCCACGTCGCCCGGTGCGCTCCTCGAACTCCGCGCGCAGCTGGTAGCCGTACTTCGGTCCCTGCTCGAGCAGCGCCAAGAGCGCCTGCTTGACCGACATCCCTCCCCGTCCGGCGCGCCGGAAGGGCCGCATACTGCGTATGTCTGCCCCTATGCATCGACAGCGGAAGGGCGGCCGCCCCGGCGAGTCGCAGGTTTGCGGCCGTCGGCGGCGGGCAGGAGGGACCTAGGCTGCGCCCAGCCCAGCACCAGCACGCGTGCGCTGGTCGGACCACGACGAGGGAGAACGATGTCGAACTACGGAAACCCGCCGGAGAACCCGTACGGCCAGGAGAACCCCTACGGCCAGGGCGGCGACCAGCCCACCACGCCGTACGGCCAGGGCGGGTACGGCGGCGGCGCGGGCGGGGGCTACCCGCCGTACGGCGGCGGCGGGGGCGGGTACGGCGGTGGCTACGGCGGCGACCCCAACCTGCCGCAGGGCCCGTCGGACAAGGGGTTCTTCGGCAGCCTCTTCGACTTCTCCTTCACCAGCTTCATCACCCCCAAGCTGGTCAAGGTCGTCTACGTCCTCGCGGTCGTGCTGATGGTCATCGCCTGGCTCATCTTCCTGCTGTCCAGCTTCACCGTGAGCGCCGGTGCCGGCCTGGCCGTGCTGGTCCTGGGACCGGTCGTCCTGATCTTCTACCTGTGCCTGATCCGGATGACGTTGGAGCTCTACTTCGCGATCGTGCGGATGAGCGAGGACATCCACCACCGCCTGCGCTGAGCTGCGCGCCCGTCCCGGCCCGGCACTTCGGCGGGCCGGGGTGGGCGCTGTGCGTCACACTGGCGCCCATGACCCAGGCGAGCACCATCCCGAGGACCACCCTGATCACCGGCGCCAGCAGCGGGCTGGGCGCCGAGATGGCCCGCCAGCTCGCCGCCCTCGGGCACCCGCTCGCGCTCGGCGCGCGGCGGACCGAGCGGCTCGAGGAGCTGCGCACGGAGATCCAGGCCGCCCGCCCCGGCCACCCGGTCCACCTGCGGGCGCTCGACGTCAACGACCACGACCAGGTCTTCCAGGTGGTCCGCGCGTTCCGCGACGACTTCGCCGCCGAGGGCCTGACCCTGGACCGGGTGGTGGTCAACGCCGGCATCGGCAAGGGCGCCCCGCTCGGCACCGGGCGGTTCGACGCCAACCGCGAGACGGCGATGACCAACTTCGTCGGCGCGCTCGCCCAGGTCGAGGCGGCGATGGAGGTCTTCCGCGCCCAGGGCAGCGGCCACCTGGTGATCGTCTCCAGCGTCTCGGCGGTGCGCGGCATGCCGAAGTCGATGACGACGTACGCCGCCAGCAAGGCCGCCGTCGCCCACCTGGCCGAGGGCCTGCGCGCCGAGCTGCACGGCAGCCCGATCAAGATCTCGGTGCTCTACCCCGGCTACATCGCCTCGGAGATGAACCCCACCGGCCCCGGCACGACCCCGCCCCCGCTGATGGTCTCCACCGAGCGCGGGGTGCGCTCGATGGTCGCCGCGATCGAGGCCGAGCGTGCCACCGCGCACGTGCCGGGACTGCCGTGGGAGGTGCTGGCCCGGGTGATCCGGCACGCGCCGATGCCGCTGTTCCGCAGGCTGGTCTGACCCGCGACGTCGCCGACGACTTCGTTTTCCGGCGTTTGCCTGACGCCGCGCCAGCGCCTGCTTAGCGTGACGGCCCTACATAGGCAGCACAACATTGGGGGAATTACATGCAGAAGCGCATCGGCGCTCTGACCTCGCTGACCCTGGCCCTGGGTGCCACGCTGACGATGCCGATGCTGGCGTCCGCAGCGGCTCCCGGCTCCATCAGCGGCACGGTCATCGACGAGTCGACCGAGACCGGGATCGTTGGCATCAACGTCCAGCTGCTCTCCGAGGACCGTCAGGGCCAGGTCGCGAGGGTCGCCTCGGTCACGACCGACGCCGACGGGGACTACGAGTTCCCGGACGTCGCTTCGGGACGTACTTCGTCTCCTACTCGGCCTGGAACACCTACGTGACCGAGTACTACAAGGACTCTCCCACCCTGCAGGGCGCCGAGCCGGTCGTGGTGGCCGGCGAAGCGGTCGAGGGCATCGATGAGGCCCTGGCTGTCGGCGGAGACGTCAACGGCACGGTCACCGGCGCCGGAGGCGCGGCGCTCGCGGGCGTGAAGGTCAACATCTACGAGTTCCTCCCGCGGTCGATGGGTCCTCCACCGGGAGACCAAGACCGGAGCGGACGGCACCTACTCTGCCAAGAAGATCCCGCCGGCGCGTACCGGGTGGGCTTCGTCGACGAGGACCACGGTCACCTGCCGGCGTTCCACGGCGGCGCCTCGATCAAGGAGGCGGAGGACGTCCTCCTGACCAAGGGCGGCGAGGTCGAGGTCGACGCCGACCCGCGATGGGCTCCGTGGTGAACGGGCGGGTGAGCGACCAGCTCGGCGAGTTCGCGGGCGACGTCACGGTGACTCTCTACCGCCGGGTCCTGCAGGCACGTGGGGCGAGACGCGCACCGCCTCGACGGGCGCCCGCGGCGCCTACCGCTTCGACACCCTGGCTCCCGGCACCTACCGGGTCGGCTTCAACGACAAGTGGGGCCGCTTCGTGCCCGAGTTCCACACCAACGCCCCGACCCTGGAGAAGGCGACGGACATCACCGTCGGCAAGGAGGGAACCGTCTCGGTGGACGCCGACCTGGACTGGTTCTCGAGCGTCACCGGCGCCGTCTCCGACAGCGCCGGCAAGCCGGTCGCCGGCGTCGCCGTGACCGCGTACGGCGCTGACGGCTCCCCGGCGGCCACCGCCACCACGGACGCCGAGGGTGCCTACACCCTCGGGCGGCTCCGGGCGGGGACCTGCAAGCTGGAGTTCAAGGACGCCTCGGGCAAGTTCGTCACCGGTCACTCGAGTGTGAAGGTCAAGGCCGACACGAGCGTGGCTCAGGACGTCAAGCTGCTCACCCCCGCCGAATCGGCGCCGGTGCCGACCGCCACGCCGACCCCCACCCCGACCGCGACCCCCACCCCGACGGTGCCGGTCGAGACCGAGGTGTCGGTGTCGAAGAAGCCGAAGCTCAAGGGCAAGGCGAAGGTCGGCAAGACCCTGCGGGTCACCCGCGGCCAGTGGAGCACCGAGACCGTGAAGCTGCGCTACGTGTGGCTGGTCAACGGCAAGAAGCTGACCGGCGCCGAGGGCCGGACCCTCAAGGTGACCGGAAAGCTCCGCGGCAAGCGGATCTCCGTGCGCGTCGTCGCCACCGCGCCCGGTCTGGACCGGGCCGTGGTGAAGACCGCCGCCACCCCGAAGGTCACGCGCTAGTCAGCGCCTGACCCAGCACCACCGCCGCCCCCGCCCGGTTCCGACCGGGTGGGGGCGGCGTACGTCGTGACCCCCTCAGTCCGCCAGCACCCGACGCAGGAACTGCCGGGTCCGCTCCTCGCGCGGCGCGGTGAAGATCTCCTCGGGCGGCCCCGCCTCCAGGATCCGGCCGTCGTCGAGGAAGCAGACGCGGCTGGCCACGTCGCGGGCGAACCGCATCTCGTGGGTGGCCAGCACCAAGGTGGTGCCGGCCTCCGCGAGGCGCGCGCACCGCGTCGAGCACGTCGCCGACCAGCTCGGGGTCCAGCGCGGCGGTGATCTCGTCGAGCAGGAGCAGGCTCGGGCGCCGGCGGCCAGTGCCCGGACCAGCGCGACCCGCTGCTGCTGTCCGCCGGAGAGCTGGTCGGGGTGGGCGTCGGCCTTGTCGCCGAGCCCGAACCGCCTCAGCAGCTCCCGGGCCCGGTCCTCGGCCTCCCGCCGGCCGACCCCGTGCACCTTGCGGGGCGCCAGGGTGACGTTGTCGAGCACGCTCAGGTGCGGGAACAGGTTGTAGGCCTGGAAGACCATCCCCATCCGGGAGCGCACCGCCCGCCGGTCGACCCGCGGGTCGGAGATGTCCACCCCGTCGAGCTCGACCAGCCCGTCGTCGATCTCCTCGAGCAGGTTCAGGCAGCGCAGCAGGGTGGACTTGCCCGACCCGGACGAGCCGATCAGGCAGACCACGTCGCCGGCGGCGACGTCGAGGTCGATGTCGTGCAGCACCACCTTGTCGCCGTAGCTCTTGCGCAGCCCCCGGACCCGCAGCAGGTCGGTCATCGGGCACCCGCCCTCTCCCGGGCCGCGGTCCGCTTCGCCAGGTAGTCGGTCAGCCGCGCCAGCGGGATGGTGATCGCGACGAAGAAGAGCGCCACCACCACCAGCGGGGTGTCGTTGAAGTTGTAGTTGCCGTAGTCGCGGGCGGCGAAGACGGCGTCGAAGATGCCGACCGTGGAGACCAGTGCGGTGTCCTTCTGCAGCGAGACGAAGTCGTTGAGCAGCGGCGGGACGACGCGGCGCACCGCCTGGGGCACCACGACGTACCGCATGGTCTGGAACCGGGTCAGCCCCAGCGTCTCCGCGCTCGCCAGCTGGGAGGGGTGCACCGACTCGATCCCGGCCCGGAAGACCTCCCCCACGTAGGCGCCGTAGGAGAGCACCAGCGCGACCAGCGCCCAGAAGAACCGGTCGTTGGTGACGCCCTGCAGCTGGAGCGCGGGCATCCCGAAGGCGAGCAGCACCACCAGCAGGATCGTCGGGATCCCGCGGAACAGGTCGGTGTAGAGGGTCGCCAGCAGCCGCAGCGGGGTCAGCCACGGCACCCGGGCCTGGCGCGCCAGGGCCAGCCCCAGGCCGAGCACCAGGATCAGCGGCTCGGCGATCAGGAACATCTTCACGTTGAGCCAGAAGCCGGCCCAGATCGCCGGGAACGACTCCCGGGCGGCCTCGGGGTCGAAGAAGTACTCCTGGACCGTCGCCCAGCCGGGCGAGGTGACGACACCGATCGCCATCGCGCCGAAGACCACCACGGTCGCCACGACCGCGATCGCCAGCGAGCGGCGGTGCAGGGAGCGGCGGACCCGGCGCCGCTCGAGCTCACGCTCGCTCGGTTGCCAGGCCGCCTCGGGAAGGCTCACCGACGCCCGATCACTTCAGCTCGGGCACTCCGACGGTCTCCGAGAGCCACTCCTCCTCGAGCGAGGCCAGGGTCCCGTCCTCGTCCATCTGCTCCAGGGCGGCGTCGACGCAGGCGGTCATCGGGCTGTCCTTCTCCAGCAGCAGGCCGAACTCCTCCTGGTCGCCGGTCTCCGGCTGGAACTGGCCGATGATCGTGCCTTCCGGGATCTCGGCCGCGGTGATGTAGAAGGCGGTCGGCAGGTCGGCCAGGATCGCGTCGACCTGGTCGTTCATCAGCGCCTGCTTGGCGGCGTTGGTGTCCTCGAAGACCGAGACCTCGGCGTCGGGCTTGACCACGTCGCGGATCGCGGTCAGCGACGTGGTGCCGGTCTGGGCGCCCAGCCGCAGGTCGGCCAGGTCCGCCACCGAGGTGGCGTCGGCCGCCGGGCTGTCGTCCAGGGCGATCACGGCCTGGGCGGCGGAGTAGTAGCCGCGGGAGAAGTCGACACGCTCGGCACGCTCGGGGGTGATCGAGATCTGGTTGATGTCGAAGTCGAACTCCTTGGGCCCCGGCTTGTAGGAGGTGTTGAACGGCACCGTCACCCACGTGACCTCGTCCACGGCGAAGCCCAGGCGGTCCGCGACCTCGTAGGCGATCGCCGACTCGAACCCGTCACCCGTGCCGGGGTCGTTGTCGGTGAACCACGGCTCGTACGCCGGGGAGTCGGTGGCGATGGTCAGCGTGCCCTCGGTGCGCACGGCGTCCGCGGCGCACTCGGCCGGGTCGACGGCGGCCGAGGACTCCGGGCTGGAGTCGGTGGCGGTGTCGTCCGCGTCGTCGGTGGGCGCGCAGGCGGCGCCGACGAGGAGCAGCGGAGCGGCCGCGACGGCGGCGAGGCGACGGCCGCGGGGACGGAGCCCGGTGGCGCGGGAGACGCTGAGGGGAGGACGGGTCATGCGCAGATCGTAAGTCGTCGACTCAGGCTGCGACGGTGGTGACCACGAGCGCACGGTCCGCGGGGTCCAGCCACCGGCGTGCGGCCCGCCTCCAGCGCACCGCGGACCAGCCGACGAACGGCACCGCCACCAGCACCGACACCCACCACGGGGCGGTCCAGGAGAGGGCCGAGAAGACCATCGCTGGTCAGGGTGGTGCTGATCGCGAGCTGGGCGGAGTAGCCGACCATCACCACCGGCGGGGCCGGGGTGGCCCGGGCCGAGCGCAGGTCGACGGCGAACGGCCGGCGCAACGACCAGCGCATCGCGGCCGAGACCACCTGGGCGGTGACCACGACCAGGCAGCAGAGCAGCGCCGCCAGCCTCCGTCGGCGCTCGGCACGCCCGGCGCGCAGCGAGGCCAGCACGACGGTGACCAGGGCGGCGGAGAGCAGCCACTCGGCCAGCACCGCGGTGCGGGCCCGGAAGACCACCGCCGGGTCGA
Source organism: uncultured Actinomycetota bacterium (assembly GCA_963708945.1). Lineage (GTDB taxonomy): Bacteria > Actinomycetota > Actinomycetes > Propionibacteriales > Nocardioidaceae > Nocardioides. Next base: position 144,735 of record CAVPUI010000011.1, on the reverse strand, counting down.
CCGGCAGGCTCTCGCGCCACAGGCCGCCGCGGCCGTCCAGCGCACCACGCGTTGACGCCGAACAGCAGCACCCCGCCGCTGACCACCAGGCCGGGCAGGACCGTCACCTGTCCCAGGACAGGTCGCCGGCCAGGGCCACCAGGCCGGGACCGACGGCGAGCACCGCGAGTCCGCGCCGCATCGGCACCGTGCGCCAGACCGAGGCCCGGTCGATCCGCACCAGCATGGCGAGGTCGGAGGCGCGGGGTCGCCCGGCCGGGGTAGCTCAGCGACTCGAAGCGCTGCTCGTCGCGCGGCGAGCCGGCGGGCCGCGGCGTGCGCCGGCCACGCACCCAGCGCCACCACCGCCACGATCGCGGCCGTCTCCAGCAGGACCGAGCCGGCCCAGCCGAGGGTGAAGCCGCCCAGCGCCGAGGTGACCAGGTGCAGCGTCGGTGCCTCGTCCAGCACCGCACCCCAGCGTCCGGTCAGCTGCACCCAGACGGCGCACCCCGGCGACCGCCAGCCCGAGGACGCGGAGCGCCGCGATCCCGTGCCGCCGACGGCGTACGGACTCCAGCGTCCAGCCGACCGCCTGCGCCGACGGCGGTGGCCAGCACCAGCCAGAGCAGCAGCACCACCTGCAACGGCACCAGGGCGCGGTCCAGGCCGGTGGCCCAGGAGGCCGCGCCCAGCAGGAACCAGGCCTGCAGCAGCCAGGCGATGTTGAGCGGCGCCATCAGCAGCGCGCCGAGGTGGTCGGTGGTGGGGCTGACCGGGAAGGCGACCGCCTGCTCGCCGGCGAGCAGCTCGCGGCCGCCGCCGGAGGCCACCGACGAGACCACCGCGAGTGTCAGGAAGCCGACCATGAACGTGGGCAGCAGGATCAGCACGTCGAGGACGCGCGCCGGGTCGGCGCCGCGCTCGGCGACCAGGGCGGGCACCAGGACCACGGCGAGGGTGACCGCCCCGAGCACGCCCCAGCCCAGGCGCAGCACCCGCGGCCGGCGCACGGAGCCGGCGCGGAACGCGAGCAGGTGACCGGTGTCGACCACCGGGCGCGACGACGTGCTCCTGCCAGGCGCCGGCGCGGCGGGCGGGCACGGGCGACTCAGTCGAGGAGAGCGCGGTAGGCATCGGCGCCGACCTCCCCGGCCAGCTCGTCGGCGTCCAGGGTCGCGACCCGCTCGCCCGCCGCGCAGCACCAGCGCCGAGGTGCAGACCTCGATCGCCAGCTCGCGCAGGTGGGTGGAGAGCAGCACGCTGGCCCCGCGGGCGCGGGCGTCGGCGACCACCTCGAAGGTCGCCTCCACGCCGATCGGGTCGACCCCGTCGAAGGGCTCGTCGAGCAGCAGCACCTCGGGCTCGTGGAAGGCGGCGAGGATCACCGAGAGCCGGCGGCCCATGCCGTGGCTGAAGCCGGCGGTCACGCGGTGCGCGACGTCGCCGAGCTCGAACCGCTCCAGCAGGTCGCGGGCCCGCGGCTCCCAGCTCGGGCATCCGGCGCAGCCGGGCGGCCAGCTGGAGGTGCTCCCACGGGGTCGCGCGCGGCACCAGCCCGCCGACGTCCGGGCAGTAGCCCACGGCCCGCTTGACCGCCAGCGCGTCCCGGGCGACGTCGTGGCCGGCGACCGTGACCCGCCCGGCGGTCGGCGGCACCACCCCGGCGAGCACCCGCATGGTGGTGGACTTGCCGGCGCCGTTGCGGCCGAGCAGGGCGGTCGACTCCCCGGCGTACGCCGTGAGCGAGACGCCGGCGACCGCCTCGACCTCGCCGAAGCGCACGTGCAGGTCGGCGACGTCGACGGCGGGCGGGCGGCCGGCTGGGCTCTGGGTCACCCGCCGATTCTCGTCGCCCGCACGCCTCGCCATGCGCCGTTTCTCCCACATCCGCCCCGCTCTCGTGGGGTCCGGCGCAGCCCTGCTAGTCCCCCGAGCGCGCATGTAACGCGCCGTTACGTCGTCTACCTGCTTGTGATTTCGCAGCGGTGGACGTCGGAACAGCGCGTTACATGCGGCGGGGCGGCGAGGGTCAGGCGGGGAAGGACTCGCCCTTCTCCGCCATCTCCCGCAGCCGCGCGGTGGGCGCGAAGCGCTCGCCGTACGCCGCGGCCAGCTCGTCGGCGCGAGCCACGAAGGCCGTCAGGCCGACCGGTGCCGTCGGCACCCTCGTAGCCGGTCATGAACTGCGCCGCGCCACCGGTGCGGGCCGGGAAGCCGATGCCCATGATCGAGCCGATGTTGGCGGCGGCCGCGGAGGTGATCACGCCCTCCTCGAAGCACTTGGCGGTCTCGAGCGCCTCGACGAAGAGCATCCGGTCCTTGCACGTCGCGGAACGGGATCTGCTCCTCGGCGGGCGGGAAGGTCTCGGCCAGGCCGGACCACAGGCCGGCGCGCTTGCCGCTCGGCGTACTCGTAGAAGCCGGCGCCCTTGAGCCGCGAGGGGCGGCCCAGCTCGAGCATCTTCTCCACGACCTGGGTCGACGGGTCGGCAGCGACGTCCTTGCCCTCGCGCCTTCCACGCGGCCTCGTTGGCGATCCGGATCTTGCGCATCAGCTCGAGGTTGAGCTCGTCGCTGATCTGCAGCGGGCCGACCGGGAAGCCGGCCTGGGTGGCGGCGCGCTCCAGCGACATCGGGTGGACGCCCTCGCCGAGCATCGCGCAGGCCCTCGTTGATCTGGGTGCCGATCACCCGCGAGGTGTAGAAGCCGCGGCTGTCGTTGACCACGATCGGGGTCTTGCGGATCTGCTGCACCACGTCGTACGCCTTGGCCAGCGTCGCGTCCGAGGTCTCCCGGCCGCGGATGATCTCCACCAGCGGCATCTTGTCGACCGGGGAGAAGAAGTGCAGGCCGATGAAGTCGGCCGGCCGGTCGACGCCCTCGGCGAGCTCGGTGATCGGCAGGGTGGAGGTGTTGGAGCACAGCAGCGCGTCCGGGTTGACGTACGGCGCCACCTCGGCGAAGACCTTCGCCTTGAGCGAGGGGTCCTCGAAGACCGCCTCGATCACCAGGTCGCACCCGGCGAGGTCGGCGGGGTCCGCGGTCGCGGTGATCCGGCCGAGCAGCTCGTCGGACTTCTCCTGGGTGAGCTTGCCGCGCGAGACCGCCTTGGCGTTGAGCTTCTCGGTGTACGCCTTGCCCTTCTCGGCGTTCGCCACCTCGACGTCCTTGAGCACGACCTGCATGCCCGGCGCGGGCGCAGACGTAGGCGATGCCGGCGCCCATCATCCCGGCGCCCAGGACGCCGACCTTGGTGGCCTTGAACCGCTCGATGCCCTGCGGGCGCAGCGACCCGGAGTTGATCGCCTGCAGGTCGAAGAAGAACGCCTGGATCATGTTCTTCGAGCCCTGGCCGGTGATCAGGCTGGTGATGTAGCGCGACTCGATCCGCGAGGCGGTGTCGAAGTCGGTGGTCGCACCCTCGACCGCGGCCGAGAGGATCGCCTTCTGCGCCGGGTAGTCGGCACCCTTGAGCTGCTTGCGCAGCAGCGCCGGGAAGGCGGGCAGGAACGCCGCCATCGCCGGGCGACTTGGGGTTGCCGCCGGGCATCTTGTAGCCGGGGCGGTCCCACGGCTGCGCCGCGGCGGACTCCTCGCCCTTGACGCTCTTGAGCCAGGCGCGGGCCGCCGGGAGCAGCTCGTCCTGGCTCGCGACCAGCTCGTCGACCAGGCCCTTGTCCTTGGCGCGCGGCCGGGTTGAACTGGGTGCCCTGGAGCAGCACGTCCATCAGCGCGGTCTGCAGGCCGAACATCCGCACGGTGCGGGTGACCCCGCCGCCGCCGGGCAGCAGGCCCAGGGTCGCCTCGGGCAGGCCGATCTTGATCCTGCTGTCGTCGACGGCGATGCGGTGGTTGGTGGCCAGGGCGATCTCCAGGCCGCCGCCCAGGGCGGCGCCGTTGATCGCGGCGACGACCGGACGCGGGAAGGTCTCGAGGCGGCGCAGGGTGGCCTTCATCGCCTCCACCTCCTCGAAGAGCCGGGGGGCGTCGGCCTTCGTGGCCTGCGACATCATCTTGAGGTTGCCGCCGGCGAAGAAGGTCTTCTTGGCGCTGGTGACGATCACGCCGGTGACGCTCTGCGGGTCGGCGGCGACCTCGTCGTGCAGACGGCTCGACCGCCGCCTCCATCGAGCGCTGGTAGATCTCGTTCATCGTGTTCGCGCTGGACGTCGGGTCGTCCATCGTCAGGGTGACGACGCCGTCGGCGTCCTTGTCGTAGCGGACCGCGGTCTGCTCGGTGTTCTGGGTCGTGCTCAACGGAAAGCCTTTCGGTTCGCGTGGTCTCGAGCCGGTCGCTGCGCGACCTCCTCGACCACCGGGGAGGGAGGGGTCAGACCAGCTCGACGATGGTGGCGATGCCCATGCCGCCGCCGACGCAGAGCGTGGCGAGGCCGCGGCGCTGGCCGCGGCGCTCCAGCTCGTCGATCAGGGTGCCCAGGATCATCGCGCCGGTGGCGCCCAGCGGGTGGCCCATCGCGATGGCCCCGCCGTTGACGTTGGTGATGTCGTCGCCGATGCCCATGTCGCGCATGAAGCGCATGGCGACGGCGGCGAACGCCTCGTTGATCTCGAAGAGGTCGATGTCGCCGACCTCGAGGCCGGCCTTGGCCAGCGCCTTGCGGGCGGCGGGCGCCGGTCCGGTCAGCATGATCACCGGGTCGGCGCCGGAGACGGCGGTGGAGATGATCCGGGCCCGCGGGGTGAGGCCGAGGTCGGTGCCCACCTGCTCGGAGCCGATCGCCATCAGCGCGGCGCCGTCGACGATGCCCGAGGAGTTGCCCGCGTGGTGCACGTGGTTGATCCGCTCGAGCCAGTGGTACTTCTCCAGCGCGACCTCGTCGAAGCCGGCGTCGGCGCCGATCTGGGCGAACGAGGGCCGCAGGCCGGCGAGGCTCTCCGCGGTGGTGTCGGGACGGATGGTCTCGTCGCGGTCGAGCACGACCAGGCCGTTGAGGTCGCGCACCGGCACCACGGCGCCGTCGAAGTAGCCGTTGGCCCACGCCTTGGCGGCCCGCGCGTGCGACTGCGCGGCGTAGGTGTCGACGTCCTCGCGGTTCCAGCCCTCGACGGTGGCGATCAGGTCGGCGCCGATGCCCTGGGGCACGAAGCCGGTCTTGAGCGCGGTCGCCGGGTCCTGCGCCCAGGCGCCGCCGTCGGAGCCCATCGGCACCCGGCTCATCGACTCCACGCCACCGGCCAGGATCAGGTCCTCGAAGCCGCCGCGGACCCGCGAGGCCGCCTGGTTGACCGCCTCCAGCCCGGAGGCGCAGAACCGGTTGAGCTGCACGCCCGCGACGGTGTCGGGGTAGCCGGCGGCGAGCGCCGCGGTCTTGGCGATGTCGGCGCCCTGCTCGCCGATCGGGGAGACGACGCCGAGCACGACGTCGTCGACGCGCGCCGGGTCGAGGCCGGGGTTGCGCTCGCGCACCGCGTCGAGCAGGCCGACGGCGAGGTCGATGGGCTTGACCTCGTGCAGCGTGCCGTTGGCCTTGCCCTTGCCGCGCGGGGTGCGGATGTGGTCGTACACGAATGCTTCTGCCATGACCGTCCTTGCTCGTGCCTGTGGTGCCCTGGCGAGACGCGGGGCGTGCCGCCGGTGGCTGGGTGTCCGATGATTGTGACACTCTTACTGTCACAATCGTCAAGGGATCGTCGGGAGTCTGGGTCACGTGTGATCCAGGCCACAGTCCGCACGAGGCCACGGAGCAGGATGGAGGAAGGGGGATGGACCGGTGTCCGACCGTACCGAGGGACTGCTGACCCTGGAGGAGCTCACCGCGCGGGTGGGGATGAGCGTGCGCAACGTGCGCTTCTACACCTCCCGCGGCCTGGTCCCGCCGCCGATCCGCCGGGGCCGCTCGGGCTTCTACACCGCCGACCACGTCGCCCGGCTCGAGCTGGTCCAGGAGCTGCAGAGCCACGGGCTCACGCTCTCCGCGATCGAGCGGTACGTCGCCTCGATCCCCGAGAGCGCCTCGGCCGAGGACGTCGCCCTGCACCGGACCATGCTCGCCCCGTGGATGGCCGAGCACCCGGTGCCGATGACCCGCGCCGAGCTGGAGGGCCGGGCAGGCCGGGAGCTCGGCCCCGACGACCTGGCGACCCTCCAGGAGCTCGACATCGTGCTGCGCCGGCGGACGGCGGCTACACCGTCGCGGTCTCCCAGCTCTCCGTCGGCCTGGGCCTGCTCGAGCTCGGCTACCCGGTGGAGGCCGCGAAGGCGGCCACCGACCTCTACGCCCGGCACGGCCGGGAGATCGCCGAGGAGCTCTACGAGCTCTTCCGCACCATGGTCTGGCCCAAGTACAAGGAGTCCGGGATGACCCCCGAGCGGCTGCAGGAGGTCGTCGAGCGGCTCAAGCCGCTCTCGGTCACCTCCCTGGTCTCGGCCTACGAGGCCGCGATGGACGAGGCCAAGCGCGAGGGCATCCGACGACGCACGGGCTGACCCGGCTACTCCTCCTCGCCCGAGGTGATCCGGGCCAGGTGGGAGACCACCGCCGCCGGGTCGGAGCCGGCCAGCAGCTCGCGCTGGCGGGCCGACCCGGTGCCGGTGGTGAAGAGCCGGTCGACGCCGGCGTGCACGGCCTCGCGGTCGCCGTACGTGCCCAGGGCGTCGTCCACGTGCTCGAGCAGCCCGTCGACCACCTCGCGCGCCGAGCGCGGCACGCAGGAGGTCGGGCAGACCAGGTTGCCGGTCAGGCCGTAGCGACCCGCCTGCCAGGTCGCGAGCCGCAGCACCGGCACCTCCGCGGTCGGCACCGGCCGGCCCTCGCGCCACTCCCGCGACGCGGTCTCCACCAGCGCGCGGCTGAGCGCGGCCACCAGCACGGTGTCGCGCACGTCGAGGCAGACGTCGGCCGCCCGCACCTCGACCGTCGGGTGCTGCGCCGAGACCCGGGCGTCGGAGTAGACCATCCCCTCGTCGAGCAGCACCTCGGTCGCGAGCATCGCGTCCACGTGCGCCCGGTAGGCCTTGACCGACCCGAAGACCGGCGTGGGGCCGCTGCTCGGCCAGCGGATCATCATCTGCGAGCGGTAGCTCTCGTACGCCGTGTCGACGCCGTTGACCCACGGGGAGTTGGCGCTGATGGCCAGCAGCGACGGGAGCCAGACCCGGATCCGGTCCAGGACCGCGACGCCCTCCTCGTCGTCCTCCACGTCGACGTGCACGTGGCACCCGCAGGTCAGCTGCTCGGCCATGGTCAGGCCGTAGCGTGCCGCCATCGCGTCGAACCGGGGAGTGCGCAGGTGGCCGGTGCGGCCCTCCAGCGGCGAGGTGCCGGTGGCCAGCACCCGGGCACCGACCTCCAGGGCGCTCGCGCGGGTCCGCTCGCGCCAGGCGCGCAGTGACGACTCGAGGCCCTCCAGCGTGGCCTCCGGCGGGGTGTCGGTCTCGACCTGGCTCTTCTGCAGCTCGTGGCCCAGCGACCCGCCCTCCTCGGTGGCGGGCGCGGGATCGTTCTCCTCGCGCACGGCCGCGGCGCGCAGCACCTGGGCCGCCCGCGGGGCCGGCGCTCCCGTCGTCGGGTCGACCAGCAGCAGCTCTTCCTCGACACCCATCGCTCGCATGGCCCCTCTTACCCCGTGACACCCCGGCGGGAAACGTCTCGTCCGGGGGATTCATGACCTGCCTCTGATCGGGCACGGGGTGGGGAACATCCGACCTGAGGAGGAACTCCCTGATGTGCCGCTTGCTGGGCTATGTCCGACGTACGCCGACCTCGGTGGAGGAGCTGCTGGGGCCGGAGGGCCTGGAGGGCTTCACCGCTCTGACGGCGGTGCACGCCGACGGCTGGGGGATGGCCTGGCAGGACCCGGAGGGCAGCACCCACTCGGTCTCCTCCCCCGGCTCCGCGGCGACCGACCCGGAGTACGCCGAGCTGGTCCGCAAGCCCCTGGGCCGCGCGGGCTTCGTGCACCTGCGCTGGGCCACCGGCGGCCTCCCGGTGCGCCCGGAGAACACCCACCCGTTCGTCGAGGGCGACTACGCGTTCGCCCACAACGGGCACGTCTCGCCGATCAGCGAGCTCGAGTCGCTGCTCAAGCCCGAGACCCGCGAGGCGCTGGTCGGGGACACCGACAGCGAGCGGTACTTCCGGTTCGTCAAGCAGTCCGTCGACGAGCACGGTGACGTGGAGAACGGGGTGCGGCACGCGCTGGGCCACCTGCTCCGGGACTTCCCGGACTGCAGCCTCAACGCGCTGATGCTGACCCCGACCCACATGGTCGCGATCCACGTCAACAGCCGGGCCACCTCGCCGCGCGAGGGGCTGCGCAACCTCTTCGACCACGAGGACGACGTGCCGCCCCGGCACCTGACGGAGTACTTCGCGATGGACTACCGCACCGACGAGGACGGCCTGACCATCATCTCCAGCGGTCTCGACGAGCCCGGCTGGACCGCGGTGCCCGACGACATGGCGGTGATGGTCGACCTGCAGACCCTGGAGCTGACCAGGCTCGACCCGGTGGAGGCGCTGGCCGAGCAGGCGCTGGAGTGACCGGCGCTGGAGTGAACGGGGCGCTCAGGCGCCGGGGCGCATGTGCAGCCAGGGCCGGTCCAGGTGGAACCTGCGACCGCTGATCTCGGTCGGCCGGACCTCGACCACGTTGTACTTCAACGAGTCGACCCAGGGGCGCAGCGGCACGTTCTCGGCGCGGTGCTCCTCGTCCTCCTCGAGCTTGCGGGCGACCCCGCGGATCACCACGCTGGTCGCGGTGTGCTCGTCGTGCTCGTCGACCTCGAAGGCCACGTCGGAGTTCATCACCACCCCGAGGAGCTTGCTGCCCTCCGCGGTGCGGAAGAGCAGCGTGCCGTGGTCGACGGCGTAGTTGATCGGCGCGATGTGCACCTCGTCGACGAGGTGGAAGGCGAGGCGGCCGAGCTCGTGGCTGCGCAGGAAGTCCCACGCCTCCGCCTCGTCAAGGGGTCCCGGGACAAAGTCGCTGCTCATACCATCCAACCTACTCCTGCCTAGAGTCGGCACCATGACCTCGCGCACCGTCCTCGTCACAGGCGCCACCGGCTTCGTGGGCAGCCGGCTCGTCCCGGCCCTGCTCGAGGAGGGGCACGACGTCCGGGCGATGACCCGGCGGCCGGAGACGTACGACGGCCCGGGCACCCCGGTCGGCGCCGACGTCACCGACGCCGAGAGCCTGGCGAAGGCGATGGCGGGCGTGGACGTGGCGGTCTACCTGGTCCACTCCCTCGACCGCGACGACTTCGAGGACGAGGACGCCGTCGCGGCCCGCACCTTCGGCGCCCAGGCCGCCAAGGCGGGGGTGAGCCAGATCGTCTACCTCGGCGGGCTGGGCGACGAGGACGGCGAGCTCTCCGCGCACCTGCGCAGCCGGCGCGAGGTCGAGCGGCTGCTGCGCGAGGGCGGGGTGCCGGTGACGGTGCTGCGCGCGGCGATCGTGGTCGGCCACGGCGGCGTCTCCTGGGAGATCACCCGCCAGCTGGTCAAGAACCTGCCGGCGATGGTGGTGCCGAAGTGGGCCGAGACCCGCACCCAGCCGATCGCGCTGGACGACGTCACCCGCTACCTGGTCGGGGTCGTGGGCCGCGAGGAGGCCAGGGACCGGGTCTTCGAGATCGGCGGGCCCGAGGTGCTGACCTACCGCCGGATGCTCGAGGTCGCCTCGGAGGTGATGCTCGGCGAGGCCCGGCCGATCGTGCCGGTGCCGGTCTTCACGCCGCGGCTGTCGTCGTACTGGCTGGCCCTGGTCACCGACATCGACGCCACCACCGGCCGCAACCTGATCGACTCGATGGGCACCGAGGTGGTCGTCTCCGACACCTCGATCCGCGACCTGGTCCCGTTCGAGCCGACCAGCTACGAGGAGGCGGTCCGCCGCGCGCTGGAGGAGGCCGGGCGCTGAGGTCCTCGCCGGAGCCTCACCGCTCCGGCCGCTGCATCTCGAGCGCGACCTGGCCGTTCGCGACGTCCCAGGCCAGGATCCCGTCGCTCCCCGAGACCGTGTAGAGCCGCGATCCGTCGGGGGCGAACACCACCGCCTCGGGCGGAGCGAGGTGCCCGACCAGCTCCCGGACCCGCGGAGGGTCGTCGGGCCCCGGCCTCCCCCCTTCCTCGAGCGCGGGCCGCCAGAGCCGGGCGACCGTGTCGTCCTGGGCGGTGACCCCGAGGGTCCGGGAGTCCGGGCCGAACGCGACCTGCTCGAGCCGTACGCCGTCCAGCCGCGCCGCCGGCTTCCCGCGGCGGGCGTCCCACACGGTCGGGGTGGCGTCCTCGCCCGCGCCGGCCAGCCACCGGCCGTCCGGGCTCCAGGCGAGCCCCGGGGACGCGTCGCCTGTCCAGCCGGCCACCCGGCTGCCCGAGGGGAGCGCGCGGACCTGGACGCCGTCGGCGCCCGAGGAGGCCAGCCGGTCGCCGTCGGGGCTGAACGCCAGCGCCGCGACGTCAGGCTCCGGCCACCCGGCCAGCGCCTCGCCGTCGTCCACCGTCCAGACGACCACCCGCCCGTCCCCGGCGGCGGCGAGCCTGGAGCCGTCCGGGCTGAACGCCATGACGTCGACCTCGGCGAGCCCCTCGAGCTCCCGCACCGTCTCCCCGGTCTCGCTGTCGACCACGAGCACGACCGCGCCGTCCGCCCCCGCCCGGAGCGACCAGTCGGGGCTGACCGCCAGGTGGCTTCCCGGCGCGACGTCGGTGAGGCTGCCGTCGCCGGTGGCCCACCGGCAGACGCCCTCCCAGCAGTCGGCCAGCACCTCGTCGCCGTCCTCGCTGACCGAGAGGACGTCGGGCAGGACCAGGTCGCCGGAGACGTCCCCGCCGGGCTCGCCCCCGGGCTCCGAGGCCTCGCTCGCGGACGACGCCGTCGGACCCGGCGTGGCCGTGGGGTCGTCGTCGGAGCAGCCGGCCGAGGCCAAGGCCAGGACGAGCCCGGCGACCGAGGACCGCAGGAGGACGGCCCGTGCCCTCATGCGCCGGCCTCCGGGTCGAGCGCGGTGACGTCGAACCAGGCCTCGCTGCCGTCGTCGCACTCGTGCCGGTCGAGCCGGCGCTCGCCGTCCGGGACCAGGGACTGGCTCCGGGGACGGCGGCCCAGCGCGCGGAGCAGATCGAACTCGTCGCCGACCCGCAGCACCGACCAGGGGTGGGACCGGCTGCCGTCGCCGGTCGACAGGATGCTGCGCACCGAGAGCCGGGCCATCCGCGCCTCACGCTCCGCCTGCTCGGGCCGGCCGGCGCCGCGCAGGGCCTCGGCCAGCGCCCCGTGCGCCGACGGGCTGAGCATCGCCCCGGGCATCAGACCCTGGAGCACGGCGACCGCCTCGTCGAAGGCACCCCGGTCCAGCAGCGGACGGACCAGCGGCTCGACCAGGAGGTCCGGCCGGAAGCCGGCGGAGCCCCGGACGACTGCCCGCAGCCGCGCCAGCGCGTCCGGGGTCGGGTCGGCGACGTAGCGGGCGACGAGGTCGCCCAGGGTGGTGCTGCTCATCGGGCCTCCTGCCGGTACCGCTCGAGCTCCGCCTCGGTCAGCCCGTCGAGGAACTCGCGCCCGGAGTCGCGCGCGTCGTCCTCGACCGGTTGGGTGAAGTAGTCCTCATAGCTGGTGCCGGGGTTGCTGGTGCTCTGGTAGTCGTCGAAGTTGTCCTTCCACGTCTTGGCCTGCTGCTCGGTGATGCCGTCGTCGCGGTGCTCGTCGAACGGGTCGTCCTGCCACGGCCACCGCCAGTCGTCGGCGTCGCGGATCGCTTCGTACTGACGACCGTGCCGGACCTCGTGCGCCACCGTGTGCAGGATCCGGGGGTCGTCGAGCAGCCCCTCGTTGAGCCGCAGGGTGCCTGGCTCACCGTCGGCCCACGAGCCGTTGGGGCCCCAGGTGTCCGGCTCCCAGACGATCTCGGGCATCTCGAGGCCGCTCTCCTCGGCGAGCTCGGTGATCATCTGCCTGATCACCGCCCGCCGCTCGGCGTCGGTGAGCTGGGCCCACCGCGCGGCCACGTCGGGGTCGGCGGCACCGTACTCGTCGATCTCGGTCACGTGGCCGGGCGGGATCGAGTCGACGATCGTCGCGTCCGCCGCGGCAGCGCGCACCAGGATGGCCGAGATGTCGTCGACGACGGCCTGGATCTTCCCCTGCCGCACGGAGCGCCACTCCTCGGCCTCCCAGCGGGTCTCCACGGTGGGCGGGGTGCTGGCGTCGGAGACCGTGCCGTCGTGGGCCACCGTCAGCTGGTCCGCCCGCGCCTGCCCCTCGACGTCGAGGACCAGTCGCTCGATCTCCGCGACCTGGCGCTCGGCGTCGTACAGGCCGCGTCGCATCCCCCGCTTGCCGGAGAGGTGCCGCTCCAGGGCCGCCAGCAGCGCCTGGCGCTGGACCTGCGCCATGAACCGGGCGAACCCCGTCCACGACGCCGGGACCGACTCCTGCTCGACGGCGTCGCGGGCCCGCTCGAGCGCCCGGATGTCGGCCGCGAGGCCGTCGCCGGCCACCCCGAGCGGCTCGGCGCGCCACCGTCGCACCTCGCCCCACACGTACATGTCAGCCACCCGGCTTCGGGGCCGGCGCGCCCAGCGAGCCGTTGAGCCCACCGAACAGGCCGCCGCTCTGCTGGTCGGCGGCCCGGGCGTCGGCAGACGCGGCCGCGATCCGGTCGGCGAACCCCTCCGCCCGGGTCGCCCAGCCGTCGAGCTCGTCGTCCCAGCTGGTGCCGAGCTCGACGAGCAGCGTCGCGGAGGTGCTCCCCGGGAGGGCCCGAGCGGCCCCGGAGAGGTGACCCGAGGAGTCGTGGGAGCGCACGGTCGAGGCGGCCTCCGCCACCTTCGCCTGCGCCGCGCTCATGTCGCTCGGCACGACCTGGTATCCCGCCATCCCCCACCGTCCTGTCGGCCCCTGCTGCTGCAGCCGTGATGCCCCGGGCCCGGACCCGCCAAACCCCCTGGTCCCTGATCCGGTCAGCCGAAGACCAGCGGCAGCACCAGCAGCATCGTCAGCGACCAGCTCAGGTGGGTGAGGATCGGCGCCAGGATGCCGCCCGACGCTCGCCGCTCCAGGCCGCACAGCACGCCGAGCAGCGCGGCCGCGAAGGCGAGCATCACGTTGCCGGTGGCCAGGGTGACGACCAGGTAGGCCAGGCTCGTCCACAGCACCGGGTGCCGGGGCACCGCGGCGTACGCCGCTCCCCGGAAGAAGAGCTCCTCGGCGATCCCGTTGACCGTGGTGATCAGCACCAGCAGCGGCACCGAGCCCTGGTCGGCGAAGTCGAGCACCGAGCGCACCTGCTCGTCGAGCCAGGGGATCTGGCGCACCACGAGCGCCCCGGCCACGAAGACGCCGGCCAGGCCGAAGCCGATGACCAGCGGGGTGAGCACCGGCCGGGTCAGCCGGTCCCCGAAGGCGATCCGGCCCAGGTGCAGGCGACCCGAGGCGAAGGAGCCGACGGTCCAGACCGCCGCCAGCGCGAAGGTGGCGACGTAGAAGAGGCTGTCACCGGGCTCGATCCGCAGCGACCACCCGAGGGTGACCGCACCGACCACGAGCACCAGCGACACCACCACCTGCCGGCGCCGAAGCGCTGCGGGGCTGTCGCGCTGGTCGCGCGGGACCATGTCCCACAGGGCACGGCGCAGCCAGGTCGCCACCCGCCCCTCGGCCCCGGCCGGGCTCCCGCCTCCATGTCTCCCGACTCTACGAGGGGCCACGGAGCCCGGACGAGACGCCCCCGCACCCAAGGGGTGCGGGGGCGTCGTGGTGCGTGGGGTCAGCGGCGTCCGCTGAAGCTGGCCGCGGTGTGCGAGGACCCGCCGGTCGACGTGCTGTAGACCGAGGCGCTGCCGGCCACCGCCACGCGCGACCCTGGCGCGCCCGCTGACCACCGGTCGAGGAGCCGGCGCCGCTCGCGGCAGCCTGCCGCCGCGACGGCGGCGCCCGGGACTGGCCACCGCGGGACTGGCCGCCCTGAGCGCCGGTCTTGGCGCCGGGCTTGGCGCCGGCGCCGGAGCGACGGCGAGCGGCTGCGACCGCCGCCACCCTGCGCGCCTGACCGGACTCGCCGGCGCTGCGGCCGCCCACCGGGGCCGGCGGCGCGTAGCCACCGGCGACCAGCGTGCGCTCGCCCGGGGCCAGCTGGACCAGGATCGGGTGGCCCAGCGTGGTGACCTTGGTGGTGGTCGGCTTGATGCCGGCCAGCCGGGTCAGGTCGCGCACGTCGCGCACCTGCTCGTCGGTCATCAGGGTCACCACGGTGCCCTCGGCGCCGGCGCGGGCGGTGCGGCCCGAGCGGTGCAGGTAGGCCTTGTGCTCGGCCGGCGGGTCGGCGTGCACGACCAGCGCCACGTCGTCGACGTGGATGCCGCGGGCCGCGACGTCGGTGGCCACCAGGGTGGAGGCCTTGCCGGAGTGGAAGGCGTCCATGTTCCGGGTGCGCGCGTTCTGCGACAGGTTGCCGTGCAGCTCGACGGCGGGCACGCCCTTGCTGTTGAGCTGGCGGGCCAGCGCCTTGGCGCCGTGCTTGGTGCGGGTGAAGATCACCGTGCGGCCCGGCGCGCTGGTCAGGTCGACCAGCACCGGCACCCGCTGGTCGCGGCCCACGTGCAGCACGTGGTGCGACATCTTGGAGACCGGCGACTGCGCCGAGTCGGCCTGGTGGGTGACCGGGTTGTTCAGGTACCGCTTGACCAGGACGTCGATCGCCTTGTCGAGGGTGGCGGAGAAGAGCAGCCGCTGGCCCTGCTTCGGGGTCTTGTCCATGATCCGCTTGACGCCGGGCAGGAAGCCCAGGTCGGCCATGTGGTCGGCCTCGTCGAGGATGGTGACCTCGACCGCGGACAGGTCGCAGTAGCCCTGGCCCATCAGGTCCTCGAGGCGACCGGGGCAGGCGATGACGATGTCGACGCCCTTCTTCAGGCCGGTGACCTGCGGGTTCTGGCCGACACCGCCGAAGACGGTCAGCGTGGAGAGACCGGCCTCCTTGGCGAGCGGCAGCAGCGCCTCGCGGATCTGGGTGACCAGCTCGCGGGTCGGGGCCATGATCAGCGCGCGCGGCTTGCGCGGCATCGCCGGCAGCTTGCTCGCGTCGAGGCGGGCCACCAGCGGCACCAGGAAGGCGTAGGTCTTGCCCGAGCCGGTGCGGCCGCGGCCGAGCACGTCGCGCCCGGCCAGCGAGTCAGGCAGCGTCGCGGCCTGGATCGGGGTGGGGATGGTGATGCCTTGGGCCTCGAGCACTGCGGACAGGGTCGAGGGCACGCCGAGTTCGGCGAAGTTCATGTGCGATCTTTCGGTTGGTGTCTCACCAACGCGCTTCCGCCGGGTTGGCGGGGCTGGCAGCACGGTCGGCGTACGACCTGGGCTGCTGCGTGCCTCACTGGACGTGAGGGCGGATGACCGAGCACCCGCATGACGGTCGAGGCAAGACTTGACGAGCCGTCTGCCGTGGACACTACTCCCCCGGTCCGACATCCGGGGAATCCTGGAACTCATCAGACCGGCCCCGTGATGGCCGATAGTGAGCACATGGCCGTCTCCGTCTCCTCCCGTCGCGCCCTGCTCCGGGCGGGCTCCGTCGGGACCGGTACGGCGCTGCTCACCGCCCTGCCTGCCGCAGCCGAGGCCGCCGGCAGGCCGAAGAATAAGTCCGGCAAGGGGCGGGCCAGGCGCGGGAAGGCCCGCAAGCGCACCGCCTCCTCCGCCGCGACCCTGCACGCGCTCTCCCGGTTCAGCTACGGCTGGACCCCCGACCTGGCGCGCGAGGTGACGAGGGCCCGCACGTTCGAGCGGTGGTTCGACCGGCAGGTCACCGGCGGCTACCCCGACACCTTCTACGAGACCTCGGCGACCTGGTGGCCCTCGGTCAACGCCGCGCCCGAGCAGATCTGGGCGCGGGACAAGGCCGGGGTGGAGTCGATGTGGGACGCCGACGCCAACTACCAGCGCTGGGTGCTGGCGCGGCGCATCCACTCGCGCCGCCAGGTGCTGGAGGTGATGACCGAGCTCTGGGAGAACCACCTGCACGTGCCGGCCCGCGGCGAGGGCGCGGCGCTGTTCCGCGCGTCGTACGGCAAGGCGGTGCGCTCGCACGCGCTGGGCCGGTACGCCGACCTGCTCCGCGTCGCGGTCACCCATCCCGCGATGGGGGTGCACCTGGACAACGCGGTCTCCACCAAGCGGGCGCCCAACGAGAACCTGGGGCGCGAGCTGCTGGAGCTCTTCACCCTCGGGGCGGGCCACTACTCCGAGGCCGACGTGCGGGACTCCGCACGGATCCTCACCGGCCTGCGCGTGGACACCTGGAAGACCTGGCGGGTCTGGTACGACCCCGAGTCGCACGCCACCGGACCGGTCTCGGTCGCGGGCTTCGCCCACGCCAACGGCTCCGCCGACGGCCAGCCGGTGCTGCGGGCCTACCTCGACCACCTGGCCCGGCACCCGCAGACCGCGCGCACCGTGGCCCGCAGGATCGCCGTCCGGTTCGTCTCCGACGAGCCGTCGGAGCGGCTCGTGGCCAAGCTGGCCCGGGTCTACCTCGACGCCGACACCGCCGTCGTCCCGGTGCTCCGGGCACTGATCGCCGACCAGGAGTTCGCGGCCTCGCGGGGCGCCAAGGTGCGCACCGCGCCCGACGACCTGGTGGCCACCTACCGGGCGCTGCGGGTGCAGCTGCGCCGGCCGACCGGCCCCGAGGCGGCGGCCAACGCGATCCTGTGGCAGGCCGGCGACCTGGGCACCTACCCGTTCGCCTGGCCGCGACCGGACGGGCTGCCCGACCACGCGGCGGCCTGGTCGTCCACCTCCCGGTTCCTGGCCTCGCTGCGCGTGCACCTCAACCTGGCCGGCGGCTGGTGGCCCAAGCAGGACGTCAAGTACCGGCCGCACCGCGCCTGGGTGCCGCTGACCCGCAAGCGGCGCACGATCCGGTTCGACGACCTGGTCGACCACCTCAGCGAGGAGCTGCTCGGCCGGTCGGCGCCGCGCAGCCTGCACCGGGCCGCCTGCCAGGCCACCGGGCTGAAGCAGCGCACCCGCATCGACAAGGACCACCCGCTGGTGAAGTGGCAGATGCCGCACCTGCTCACCGTCTTCCTCGACTCCCCGTTCCACCTGACCCGATGAGGCCCGCCATGACTGCCGCCGAACCCCGCAGCTGCTGCGCCGAGTACGCCGCCGCGGGGATCTCCCGCCGGGGACTGCTGCGGGCGGCCGGCGCCGCGGCGGCCCTGTCCACCACGAGCGTCTTCGGCTCGGCGGTGGTCTCCACCAGCTTCGCGCCGCCGGCCTTCGCCGCCGTGCGCCCGGCGGGCCGGGTGCTGGTGGTGCTCTCGATGCGCGGAGCGGTCGACGGGATGAGCCTGGTCGTGCCGCACGGCGACCCCACCTACTACGCGGCCCGCCCGCGGATCGGCATCCCCGCGGAGCGGCTGCTGGCCAAGGACGGCTTCTTCGGGCTGCACCCCAACCTGGCGCCGCTGCTCCCGCTGTGGGAGGCGGGACGGATGGCCAGCGTGCACGCCACCGGCCTGGCGGTGCCCAACCGCTCGCACTTCGCCGCGATGGAGGCGGTCGAGGACGCCGACCCCGGGTCGCGGGAGCGGGTCGGCTGGCTCAACCGGCTGATCGCTCGCGACGCCTACGACCACCCGTTGCGCGCGGTCGGCGTGGGCACCTCCACCCCTCCCGCGTCCCTGTACGGCGCTCGCGCCACCTCGGCGTACCGCGACGTGAAGTCGATGGCGCTCGCCGGCGCCGACGGCGACCAGGGGCCGCGGCGGCGGCGGTCGCTGCAGACGATGTGGGGCGGCGTGGACGGGCCGCTGGGCGCGAGCGCCCGGTCGGCGATGGCCGCGGTGGCCGACTTCGGCCCGGTGCGCGCGGTGCCCGAGCAGGCGCAGCACGGCGCGACGTACCCCCGGGGCGATCTGGCCTCGGCGCTGGCCGGGGTGGCCCGGACGATCCGCGGCGACGTCGGTGCGGAGGTCTTCACCGTCGACCACGGCGACTGGGACCACCACAGCGACCTGGGCACCCTGGAGTGGGGCTCGATGCAGAAGATGGCAGGCGACTTCGCCCAGGCGCTCGCGGCGTTCTTCACCGACCTCGGTCCGCTGGCCGACCGGGTGACGGTGGTGACGATCTCGGAGTTCGGCCGGCGCACCCGGGAGAACGCCAACTACGGGCTCGACCACGGGCACGGCAACGTGATGCTGCTCCTCGGCGCCGGCGTCGATCGGCGGCTACCACGGCCACTGGCCCGGCCTGACCGACACCAGCGACGGCGACCTGCTGGTCACCACCGACTACCGCTCGGTGCTCGCCGAGGTCGCGGCGGCTCGGCTGGGCGCCTCGCCCGCCCAGACCTTCCCGGGGTTCTCCCCGACGGCGGTCGGGGCGGTCAGCTCGCTGTAGCCGTCTCGGCGCGCCTCACCGGAACGCGAGCACCCCGTCGTCGATCGCACCCCGCCGGATCGTGCGCACGTCGTGCACGTAGTTCTGCCGCAGCTTCCACGGCTCGACCGACCCCTGCTTGGGCAGCCGGTCGAGCGCGCGCAGCACGTAGCCGGCGCCGAAGTCCATGAACGGCTCCTCGCCCACCTCGGGGTCGCGGACCGGCACGGCGGAGCGGGCACCCGTCTCGTCCAGGTGCGCCAGCAGCCGGCACACGTACTCGGCGACCAGGTCGGCCTTGAGCGTCCAGGACGCGTTGGTGTAGCCGATCGTGTAGGCGAAGTTCGGCACGCCGGAGAGCATCATCGCCTTGTAGGCCATCGTCTGCGTGATGTCGACGGGCTTGCCGTCGACGCTCAGCTCCATCCCGCCGAACGCGAGCAGGTTGAGGCCGGTCGCGGTGACCACCAGGTCGGCGTCCAGGTGCGTGCCGTCGGTCAGCCGGATGCCGGTCTCGTCGAAGGTCTCGATCGTGCCGGTCGCCACCGCCGCGTCGCCGCGGCGGATCGCGGTGAACAGGTCGCCGTCGGGCACCAGGCACATCCGCTGGTCCCACGGGCCGTAGGTCGGCTTGAAGTGCACGTCGACCGGGTAGCCCTCGGGCAGCATCTTGGCGTTGAGCTTGCGGATCATCCGGCGCACCGGGCCGGGCCACTTCTGCGAGGCCTGGAAGAGCAGCGTCGCCTGGGCGACGTTCTTCCACCGGGTCACGACGTACGACGCCTTCTCCGGCAGCACCCGCTTGACCGCCCGGCCGATCTTGTCCACGCCCGGCACCGGCAGCACGTACGTCGGGGAGCGCTGCAGCATGGTCACGTGCGCCGCGCCGCCCTCCTCGACTCCCGGCAGCGCCATCGCCGGCACCAGGGTCACCGCGGTCGCGCCGGAGCCGATCACCACCACCCGCTTGCCGGCGTAGTCCAGGCCGTCGGGCCAGTGCTGGGGGTGCACCACGGTGCCGCCGAAGTCGGCCAGTCCGGGCAGCTCGGGCAGGTAGCCGCGGTCGTAGTCGTAGTAGCCGCTGCACGCCCACAGGAAGGAGCAGGTCCACGTCTCGTGCGCGGTGATCGACCCGCCGCCGACGTCCTCGTGGCGTGGTCTCCGCGGTGACCGTCCAGAGTCGGCGTCGGAGTCCCAGTCGGCGGCGACGACCGGCGGTCGTAGTCGCACGTGCCGGTCGACCCCGTGCTCGGCGGCGGTCTCCTTGACGTAGTCCAGGATCGAGGCGCCGTCGGCCAGCGCCTTCTCCCCGCGCCACGGCTTGAACCGGTAGCCGAGGGTGAACATGTCGGAGTCCGACCGGACGCCGGGGTAGCGGAACAGGTCCCAGGTGCCGCCCATCCGGGGGCGCCGCTCGAGCACCGCGTAGCTCTTCCCGGGCAGCTCCCGGCTGAGCTGGCTGGCCGCTCCGACGCCCGACAGGCCGGCACCGATGATCAGGACGTCGACGTGGCTGCTCATCTGCGGAACATACCGTGGGTATCGACCCGGCGGGAGTCCCCCGATCGCCTCGGACAGCAGGCCTCAGAGGGCAGGAGGTCGCAGGGCGTCCTCGGCGTTGTCACCGGCCGACGCCTCGGCCAGCAGCACGCTGACCATGCCGTTGGGCTCCAGGTAGGCGCGTCTGACCCGGGCGACGTCCTCGATCCCGTGCAGCCGCAGCTGGGACATCACCTCGTCGTAGGTCATGAACTCGCGGCGCATCACCCGCCGGTCGAGCTCGCCGTCTCGGATCAGCGGCTTCGGCCTCGCCTTCAGCACCCGACCCACCCGCGGCCACCGGTAGCCCACCGCGTCCAGCGCGACGCTCCAGCACAGCAGCGTGACCACCAGGACCAGGCCGTCGCCGATCGAGCTGGCCTCCCCGGTCAGCCCCGCGCTGGAGGCGTCGACCACGAGGACGACGAGCAGCAGGTCGGTGAGACCGAGCCCTCCGGACTCCCGCTGGCCGACCAGGCGCATCAGCAGCATCAGGGCCAGGAAGGTCACCGTGCCGCGCAGCACCAGCTCGAGGATCGGCGCCGTGGGCACGAAGATCGAGGCGAAGTCAGGCATGCCTCACCCTCTCAGGTGGCAGCCGCCGCGAACTGCGACCGGTAGAGCCGGGCGTAGGCGCCCTCGGCGGCCAGCAGCTCCTCGTGGGTGCCCTGCTCGACGATCGCCCCGTCCTCCATCACCAGGATCAGGTCGGCGTCGCGGATGGTGGAGAGCCGGTGCGCGATCACGAACGAGGTCCGGTCGGTGCGCAGCGCCGCCATCGCGTGCTGGAGCAGCAGCTCGGTGCGGGTGTCGACCGAGGAGGTCGCCTCGTCCAGGATCAGCAGCGCCGGGTCGATCAGGAACGCCCGGGCGATGGTGATCAGCTGCCGCTCCCCGGCCGAGAGGTTGGCCCCGTCCTCGGTGAGCACCGTGTCGTAGCCCTCGGGCAGCGAGTGGACGAACCGGTCCACGAACGTCGCCCGGGCCGCGGCCAGCACCTCCTCCTCGGTCGCGTCGGGGCGACCGTAGGCGATGTTGTCGCGGATCGTGCCGCCGAAGAGCCAGGCGTCCTGGAGCACCATCCCGATCCGGCGACGCAGCTCCGCGCGCGGCAGGGCGGCGATGTCGTGGCCGTCGACGGTGATCCGGCCGCCGTCGAGGTCGTAGAAGCGCATCACCAGGTTGACCAGGGTGGTCTTGCCGGCGCCGGTCGGCCCGACGATCGCCACCGTCTGGCCGGGCCGGGCGACCAGCGAGAGGTGGCTGATCAGCGGGCGCTCGGGGTCGTAGGAGAACGACACGTCGTCGAAGACGACCTCGCCGCGGGTCACCCGGGCCCCGGTCTCCGGCGGGTCGGGCGGCTCCTCCTCGGCGTCGAGCAGCTCGAAGACGCGCTCGGCCGAGGCGACGCCGGACTGGAGCAGGTTGGCCATCGAGGCGACCTGGCTCAGCGGCTGGTTGAACTGCCGTGCGTACTGGATGAACGCCTGCACGTCGCCGAGGCTGAGCGTGCCGCTGGCGACCCGGAGCCCGCCGACCACCGCGATCACCACGTAGCCCAGGTTCCCGACGAACATCAGCGCGGGCATGATCAGGCCGCTGACGAACTGCGCGCCGAAGCTGGCCCGGAAGAGCTGCTCGTTCTCCTCGGCGAAGGTGCGCTCCACCTCCTCCTGGCGGCCGAAGACCTTGACCAGGGCGTGCCCGGAGAACGCCTCCTCCACCTGGGAGTTCAGCGCGCCGGTACGCCGCCACTGCGCCTTGAACCGGCCCTGGGAGCGCTTCATGATCGTCCGCGCCACCAGCAGCGAGATCGGCACCGAGACCAGGGAGACCAGCGCCAGGGTGGGCGAGATCCACAGCATCATCCCCAGCACCGCGACCAGGGTGAGCAGCGAGGTGAGCAGCTGGCTCATCGTCTGCTGGAGGCTCTGGCTGACGTTGTCGATGTCGTTGGTGACCCGGCTCAGCAGCTCGCCGCGCGAGGACCGGTCGACCGCGGCCAGCGGCAGCCGGTTGATCTTGCGCTCCACCTCGCCGCGCATCCGGCGCACGGTGCCCTGCACCACGTCGTTGACCAGGTAGCCCTGGAGCCAGGCGAGCAGGGAGGCGGCTGCGTAGATGGCCACCACCAGCCAGCAGCACCCGGCCGACGGCGGAGAAGTCGACGCCCGGCGCCGGGGACCACGCCCTGGCCACGGATCGCCTCGGGCAGCTGGGAGTCCGGCGTGCCGGGGGCGAACGTGCCGCCCACCGCGCCGGTGAAGACCAGGTCGGTGGCCCGGCCCAGGACGTAGGGGCCGGCCGCGGTCAGCGCGACCGAGACCACCGCGAAGACCACCACCAGCACCGAGGTCACCCGGTCGGGGCGCAGCAGGCCGACCAGCCGGCGCGCGGAGTGGCCGGAAGTCCTGCGCCTTCTCGCCGACCACCGCCGCCGGGTCCGCGCGCCGTGCCGGGGCCCGGGGGCGGCGACCCGCTCGGTCTCCTTGCAGGCCCGCTCATGCCGGCGCCTCCTCGCTCGGTGCCGAGCTGGGAGGCGACGATCTCCTGGTAGGGCTCGCAGTCGGCCAGCAGCTCGGCGTGGGTGCCGCGGCCGACCACCCGGCCGTCCTCGAGGACGACGATCAGGTCGGCCTCCAGGATCGTGGAGACCCGCTGGGCGACCACCAGCACGGTGGCGTCCCGGGTGGCGGGGCGCAGTGCGGCGCGCAGCCGGGCGTCGGTGGCCACGTCCAGCGCGGAGAAGGCGTCGTCGAACAGGTAGAGGCTGGGCCGGCGGACCAGCGCGCGGGCGATCGCGAGCCGCTGCCGCTGGCCGCCGGAGAAGTTCGTGCCGCCCTGGGAGACCGCGGTGTCCAGCCCCTCGGGCAGCGCCTCGACGAAGTCGCGCGCCTGGGCGATCTCCAGCGCCGCCCACAGCTCCTCCTCGCCGGCCTCGGGCCGCCCGTGCAGCAGGTTGCTGCGCACCGTCCCGCTGAACAGCCAGGCCCGCTGGGGCACCAGCCCCAGCTGCGACCAGAGCTCCTCGGGGGCCACCCGGCGTACGTCGTGCCCGGCCACCCGCACCTCGCCGGCGGTGACGTCGAGCAGCCGCGCGACCAGGTTGACCAGGGTGGTCTTGCCGGAGCCGGTGGAGCCGACCACGGCCACCGTCTGCCCGGGACGCGCGGAGAAGGAGACGTCGTGCAGCGACCGGGACCTCGGCGCCGGGGTAGGCGAAGCCCACCTGCTCCAGGTCGACCCAGCCGCGGCGGTCGGGGTCCAGCGGCTCGGGCGTGCTCGGGGGCGCCCAGCGAGGTGCGGGTGTCGAGCACCTCGGCGATCCGCTCGGCGCAGACCGCGGCGCGCGGCACCTGCATCAGCATGAAGGTCGCCATCATCACGCTCATCAGGATCAGCATCAGGTAGGCCAGGAAGGCGGTCAGCGACCCGACGCCGGCCTCCCCGTCGGCGACCCGGTGGCCGCCGAACCAGATGACCGCGACGCTGCCCAGGTTGACCACCCAGATCACCAGCGGGAAGAGCGCGGCCATCCACCGCCCGGCGCGCAGCGCCGAGTCGGTGAGCTCGTCGTTGGCCCGGCCGAAGCGGGCGGTCTCGTAGGGCTCGCGGACGAACGCCCGGACCACCCGGATGCCGGCGATCTGCTCGCGCAGGATCCGGTTGACCGCGTCGATCCGGATCTGCATCCGCCGGAAGTTGGGCACCATCCGGCTGACCACCAGGCCGACGCAGACGAAGAGCGCCGGCACCACCACGGCCAGCAGCCACCCGAGGCCCGCGTCCTCGCGCAGCGCCATCACCACCCCGCCGACCATCATCAGCGGCGAGGTGACGGCGATGATGCAGGCCATCGCCACCAGCATCTGCACCTGCTGCACGTCGTTGGTGGTGCGGGTGATCAGCGAGGGCGCGCCGAAGGCGCCGCACCTCGCGGGCGGAGAAGGTGCCGACCCGGGGAAGAGCGCGCCGCGCAGGTCGCGGCCCAGGCTCATCGCGGTCCGCGCGCCGAACCAGGCGGCGCCGACCGAGCCGACGCACCTGGAGCAGCGAGACCGCCGAGCATCACCGCCGCCGACGCGCACGATGTAGCCGGTGTCGCCGGTGGTCACGCCGTTGTCGATGATGTCGGCGTTCAGGCTGGGCAGGAAGAGCGCGCGCGAGCACGCCGACGGCCTGGAAGGCGACGACCGCCGCGCAGCCAGGAGCGGTACGGCGCGAGGTGCTCGCGCAGGAGCCGGATCAGCATGGTTCCCCCAGCCTAGGGACAGCGTCCCCGCGGCGCTCAGCTCTGGACGGCGGCCCCGGACTCGATCAGCTTCTCCACGTCCGCGACGCCCCAGGCGGTCAGCGCGTCGCGGGTGCTGGCACCGACGGCCTCGGGCGAGCGCCGCAGCGTCGCCTCGGTCCGCGAGAACCGCGGCGCGGGTGCGGGCTGGAGCACGCCGTCGGGCTCGACGTACGTGCCCCGAGCGGCCAGGTGCGGGTGCCTGGCGGCCTCCGCGCATCGGCACGATCGGGAAGACGCAGGCGTCGGTGCCGTCGAAGAGCTCGGCCCACTCGGCCTGGGTGCGCTCGGCGAAGCGCGCGGTGAACGCCTCGCGGATGGCCGCCAGGTTGGCCGGGTCGTTGCGGTCGGGCAGGTCCTCCAGGTCGAGCAGGCGCAGGAGCTCGGCGTAGAACTGGGGCTCCAGCGCGCCGACCGAGAGGTGCTTGCCGTCGGAGGTCTCGTAGACGTCGTAGTACGGGACACCACCGTCGAGCATCGAGGCGGCCCGCCGGTCGTCGAGCACGCCCATCGCCTGCAGGCTCGCACCCATCAGGTTGAGGTGGGCGGTGCCGTCGACGATCGCGGCGTCCACCACCTGCCCCTGCCCGGAGACCTTCGCCTCGAGCAGCGCGGCCAGCACCCCGATCACCAGGTAGGCCGAGCCGCCGCCGAAGTCGCCGAGCAGGTTGGTCGGGAAGTGCGGCCGCGCCGGGTCCTGGCCGAGGCCGTGCAGGACGCCGGCGGCGGCGACGTAGTTCATGTCGTGGCCCGCGACCTCGGCCAGCGGCCCGTCCTGGCCCCACCCGGTCATCCGGCCGTAGACCAGCGCGGGGTTGCGCGCCCAGCAGTCCTCGGGGCCGAGGCCGAGCCGCTCGGTGACGCCCGGGTCGCATCCCCTCGACCAGCACGTCGGCGCCGGCGACCAGGTCGAGCACGGCGGCGACCGCCTCGGGCTTCTTCAGGTCGAGCGCGACGCTGGGCCGCCCCCGGGTGAGCAGGTCGTGCGCGCCGCCGCCGAGCGGGTTGCCGCCGGGACGCTCGACCCGGATCACGTCGGCGCCCAGGTCGGCCAGGAGGGTGCAGGCGTGCGGCCCCGGCCCGATCCCGGCGATCTCGACCACCTTGACGCCCTTGAGCGGACCCGTTCCCTGACCGAGCTCGTATGTCATGCGCCGCATTGTGACAGAACTGCTGTCACGGTTGCAGCACGTCGGTCAAGCCAGTGCCGCACTACCGGACTGGGTATTCCGGGTTTAGTCCTGCCACCTTCGGTGTCATGACCAGGGACGGGGTGATGCAGACGATGTACAAGCCCAACCCCGCCCAGCACAAGTTCCCCACCAACTGGGATTACTTCCTCTCGCAATAGGACTCGACATGACTGTCAACAACCACTGCCGCGTCTGTGGCTACGACTGGGGCGAGCCGCCGTGGGGCGTCACGGGCAAGACCCCGAACTTCGAGATCTGCCCTGTGTGCGAGGTGGAGGCCGGGTACGAGGACAACAGCCCCGAGAGCACCCGCGCCTACCGCGCCAGCTGGCTCGCCCGAGGCGCGCCCTGGGCGGACGAGGAGGTCCCGCACGACGGTCTCAGCACCGAGGAGCGCCTGCGCCATGTCCCTCCGGGGTTCGAGTGAGGTCGCGATGACTCACGGACCCGTCCTCGGAGCGACGGACCGGCCGGACCCGCTCGAGGAGATGACCCGCTCCGCGCCAGCCGCCGCGCTCCTGCGCAGCAGCCTCGCCGCCCTGGCCCAGCAGCACGAAGGGACGCCCCTGGCCGGGTTGCTCCGTGACGTGCTGGCCGGGAGACGTCCGTGGCAGGACATGCGCCGCGACCCCGTGCTCATGGAGACCGCCCGGCGGGGGGTGCAGGACTACCGCGACCACCTTGCCTCTCTCACGCCTGAGGAGCGCGTCGCCCTGACGGCCGAGGCGGAGTCGCTGGCAGCCCGCGAGGACGACTGAGAGCGAGCTAGCCGCCCACCAGCCCGTGCGCGTGCGCGAAGACCACGATCTGCACCCGGTCGCGCAGCGCGAGCTTGCGCAGGATCGCGCCCACGTGGGTCTTCACCGTCGACTCGCTGGTGAAGACCTGCCCGGCGATCTCGGTGTTGGAGAGCCCGCGCGCGACCGCGTCGAAGATCTCCCGCTCCTTCTCGGTCAGCGCCAGGTACGCCGCCGGCGCGGGGGCGGCCGACCGGAACTGGCCGTCGAGCAGGGTGGACAGGTCCTGCGGCGCGAGCACCGCGTTGCCGGCGTGCACCGTGCGGATCGCGTCGCGCAGCAGCACCGGGGTGGTGTCCTTGAGCAGGAACCCGCTGGCGCCGTGCCGGATCGCCGTGGCCGCCCGGTCGTCGAGGTTGAAGGTGGTCAGCACGACCACCCGCAGCGGCTTGGTCCGCCGGGCCACCCGCTCGGGGGAGAAGAGCTGCCGGGTCGCCTCGACGCCGTCCATCTCCGGCATCCGGATGTCCATCAGCACCACGTCCGGCTCGAGCTCGTCGGCCAGGCGCACCGCCTCGAACCCGTCACCGGCCTCGCCGACCACGCACATGCCCTCCTGGGCGTCGACGATCACCGCGACGCCGGCGCGGAAGAGCTCCTGGTCGTCGACCAGGAGCACCCGGATCTGCTCGGTGCTCACGACTCGCCCGCCCGCAGCGGGATCCACGCGGTCACGGTGAAGGTCGGGCCGGACTCCTCCTGCCGACGGCGTACGTCGAGCCGCCCACCGACCGCCTCGACGCCGGCGACGCATCCCCTCCAGTCCGTGACCAGCCGAGCGGCGCGGCTCCTCGGGCAGCCAGACCGTCAACGGCTCCTCGTCCAGCGCCCGGATCGGCATGGTCGGCACGTCGCCGGTCGGCTCCGCGCCGGCGCCGGCGGTGGGCTCGACCTCGTTGCGCACCTCGATCCGCAGCTCACCCTCCCAGTGCCGCTCCACGTGCACCACGCCGTCGCGCCGGCCGTGCCGGATCGCGTTGGTCAGCATCTCCTGGAGCACCCGGTAGGCGACGGTCTCCAGCTCGGGCGGCAGCGGACGCGGGGCGCCCTCCTCGGTGGAGACCACCCGGTGGCCGCTGCCCCGGACGCCCTCCACCAGGCTGTCCAGCCCGCCGGGCCCGGCCGCCGCGGTCGCGGTCGCCGTGGTGGAGAGCACCTGGCGGACGTCGCGCAGCGAGCCGCGGGCCGAGGTGGCGATCGTGGCCAGGGTCTCCTTGAGCGCCGCGGCGTCCGAGTCCTGGCGGTACTGCGCCGACTCGGCCTGGGCCAGGATCACCGCCAGCGAGTGGCCGACCACGTCGTGCACGTCGCGGGCCAACCGCGCCTGCTCCTCCTGGAGCCGGGCGATCTCGAGCGCCTCCTCGGACTCGCCGCTGCGCCTGGGCCGCGTCCTGCTCGGCGGCGACCTGGGAGATCTCTGAGCGCCTGGCCCGGGACATGAAGCGCAGCGCCAGACCGGCGAGCCAGGGCACGCCAGCACCCCGATCCCGATCAGCGCGACGGTCAGCTGCCAGGTGTCGCCGTAGGAGTAGACGCGCTCGACGAGCGCTCGTCAACGCCGGCCCCTCGCACCAGCGCGGAGAGCTGGTCGACGGCGAGCAGCGCGAGGACGAGCAGACCGGCCGCCGGGATCGAGAGCGCGCTCAGCCACAGCGTCGGCACCGACCCCCAGCGGGCGGTGCCGAAGGCGACCACCGCGACCGCCACCTGGACGATCATCAGGTCGATGCCGCCGAGCAGCTGGATGCCGCAGATCCCCCAGATCACGCCCAGCGCCACCCCGGGCGCGTGCCGGCTCAGCCCGGCCGCGGCGGCCGTGCCCAGCGCGACCAGCGCCAGCGGCCCCTCGGGAAGCGTAGGAGTCGGCGTCCATGACCTCGATCAGCCCGGCCAGCAGCACCACCAGGCCCACGGCCAGGTCGGGCGCCCAGCGCCGCCAGTCCTGCGTCATGCCGCCACCGCCTCGCGCGGACGACGCCGCGGCTGGAGCGGCCGCTCCACGGCGTACCAGCTGAGCGCCGCCAGCGGCAGCGTGAGCACCGCGGCCACCAGGCCGGCGTGCTCCAGGTGCGGCCGCAGCCACACCGTGAGCGGGTAGTTCCACAGGTACGCCGCGTAGGAGACCGTGCCCAGCCAGACCAGGGCGCCCAGGACGGGTCCGGTCACCTGCGTCCAGGCGCGCCAGCAGACCAGCAGCACCGCGGTGAGCAGGGCGATGGCCGGGCCTCCCGCCAGGTAGGTGAGCGCGTGACCGCGCAAGGGAACCACGCTGAGGAGGGTAAGACCGAGCAACGCCACGGCAGGTGCCCAGGGCGGCAGCGGGACGGCGGCGAGGCGATCGCGGTACACCCGGGTCGCGGCGCCGACCACGAAGCAGACCGCCCACGAGGTGGGCAGCGAGTAGGCCAGGTCCGGCGCCTCGGCCAGCCAGACCACGGTGGCCGCGCACGCGGCCAGGCAGGCGCAGGCCACCCCCACCAGCGCCGCGCCGACCCGACCGCGGGCGAAGGCGAGCGCCAGGACCGCGGGCCACAGCAGGTAGAACTGCTCCTCGGTGGCCAGGGTCCACAGGTGGAAGGTGGCGTCGCTGGCGTGGCCGAAGGGCAGGTTGCCGGTCCAGGTGAGGGCGACCGCGACGGTCTTGCCCAGCTGGTCGCGGTCCCCCAGCGGGTCGAGGGTCAGCGTCACCAGCACCACGCCGGCCACCAGCAGGAGCAGCGCGGGCACCAGCCGCCGGGCCCGGCGCAGGTAGAACCGGCGCAGGTCCACCCGGCCGGTGCCGGCCAGCTCCGCCAGCAGCACCCCGGTGATCAGGTAGCCGCTGAGCGCGAAGAACATCACCACGCCGACCACCCCGGCGCCGGGGAACGCCTCCGGGAGTGCGTGCCGCAGCATCACCAGCCCGATCGCGATCCCGCGGAGCAGGTCGAGCCCGGCGATCCGCCCGCTCACCCGGCGTCCGCGGCGTCGCGCACCAGCAGGTCGAGCAGGTCGGGGTAGGCCAGCCCGGCGGCGGCGAACATCCGCGGCACCTGCGACTGCTCGGTGAAGCCGGGCATCGTGTTCACCTCGTTGAGCACCGGCCCGTCGGCGGTGAGGAAGAAGTCGACCCGGGCCACCCCGGCGCAGCCGAGCGCGTCGTAGACCGCCAGCGCGGCCTCCTCCAGCGACTTGCGCTCCACCTCGTCCAGCGCGGCGGGGATCCGGAAGTCGGCGCTGCCGTCGTACTTGGTGTCGAGGTCGAAGAGCCCGTCGACCACGATCTCCAGGGCTCGGCGAGCACGATCCGCGAGCCGTCGGGGCGGCCGAGCACCGCCACGTCGATCTCGCGGCCGACCACGAGCTCCTCGACCAGCACCCGGTCGTCCAGGGCGAACGCGGCGGCGAGCGCGGGCGGCAGCTCCTCGGCGCTGCGGACCAGGCGAGACCCCGTGGCTGGAGCCGGCGGCGACCGGCTTGACCACGACCGGGTGGCTCCACGCGTACGACGCGGCGGTGCCCGGCGTGAGCAGCACGCCCCGGCGCGGTGGCGATGCCGACCGCGTCGGCGACCAGCTTGGTCGCCCACTTGTCCATCGCCAGCGCGCCGGCGCCGCACCCCGGACCCGACGTAGGGCACCCCGGCCAGCTCGCAGAGCGCGGCGAGCGTGCCGTCCTCGCCGCGCGGTCCGTGCACCACCGGGACGACGACCGCGCAGCCGCGCAGCACCTCGACCGCCGCCGGCCAGCCCGATCGGCCGGCCCTCGGTCGTCCGCCAGGCGCCGTCGCGGTCGATGGTCAGCCGCACCACGTCGTAGGTCGCGCTCGGCCAGCGCCCGCGCGACCGAGGCCGCCGAGGCCAGCGAGACCTCGTGCTCGCAGTTCTGGCCGCCGCCGATCACGGCGACCCGCAGCCCGCTCATGCGAGAGACCTCAGGCCGACGCGGGTGCCGGCGACTGCCCGGTGCACCCGGCCGCCGAGCCCGGTGACGACCTCGTGCTCGAGGGTGTCGGACCAGCCCGCCCAGTCGGCGACGGTCGGCTCGCCCGCGTCGCCGGGGCCGAAGACGACGGCCTCGCTCGCCCAGCCGCACGTCCTCGTCGCCGAGGTCGACGACCACCTGTCCATCGAGATCCGCCCGACCACCGGACGGCGTCGCCCGCGCACCAGCACCTCGGCCCGACCGGTGGCCGCCCGCGGCAGCCCGTCGGCGTACCCCAGCGGGAGCAGGCCCGAGCGTGGTCGCGGCCGGGGCGGTCCAGGTGTGGCCGTAGCCGACCGGCGTGCCGGCGCGCACCCGGCGCACCGCTCACCACCGGGGCGGTCAGGGTCATCGCCGGCCGGAGCAGGCCGCCCGCGCCGTCCCCGGTCGGGTCGATCCCGACCAGGCCGGCGCCGATCCGGACCGTCGTGTGGTGGGCCAGCGGGTCGGTGAGGGTGGCCGCGGTGGCGGCCAGGTGCCGGCTCGCGGGCCGGAGCCCGGCGGCGCGGGCGACTCGCAGGCCCCAGGCGAACCGGGTGCGGCCGACGGCGTTGGCCGGGTGGCCCGGGCTGGTCGGCGCAGGCCAGGTGACCCATCACCCCGACCACCCGGAGCCGGCCGGTCCGCTCGGCGGCGCGGGCCGCCCGGCAGAGCGCGGCCCACTCCTGGGGCGCGGCACCGTCGCGGGCCAGCCCGGTGTCCAGGTGCAGGTGCACCCGGGCGCCGGGCGGCGGCCGCGGTGATCGCCGCCAGGTGCTCCAGCGGAGGGGACGGCGAGCTCGACGTCCGCGTGCACGGCGGTGGCGAAGTCGGCGTCGACGGGGTTGAGCCAGCTGAGCAGCGGGGCGTCGAGACCCGCAGCGCGCAGCGGCAGCGCCTCGTCGAGGCTGGTCACGCCGAGCGAGGTGGCGCCGCCGCGCCAGCGCGGTCCGGGCGACCTCGACCGCGCCGTGACCGAAGCCGTCGGCCTTGACCACGGCCATCACCTCGGCGGAGGTGCGCCCGGCCAGCAGCCGGACGTTGGCGCGCACGGCGGCGAGTGTCCACCCGCAGCACCGGCCCGACCGGTGCGGCCGGGCTCACGTCCACCATGTCCACCGGGAGGGCGCTCATGCCGCCACCGCCAGGTCGACCGGGCCGTAGAGCGCGGCCGGCGGCGCCGGTGAGCAGCGCCCAGTAGCGGTCGCCGTAGCTCCAGTGCCACCACTCGGTGGGGTAGTTGACCAAGCCCGGCGCCGCCCAGCACCCGGGCGAGCAGGTCGCGGTGCGCGCGGGCGTCGGCGCCGATCCCGGCGGCGGCGGTGAAGCAGCGCCCGTCGGAGGCCTCGGGGGTCGCGTCGATCGGCGTGCCGAGGTCGAGCTCGTCGCCGCAGGCGTCGACCAGGGTCAGGTCGACCGCGGCGCCGGCCACGTGCGGCGCGACCTCGAGCGGGGCGACGAACCGGCTGGTCAGCCGGTGCAGCTCGTCGGCGTCGAGGCCCGGGCCGGGCGGCGCGGACCTCGGCGGAGTAGCGCGTCGATGATCGCGCGCTGGTCGGCCACGCTGCGGTGGCCCTCCACCACGCGCAGCCGCGATCCCGGCCGGCAGGTCGGCGGCCGCGGCGGCCAGGCGCTCGGCGAGACCGGCGCGGACCAGGGCCCGGGCGGGCCCGAAGGAGGGGTCGAGCCGACCAGCGGCTCGGCGTTCTCGCGGACCGGGACGGCCGCGACCCGCGGGTCGGAGAGGAGGATCGTCATGGCGTCCACGCTCGCTGCCGCCGCGGGTCGTCGCGCCTCCACCTGAGGTGCCGAGGTGCTGGCCGGAAGGACGAGAGAGTTCACCTTCGGGGGGCTTGCAACTCGTTGCAAGCATCTGCCATCCTCCTCCCGTGGCCCTGGAACACGCCCTCCTGGTGGCGCTCAGCGAGAAGCCCGGCTCCGGACTCGAGCTGGCTCGCCGGTTCGACAAGTCGATCGGCTTCTTCTGGCACGCCACCCACCAGCAGATCTACCGGGTGCTGGGCCGGATGGAGGCCGACGGCTGGCTCGCCGTCGAGGTGGTGCCGCAGGCCGGCAAGCCGGACAAGAAGGTGTACGCCGTCACCGACGCCGGCGCCGAGGTGCTCGCGCAGTGGCTGGCCACGCCGACCCCGATGGAAGAGCTGCGCAGCGAGCTCGCGGTGAAGATGCGCGGCGGCAGCTTCGGCGACCGCGCCGCCCTGCTCGAGGTGCTCCGCGCCGCCCTCGCCGACCACCTCGTCCGCCTCGCGCACTACCGCCACCTGGAGAAGGCGTACGACGACCCGTCCGGCGCTCACCGGTCACGAGCTCGACCAGTACCTGGTGCTGCGAGGCGGCATCGGCCTGGAGCAGTTCTGGGTCGGCTGGCTCAAGGACTACATCAACGCCCACAGCAAGGACCGCTCATGAGTGACTACCCGCACCTGCTCAGCCCGCTCGAGCTGGGCCCGCTGACCCTGCGCAACCGCGTGGTGATGGGGTCGATGCACACCGGGCTGGAGGACGCGCCCTGGCACATCGACCGGCTGGCGGCGTACTTCGCCGAGCGCGCCCGCGGCGGCGTCGGCCTGATCGTCACCGGCGGCTACGCGCCCAACAAGCGCGGCTGGCTCAAGCCGTTCGCCTCCGAGATGACCACCCGGCTGCAGGCCGCGCGGCACCAGCGGGTCACCGAGGCGGTGCACGCCGAGGGCGGCGCGATCGCGATGCAGATCCTGCACGCCGGCCGCTACGCCTACCACCCGTTCAGCGTGAGCGCGTCGCGCAAGCAGGCCCCGATCAACCCGTTCAAGCCGGCCGCGCTGTCGGCCAAGGCCGTCGACCGGACCGCCACCGACTTCGCCCGCTCGGTCGCGCTGGCCAAGAAGGCCGGCTACGACGCGGTCGAGATCATGGGCTCCGAGGGCTACCTGATCAACCAGTTCCTCGCCGCCCGCACCAACGACCGCACCGACGCCTGGGGCGGCAGCGCCGAGAAGCGGATGCGCTTCCCGGTCGAGGTGGTACGCCGCACCCGCGAGCTGGTCGGCGACTTCCCGGTGATGTACCGGATCTCGCTGCTCGACCTGGTCGAGGACGGGCCAGACCTGGGAGGAGACCGCCGAGCTGGCCTCGCGGCTCGAGGAGGCCGGCGTCACCGCGTTCAACACCGGCATCGGCTGGCACGAGGCGCGGGTGCCGACGATCATCACCCAGGTGCCGCGCGCCGCCTGGCGCTCGGTCACCGCCCGGCTCAAGGCCGAGGTCTCGGTCCCGGTCTGCGCCTCCAACCGGATCAACACCCCCGAGGTGGCCGAGGAGATCCTGGCCGCCGGCGACGCCGACCTGATCTCGATGGCCCGCCCACTGCTGGCCGATCCCGAGTTCGTCGTCAAGGCCGCCGCGGGCCGCGCCGACGAGATCAACACCTGCATCGCCTGCAACCAGGCCTGCCTGGACCACACCTTCAGCAACAAGACGTCGTCCTGCCTGGTCAACCCCCGCGCCTGCCACGAGACCCTGCTGGTGCTCTCCCCCGCCCGCCGCCGCGAGTCCGTCGCAGTCGTCGGGGCCGGCCCCGCCGGCCTGGCCACCGCGGTCAGCGCGGCCGAGCGCGGGCTGGCGGTCACCCTGTTCGAGAAGGCCCCGCAGATCGGCGGCCAGTTCCGGCTCGCGATGCAGGTCCCGGGCAAGGAGGAGTTCGCGGAGACGCTGCGCTACTACGCCCGGCGCCTCGAGGTGCTCGAGGTCGACGTCCGGCTCTCCACCGAAGCCGGCCCCGACGACCTGGCCGGCTTCGACCACGTCGTGGTCGCCACCGGCGTGGAGCCGCGGGTGCCGCAGATCGACGGCATCGACCACCCCAAGGCGGTCTCCTACGCCGACGTGCTCGCCGGCCGGGTCACGGTCGGGCGCCGGGTGGCGGTGATCGGCGCCGGCGGCATCGGCGTCGACGTCTCGCACTTCCTCGCCCACGACCCGGGCGAGACCTTCGACGACTGGATGGCCCAGTGGGGCGTCGGCGACCCGTCGCTGCACCCCGGCGGACTGACCGAGCGCAAGCCGCGGTCGGTGGTGCGCGAGGTGACGCTGGTCCAGCGCAAGGAGACCCCGATCGGGATCGGCCTGGGCAAGACCTCGGGCTGGGCGCACCGTGCGGTGCTCAAGCAGTCCGGCGTGCGCCAGATCAGCGGGGCGACGTACGACCGGATCGACGACGCCGGCCTGCACCTGACCGTCGGCGGCGAGCCGCAGCTGCTCGAGGTGGACCACGTGGTGGTCTGCGCCGGGCAGGAGTCGGTGCGCGACCTGTACGACGCGCTGCAGCGCCCGGCCCACCTGGCCGGCGGAGCCACTGTGCCCGTGGGCGGCGAAGCCACGGTGCACCTGGTCGGCGGAGCCGACGTCGCCGCCGAGCTCGACGCCAAGCGGGCGATCAAGCAGGGCACGGAGGTCGCCGCCGCCCTGGGCTGATCGGGAGCAGGCTGATCAGGGGCGGGATCAGGCGCGGGAGAGCTCGGCGGTCACGTAGTCGTCGTTGCAGGGCTGGACCTCGCCGCCGATGATCGGGCAGTGCGGCCCCTCCTGGGCGCCCTTGGTGACGGTGTAGACGTCGAGCCGGGCCCGGCGGTTGAACCGCTTCGGGTCGTCCGCGCCGGCCACGGTGATCGTCACCTTGTTCTTGGCCCGGTCCCACTGGGCGACGGCGGGCAGCGGGGTGCCCTCCTCCTGACCTGCGCGGGTGAAGGTGCCGCGGGTGACGAGCTTGCCCTGGCGGTGCTGGGTGCGCACCTTCACCGAGCTGCCGTCGGGGTAGTAGACGCTGCCGAAGACCCGGGTCTTGGTGCGGTTGAGCCGCTCGACCCGCGCCACGAAGACGGTGCGGGAGGGCTCGTAGGTCAGACGCCCGTTCACCAGCTCGTTGGCCCGGTCCTGCAGGCGCGTGCCCTTCTCGTCGACGACCGTGACGGTCTCGGCCGAGGCCGCCGGTCCCACCGCGAGCAGGCCCGCCGCCAGCACGCCCGCGAGGGCGCCGCCGCGGAGCCGCCGGGCGGTGACCGCGCTCACCGTCGGCCCGATCGCCTGGCCTTGACCTTCTCCACTGCTGACCTGATCTTGGCCTGGTTGTGGGGCTTGCGCGCCTCGTCGTACACCTTCTTGGCCACACCGGCCATGGCAAGCTTCCGCATGATCTTCATGGGGGCTCCGTACCCCTCATGCCCCTCGGATCATGCGCCGGTGGCGTGCCGCACCCACACGTTCGGCTCCACGTAGACCGCGGTCCCGTGCTCGGCGTCGCACAGCACGGGGGTCAGCGCGCCGGCCACCTCGACCGGTCCCGAGGAGTCGAACGGCAGCCCCGTCCACGCCCGCCACTCCTCGAGCGTCCCGGGGATCACCATCGACCGGGGGGCGACCCGGTCGATCCGCCCGCCGGCCCGCACGTGCACCCGGAGCCAGGGGTCGACGGGCAGTCCGTCGTCGCGGGTGCGGAAGGCGTACCGGGCCATCGGCTCGGCGGCGTCCTTCGTGCCGTTGGGGCGCACCGGGGCGAGCAGCTCGGAGAACCCGAGCCGGGCGGCGTTGTCGCGGAGCGCGAGCAGGACGGGCGCGGAGAGACCGCGGCCCTGCAGGTCGGGACGGATCGCGATCTCGATCGCCGAGCAGTGGGTGGCCGGCTCGCCGGTGACCTGCGCCTGGACCGCCCGGCGGATCACCCCGTCCCAGCCGTCGTCCGGCAGCGTGTCGCCCGCCAGCGGGAACGGCACCGAGTGCGCCTTGGCGACCATCGCGCCGTCCTCGTCGAGGCAGACCAGGACGAACTCGGCGAACCGCTCGAGGCTGCCGTAGTAGATGTTGCCGATCGGGTCGTGCAGCATGAACTCCGGCCACGAGCTCTCCATCTCCCAGAACCGGTCCATCAGCTCCGGGCGCTCGGCCAGGGTGACGATCTCGGCGATGCCGGCGGCGTGCTGCCTGCTCTCTGCGCTCACGCCCCCATCCTCGCAGGCTCGCAGCGGCCCTACACTCACTGCTCGTGAGCGAAGAGCAGCGCAGGACCACCGCCCCCGCCGACGCCCCGCGGATCGTGGTGGTGGGCCTGGGGTACGTCGGCCTCTCGATCGCGGTGCTGCTGGCCCAGCACTGCCGGGTCACCGGGGTCGAGGTGGACCCCGCCAAGGTCGCGCTGCTGGAGTCCAAGCGCTCGCCGATCCACGACGACGAGATCGAGCACTACCTCGCCACCCGCGACCTGGACCTGACCGTCACCCTGGACCCCCGGGCGGCGTACGCCGACGCGGAGTACGTCGTGATCGCCACGCCCACCGACTACGACCCGGCCACCAACTACTTCGACACCTCCAGCGTCGAGGCGGTGATCTCCCAGGTGCACGCGGCCAACCCCGACGCGGTGATGGTGATCAAGTCGACCATCCCGGTGGGCTACGTGGCGGAGACCCGGGCCCGGCTCGGCACCGACAACCTGATCTTCTCCCCCGAGTTCCTCCGCGAGGGCAAGGCGCTGCTCGACAACCTGCACCCCTCGCGGATCATCGTCGGGGAGCGCTCGGACCGCGCCCGCCGCTTCGCCGACCTGCTGCTCGCCGGCTCCCTGGAGACCGACGTCCCGGTGCTGCTCACCGACCCCACCGAGGCCGAGGCGATCAAGCTGTTCGCCAACACCTACCTGGCGATGCGGGTGGCCTACTTCAACGAGCTCGACTCCTTCGCGCTGACCCGCGGCCTGGACACCCGGGCGATCATCGACGGCGTCGGCCTGGACCCGCGGATCGGCACCCACTACAACAACCCGTCCTTCGGGTACGGCGGCTACTGCCTGCCCAAGGACACCAAGCAGCTGCTGGCCAACTACTCCGAGGTGCCGCAGACCCTGATCTCCGCGATCGTCGAGGCCAACCGCACCCGCAAGGACTTCATCGCCTTCGAGATCATCGACCGCGCGCCCCGCGTGGTGGGCATCCACCGGCTGATCATGAAGGCCGGCTCGGACAACTTCCGCTCCTCCTCGGTGCAGGGGATCATGAAGCGGATCAAGGCCAAGGGCATCGAGGTCGTGGTCTACGAGCCCGAGCTGCCCGACGACACCTTCTTCGGCTCCCGGGTGGTCCGCGACCTCGCGGAGTTCAAGGCCCAGGCCGACCTGATCGTGGCCAACCGGCTCACCGAGGACATCAAGGACGTCGCCGACCGCGTCTACACCCGCGACCTCTTCGGCTCCGACTGACCGAGGGCCCCTGCCGCTTCTCGGCCTGTGGACGACGGCTGTCGTTCGAACATCTGTTCGAGTAGAGTCATAGCATGATCATCACGGGGGCAGGCGCGAGGGTGGGCACGGGGGCCGGCGCGGCCCTCGACGTCACGGACCTCGACGCCGCCGGCGTGCTGGACCACGTCCAGGTCGCCCTGCTCTCCCGCCGCGCCGCCGAGGTCGACGACCTCCGGCTGGTGGCGCACTGGGCACTCCTGCACGGTGGTGACCCGCTTGAGGACCCCACCGCCTCGGGGTGGGACCGGCTGGTCGAGATCGGCGGCGAGGGGACGCCGCGGGTGCGCGACCTCTGCCTGGCCGAGCTCGCCGTGGTCCGGCGCACCCACGTGCTCGCGGTCCGCTCCGCGATGGCGGACGTGCTCGACCTCCGGCACCGACTGCCCCGCACCTGGGCGGTCGTGGAGTCGCTGGAGGGCGAGGTGTGGGTGGCCCGCCGGGTCGCCTCGATGAGCCGCGGGCTGGCGCTCACCGACGTCGGCGTGGTCGACGCGGCCATCTCCGCCTGCCTGGCCGGCGAGTCCCCGTCGCGGGTGCTGGAGATCGCCGAGGCGAAGGTGATCGAGGCCGACCCCGCGCGGCACGCGGCCCGGGTGGAGCAGGAGCGGACCAGGCGCTACGTCTCGCTCTCGCGCACCGACGAGCACGGACTGAGGCACGTGGTGGCCCGGGTCGAGGCCGGCGACGCGGTCTACGTCGACGCGATGGTCGCCCGGGTCGCGGAGATCCTGGCAGCCCAGGTGCCCGACGACGTGCCGGTCGACCAGCGCCCGACCCGTGACCAGCTGCGGGCCGAGGCCCTGGGCTGGCTCGCCCGTCCCGCGGAGCTGCTCCAACTGCTGCTCGAGCACGCCGAGCCTGACGAGAACGCCGAGCCTCACGAGCCCGAAGAGCCGTCCCGCGCCCTCGCCTTCCCCGCCGATCTGCTGGCCAGCCTGCGCAGCGTAGACCCGGAACGGCTGCGTCCCCGCGCGACGGTGCACGTCCACCTGACCGACGGGGCCTTGACCCGTCCGGCCGCGAGCGTGGCCCGGGTCGAGGAGGTCGGGCCCGCGCTGGCCTCCCAGGTCGCCCGGTGGCTCGCGCACTGCCACGTCACGGTGAAGCCGGTCGTCGACCTCGCCGACCACGTGGCGGTCTCGGCGTACGAGCACCCCGAGGGGGTGAAGGAGCGCATCTGGCTGCTCACCGGTGGCCGTGACACCTTCCCCTGGGCCACCGGCCGGTCCCGCCGGGTCGACTACGACCACGTCGTGCCCTACGCGCGGGGTGGGCCACCGGGGCAGACCGGCACCCACAACGGGCAGCCGCTCTCCCGGCGCAGTCACCGGGACAAGACCCACGGCGGGTTCCGGGTGCGCCAGGTCGGGCCGGGCAGCTACCTCTGGCGCACCCCGCACGGCCACCACCTGGCCGTCGGCCCCCGCGGCAGCCGGCCGCTCGACCCCGCCACGGGGGCCGCGATGTTCGCGGCCACCGAGGGCGAGACCGTGCTGGTCGACCTGCTGCTGCGGACCTCGTGACGGCAGGCGGGGCCGACGGCTAGGTTGCTGACGTGACCGACGACCTCGAGCTGACCAAGACCTCCCGCAAGGCCTGGGGCGCGCTGGAGACGGTCCACGTGCTGGCCCACTTCGCGCCGCAGGTCACCCAGGCGTACGTCGACCTGGGCTTCCGCCCGCGGCTCTCCTACTTCGCCGCGCGGTCGGCGCCGTTCGGCCCGGTCGGACCCGCGGTGCCGGCCGCGACCTTCTACGCCTTCGCCCCGTGGCTGTTCACCAAGACGCTGCCCTCGTCGTGGGAGATCGCCTCCCCCGAGCGGGTGCTCGAGGCGCAGCGCCAGTCGATCGCCGGGGTGATGGAGCAGGTGCTGGCCGAGGTCGACCCCGACGACGTCACCGAGCTGCTCGGGCTGCTGCGCACGGTCTGCGAGGGGCTCACCGCGCCTGGCCGGCCCCTGTACGCCGCCTACGCCGGCCTCCGCTGGCCCGAGGACCCGGGTGCGGCGCTGTGGCACGCCGCGACCCT
This sequence comes from uncultured Actinomycetota bacterium, assembly GCA_963708945.1. GTDB lineage: Bacteria > Actinomycetota > Actinomycetes > Propionibacteriales > Nocardioidaceae > Nocardioides. The sequence continues at coordinate 105,326 of CAVPUI010000011.1, read as the reverse complement.
GATCCGCGAGCACCGGGGCGACGGCCATCTCTCCGTGCTGGTGGCCGCCGAGCTCGACCCGGTCGAGGCGGTCGTCCTCAACGGCCTCTACGCCGGCACGATGGAGTTCATGCGGGCCACCCGCGGCTGGACCGACGAGGAGTACGCCGCGGGCACCGAGCGGCTCGCCGCCCGCGGCCTGGTGGCCGACGGCGGGCTGAGCGAGGACGGCCTCGCCTTCCGCAAGCAGATCGAGCGGGACACCGACCGGCTGGCGCTGGCGGGCTGGCGGCACCTGGGGCTCGACGGGACGCAAAGAGTGCTCGAGCTGGCCCTGCCGGTCCGGGACGCCACGCTCGCCAGCGGGATGCTGCCGGACTGGATGAGCGGCGGCCGCTGAGCCGGTCCGTGCGGGGTGGGCCGAGTAGGAGCTCTCCCGACGGGGTACGTCTCGGTCCCCTGCTGCGACCGTGAAGGAGAGCCCGTGAACCCGCTCGTCCGCCTGACCCGCACGCTCGAGGAGTCCACCGCGCTGGACCGACCCGTCCGCGCCATCCGCCCGCTCGCCTCCGGCCTGGCGACCGGCAAGCGCGGCCGACTGCTGCGCGGGGAGTGGCTCGGGCACGCGCTGCACCCGCTGCTGACCGACGCGGTGATCGGCACCTGGACGTCGGCCACCCTGCTCGACCTGATCGGTGGACGCGACGACCAGGACGCCGCGCGCCGCCTGGTCGGGATCGGGCTGCTTACCGGCGTGCCCACCGCCCTCACGGGCTGGGCGGAGTGGACGGCCGCCGACGACCGCAACCAGCGGGTGGGCTTGGTGCACGCGCTGAGCAACGGGATCGCCGGCTCCGCCTACGGCGCCTCCTACCTGGCCCGCCGGCGCGGACAGCACGCCACGGGCGTCAAGCTCGCCCTGCTCGGCTTCTCGGTGGCCGGCCTCGGCGGCTACCTGGGCGGCCACCTGGCGTCCGCCCGCAAGGTCGGCACCCGGCACGAGGAGTTCGCCCGCAGCTGAGCCCGAGGCGTGCGCGCCCCGTCCGTGGGGTACGGACCTCCATGACCACCACACCGACCGAGCCCTCACCCGACCCCGACGTCGTCCCCAGCGGGGACCCCGCGCCGATCCCCACGCCCATGCCGGGCGAGGACCCGGGGGTCCCCGAGCAGCCGGAGCCGCTGCCCGGTGAAGCCTGAGACTTCGTGACCTCCGAGAGCGGTGGCAGCACGGAGAACTCCCACTTCGCTGCAGCGCTGAGCGCCGTCAGCCGTTCCCTCCATGCCGCGCAGAGCGTCGAGGAGAGCCTGGACCTCATCGTCCAGACCGTGCTGCTGACCCTGCCCGACTTCGAGCACGCCGGCGTCTCGGTCCGGCACCGTGACGGCCGGATCGAGACCCGCGCGAGCAGCAGCGAGCTGGTCCGCGAGCTCGACGCCCTGCAGTACGAGCTGGGCGAGGGCCCGTGCGTCGACGCGGTCCGCGCCGGCCCGGTGACGCTGGTCGAGGACGCCGCGACCGATCCCCGGTGGCCGCGCTACCTGCCGGAGGCCGCCCGGCGCGGGGTCGGGTCCCAGCTGGGGCTCCAGCTCTACGCCGACGACCGGACGCTCGGCGCGCTCAACCTCTACTCCACCTCCCCCGGGGTCGCTCCCGACTCGGTGCACCTGGCCGAGCTCTTCGCCACCCAGGCGGCGCTCGCCCTGGGCCGGGCCCGTCAGGAGGACCACCTCAACCGCGGGATGGCCACCCGCAAGGTGATCGGCCAGGCGCTCGGCATCGTCTCCGAGCGCTACCAGCTGCCCGAGGACCGCGCCTTCCAGTTCCTGGTCCGGGTCTCCCAGGCCAGCAACGTCAAGCTGCACACCGTCGCCGCCGAGCTGGTCGAGAGCACCAACGAGAAGTACGCCGGCGCCGAGGAGTAGGTCGCACGTGCTCCGGATGGCGACCGCCAACGCGGCCTCGGGCCGCGGCGCGGGGTGGGACCTGGCCCCCTGGGCGGCCGAGGCCGCGGCGCTGGGCGTCGACGTGCTCGCCGTGCAGGAGGTCGACCACCTGCTCACCCGGTCCGGCGGCGCCGACCAGACCGCGCTGCTGGCCGCCGCGCTGACCGCGGCCCCGACGGGCGGGGGCGACCGCTGGCACTCGCGGTTCGCCGCCGCGGTGCACGGGACGCCGGGCAACGTCCGCACGATGCGGTCCGCTCCGGCCACCGACCTGGCGGAGCCGTCGTACGGCGTGGCGCTGCTCAGCCGGCACCCGGTGGAGTGGTGGCGGGAGCACCGGATGGCCCCGTCGGGGCTCAAGGTCCCGGTGCGCAAGCCGTCGTGGACCAACGAGGACCTGGTCGTGGTCGGGGACGAGCAGCGGGTCGCGCTGGCCGCCCGGGTGCTGGCGCCGGACGGTCCGGTGACCGTGCTGACCACCCACCTCTCGTTCGTGCCGTGGCGGGCCGCGGCGCAGCTGCGGGACCTGGTCGGCTGGGCGCGCGAGCTGCCGCGGCCGCTGGTGCTGCTGGGCGACCTCAACCTGCCCGGTCGGGTGCCGGCGCGGCTCACCGGGTGGACGCCGGTGGCGGCGGGGCCGACCTACCCCGCGCACCGGCCCGTCGCCCAGCTCGACCACGTGCTGCTGGACGCCGGGACGACCGGCGCCCGCCTGACCGGACCGGCGACCCTGCACCGGCTCGCGGCCGGCGACCACCTCGCCCTGCGTGCACTGCTCGCCCCGTGAGCCGGCAGGCTCAGCGGCGCCACCAGGTACGGCGTCCGGCGCCGGGGTCCTCGGGCGTCCCGGTCGCCGGGGCCGCCGGGGCCGCCGGGGACGATGCGGGCGAAGTCGCCTGGCCGAGCACGATCGCCCGGGACTCCTCGGGGTTCATCGCCGGCTTCGGCTTGAGCACGAACCTGGGCAGCTCGCGCTCCTCGGTCGGCACGAAGCCGACCTCCTTGGCGGCGTAGGACCCCGTGCCGAAGGCCTGCTCCATCAGCTCGTCCCGGTCGTCGCCGACGTCGGCGACCCGCTCCACCCGCGCGAGCGCGGCGATCCGCTCGAGCCTGGCCTCGGAGCCGTCGGGGTAGGCGATCGTCCGGCGACCGTGGTGGGTGCGCTCGAGGTCGTCGAGCAGCCGCTGAAGCGCCTGCGGCAGCGGCGCGTGCGAGGTGTCGGGCAGGGTCAGCCGGAACTCGGCGTCCGTCGCCTCGGGCGAGTGCCCCGGGGTGGACTCCACCAGGCTGACCCGCGGCTCGCCGCGGTAGGAGCGGTGCACGATCCGCAGCTCGAGCGCCGGGTCCTCGACCGGCTGGATCCGCTCCTCGTGCACCCGGCTCCACGGCCCCACCAGCAGCACCCGCAGGTCGGAGAAGTCGGCGTCCAGCAGCGCGTCGACGCAGGCCACGACCTCGTCGGCGCCCTGGGTGACGTCAGGATCGGTGAGCCGCTCGGCGACCGGGACCACCACCTCGACGTACGGCACCTCGTAGCTGCGGCCGTGCTTGCGCCGCTTGGGCCGCATCGCCGGCACCAGGTTGGCCAGGTAGGGGTCGTTGTAGCGGTTGACCTGCTCGGCCCGGCGCAGCACCTGGGAGCGGCCCAGGTGCCAGGAGCGCGCTTCCCGCTCGACCACGAAGACACCGCCGGCCTGGGCCAGCTCGTGCCCCAGGGCCATGTCCTCGCCGAGCCTGAGCTGCGGGTCGAAGCCGCGCGAGGCGCGGTAGAGGTCGCGGGTGACCGAGCCGGTCATCCCGATGTGCACCCGCTGGGCCCGCGGCCCGGCCTGGGTGAGGTCGCCGGTGCGGCGCCAGTAGCCCTCGACCCACTTGTGCTCCTCGTGCGGCACGCCGGGGAAGAAGTCCCCCGCCTCGCCGGCCGCGACCCGGTCGCGCACCTCGGCGGGGTCGAGGTCGAGGAGCCAGGCGGGGTCCACGAACCGCTTGTCGCCCCCGGGCACCGCGTAGTCGACGAGGTGGTGCCAGCGCATGTGCGCCTCCGCCTCCTCGCGGTAGGGCAGCATGTCCGCGTCGTACCAGTGCAGGACGTCGCCGTCGCTGGCCTGGGCGCCCAGGTGGCAGGCGTTGGCCCGGCCCCAGCCGGCCTCCACCCGCAGGATCCGAGTGTTCTCCGGCCGCACCTCGGGCAGCTCCAGCGGCGGGGTGGACTGGTCGTCGACCACGACCACCTCGAGCAGGTGCGCGGGATAGCTCTGCCCGGCCAGCCCGGCCAGCACGTAGGGCAGCGTCCGGTGGTAGTTGTACGCCGGCACCACCATCGAGACCGACAGGTGCGGCTCCCACTCCCCCAGCGCCGGCGGCGTCAGCGAGCGGTAGTCGTTGTGCCGGACCACCGGCTGGCGTGGCATCAGCCGCTCGCCCCCTCCGCGGTGGCGCCGAGCTCGCTGCTGGGGTGGAAGCCCCGCCACTCGGTGTCGACGATGTCGGGACGGCGGAACTCCTCGTCGTCCATCGCCCAGGTGTGCCCCTCGCCGGTACGCCGCAGCACGTAGCCCAGGCCGTGGGTGCGGTAGATCCGGCCGCCGGCCGCCTCCACCCCGCTGAGCAGCTGGGTGTCGACGAACCGCCGGACCCGGCGGAAGCCGCCGAGCGCGTCGAGCAGCTCGCGGCCCAGCAGCGTGGTGCCGCCGGCGACGAACCGGTTGAACAGCTCGGAGGGGTGGTTGCGCCGGACCGTGACGTCGGGTCCCTGGAGGTAGACGAACTCGCTGGGCATCCCGACCACGTCGGCGCCGGAGTAGCGGCGAGCCATCAGCAGGTCGTGCACGGCGTACGGCGAGTACCAGTCGTCGTCGTCGATCTTGAGCAGCAGGTCGCTGGTCGCGGCGTGGGCCGCGGCGTTGAGCACGTCGCCGAAGAACGTCTCCTGGCCGATCTCCAGCACCGTGGCCGGCACGTCGCCGAGCGTCTTGGCCACCAGGTCGCGGTCGGGGGTGAAGCCGTGGGCGGCGAGCACCAGCTCGACCTCGACCCCGCGCTGCCGGGCCACCTGCTCCAGGGCGAACTCCAGCTGGTGTGGCCGCCGGGTGGCGAGCAGGATGCTGACCGCGGGCAGGCCGGGCACCCGGCCGCGCTCCCCGCCGGCGGGCAGCGGTCGCACACCGGCGCGGTCGGCCAGGCCGGCTCGCCAGACCAGGGTGGAGTGGGCGTCGAAGGCGGCGCGGCGCACGCGGAGCGAGTGCTCCTCGCGGGCCAGCGGGTCGCCCAGGTCGCCGGCCCCGTCCAGGGTGGCGCGGAGCACCGGGTCGAGCCGGGGCCCGTCGCCCGTCTGCTGGCCGGTGACCACCAGCGGGACGCCGGCCATCGCCAGCCGCAGCACCTGCACCGGGTCGTGGCGGGTCAGGTCGACGCGGACCCCCTGGTGGGCCCGGGCGCGGCGGACCACGGCCTCGGTCACCCCGGCCGGGCCGGGGGCGAGGTCGAGCAGACCGATCAGCGGGAGGTTCCAGTGCTTGCGCCAGCCCATCGGGTTGAAGACCAGCTCGTCGACCGGCTCCATCCCGCGGTCGCGGACCACCGTGGGTTCCCGGTCGATCACGTGGTGGCTCTCCGGCGCCGGGCCGGCAGCGACCCGCTCGCCGGTCAGCACCACGTCCGGGGGCACGTCCCGCTCAGGATCGCCGGCCTCGGCCGGGTCGCCCAGGTGAAGCGCCCGGGGGTCCAGGCCCTCGGCGGGCGGGCGACCGGCGTACGAGACGACCAGGCCCTGGTGGGCGGTGTCGGCCCCGGGGACGGCCTGGCGGGCCAGCTCGGCGAGCACCAGGTGCGCGCCGACCGGGTCGGCGAACCGGGCCACGGTGAGGAAGCCGGCCGCCTCCTGCTCGCCCTTGCCACCGTGCAGCGGGCGGGCGTGCAGGCTGGTCATCAGCGGCCACTCGCCGCGGGGCTGCAGCACCAGCGGCGCGGTGCCCTCGGTGAGCCAGACGCCGACGGTGCGGCACTGGCCCAGCCGCGGCACCATCGAGGCGGCCCGGCGCAGCGCGGCCCGGTCGGAGGCGACCAGCAGCACCGTCTTCCAGCCGCGCTTGACCGGCTCGCCGGGGTCGACCTGCGAGAGCGCGAGCAGGGACCCCTGGAACCCGATCGGCAGCGCGGCCACCACAGGGTCGTCGCCGGCCACCACCAGCACCGGGGCCGGGGAGTTCGCGAAGAAGGAGTCGAGGGGGTGGGTCAACGCGGTGTCCTCTCACGCAGCGACGCGGGCAGGCTGTGCTTGACCAGCGGCCTGGGCGCCTGCCGCAACCAAGTGTGGGTCACGTGGTCGATGATGTGCACGCCGGGCGGGGCGTCGACCCGGGTCAGTCCGCCGAGCTCCTCGGCGCGGCCCTCGCGGATCGCCTGGTCGACCTCGAACTCGCGCAGCTTGCGGTAGAGCCGGGTGTGGGTGAAGTCGACGCCCTCGGTGCGCCAGTGCGCGAACTCGTCGGCGTCCAGCCACTTGACCTCCACCACCAGGCCCTGCGGCAGCACCACCCGCTCCACGCCGGGCGGGAACTCGCGCAGCTCCCAGTCGAAGGCCTTGACGAAGGTGAACTCCGGCCCCATCGGGTAGACCCACGGCTCCAGGAACCGCAGGCTCAGGTCGAGCCAGCCGGTCGACTCGTCGACCACGGTCAGCGGGTGGCGGGGCATCGCCACGATCGCCTCCGTCGCCTGGAGCTGCCAGGAGAGGTCGCGCAGGATGCTGGAGCCCTCGGGGGTGAGCACCATGTCGCCGTCCCACTTCATCGAGTAGGTGGTGCGGACGTGGCTGAAGCACCAGTTGTAGAAGTGGGTCAGCGAGCGCACCGAGGTGGCGGGCGTGGCCAGGTGCTCACCACCGGCCCGGCTCACCCGGTGCGGGTAGTCGAGGACGGTCAGCCGGTCGGCGACGCCCTGCTCGGCCGCCACCCGGCGGGCCACCTCGGCGGTGCCGTCGTCGGAGCCGTTGTCGACCAGCAGCACGTGGTCGACCGCCGTCAGGATCGGCGGCAGCACCCACGGCAGGTTGCGCGCCTCGTTGCGCACCCGGAAGACGCAGGTCAGTCCCGGGGCCAGCGGCTCACCGGAGGTCCACGGCCAGGTCACGTCGAAGTCGGGCATCCCCTCGAGGCAGGCGATGTCCACGGGCGCTGGCATGGCGGCAGCCTAGTAGGCCGGACGCAGGTCTCAGCGCTCGCGGCCCAGCGCCTTGCGGATGCCGCGGCGCGCGGTGGGCGGAACCAGCGCGCGGACCCGGTGCGGCACTCGGTCCAGTGCCCCGCCGGAAGCCTGCTCGGCCTCGGCCCGGCCCTGCCGGACGCCCTCGCGCCGGGCGGCCAGCACGCTGGAGGCGGCGAACGCCTCGGCCTCGTCGTACATCTCGCCGTAGGCCTCGCGCAGCTGGTCGCAGACCGCGTGCGCCTCGGGCGTGTCGCCGCCGGCCTCGGCCAGCCCGTCGAGCGCCTGCCAGGTCTCCTCGGCCAGCTCACGGAGCGCGGTCGGCACCTGTACGTCGTCCCAGGTCAGGGTGACCCGGCGCAGGGTCGGGTCGATGAACCGGTGCACGGCGGCGATGTCGACCGCCATCGCGGTCTTGACCGACTGCAGGTCGAAGGCCTCGCCGAGGCCGAAGACCGGGACCGTCCAGTCGGCGAGCATGTCGGCGTACCGGACGAAGGCGCGCTGCTCGCCGCGGGTGGCGCGCTCGGTGCCGAGCATCATGTTGATCCAGGCCGCGGTGCGGGTGACCCCGCCCTGGCGGGCGTCGTAGTACTTCTGCTTGGAGCCGACCACCTCGGTGACCGGGCGCAGCATCGTCACGTACGACGTGGTGGCGCCGTTGCGCTCGGCCGCGGCGCGCCACAGCCCGAGGAACCAGGCGGCCCGGGGGTCCTTGAGCACCAGCTCGTCGGCCTGGCCGAGCTGCTCGGCCAGCCAGCCGTCGACCCGCTCGCGCACCGCGTGGTCGGCGCTGACCTTGCCCGCGTCCAGCCAGGCCCGGGGCCGGGCGTCGGAGACCTGGACGCCGGAGCGCTTGAGCAGCTCGTCGTGGGTGTCGACCAGCCACTGCGGCTCGCCGAACCCCTTGGGGTTGGTGGCGTCGGCGGCGACCTCGGGCTGGGGCACGTGCAGCCCCAGGGTGCGCAGGGTGCCGGCCATCGTGCTGGTGCCGCTGCGGCCGGACCCGACGACGAGGACGACGCGGCGGGGCTCGGCGGGTTCGCTCATGCGCGCAGCCTAGTGGCTGCGCCAGGACCGGGGACGGGGGCGGCTCAGCGGTCGACGGGCTGGGAGGCGACCATCGCGGCGAACCACTCGTAGGAGCGCTTCGGCGTCCGCTGCTGGGTCTCGAAGTCGACGTGCACCAGCCCGAACCGGTGCTCCAGGCCCTTGGCCCACTCGAAGCAGTCGAGCAGCGACCAGGCGTAGAAGGCGCGCACGTCGACGCCGCGGTTGACCGCCTCGGAGACCGCGCGCAGGTGCGCGTCGTAGAAGTCGATCCGCGGCTGGTCGTCGACGACGCCGTGCTCGTCCGGCTCGGTGTTGTACGCCGCCCCGCACTCGGTGATGAAGATCGGCGGGAGCGCCGCCCGGTAGCGGGCGCGGAAGATGATCAGGAACTCCCGGAGCGCGTCCGGCACCACCGGCGAGCCCGCGTCGGTCTGCGGGTGGCCCAGCACCTCGACGAACTGGAAGGGGTTCTCCTGCTCCTCGGGGGCCGCGGCGATCCGCGCCGGGTAGTAGTAGTTGATCCCGTAGAAGTCGAGCGGCTGGCGGATGGTGGCCATGTCGCCGGGAGCGACCACGTCCTCCATCAGCGGGGCCAGGTCGACCGGGTAGCGGCCGAGCAGCATCGGCTCGAGGAAGAGCCCGTTCCACATCTGGTCGAAGACCTTGCTGACCCCGGTGTCGGCCTCGTCCTCGCTGGCCGGCCAGATCGGCGCGTGGTTGTTGGCGCAGCCGACGCTGGCCGCACCCGCCGCCCGGAGCGCCTGGGTGGCGCGGCCGTGCGCGAGCAGCAGGTGGTGGGCGACCGGCAGGCAGTCGAAGAGCAGGGCCTTGCCGGGGGCGTGCCGTCCCTCGCCGTAGCCGAACATCGTCACCACGCTGGGGTCGTTGACCGGCACCCAGTGCGCGACCCGGTCGGCGAGCCGCTCGCCGACGACCGCGGCGTACTCGGCGAACCGGTCGGCGGTGGCCCGGTTGAGCCAGCCCCCGTCGTCCTCCAGGGCCTGGGGCAGGTCGTAGTGGAACAGGGTGGCCATCGGCGAGAGCCCGTGCGCGAGCAGCGAGTCGACCAGCCGGTCGTAGAAGTCCAGCCCGGCGGCGTTGACCTGGCCCGCGCCGGTGGGCAGCACCCGGGGCCAGGAGATGGAGAACCGGTAGCCGGGGGCGCCCAGCCCCGCGAGCAGCGCCACGTCCTCCTCGACCCGGTGGTAGTGGTCGCTGGCGACCTCGCCGGTGCTGCCGTCGGCCACGTGACCGGGCACCGCGCTCCAGGTGTCCCAGACGCTCGGGCCGCGGCCGTCCTCGGCCGCCGCGCCCTCCACCTGGTAGGCGGCCGTCGCCGTGCCGAACTGGAAGCCGGCCGGAAGCAGGGGGAACTCCCCCACCCCCCGGTGCGTGCTGGGGAAGGTCACCCAGAGACGATATCCGGATGCAGATGAGCGTGTACGCCGGATCCGAAAGGTTCGCCTCCCGGCACCCGGACCGCGTCACGCACCACTCGTTCTCGTTCGGGGAGTTCTACGACCCGGAGAACGTCGCGTTCGGGCCGCTGATCGCCCACGACGACCACCACCTCTCGTGGGGGGCCGGCTTCCCCGACCACTCCCACGCCGAGGTCGAGCTGGTCACCTGGGTGCTGCGCGGCCAGCTGGTGCACACCGACTCCCTCGGCGAGCGCTCGCTGCTCCCGGCGGGCACCGTGCAGGTGCAGTCCGCCGGGTCGGGGATCACCCACGCCGAGATCGCCGACACCTCCGCCCAGCCGACCCGGTTCGTGCAGTCGTGGCTGCGGCCCGACGAGCTCGGCGAGCCGCCGGCGCGGTTCACCGCCTCCGGCCTGGCCGGGCCGGGCCTGGTCCCGGTCGCCGGCGAGGGCGCCGAGGTGCCGGTCGGCACGGCGGGCGCCACGCTCTGGATCGGCACCCTGGCCGCCGGCACCACCCACCCGCTGCCGGCCAGCCCGCGGCACCACCTGTTCGCCGCCTCGGGCACGGTGCGGCTGCTGCCCGGCGCGGGCGCGAGCCCGGCTCTGGTCGAGCCCGGCGACGCGGTCCGGCTCTGGGAGGCCGGGGACGCCGCGGACCTGGCGGTCGAGGCGGTCACCGACACCGAGCTCCTGCTCTGGACCCTGCCTGCCTGAGCGCCCTGTTCGAGGGCCGGACGTCTGGGCGCGGCGCCCAGCCTCTGCACAAGACTGCGCTCCGGACCCGTCCAGAACGCTGGGCGGCAGGGCGCACGACGTGGTTGGCTGTGTGTGACACACCATCGCACTACGTCACTCTCGGGGGGAACGATGGAACACGACGGCAGCCCAACGGCTGGAGGCGCGGCTCGCGCGGTCCGCGGGCCTGGACCCGCGCAAGGACCCCTACCTGGACGCTGCGCACGCCTGCATCCTCGACGTCGGCTGGCGGCGTACGACGCTCACCGCGGTGGCGCGCCGGGCGGGCGTGAGCCGGATGACGATCTACCGGGCCTGGCCCGACATGAGCGCGCTGATGGGCGACCTGATGGCCCGCGAGTGGGGGGCGGTGGTGGCCACCTCCACGCTCACCGGCTCCATCGCCGACGGCGCGGTCGCCGTGGTCGAGCAGCTGCGGCGCAACCCGCTCTTCCGCCGGATCATCGAGCTCGACCCCGAGCTGCTGCTGCCCTACCTGCTCGCCCGGCGCGGCCGCAGCCAGCAGGCCATCCTCGAGGCGCTCACCGGCCGGATCGCCGAGCAGCAGGCCCGGGGCACGGTCCGCGAGGGCGACCCGGTCGCGATCGCCCGCACCATGCTGCTGCTCGGGCACGGGTTCGTGCTGAGCCTGCACACGATGGTCGACGACGAGGTCGGTGAGGACGCGCTGATGGCCGAGCTGCACGAGCTGGTCGAGCGGCACCTGGCCCCCGGCGCGCTCGGCCCGCGTCAGAGCGGGATCGCCACGTAGGTGGTGTCGAGGTACTCCTCGATCCCCTCGAACCCGCCCTCCCGGCCGAAGCCGCTGGCCTTGACCCCGCCGAACGGGGCCGCGGCGTTGGAGACGATGCCGGTGTTGAGCCCGACCATGCCGAAGTCGAGCGCCTCGCTGACCCGCAGGGAGCGGGTCAGGTCGCGGGTGTAGGCGTAGGCGACCAGCCCGTACTCGCTGGAGTTGGCGGCGGCGACCGCCTCCTCCTCGGTGGCGAAGGTGGTGATCGGGGCGACCGGCCCGAAGATCTCGTACCGGTTGATCTGCGCCTCCGCGGGGACGTCGACCAGCACCGTGGGCGGGAAGAACCATCCCGGCCCCTCGGCGGGCTTGCCGCCGGTGAGCACCCGGGCCCCCTCGTCGACCGCGTCGGAGACCAGCGAGCCGACGGACTCCACGGCGTCGGCGTCGATCAGCGGCCCGACGTCGACGCCGTCGTCCTGGCCGCGACCGACGGTGAGGGCGCCCATCCGCTCGGCCAGCCGGCGGCCGAACTCCTCGGCGACCGACTCGTGCACCAGGAACCGGTTGGCGGCGGTGCAGGCCTCGCCCATGTTGCGCATCTTGGCGACCATCGCGCCCTCGACCGCGGCGTCCAGGTCGGCGTCCTCGAAGACCAGGAACGGGGCGTTGCCGCCGAGCTCCATCGAGATCCGCTGCAGGTGCTCGGCCGACTGGGCGATCAGGCCGCGGCCGACCTCGGTGGAGCCGGTGAAGCTGACCTTGCGCAGCCGCGGGTCGGCCATCAGCGCGGCGCCCACCTCGCGGGAGGAGCTGGTGGTCACCACGTTGACCACGCCGGGCGGCACGCCGACCTCCTCGAGCACCTGGGCGAGCAGCAGCATCGTCAGCGGCGTCTGGCTGGCCGGCTTGACCACCACCGTGCAGCCGGCGGCCAGCGCGGGGCCGATCTTGCGGGTGCCCATCGCCAGCGGGAAGTTCCACGGGGTGATGAACAGGCACGGACCCACCGGCTTCTTCATGGTGAGCATCCGGCTGCCGCCGGCCGGGTTCTCCATCCACCGGCCGTGCACCCGGACGGCCTCCTCGGAGAACCAGCGGAGGAACTCGTTGCCGTAGGTGACCTCGCCCTTAGCCTCGGCGAGCGGCTTGCCCATCTCCAGGCTGATCACCCGGGCGAACTCGTCGGCCCGCTCGGCCACCCGCTCGTACGCCGCACGCAGCAGCTCGCCGCGCTCGCGCGGGGGCGTCGCCGCCCAGGCCGCCTGGGCGCCCGCGGCCGCGTCCAGCGCCGCCAGCGCCTCCGCGGTGCCGCCGTCGGCGACCGAGGCGAGCACCGAGCCGTCGGCCGGGTCGATCACGTCGATCGTGGCGGAGTCGTCGGCGTCGCGCCACGTCCCGCCGATGAAGAGGCGGGTCTCCACGCCCGCCAAGCCGTCCCTGGTTGCGCGCGTCTGCGTCATCGCCTCTCCCTCTCCTCGACCCTCACGACCTGGTCCATACACATGGGTAAAACCTTGACTACCACCCCGGTGGGCACGACCAGTTCTGTAGAGTTCACCCCAGACCCCTTGCTGACCCCATGCAGCAAGGGGTCTTCTACGTCCGAGCCACGCGCCCAGCCGGGTCGGGCGCGGGTCACCCCGCCCGGGGAGCCTAGGCGCAGACGAGGCGTGCGGTCCTCGGGCGCGGCGCCCAACGTGCCTGGGCGCCGTGCCGAGCTCACTCCACGGTGACGGACTTGGCCAGGTTGCGGGGCTTGTCGATGTCGTGGCCCAGCGCGAGCGCCGCCTGGTAGGCCAGGAGCTGCAGCGGGATGGTGAGCAGCAGCGGGGAGAGCTCGACCTCGCTGGCCGGGACGTCGATCCGGGTCACCTGCACCCCACCGAGGTCGACCCCGGGCTGGGTGACCACGACCAGCGGGCCGCCGCGCGCGGCGACCTCCTCCAGGGCACCGACGTTGCGACTGGCCAGCTCGTCGTCGGGCACGATCGCCACCGTGGGCATGGCTGGCCCGATCAGCGCCAGCGGGCCGTGCTTGAGCTCGGAGGCGGGGTAGGCCTCGGCGTGCCGGTAGCTGATCTCCTTGAACTTCTGCGCCCCCTCCCGGGCCACGGGGTAGCCGCGTACCCGGCCGATGAAGAAGAGCGAGTCGGCCTTGGCCAGCTCGCCGGCCAGCACGGCGAGCTCGTCCTCGTGCACCAGGATCTCCGCGATCTTGGCCGGGAGCGCCTCCAGCCCCTCGACCAGGCGCCGGCCCTCGGCGACCGACAGGTCACGGACCCGGCCCAGGTGCAGCGCGAGCAGCGCGAAGCCGAGGAACATGTTGGTCACCGCCTTGGTGCTCGCGACCGCCACCTCGGGGCCGGCGTGCAGGTAGATCCCGCCGTCGCAGGCCCGGGCGATCGCACTGCCGACGACGTTGACCAGCCCGATCACCCGGCCGCCCTTGCGCTTGATCTCCTCGACCGCGAGGAGGGTGTCGAGGGTCTCCCCGGACTGGCTGACCGCGACGTAGAGGGTGTCGCCCTCGACGACGGGGTTGCGGTAGCGGAACTCGCTGGCCGGCTCGGCGTGGGCGGGGATCCGGGCCAGCTCCTCGATCAGCCCGGCGCCCATCTGGCCCACGTAGTAGGCCGAGCCGCAGCCGAGCACCTTGACCCGGCGGAACGCCCGGGTCTCGTGCGGGGTCATCTCCAGGCCGCCCAGGTGGGTGGTGCCGAACCGCTCGTCCAACCGGCCCTGCAGCACCCGCGACGCGGTCTCGGGCTGCTCGAGGATCTCCTTGAGCATGAAGGACGCGTGCTCCCCGGTCTCGTACGCCGCGGGGTCGACCTCGATCCGGCTGGCCGCCTTGCCGCCGGTGGTGCGGAAGCTCTGCTCGGTCACCGTGGCCAGCTCGCCGTCGTCGAGCAGCACCACGGTCGTGGTGTGCCGCACGATCGCGGCCAGGTCCGAGGCGACGTACATCTCGCCGTTGCCGACCCCGAGGATCAGCGGGCTGCCGTTGCGTGCCGCGACGATCTCGCCGGGGTGGTCGGCGTGCAGGACGGCCAGCCCCCAGGTGCCGTGGACCTGGCCGAGGGCCTCGGCCACCTTCTCCTGCAGCGTGGCGGCCTGCGAGCGACCCACCAGGTGGGCGATCACCTCGGTGTCGGTGTCGCTGACCAGCTCGACCCCGTCGGCCGCCAGCCGGGCGCGCAGCTCGTAGGCGTTGTCCAGGATCCCGTTGTGCACCACCGCCACCCGGCCGGTGGCGTCGGTGTGCGGGTGGGCGTTGACGTCGGTGGCGGGTCCGTGGGTGGCCCAGCGGGTGTGCCCGATGCCGGCGTACCCGCCGAACCCCTGAGGCAGGTGCTCGACCAGGTCGCGGACGCGGCCCGCCCGCTTGACCACGCGCAGCTTGTCCCGGTCGGCGAGCACGGCCAGGCCGGCCGAGTCGTAGCCGCGGTACTCGAGCCGCGCGAGCCCCTCGACGAGCAGCGGGGGCGCGTCCTGAGGGCCGACGTAGCCGACGATTCCACACATGCGGGGTGCCTCCTGGGGCGGTCAGCCGTAGATGATCCGGCGCCCACCCGGGTGGTGCCGCAGCAGGGCGTCGTCGTCCGGGCTCTGTCGCATGGGCACATCCTCCAGCATGAGGGCCGATCCGGAGCGCAGCAAGAATCTGCCCGAACTCGGGCAGATCGATACGTGACGTAGGTCACGTGCCGACGCGGCATGGATCCACTGCACTCCTGGTTCACTTAGTTGAACTCTTAATCACTTCGAGTCGCAGCCACCAGGAGACCACCATGGGCATCTTCAGCCGCAAGAGCAGCACCGACACCTTCGACGCCCCGACCGCCGTCCTCGACGACGTGACCGGCGACTACACCATCGACGCCAGCCACTCGCGGCTCGGCTTCTCGGCCCGGCACGCGATGGTCACCACCGTCCGCGGCCAGTTCAAGGAGTTCGAGGGCACCGCCCGGGTCGACGCGGAGAACCCGGCCGCCTCCTCGGTCCGGATCGCGATCAAGACCGCCAGCATCGACACCGGCGCCGAGGACCGCGACGGCCACCTGCGACTCGGCCGACTTCTTCGACGCCGAGACCTTCCCGGAGATCACCTTCGTCTCCACCGACGTGGCGCGCGACGGCTCCGACTGGACCGTCACCGGCGACCTGACCATCAAGGGCGTCACCAAGCCCGTCACCATCGACTTCGAGCAGTTCACCGGCTCCGCCCAGGACCCGTTCGGCAACACCCGCCTCGGCTTCGAGGGCGGCACC
Organism: uncultured Actinomycetota bacterium; assembly: GCA_963708945.1. Taxonomy (GTDB): domain Bacteria; phylum Actinomycetota; class Actinomycetes; order Propionibacteriales; family Nocardioidaceae; genus Nocardioides. Next base: position 89,958 of record CAVPUI010000011.1, on the reverse strand, counting down.
ACGATCAACCGCAAGGACTGGGGCCTGACCTGGAACGCGGCGCTGGAGACCGGCGGCGTGCTGGTCTCGGAGAAGATCAAGCTCGAGTTCGACATCTCGGCGATCAAGAACGCCTGACCCCCACGCACTGGTGGGTTGGTGCCGAGAAGCAGGCCCGCAGGGGCACCAACCCACCAGTTCGCCCGTGTTTCCGGGGCTGCTTTCGTGATGTTCACCGGGGGCGCCCCCCGGTTCACCGCCCCGAAACCCACGGGACACGGGAGCCCGACTCAGCCTCCCTAACTTTCGGTATTCCGTGTTCGACAAACGGACGCACGTCAGGTGCCTCCTGGTCGCGACACACCTACCGAAGGAGAGCCTGTGAAGAATGGACCCCACGCGGACAGGCCAGGGACGCGGGCCTGCCGCCGGCTCCTGGCGACCGGCGCAGCCGTCAGCCTGGGGGTGGCGCTGCTGGCAGGCGCCCCCACGACCCAGGCGGCGGACCTCCCGGCAGCCGCCGCCGACGTCTTCGACCTCAACGAGGCGACGATCGCGGAGATCACCGCGGCGCTGGAGTCGGGCACGCTGACCAGCGTCGAGCTCACCGCCATGTACCTCAACCGGATCGCCGCCTACGACCACGGCGGGATCACCCTGAACTCGCGTGGTCGTGCGCAACGAGGACGTGCTGGCCGAGGCGGCCCGGATGGACCGGCTCCGAGCCGAGGGCAAGGTCCTCGGCCCGCTGCACGGCATCCCGTTCACGGTCAAGGACAGCTACAAGGTCAAGGGCCTGACCGTGGCCTCCGGCTCTCCGGCGTTCAAGAACCTGGTGGCGGACGAGGACGCGTTCTCCGTGGCTGCGATCCGGGACTCGGGCGGCCTGCTGATCGGCAAGACGAACATGCCGCCGATCGCCAACGGCGGCATGCAGCGCGGGGTCTACGGCCGTGCGGAGAGCCCGTACAACGCGCGCTTCCTCACCGCGGCCTGGGGCTCCGGCTCCTCCAACGGCTCCGGGACGTCGACCGCGGCCAACTTCGCGGCGTTCGGGATGGGCGAGGAGACGGTCTCCTCGGGCCGCTCCCCGGCCTCCAACAACGCCCTGATCGCCTACACCCCCTCGCGCGGGCTCATCTCGATCCGGGGCAACGCACCCCTGTGGCCGACCCGCGACGTCGTCGTGCCGCACACCCGCACCGTCGAGGACACCCTGACCGTCCTGGACGTGCTGGCCCGCGAGGACACCTCGCCGGACGGCGACTTCTGGCTCACCCAGCCGTTCGTCGACCTGCCCGACGTCGAGGACGTGCGCCCCGAGTCCTACCTCGACCTCAAGGACACCGAGCGCGCTGGCGGGCAAGCGGATCGGCGTACCGCGGATCTACCTCAACAAGGACACCGAGACCACGACCCCGATCAAGACCCGCCAGTCGGTGATCGACCTGTGGGAGCGCACCGCCGCCGACCTGCGCGCCCAGGGCGCCGAGGTCGTCGAGGTCGACTTCCCGCTCGTGGAGAACTACTTCGAGGACCGGCCCGGGGCGCAGAGCATGTACACCCGCGGCTACGTGCCGTCGGCGTGGCGCAGCCTGGAGACCGGCGACTACGCGTCGTTCTGGATGGAGAAGTTCCTCAAGTCCAACAAGGACAGCAACTACCCGTCGTGGGCGAACGTCGACCCCGCCACCGTCTTCCCCTACCCCAGTCGCCTCCCGGCCGACCCGGACGCGACCACCCGGTCGTACGCCAACCGGATCGAGGCGATCAAGACCCGGATGCCCGAGGACCTCTTCTCGGTGCCCGGCCTGCGTGAGGCCGTCGAGGGCTGGGACCGGACCCGTGAGGAGGACTTCGACGCCTGGCTCGAGGCGAACGACCTCGACCTCCTGGCGTTCCCGTCCGTGGCCGACATCGGCAAGGCCAACGCCGACGTCAACGTCGCCTCCAACACCGCCGCGCACGCCTACGGCGTCGGCCGCTCGGCCACCGACCACGTGATGCGCATCTTCGGCCTGCCCAGCGTCTCCGTGCCCATGGGACTGCTCTCCGACATCGCCATGCCGATGAACGTCACCTTCGCGGGCGTGCCCTACACCGACAACGAGCTGCTCTCGATCGCCTACGACTACGAGCAGGCCACGCAGCACCGCGTGCCTGCTCCGCGCACGCCCGCGCTGACCCAGGACGTCGTCACCCTGGCCTCCGATGCCGCGCAGCGTCCGGAGAACCGGACCGACGTGACCGCACCCGGTCTCGACGTGGACGTGCAGAAGGTCGGCTGGACCGGGCCCCTCCCCGCGCCTGGTCGTGACCGTGAAGCACCGACAGCGACGTCGCGGCCGGCGACGTCTGGCTCACCGTGAACGGCGACGAGCTGACGCTCGCCGCGGGCGACGAGCCCGGGACGTACCGGGCCACCGTGGTGATGGACCGCTACCAGTACGCCGGTGACACCGGGCCGATGAAGAGCGTCACCGTGCTGGCCCTGGCCAAGGACGCCGCCCGCAACGCGGCGGTGTTCACCGACTCCGTGGAGCTGGCGGCCGACCCGTCGGTGCCGACGCCTCCGACCCCCACCCCGACGCCGATCCCTAGCCGGCTCCGACCCCTCCGGTCGCGACCCCGCCGGTCGTGACGAAGGCGGCGACCTCGGTCTCCGTGGTGAAGCTCGGTGGCAAGGTCACGGTGGGACGCAAGGGCCGGCTCGCGGTCATCGTGCACGCGTCGTCCGGCCGGCCCAAGGGCATCGTCACCGTGACCACGGCCGGCAAGCGCAAGCTCAGCGGGCAAGCTGACCAAGGGACGACTCACTGTCACCCTGCCCGCGTTCGGGAAGCCCGGGGTGAAGAAGGTGACGGTCACCTACGCCGGCACCAAGTGGAACCGCTCGTCGAGCAGGACGGTGAAGGTCCGCGTCGTCCGATGAGGAAGCTCGGCTGACGCCCTGAAACAGAACTGGTGGGTCGGTGTCCCCGGAAGCTTCTCCGGGACACCGACCCACCAGTTCTCGTACGTCGAGCCGAACAGGTCGGCGCCGTCGCTCAGTCCTTGTGCCGCGGCTTCCGCTTGTCGAAGTCGCCGCCGCTGCTGCGCCGCGGGCCGTTGTCCTTGGAGAGCTCGATCAGCTTGCCGGAGATCCGGGTGTCCTTCAGCGCCTCCCAGGTGCCCGGGGGCAGGTCGGCGGGCAGGTCGACCAGGGAGAACTCGGGCCGGATGTCGATCTTGCCGAAGTCGTTGCGACCCAGGCCGCCCTCGTTGGCCAGGGCGCCGACGATCTGCCGCGGCTCGACCTTGTGCCGCTTGCCGACCGCGATCCGGTACGTCGCCAGGTTGGCGTCCGTGCCGGCGCGGCGGGGGCCCTTGCCCTCGCGGCTCTGACGCGGCCCGCGGTCGCGGTCGTCGACCGCCCCGGTCGTCGTGCTCGCTGCGGGGCGTGCAGCACCTGCGCTCGGCCTTGGGGTCGAGCAGCAGCGGCTGCTCGCCGTACATCACCGCGGCCAGCGCGGCGGCGACGTCGACCTCGGGCACGTCGTACTCGTTGACGTAGTGGCTGACCACGTCGCGGAAGAAGTCGATCCGCTCGGTGTCGGCCAGCGCCGCGGTGATCTGGTCGTCGAACCGGGTCAGCCGGGTGGAGTTGACGTCCTCGACCGAGGGCAGCTGCATCTGGGTCAGCGGCTGCCGGGTGGCCTTCTCGATCGCCCGGAGCAGGTGCCGCTCGCGCGGGGTGACGAACGCGATCGAGTCGCCCTTGCGGCCGGCACGGCCGGTGCGGCCGATCCGGTGCACGTAGGACTCGGTGTCGGTCGGGATGTCGAAGTTGACGACGTGGCTGATCCGCTCGACGTCGAGGCCGCGGGCCGCGACGTCGGTGGCGACCAGGATGTCGAGCTTGGCGTCGCGCAGCTGGTTGATGGTCCGCTCACGCTGGGCCTGGGCCACGTCGCCGTTGATCGCCTGGGCGGAGAAGCCGCGGGCGCGCAGCTTCTCGGCGAGCACCTCGGTCACCTGCTTGGTGCGGACGAAGACGATCATCCCCTCGAAGTTCTCCACCTCGAGGATGCGGGTCAGCGCGTCGACCTTCTGCGGGTAGCTGACCATCAGGTAGCGCTGGGTGATGTTGGCCGAGGTGGTGGTCTTGTTCTTGACCGTCACCTCCACCGGGTCGTTGAGGTGCTTCTTGGAGATCCGGCGGATCTGCGCGGGCATGGTCGCGGAGAAGAGCGCGACCTGCTTCGTCGCCGGGGTGTCGGCGAGGATCGTCTCGACGTCCTCGGCGAAGCCCATCTTGAGCATCTCGTCGGCCTCGTCGAGCACCAGGAAGCGCAGCTCGGTGAGGTCGAGCGTGCCCTTCTCCAGGTGGTCCATGATCCGGCCCGGGGTGCCGACCACCACGTGCACGCCGCGACGCAGCGCGGAGAGCTGGACGCCGTACCCCTGGCCGCCGTAGACCGGGAGGACGCGGATGTTCTTCTGGTGCGCGGCGTAGCGCTCGAACGCCTCGGAGACCTGGAGCGCGAGCTCACGGGTCGGCGCGAGCACCAGCGCCTGCGGCGTCTTCTGCGCAGGGTCGATGTTGGAGAGGATCGGCAGCGCGAAGGCGGCGGTCTTGCCGGTGCCGGTCTGGGCCAGTCCGACGACGTCGCGGCCCTCGAGCAGCGGCGGGATGGTCGCTGCCTGGATCGGCGAGGGTCGCTCGTAGCCGACCTCGGCGAGGGTCTTCAGGACTGACGGGTCAAGCCCCAGCTCCGCAAACGTGGGTACTTCCGGGGCCGCCTGATCTGCGGGCGCGTCGTCACTCATGCTTCCCACGTTAGTCGCAGGCAGGGGCAGGGAGAGATTCCGGGCGGCGCGAGATCGGTCACCGCTCGCCGCGAGCGCGACCGAAAACCCCGCGACAGCCGCGACGGCGGGTGCCAGGCTGCCACACATGGAGCCTCCCGCGCTCGCGCACCTGCCTCCCGGGCTCACCGGCCGCCCGCTGACCGCGCGGCCGCTGCGCCACGACGACGCGCACGCCGTCTTCGAGCTGATGGCGGCCCAGGAGCAGGCCGACCTGGGCTGGGTCGAGATCGAGGAGGCCGACATCGTCGCCGACTGGGCCAGGTCGAGCGCCGACCTGGCGCACCGCACCACCGGCGTCTTCGACGGCGAGCGGCTGGTCGGCTACGTCGAGGTCTCGCCCGGCGGCCGGGGCGACGCGGCCGTGCTGCCCGAGCTGCGCGGCCGCGGGCTCGGGACGGCGCTGGCCGCGCGGATGGTCGAGATCGCCCGGCAGCACGGGCACCGGGTGGTCGGGATGCCGGTGCCGCAGGGCTCGGCGGGCGACCGGCTGCTGGCCGCGCTGGGCTGGCACGTGCGGTGGACCTCGTGGGTGCTGGAGCTGCCGGCGGGAGCGACGGTGCCGGAGCGGGAGCTGCCCGCCGGGTACTCGCTGGCGGTGGCCACCCCTGCCCAGCTGCGGGAGGTGTGGACGGTCGCCGAGGACGCGTTCCTGGAGTGGTCGGAGCGGGATCGGGAGCCGTACGACGACTTCGAGGCCTCGGTGCTCGGCCGCCCCGGCTTCGAGCCGTGGCACCTGCGGGTGGTCCTCGGCCCGGACGGCGCGGTGGTCGGCACCTCGCTGCTCACCCTCGGCGACGAGGCGGTCTACGTGAGCCGGCTGGCCGTGGCCCGCGCGCACCGGCACCAGGGGCTCGCCCAGGTGCTGCTGGTCGACTCCTTCGCCGCCGGGGCGCGCGCACGGCGCGACCCGGTGCGAGCTCTCCACCGACTCCCGCACCGGGGCGCTCGGGCTCTACGAGAAGGTCGGGATGCAGGTGCGCGACACCTGGGTCAACCGGGCGATCGAGGTCCCGACGGCGTCCTGACCGAGGTCCCTGGTGCGAGCCGCGCGTCGCGCCTAGCGTCGAGCGACGGGCACGTTCCGGGACGGGCCCGGGGCGGCAGGAGGTCCAGATGACGCCGGACGACGCGGATCGGGAGCAGGACCGGAAGCGCCCGGGCGGCAGCCCGGTCGTGCTGGTGCTGATGCTGGTGGTCGTCGTGCCGGCGGTGGTGCTCGCCGACAGCCTGGGGCGCGGGCGCCGCGGGCATCGTCGGCGGCCTGACCGGCCTGTTCTCGCTGATCGCGTTTCATCGGCGGCCCGCTGCGCAGCGACCTGCGCCTGGCCGCCGTGCTGGCGCCGCTGCTGGTCTTCGCCGCGGTCGTCCCCCGGTCGGTGGCCGAGGTCTCCCGGCCCGCGGCGATCGCGCTGGTGGTGCTGCTCGGGTTCGTCGCCGCGCTGCTCCCGCTCGGCGGCGGTCGGCTGACCAACGCCGGGCTGGGGCTGGGGATGACCACGATGTTCGGCTACGGCTACGCCATCAACGGCACCGCCGACCACGTGCAGCTGGTCGTCGCGGCCGTGGCCGGCGTCCTGGTCGCCCTCGCCCTGCGGCTGCTGCTCGGCGCCAAGGACCCGTCGGGCCCGACCCGGCAGCAGGTGGCCGACGTGCTGGTCGCCGACTCCCCGGCGAGCGCGACCACGCAGGCCTTCGACACCTGGCTCGGCGACGGACGACCGCGCTGGCTCGCCGACGTGCTCGAGGGGGCCTCGCGCTACCGGCTGGCGATGCGCGCGGCCGAGCTCTCCGAGTCCGCCGACGCCGACCGAGCTGGCCGCGCTGCGGGCGCGGGCCGAGTGGCTGGCCACGCGGGTCCGGGCGCGCCCGGGCACCGAGCCACCGCCGGCGCCGCCGGGCTCGTCGACGACCCGGTGCCGCAGGCCACCAACGCCCTGGACGCCGTCGAGCAGGCGGTCGAGACCCGTGACACCACACCGGTCAGGCTCGACCACGACGCCCGGCGCGAAGATCGCCGACGCCGTCCTGCACCCCTCGGCCCGGCTGCGCTCGGTGCAGGTGCGGCACGCGCTGCGCACCGCGCTGGGGCTGCTGGTGATGCTGCTGATCACCGCCCCGCTCTCCTCGGGCGACCCGCTGGTCTCCACCGTCCTGCTCGCCACCTTCAGCATCCTCCAGTCGAGCTGGCGCGACACCCTGACCAAGGCGCGCAACAAGATGGTCGGGGTCAGCGTCGGCTCGCTGGCGGTCGCGGTCATCCTGCTGGTGGCGCCGTCGGGTCTGCTGGCCCCGATCGCCGGCGTCTGCCTGTGCCTGGGCCTGTGGTTCATCAGCACCCGCCCGGCGGTGGGCTCGGGCTTCATGGTGATGGTCAGCGTCGGCTTCAACGCGGTGACCCGCGACCTCGACCCGGTCGACCTGCTGGCGCAGTACGTCGGGCTCACCGCTGGCCGCGGTGGTGGTCAGCGTGGTGCTGGGCTTCGCCGTCGTCCCGGCGTTCCGCGCTCCGCCGCTGCGCCGCCGGATCGAGTCGGCGACCGACGCGACCGCCGCCGTGCTGCGCGCCTCCTCGCTCGGGTCGGGCACCTCGCTGCCCGACCAGCTGGCGCTGCGCCGCGAGGCCGCCGCAGCAGCAGGACGAGCTGGTGCCCGACCACGACCAGCTCGACGACCGGCAGCTCGACGAGCTCGACCGGCTGCGCACCAGCCTGCGCGACCTGACCACCCTGGTCGACGCCCGGCAGCTGCTCGCCGGACGCGATGGAGCCGGCGATCCGGTCGCTGGTGCCGACGGCGGCGGAGATCCCGTCGTACGACGGCGGACAGGCGTCGCCGCCCGGCGGGGTCTCCTCGACCCTGTGGGACGTCGCCCAGCAGGCGGCGCGGCCGAGACCTACCTGTTGCGCACGCTGCCGCCCGACGGGGCCCGGTGACTCACGAGGCAGCGTCACTCACAAGCACGGTCACCGGGTGCTGGGCGACCGCGCCGAACAGGTAGCCCTGCTCGTTGAACGGCACCGCGTCGGGCTGCACGTTGCCCCGGTCGTCGCGGGCGCGGACCCGGATCCGGTGCTCGCCCGGCTTGGCGTGCCACAGGAACGACCACTGCCGCCACGCCTTCTCGTCGTTGCGCCACGACAGGTGCGCGGGGCGCCAGGGCCCGTCGTCGACCGAGACGTCGACCCGGGCGATCCGGCCCAGGCCCGACCAGGAGCGGCCGGTGAGCAGCTGGACGCCGCGGCCCAGGGTGGCGGGGAACGGCAGCTCGAGCGCGCTCTTGACCACCTGGGTGGTGACCAGCGGGGTGTCGGGGTAGTCGGGGCCGAACGAGGCGGTAGCTGGTGGTGTTCCACTGGGAGAGCAGCGGCGTGGTGGAGACCTCGATCTCGCCCACCCACTTGACGTGCGAGACGCCGACCCAGCCGGGCACCAGCAGCCGCACCGGGTAGCCGTGGTCGGGCGGCAGGGTGCGGCCGTTCATCCCGATCACCAGCAGGGTGTCGGCGGCCAGCGCCTTCTCCACCGGGATCGGGCGGCGGACGGCCATCGAGTCCAGGCCGACCGGCATCACGTCGAGGGCGGCGCGGGTCACCCCGGCCCGGTCGAGCACGTCGGAGAGCCGGACGCCGGTCCAGGTCGCCACCCCGATCGCGCCGAGGCCCCAGGTGGTGCCGGCGGCGGGCGTGCCCTGCTGGCTGCCGAAGAGGTTGCGGGCGTTGCCGGCGCACTCGACCGCCCGGGTCGCGGTGACCCGGGGCAGCCGCGAGCAGGTCGTCGTAGGAGAGCGAGACCTCGCGGCGTACGCCGGTGCCGTGGATCCGCAGCCGCCAGGTGGCCACGTCGATGGTCGGGGTGGTGGTGTGGTTGCGGACGAAGAACCGGTCGATCGGCGTCAGGTAGCCCTGGCCGCGCATCGACTCCCAGCGCATCTCGGCGTTGGTGCCGCGCGGGGTGAACAGCGCCGCCGGCAGCGGCTTGACGATGCCGGGCACCGGCGAGGGGGTGGGCGGCACCGTCGGGGTCGGGGTGGCCGCCGGGTGCGCCCAGCCCGGCGACGGGCCGAACACCCCGGCGACCTGGGCGGCGGCGCTCCCCCCGGTCGCGACCGCCGCCCAGCTCAGGAGACGTCGGCGGCTCAGTCCCGTGCGCTCCGCGCGCTCGGCGTCGTACTCACCCTCACGCATCAAGCCCACGTTCCATGCCTGCTCCCGTCCCGAAGTATTGTAACTCACTACAGAATAGAGACAATCGCGGTCTTGGCAAGAGCGTCCGCCTTCCCAGTCCTCCCCGAGCGCGGCAGACTCGGCTCCATGCAGTACGTCGTGCTCCTGCGCGGGATCAACGTCGGCGGTCGCAACAAGGTGGCGATGCCGGCGCTGCGCGACCACCTGGGCGAGCACTTCGGTGCCGTGCGCAGCTACATCCAGTCCGGCAACGTGCTGCTGGAGTCCGACCGGTCCGCGGCCCAGGTGGCCGCGCACATCGAGCAGAGCCTGCCGACGGCGTTCGCCCTCGACTCGGCGCTGGTCCGGGTGCTGGTGCTCGACGAGGACGCCTACCGCCAGGTGGTCGCGCAGGCGCCGCCCGGCTTCGGCGACGACCCGGAGACCTACCGGTACGACGTGGGGTTCTACCTGGGCGCCACCCGCGACGAGGTCGAGCCGCACCTGGTGGCCAACCCCGAGGTCGACGAGGTGGTCTGCGGCGACCTGGCGTTCTACCACCGCCGGGAGATCGCGCTCGCCTCGCGCAGCTGGCTGACCCGGATCATCGGCAAGCCGGTCTACGGCTCGCTCACGCTGCGCAACTGGCGGACGACGACCACGCTGCACGGCATGCTCGACGCGCCTGCCTAGCCGCGCCTGCCCTGCTGCGCATCCCGACCAGAACCTTGCCTGGGAGAGTGACCCGTGCCACCGTCGCGGCCATGACTGACGAGCAGAGCCAGCCGCCCGACGGCGAGAAGTGGGGGAACGACGGAGCTCGACGAAGATCGCGATGGGGGTGTCGCTCGGGCTCTCGTCGGCGTCGTGCTCTCGCTGATCTGTCGACAGCTGGGCGTACTCGGCGTCGGTCTCGCGCTGGGCTGGCCTTCGGCGCGATCCCGGCGCGCCAAGGGCGGCACGCCACCGCGCGGACGAGTAGGACGAGCTCGGAGCGAACCTGCTGGCGCCCGGCCGCCCGTCTGCTCCATCATCGGAACATGAGGGTCCTGGTGCTGGGTGGGACGAGGTTCGTCGGACGCGCTCTCGTCGAGGAGGCGCTCCGTCGCGGCGACGAGGTGACCGTGGTCAACCGCGGGACCGCCGCGCCACCCGAGGGGGCCCGGACGCTCCGGGCCGACCGGCGGGTCCCCGGCTCGCTCGCCGCCGCCCTCGACGAGGCCGGCACCGAGTGGGACGCCGTCGTCGACACCTGGTCCGCGGAGCCCGCGGTGGTCCGCGACGCCGTCCGGGTGCTGAGGGGTCGGGTGCGCCACTACGGCTACGTCTCCAGCCGCTCGGTCTACCGGTGGCCGCTCCCGGTGGGCCTCGACGAGAGCGCCCCGGTGGTCGACGGCGACCCGGCGAGCACCGACCAGTCCGACTACGCGGCCGCCAAGCGGGGTGGTGAGCTCGCGGTGCTCGACGGCTTCGACGACCGGTGCCTGCTGGCCCGCGCCGGCCTCATCCTCGGCCCGTACGAGGACGTGGGCCGGCTGCCCTGGTGGCTGGACCGGATCGCCCGCGGCGGGCGGGTGCCCGCGCCGGGTCCGGCCGAGCGCCCCCTGCAGTACGTCGACGCGCGCGACCTGGGCCGGTGGATGCTCGACGCCGCCGACCGTGGGGTGACCGGGGCGTTCAACACGGTGAGCCGGCCCGGGCACGCCACCATGGGCAGCCTGCTCGAGGCCTGCCGCACGGCGATCCGGGCGGACGGTCCGGACCGGACGGTCGCCGAGCTGGCGTGGCTCTCCCCCGAGGCCGTCGCGAAGGCGGGGGCGACCGGGTGGGCCGACCTGCCGATCTGGGTGCCGCCCACCGGGGAGCTGGCCGGGCTGCACGACGGCGACGTCTCCGCGGCGTACGCCGCCGGGCTCACCTGCCGACCGGTCGAGGAGACCGTCGCCGACACCTGGCGCTGGCTGCGGACCGAGGGCGGCCTGCCGTCGCGGGCCGACCGGCCGCCGCTGGGGCTGAGCCCGGAGGTGGAGGCGGCGCTGGTCGCGGCCGCGCGCTGATCGGGCGCCTCTGGGAGGAGGCTCACCGTGTGCGGGCCGCCGCGCTCGGGTAGGGAGTGCGCGATGGCTACTCCTGAACCTGACGGCTGCGTCCGCGTCCGCGGCGCCCGTGAGCACAACCTCCGCGACGTCGACGTCGACCTCCCCCGCGACGCGATCGTCGCCTTCACCGGCGTCTCCGGGTCCGGCAAGTCGTCGCTGGCCTTCGGCACCTTGTACGCCGAGGCGCAGCGCCGCTACTTCGAGTCGGTCGCGCCGTACGCCAGGCGCCTGCTCCAGCAGGTCGGCGTACCGCACGTGGAGGAGATCACCGGGCTGCCGCCGGCGGTGGCGCTCCAGCAGCGGCGCGGCGCGGCGAGCTCGCGGTCCACGGTCGGCACCATCACCACGCTGTCGAACCTGCTGCGCATCCTCTACTCCCGCGCCGGCGACTACCCCGACGACGTGGAGCACCTGGCCGCCGAGGCGTTCTCCCCCAACACCGCGGCGGGCGCCTGCCCGACCTGCTCCGGCCTCGGGGTGGTGCACGACGTCGCCGAGGAGCTGCTCGTCCCGGACCCCTCGCTGAGCATCCGCGAGGGCGCGATCGCCGCGTGGCCCGGCGCCTGGCAGGCGCACAACCTGCGGCGGATCGTGAAGAACCTCGGCATCGACGTCGACAAGCCGTGGCGCGAGCTGCCGCGCAAGGACCAGGAGTGGCTGCTCTTCACCGACGAGCAGCCGCGGGTGCTGATCCGCCCGCAGGACAAGGACGGCGGCGGCGGGCCGCGACTACATGGGCACCTTCCGCAGCGCCCGGCGGCACGTGCGCCAGGTGCTCGACCGGGTCGGGCAGCGAGAAGATGCGCGCCGACATGCAGCGGTTCGTCCGCAGCACGCCGTGCCACGACTGCGCGGGCAGCGGGATCCGGCCCGACGCGCTGCGGGTGACCTTCGCCGGGATGTCGATCGCCGAGGCGAACGCGCTGCCGCTCACCGAGCTGGTGGAGCGGCTGCGCCCGGCCGCCGCCGGGCCACGAGGACGACGCCGCCACCCGGCTGGGCGGCGACCTGGTCGCCCGGATCGAGGTGCTGCTCGGGCTGGGCCTGGGCTACCTGGCGCTGGGCCGCAGCTCGACCACGCTGTCGCCGGGCGAGGGGCAGCGGCTGCGGATCGCCACCCAGCTGCGCTCGGGGCTCTTCGGCGTCGTCTACGTGCTCGACGAGCCGTCGGCGGGGCTGCACCCGGCCGACGCCGAGCCGCTGCTCGCGCTGCTCGACGACCTCAAGGCCGCGGGCAACACGCTCTTCGTGGTCGAGCACGACATGGACGTCGTACGCCGTGCCGACTGGGTCGTCGACATCGGCCCGGGCGCCGGGGAGAAGGGCGGCCAGGTGCTCTACTCCGGGCCGGTCGCCGGGCTGGAGTCGGTCGCGGAGTCGGCCACCTCCGACCACCTCTTCGGGCGGGCGCCCCGGCTGGAGCGGGAGCCGCGGGAGCCGTCGGGCTGGCTGCACCTGGTCGGGGTCTCCCGGCACAACCTGCGCGACGTCTCCCTCGACCTGCCGCTGGGCGCGATGACCGCGGTCACCGGGGTGTCGGGCTCGGGCAAGTCGACGCTGGCCGTGCAGGTGCTCGGCGAGGTGGTGCGCCGCCACCTCGGGATGGCGCCGCTGGCGCTGGCCTCGGACGGGGACGACGAGGAGGAGGTCTTCACCGGCGAGGTCGACGTGCGCGAGGCCCGCGGCGTCGACGCCTTCGACCGGCTGGTGGTGGTGGACCAGAAGCCGATCGGCCGGACGCCGCGGTCCAACCTGGCGACGTACACCGGGCTCTTCGACGCGGTGCGCAAGGTCTTCGCGGCGACGCCGCTGGCGAAGGAGCGCGGGTACGGCGCCGGCCGGTTCTCCTTCAACGTCGCCGAGGGGCGGTGCGAGAAGTGCCAGGGCGAGGGGTTCGTCTCCGTCGAGCTGGTCTTCCTGCCCAGCACCTATGCGCCGTGCCCGGAGTGCGGCGGGGCGCGCTACAACCCCGAGACGCTCGAGGTGACCTACCGGGACCGGACCATCGCCGACGTGCTCGGGATGCCGGTCGACGAGGCCGCTGTGTTCCTGGCCGACGTGCCGGCGGCCGCGCGCGGGCTGGCGGCGCTGCAGTCGGTGGGGCTCGGCTACCTGCGGCTCGGGCAGCCGGCCACCGAGCTCAGCGGCGGGGAGGCGCAGCGGATCAAGCTCGCCACCGAGCTGCAGCGGGCCAACCGCGGCCACACCCTCTACCTGCTCGACGAGCCCACCGTCAGGCCTGCACCCCTCGGACACCGCGCTGCTCGTGCGGCAGCTGCACCGGCTCGTGGACGCGGGGAACACCGTGGTGCTGGTGGAGCACGACCTGGACACGATCGCGTCGGCGGACTGGGTGGTGGACCTGGGGCCGGGTGGTGGGGACGCCGGGGGGCAGGTGGTGGCGACGGGGACGCCGGAGGAGGTGGCTGCGGCGGGGGCGGGGGTGACGGCGAAGTACCTGGCGTCGCGGTTCGCGAGGTGATCTCATCTGAACTCTTCCACCCACTCTGAGGCGGCCCACTGTGGATCTTCCCGACCTAGGTTCACTCATCGGACCGATGCTCAGCGCCTCGGACGACGTGGTGCACGCGTCTGGTGCTGGCGTGGAGACGGGCGTCCACGGGTCAGAGGAGTACTGGCGGTGGCGCGGAGCGTCGCGCTTGGCGGCTCACGGCCGCGTGGTCACCTCTGGTCCTGAAGGCACACGGGTCCGGATGCCGCAACGGGTACGCCGACAGCACGCCGCGGCCCTCGGAGTGGCTCGGCTGGACCGACCGCCTCCTGCACCCGCGTCACCTGTACCTGTGGGGCCGCACCGGCGAGGACTGGCGACTGGGCGACGTCGTCGGATGGTCGAGCGAGGTGGAGGATGCCGTCGAGGTGAGCGTGCACCACCTCACGGACGGCCGTGTGGGAGCCGCCCACGTCCACCCCGCTTCCGGCAGGGTCATGTCCCTCTCGCTCCCCGGCTGGGTCGCCTGGGAGCTGACGTCGGTGGACGACGCCCCCGACGTGGAGCGCTTGGCCGTTGCGTCGCTGGTTCGAGGACGTGCTTCCGGCCAACTGTTTCAGCTGACTGGGCCAGCGCGAGCGACGCTACCGTGACGGAATGAGCGAGGAACCTCCCGTTCGGGTGGCGCTACGTGTCGAGGATGTGGCCGCCGCCGCGGCGTCGTACGAGCAGCACTCGGCTTCGAGCGGGTAGGGGCCGTCCCGGGGCCGACCGGTGCCGTGCTCATGGCGATCCTGAGGCGGGGGCCGCTGCAGCTGCTGCTCGACGCGGTGGTGGGGATCCCGTTCCCCGACAGTGCGCGGGAGCGACTAGGACCAAGGCCGGCCCCCGGGGTCTCGGCGTGACCATCGGCGTCGAGGTCGCCGATGTGGACGAGATGGCCCGGCTGTGCGAGGGGGCGGGACTCGAGATCACGGCCGGCCCTGAGTCTGCTCCGTGGGGAACGGTACGTCGAGGCCGAGGATCCGTACGGGTACGCCTGGAAGTTCTTCCGCGTGCTGCCCGATCCGCCGAACGACGGTCTTGAGTCGGCCGCCGACACGTGGTTCGGTCCGGCCAGAGCCCGGACTGAGAGCGCTTGCGGGTGCTCAGCGCCGGTCGCTCACCCGCGCCGCGTCATGCCTTCCTCCACCTCGTCGCGCTCCGCCGAGCCGAACGCGTCCGCCGTGATGACGGCGATCATCACGATCCCGGCGACCACCGCTGCCGACGCCGCGGCGTCGGCGTACACCCAGCCGACACCGAGGCCGACCGCGCCGATCCCCGCCATGACCGCCCCCAGCCTCGTGAACATGGGCGTGGCGAAGGCCGCGGCGAAGGGCAGGAAGTGCAGGCCCACCGCCACCACGATGAGGGCGGGCCGCAGCTCGCCGCGACCAGCCTCGTCCAGGAGCGCACTGCCAAGGCGGATCAAGACCAGCATCCCGACGACACTGCCCACGTAGACCAGGCCGGCGTACCTGCCGATCGGAGCAGGCGCCTCGAACCACCGTGGGGCGACGAGCACGAACCACAGGTAGGCGGCGAAGGCCACCAGCCAGACGAGGGCCGCGACGGTCGTCCACGGGTCGCCCAGCTCGGCGCGGTTGACCATCACGAAGACGGTGCCGCCGGCAGCTCCGATGGTCGTGCCCCACACCCGCGGGTCCCACAGCCGCTGCACTCCGCGTTGCCGCGTGGGACGAGAGGTCTCCTGCGGGGTGGCTCGGCGCATCCGCAGGCACTGGCACGCCGACTCCGAACCCGCCAGGTGACGGCCTGGTCGCACGGTCTTCTCTAGCGCCAGGTCACAGGTTCCCCGTCGTTGAGGTCGTAGCTGGTCTCGAACTGGCCCCAGCTGAGTCCGACGACGTCGGCGTCGGTTGGGATCTGGAAGACCACGCAATTCTTCACGATCTCCCCCGCTTGGGGAGGGCGCGAGAGGCCGCGCGGCGGGCATGGGGCGAAGTCGGACCCCATGACCCACTGGCCCAACTTCTTCCCCCCACGCAGCACCGGCTCTACGTCGGAGCCGAGGTAGTAGCCGCCGATCCGACCCGAGAGGTAGGTCATCGTGACGTCGACGTACCAGAACTCGCCGCGACTCGCATCCGATCGGAGGCCGGGGTCCAGGTCAGGAATGGACAGGATGTCGTTGCGATCAGCACGTCGCACTCCCGTCACGGCAAGCTCGATCTCGCCTCGTCGGAGAGCATCAAGGTCGTCCTGCCACGGGTGATAGACCGGGACGGTGGCGGTCTCACCGATGCTCAGCTGCGCGCCAGGAGGCGTGAATCGGGCATCGGTCTGGTCTGGCTCGGGTGTCGGTGTCGGCTCGGCTGGAGCGACCGGATCCAGCCCGCGTGTGTCGCCCGCCTCCCACGGGCGGAGGGTGAAGGCCGTGGCGGAGACGACCAGCACCAGGACGAGTGCTGCGCCGCGTACGAGTCCACGGTGCCGGACACGCCGGCGACCAGCCAGGACGACCTCCCGGGGGTCGACAGCGTGCCAGTCCGGGCGGCTGGCGTCGTCCAGCAGATTGCGGAGATCGACCATCACTCACTCACTTCCAGTTCCACCTCGTGGTGCCAACCTGCCTCGACCAGAGTGCGGCGCAAGGTGTCGAGCCCGCGTGCGGTCTGGCTCTTGACGGTGCCGGGCGAGCAGCCCATGACCTGGGCGGCCTGTTCGACGCTGAGGTCCTCGAAGTAGCGCAGGACCACCACGGCTCGTTGTCGTGGGGCGAGCGAGCCGAGCGCCGCCATGATCATCGTTCGTTCGGCGTGCGCGCCCGCGACGTCGGGCAACGGGTGCGGGACGGGTTCCTGGGACTCGTAGCGCTCACGCGTGCCACGTTTTCGCGCGGCGTCGATGGCGACGTTGACCACGGTGCGACGCGCGTACCCGAGCGGGCTCTCCAGGTGGCCCAGCCGGGGCAGGGCCACGTAGAGCCGCACCAGCGCCTCTTGGGTGACGTCATCAGCCGACGTCCAGTCGCCCGTGATCAGGAAGGCCGCCCGTCGCAGGCGCCCCTGGTGGGCGGCGACGAACTCCACGAAACTGCGCTCGTCTCTGCGCGTCATCAAGAATCCTTCCCGGGGGTCGAGCATCGCTCTCTCACCTTGGTGACGTGCGCCGCGGGAAGGTGGTTGCATCTGGGGCCGCAATCGATCGCGGGAGGGCGGTCGTCGCCGCGGTCACCTGGCCGATCATCTCGCCGTCGAGGTCGAGGGCCTACGTCGACCGCGGGGCGTCGGCGAACTACCTCCGCACCTGACGCTGCCGGTGTTCGAAGAACGCGACGAGCAGTCTGGATCAGGACCGCTGGTTGAGGAACCAGCGGTGGCCGAAGGGATCGCGGAAGACGGCCACGCGGCCGGCCGGCGGACTGTCCTCGGGTCCGCGGTCGAGGGTCACGCCCGAGTCGGTCACCCGCTGGCACAGCGCGTCGATGTCGTTCACCTCGAGGTGTAGCGAGACGGCAGCGCCGCGGGACGTGTCGGGCGCCGCGACGCCGGCCGAGTCGAACTCGTCCGACATCATCCAGCGACCGTCACCGACGGCGAGCTCGACGTGGCCGACCCGCCGGTCCTCCATGAGGATCGGCTCGAAGACAACCTCAGCACCCAGCACGTCGACGTACCACTGGATGGCGCGGCCTGCGTCGGCGACGCAGATGTACGGCGTCAGCTCACCCATGCCTCACTGCACCATGCGGGCGGACGCCTGTCCACCCATGGCGCGGCCGCCTCCACCTGCGCGGCAAGCAGGCCCTTGCGTCACGCCTCGGCGGGTTTCTCCTGCTCGATCTCCGCGTACCGCTGGTGGAGCTGGTCGCGAACCTGCTCGGGCGTGTAGGACTGCCGCTGCCGCTCCGCGCGGGTGACCACCACACCGGTCGCCACCACGCCGGCCATGCCGGCCAGCCCGAGAACCTTCCACCACGTCGCCGCGCGCATGCGGGCGACCCTAGCCGCCATGCGGCACGATGCCTCGGGTGAATGACACGGGCATCTCCGTCGAGGAGGCCGCCGGCCTCACCCGCACCGGCGACCTCTGGCTGTTCCGCGGGCGCACGACCGCGGACCGCGCGATCCGCACCGTCACCAACGCCCCCGTCAACCACGTGGGCATGGCGGTGGTGATCGACGACCTGCCGCCGCTGCTGTGGCACGCCGAGATGGGCAAGGCGCTCGTCGACCACTGGTCGGGCGACGCGCACCGAGGTGTGCAGCTGCACGACCTCGGCGACGCGGTGACCCGGTGGCGCGAGACCTACGGTCAAGCGGCGTGGATGCGCCAGCTCACCCCGGAGGCAGGACGGGCGCAGGAGGACGGCGCGTTGCGAGCGATCGCCCGCCTCGACGGGGTGTCGTTCCCCAGCACCGCCCGTCTCGCGGCCCGCTGGCTGCGCGGCCGCGACGCCCACCTGCCGCGCCGCCAGCGCGGACAGCGCGTGCGCCCCGAGGCGGCGTTCTGTGCCGAAGCCGTCGCGCTGACCCTCCAGGAGATGGGGATCGTCGAGGACGGCTGGAAGCCGACGTGGTTCGACCCCGGCACCTTCTGGAGCGGTGAGTTCCTGCCGCTCCTGCCCGGCTGGTCCTACGGCGCGGAGATCCAGGTCGGCCCACCACCGCCGAAGACCGCCAAGGCCCCGAGCGCGTGGTCACGCTGGCGCTCCAGCAGTCGGAACTGACGCCCGGCGGGGCAGTTCGGCGCGAGACTGCGGTACTGGATGGGCGTCAGTTCTCGGTGAAGTAGGTCTGCAGCCGGCGCTGCCTGTGCCTGAAGAACGCGTCGACCACCCGCGCGAGCAGAGCAGCGAGACCAGGGACCGGCAGGCGAGGCTGCAGGGTGACGCGGTCATGCACCCGCGTCCCGCCCGCGACGGGAGTCAGGGTGCGTTCGTGCTCCCAGCGCCGCATGCTCAACATGGTGGACCGCTCCCGGAACCGCACGCCGGGCTCGACCTCGACCAGGGTGAGGTGGTCGAAGTCGAACGGGATGAGGCCGAAGAGCCGCAGCCAGGCGCGGCCGACCGGTCGTCCCAGCGGGATCGTCTCGATGGTCAGCCCCGACGCCTGGCGCGGCATGGTCATCGTCATCCAGGGGCGCATCTCGTGGTTGATGCCGTCGGGGTGGACGACTCGTTCCCAGACACGTGCGGGCTCAGCCGGCACGTCGACCTGCTGCTCGATGACCCTGTGCTGCACGCCGCCCCCTTGGCTCATGAAGTGATCGCGCCGCTTCGTCCAGACCTGTGCAGCCGAAGTGTGCCTGTGTGCCCTAGCTGTCGGTCCAGACCCGCGGCTCTCCCGGCGTGACGCTCATGTCCCTGAAGGTCGGGACCCTGTTGCGCGTCGCGGGCTTGTAGGGCACCCACACGACGATGGCGATGCCGTCCCGGTGCTCGAGCTCGACCTGGACTGCGTCGCCTCCGTCGATGAGGACGTCGGAGACGAACGCGAACTGCCCGGTTCTCCCGCGCGCTCGCACGTGCTCCGTCGTACACGCCGGCCAGGACCTGTTCCGGCTGCGGGTGTTCTCCCAACCCCTCGTCGGACGCGGTGAGCGACGCCTCCCCGTCGGTCGAGACCGAGGCGCCGAAGGGGTAGAACCGCCCGTTCTTGCCGAGAAGCTCCTGGGCCTGCGGCAGCACGAGGTTGAGGAGACCGTCGAGGTCTTTCTGAGCTGCCGCGGATGCTGTGTCGCGCCAAGAGGTCATGATGCGACTCTGGCACACCGCCCGCCGCACCGACCCCGCCGGCATGGGCCTCGGTGGTGACGTCGGCCTAGTTCTGCCGACGGCCCCGCAGGATCCTGGGTCCTGCGCGCCGAGATCCCTTGCTGTGACACCTCACGACGCCTAGTGTGATCCACGTCACAGTACGGGGGCCTATCTCGGAGGCATCGCATGGCCCTGAAACGCGCACTCACCTACCTCGCCGGCATCGCCGCCACCGTGCTGACGGCTGGCCTGCTCACCGCGCCGGTCGCGCAGGCAGCGCCACCGTCGTACGTCGCCCTGGGGGACTCCTACTCCTCGGGCACCGGCACCCGCAGCTACATCGACGACGGCACCTCGTGCAAGCGCTCGACGGCGGCGTTCCCGTCGCTGATCGCCACCGCCCGCGGCTACGCGCTGAACTTCCGGGCCTGCGGGGGCGCGAAGATCCCCGACGTCACCAACACCCAGCTCAGCGCCCTGAGCGCCGCCACCAACTACGTCTCCATCTCGGTCGGCGGCAACGACGCAGGCTTCGCCGACGTGATCACCGAGTGCGCGCTCCCCGGCTGGGCGAGCAACTGCGACGGCAAGATCAACACCGCCCAGGCCTACATCGCCAACACGCTGCCCGGCGCGCTGGGCACCCTCTACGCCAGCATCCGGAGCAAGGCACCGAACGCCAAGGTGGTGGTCGTCGGCTACCCGCGGATCTTCATGGGCGAGGACTGCAGCGCCCTCACCTGGTTCTCGCCGGCCGAGCAGACCCGGCTCAACCAGACCGCCGACCAGCTCAACGCACGGCTCGCCGCCGCTGCAGCGGCGCGTGGCTTCTCGTTCGCCAACCCGACCAGCCGGTTCATCGGGCACGCCGTCTGCGACAGCCCGGCCTGGCTCACCAACCTCTCCGTCCCGGTCGGCGAGAGCTTCCACCCCAACGTCGCCGGCCACTCCAGCGGCTACACGCCGGCGGTCAGCGGGCTGCTCACCGGAGCTGCGGTGACCGCCGACGCCAGCCCTGCTCGCCACCGCCGCCACCCAGGCCGAGTCGCTGGCCCAGACCCAGCGGCAGTACGCCGAGGCTGACCGCAGCATCGAGCCCAAGGAGTTCGTCGTGCCCGACCTGACCACACCGGCGATGCGCAAGGCGGCCCGCAAGGCAGGGGTCGACCTGGACGAGTTCCTGGCCAGGCGCTGACGGCGGCTTCGCAGGCGGTGCCCGAGCTCCTCGGGCACCGCCTGCGCGCGGGTAACCCCCCGCTCGATCGACACGTACGTCAACGGTGCTCACGCTGGCCCGCTCGCGGGTGAGCGGCGTACGTTCGAGCACTACCGTCCGAACGCCACCATCGGGGGAAGCGCATGGGAACAGTCGAGCTCGTCGTAGCAGGCGGCATCGCCGTCGGGATCGCAGTCGTGGGAGGGCTCGCGGCGTTCCTGTCCCGAGGACGAGACCGGGTGATGGACTACCACCAGGTCGAGACCCCGCGGGTCCGCAGGTCTGGCCGTGGCGGCGCACCCGTCGACTGACCGGCTGGAGCACGGGAGAGGCCCCGACCGCGTGCGTGTCTCACGATGAGACACTCGGAGGCACACAAGCTGACGCGACCGGGCGCCCTACTGACTCGGCACTCCGCAGGCGCGGTCACGAGCTAGCGCGCAGCTCCCACACCTGCTCGTCGTCCTCCCGCTCGCCCGGCCCGCCTACACCTTCAGCCGGTCGACGGTCTTGGTGATCGTTCTCGCCGTCCCGCTCGAGGAACACGATCTCGCCGAACTCCAGCGTCGACCAGTCGTCGATGCTCTCGGTCAGCGGCTCGGAGGCGAAGATGACGGACGTCGCGTCGTCGACGCTGCACTCCTCGAAGTCGTACGTCGTGTCGTCGTGTTCGAAGTTGCGACCCATCAGCATGTACATCGGCTCCAGGAGCATGCGCGAGCGCGAAGTCGTCGGTGCCCGGGCTCGGACTTCCGCAGCTCCCGCCAGTCACCCTCCGGCTCGAGCTCGCCCTGGTGCCCGGTGCCGACGTTGACGCCGATGATCCGGTTCGGCGAGACCAGGGCCATCTTCAGCTTGGTCAGGGCCGGCAGGTCGAGGTCCTCCATCGCCTGCGCGAGGAGCCTCATCAGCTCCTCGACGGCGCGCTTCACGTCCTCGTCGCTGTCGCTCTCGAGCAGGGACAGCAACAGCACGTAGAGGAACTCCGTGTCCGTGGTGCCCACCATCTGCTTCAGGTACTCGTCCTTGCAGTGCTGCAGCAGCTCGCGCTGCAGGAGCTGCCAGTTCGGCACGTCGCCGTTCTGCGCGACGATCCACGGCGTTCCCTCGAAGGAGAACGGGTGGCAGTTCTCGTCGGCCAGCACGGTCTTCGAGTTGTAGTCCGCCGCCCGCACGTGGGCGAGCATCGTGCTGACCTGGAGGCTCGGCACGATGCCGTCGACGTTGTCGTCGTAGAAGGCCGCCATCGGGCGGTGGTAGAGGAAGGGCTTCTCCGGCTTGAGCAGGTGCTCGCTCCACGCCCCGAATCCCCAGCCGGCCAGCTGGAGCTGCGGGTGGCGCTCCGGGTCGAGGGACTGGTTGATCAGGCTGTTCTCAGGCTTGAGCAGCAGGTCCTCCAGCGGAACTTCGGACCCGAGGTAGGCGAGAACGCGGCACATGGGTTTCCTTCACTGAGCTCGATGCGCCCGCTGCAGGCGGGCGAGGTCGGCGTACGCAGTACCCGTCGGCGTCAGGAGTAGCCCTCGCGGAGCCAGACGAAGTCGAGTGCCACCGACAGCCTGATGCGCGAGGATCCCGCCGTGAGGATCCTCTCGGTCAACGCCTGGGGCGGCGCGATGTACGACGAGCTGGCGGCCTACCTGCCCCGGGTCGACGCCGACGTGGTCGCCCTGCAGGAGGCCACCCTGTCTCCCGGCGGCCAGGGGTGGACCCGGTTCGAGGACCAGGACCGGACGCTCCCCCAGCGCGCCAACCTGGTCGCGGACGTCGCCGCGGTGCTCCCCGACCATGAGCCGTGGTTCACCGTGTCGGACACCGGCCCGGTGGACGTGGACGGCCGCACCCACCGGACAGCACTTCGGCCTGGCGATGTTCACCCGACGATCCCTGGTCCGGGCCGCCAGCCGCGAGGCCTTCGTGCACGGCGGCCACGCCGACCACGGCGACACCTGGCCGCCCACCGACCGGCCGCGCGCGGCGCAGGTGACGCGACTGCGTACGCCCGAGGGCCGCACCGTCGTGGTCGGGTACCTCCACGGGCTGCGCGACGCGGCCGGCAAGGCCGACACCCCGGCGCGGCGCGCGCGGCCGAGCGCTGGTCGAGCAGCCCGAGGTGTCGGACCACCGGGCGCTGCTGCTCGATCTGTGACTCGACATGCGAATCCTTCCCGGGCCTGAGGTCGTACGGCTGCGCCCCCGCGATCCCCCGTCAGGACGCGCATATCGACCACGCGGTTTGTCCGCGCCACACATCAGAGCAATGGTGAAGGGGACACAACCTCCATTTCGGAAGGAGAGCCAATGCTTGCTCTCACCGACAACGTGACCGACATCGTCAACAAGCTCGTCGAGGACGTGCCGGAGTTCTCTGCTCTTCGGATCGCAGTGGAGCCGGACGGGCAGTCCCTGTCCGTCAGCCCCGCGGACCACGCCGAGCAGTCCGACCAGACCATCGTGCAGAACGGTGCCACCGTCTACGTGGACGCGCCGGCCGCCGAGATCCTGGACGACAAGATCCTGGACGGCGGCGTGGACGAGGACGGCAACATCCAGTTCGCCCTCGGTCAGCAGGTCTGACCACACGCGTCGAGGAGTCCTGGGCCCCGTGCAGGGCCCAGGACTCCTGTCATGTCAGTAGGTCAGAGCTTCCAGGTGAAGGGCTTGTTGGCCGAGCCGAGGTAGTCGATCGCCCCCGCACTGAAGGCGAACGCGGAGGCCTTCCACTTCAGCACCTTGGCGCCCTTCTTGACCTGGTTCCGCTTGACCTCGACCCGGAAGGTCTTCGCGTCGAGCTGCGTGAACGACAGCGTGCGGCAGTTCTTCGGCTGCGGGACCTGCTCCTTGCGGGCGTCGTAGGTGCAGACGTCGCTCTGGACCACGCCGTCGCGGGAGAAGACGTGCACGGACCGCGCGACGTCCTTCTTGATCCAGAAGTCGACGCCCACCCCGCCGGGGAAGACGAGGTCGTCGACGGTGACGTCGTTGTGCAGCCCGAACGTGATCTGGATCTTCTGCTTGCCCTTGGTCCGCATCGCGACCTTGGCGAGGTCGAGGTTGGACGACGTGTGACCCGCGTAGTCACCGACCGGGTCATTCTTGCTCGTGGACGACGCCTGGGTGGGCGCGGCGACGAGCGCCACCGCCGTCCCCGCGCTGATCGCCAGAGTCAGCGTGGCACCCAGCAGCCTCGTCGTACGCTGAACAGGCCTGAGCATCCGAGTCACCTCAGAGCTTCCAGGCGAAGGGCTTCTTGGCCGACCCCAGCGGGTCCAAGGCGGCCCCAGCGGCCTGGAAGGCGGACGCCCGCCACTTCAGCACCTTCGCCCCCTTCTTGACCTGGTTCCGCTTCAGCTCGACCCGGAAGGTCTTCGCGTCGACCTGGGTGAGCGCGAGCGTGTTGCACTTCGTCGGCGGCGGGAGCTCCTCCTTGCGGGTGTCGTAGGTGCAGACGTTGCTCTGGATCACCCCGTCACGCGCGATACACCTGCACGGACCGCATGATCTTCTTCTCGACGTCGAAATTGACACCCATCGCGCCGGGAAGGGCGAGGTCGCTCCGCGGTCACGTCGTTGTGCAGATCGAAGGTGACCTGGATCTTCTTCTTGCCCTTCGTCCGCATCGAGACCTTCGCCAGGTCGAGGGTGGCCGCCGAGCCCGTGACATGGTCTCCCGCCGGGTCCTTCTTGCTCGTGGACGACGCCTGGGCGGGCGCGGCGACGAGCGCCACCGCCATCCCCAGCGCCAACGGTGCGGTGGTCAGCGCCAGCGCGCGACTCCTGGTCCGATTCATGAGTTCTCCCCCTCGTCCGTGTGGTGTCCGGGCACCTCCTACCCGTCCGGGCGCTACCCAACCACTTGAGCGGGGGCACTCAGCCCGCTGTTCACGGAGGCTTGCTCAGGGCCGCCACCTGTACGGGCGCTTGCCCGTGCCGACCGGGTCGACGGCCGCCGCGGCGAACTCGTAGGCGGAGGCCCGCCACTTCAGCACCTTCGCCCGCTTCTTGATCTGGTTCCGCTTCACCGTCGCCCGGAAGGTCTTCCCGTCGACCTGGGTGACCGGCAGCCTGCTGCACTTCGTCGGCGTCGGGAGGTCCTGCCGGGAGTCATAGCTGCAGACGGTGCTCCGGAGCTCCCCGCGCCGGACGAAGACCCGGACCGACCGCACGGTCCTCTTCGTGACCTGGAAGTCGACGCCCAGCCCGCCGGGGAACGCGAGGTGCTCGGCGGCGACGTCGTGGTGGAGCGCGAACGTGACCTGGATCTTCTTCTTCCTGGCCTTGGTCCGCATCGAGACCTTGGCGAGGTCCAGCGTGGGGTTCGAGCCGATGACGTGGTCACCTGCCGGGTCCTCCTTGCTCGTCGAGGACGCCTGGGCAGGGGCGGCGGCGAGCGCCACCGCCATGCCCAGGGCCAGCGGTGCGGTGGTCAGCGCGCGCGTCCTGGTCCGGCTCGTCGATGTCTCCCTGGAGGTGTGGCGGGCGGGCACCTGCTACCCGTCCCGGCATTACCCAACCACGCGCACGGGCCTCTCCGCCCCCTGTTCGCGCGACGTCAGGACCACGAACACGGGGTGCCGGCAGGTCCCGCTTCGGGGTCTACCGTGGGCTGATGCGGCTGCTCTTCATCCACGGCGCGGGCGGGTTCCTCGACGACCAGGTCATCGCCGAAGGTCTCCACACCACTCTCGGAGTGCCGGTCGAGATGCCGCGCCTGCCCGAGGAGGACATGAGCGTCGAGGGCTGGGCGGCGCCGATCCGGCGGCACCTCGCGGCGCTGGGTCCGGACGACGTCGCGGTCGGTCACTCCTTCGGCGCCACCATCCTGCAGTGGGTGCTCTCCGACGGCGACTGGGCTCCGGGGCGGGCGCTGCTGCTGGCCATGCCCGACTGGTCCCCGGACGGCTGGGACGTGCCCGACTACGTGCACCGCGGACCGGAGCCGGCGACGGCCCTGTCGATCCACCACTGCCGCGACGACGAGGAGGTGCCGTTCGACCACCTCCAGCTCCACGCCGTACGCCTTCCCTCCGCGCGGATCGTCGAGCACGACCGCGGCGGTCACCAGTTCGACGGGCGGCTCGACCACGTCGCCGCCGAGGTACGACGCTCCTGGTGACCGGGCTGCCGCGGTCAGGGCGGCGAGCTCAGTCCCGCTTCGGCGGCGCGGCGACGCAGAGGACGCCCCGGTTGCCGTCCTGGTCGGCGATCACCGTGAGCGAGGGCGCGTCGCTGTCGTCGACGACGGTCCCGCCCGCCGCGACGGCGGCGGCGATCCGCTGCTCGCGCCGCCTCCGGCGCGACGTACACCTCGACGTGGAACCGCTGCGCTCGCCTCCTCGGGCTCGTCCTCCCCGAACCACAGGTTCGGCACCCGCCCCGTGGCGTCGCGGACCTCGTCGCTCGGGGTGCCGCGGCCCTGGGAGTCGGCGCGCCCGGTCAGCAGGGCGGCCCACACCGGGGCGATGGTCGCGGAGCGGCGCCGTGTCGAGGCCGAGCTCGAGGTCGCACACCGAGGCCGGGTCGGCGTCCAGCCCGTGGTCGGCGGCGACCTCGGTGATCCGCCGCGCGAGGTCGACGTCCTGCTGGGTCACCCACTCGACGACGTGCTCGGTGCCGTCGTCGTCGCGGTAGATCGCGTCGTCGCTGACCAGCTTGAGGTCGACGTAGCCCGGGCCCATCGACACCCGCGGGTGGTGGCCGACGCGCGTCGCCCGCCTCTCCCACGGCGGCGACGAACCGCGCGCCGGCGCCGAAGTCGTCCACCAGGTAGCGCGCATGCAGCCCCTGGGCCAGCTTGCGCCACTCGGTCAGGTCGGCCTCGGCGATCTGCTCGCCCCGCAGCATGTCCATGCCCAGCGACCATAGACCTGCGGTGCCACGACACGCCCGCGTTGCGGCACGGATCTGTGGCCGGGCCTCCGTCCATCGCCTTCACTACGGTGACCTGATGGACGACCCCGCGACGCGTCCCGATCCGAGCGAGTCAGGCGTCCTCGCCGCCGTCCTCGCCGATCCGGTGTGCGCGACGATCCTGGACCGCACTCCCCGGCTCGGGCTTCCCGAGTGGTGGCTGACCGCGGGCGCCGTCTTCCAGAACGTGTGGAACGCGGTCGAAGGGCGACCTCCCGGCTACGGGATCCACGACTACGACCTCTTCTACTTCGACGACACCGACCTCTCCTGGGAGGCGGAAGACCGGGTGATCTCGGCGGCCGCACGACTCTTCGAGGACGTGGCGGCGACCATCGAGGTGCGCAACGAGGCCCGGGTACATCTCTGGTACGAGGAGAAGTTCGGGACGGCTGCGGAGCCGTTCACCAGCGCCGCGGACGCGATCGACGCCTTCGCCTCGACCACGTGCTCCGTCGGCGTCACCCGCGACGCGAGCGGGCTGCGCGTCTACGCCCGTACGGGCTGTCCGACGTCTTCGCGATGCACCTGCGCCCGCACCGCCGGCTGGCGCCGCGCACGGTCTACGAGACCAAGGTCCGGCAGTACGCCGAGCGCTGGCCCACGCTGTCGCACGAGCCGTGGTGACGTTCGTCAGCGCCGCTCGCGAGGGCCCGTCAGCGTGGAGACGACGAGGACGAGGAAGTCGGCCACCGACCGGGGGTAGACGCTCATCGACGACCCCCGGCGTGGTCGTGGCGGGTGCTCGTCCCTACGGACATGGGCTGACTCCTTGGGGTGGGTTCCACGGCGTGCCCGCTGGCTTGAGGCGCGACCCTGCGTACCCCGGCAGCCGTGGCCTCATGCCGAGGGTGCCGAGAACGCGTCGCCGCCCTCCTGACCTGGCCGCTAGCCTCACGCCATGACGGGGACCCTGGACGAACTGGCCGAGCTGGCACGCCTCGAGGCCGAGCGGGACGGCCTGGAGGAGCGGCTCGCGGCGGCGAACCGTCACCTGGACGAAGCCGGGCTCCGGTACGACGCGGCGCTCGCCGCCCTCGTGTCCGAGAACGAGGACGTGGCGAAGCTCGAGTCGATGTCGCTGACCCGGATCCTGGCGGGGCTGCGCGGCACCCGGGACACCGACCTGTCACGCGAGCAGGCCGAGGTCCAGGCGGCGGAGTACGCCGCAGCCGACGCGGACGCGCGCCGTGAGTCCGCGCAGGCCGAGGTCGACGACCTGGTCCGACGCCTCGGCGCGTTTCCCGACCTTGAGTCCCGGCGCGCGGAGCTGCTGGCGCGGCGGGAGCAGGAGATCGCGGCGGACCCCGGCCCACGCGGCTACCCAGGCCCGGCTGAGCGAGCTGGCCTCGCGGCAGGGCGTGCTCGAGGCCGAGCTCGTCCAGCTGGAGGAGGCTCTGACCGCCGCGAACGAGGCCCGCGCGGCCCTGGGCCAGGCGGCCCGGGTGCTCGGCAGCGCTGGCGACTGGGCGACGTACGACACGTTCCTGGGCGGCGGCTTCTTCGCCGACCTGGCCAAGCACGACCGTCTCGACGAGGCGAACGACCTGATGCGTCACGCCGACGGGGCGCTGCGCCACCTGGCCACCGAGCTGGCCGACGTCCAGGTCGGCCCGGTGGGCGACGTCGGGGTCACCGACCTCACCAAGGCCTTCGACGTCTGGTTCGACGACATCTTCAGCGACTGGACGGTCCTCAACCGGATCAAGGCGGCATCGGTCCGGGTCGGCCACGTCATCGCCACCGTGGACCGCGTCGGGGCGGAGGTGGGTCGGCGACGGGCCGGCGTCCGGTTCGATCTCGAGGAGCTGGCCGAGCGCAGAGGCGCCCTGCTCTCGGGCCGATCCGAAGCACCAGGGGGGTCCAGGTGAAGCGAGCACGTCTCCTGTCCCCGGCGGTCGCGCTCGCGGCCGTCGTACCCGTCCTGGCGCTCGGCGGGGCGCTCGCCCCGGCCGGGGCGACGGCGGCGACCACCTGCCTCGGCCAGGCGGTC
The DNA here is from genome assembly GCA_963708945.1 of uncultured Actinomycetota bacterium. GTDB lineage: Bacteria > Actinomycetota > Actinomycetes > Propionibacteriales > Nocardioidaceae > Nocardioides. Next base: position 61,528 of record CAVPUI010000011.1, on the reverse strand, counting down.
ACGATCGTCGCCTCCCAGCAGGTCACCACCGGCACCGAGGGCGACGACGTGGTCGCCATGACTCCCGGGAACTGGAACACCTTCGACGCGCTGGGCGGGGACGACACCATCTGTCTGGCCGTCCCCGACAACTTCTCGGGCAGCGAGACGGGGGGAGTCATCGGGTTCGTGACGGCAGGCGCGGGCGACGACGACGTCGTCAACGAGTCCAGCCCGACCAGGTCGGAGGTCAACGTCCTTCTCGGCAGCGGGGACGACACGTTCACCGGCAGCAGCAGCACGCTGGTCGCCGAGCACGTGTACGCCGACGGTCTGGGCTCGGACGTCGAGCTGGACCAGCCCCCGCCGGGCAGCCAACGGGACGTGATCCACATGGGTGGCGGCGCGGCCGGTCCGCCCGAGCGCCAGCAGGATCGGCTCGTCGATGGACTCGTGGACGGACTGGCAGTTCACGGACACGGTGTGGTCGGCGGCGCCGAAGGGCGGGCTCGATGCCGACCACATCACCTTCGGGCCGGGGGGCGCCGTCCTCCACCAGCGAGGTGCGATGGCCCCGGAGGCCCGGCTCGACTTCTCCGCGGCGGGCTGGGTCGGCGTGCACCTGCCGAACCCCGGCGCAGCGGAGCCGGTCGCCCGCGGGGAGCTGCTCCTCGACAGCGCCACTCGCCGCGCCACCGTCGACGGTCGTGAGGTGATGACCTGGGAGGGACACGTCGACGCGTTCCAGCTCGGGGCGAAGGGCTCCAGGGACTGGCCGCTCCCGGTCTCCTTCATCGGCTCCGACGACGACGAGCTCCTGACCTTCCCCAACGGCACGTTCGGCGACGTGCGGATGGGCGGCGGCGACGACCGCCTGGGGCGGTCGTTCTCGTTCGCGAGCCTCGTCGACACGCTGCCGGCGCGCTCGGTCGACGGCGGGCCGGGCGACGACATCGTCAGCGTCCGCAACCGGTGCGCGTCGCTGACCATCCGCCTCACGGAACGGATGACGTGCGACGGCGACTCCCTCGCCCTTCCGGGGTTCGAGGGGGTCCAGGTGCACAGCCGCGGCCTGCGTCAGCGCCTGAGGATCGTCGGCTCCCGCGGCGACGACTTCGCCGAGGTGCTCTATGCACCCCGGGTGACGTTCCGGGGACGCGGTGGCGCCGACGTAGCCGAGATCTGGGCGGGCACGGCCCGGGCCGACGGAGGTCCCGGCGCCGACCGCCTCACCCTCACGGCAGAGGACGGGGTGGCGCGGGGAGGTCCCGGTGCGGACCGCATCCACCTCGAGCGCCCCGCGTCGTGGCACCCGCCGCAACGCCTCCTCGCCCTGGGCGGGCCGGGGCCGGACGTGCTGCTCGGGCCCCGGCACGCCTACGCCGCCCGGCTCGTCGGCGGCCCCGGCCGCGACCGCGCCGACGGGGGCGGCGGCGGGCGGGACCACTGCGACGCCGAGGTCACCCGGCGCTGCAAGGGGGGCTGAGCGCGGCTGAGCGCGGCCTCTCCGGGCCACAGGTGAGGCGTCTGCACCCTTGACAACTTTTCTTGTCAGGGCCACGGTGGAGGAATGCAGGACGTCGAAGTCATCGAGCTCCCCGAGGCGGCCGCGGTCGCCCTCGACCCGGTCCGCGCCCGGCTGCTCGCCGAGCTGGCCGTCCCGGCGTCGGCCGCCGGACTGGCCGCCCGGGTCGGCATCGGGCGGCAGAAGGTCAACTACCACCTCAAGGCGCTCGAGGCCCACGGGCTCGTCGAGCTGGCCGAGGAGCGGCGGCACGGCGGGATCACCGAGCGGGTGCTGCGGGCCTCCGCGGCGTCGTACGTCGTCTCGCCCGCCGCGGTCAGCGCGTCGGCCGCCGACCCCGACGCCAACGCCGACCACCTCTCGGCCGGCTACCTGGTCGCGCTCGCCGGTCGCCTGGTGCGCGAGGTCGGCGCCCTGGCCCGCCGCGCCGGCGCCTCCGGCAAGCGGCTGCCGACGCTGACCATCGACACCCGCGATCGGCTTCCGGTCCGCCGAGGACCGGGCCGCCTTCGCCGACGACCTGACCGCGGCGGTGCTCGACCTGGCCGCCCGCTACCACCACGACGACGGGCGCCCGCACCGGCTCGTGGTCGCCGCCCACCCCCTGCCCGAGAGCACGCCCGAGAGCCAGAGAGCCCAGCGACCGAGACCAGCACCGAGGAGAAGCCATGACCGCCACCCCGCACGTCCCCTACCGCCTCGAGTTCAGCATCGAGGTGCCCGGCACCGCCGAGCAGGTCTGGCAGGCCGTCGCCACCGCCCACGGCATGAGCGCCTGGTTCCTGCCGACCGACCTCGAGGAGCGCGAGGGCGGCGCCGTGCACTTCGGCATGGGCCCCGAGATGGGCTCCGACGGCCACGTCACCGCCTGGGAGCCGCCGCACCGCCTGGCCTACGAGGAGGACTGGGCGGCGCTGATGGGCAAGGAGCCCGACGAGCTCAGCCCGATGACCTCGGAGTTCCTGGTCGAGGCGCGCTCCGGCGGCACCTGCGTGGTCCGGGTGACCACCAGCGGGTTCGGCACCGGCGCCGACTGGGAGCAGGAGTTCTGGGACGACATGGGGCTCAACTGGAAGCCCTACTTCGACAACCTGCGGCTCTACCTGACCCACTTCCCCGGCCAGGAGGCGACACAGCTGGAGGTCAGCGTCGAGCTGCCCGGCGACGCCGACGCCCTCTGGACCCGGCTGCACGACGAGCTGGGGCTGGGCGAGGTGGGCGAGGCCGTCGACGTACGCGGCATGCCCGGCGTCGTCGAGCGGCTCGGGGTGCGGAGGGCGCTGGTCCGGCTCACCGGCCCCGTGCCGGGGCTGCTCAGCATCTATGTCTTCGACTACGCCGACGCCGCCGACTCCGCGACCGCCGGCGTGCGCGCCTACCTGTTCTCCGAGGAGGCGGCCGACTACGCGCGGCGCGAGGAGCCGACCTGGAAGGCCTGGCTGGAGGGACTGGCGGTCAGCACCCACGGATCCGACGCCTGAGACGTCCGTTGACCCCGCTTCGCGACCACGGATAGCGTCCGGCACCCCACGCCAGGACCACGGAGTCCCCATGCTGCGACCGCTCGCCACCGCCCTTGCCACCGCCGCGCTGATGTTCGCCGGCCTGACGGCACCCACCTCGGCCACCCCCCACCCCGGCCCGTCGCCCAAGGATGAGCGCAGACCCATCGTGTTCGTGCACGGGTCGTCGGGCTCCGGGTCGCAGTTCGAGAGCCAGGCCCAGCGGTACGCGTCGAACGGCTACCCGGTGTCGTGGATCGAGGCGCACGAGTACGACTCGACGTTCGCGACCAACTCGCTGGCCGACGTCCACGCCGCACTCGACGCCCGGATCGACGCCCTGCGCGAGCGCACCGGCGCCGAGCAGGTCGACGTCCTGGCCCACTCGTTGGGCACCTACGTGCTGCAGCGGTACCTGACCAGCTCGCCCGAGCGGGCGGCCGAGGTCGCGCACTACGTGAACCTCGACGGTGCCCCGGCGGCCGAGCCTCCCGGCGGCGTCGAGACCCTCGCCATCTGGGGGGAGAACAACGCCGCGGCGGAGATCACCGGCGCCCGCAACGTGCACCTCGACGACCAGGGCCACACCGAGACGGTCACCTCGCCCGAGTCGTTCACCGAGGCGTACACGTTCTTCACCGACAAGGCCCCGAGGACGACCGAGGTGGTCCGGGCCTCCAGGCGCATCGACGTCTCCGGCCGCGCCGTGCTGTTCCCCCGCAACGTCGGCGTCGACGGCGCGACCCTCGAGGTGCACCGGGTCAACGCGCACACCGGCCGGCGGATCGGTCGCCGCCCGGTCGCCACCTACCAGCTCTCCGGCGACGGGTCGTTCGGTCCGTTCAAGGCCTCCCCGACGGCGTCCTACGAGTTCGCGCTCATCTGGCCGGGCGGGCCGACCCACCACTTCTACCGCCAGCCGTTCCGGCGCTCCAACTCGCTCGTCCGGCTGCTCGCCAGCGTCCCCGGCACCGGACTGGACGCCGCCACCGAGAAGAGCGACGCGCACGTGAACCTCACCGTGAACCGCAACAAGGAGTGGTGGGGCGACCAGGGTGAGGCCGGTGACACCCTGAGCATCGGCGGCCAGAACGTGCTGACCCCCGCGGTCGCGCCGCGGAAGCGCCGGATCATCGGGCTGTTCGCCTTCGACGCCGGCAGCGACAAGGTGAGCGCCACCGACGCGGTGCTGCCCGCCTTCGCCTCGCTCCCGTTCATCACGGGCACGGACGTCTACCTCCCAGTGTCCGAGCGCGGGACCGTGCGGCTGGTGGCGAAGGCCCGCGGGGAGCGCCGCCCCCAGGTGATCAACGTCCCGGCGCTCCCGTCGAGCGAGCACCGCATCAGCGTGCAGTTCGACGACTTCGTGCCGCGTCTTCGCTGACCGGGACGGCGACCGCGCCTCCTGACACCACGGACCAGCCCCACCCCCGGTGAGGACCGCCGGGTGCGCTGGATCCGGCAGCTGGGTGCGCATGCTCACGCCGACAGCCGGCGGGCGTAGGACGGTGGCGGGATGACGTCTCTCCTCCTCGCTCTCGCCAGGGTCCCGGGACCGATCGTCGCCGGCTTCTTCGCCACGATCGGGTCCTGGGGCTTGGCCATGGCTGTCATGACCGACTGCACCAACCGGTACAGCTGCTCCACCGGCGCCTGTGAGCCCTGTGTGGCCACGAACGCCGTCCTGCTCGGAGCCTGGGCGGTGCAGGGGGCCCTCTTCGTGCTCGCCATCGGGCTGTGGCTGCCGGCGGTCGTACGACGGCTGCCTCGGCGCACCCTCGTGCTGCTGGCACTGTCGGTGCCCCTGGTCTCGATCCTCATGTTCGCGGGCACGGAGTGGCTGTCCGACCGGACGTACTGCCGGCCAGGACAGGACTCCGGAGGATACGAGGATCTGTGCGACGTACATCCCTAGCGTTGATCTCTCGTCAAGATCATCAATTTGAGGGACACCCTGAGCGGCCCTCGCGCTCGTACAGTCGGAAGGCGGCCGACCGCTCGGCACGGCGCCGAACCCGCTCGTCGGCTGCTCCCAGGAGAAGCCCATGAACACAGCGTCCAAGCTGGTGGCGGCAGGCGCGACCAGCGTCCTGCTCGCCGGGGTGGCCGTGTCGTCCGGAACTGCCACCGCAGGTCCCGACCGGTCACAGGTCAGTGCCTCCAAGGCGTCGAAGCACGGCGTCACCCCCCGCGACCCGTTGGCGAAGAAGTTCGTGCGCGGGGTCTCCCTCGACGAGATCACCGAGCACCAGGTCGCGCTCCAGCGGATCGCGACGCTCAACGACGACACCCGCGAGGTGTTCTCCCCCGGGTACCGGGAGTCGGTCGACTACGTCGTGGACACCCTGCGCGACGCCGGCCTGCGGGTGCGCATCGACCAGTTCAACTACCCGATCTGGGAGGAGACGCAGCCGCCGGTGCTCAACCAGGTCTCCCCGACGCCGACGACGTACGTGCCCGGCGACGCCGAGGACGACAACCAGCCGTCGGTGGACTTCATCACGATGGCGAACTCCCCGACGGTCGAGCTCACCAACGCGCCGGTCTTCCCGGTCGGCGGGATCGTCGATCCGCCCACCGGCGGCTCGACCAGCGGCTGTGCGGCCGCCGACTACGCCGGCGTGGAGGGCAAGGTGGCGCTGGTGCAGCGCGGCTCCTGTGCCTTCGTGGACAAGTGGGAGCTGGCCCAGGCGGCCGGCGCCACCGGCGTGATCATCTACAACGAGGGCAACACCCCCGAGCGGCAGAACGCGCTGTTCGTCGACAACCAGCCCGACACTCCCGCGACGATCGCCGCGGTGATCTCCAGCTACCGGGTGGGCAACCAGCTGCTCCAGGCGTACAAGGCGGGCCAGAACCCGACGGTCGACCTCAAGGTCTACGGCACCTTCACCGACCGCTTCCTGCCGCAGGTGATCGCCGAGACCCGCGGCGGCGACCCGGACCACGTCGTCGTGGTCGGCGCGCACCTCGACTCCGTGCCCGCGGGGCCGGGCATCAACGACGACGGCTCGGGCGTGGCGACGCTGCTCGCCCAGGCCGAGGAGATCGGCGAGGGCCGGCACAAGCTCCGCAACAAGATCCGGTTCGCGTTCTGGGGGGCGGAGGAGAACGGCCTGGTCGGGTCGATCTACTACGCACTCGAGCTGAGCCAGCGCGAGGTCGACAAGATCGACGTGATGCTCGACTACGACATGCTCGCCTCGTCGAACTACGTCCGGTTCATCTACGACGGTGACGGCGATGACGCGCCGGACAACCCGGCCGGGCCGGAGGGCTCGGGCAAGGTCGAGCAGGTGCACGACGACTGGTTCCGCTCCCAGGGGCTGACCAGCGACCGGGTGCCGTTCGACGGACGCTCGGACTACGTCGGCTTCACGCTGCGCGGGATCCCCGCGGGCGGTGTCTTCGCCGGGGCCGAGGGCATCAAGACGCCCGAGCAGGCCCGGGAGTACGGCGGCGCGGCCGGCTCCTGGTACGACCCCTGCTACCACCAGCTCTGCGACAACCTGAACACGTTGTTCACCGGGGTGCCGCCGCTGGACGCCGAGGGCCTGGCGCCCGAGGGTGACGAGGCCGCGAAGCGGGCCGCCCAGCGGCAGCTGGCCGGCGGGGCGCTGCAGGGCCTGGACGAGATGTCGGACGCGGCGAGCTATGCCGTGTACTACTTCGGCGCCTCGAAGAACCCGTTCGGTACCCGCGGTGGTCACCACGCCGGCAAGTCGAAGAGCAAGGCGCGGGCCGGGGACAGCTACCCCTGGCGAGGACACCAGCGCACGCGTCGCTGAACGGGGATCCAGACGGCCCCTGCACCCGACGGGCAACCGGGTGCAGGGGCGTCCTCTGTCAGGGGGTCTGCTGCGACCACGTGCCCGGTGCGGTCACGTCGAGCACCCAGGTCACCCCGAACCGGTCGGCGACCATGCCGTAGAGCGGAGCCCAACCCGCCGGCGCCAGCGGCACGACCACGGTCGCGCCCGCGTCGGGCGCGGTCAGCCCCTCCCAGTAGCCCGTGACCTCCTCGGCGTCGTCGCCCCGCACGGAGACGAAGTACGGCGCGACGCCGGGCTCGAGCGGCCGGCCGGCGGGGACGTCGTAGGCCATCACCTGGAAGCCGGAGACGGAGGCCACCTGCCCCCACATCACCTGGTCGGCCTCGGCCGGGTCGGTGACGGCGCCCGCGTCGCGGTAGGTGATGGCCGTGAGGTCGCCGCCGAAGACTGCGCGGTAGTGCTCCAGGGCCTCGCGGGCGGTGCCGCGGAGGTTGACGTGGGTGACGGTGGCGATGCTCATGGGTGCTCCTTCGGTGCGGGCGGCCCGGATGGCCGCCTCGTGCCGAGCCTCTCGGAGGAAGTGGTCAGATCCTGTCCTCTTCTTGCGCCAGACTGACGAGCATGTCCACCCCGTCCGCCCGACTGCTTGCACTGCTCTCCCTGCTCCAGACCCGCAGGGACTGGTCCGGCGAGCTGCTCGCGGCGCGGATGGCCGTCAGCCCCCGGACGATCCGTCGCGACGTCGACCGGCTCCGGGACCTCGGCTACCGGGTGGCCACCCTCAAGGGTCCCGGCGGTGGCTACCGACTGGAGGCCGGCTCCGACCTGCCACCGCTGCTCCTCGACGACGACCAGGCCGTCGCGGTGGCCGTCGCGCTGCAGGTCGCCGCCGTCGACGGCGCAGGGTTGGGCGAGGCCGTCGGGGAGGCGGCCCTGCGAGCGCTGACCACCGTGCGTCAGGTGATGCCGGCGCGGGTGCGGCACCGCGTCGACTCGCTGCCGGTCGAGGTCGTCGCTCCGCCCGGTCGGGCGACCGCCGCCGACCCCGCGGTCCTGCTCGCGCTCGGCGCCGCGATGCGGGCCCGGGAGGTGCTCCGGTTCGACTACCCGGCGCCGAGCGACGGACCGGCGCGGCGGGTCGAGCCGCACCACCTGGTGACCTGGCGGGGGCGGTGGTACCTGCTCGCCTGGGACCTCGACCGCGACGACTGGCGCACCTTTCGCGCCGACCGGATCGCCCCGCGTATCCCGACCGGCCCGCGGTTCACCCCGCGCGAGCTGCCCGGCGGCGACGTCACGGCGTACGTCGTGAGCCGGTTCCGCGGCGGCGACGCGAGTGAGTCCGGGACGGGCTGGCCCTGCCGCGGGGAGGTGCTGGTCGACCTGCCGCTCTCCCGGGTGGCGCCCTTCGTCGGGGACGGCGTCGCGGAGCCGGCGGACGACGGGCGCACCCGACTGGTGCAGGGCTCCTGGTCGTGGGCCGCCCTGGCCGCGTCGCTGTGCCGCTTCGACGCCGACCTCGAGGTGGTCGGACCGCCGGAGCTCGTCGCGGCGTTCGGAGTCCTTGCCGCGCGGGCGATCCGCACCGCTGGCTGACGTGGGTGGTGGGAGCGCTCTGCCTGGCCGTGATGACCGGTTCGGCGCTGCGCCTGCGATGCCTCAGCTCGGACGAGCGCCACTGACCGGTGCCTCGAGCGCGCCGGCCGCGCGCGTGACCACCTCGAGCACCCAGCGCCAGGTCTCCGGGTCCGTCCCGACGACGGTCCGGGCGGCGTGGATGATCAGGCAGCCATCGACGATCTCCAGGTCGACCCGCCGGGTGGTGAGCACGTCGAGCACCTCGGGCCGGAACAGCGTGCGGTCCAGCAGCGCCTGCACCTCGTCACGCCGGCCCATCGGGCCGTGCACCACGAACGCGTCCGCGCCGGGCCCGGTGACGGCGATCTGGACCGGGGTGGCCGGGCCGACCGGCAGCGGGAAGTGCCCGCGCGAATCGGCACGGGAGAGCAGCATCAGGTGCGGCAGCGGAGCAGGTCGTGCGGAGTCTGGTGGTGGCGAAACCCCAGCTCATCGGGACGCCGTTCCGGTAGCCGGCGGTGCACGTGTGCGTGCCGACGGTGAACGACCTCGGCTCGGAGAACGTGAACTGGTCCTCGCTCTGGCGGTTGATCCCCATGCTGAAGACCGCCCCGGGCCTCGACGGAGACGGCACGACGGGCGTGTAGTGCAGGCGGTTGGCCCGGGCGAACCGCGCGAGCCGCCACCGCCGCTCGACCTGCCGCTCCCGGTCCCGGTGAACGAAACGCGCGGCCAGCAGCACGACGACGATCCCCACGGCGACCGCGACCCAGACCAGACGCGGGTCCCACATCGCCAGGAACAGCCCGACCACCGTCAGTGGGACTCCGGCCAGCACCGCCGAACAGCCGACTGCGGAGGCGACGCCGGCTCCGCCGGCCTTGGTCGTGGCGTGGGCCGCCTCCCGGTCGTACGGGTCGGTCAGCGCGGTGTAGTCGAGGTCCGGCACGTAAGCCTTTCGGTGGGCGCCCGGGCGGGGGATGGCGTGTGCGCACCGCAGCCTAGGCGCCAGGACCTCGCGGGGCGCGAGCCTTCCTCGCTCTGACCCGCGGTGCCATGCTCGAGTGATGAGCCTCGATCCCACTCAGACCAACCCCGACCAGTACAAGGTCATCTTCGAGAACGAACGCGTCCGAGTGCTCGAGTACCTCGACCAGCCGGGCACCGTCACCACTCCCCACACCCACCCGGACAGCGTGATGTACACGCTGTCCTCGTTCCGCCGTCGACTCGTCCGCGGCGACGAACAGCGCGACGTGGAGCTCCACGAAGGCACGGTCGCCTGGCTTCCCGCCCAGCAGCACCACGGCGAGAACATCGGAGAGACCCCCACGCACGCGATCTTCGTCGAGCTCAAGGACTCCGCCGAGCCGAGCACGGAGGGTGAGGTCGGACCCAGCCTGTGACCCGTCGCCCCAGACAGTCGGGCCTCGGACTGCCGGGGCCATGCTCGCCCGAGCCCCGATCGCTTGTCGGGCCCCCGCGGGTGTGGTCGGATGTGAAGCCGCCGGACGACGGGGACGACGGCTCGACACGAAACACCGCGGGGCTCCTTGTGAACCGTGCACGTCTGGTCATCTCTACGGCGGTCGTACTGACGACCGTCGTCCCTGCCCTGGCTCTCGGCGGGGCGCCCGCGCCGGCTGCCGCGAGCGCCGCGACGTCGTGCCAGGGCAAGCCGGTGACGATCGTCGCCACGACGGAGGTCACCACCGGCACCGAGGGTGACGACGTGGTCGCGATGACACCGGGGGCGTGGGAGACGTTCGACGCCCTCGGGCGGCGATGACACCATCTGCCTGGACGTCGGCCGCTCTCCGGTCGGCCGGGAGTTGCCCGGCTCGTTCGGGCTGCTGAACGCCGGGCCCGGCGACGACGTGGTGGTCAACGAGTCGGGCACGGGCCCGTCCGACTCCATGATGACGGTCTACCTCGGCGAGGGCGACGACACGTTCACCGGCGCCCCGATGGACGAGACCGTCTTCGCAGACACCGACGAGTCGGGGGAAGCCGTCCGGCACCGGCGGGCAGCCAGCGCGACGTGATCGACATGGGGGGCGCCCCCCGGCGGGCGGCGCGGGGCGAGGACACGGTCTGGTCTGTCCCACCCGTCGACGGGCTGAACGCCGACGACCTCACCTTCGGGCCCGGCGGCGCAAGGGTCGAATACCGCGGCGAGATGGCCCCGGCGGGGCGCCTGGACGTCTCCGCGGCCACCTCGACCCGGCTGATCCTCCCGGCCGTCCCGGCCTCGTCGACCCCGGGCAGCGACAGCGAGCTCGTGATCGACGCCGTCGCCGGGCGCGCCACCCTGGACGGCGTCCAGGTGCTGGCGTGGACGGGTCCGGTCCACTCGTGGGATCTCGGCGAGCAGCGAGCCGCGTCGTGGCAGAGCGCCGTCTCCTTCGTGGGCTCCGACGCCGACGAGCACCTCTGGCTGACCTCCGGCGGCTATCGCGACGTGCGGCTGGGAGGCGGCGACGACAGCGTGGCGGGCGGGTCCCGCGCCTGGTACCGGGTGCGCTCCCTCGACGGCGGTCCCGGCCGGGACCGCATCTACTTCCGGCGGGGGTGCAGGCACCTCACGGTCCGCGTCGCGACCCGGATGACGTGCGACGAGGGCACCATCCCGTTCACCGGTTTCGACGACGTCTCCGTCAGCAACATGGCGAAGAACGGCGTCCTGGTCGTCGTCGGGACCGACGCCGACGACCACGTCAGCGCATATGGGGCGAAGGCGACGTTCCACGGGCGCGGTGGCAGCGACAGGGCATTCCTCGGAGGTCGGACCGTCCGGGTCAACGGAGGTCCGGGAGCCGACACCCTCGGTGCCCGCGGCGTGAACGTCGTGCTGCGGGGGCAGGGTGGGGCGGACCGCCTCAGGCTCGAGCACGATCAGACGTTGAGGCCCTATCCGGCCTCGTTGTTCCGTCGGGTCGCCCTGGGCGGTCCGGGCGCGGACGAGCTGCGCGGGGCGACCGACGCACACGGCGACCGGCTGGTCGGGGGCCCCGGCCGGGACCATGCCGACGGGCGCGGCGGAGCCCGCGACTACTGCGACGCCGAGGTCACCCGCCGCTGCGAGCGGGACTGACTTCCTGCTCTCCTGCCGGGTCATCGGCTGCCACGGCTGCGAAGTACGTCTTCATCTCATCGAACGCCTCAGGCTCGAGCACGGCCCGAGGGTCAGCGAGCAGATCCTGCTCGACACGCTCTCGCGCGGCGGCGTACATGGCAGGACCGAGGGCGTACGGCAGGTTGCGCACGTACCAACGCCGGAACAGGCGGGCGCCCAGACGCTGGAGCGCGCGGGCGATCAGTCCGGGGCGGCCCCTTCGGACCCAGAAACCGACCGCGTGGCCAAGAACCAGGGCAACACCGAACGCGATCGCCATGACACTGACGGTGGCCACGATCTCGTCCCCCGCGAAGTTGTCCGTCAAGGCAAGCAGGCCCCCGTAGTAGACGGGGACCAGCACCTCCACCTGGTCGAGGTAGGGACCGGCCTCCTCGGCAACGCCGGCCAGGTGCCGGATGGACTCCAGTTCGGGCTTCGCCTCCCAGGCGTTTCGCAGGTGACCCCACGCGTCTCCGGGCGTCGGTGGGAACGAGAACGCCGAGTCCTTCGCCTGCTCGACCTCGCCGTAGGTCGTCTCGATGCCCAGGAGCGTGGCCTCCACCCGGTCCGCGGACTCCTGGAGTTCAGCCTGGGGAGGTGTGTGCTGACTGGCGTAGTCGACCGCGGCCCGGATCTCCTCCTGGTGGTCGACGACGTACTTGGCGTGGCGGTACTCCTCGGCCAGCGTGGGCACTGCCGCCAGCGCATCGCGGCTCTTGCCGCCGACCGTCTCCGCGTCGCTGAGCGCCACGCTCGCCGCTGCGCCCGCCCCGTAGGCCTTGATCCCCAGCTCCAGGACCGCGCCCAGCACGAGTCGCCCGATCTCTCCCCTGCGCTTCCAGGTGGGGTGCTTCCAGAAGGGGTGCTCAGTGTCGGCCGCTGGCGCCTCCGCGACGGACTCCATGCGACCCTCCCCCTCACCGGCGCCTCGTGGCACCCCGAAGCTGCGTCAATCCCTCACCTCTGTCCCGCTACCCGTTCGAGCGAGACCTGCAAACCTGCTCATCTCCGCATCGGGCACGAGGTCGAGCTGTCGGTGGGCGCTGCGATGCTGGCGCGGTGAGCACCCAGATCCGTCCCAGCTATCCAGTGGTCCTGCTCGTCGGGCGGGAGGACTTCACCCCGCCGACCACGTTCGGCGACGCCAACGTGGTCGCCACCCGCGACTGCCTCGCGGTCGGTCTGCGCGACACCCAGCTCGGGGCGGTCCAGGTGCAGGTCGTGCCCTCGACCGAGTCCGCGGTCGTGGACCGGCACGACCTCGACCACCTGGGCGACTTCGAGGTGGAGTCCGAGGGTCAACTGGCCGTCCGCGACGTGCACGGCCGTGAGTACGACGCCATCGGCGTGGAGCCCGGTACCCACCGGGTCACCGTGCTCGGCACCGACCTGGCCGAGCCGGACGACGTGGTCTTCGTGGTCGCCGTCAGCCAGGCAGCACCGAACCGCCCACAGGATGAGTCGACCAGGCGCCGCCGGACGGCATCCCCCTAGTCTCGCGAGCGTGACGCTTCGACTCGTCGGCGCAGGCCTCCCGCGCACAGGCACCTCGTCGCTGCGCGAGGCGCTGCACCTCCTGCTGGCCGCGCCGGTTCACCACATGAGCGAGGTGTTCAGGCACCCGGAGCAGGCGCCGGCTTGGGTAGCCGCCATGGACGGACGGCCCCCGGTGTGGCACGCCTTCCTGGCCGAGTACGCCGCCGCGGTCGACTTCCCCGCGGCGAACTGCTGGCGCGACCTGGCCGCCACCTACCCCGACGCTCTCGTCCTGCTGTCCACCCGCATCAGCGCGAAGGCCTGGCACCGCAGCATGACGGCCACCGTCGTCCCCCGGACCGCGGAGATCCTGGCGCGCCCCCCGGACGACCCGATGGTGCCGCTCTTCCGGACAATCTTCCGCGACCTGTTCGCCACGCCCGACGACCCTGGCGACCCGGCCGACCTGATGGCGGCCTACGAGCGGTGGAACGCCGCAGTGCGCGCGGAGGTGCCGGCCGACCGGCTGGTCGAGTGGCAGCCCGGCGACGGGTGGGAGCCGCTCTGCCGCGCCCTCGACGTACCGGTCCCGGACACGCCGTTCCCGCACGAGAACAGCACCGCCGACTACCTGGCGCGCGCGGAGGCACGGGCCGGGCGGGATGATCTGCGCAGCATCAGATTCGCCGCGGACGCACCACCCCGCCAGTGACGCCGGTCACCACCGCATTGCAAGATGACGCCCTGCGTCCGCTCGGGGCGCTCGCTCTCCTCTCGGAAGGATCACCCATGGCCCTTCGGCCCATGCGGCGACGCATGCCTGCGCTCGCCCTCGCCACCTCCGGCGTCCTCGCCGCCGCGCTCGTCTCGATGACCGGCGCGACCGCCGCCCCCACTGCCGCGAACGAGCCCGGCTCGACGCCGGTGCCGATCAGCACCCCCGACGGCGTGGTCTCCAGCTATCTGCTCAACGCCCGCAACGCCAACCCCGGTCACACCAAGCAGCTCGAGCGCGCGGTGGAGAAGGCCGGCGGAGTCGTCGTCCAGAGCTGGCCGCAGATCGGCGTCGTCGTCGCGCACGCCGACGTCTCCTCCTTCCGCGCCGACGTGGCCAAGGCCGCGGGCAACAAGCTGGAGTCCGTGGGGGCGACCCGCACCGTCCCGGTCGCCGAGGGCACCCCGTCCGAGCTGAGCGTGAGCTGGGGCCCGGGCGCGTCCGGCTACAAGAAGGAGGCGAAGAAGCCCGCCAACGGCGACATCGGCTCCGAGGCGACCGTGGCCACGGTCGCCGACCCGCGTGAGAACGAGCAGTGGGACCTGCAGATGATCAAGGCCGACCAGGCCCACCGGATCACCGAGGGCAACCGCAACGTGCTCGTCGGCGTGCTCGACTCCGGCATCGACCCCGACCACCCCGACCTCGTCGCCAACACCGACGCGAGCGAGTCGGTCAACTGCACCGACGCGGGCCGCCCCGACACCTCCGCCACCGGCTGGCACCCCACCACCAGCGACCACGGCACCCACGTCGCCGGCACCATCGCCGCCGCCCGCAACGGCGTCGGCATCGTCGGTGTGGCGCCGAACGTGCGGATGGCCTCGGTCAAGGTCGTCAGCGACGCCGGCTACATCTACCCCGAGTACGCCGTCTGCGGCTTCGTCTGGGCCGGCCAGCGCAAGATGGACGTCACCAACAACAGCTACTACGTCGACCCGTTCCAGTTCTGGTGCGGCGACCAGCCCGACCAGTACGCCGCGATGGAGGCCGTCCGGCGCGCCGTCGAGTGGTCGACCGACCGGGGCGTGGTGCACGCCGCGGCCGCCGGCAACTCGTCGTACGACCTGTCGAACAAGACCATCGACACCAGCGCGCCCAACGACAGCACCCCGATCACCCGGACGCTCAACGACACCTGCAAGAAGGTGCCGGGCGAGTTCGACGGCGTCGTCACCGTCTCGTCGGTGCAGCGGTTCCCGGCCGGCACGATGGAGAGCCGGCTGTCCAGCTTCTCCAACCGCGGCCTCGGCTCGATCGACGTGGCCGCCCCCGGCTCGGCCATCCTCTCCACGATCGTGCGCGACAACGGCTACGGCACCAAGAGCGGCACCTCGATGGCCTCCCCGCACGTCGCCGGGGTGCTGGCCCTGATGAAGTCCGCCCACCCCGGGCTGACGCCGACGCAGATGATCGACCGGCTGCGCGCGCAGGCCGACGACAAGCCCTGCGGCACCACCACCGCCGGCGCGCCGTGCGTCGGTACGGACGCGGACAACAGCTACTTCGGTGAGGGCATGGTCGACGCCCTCGACGCGGTGAGCTGACGCAGCGACACCTGTACGCCGACCGGCGTCGATCCTCCGTCTTTCCTGGCGGGGTCGGCGCCGGTCGTGCGTCCGGGGTCCGGCTACTTCTTCTTCTCGACGGCCAGGTAGCGCAGGTCCAGGGTGAAGGTGGCGACGTCGAAGGCGTCGTCCCCCTCGGTCCAGAACTCCCACCAGGCGGTGGGCGGCAGCCGGCGGTCGCGGGGGTCCCACTCCTGGCCGTCGTCGTAGACCGGGTCCTCGTCCCACTGGGTCTGCGCCGTGCTGCTGGAGGAGACCACGGTGGCGTCCGTGCGGGGGTAGTGGACGGCGAGGTGGCCGCGGTCGGTCTCGCCGGGGTTGGTCGGCTCTCCGGCGAAGGCGACCCGGACGGCGTCCAGCCCGCGCACCGCCTCCGGCACCGCGACGAAGTAGCTGGACTCCGCCGCCCCGACGATGTCGGGGTCGGGGTCGGCCCGGTGGGTCAGCCCGCCGGGGAACCGGACGCTGGGCGTCACCTCTCCCTGCGGGAGGAACAGCCCACACTCCGGCCATGAGCTGCCGAGGCAGGCCGGCGACCACGCCTCCTGCGCGGGCATCGTCCGGCTCTCCTCCCGCCACACCAGCGAGTCCTGGGAGACCCAGAGCTTCAGCGGCTTGCTGGCGCCCCGGTTGCCGAGGCCGTCGGTGCCCGACAGGGTGGCGACGTAGCGCCCGGGCCGCAGCGGGACCCCGCGGCCGTCGCGCCCCTCCCACACCACCTCGGTGAACCACTTCGGTCGGAACCGGATCGTGCGTCGCAGCGCGACCTTGCCGTCGACGTCGCGGAAGGTCAGGACCGCGCGCTTCATGCCGTCGCTCCACCCGCCGGCGTCCAGCACCAGCCGGTCGCGGACCTCGACCGAACGCGGGTAGACCTTGGCCACCGCGTCCTTCTTCGCGCCGTACCGGTCCCGGACGCCGAGGTAGGCGTCGAGCTTGAGGTCGGCCGAGGCGAAGGCGTCGTCGCGCCCCTGCGGCGTGACCACGCCGATCCGGTAGGACCCGTGCGGCACCAGCCGGCCCTGCGGGGTCCGCCCGTTCCACGCCCAGGTGTGGCGGCCCGCCGGCCGCTGCCCGAGCGCGACGGTGAAGGGCGTGATCTCGTCGTCGCCCGGCTCCACCCGGATCTGCACCGTGGTGGCGACGGGCAGCTTGAACCGGACGTCGAGCCGGTCGCGGACTCCGTCGCCGTTGGGCGAGAACCTCAGGGACGGCGTGAGGACCCGCGGTTTCTGGTCCGCCGGAGCCGAAGCGTCGGCCGAGCTCGCCGCGGCGACCGGTCCCCCCAGCACCGTCGTCACCAGCACCGTCGTCAGCAGCGCCGCGGACAGCGCCGCCGCCTTCAGTCCCAGCCCGCGTGCGTCCATGTCGGAAGACTAGGGATCCGACGCGAACGCCGCACCGGTGTCCATGGGTCCGTGTGGCACGGTGGGTCGCAGGTGCTCCACCAGCACGGTCGCGAGCTGCTCGGGTGCCTCCTCGGCCATGTGGTGCCCGGAGTCGATCACCGCCGACTCGACCGGCAGCCGGCACCAGGGCGCCCAGATGGCCGCCGGGTCCCCGTACAGCTGGCCCATGTCGTCGTGCCGCGACCACCCGACGAGGGTGCGGCACTCGACCCGCCGTCCCTGCGCCCGCGCCTGCTCGTCGTGGCCGCGGTCGACGTGCAGCCCGGCCCGGTAGTCCTCGATCATCGCCACCACGGTGGCCGGATCCTGTAGGGCGTCCACCAGGTCGGCGTGGTTCTCGGCGCCCATCGCGGTGGCGTCGGGGCGGTACCAGGCGAGCGGATCGGCGGTCACCACTCGCTCGGCGTGCGGGGAGGCGGCGAAGAAGAACCAGTGCCACCACGCCTCGGCGAACCCGGCGTCGGTCCGTTCCAGGGCCTCCACGATCGGGACGCCGTCCAGCACCGCCAGGGAGGCGACGCGCTCCGGGTGGTCGAGCGCAGCCCGGAACGCGACGTAGCTTCCGCGGTCGTGGCCGACCACGGCGAACCGGTCGTGCCCCAGCTGCGTCATCAGCGAGACGACGTCGCCGGCCATCGCCCGGTCGCAGTAGACCTGGTGCTCCGGGTCGGGCTCGGGCTTGGCGGAGTGGCCGTAGCCGCGCAGGTCGGGACAGACCACCGTGAAGCCGGCGTCCCTGAGCCGGGGCGCGACCGCGTGCCAAGTGGTGTGGGTGCGCGGGTGCCCGTGCAGCAGCACGACCGCCGGGCCGCGCCGCCGGCACGGACGCGCAGGTCGATGCCGGGCGCGACGGTGACGTCGCGGAGCTCGAAGCCGTCGAACATGCCCGCACCCTGCCACCCCCTCAGCGTGGCCGTCGAGACACGCGCGACCGAGGGCGGCGCAACGACCCGATCGGCTCGGCTCAGCGCCGTCGAGCCACCGCGGCCGTGACCGCCAGCAGCGCGGTCAGCCCGAGCCCGCCGCCGACGAGGAGCATCAGCAGGCCGACGACCCGCAGGCCGGAGTCGTCGGAGGAAGCGGCCTCGGCGGCCCAGGGCACCGCGAAGCCGAAGACGGCAGCAGGCGAGAGCTCCACGGCCGCCGCGACCGGGGTGAAATCCGGGCGAAACACGCGTCGGGCACGATCGCGCCGTGCAGATCCGACCAGCAGACTTCGACGACCCCGCGCTCGGGATGTTCCTCCAGCAGCACCTGGACGAGATGGCGCCCACCGCTCCGGCCGAGAGCCGGCACGCGCTCCCCCTCGACGGGCTTCGAGCGCCTGGGGTCCGGCTCCGGGTGGCGTACGACGACTCCGGCTCGATCGTGGGGACCGGCGCCCTCGCGGCGCTGGCACCGGACCACGAGGAGCTGCAAGAGCATGCGCACCGATCCTCGGCGCCGGGGTCAGGGGATCGCCGGGCAGGTGCTGGACCATCTGCTCGCCGACGCTCGAGCGCGCGACGTCGCGCGGGTCTCCCTGGAGACGGGCAGCATGGACTTCTTCGCCCCGGCGCGGGCGCTCTACCGCAAGGCCGGGTTCGTGCCGTGCGGTCCCTTCGGGAGCTACCGGGAGGATCCGCACAGCGTCTTTCTGACGCTGCTCCTGTGAGCCGGCGAAAAAGGTCCGGAGCCGATGTCGGATCCCTCCGTGCCCGTTCGACGTCCTGCTGAGAGGTGCGTGAGCACAACCAGCCGAGAGAGACGAGAGAAGGGCACGACATGCGCTACATGGGATTCGTACAGATGGACCCGACCAAGGACGTCGACCCGCCCGAGGCCCTGATGAAGGCCATGGAGGAGCACATCGCCCAGGCGGTCGCCGCCGGGGTCTTCCTCGACGGCGGCGGGCTCGACGGCGGCCAGGAGTGCACCGAGGTACGCCTGGCCGGCGGCAAGGTCACCACCACCGACGGGCCGTACGCGGAGGCGAAGGAGATCGTCGGCGGCTACTCCGTCCTGGAGTTCCGCGACCACGCGGAGGCGGTCGAGGAGGCGCGCCGCTTGGTCGAGCTGCACCAGCAGCACTGGCCCGGCTGGGAGGGCTCGGTCGTCGTACGCCGGATCTGGGACGCGCCGCCCCCGCAGGCCTGAGTGCCGGCCGCGTCGCTCCCCTACGCTGCCCGGATGGGGAGCGACGCCGACCCGGTCGTCCACGCACGCGTCACCGCCGTCTGGCGGCGGGAGTCGACGCAGCTGGTCGCCGCGCTCGTGCGGGTCACCCGCGATCTCGACCTGGCCGAGGACCTCGCCCAGGACGCCCTGGTCGCCGCGCTGGAGCAGTGGCCGGGCGCGGGCATCCCGGCCGACCCCGGCGCCTGGCTGATGACGGTGGCCAAGCGCCGCGCGGTCGACACCTTCCGCCGCAACGCCGCCCTGCGCGAGAAGACCGCCGAGCTGGGCCACGCGACGCCCGACGGGCAGGAGGCCGAGATGCCCGACCTGGACGCCGCGGTCGACCACGTCGAGGACGACGTGCTCCGGCTGATCCTGCTCACGTGCCACCCGGCACTGACCCCGGAGAGCCGGACCGCGCTGACCCTGCGGCTGGTCGCCGGCCTGACCACCGCCGAGATCGCTCGCGCCCTCATGGTCAAGGAGTCGGCCGTCGGGCAGCGGATCACCCGCGCCAAGCGGACGCTCGCCGAGGCCGGCTTCGCCCTCGACCTGCCGGTCGGCCGCGAGCGGACTGAGCGGCTCGACGACGTGATGTCGGTGGTCTACCTGATCTTCAACGAGGGCTACACCGCCACCACGGGCGAGGAGTGGGTGCGCCCGGACCTCTGCCACGAGGGGATCCGGCTGGCCCGGATGCTCGCCGCGCTGGAGCCCCGGCACCCCGACGTGCACGGCCTCCAGGCGCTGCTGGAGCTCCAGGCCTCCCGGCTCCCCGCCCGCACCGACGCCGCCGGCCGCCCGGTGCTGCTCGAGGCCCAGGACCGGGCCCGGTGGGACCAGCTGCTCCGGCGCCGCGGCCTGGCCGCCCTCGACCGGGCGCTCGCGGTGGCCCGCGAGCGCGACCTGCCGATCGGGCCGGTCACGGTGCAGGCCCAGATCGCCGCCTGCCACGCCCGGGCGCGGACCGCCGAGGAGACCGACTGGCCGCGGATCGCCGGCTGGTACGACGCCCTCGCGGCGTCTGCTCCCGAGACCCGTCGGTGGGAGGTCAACCGGGCGGTCGCGCACGGGCGGGCCTTCGGCCCGGAGGCCGGGATGGCCGTGCTCGACGCCGTCGACCCGGCCACGTTGCCCGGGTCGCACCTGCTCCCCAGCGTCCGCGGCGACCTGCTGGCGCGCGCGGGCCGGCACCGCGAGGCCGCGGAGTCCTTCGCCGAGGCGCTGGCGCTGACCGGCAACAAGGCGGAGCGGACGCTGCTCAGCGGGCGGCGCGAGGAGTGCCTGCGCGCCGCCGGCCCCGGGTGAGCGCCGCGGTCACGCCCAGCAGCACGGTGAGCGCGGCCCCGCCGCCGACCACCAGGAACATCAGGCCGACCGCCCACAGACCGGAGTCGTCGGTGGCGGCTGCGTGCACCGTCCACGGCACCGCGAAGCCGGCCAGCGCGGCGGCCGAGAGCACCAGGACCGTCGCGGCGCCGGCCCACCCGGATGAGCGCACCCACAGCAGCGCCAGCACCGAGGCGACCGCGACCGAGAGGCCGCACCCGATCACCTGCCACGCCTGGTAGGGGCCCTGCTGCTCGCCGTCGACCACGTCGTGCTCGGTGTCCCAGCCCAGCCAGGCGAACCACATCGCCGCCGCGACCAGGGCCAGGAGGAGGGCCGCGCCGCCGAGACGGGCGGCGGATCGGGCAGGCGTGCGGGCGGGCTGGTTCTCCAGGGCAGAGGTCATGCCCGAGTCTCCCGAGACCCGACCGTCCCGGCGACGGGCGAAGGCATCACCCGCCACGGGCGACGCGACACCGGGTGGTGCCGACCTAGTTTCGGATCGGGCGCGTCGCGCCCGAGGGAGGCCTGATGAGCGACGTCACCGACCCCGGCACCCCGCCTGCCGCCCGTGCCGGGATGGTCCTCGCCGTCACCTGCCTGTCCACCCTGGTCGTCAACGCCAACACCTCGGCGGTCAGCATCCTGCTGCCGGCGATCTCCGAGGACACCGGCACCTCGGTCGCGACCCTGCAGTGGGCGGTGACGGGCTACTCGTTGGTCGGCGCGGCGGTCGATCGTGACCTCAGGGTCCCTCGGCGACGTCTTCGGCCGCAAACGGATCTTCCAGCTGGGTCTCGCACTGTTCGTGGCCTCGTGCGTGCTGATCGCCCTGGCCGGCTCCGGCGGCATGGTGATCGCCGGACGGGTCATCCAGGGCGCGGCGGGGGCGACGATCCTGGCTTGCGGCCTCAGCCTTCTCTCCGTCGCCAACGAGGGCGACGCGCAGCTGCGGGCGGTCTCGCTGTGGGGCGCAGCCGCGGCGGTCGGAGCGGCGGCCGGCCCGCTGCTCGGCGGTGTGCTCGTCGACATCACCGGATGGCAGGGGCTCTTCTGGATCGACGCCGCGGTCGCGCTGGTCTGCATGCTGATGACCGCGGCCGCGGTGAGCGAGTCGAGGGACCCCGGGCGGCCGGGGTCGATCGACTACGCGGGGACGCTGCTGATCGCGCTGACCCTGACTCCGCTGATCCTGGCCGTCACCGAGAGCAGTGACTGGGGTTGGCTGTCGGTGCCCACGCTGACCTGCTTCGCGATCACGGTGGCCGCCGGGGCGGCGTTCGTCCTGGTCGAGAAGCGGGTCGCCGTCCCGCTGCTCGACCTCGCCCTGCTGCGCAACCGGGTCCTGGTCGGATCGACCATCGCGATCCTGATCGGCGCGGGCACGATCAACGGGTTGATGTACGTGGTCAGCCTCTACTTCCAGAACCCGGCCACGCTCGACTTCAGCCCGCTCCAGGCCGGGCTGGCGACCCTGCCGGCGACGGTCGGGCTGGTGGTCGTGGCGCCGCTGGTGCCGCGGTTCGCGGCGAAGATCGGCGGCCGGGAGACGATCGCGCTCGGGTTCCTGCTGACCGCGGCCGGCTTCGGCTTCATCGGGTTCACCGAGGCCTCGTGGCGGTACGCCGTGTTCCTGCTGCCGCTCGTCGCGATCGCCGTCGGGATGGGGCTCTCCAACGGTCCCGCGTCCTCCGCGGCGACCGCTTCG
The DNA here is from genome assembly GCA_963708945.1 of uncultured Actinomycetota bacterium. Classification (GTDB taxonomy): domain Bacteria; phylum Actinomycetota; class Actinomycetes; order Propionibacteriales; family Nocardioidaceae; genus Nocardioides. The sequence goes on along the minus strand of CAVPUI010000011.1, from coordinate 39,631 downwards.
GTGCCCGACAACCAGGTCGGCGGGGCCTCGGGGGTCTCCAACATGGCGCGCTACGTCGGGGCCGCCGTGGCGACCGCGCTGGCCGCCACCGTCTACGACACCACCATCGGCAACCAGGCGGCTGACGGAGCCAGCCAGGCCGACGCCCTGGCCTCGGGGCTGTCGGCCGCCGGGTGGCTGATGGCGGCCTTCAGCGCACTCGGCCTGGTGATGGCCGTCGTGGCCGGCCGCCACCGCACGGCCCGCGGCACGCTGGAGGACGCCGCCGCTTCCGCGGCGTCGTTGATCCTCACGCTCCCGACCTCAGCCACGCCACACCGCGCGGCTGGCTCCGTTCACCAGCGACGACCACGTGAAAGTGAGTGACCACGATGGACCCGAAGACCCGGATCAACGAGCTGATGCCCCAGGTGCGCGCCGAGCTGGCCGAGCTGGTCTCGATCCCGTCGGTGTTCGACCCACGGCAGTTCCCGGTCGAGGAGTGCACGCGGGCTGCGGAGTGGGTCCGCGACGCGTTCGCCGCGGTCGGGTTCGAGGACGCGCGGCTCGAGGAGACGCCGGACGGAAGCATGGCGGTGGTGGGCTCACGGCCAGGTCCTGACCCCGCCGCGCCGACGGTGCTGCTCTACAGCCACTACGACGTGCAGCCACCGCTCGACGACGCCGCGTGGCGGACGCCTCCGTTCGAGCTGACCGAGGTGGACGGGCGCTGGTACGGACGCGGCGCCGCAGACTGCAAGGGCAACATCGTCAGTCACCTGGCCGCGCTGCGGGCCCTCGGCGACGACGTGCCCGTCAACCTCAAGCTGGTCGTGGAGGGGTCCGAGGAGCTGGGCGACGGCGGGCTGGAGCGGTACGTGCCCGAGCACGCGGACCTGCTCCGGGCCGACGCCATCCTGGTCTGCGACACCGGCAACGCGGCGGTCGGGCAGCCGGCGATCACCGCCAGCCTGCGGGGCCTGGTCGAGATGGTGGTGCGGGTGGACGCGCTGCCGACCGAGCTGCACTCGGGGGTGTTCGGCGGGGCCGCCCCCGACGCCCTGGCCGCGCTGGTCGCGATGCTGGCCTCGCTGCGCAACGCGGCCGGGGACACCACGGTCGCCGGCCTGCCCCACGACGAGGTCTGGGACGGGGCGCCGTACTCGGAGGCGGCGTTCCGCCGCGACATCGGGATCGGGGACCAGGAGTCCCTGCTGGGGTCCGGGAGCGTGTCGGACATGCTGTGGGCCCGACCGGCGCTCACCGTCGTGGGGATCGACTGCCCGCCCGTGGTGGGGTCCAGCGCCGCCATCACCCCCACGGCGAGCGCCCGCCTCAACCTCCGCATCCCGCCGGGCACCGACCCCGACCAGGCCGAGCGTGCCCTGGCCGACCACCTGCGTGCGGCCGCCCCGTGGGGCGTCTCGGTCGAGTGCACCACCGAGTTCACCGGGGCGCCGTTCCGGGCCCGCACCGACGGTCCCGCCTACCGGGCGATGCGCGCCGCGATGAGCCGGGCCTACGGGCGGGACCCCGTCCTCCTCGGGCAGGGTGGGTCGATCCCGCTGTGCAACGTGTTCGAGGAGACCTACCCCGACGCCGAGCAGGTGCTGATGGGCGTCGAGGAGCCGCAGACGCTGATCCACGCCCCGAACGAGAGCGTCGATCCCACCGAGATCGAGCAGATGGCGCTGGTCCTGGCGCTCTTCCTGCAGGACTACGCCGGGTCCTAGCCGTGGCCGGCCCCGTCGGTCACCCCGCCAGGTCGGCCACCTGGGCGAGCAGCTCGAACGAGCGGAGCGTCGCCTCGGTGCTGCGCGCCATCGAGGCCACGATCAGCTCGTCGGCGTCGGCGTGCACGGCGAACTTGTCCAGGTAGTCGCGCACCTCGGCCGGGTCGCCGACTGCGGTGTAGTGGCTCATCTGCTTGATCTGCTGACCCGAAGGGGAGTCGAGGACGGCGTCGGCCTCGGCGTCGCTGAAGGTGCGGCCCCGGCCGACGAGCTGGCTGACGCGCAGCCGCTGGGACTCCCGCAGCAGCGCGTGCGCTTCCTCGCTGGACTCGGACGCGACGACGTTGACCCCGGCGATCACGTAGGGCTCGGCCAGCTGCTCCGACGGCTGGAACTCGCGGCGGTAGGTCGCGACCGCCTGCGTCAGCGCCTGCGGCGCGAAGTGCGAGGCGAACGCGTAGGGCAGGCCCAGGGCCGCGGCCAGCTGGGCGCCGAAGAGCGAGGAGCCGAGGATGTAGAGCGGCACGTTCGTCCCCTTGCCCGGGATCGCGTCGACGCCGGGGATCTTCGAGTCGGCCCGTCAGGTAGCCCTGCAGCTCCTGCACGTCGGTGGGGAACGAGTCTGCGGAGTGCGGGTCGCGGCGCAGCGCGCGCATGGTGTTCTGGTCGCTGCCCGGCGCGCGGCCCAGGCCCAGGTCGATCCGGTCGGGGTGCAGCGTGGCCAGCGTGCCGAACTGCTCGGCGATCACCAGCGGGGAGTGGTTGGGCAGCATCACCCCACCGGCGCCCAGCCGGATGGTCGAGGTGTGCGCGGCGACGTGCGCGATCAGCACGCGCGGTCGCCGACGACGCGATGGTCGGCATGTTGTGGTGCTCGGCGTACCAGACCCGGCGGTAGCCGGTGCGCTCCGCCAGCCGGGCGATCTCGACGCTCGCGCGGAAGCTGTCCGCCGCGGTGTCACCGGCTCCTACTTGGGCGAGGTCGAGGATCGAGATCGGCGTGGCAGTCATGTGGTGCCAACGGTCAGGCGGCGGGTGACTATTCCGTGATCGACCCAAGGTAAAACTTTGACGCTTCCAGGCTCCCGAGGGCGGTCGGCCCCTTATCGTTCGCTCGTGAACGCACAGGGGACAGTCAACGACGAGGCAAGCAAGCGCCGCACCAGGCGACGGATCTGGCAGCTGCCCGCGACGCTGGCCCTGGTGCCACTGGCGATCGCGGCGACCTCCGCCGGACCGGGCCAGGGTGCTCTCGTCCCCGCGGCCGAGGCCTCCCCGGCCGTCGTCGCCGTGTCCGGCCAGTCCCCCTTCCAGGACCAGGCGTGGGGTGACGACGACACCCGTCAGGACGAGAAGGCCTCGCGCAAGACCGGCGAGTGGCGGGCCGAGGCCGACCTCGGGTCGCTGCACTCGTCGGCGCAGGGCTACGGCGCCCACGAGGTCTGGCAGTCCGGCGTGACCGGCCGCGGTGTCGACGTCGCCGTGATCGACACCGGCGTCTCCCCGGTCGAGGGGCTCAACGACCCCGCCAAGGTGGTCAACGGCCCGGACCTCTCCTTCGAGAGCCAGCACGACAGCACCCGGCACCTCGACGGCTACGGGCACGGCACCCACATGGCCGGCATCATCGCCGGCCGCGACTCCGACGTGGTCGCCGGCCAGGAGAGCGACCCCGACCGCTTCGTGGGCATCGCGCCCGACGCGCGGATCGTCAACCTCAAGGTCGCCTCCGCCGACGGCGGGGCGGACGTCACGCAGATCATCGCGGCCATCGACTGGGTCGTGCAGCACCGCAACGACGCCGGCCTCAACATCCGCGTCATCAACCTGTCCTACGGCACGAACGCGACGCAGCCCTACCTCGTGGACCCCCTGGCCTACGCGGTGGAGAACGCCTGGCGCAAGGGCATCGTCGTGGTCGTCGCCGCCGGCAACGACGGCGCCGGCAACGCGATCACCATGCCGGCGGCCAACCCGCACGTGCTCGCCGTCGGCGCGGTCGACCACCTCGGCACCCGGGCGCTCGAGGACGACGTCACGGCCGACTTCACCAACTCCGGCAACGCCGAGCGGCGGCCCGACCTGCTGGCGCCGGGCAAGTCGGTGGTGTCCCTGCGCACGCCCGGCTCGTACTCCGACCGCGCCCACCCCGAGGGCCTGGTCAGCGGCGACGACGAGCAGCGGTTCTTCCGCGGCAGCGGCACCTCGCAGGCCACCGCGATGGTCAGCGGCGCGGTCGCGCTGATGCTCCAGGCGCGGCCCGACCTCACGCCCGACCAGGTCAAGCACCTCCTGCTCTCGACCGCCGACCCGCTCGTGGCCCCCGACCCGGTCCAGGGCGCCGGGGTCATGGACATCGACGAGGCGGTCGAGGCCACGGCACCGTCCGCCGCCGCGGCCGCCCAGACCTGGCCCGCCGCCGAGGGGACCGGGACGCTGGAGGGCTCCCGCGGCGAGAGCCACGTGGTCGACCCGACCGACGGCACGGTCCTGAACGGCGAGATCGACGCCATGGGCACCCCGTGGGACGCGCGCTCGTGGCGCACGGCCACCGCCGCCGGCGCGGCGTGGACGGGCGGCGAGTGGAACGGCCGCACCTGGGCCGGCTCGGACTGGTCCGGCAGCTCCTGGACCGCTCGCTCCTGGCGCTCGGCCGCCTGGTCCGGCGACTCGTGGGCCGGCGGCGACTGGCTGGCCCGCAGCTGGCGGGGCGACGTGTGGTCCTCCGCGGGCTGGGAGTCGCTGAGCACCGCGTCCCGGAGCTGGACCGCACGCTCCTGGCGGGCCCGCTCGTGGCGCAACGTGCTGACCGGCCCGGGCACGACCTGGTAGGTCCCGCACAGGCTCCACGGCCGGGGATCCCCCGACCGCTCCGGATGGCCGCTCACCGCTGGTGACGTACCTCTCATGAGGTTCTCGTCGTTTCGCCTCGGTGGGCGGCCATCGGCTTTAGGCTCGCCCTACGACGGTCCCTTTGCGCCGGAGCTGTCTCGAAGGGACGAAATTCGTGAAGCTGATCTCGCTGCTCACGGTGGCGATGGCGGGCGTCGCCGCGCTGATCGCGCTCCCCGGCGTGCTCGCCGAGCCCGGCGCGGCGGTCCCGGACTTCACCTGGCTCGCCCTGGTGCCTCTGTTCGCCCTCGCCGAGGTCGTGGTCGTGCACCTGCCGACCCGGCGCAACGCCCACGGGCACACGCTGCGCGAGATCCCGGCGGTGCTGGGACTCACCTTCCTCGCGCCGCAGCAGTACCTCACCGCCTACGTGGTGGGCGCGGTCCTGGGACTCGTCGTCGCCGCCCGCATGCGCGGCGCCAAGCTGGCGTTCAACACCGCCATGTTCGCGCTCGAGGCGGCCATCGGCGCCCTCGCCTACCACGCGATCCTGCAAGGCGGCGATCCTCTCTCCTCGACCGGGTGGCTGGCGGTCCTGGCCGCCGTGCTCCTCACCGACCTCATCTCGGCCGCCGCCGTGACCACGGCGATCAGCCTGACCGAACGCGCCTTCGACGGCGAGGTCCTGCACGAGGCGCTGCGCTGGGGGTCGGCGGCCGCCTTCATCAACACCTGTGTCGCCCTGCTCATCGCCACCCTGGTGCTGGTCCAGCCCTCCGCCCTACCGCTCCTCGGCGTCGTCGTGGTGCTGCTCGTCATCGGCTACCGCCACTACATCTCGCTCTACCGGGGACACGCGCGCACCCAGCTGCTCTACCGCTTCGTCGACCGCACCTCCTCGGCCGGATCGCCCGAGGAGATCGTCGAGATCGTCGTCCGGGAGGCAGCCGCGCTGATGCACGCCGAGCGCGCCTACCTGGTCGAGTTCCTCGACGAGCAGCGCGTGCGCTGCTCGTCCCTCGTCGACGACCAGCTGCACACCGAGTCGCTCGAGCTCCGCGGTGAGCCGGCGTGGTGGCACGGTGCGCTCGAGACCGGCGTCGTGCTGCACGGCGCCCCCAGCCGCCCCGGGCACCACGAGCCGCCGGCCCCGCCGGCCGGGCGGACCCTGATGTGCACCCCGCGCGAAGGACTCGCCGCCCCCCTGCGGGGCGGCGGGGCGACCCGCTACGTGCTCGTGGTGTGCGACCGGACGTTCGAGAAGGAGACCTTCGGGCCCGAGGACGTGCAGGTCTTCGAGGCGCTGGCGGCGCACGCAGGCGTCGCCGTGGAGCGGGCGCGCAGCGTCGGCGACCTCGAGGCCCTGGCCGAGCAGCTGAAGAGCGCCCGGGACGCGGCCCTGGCAGCCTCGAACGCGAAGTCGATGTTCCTGGCCAACATGAGCCACGAGATCCGCACCCCGCTCACCACGGTGCTCGCCGCCAGCGAGCTGCTGGAGGACACCGAGCTGGACGAGCTCCAGACCAAGCTGCTGGACCGGTTGCGGCTCTCCGGCGGGTTGTTGCTGTCGCTGGTGGAGAGCCTCCTCGACTTCTCCCGGATCGAGGCCGGCCACGCCACCCTGCAGCTGACGGAGTTCGACCTGCGCGACATGGTCAAGGACATCGTCGACGCCAGCCTGCCGCGAGCACGCCGGCAAGGTCTCGTCCTGGACTGGGTGATGGATCCCGCGACCCCGCGGCTCGTGACGGGCGACCGGACCAGGGTCGTCCAGGTGCTCAACAACCTCGTCGACAACGCGCTCAAGTTCACCCCGCGAGGAGGCGTGCGCGTCGACGTCGCCACCTACTCCGACGACGGGGACCGGGGCGTGCAGCTCACCGTCTCCGACACCGGCATCGGCATCGACGCCGAGGACCAGGCCACGATCTTCGAAGCCTTCCGACAGGTCGACGGCTCCTCCACCCGGCAGTACGCCGGCACCGGCCTGGGCCTGGCCATCTGCAAGCAGCTGACCGAGCTGATGGGCGGGACCATCTCCGTCAGCGGCTCGCTCGGCGTGGGCAGCACCTTCACCGTCCGTCTGCCCCTGGCCACGTGCCCGCCGCTGACGGAGCCCGGTCTGGACCCCGGCACGGACTCCGAGGCCTCGCGCCGGACCGCCCACCACTGACCCCTGCCCGCGGTGGCTACCGGCGCGGCCTGGTGAAGCAGCCCGCCTCGCGGCCGACCGCCCTGAAGCCCGAGATGTCCCCCAGGTTGTAGCCGCGGTGGTCGCGGACCGTCCACGGAGACCCGGACGCCACCATCACCTGCGCGTCGTCGGTGACGTGGCCCAGGTTGACCGCGTGCCCGAGCTCGTGCAGGACGACCCGCCCGTACAGGCTGCCGACGCCGTACCCGGTCCGGGCGGGTGACCTCGTCCCCGAAGCTGATCAGCAGCTGCGGCTCGGACCGGGCGATCCCCTCGTGGACGTCGGCCAGGGCCTCGGGGGGCGCGCCCGCCGGGTTGTAGCCCCAGGTGATCGGGACGCGTGCCGACGACGGCGTCGGCGGCCGCGTGGACGTAGCCCTGGCCGGTGCGGGCGAAAGTACCGCTCGCGCACGACGGTGGGCGGGTCTACGCTCCGAGCACCTGCTCTGACCTCTCGGAGGCGCGACGTGAAGCTCTTGCTCACCTCAGGCGGCATCACCAACCCCAGCATCCGCGCGGCGCTGGAGGGGATGCTCGGCAAGCCGGTCGAGGAGAGCCACGCCCTCTGCGTCCCGACCGCCCAGTGGGGGCACCCGATGTGCGGTCCCGCCTCGGTACGCGGCATGGTCGCCGCGCTTCCCACCTGGCAGACCTTCACCGGGCTCGGCTTCGCGTCGCTCGGCGTCCTCGAGCTCACCGCGCTGCCCACCATCGGCCGGGAGCGTTGGGTGCCGTGGGTCCGCGAGGCCGACGTGCTGCTGGTCGACGGCGGGGACGCGACGTACCTGTGCCACTGGATGCGGGAGTCCGGGCTGGCCGACCTGCTGCCCTCGCTCCCCGACCTGGTCTGGGTCGGGGTGAGCGCCGGCAGCATGGTGATGACGCCGCGCATCGGGGACTACTTCGTCGAGTGGGCGGGCGCGCCCGACGACCGGGCCCTGGGCGTCGTCGACTTCTCCATCTTCCCGCACCTGGGGCTCTTCGAGTCCAACACCCCGGCCCACGCCGAGCGGTGGGCCGCCGACCTCGGCGGGCCGGCGTACGCGATCGACGAGCAGACGGCCATCGCGGTGGTCGACGGGGGCACCGAGGTGGTCTCCGAGGGGACCTGGACCCGGTTCGACGGGTAGAGGGTCCGGCTGACGGCAGGGCACCGACGCCCGGACGCAGCCAGCGCGAGGCAGCCTCGTACCCTGCCGGACGGGCACAGTCGCCCTGTCCGTGAACGGAGCACGTCGTGAGCACCACCCTGTCCCCCGCGTCCGAGGTCACCGTCCGCGTCCGGCGCTGCGCTCGCCGCGGCTGCTGCGCACCGAGGTGCTCGCCGGCCTGGTGGTGGCGCTCGCGCTGATCCCCGAGGCGATCTCGTTCTCGATCATCGCCGGCGTCGACCCGCGGGTCGGGCTGTTCGCGTCGTTCACGATGGCCGTCTCGATCGCCTTCCTCGGCGGACGGCCGGCGATGATCTCGGCGGCCACCGGCGCGGTCGCCCTGGTGATCGCGCCGGTGATGCGCGACGCACGGCCTCGACTACCTGATCGCCACCGTCGCTGCTCGGCGGCGCTGATCCAGGTCGTGCTCGGCGCTGGTCGGGGTGGCCAAGCTGATGCGGTTCATCCCGCGCCAGGTGATGGTCGGGCTTCGTCAACGCCCTGGCGATCCTGATCTTCGTGGCCCAGCTGCCGCACCTCGTCGACGTGCCGTGGGCGGTCTACCCGCTGGTCGCGGTCGGCATCGCGGTGATCGTCGGCCTGCCCCGGCTGACCACGGCCGTCCCGGCGCCGCTGGTCGCGATCGTCGCTGCTGACCGCGTTCACCGTGCTGGCCGCGGTCGACGTGCCCGACGTCGGCGACGAGGGCGACGCTGCCCGACAGCCTGCCGTCGCTGCTGCCTGCCCGACGTGCCGTTCACGCTGGAGACGCTGCAGATCATCGCGCCGTACGCCCTGGCGATGGCGCTGGTCGGCCTGCTGGAGTCGCTGCTGACCGCCAAGCTCGTCGACGACATCACCGACACCCGCTCGGACAAGACCCGCGAGGCGTGGGGCCAGGGCGTGCGCCAACCTGCGTCACCGGCTTCTTCGGCGGCATGGGCGGCTGCGCGATGATCGGCCAGACGATGATCAACGTGAAGGTCTCCGGTGCCCGCACCCGGATCTCGACCTTCCTCGCCGGCGTCTTCCTGCTGGTCCTGGTCGTCGGCCTCGGCGACGTGGTCGCGCTGATCCCGATGGCCGCGCTGGTCGCGGTGATGATCATGGTCTCGGTCGGCACCTTCGACTGGCACTCGGTCGCGGCCCGCGCACGCTGCGCCGGATGCCGCGCTCGGAGACCGCGGTCATGCTGGCCACCGTCGTGGTCACCGTGCGCGACCCACAACCTCGCGATCGGCGTCGGTCGTCGGCGTGCTGGTCGCGATGACGCTCTTCGCCCGCCGGGTCGCGCACCTCACCGACGTCACGCCGCGCGCGTGCGTCGAGCGACGACGGCGGGGCAGCGGCGCGCTACCGCGGTCACCGGCGAGCTGTTCTTCGCCTCGAGCAACGACCTCTACACCCAGTTCGACTACGCCGAGGACCCCGACGCGCGTCGTCATCGACCTCTCCGCCGCGCACGTCTGGGACGCCTCCACCGTCGCCGCCCTCGACGCGATCACCACGAAGTACGCGCGCCAGGGCAAGACGGTCGAGATCATCGGCCTGGACGAGGCGAGCGCCGAGCGGCACGGCCGGCTCACCGGCCGGTTGCAGAGCTCCTGACCGGGTAGAGCCTGGCCGCGGTCTCCTCGGTCGGCATCAGGATCCACAGCAGGGGGTAGACCACCAGCTGGCTGCCCGGCAGCACCATCAGCAGCAGCACGAACAGCAGCCGGGCGACCCACGGGGTGAGGCCGAGGCGGCGGCCGAGGCCGGCGCAGACCCCGCCCAGGACGTGGTCGGAGGAGCGGATGAGGCCCCAGCGAGCGAAGGCGGTGCGGATCTCGTCCATGACAGGTTTCCTCCAGCGGATCGGTGTGTGCTCCCAGCCTGTCGCGGCGGCGGGCCCCGGACCATCGGGGTTGCCCCTGGTCCGACCCCGGTCCTGGGGGTGGTGCCCCCCGTCCGCGACCCCTAGCGTCGGTACATGGGCATCGTCACCGCGGACATCGCCGTCTCCCTCGACCTGGTCGGGGCCGGTCGCGACCAGTCGCTGGAGCACCCCTTCGGACCGCACGTGGGCCACCGGCTGCACACGTGGATGTTCGAGCACCACGACGAGAGCACGGCGGAGATCGACGCGATCCTGCAGGCCCGCGCCTACGTGATGGGCCGGCACATGTTCGGGCCCGACCGCGGCGAGTGGGACCTGGAGTGGACGGGCTGGTGGGGCGAGGAGCCGCCGTACCACGCCCCTGTCTTCGTGCTCTGCTCCCGGCCGCGGGAGTCGGTGCGGATGGAGGGCGGCACCACCTTCCACTTCGTCACCGAGGGGTACGACGCCGCGCTCGCCCGGGCGCGCGAGGCCGCCGGGGACGGCGACGTCTCGATCGCCGGCGGGGTGAGCACGCTCAACGCCTACCTGGCCGCCGGCGACGTCGACGAGCTGCGGCTGCACGTCGTGCCGTTCACCGTCGGCACCGGGCTCCGGGTCTTCGACGGGGTGGACGACCTGGCGATGACCCCGGTCTCGAGCCGCACGACGCCGTACGTCACCCACCTGGTGCACCGGCACGCGCGACACGCCTGACCAGCCGCCACGCCTGACCAGCGCCGGTCAGGCGACCGTGACCTGCGGCCAGCCCTCCCGCAGCGCCTCGAGCTGGCCGACGGAGAGGTACGACGGGTTGCTGCCGGCGGGCATCCGGATCACCTCGGCCCGGGAGAGCTCGGTGTGCTCGAGCAGCTCGTGCCGCAGCACCGGGCGCTCGAGCGCCGCCAGGCGCACGGGCATGACGGGCTCTCCCTCGTCGTCCAGGGTCGCCGGCCCCCTGGTCCGCCCCTGCGCGTAGAGGCCGGCGGGATGACGCCGGTCGCCGCCGCTGAGCCACAGCAGGACCGGCTGGCCGGGGGCGATCAGGTCGGTGCGGTAGCTGCGGCGTACGCACCGGGTGGCGACCGCGGTGAACCCGCTCGCCAGCAGGTCGTCGACGGGGGTCACCCGCGGGTTGGTCTTGAGCAGCCAGGCGCCCAGCGACCCGGCGGTGAGCGCGGGCGAGGTCCTCGGGCCCCTCGAGCTCATCGGGCTCCCCCGTCGAGCGGAGGGACGACCGACCCCGGTGTGGGGGTCGGAGAGGTGGCGGGCAGCACCCGGCCCGGGACCAGGTACGCCGCGCCGGCCGCCACCGTCGCGAGCAGGAACAACCACGCGGCGCACTCCGCCCAGTGGGTCATCAGGGGCCGGTGGTCCAGCCCCGTGCCGGCCGGCCAGGTGAAGACCAGCGCCACGAAGGCCACGGCGGCGGTGGCCGCCGCGGACACGGCACCGGCGAGCGCGAGCACGGCCCAGAGCAGCAGGAGCACCGAGCCCAGGTAGAACGGCAGGTAGACCCCGACATTGATGCCGAACCACCCTCCGGGCTCGATCTCCGCGGCCAGCGCCTGGTCGACGGGTCCTCGGTGCAACCCGTAGCCCAGCAGTGCCCAACCGGCCAGCAGCGGGAGCAGCGCCCACCGGGCCGTCCCGCGGACGAACGCCTCGCGCAATATCGCGACGGGCAGAGCGGTGTCGAGCTCGCTCTTGTCAGGGATCCACACGGACCACATGGTGTCCGGTACCGAGACGCTGCGCCAGCGCGTCCGGTGGAGGATCGGTGAAGGTTCCGTGCAGGCCGTCGCGACCTGCCTGACACGCCACGGCTCGCGTGCCAGAGTCCGGCCATGGGAACGACGACGGCGCGCAGCCGGCGGTGGCGCGGCGGGTACGCCGGCGTCCTGGTGCTGCTGGTCGGTGCCCTGCTTGCTCAGGCGTGGCTCACCACCCCGGTGTGGTCGCCCCCGCAGGAACCAGGCCCCGCCGCAGAGCGGGCGGCGCGTGAGCGCACCGCCCGGAACCAGCAGGCCTCCCGCGGGATCCTGACCGGGTTCGTGCGCACCGCGGAGGGGGTGGCGGTGCCCGGTGTCGAGGTGCGGGTGGACCCGTTCCGCTCCCCGACCATCTGGGGGCTGAAGACCACCACGACCGACGCCGAGGGCCGCTCACGTCTTCCGGAACCTCCCGGTGAGCTGGTTCCAGGTCGACGTCCACGACGTCTTCGGCCAGGTCGCGCCGAGCACCACCGCGGAGCGCGCGACCAAGGTGGTGGGCGGCGGTACGGCGGTGGCCGCCGACCTGGTGGTCCCGTAGCTCGCTCCGGGGCTAGCGGATATCTAGATACGGTGCATACTTACGTACATGACCGACTCACCCGCGTGGCCGACGCCCTGGATCCGGGCCGGGCTCGACCTGGCCGTCCTGGGCAGCCTGACCCAGGGGCCGCGGCACGGCTACGCCATCGCCCAGGAGCTGGCGGCCCGGGGCTTCGGGGTGCTGAAGGGCGGCTCCCTCTACCCGGTGCTCAACCGGCTGGAGGAGGCCGGCAGCGTCGAGGCCGCCTGGGTCGAGGGCACCGGGGGGCCGGGGAAGCGGGAGTACCGGCTGACCGCCGCCGGTCGGGCCCGGCTGCACGAGGAGCTGGTCCGGTGGCGCCGGCTCGCCGACGCGTTGACCGACATGGCGCAGGAGGGCAATCGATGACGAGGAACGACGGGCGGGCCGCGGAGGCGACCGCGTGGCTCGAGGACGCCCGGCTGCGGCTGACCGTGGCACGCGTGGCTGCTCCGGTCCGCGACGAGCTCCTGGCGGAGGCGCGCGACCTGCTCGACCAGAGCGGCGAGTCGCCCAGCGACCTCTTCGGGCCGCCGCGGGAGTGGGTGGACGAGCAGCTGGCCGACCGTCGGGCTCGGGGCGTGCCCACCGTGACCGCCGAGCCGGTGGCGAGCTGCGGGACGTGCCCGTGCTGGGGCTGTACCTCGCGACCGCCCTCGCGCTCGTGCTCCTGGTGGTGGGGCTGGTCCAGGACGGCTGGGACGTCGAGTCCGACCTCGGCCTCCTGGCCCTCCCGGTCCTCGGCGGTCTGCTCGTGACGACCGCGCTCGCCACCTGGGAGAAGACGCTGGCCCGGCGTCCTGTCGGCGTCGCGGTCGCGGCGGGCGGGGGCGTCCTGCTCGGCGGCAGCCTCCTCACCGGCCTGCTGCTCATGTGGAGCAGCGAGCAGCCGTGGCCGCAGGCGGGCGCCTGGCACCTCGTGGGGCTGGTGCTGGCCTGTGCCCTGGTGGGGAAGGGGCTCGACCGGGTGCTCCCCGCGCAGCAGCGGCCCACCTGGCGCGCACCGCGGGACGACGACGAGTGGCTCGCCGCCCTGGCCGGCGTGCTGCGTCTGCGGGCGGACGTGCCCGAGGAGCGGGTGCGCAGCATCCTGGCCGAGGCGCGGGCCCACGCCTCGGAGGCCGGCTCCACCTTGGCGGCGGAGTTCGGGCGACCCGAGGACTACGCCTCGGCCTTCCCCGTCGACCACTCCTCCGGGATCCGTCTCCGAGCGTGGGGCCTCTCGGCGATGACTGCGCTCTCCACCTTCCTGGCGGTGCCCCCGGACGGCAGCTGGGCATGGGCGCTGATGACCGCGCTCTGGGGCTCGCTGGCGGTCCGGGAGTGGCGACGGCTGCGCCGGGCCCTGGACAGCACGCAGCGGCTCCGCCACAGTCCGGGGGATGGAAGCCACCCCCGGTGAGAGCACGGTCCGGACCGAGTCCGGCCTCAGCGACGACGACTTCGCGCCCGGATGGGCCGACGACGACCGGCCCCGGATCCCCCGGGTCGCCGGCGAGCGCGAGGCGCTGACCGCCTACCTGGAGCACTACCGCGCCACGGTCGAGATGAAGTGCCGCGGTGTGAGCGCCGAGGACGCACGGTCCCGCCCGATGCCGCCCTCCACCCTGTCGTTGCACGGGATCGTGCGGCACCTGGCCGACTGCGAGCGCTGGTGGTTCCAGCAGAACTTCGAGCGCCGCGACGTCCCGCTCCTCTTCCCCGTCGCCGGCGGTGTCGAGACCGACTTCGAGCCGCCTCCCGGGGCCGACCTCGAGGCCGACCTGGCGGTGTGGCGCGCGGAGTGCGAGGTCTCCCGCCGGATCCTCGCCGCCCACGACCTCGACGACCGCGCCCGGCCGCTGGACTGGGACGAGGAGGTGGACCTGCGCTGGCTGGTGCTGCGGATGGTCACCGAGTACGCCCGGCACTGCGGCCACGTGGACCTGCTGCGCGAGGGCATCGACGGTCGCACCGGCACCTGAGGGCCAGGGAGGCACCCGGACCCGGCCGAGGGACTCCTTCGCCGAGGCGGCCCGGCACGCTCCGGCTAACCTGACCCCGTGGCCGCACCGACGCCCCCGGGGCCCGCTGACAGCGGTACCGACCGACCGGGAGCCACGCAGACCGCACCGTCTCGGCTCGGCCTCGCCCCGCGCTCGGTGAGCCTGGCGGTCTCCACCGTCTTCTCGCTCGCCTCGACCGCACCGGCGTACTCGCTGGCGGTCACCGTCGGCCTGCTCGCCGCGATGGTCGGCGAGCACGCGCCGCTGCTGCTCGCGGTCTCCGCGGTCCCGGTGGTGCTGGTCGTCCTCGCGTTCGGCGAGCCCAACGCGGCCGAGCCCGACTGCGGCACCTGCTACGCCTGGACCTCCAAGCCGTTCGGGCGCCACGTCGGCTTCCTCGGCGGGTGGGTGGTGATCGCCGCGTGCGTGCTGGTGATGGCCAACCTGATGCAAGCGGCGGCGATCTACGCCTACACCGTGCTGGGGCTGGACTCGCTGGCCGGCTCCCGGCCCGCGCAGGCCGCCGCGGGGATCGCGGCGCTGCTGCTGATGGCCGCGCTGGCGGCCAAGGGGATCACCCTGGCCGTGCGCACCCAGGTGGTGCTCTTCACCGTCGAGGCGCTGCTGCTGGTCGCCTTCGCGGTCCGGGCGGCCCTGGTCGGATCCGCTGCCCGACCCGCCGGCCGGGGCTGCCGGCCTCGCCGGGACCGTGCTCACACCCGACACGGTCGTCCCCGCCTTCCTGGTCGCGGTCTTCCTCTACTGGGGCTGGGACTCCTCGTTCGCCGTCAACGAGGAGTCCGACGACCCCACCGGCACCCCGGTCCGCGCGGCGCTCGCCGCGATGGCCGTGCTCGTCGTCCTCTACGCCGGGTTCGCCTGGGCGATCACCTCGTACGCCGGCGTCGACCGGCTGGTCGCGGTCGGGGAGGGCGACGTGCTCGCGGCGTTCGCCCGCCAGCCTGATGGGGTCGACGGGCGGGACGGTGCTCGCCGGAGCGGTGCTGGTCTCCGCGCTCGCCAGCGCCCAGACCACGATCCTGCCCTCGGCCCGGGCGATGTTCTCCATGTCCCGACGCGGCGACCTTCCGTCGCCGCTCGCCCGGGTCAGCGCGACCGGCTGACCCGCGACCGCGACCTGGGTCTTCACCGCGCTCGCGGCTGGGGTGTACGCCGTCCTGGTCGGCACCAGCGACGCCGTGCTGGCCGACTCGGTCGCCGCCACCGCCGTCCTCGTCTCCGGCTACTACGCGCTGACCTGCGCGGCCGTCCCGGGCTACTTCGGCCGCGCCGGGATCGCCGTCCGTCCGGTGCGACGGGTGGTGCTGCCCGTGGTCGCGGCGGGTACCTTCGGAGCAGCCCTCGTCCTGAGCGTGCGCGACAGCTCCGCCACCTCGCTGGTCGCCGTCGCGGTCGTCCTGGGCACCGGCCTGGCCTCCCTGGCCGTCGTACGCCGCAGCACCCGCGCCACCCGAAAGCAGGACCGATGACCTCCACGCCCCGCCGGCGCATGCGCTCGGCCTCCGTCGCGCTCGGTGTCACCGCGCTCGCTGCCTCCGGACTGACCGGGTGCGCCACCACCTCCGCCGACTACGCCGCGGTCTGCGTCGACCCCGACACCCAGGAGCGGGTCGACGACGACCAGTGCGACACCAGCCGCGACTACAGCGGGGTGGGCACCGGCTTCTTCTGGTACTACCTGGGCGCCAGCTCGCGGGTGCCACCCGTCGGCGGCCTCGCCACCGGCGGCACCTGGCGCGGCTCCGGCCTCAACGGCACCGTCCAGCGCGGCGGCCTGCCCACCACCGGCGGCTCCAGCGTGAAGTCCACGACCACCAAGGGCGGGTTCGGCAGCTCGACCCGCGGCTTCTCGTCCTGACCCGCGCCGCCCTCCAGCCTCCGCCCGTCCAGATCCCCGACCAGGAGAACCCGTGACCGACCTGCTCAACGCCCTCTTCCACGCCGTCGTCTACGCGGTGGTCTCCGGGGCGATCCTGATCGTCGCCTACTACGTGCTCGACCTGGTCACGCCCGGCCACCTGGGCAGCCACCTGCACGGCAGCGACGAGGACGGCAAGGCGTCGGTGCACCTGCAGTCCCGCTCCGCCGCGCTGGTCGCGTCGGCCTGGATGGTCTCGAACGCGCTGGTGCTCTTCACGGCCATCTGGACCAACGGCGCCACCGACCTCGGCGAGGCGCTGGGCTGGACCGTCTCCTTCGGCCTGCTCGGCGTCGCCCTCAACGCCGCCATGCTCTTCGCGATCGACGCCGTCACCCCCGGCAACCTGCGCCAGATCGTCACCGAGCCGGGCCCGGTGCGCCCCCTGGCCTACCTGGCCAGCGCGACCGCCCTGTCCGTGGCCGCCATCGTCTGCGCCAGCATCGCCTGATGTGGCGCCACTCGATCAAGCCGCGTCCTGACTGGGAGCGGATCGTCACCGAGCAGGGCCTGGTCTTCCCGGTCACCGAGCTGCCCGACGGCACCAAGCGGCCGTACTGGAACGAGTCCGCCTGGTACGAGGTGACCGGCGACGAGGTCGACATGCTCGAGGCCGCCACCGAGGAGCTGTGGGCGATGTGCGTCGACGCCGCGGGCCACATGGCCGCGACGATGAGCGACCAGCGCCTCGGGCTGCCCGCCGGGCACGATGGACGTCGTACGCCGCTCGATCGCCCGCCAGGACCCCTCGCTCTACTCGCCGCTTCGACCTCGTCTACGGCGCCGACGGCGCGGTGAAGATGCTGGAGATCAACGGCGACACCCCCACCGGCCTGGTGGAGACCGGCGTCGCGCAGTGGCGCTGGCTCGAGGACCGGATGCCCGAGCTCGACCAGTGGAACAGCGTGCACGAGCGGCTGGTCGAGGGCTGGCAGCGGCTGCGCACCTCCGGGGCGACTGACGGCGACGAGCTGCACTTCTTCTACGACCTCGGCGAGGGCGACGCCTACGACGACGGCGAGATGGAGATGACCGCCCACTACCTGATGGACACCGCCGTCCAGGCCGGGTTCGCCACCCTCGCCCACCCGATGGCGGAGGTCGGGTGGAACCCCGACGCCCGGGAGTTCCGCGACGTCAACGACTACCGGGTGCGCAACGCCTTCAAGCTCTACGCCTGGGAGCAGATGCTCGCCGAGCCGTTCGGCCGGCACGTCGTGGACCAGCGCGAGGCCCGGCCGGTGCGCTGGTTCGAGCCCGCGTGGAAGGCCCTGCTCTCCACCAAGGCGCTTCTCCCGGTGCTGTGGGAGCGCAACCCCGGCCACCGGCTTCTGCTGCCGGCGTACTTCGACGAGCCGGGCGACCTGGTCGACTGGGTCGCCAAGCCGCTGCACGGCCGCGAGGGCGAGAACATCCGCATCCACCTCGACGACGCCCTGGAGGACCTGGTGATGCCCGGCTCGTACGGCGTCGAGGGGTGGGTCTACCAGGCCTACCACGAGCTGCCGGTCTTCGACGGCAACCACGTGGTGATCGGCTCCTGGGTGATCGACAACGAGGCCGCCGGGATGCTGGTGCGCGAGTCCGACGGGCCGGTGACCGACTACTTCAGCCGGGTCTGCCCGCACGTCATCTCCGACTCCCTCTCCCCCGACGACGCGCAGCGGCAGGCGTGGCTGGTCGAGCGGGTCGGCCCGGACGCCCCCCGCGTCACTCGCTGACGCCCCCTGCTGGTCGAGGGGCGAGCGCCGCGACCGGCGGTCTACCCGGGGGTGTCTGCGGCGACCTCGGCCTCGCTGCGCAGGATGCAGAACTCGTTGCCCTCCGGGTCGGCCAGGATCACCCAGCCGGAGCCGGGACCGTAGATCCCGCGGTGGTCGGCCACCTCGGTGGCGCCCATCCCGAGTGCCCAGGCGATCTCCTCGTCCCGGGTGCGCTCCTGCGGCCGCAGGTCGAGGTGCAGCCGGTTCTTGCCCGCCTTCGCCTCCGGGACCTCGAGGAAGAGCAGCCGGTGACCGCCGTCCGGGCGCTGGATCATGCACTCCTCGTGGCCCGGCTCGTTCGGGTCGTCCGGGGATGTCGACGTAGCCGAGCAGCCCCTTCCACCACTCCGAGAGGGCGTAGGCGTCGGTGCAGTCCACGGTCGTGTGCGAGACGAAGCAGGTCATGCCCGGCAGTCTGGACGACGGTGCCGGGGCGAGCAACGAAGATCGACCGGGGCGATGCACAGGGTCCTTCGACCCTTCCTCGGTCCCGGGTTCGCCGGGACGATGCTCCGATGGACACGATGGTCGACCTCGAGCCCGCCGGACGCGCCCTGCTGACCACGGTGGAGGGCGTCCTGGAGTCCCGTCTCTGCGGGCACAGTCCGTGCGACGGCGTCTCCGCGGGCGAGCTGGTCCAGCATCTCTGCGGCCTCACCCTGGCCTTCCGTGCGGCCGCCGACAAGGAGCTGGGCCCGCTCACCGACGCCGCCCCGACGGTGCCCGGGCCGCTCGTCGAACCCGGTTGGCGCGACACCCTCGAGGCGCAGGTGCCAGCACTGGTGGAGGCCTGGCGCTCCCCGTCGGCCTGGGAGGGTACGACGCGCGCCGGTGGCACCGATCTCCCCGCAGAGGTGGCGGGACGGGTCGCGCTCAGCGAGCTGGTGCTGCACGGCTGGGACCTGGCCCGCGCCACCGAGCAGGAGTACGTCGTCGACGACGCGACGCTCGACGCCGTCCTCGAGCACGTCGGCCAGTTCGACCCCAAGGGCACTCCGGGGCTCTTCGGTCCGGCCGTCCCGGTCGCCGCCGAGGCGACCCTGCTGGACCAGGTGGTCGCCCGGTCCGGCCGGGCGCCGTGGTGGGTACCTCCGCACTGATCCGCCTTTTTTCGAACAGGTGTCCACACCTTGGGACGAGGGGCGATTCCAGGGCAGGACTGTCGGTGGGGGCCGGTTGACTCGACCTATGACCACCGCAGCGCCGCCGACCGCGACCCGGGGCCCGAGCCAGTCGCCGGACTCCTGCCTGGCCGCTGCCCTGGTCGCCGCCGCTCAGGATGCGGTCCGGGCGGCCGGCGGAGTGGCACCCGGCACGCTCGGGCCGGCCGACCTCGCCGAGGTGCTGCAGCGCACCGCCGAGCTCGAGTCCGCCGCCACCGCCCTGCGGCTGGCGCTCTGCGCCGAGGCTGACGTCCGCCGGATCGCCGAGGACCCCGACGTGGGCGGCGCCGCGACCGGCACGGACGCCTGGCTCGCCCGGCTCCTCGGCACGACCCGGGAGTCCCAGGCATCCGGCCTGCGCCTTGGGCGCCTCCTGTCGACGACCTACCACGCCACCCGGGAGGCGTTCGCCGCCGGCAGGCTGCGCCCCGACCAGGTGCGCGTCATCGTCCACGCCGCCGAGCTTGCTCCCGAACGCGCGACCCCCGAGCAGGTCCGCGCCGCCGAGGAGCTCCTGGTCGCCAAGGCCACCGGCGAGGCCACCCGCACCGGCAGGCCGATGAACGCCAAGCGGCTGCGCCAGGCCGCCCGCCGCATGTTCGACCCTCTCGACCGTGGCCTGGCCGACGAGCACGAGCACGCCCTGCTCACCCGCGAGAAGCACGGCGCGGACCGGGAGACGTTCCTGTCCCTGCACGACAACGGCGACGGCACCTGGAGCGGGAAGTTCCGCATCCCCGAGCTCCACGGCAACCTGCTCGCCACCGTCCTGGGCCACCTCACCTCACCGCGCCGGCTCTCGATGAAGCGGGCCGCCGACGGCACCACGACCACGACGGTCGACCCCACCGCCCCCGAGTCCCAGTCCTACCTGGAGACCCAGGGGCAAGGCCTGTGCGAGCTCATCGAGCACCTCCCCACCACCGGGCTCGCCCCCTCCCAGGCCACCGTCCTGGTCACCCTCGACCTCCAGAGCCTCCTCGACGGCCTCGGCGCCGCCAAGCTCGACACCGGCATCCACATCACCGCCGGCGACGCGCGCCGCATGGCCTGCGAAGCCGGCCTCGTCCCCGCCGTCCTCGGCGGGAAGTCCGAGCCTCTCGACCTGGGCCGCGAACGGCGCCTCCACAGCGTCACCCAACGGCGCGGCCTGTCCCTGACCCACGACACCTGCGCCGCGGCCGGCTGCGAACGCCCCTTCGCCTGGTGCGAGATCCACCACCACCGGCTCTCCTGGGGGAGCCTCGGACCCACCGACCTCGACAACGGCCTGCCCCTCTGCGGCCATCACCACCGCAAGGCCCACGACCCCGCCTGGGACCTGCGCCACCACCCCTCCGGCGAGTGGCGCTTCCACCGGAGACGGTAGGAAGAAGGCATGCCGACCCGCCTGCTGCTGATCGCCGACACCCACCTGCCCAAGCGCGCCCGCGACCTGCCGGCCCAGGTGTGGGACGAGGTGGAGACCGCCGACGTGGTCGTGCACGCGGGCGACTGGGTCGACGTACGCCTCCTCGACGAGCTCGAGGACCGCGCCGCCCGGCTGGTGGGCGTCTTCGGCAACAACGACCACGGGGAGCTCCGCGAACGGCTTCCCGAGGTCGCCCGGGTCGAGATCGAGCGGATCAGGTTCGGTGTGGTCCACGAGACCGGCCAGGCGAAGGGCCGCGAGGAGCGGTGCTCGGCGGCGTACGACGACCTCGACGTGCTGGTCTTCGGCCACAGCCACATCCCCTGGGACACCACCAGCGCCACCGGACTGCGCCTGCTCAACCCCGGCTCGCCCACCGACCGGCGCCGCCAGCCGCACTGCACCTACATGACCGCCGTCGCCGAGGACGGGGTGCTGCGCGACGTCACCCTGCACCGGCTCCCGCCCCGCGAGACCGGGCCGTGCCCGAGAGCCGGCCTGAGCGGTGCGGCTCCGCCCGGCGCGTGCCGTCAGCCGCGCAGGATCGAGGACATCTTCTTCTTCCCGCGTGCCGCCTCGTCGTAGCCGGTCAGCCACTCGATCACCGTGTGCAGCTCGCCGACCGTGTGGCCCTTCCGCTCCACCTTCGCCACGTAGTGCGGATAGACCGACGCGACGCTGGCGGTGAAGATCCGACTCATGCGCAATGAGCGTAGACCTGTTGCGCGGATGGGCCTTCCGGCCGCGCGACCGCTACTTTGGGTGGAAACTGTGTGACAGATCTGCTCCTGCCGTCTCGGGCAACGCACTCCGCACCACCAAGCAAAGGGATCAACATGCCCGTCCTGGATTCAGGAGTCACCGCGCGAGCCGACGTCCGGCCCGCCGACACCAACGACATCGACATCCACTACGTGGAGCATGACCCGCGCCACCCTGCACGTGGCGATGGCGATCAGCCGCGCTGTCTCGACCCGGGGGTCGCGGCCCGGAGATCCGCACCTTGGCCCGCGAGGTGCTGGCAGCGCAGACCACCCAGCTGAACGAGATCACCTCCTGCCTGCGCGAGTGGGAGCTGGCGGCGCCGCTGGGCCCGTACCCCGACGCGATCGAGCTGCGCGACCTCGAGGGCGACAAGCTCGACGCGACGTTCATCGAGCACCTCACCACCTACGCGGAGACCTCCAAGGAGAACGCCCGCCTCGAGGTCGAGCGGGGCGAGAACCGGCGTGCGCGCCGGATCGCCGAGACCTCGATCCCGGCGCACTGCCTGCAGCTGGCCGCCGTACGCCGGCTCGCCCGCGCGCTGCGCTGACCGTCCCCGGATGCCCCTGCGACGGGGCTCACACTCCGTTCAGGAGCTGCTCCACCCCTGCTGGATACGGCGCCCGGTCGCGCCGTAACGTCGGACCCGTCCCCGGGTCACCCCGGGTTCCCCCCAGCGAAGGAGCACCACATGCAGCAGGTCAAGGCCGTCGTCGCCCGTGCCAAGGGCGCACCCGTCGAGGTCACCACGATCAACGTGCCGGACCCCGGTCCGGGCGAGGCCGTGGTGCAGATCCAGGCCTGCGGGGTGTGCCACACCGACCTGCACTACCGCGAGGGCGGGATCAACGACGAGTTCCCGTTCCTGCTGGGCCACGAGGCCTCCGGGATCGTCGAGGCGGTGGGTCCCGGACGTCACCGGCGTCGCCCCCGGCGACTTCGTGGTGCTCAACTGGCGTGCGGTCTGCGGCGAGTGCCGGGCGTGCAAGCGCGGGCAGCTGGAGTACTGCTTCAACACCCACAACGCCAAGCAGAAGATGACCCTGGCCGAAGGCCCCGACGCGGGCACCGAGCTCTCCCCCGCCCTCGGGATCGGCGCCTTCGCGGAGAAGACCCTGGTCGCCGCCGGGCAGTGCACCAAGGTCGACCCCGACGCCCGTCCGGCCGCCGTCGGCCTGCTCGGCTGCGGCGTGATGGCCGGCGTCGGCGCCGCGATCAACACCGGCGCGGTCACCCGCGGCAAGTCGGTGGCCGTCATCGGCTGCGGCGGCGTGGGGGTCGCCGCGATCGCCGGCTCCGCCCTGGCCGGCGCGAGCCCGATCATCGCCGTCGACATCGACGCCGAAGAAGCTCGAGGCGGCCAAGAAGCTGGGCGCCACCCACACCGTCGACTCCTCGAAGGTCGACCCGGTGGAGGAGATCAAGCGGATCTGCGCGGAGACCTACGAGGGCGCCGACGGCGCCGACGTGGTGATCGAGGCGGTCGGCCGCCCGGAGACCTGGAAGCAGGCGTTCTACGCCCGCGACCTGGCCGGCACCGTCGTCCTGGTCGGCGTCCCGACCCCGGAGATGAAGGTCCCGGAGATCCCGCTCGCCGACGTCTTCGGCCGCGGCGGCGCGCTGAAGTCCTCCTGGTACGGCGACTGCCTGCCCAGCCGCGACTTCCCGATGCTGGTCGACCTCTACCGCCAGGGCCGGTTCGACCTGGACGCGTTCGTCACCGAGGAGATCGGGATCGACGACGTGGAGGCCGCCTTCGAGCGGATGCACCACGGCGACGTCCTGCGCTCGGTGGTGGTGCTCTGATGGCCGCCACGCCCGCCGCCGGCGCCGTGCGCGTCGACCACGCCGTCTCCTCGGGCACCTTCAGCCTCGACGGGGAGACCTTCGACGTCGACAACAACATCTGGGTGGTCGGCGACGACTCCGAGTGCGTGGTGATCGACGCCCCGCACTCGGTCGACGACATCCTCGCCGTGGTCGGCGACCGCACGGTCAAGGCGATCATCTGCACCCACGCCCACGACGACCACGTCCGGGTCGCCCCCGCGCTGCGCGAGGCGGTCAACGGCGGCTCCGGCGCGCCGATCCTGCTGCACCCCGACGACCGGCCCCTGTGGGAGCTGACCCACGGCGGCGCGGACGACGAGGACGGCTACCTCTGGGACGTCGACCTGGTCGACGGCCAGGAGATCGAGGTCGCCGGCACCACGCTCAAGGTGCTGCACACCCCCGGTCACGCCCCCGGCGCCGTCTGCCTGTACGCCGAGGAGCTCGGCTGCCTGTTCACCGGCGACACCCTCTTCCAGGGCGGACCCGGGGCGACGGGACGCTCCTTCAGCGACCGGCCCACGCTCGAGGCATCGATCCGGGCCAAGCTGTTCGCACTGCCCGACGAGACGGTCGTGCACACCGGTCACGGTGACGACACCACCATCGGTGCCGAGCGGGAGCTGCTCGGCGAGGGCTGAGTCGAGACGATCCGGCAGCGGCCGCGACTCCCCGGCGAGGGGGTCGCGGCCGTTCCGCACCCAGAGCACGGAGTCAGTCCGACGGGTCGATCGACAGCGAGACGTTCACCACTCGCTGTCGATCGTCGCGTCGGTAGGAGCGCGAGAGGCACCCCTCCGGGGGAGTCGGGGAAGCGGGCCGCTGCCCGACCGCGGCTTACCATCCCAGCGTGCACCACCCGAACGGCAGCCAGCACGGCATCGACCCCGACGACCTCGCAGCGACGCTCAAGGTCCTCGGACAGCTCCACGACCTACCCGACGACCACCCCGACCTGATCCAGGTCAAGCGCGCGGCGTCGCACATGTACAAGGCCTTGAAGAAGGAGCGGCGTACCCGCAAGCGTGAGGCGGAGCTGGCCCACGACCGGGCGATCACCGAGCAGACGGCCACCGGCTCCGCGATGCGGATCGACGACGAGACCGCCGGCATCCCGCTGGTCTCGCACGCCCCCGGCGCCTTCGCCGGCGAGCTGATCAACCCGCGCGGCTGCTACATCTGCAAGGAGGACTTCACCCTCGTCGACGCCTTCTACCACTGGCTCTGCCCGCGCTGTGCCGCGATGTCGCACGCCAAGCGCGACCAGCGCACCGACCTGACCGGCAAGCGCGCGCTGCTCACCGGCGGCCGGGCGAAGATCGGCATGTACATCGCGCTGCGGCTGCTCCGCGACGGCGCGCACACCACGATCACCACCCGGTTCCCCAAGGACGCGGTCCGGCGCTTCGCCGCGATGGAGGACTCCGGCGACTGGCTGCACCGGCTCAAGGTCGTCGGCATCGACCTGCGCGACCCGGCCCAGGTGATCAGCCTGGCCGACGACGTCGCCGCGGCCGGTCCGCTCGACATCCTGATCAACAACGCCTGCCAGACCGTACGCCGCTCCCCCGGCGCCTACTCCAAGCTGATCGAGATGGAGGACGCGCCGCTGCCGGCGCACATCGCGCTGCCGGAGATGGTCACCTTCGACGGCATCTCCGAGGCCCACCCGGCCGCGATCGCGGGCGCGCTGACCACCACCGCCGTCGCCAGCCACGAGGGCGAGTCCCTGGAGGTCGCCGAGGCCGCGCACACGGCAGCCTCGATCACCGCGCTCGCGCTCAAGGCGGGCAACGCCTCGCTCGCCGCCCACCTGGACGGCACCGCCGTCGACGCGGGCGGCCTGCTGCCCGACCTGCAGACCACCAACTCCTGGACCCAGCACGTCGACGAGGTCGACCCCCTGGAGCTGCTCGAGGTGCAGCTGTGCAACTCGATCGCGCCGTTCCTGCTCGTCTCGCGGCTCCGGCCGTCGATGCGGGCGGCGGTGCAGGCGGGCGCGCGCCGGGCGTACGTCGTCAACGTCTCGGCGATGGAGGGGCAGTTCTCCCGTCGCTACAAGGGGGCAGGCCACCCGCACACCAACATGGCCAAGGCGGCGCTCAACATGATGACCCGCACCAGCGCGGGCGAGATGTTCGAGACCGACAAGATCCTGATGACCGCCGTCGACACCGGCTGGATCACCGACGAGCGACCCCACCAGGAGAAGCTGCGGATCGCCGCCGAGGGCTGGCACGCCCCCCTCGACCTGGTCGACGGCGCCGCCCGGGTCTACGACCCGATCGTGCTCGGCGAGCGCGGCGAGGACCTCTACGGCTGCTTCGTCAAGGACTACAAGCCGTCACCCTGGTGAGATGGTGAGACCGCGGGACTGAGACCGCGGGGGCCTGCGGCCGCAACGGTCAGGAGAGCGGCGGGTCGGTCGGCTTCCCGGGCTCCGGCGCCGAGGCCGGCGCGTCACCGGACGCCTGGGCGTCCGTGGCCGAACCACCAGCGTCGGGCGCGTCGATCTCCGCCACCGGCGTCATCTTGCGCTTCGCCGCCAGCTTCTCCAGGCTGCTCAACAACCCGGTGCGGACCTTCTCCACCTTGTCGCCGTACTGCCCCTTGGTCTGCTCGTTGATCCGTCCGGTGGCCTTGTCGATCCAGCCGGCGATCTCGTCGCGACGCTCGTGCGCCAGCCCGCCGGCCTTCTCCACCGCCTCGCTGGTCTTCTTGTCGGTCTCGGTGACCAGCTCCTTGAGCCGCTTCTCCAGCTCGAGCTCGTCGATCTTCTTCTTCATGTCGTCGGCGAAGGCCATGCGGATCTCCAGGAGTCACGGTGACGGAACACCACGCGGGCGGTGTGAGGGTCTCACCAGAGTAGGTTGCAGGGCGTGACGGACCGGAGCGACGAGCAGCACGAGCAGGCCACCGCCGACCTGGGCTTCGCCCGGGTCGACCTGGACCGGCGGCGTCGTACGGGCGATCCCGAGGTGGTCTACGGCGCGGGGAAGACCCCGGAGCAGGTCGCCCGGATCCTCGCCGAGCTGCACGCCGCCCACCCGGACCGAGCCGTCCTCGCCACCCGGCTCAGCCCTGAGGCCCTGCGCGCCTGCGTCGAGCTCGGCGCCGAGATCGACGAGGAGGCCCGGACCGCCGTCCTCGGCCCGCTGCCCACGCCCCGCGGCCGGGTGGTGGTCGTGGCCGCCGGCACCTCCGACGGCCCGGTCGCCGCCGAGGTGGAGGTGACCGCGCGGGTGCACGGCGCCGCGGTGGAGCGGATCACCGACGTGGGCGTCGCCGGGCTGCACCGGCTGCTCGCCGTCCGCGACCGGCTCGAGGCCGCCGACTGCCTGGTCGTGCTCGCCGGGATGGAGGGCGCGCTCCCCTCGGTCGTCGGCGGGCTGGTCGGCGTACCGCTCGTCGCCGTGCCCACCAGCGTCGGGTACGGCGCGTCCCTCGGCGGCGTGGCCGCCCTGCTGGCGATGCTCAACTCGTGCGCCCCCGGCGTCACCGTGGTCAACATCGACAACGGGTACGGCGCCGGCGTGGCCGCCGCCCGGATCGCCCGGCAGTCGGTCCAGCGATGAGCACCGCCTGGATCGACGCCTCCCTCTCCGGGGCCAGCGGCGACATGCTGCTCGGCGCCCTTGTCGGCGCCGGGGTGCCGCTCGACGTGATCCAGGGCGCGGTCGACGCCGTCTCCCCCGAGCCGGTCACGCTCCGCACCGAGAGCGTCCGCCGCGGCGCCCTGGCCGCCACCCGCTGCCACGTCGAGGTCGCCGACTCCACGCACCACCGCACCTGGCGCGACGTCCGCGCCCTGCTCACCGGCGGCGCCCTGGCCGACCTGGTCCGCGAGGCCGCGCTGGCGACGTTCGCCCGGCTCGCCCAGGCCGAGGCGGCCGTGCACGGCGTCGACCCCGAGGAGATCTCCTTCCACGAGGTGGGAGCGCTGGACGCGATCGCCGACGTGGTCGGGGTCTGCGCCGGGTTCGCCTGGCTGCGCGCCGAGCACGGCGTCACCGAGGTGGTGGTCAGCCCCGTCGCGGTCGGCTCCGGCACTGTCCGCGCCGCCCACGGCACCCTGCCGGTGCCACCGCCGGCCGTCGCCGAGCTGCTGCGCGGCGTCCCGTCGTACGCCGGTCCGCCCGGCGCCCCGGCCAGCGAGCTCTGCACCCCCACCGGCGCCGCCCTGCTCACCACCCTGGCCACCGGCTGGGGCCCGCAGCCTGCGCTGGTCACCGACCGGATCGGCGTCGGCGCGGGCGGGCGCGACCCCGAGGGGCACGCCAACGTGCTGCGGCTGCTGGTCGGCGCGGCCACGAGCACGGCTGCGCCGGCGGCACCGGCGCCCCCGCTGCAGATCGAGACCAACATCGACGACCTGGACCCCCGGCTGTGGCCGCAGGTGATCGCCGCCCTGCTCGCCGCCGGCGCCTCCGACGCCTGGCTCACCCCGATCCTGATGAAGAAGGGACGCCCGGCGCACACCCTCTCGGTGCTGGTCGCCGCCGACCGGGCTGCCCAGGTGCGGGAGACGATCTTCCGGCACACCACGACGATCGGCGTCCGGGAGGTCCCGCTCGGGAAGCACTCCCTGGACCGTGAGATGGTGAGCGTCGAGGTCGACGGTCGCACCATCGCGGTCAAGCTCGCCCGCCACGACGGCACGCTGGTCAACGCCCAGCCCGAGTTCGACGACGTGGTCCGGGCAGCCGAGGCGTTGGGCCGTCCGGTCAGCGAGGTGCTGGCGGACGCGTCGGCCGCGAGCCGAGCCTTCTTCGACCGAACTACCTTCCTGGAGTGACCCTGTGGACCTGGCGGTCGTCGCGCTGACCTTCGGCGCCCTGTTCCTGGTGGAGCTGCCGGACAAGACGTTCATCGCCACCCTGGTGATGAGCACGAAGTTCCGCCCGCTCCTGGTCTGGATCGGCGTCGGCCTGGCCTTCGCCGTGCAGACCGGGATCGCGGTCGCGCTCGGCAAGGCCGCCTCGTTCCTGCCCACCGACGTGGTCCGCGCCGCGGCGATGCTGCTCTTCCTCGCCGGGGCGGTGCTGCTCTTCCGCGAGGCTCGCAGCCACGACCAGGCCGAGGGTGAGTCCGAGACCGAGCAGGAGTTCGCCGAGAAGGCCGCCGCCCGTGGCGAGGTGACCGGCTTCAAGGTCGTGCTCACCAGCTTCCTGGTGCTCTTCGCCGCAGAGTGGGGCGACCTCTCCCAGCTGCTCACCCTCTCCCTGGTCGCCAAGTACGACGACCCCGTCTCCGTCTTCGTCGGCGCCTGGGGCGCGCTGCTCGCCGTCTCCGGACTGGCCGTGATCGTCGGCCGGGTGCTGCTGGCCAAGGTGAAGCTCTCGGTGCTGCACTACGCCGGCGCGAGCGTCTGTCTCCTGCTGGCCCTGTTCTCCGGGTACGAGCTGCTGACAGGCTGACCCGGGCCCTGCCACAGTGACGACGTGACCCACCACCCGACGCAGGCACAACCGACCGAGGCAGAGGTACGGGCGGACGCCGTGAAGCGCGACCGCCTGGTGGAGACGGCCCGCCGCGGGCTGGCGCTGCTCGAGACGGACCGGCGAGATCCCGTGGGCCGGGGCCTTCTCGGCGACGCGGTCGGGCAGTGGCCCGGGGAGCCGCCGGTGTGGCTCTCCGCCGCCGCGCTGGCCTGGCTCAGGCCGTCGCCGCCCGCGCTGCCGCTGCGCACCGAGCGGCTGGTGCTCAGACCCGCCACCCCCGACGACCTCGAGGACCTGCTCGCCTACTACGGGCGGGAGGACGTCGCGACGTACCTGCCGTTCGGCGTCCAGGACCGCACCGACCTCGCGGCGTCCATCCAGCGCCGGCTCCGTTGGCACCGCGAGGACAACCCGGAGCCCACCGCGCTCGGTCTGCTGCTCGAGCTCGAGGGCCGGGTCGTCGGCGACGTGCTGCTGATGTTCAAGCCGCCCCACCACAGCCAGGCGGAGATCGGCTGGGCGGTCCACCCCGAGGTCGCCGGCCGCGGCCTGGTCACGGAGGCCGCTCGCGCGATGCTCGACCTGGCGTTCGGCCACTACGGCTTCCACCGGGTCTACGCCAGCCTGGACGCGCGCAACCTCGCCTCCGCCCGGCTGTGCGAGCGCCTGGGGATGACCCGGGAGGGACTGTTCCGCCAGGACTTCTGGTCGAAGGGCGAGTGGACCGACTCGCTGCGCTACGCCATCCTCGCCGCCGAGCACGCCGCAGCGACCGGCGCCGCTGGACCCGCCCACTAAAGTGCCCGCCATGGCTTCGACAGGCGCGACCGGCCCACGCTCCGCAGGCGCAGGCACAGCAGGCGCAGGCACAGCAGGCACCACCGGCGCGCGGCTCGGGGTGGACTCCGAGGTCGGCACCCTGGAGACCGTGCTCCTGCACCGCCCCGGACCCGAGCTCAAGCGGCTCACCCCGCGCAACAGCGACAAGCTTCTCTTCGACGCCATCCCGTGGGTCAGCCGGGCCCAGGAGGAGCACGACGCCTTCGCCGAGTCCCTGCGCGGGCGTGGCGTCGAGGTGCTCTACCTGACCGAGCTGCTGGTCGAGACGCTCGCCGAGGACGAGGCCCGCGAGCGGGCGATCGACGGGGTGACCAACACCCTGCACCTGGGCGACACCCTGGCCACCTACCTGCGGGACTCGCTGCACGACCGCACCCCCGAGGAGCTGGCGCTCTTCCTCACCGCCGGGGTGCGCAACGACGAGGTGCGGGGCGGGCACGGCCTGGTCACCTCGCTGCTCGCCGAGGACGACTTCCTCATCGACCCGCTGCCCAACCTGCTCTTCACCCGGGACTCCTCGGTGTGGATCGGCGACCGGGTCGCGATCACCTCGCTGGCCCTGCCGGCCCGGCGCCGCGAGACCCAGCTGACCGAGCTGATCTACACCCGGCACCCGCGGTTCGCGGGCACCTCGACGATCCACGGCTGGCAGCACGAGAACGTCGAGGGCGGCGACGTGCTGCTGATGTCGCCGGGCGTGGTGGCGGTGGGCGTGGGCGAGCGGACCACGCCGGCCGGCGCAGAGCGGTTCGCCCGCCACCTGTTCGCCGAGGGGCTGGCGCACACCGTGCTGGCGGTGCCGATCACCCAGGAGCGGGCCACCATGCACCTGGACACGGTCTGCACGATGGTCGACGTCGACAAGATCGTGATGTACCCCAACCTCGCCGACTCCCTCCAGGCGTACGCCGTCACCCGCGCCGAGCCGCACTCCTCGAGCGCCGGGACCGGCGAGCCCGGGCGGGCCGACGAGCTCCTGGTCGCCCCGGCCGAGCCGTTCCTGGTGGCGGCGGCCAAGGCGATGCAGATCGACACCCTGCACCAGATCGACACCGGCCTGGACCCGGTGACCGCCGAGCGGGAGCAGTGGGACGACGGAAACAACACCCTGGCCCTGGCGCCGCGGGTGGCGGTGGCCTACGAGCGCAACGACCAGACCAACGCCCGGCTCGAGGCGGCCGGCATCGAGGTGGTGCGGATCGCCGGCTCCGAGCTCGGCTCCGGTCGCGGTGGCCCACGGTGCATGAGCTGCCCGGTCTCCCGGGCCCCGCTGCTCCCCGCCTGACCGAAGCCGCCTGACCGAACCCGCCTGACCCGGGGCGCCGTGCCCCTGGACCATTCCCAACCGCGGCGACGCGGGGTAGGGATGGAACGGGCCGTGGCGGGAGACCCCGCCCGGGGGCTGGAGGCGCCGATGTCGAGCGACGCACCCGCACGCCGGCGCACCTCCGGTCCGCGCCGCTGGCGGCTCACCCTCTCCGACGTCGGCCGGCTGCTGTCCACCTGGGCGGTCTCCACGGCGGTGCTCTGGCTCGCCGCCGTGCTGCTGCCCGACTTCTCGGCCACCTCCCTGTGGGAGCTCGCCCTGGTCGCGGCGGTGAGCGGCCTGGTCGGCCTGCTGGTGCGTCCGGTGCTCGTCGAGGTGAGCGTCCGGATCGCCTGGCTCACGGTGCTGCCGCTGGCCTTCGTCGTCCAGGGCGTGGTGATGCACGTCGCGATGGTCACCGTCCCGGGAATCACCTCGACCTGGCTGGTCGCCTTCGTGGTCAGCTGGCTCTCCGCGATCGCCGGCACGCTGGCGGCGTACGTCGCCTCCGCGGGCACCGACGCCTCGTTCACCAGCGCACTGGCCCGGCGCGACCGGGCGGTCGCCGTGCCCGACCCCGAGGTCGACGGGCTGGTCATCGTCCAGCTCGACGGCCTGCCCTTCCCGGTGCTCCGCTGGGCGGTGCAGGCGGGCCGGGTGCCGACGATCCGCCGGTGGGTCGGCACCGGCAGCCACCTCCTCACCGAGTGGACGCCGCAGCTGCCGTGCACCACGCCGGCCAGCCAGCTGGGCATCCTGCACGGCACCGTCGACGGCGTGCCCGGCTTCCGGTGGTACGACCGGGAGCTCGGCCGGGTGCTGGTCGCCAACCACCCGGCGGACGCCCGGATCATCGAGGAGCGCGCCAGCGACGGGCACGGCCTGCTCTGCGAGGACGGGACGTCGATCTCCAACCTCTTCTCCGGCGACGCGGAACGGTCGCTGCTCACCATGAGCCACGTCTCCGCCAGCCCGGGCTCGCTGCAGACGAAGCGGGCCCTGGGCTGGTTCATGCTCACCCCCACCGGCTTCGCCCGCAGCTTCACCCGGACCGTGGGCGAGGTGGTCAAGGAGCGTTGGCAACGGCGCGTCCAGGTGCGGCAAGGGCTGGAGCCGCGGGTGCCCCGGACGTGGACCTTCGCGTTCCTCCGGGCGCTGACCAACGCCCTCCAACGCGACCTCAACACCGCGCTGGTCTCCGAGGAGATGCTGGCCGGCCGCAAGGTCGTCTACGTCGACTACGTGGACTACGACGAGATCGCCCACCACGCGGGGATCTTCCGGCACGAGTCGGTGGCCGCGCTCGACGGCCTCGACCGGGTGCTCGCCCAGCTCGAGCAGCTCGCCGCGCGGGCGCCGCGGCGCTACCGGCTGGTGGTGGTCTCCGACCACGGGCAGTCGCAGGGGCAGCCGTTCGCCGACCGCTACGGCCAGGACCTCTCCACGGTCTGCGCCGAGCTGATGGCGGTCGAGGTGCGCCACCCCCAGGCCGCGGACGAGGGCTGGGCGCGGGCCGACGCCCTGGTCCAGGACCTCGGCGACCAGGGGCTGGCCGGCCGGGTCGCCCGCCCCGCGCAGCGCCGGGTCGACGAGGCCGTCGACAAGGACGGCGCCGGGCCCTCCGACCAACCGCAGGACGTGGTCGTGCTGGCCTCGGGCAACCTGGGCCTGCTCCAGGTCCAGGGGCCGAGCCGGCTCAGCCTCGACCAGCTCGACCGGCGCTGGCCGCAGCTCCTGCCCGGCCTGACCGAGCACCCGGGAGTCGGGTTCGTCGCCGGCCTCGACGACGCCGGCGTCCCCTGGGCGTACGGGCGCGACGGCAGGTGCCAGCTCGCGACCGGCGAGGTCACCGGGAACGACCCGCTGCGCGAGTACGGCGAACCGGCGCGACGCCTGCTGGCCCGCGCGGTGCTGCGCCCGGAGGCGCCGGACCTCTACGTCAACAGCCTGATCGAGCGGGACACCCTCGACATCGCCGCGTTCGAGGAGCTCGTCGGGGCGCACGGCGGCCTGGGTGGGTGGCAGGAGAGCGCGGTCCTGCTGGCCCCCAGCGAGTTCGGCGACTCGATCCCCGACCGGGTCGAGGGCGCCGACCAGCTGCACCAGGTGCTGCTGGGCTTCCTGCGGCGCAGCGGCCAGCGGCTGCCCTCAGCCGCCCAGGTCGAGGTCGAGCGTCCAGGGCTCGCCAGGAGCGACGCTGACCACCTCGCACCCGGGCGCCCCGTCGGCGACCGCTGAGACGAAGGCGTCCAGCGGCCGGTCGAACCAGTCGCCGACCAGCCTCATCAGCGGCGCGTGCAGGGTGCCCCAGTGCACCGGCAGGGCGTAGCGGGCGCCGGTGATCGCGCACGCCTGCGCGGCCTGCTCCGGGCCCATGTGGCCGCCGGAGAGGCGCGGGCCCCACCCGGCGATCGGCACGATCGCCACGTCCAGCCGGTCCACCCCGGCCAGCCCCGGCAGGTCCGCCATCGCCGGGTAGAGCTCGGTGTCGCCGGCGAACCAGACCGTCGTCCCGCCCGCGCGGAGCAGGTGCCCGTGCGCGTCCTGCGGGCGGTGCGGCAGCGGACGGTCGTGGTGCACCGCCCGCACCAGCCGCACCCGCACCCCGCCGACCGTCGTCCACTCCTCGGGCGACTCCCCACGCAGCCCCTGCCGGGTCACCCAGCGGGCGTTGTCGGGCCCGGTGAGCACCGGCACCCCGGGCAGCAGCCGCAGCGACCTCAGCTCGGCGTGGTCCAGGTGCAGGTGGGAGAGGAGGACGGCGTCCGTGCCGGCCCACTGCTCGGGGCGCGGCGCCGGCGGGTGGCGCCGCAGCAGGGTGTTGTGGGCGCGGAGCAGCGGATCGGTGAGCAGCCGTGTCCCGGCCAGGTCGACCACCACGGTCGAGTGGCCCAGCCACGTCAACCGGAGCGGCTCCGGGGCTCCGTCCATCGTTCGAGCGTAACGGCGCCGCGGGCCCCGGTCGACGCGGTCGTCAGCCGGGATCAGCCGGGGTCAGCCAGCGCGCGGGGCGTACATGATGACCGCGACGCCGACCAGGCAGATCACCGCGCCGGCGACGTCGAAGCGGTCGGGACGGAAGCCGTCGACCAGCATCCCCCAGGCCAGGGAGCCGGCGACGAAGACCCCGCCGTACGCCGCGAGGATGCGACCGAAGTTGGCGTCGGGCTGCAGGGTGGCGACGAACCCGTAGATCCCCAGGGCGACCACGCCGGCGCCGGCCCACAGCCAGCCGCGGTGCTCACGGACCCCCTGCCAGATCAGCCAGGCGCCGCCGATCTCGGCGAGCGCCGCCGCCACGAAGAGCAGGATCGAGCGGGTGGTCGTCATGGGCACAGCGTGCCGTAATCCGACGGCCGAACGGGTACCGGCTCCCCATGACGCACCCCGCCGCCGACTCCCCGACCGGTCCCCCGCGCGACGCGACCCCCGAGCCGCCCTCCCGTGGCCCCGGCATCCTGCTCGGCCTCGGCCTCGGCGGCTTCGTGGACGGCATCGTGCTCCACCAGATCCTGCAGTGGCACCACATGGTCAGCGACGTGGAGCCGGTCGACACCGTCGCCGGGCTCGAGCTCAACACGCTGGCCGACGGGTTCTTCCACCTCGGCACGTGGTTCCTGGTGGTGGGCGGACTGGTGGCGCTGATCGCCACCTGGCGCCAGGGGCGGATGGCACCCGAGCTGGTCGTTCCAGCTCGGCCTGCTGGTGATGGGCTGGGGGATCTTCAACCTGGTCGAGGGACTGGTCAACCACCAGCTGCTCGGCGTGCACCACGTGCGCGACGACCTCGGCGCCCCGCTCTCGTGGGACCTCGGGTTCCTGGCCTCCGGCGTGCTGCTCACGGGCCTCGGCTGGCTCTGGCACCGACGCGGTGCGGCCGCCCTGGAGAGGACCCGGACGGGAAGTCCGGAAATGTGAGCGCCCGGCCGTTGTTGACGGGGGATACAACAACGACCGGGCTGTCACAAACTTACGTCACCATGGCCCTGGACAACAACCTCGGGGGGCCACTTTTCACGGCCAGATCCGGGGAAAACTTCTCGCGCGCGCTGTGCGCACCCGCTGCCAGCGGTCACCGAGCGCCGCTCAGCGGATGGTGACCTGACGGTTCGCCAGGCCGGCGCGGGCCGACCGCTGCTCGGCGGTGAGCTCGCTCTCATCGGCCAGCGCCGCCTCCAGGTCGGCCGCGAACCTGCGGGCCGGCTCCTCGAGCACCTCGGCGCCGGTGCCGACCGGCAGGTCCCAGACCGGGGCCAGCAGCCCGTGCGCGCGGAACATGCCGACCAGGCGCGAGCCCTCGGCCACCGAGTCCTTGCCGGCGGCGTGCAGCCGGGCCAGCGCGGTGAGCAGGCTGTCCTCGTCGTGCGGCATCACCCAGCGCAGGTGCTCCTTGGGGCCGACGTTCGTCCAGTACGCCGCCTCGACGCCCTCGAGCCGGGCGGTCGGGCTGGCAGCCTCGTCGGCCTGCTCCAGCGCGGCCTGCATCGTGGCGTCCCGCTCCGGCACGTCGTCGAGCCAGTAGCCGAAGCCCTCGTGCACGGTGATCTCCAGCGGCTCGTCGACCACCAGGTCCTGCAGCCGGCGGCCCGGGGCCGGGGTCGGCGGTCAGGCCGACGATCCCGCTCTCCCCGGCGGCCGCGCGCTCCAGCGCCAGCTCGAGGACGGCGCCCAGGTCGCGCGACGGGTCGCCGTACTGGTGCTGGACCTGCAGGCCCAGCCACACGTCGCCGCTCTCGCGGACCATCGCGGGGGCCGCCATCGGCAGCAGCGAGCAGAGCCGGACCGAGCCGGACCAGCCCTCGGGGGCCACGCCCTCGCGCAGCGTCAGCGGCGCGGTCGCCGCCGGCACCAGCTCGCGCAGCGCGATCAGGTCGCACTCGCTCGGCAGGCCCTCGAACGGGCGGGCGACGAACGGGGAGGCGCCGCCGGCCGCGCCGTGGCAGGCCTTGTAGCGCTTGCCCGAGCCGCAGGGGCAGGGCTGCCGGGGGCCGACCGCTCCCGCCTCCCCGGACGCTGCGGGCTGGGACTTGGTGCGTGACTTCTTGGCCATGCGCGAGAACCTACCTGCCGTCCAGCAGGTCCAGCATGTAGGCCGGGCGGTCGGAGATCACCGCCCGGACGCCGAGCTCCTCGCACAGCGCCAGCTCCGCCTTGGTGTTGACCGTCCACACGTGGATGTCGCGGCCGCTGGCCACCAGCCGCTTGGCCAGCCCCGGGTGGTCGCGCAGCTCGGTGATCCCGGGACCCACGCTCCAGTCGTCGCCGATCACCCGGCGCAGCATCGGCCAGTGGTGCGCCTTCTCGATCAGCATCACCAGCTCCAGCTCCGGGCGCCATCCGCTCGACCCGCTGCAGCGCGGACCAGGAGAAGCTCATCACCCGGGCCGGCGAACCCTCGCCGGCCCAGCCGAACTCGTCGAGCATCTGCACCACCCGCCGCTCGACCAGCCCGCCGTACCGCACCGGGTGCTTGGTCTCGATCGCGATCTCCACCCGCTGGGGGTAGTCGCGCACCATCTCCAGCAGCCGCCGCAGGGTCAGCACCTTGCGGTGCGAGACGTCCTCCTCGGGAGCCTCGTCGTCGAGGTCGGCCCACGGGTTCTTCCACCGGGCGAAGTCGAGCTCGTCGAGCTCGGCCAGGCTCATCGTGGAGACGAGTCCCCTGGTCTCCGCGGTCCGCCGCAGGTTGCGGTCGTGCACGCAGACCAGGTGACCGTCGGAGGTCAGTCGGACGTCGCACTCCAGCGCCTCGGCCCCGGCGTCCAGCGCCGCGATGTAGGCGGCCAGCGTGTGCTCGGCCTTCTCGTGGCTGGCGCCCCGGTGGGCGACGACCTGAGGTCTCATGGGTGTCAGTGTGCCTCACCCCCCCGGCCGGACAGCGAGGGTGAGGCACCGTCGCGGGAGGTGTTCGCCGGAAGTTCTTGAACCTTTTTCTTCCTGGGTGCATCCAGACCGGGCCCTGCGCCGGAGAAGGGGGCACACACGGCGTCGACCGAGACGCCGACGCGTACGAGAGGAACAGTTCGATGAAGCGACTCACCGGATCCCTGGCCGCACTGGCCACCGCCGCGACCGTCTTCGGCGCCACGCTCCCCGCCGAGGCCGCGCAGGCCCCGAAGGAGAAGTCGCTGGTCTCGGTGCTCACCGCGGACAACAACAAGTTCGACAAGAACAGCAAGGACTTCGACATCCTCACCGAGGCCGCGCTGGCCGTGGTGGGCGCGAAGCCCGACTCGCCGGTGGGCCTCCTCGCCGACGGCAGCGTCCGCCTGACCGCCTTCGCCCCGACCGACCAGGCCTTCCGCCACCTCGCCAAGGACCTGACCGGCAAGACCGTCCGCAGCGAGAAGAAGATCTTCTCGACGCTGGTCGACCTCGCCGGCGTGGACACCATCGAGCAGGTGCTGCTCTACCACGTGGTCGCGGGCAAGACCCTGACCAGCAACAAGGTCCTCAAGGCCAAGGGCGCGACCCTGACCACCGCCCAGGGCGGCACGCTCAAGGTCAAGATCACCAAGAAGAAGGGCAGCCCGGTGATCACGCTCAAGGACCAGGACCGCAACGACAAGGACGCCAAGGTCATCCTGACCGCGATCGACCTGAACAAGGGCAACAAGCAGGTCGCCCACGGCATCGACCAGGTGCTCCGGCCGATCGACCTCTGAGTCACGCTGGACCGACGCTGAGCTCCAGGCGCCCGGGCACGGTGGGTCACCCCCAGCCCACCGTGCTCGGGGTAGCGTGACCCCGTGATGATCGCCGGGACCGAGCCGACGGCCCTCGAGGTCGCGACCGGGCTGAGTGCCGGGAACCACGACATGCTCGCCACCGCCTTCCGGCGCTGGTCCTCACTGGTCCACTCCGTGGCGCTCCGCGCCCTGCGCAACCACCACGAGGCCGAGGACGTCACCCAGCAGGTCTTCGTCTCCGCGTGGCGGAGCCGGCACACCCTCGTCCCCTCCGACCACGCCCTGCCGGCGTGGCTCATCGGCATCACCCGCCACCGGATCTCCGACCGGCTCGCCGAGCGGGCCCGGGACGCGCAGAAGGTCGCCGCAGCCGCCACCTCCCCCGACCTCGACCAGGACGAGGGGAACGACCCGGTCTCCTCGGTCGTCGAGCGGCTCGTGGTCACCGAGCAGCTGGAGAGCATGGGCGACCCCCGGGGCACCATCCTGCGGCTGGCGTTCCACGAGGACCTCACCCACGAGCAGGTGGCCCAGCGGACAGGCCTCCCTCTCGGCACGGTGAAGAGCCACCTCCGCCGAGGACTCATCCAGCTCCGCAAGACCCTCGAGGAGGTGCACCGTGCATCCGCGTGATGACGGCGAGCACGTCGACGACCAGCTCCTTGCCGCGCTGGCGCTCGGGGAGGACGACGGCTCCGACGAGCTCGCCCGTGCCCGCGACCACGTCGCGACCTGCGCGACCTGCGCCGAGGAGGTGGGCGAGCTGCGCGTCACGCTCGCCCTCGTCACCTCCGGGGCCGACGACCTGCTGGTGGCACCCCCGCCCGCGGTGTGGGCGGCGATCGCCGCCGAGCTCGGGCACGACTCCGAGCCAGCGGGCCAGCACAGCGGCCCAGACGCACACGTCTGCTCCGACGCCGGCAGCCGCTCCCGCGCCGGAGCCGACCGAGGCGCCGCGCGCGAGCGTGACCGAGCTGTCCGGACGGCGCCGCGGCGTCCCGACCTGGCTGGCCGCGGTGGCAGCCTCCGTCACCCTGCTGGTCGGGGTGGGCGGCGGCATGCTGATCGCCGGCGGCGACGACCCCGCCGAGGAGGCCGCGCCGGAGCCGACCGTGGTGAGCAGCACCGACCTGGTCAGCCTGGACGCCGACGCCCAGGAACGGGGCCGGGCCCAGGTACGCCGCCAGGACGACCAGGTGGCGCTGCACGTCGACGCCCAGTCGCTGGACGGTCCCGACGGCATCCGCGAGGTGTGGCTGCTCAACGTCGACGGCAGCCGGATGATCTCGCTCGGCCTGCTGAGCCGCGGCGAGCAGGGCGACTTCGAGTTCCCGGTCGACCTGCTCGACGAGGGCTACCGGATCGTCGACATCTCCTACGAGCCGCGCGACGGGGACCCCACGCACTCCGGGCGCAGCCTGGCCCGCGGCACGCTGGAGGGCTGAACCCGCGAGGGCGTCAGGCCGAGGCGCTCTCCGGCTCGTCGTGCCGCGCCCAGGTGCTCTGCACGGCGTCGTACATCTGGTCGCAGAGGATCCGGTCGACGTCGGTCTTGTGCTGGGGGAAGAAGTAGACGTCGACGGGGCGGCCGCCGTCCTCGGTGACCAGCCGGAACGCGTGGAACATCGCCACCCGGGACGGCCGCTCCACGGCGGTGACGTCGGGGAACCGCAGCTCGAACGCGGAGCCCTCGGGCATCCGCGGGTCGATGGTCCGCCAGATCACCTGGTGGCTGGTGACGAAGAGCGTGCCGGAGAAGTCCTGGGCGCCCTGCACGCAGCGCAGGTGGGCGAAGTGCACCGGCCGCTCGTTCTCGAGCATGACCGGACGCACGAGCTGCCAGTACGGTCCGGCCGCGACGCGCTCAGCCAAGGTGCCTTTCGCCATGCGGAGAGGCTAGGTGCGCCGGCCGGCTCCTCGCCCGGGGAACGGAGAGGTCTTTACCGTCGAGTAACGGGCGTCACACGGTGGCCGTCCCGGTGGCATCATGCGCCGCGCCCATGACCGTCGACCCCGGCACCGCCGACCTCGAGACCTTCCTGGCCACCGCCCCGGACGAGCCGTTCGTGATGCTCAACCTGATGCGGTACGCCGAGGGCGGGCGCGCCCTCTACACCGAGTACCTGCGACGCGCCGCGCCGTACGTCGAGGCCGTCGGCGCCCAGGTGCTCTACCTGGGCAAGGGTCGGGCGCCGCTGGTCGGCGGCGAGGACGCAGGCCTGGGACGGCGTGATGCTGGTCTGGTACCCCTCACCCGCGGCGTTCACGGCGATGGTCGGCGACCCGGACTACGTGCGAGGTCTCCCGGCTGCGCGCGCGGGCGCTGTCCGCCGCCGTGCTCCAGCCCTCGCGGCCCCTGGTCTCCTGACCGCGCGGTCCGGCCCCGCCGGTCAGACCCGCGCCGCCCAGACCCGCGCC
>CAVPUI010000010.1:0-296218 GCA_963708945.1 uncultured Actinomycetota bacterium | reverse complement strand
TTCCTCGCCCGGATCGGCGCCGAGGGGGAGCTGGGGGTCTCGGTGCGCTACCTGACCCCGCACAACAAGTGGTCCATCCACTCGGAGTACCAGGACAACCTGTTCATGCTCTCCCTCTCCCGGGGCGGCCAGGCGATCTGGCTCTCGGACCGGGACGCCGCCAAGATCGGTGTGCGCGACAACGACTGGATCGAGGCGACCAACCGCAACGGCGTGGTGGCGGCCCGGGCGATCGTCAGCCACCGGATGCCCGAGGGCACGGTCTACATGCACCACGCCCAGGACCGGCTGATCGACGTCCCGCTGACCGAGCGGGACCGCAAGCGCGGTGGGATGCACAACAGCCTCACCCGGATCCTGATGAAGCCCAGCCACCTGGTCGGCGGCTACGCGCAGCTGGCCTACGCCTTCAACTACATCGGGCCCACGGGCAACAACCGCGACGAGGTCACGACCATCCGCAAGCGGACGACGAGGGTGGAGTACTGATGAAGGTCATGGCCCAGATGGCGATGGTGATGAACCTCGACAAGTGCATCGGGTGCCACACCTGCTCGGTCACCTGCAAGCAGGCGTGGACCAACCGGGCAGGCACCGAGTACGTCTGGTTCAACAACGTCGAGACCCGCCCCGGCCTCGGCTACCCGCGCCGCTACGAGGACCAGGAGGAGTGGCAGGGCGGCTGGAGGCTCAACCGGCGCGGACGCCTCGCGCTGCGGTCCGGGGGGCGGCTCCGCAAGCTCGCCACCATCTTCTCCAACCCGAAGATGCCCTCGATCCAGGACTACTACGAGCCCTGGACCTACGACTACGAGACGCTCACCAGCTCGCCGGCCACCGACACGTTCCCGGTGGCCCGTCCCAAGTCGCTGCTGAGCGGCAAGACGATGAGCATCCGGTGGTCGGCCAACTGGGACGACAACCTGGGGGGCTCCCGCGAGCACGCCAGTCGCGACCTGATGCTCAAGGGCATCGAGGACAAGGTGCGGCTGGAGTTCGAGGAGACCTTCATGTTCTACCTGCCGCGGATCTGCGAGCACTGCCTCAACCCCTCGTGCGCGGCGTCCTGCCCCAGCGGGGCGATCTACAAGCGCTCCGAGGACGGCATCGTCCTGGTCGACCAGGACCGGTGCCGCGGGTGGCGGATGTGCGTGTCGGGGTGCCCCTACAAGAAGGTCTACTTCAACCACCGCACCGGCAAGGCCGAGAAGTGCACGTTCTGCTACCCGCGCGTGGAGGTGGGCCTGCCGACGGTCTGCTCGGAGACCTGCGTGGGCCGGCTGCGCTACCTCGGGCTCGTGCTCTACGACGCCGACAAGGTGCTGGAGGCCGCCTCGGTCACCGACGACCAGGACCTGTACGCCGCCCAGCGCGGCTGCTTCCTGGACCCGGACGACCCGCAGGTGCGGCAAGCGGCGGAGGAGGCCGGGATCCCCGCCGACTGGGTCGACGCGGCTCGACGGTCCCCGGTGTGGGCCCTGATCAACCGCTACCAGGTCGCCCTCCCCCTGCACCCGGAGTACCGGACGATGCCGATGGTCTGGTACATCCCGCCGCTCTCCCCGGTGGTCGACGTGGTCAAGGACACCGGCTTCGACGCCGAGGACCGGGGCAACCTGTTCGCGGCGATCGAGGCGCTGCGGATCCCCGTGGAGTACCTGGCCAACCTGTTCACCGCGGGTGACGTCGGCACCGTCGAGGCGGTGCTGCGCAAGCTGGCGGCGATGCGCTCCTACATGCGCGACATCAACCTCGGCCGCGACCCCGACGAGTCGATCCCCGCGGCGGTCGGGATGGACGGGGAGACGATGTACGAGATGTTCCGGCTGCTGGCCATCGCCAAGTACGAGGAGCGCTACGTCATCCCCACCGCGCACGTCGAGCAGGCGCACGCCCTGGAGGAGCTGGCGACCGAGTGCTCGCTCGACTACGAGGGCGGCCCGGGCATGCACGAGTCGGGCCCGTTCGGCGAGGGGTCTGGCCGCCCCGTGCCGGTGGCGGTGGAGAACTTCCAGATGCTCCGGGACCGGCAGACCTCGGACACCGTGGCCTCACCGGACGACAAGGGGCAGCGGGTGAACCTGCTCAACTGGGACGGCAAGGGCACCCCGAGCGGGCTCTTCCCGCCCAAGCCGGACGCCTCGCCGGACCGGCCGGACGCGGGGCTGACGGGCGGCACCGGCGGGCAGGGCAGCCATCCGCCGGGGGACCGGCCGGGCGAGGACTCGGGGCGGGGGCGGGGAGCCTGATGACGCCGCTGCTGCGGAGCCGGAACCGCCCGTCGCCCGGCGCCGACGAGGCGACGGCGCGCGCGACGTGGCAGCTCGCCTCGCTGCTGGTCGACTACCCGGACGACGGGCAGCGGCTGGACGTGGTGGACGCCGTCCTCCCGGGGCTGCCGCGGGAGCTGGCCGAGCCCTTCGCGCGGTTCCTGGCGCACCGGCGTACCGCTCCGCTCAACCGGCTCCAGGAGGAGTACGTCGAGACCTTCGACACCCGGCGCCGGTGCGCCCTCTTCCTCACCTACTTCCTGCACGGCGACACCCGCAAGCGCGGGATGGCCCTGCTCCGGTTCAAGCAGACCTACCAGGCCGCCGGGCTGCGAGCTCGGCGACCAGGAGCTGCCCGACCACCTGGCGGTGGTCCTCGAGTTCGCCGCCACGGCCGACCCGGTCGCCGGTCGGCAGCTGCTCCTGGACCACCGGGCAGGCCTCGAGCTGCTGCGGCTCTCGCTCACCGAGCTGGGCTCGCCGTGGGCCGACGTGGTCGCCCCCGTCTGCGCCACCCTCCCCGCGCTCGACGGGGAGGGGATGGAGCTGGTGCGACGGCTGGCCGAGGAGGGCCCGCCCGAGGAGGAGGTCGGGATGACGCCGTACGGGACGCCGGGCTTCGACGCGGCGCTGACCGACCCGCGACCGTCGGGCACGGTCGACCTCGGGCTCCCGGGTTCCCCGCCCCGGCCGGTGGGAGAGGAGCCTGACCATGGACCAGTTCCTGTGGGTCGTCGTCCCGTACCTGTGCCTGGCCACGTTCGTGGTGGGCCACTTCGGCGGTACCGGTACGACAAGTTCGGCTGGACCACGCGGTCCTCCCAGCTCTACGAGGACCGGCTGCTCGCGGCTCGGGTCCCCGCTCTTCCACTTCGGGATGCTGGGGGTGGCGGGCGGACACATCATCGGCCTGCTGGTCCCGCGCTCGTGGACCGAGGCCGTGGGGATCGGGGACCACGCCTACCACTACGATCGCGGTGGGTCGGCGGCCTGCTGGCCGGCGTCGCGACCGTCGTGGGGCTGGTCATCCTGATCTACCGCCGGCGCACCGTGGGGCCGGTCTTCCGCGCCACGACGCGGATGGACAAGGTGATGTACGCCTTCCTCGCGCTGGTGATCGTGCTGGGGATGTGGAACACCGTCGCGGGGTCGATCTTCACCCTGGGCGGGGACTACGACTACCGGGACGGCGTCTCGGTCTGGTACCGCTCGTTCCTGCCTTCGACCCGGACGCGTCGCTGATGGCCGAGGCGCCGTTCGGCTTCCAGGCGCACGCGCTGGTGGCCTTCGGGCTCTTCGCGCTCTGGCCGTTCACCAGGCTCGTGCACGTGTTCTCCGCGCCCGTGGGCTACCTGACCCGGCCCTACATCGTCTACCGCTCGCGCGACGACGTCGGCTCGGCGCACCGGCCGCGTCGCGGCTGGGACGAGCCGGTCGGTCGCTGAGGGCTGCCGCCTGCCGGGCTACAGCACGCCGCGCGGCCGGAACTGCACCGAGATCCGTGGACCCGCGTGCGCCTGCTTGGGCACGGCGTGCTCCCAGGTGCGCTGGCAGGAGCCGCCCATCACGACCAGGTCGCCGTGGCCCATGGTCACCGCGATCGACTCGCCCCCGCCGCGCGGGCGGAGCATCAGCCGGCGCGGGTCGCCGAGGGAGACGATCGCGACCATCGTGTCCTGGCTGCGTCCCCGGCCGATCCGGTCGCCGTGCCAGGCGACCGAGTCGCGGCCGTCGCGGTAGAAGCAGCAGCCGGCGGTGGTGAACCCCTCGCCGAGCTCCGGCCGGT
Organism: uncultured Actinomycetota bacterium; assembly: GCA_963708945.1. Lineage (GTDB taxonomy): Bacteria > Actinomycetota > Actinomycetes > Propionibacteriales > Nocardioidaceae > Nocardioides. The sequence continues at coordinate 292,162 of CAVPUI010000010.1, read as the reverse complement.
AGTGCGCGGAGAGGGCCTCGCGTGCCTCGGTCAGCGCGGGGTGGGGGAGCGGCGCGCCGGCCCCGTAGTGGTGCAGGAGCCGCGGGACGTCGACCACCGCGTCGTACATCTCCCGGCGCTCGGCCCGCCAGGGCACCTCGGTGACCATGGTGGCGAAGACCTCGTCGGCGCCACCGAGCCACTCGCGCTGGACGTCGATCCAGGCGCCGGCGGAGAGCGGACGGCGGGTCGGACGCAGTGCCTCCGGGCCCGGCTCGGCGGGGGCGAAGAGGGTGGACTGGAACTCCATCCCCCGAGGCTATCGAACAGACGTTCGACCCACAAGGACGTGCGCGCCCCGTGCGCCGCTCACGATTCGGCCATCCCGGTGGCGCGCCGCTTGACCGGCACGGGAGGCTAGGGCCATGACCGCACTCCCCGGGGCCTCCGTGACCCGCCTGCCCAGGCGGGGGAAGGCGGCTGCCCGGGTCAAGGACCTCACCAAGAGCTACGGCTCGGGGCAGGCCAGGGTGCAGGCGCTCGCCGGGGTGAGCCTCGACCTGTGGGAGGAGCAGTTCACCGCGGTGATGGGGCCCAGCGGGTCCGGGCAAGTCGACGCTGATGCACTGCTGCGCGGCCCTGGACACGGGCACCTCGGGCGAGGTGTGGGTCGGCGACCGCGAGCTCAGCGGCCTCGACGACTCCGAGCTGACCGCGCTGCGACGCGACGAGATCGGCTTCGTCTTCCAGTCCTTCAACCTCGTGCCCACGCTGACCGCGGAGGAGAACATCCTGCTGCCGCTCTCGATCGCCGGCCGCAAGCCGGACCGGAAGTGGTTCGACGTGGTCGATCGACACCGTCGGCCTGCGCGACCCGGCTGCGGCACCGGCCCAACGAGCTCTCCGGCGGCCAGCAGCAGCGGGTGGCCGTGGCCCGGGCCCTGGTCAGCCGCCCCGCGATCGTCTTCGCCGACGAGCCGACCGGCAACCTCGACTCGCACTCCGGGCGCCGAGGTGCTCGAGCTGCTGCGGCGAAGCGTCGACGAGCACGGCCAGACCGTGGTGATGGTGACCCACGACGCGGTCGCGGCGGCGTACACCGACCGGGTGGTGTTCCTGGCCGACGGCCGGATCGTCAGCGAGCTGCACGAGCCCGACCGCGAGCAGGTGCTCGCGGTGATGACCCGGATGACGGCGCCGGGCGCCGGCAGCCACTGACCCGAGCGGCCCTGGGGATGCTGCGCGCCGCGATCAAGAGCCTGCTCGGGCGCAAGGTGCGTCTGCTGATGAGCACGTTCGCGATCGTGCTCGGCGTCGCCTTCGTGGCCGGCACGCTCGATCTTCACCGACACCCTCAACCGCAGCTTCACCGCGCTCTTCGCCTCCACCGTGGGCGACGTGGTGGTCCGTCCCGAGGGCGCCGACGGGCTCACCGGCTCCACCCGGACGATCCCGGACAGCCTGGTGCGCAAGCTGGAGAAGGTCGAGGGCGTCGCCCGGGTCGACGGCAACGTCACGAGCTCCTCGGTGATGATCATCGGCGCCGACGGCAAGGCCCTCGGCGGCCTCGGCGCGCCCGGACTCGCGGGAACTGGACCGACGCCCCCGCCGGGCACGGCCTGGCCGGGATGGAGATCGTCGCCGGCCGGGAGCCCGAGGGACCGGGGGAGATCCTGATGGACGCCGGCGCGCTGGCGCCGGTCCGGCTACTCGGTGGGCGACGAGGTGCAGCTGATCACCACGCTGGACCGTCCGCTGCTCACCCCGACCCTGGTCGGCGTGGTCGACTTCGCCGACGGCGGGTCGCTCAACGGGGCCTCCTGGGTCGGCTTCGAGACCAAGGTCGGCCCAGCGGCTCTTCCTCGACGGGCAGGCCCAAGTTCACACGACCTGTGGGTGAGTGCCGAGCCAGGGGTCTCCCAGGCCGACCTGCGCGAGCGGGTGGCGCCCGAGCTGCCCGGGCGGCTCGAGGCCCGGACCGGGGACGACGTGGCCGACGAGAGCGCCAGCGCGCTGCTGCAGGCGGTCGGCTTCCTCACCACCTTCCTGCTGATCTTCGCCGGCATCTCCCTGGTGGTCGGTGCGTTCCTGATCGTCAACACCTTCTCGATCCTGGTGGCCCAGCGCAGCCGTGAGCTCGCCCTCTTCCGGGCCCTGGGCGCCTCGCAAGCGGCAGGTCACCGGCTCGGTCCTGGCCGAGGCCGCCGTGCTCGGCGCGCTCGGCGCCTCGCTCGGGATCGGGCTCGGGGTGCTGATGGCGATGGCGATCCGCAGCCTCTTCTCCACGGTCGGGCTCGACCTGTCCGGCCAGGCCCTGGTCTTCCAGACCCGCACCTTCGTGGTCGCGTACCTGGTCGGCGATCCTGGTCACCATGGGCGCCGCCTGGCTGCCTGCCCGGCGCACGTCCCGGATCGCGCCGGTGCAGGCGCTGCGCGACGACGTGGCGATGCCCGAGGGGTCCCTGCGCCAGCGGTTCGGCGCCGGGATGGCGCTGCTGGTGGTCGGCGGCACCTCGCTGGCGATCGGGCTGGTCGCCGAGGACGTCGACAACGGCGGGTGGTACGTCGGGGCCGGGATCCTGATGATCCTCTTCGGCGTGGTCGCCGCCAGCCCGGTGATCAGCCAGCCGTTCCTCGCGGGAGCGCGGGCGGTGCTGGCCGCCCTCTTCGGCACCGTCGGCAACCTGGCCGGCCAGAACTCGCTGCGCAACCCGCGGCGCACCACCGCGACCGCCTCGGCGCTGATGATCGGCCTCGCGCTGGCCGGGACCATGGCCATCCTCGGCGACTCCGCCAAGGCCAGCGTCGACCGCAGCATCGAGCGCAACTTCCGCGGCGACCTGGTGGTCAGCAACACCCTCGGCCAGCCGTTCTCCCCCTCGATCGCCCGGCAGATGAAGAAGGTCAAGGGGGTGCGCGACGTGGTGGCCCAGCGCTTCGTCTTCGCCGAGGTGGGCGACCGGCCGCAGGGGATCGCCGCGGCCGAGCGCGGGCGCCCTCTCCGGCCTGCTCGGGATGGAGGTGGTCGAGGGGTCGCTGGACCGGCTCGGCCGCGGCAAGGTGATGGTGGACGCCAGCTACGCCGAGGACGAGGGGGTCGGCGTCGGGGACTCGGTGAAGGTCACCCTGAACGGGACCCCGAAGAAGCTGGACGTGGTCGGGGTCTTCGTGGACAACCCGGTCCTCGGGGCCTCCCTGGTGACCAGCAAGCAGACCCTGGTCGCAGCCGGCTACCCGGACCAGGACAGCGTCCTGGTGCTCGACGTGAGGAAGAACGACGCGATCGTCCAGGCCCGGGTCGAGGACGTGGTCGCCGACCTGGTCACCGTCACCGTCAAGGACCAGGAGGCCTTCGCCGAGGAGCAGCGGGCGCCGATCGACCAGCTGGTCCTGATGATCTTCGCCCTGCTCGGCCTGGCCCTGCTGATCGCGGTGCTGGGCATCGTCAACACCCTCGCCCTCTCGGTGATCGAGCGGACCCGCGAGGTCGGCCTGCTGCGGGCGATCGGACTGGGCCGCCCGGCGCTGCGCCGGATGATCACCCTGGAGTCGGTGGTGATCGCCAGCCTCGGCGCGACGCTCGGGGTGGTGCTCGGCGTGGGCTTCGGCATCTCGCTGATCCGCGCGCTGGCGGACCAGGGGCTCGACGTCGTCTCGGTGCCCTGGGACCAGCTCGGGGTCTTCCTCGCGGTCGCCGTGGTGGTGGGCGTCCTGGCCGCCGTCCTGCCGGCCCGGCGGGCCGCCCGGCTCGACGTGCTCAAGGCGATCGCGACCGACTGAGCTTCCTCGATTCGCCGGACGCGGACGGGGGACGGCACCTATCGTTCCGCTCGTGGAACAGGCGGTCGAGACGGCGCAGCGCGCGCTCAAGCACGTGGTCGTGCGCGAGTACGTCCGCGACCTGCTCGACGGCGCCGAGCCCGGCACGCCCGCCCCCTCGGAGCGGGAGCTGGTCTCCCAGTTCAAGGTGGCGCGGATGACCGTGCGCCAGGCCCTGGACGCGCTGGTGGCCGAGGGCCTGCTGGAGCGGATGCCCGGCCGCGGGACCTTCGTGGCCCGCCCGCGACGCCGGGCGGCTCGACTGACCAGCTTCACCGAGGACATGCGCCGGCGGGGGATGAGCGCGGAGTCGCGGACGCTGCTGGCCCGGGTCGGAGAAGGCCGGCCCCGGGGTCGCCCGGGCGCTGGAGATCGCGCCGCACGCCCCGGTGCTGCACTGGAAGCGGCTGCGTCGCGCCGGCGGGAGCGCCATCTGCCTCGAGGACGCCTACCTCAACGAGGCGATGCTGCCGGGCTTCCTCGCCGAGGGACTGCCCACCAGCCTGTACGACGCCCTCGAGGGTCGCCGGCTGCGTCCGACCTGGGCCGAGGACGCCGTCCAGGCCGACATCGCCAGCTCCGAGGAGGCCGAGCTGCTCGGTCTGGACGCCGGGCGGCCCGTGCTGCGGCTGGCCCGCCGCGCGCTGTGCGGCGAGCGGGTGGTGCAGGTCTCCCGCTCCACCTACCGCAGCGACCGGTTCACCCTGCACGTGCAGCTCGGCGACGACACGCCTGAGCTCCTAGCCGAGCTGCTCGATCTCCGCCCGTCACGTTGCGCGCCCCCGACGCCTCCCACAGCGCCTGCCCCTGCGTCGGTCCCGAACAGCGACGGTCCGGCCAGCAGGTCGCCGCAGCACGGCCGCCCGCCCGGCCCGGAAGCGGCGTCCGCCCGCGTGCGCGTACGCGGCCCGCACGTCGCGCGCGAAGTCGCTCCTAGCGAGCCGGCCCGCCCGCCAGGATCGCCAGGTCGGCCCCGCTCAGCGCCGCGGCGTTGAGGTCGTCCGGGAACGCCTGGTGGTGCTCGGTCATCCGCACCAGCCGCGCGACCTCGCCGCCGGCGGGTCCGGGCAGGCTCTGCTCGTGCCAGCACGCGCCGAGCGTTCCTCGGCCTCCGGCCTGACCGTCGTAGACCGCGTCGTGGAACCACGCCGCCAGCAGCCACCGGCACCCGGTCGAACCACGCTCCAGCCCGGCGAGCTCGTCGAGCCGGTCGAGCACCTCCGCCCCCGGTGCCGCCGGTCGTGGTGCCCGGGCGGTCCCACGCCGACCAGCAGGCTCGGTCGCGGACGTCGAGGAGCGCCGGCAGCGGCCAGCGGTCCGCGAGCGGCGCCGACGTCGTGGGCGTCGACGATCCGGTAGGCGTACCCCTGCTCGGCCAGGAAGCGCTGCCGGTGCGGGGCGAAGTCCTGGTCGACCGTGTCGCGGGCTGACCACGGTGTAGAAGTGCGCGGCCTTGCCCTCGTCCTTGGGCCGCAGCACCCGGCCGAGGCGCTGCGCCTCCTCCTGGCGGGAGCCGAAGGTGCCCGAGACCTGGATCGCGACCGCGGCCTCCGGCAGGTCGATGGAGAAGTTCGCCACCTTGGAGACCACCAGCAGCGCGATCTCGCCGGACGCGGAACGCCGTCGAAGAGCCGCTCGCGCTCCTTGACCGTCGTCTCGCCCTTGATCACCGGTGCGTCGAGGGGCTCGCCCAGCTCGTCGAGCTGGTCGATGTACTGCCCGATGACCAGCGTCGGCTCGCCGGCGTGCTGGGCCGACCAGCGCTGGACGACCCGAGCTTGCGCGGCGTGCGGCCGCCAGCCGGTAGCGCTCCTCCGGCTCGGCGGTGGCGTAGGCCAGCCGCTCGGCGTCGGTCAGGGTGACCCGCACCTCGACGCAGTCGGCCGGGGCGATCCAGCCCTGGGCCTCGATGTCCTTCCACGGCGCGTCGTAGCGCTTGGGGCCGATCAGGGAGAAGACGTCGCCCTCGCGGCCGTCCTCGCGGACCAGCGTCGCGGTCAGGCCGAGCCGGCGCCGGGCCTGGAGGTCGGCGGTCATCCGGAAGATCGGCGCCGGCAGCAGGTGCACCTCGTCGTAGACGATCAGGCCCCAGTCGCGGGCGTCGAACAGCTCCAGGTGCGCGTAGACGCCCTTCCGGCGGGTCGTCATCACCTGGTACGTCGCGATCGTGACCGGCCGGATCTCCTTGACCGACGCCGGTGTACTCGCCGATCTCGTCCTCGGTCAGCGTGGTCCGCTTGAGCAGCTCGTGCTTCCACTGCCGGGCGGAGACGGTGTTGGTGACCAGGATCAGCGTGGTCGCCTGGGCCTGCGCCATCGCCGCCGCGCCGACGATCGTCTTGCCCGCGCCGCAGGGCAGCACGACCACGCCGGAGCCGCCGTGCCAGAACGCCTCGGCGGCCTCCCGCTGGTAGGTCGCGCAGCTCCCAGCCGTCCTCGACCAGCTCGATCGGGTGGGCCTCGCCGTCGACGTACCCGGCGAGGTCCTCGGCCGGCCAGCCGAGCTTGAGCAGGGCCTGCTTGAGGTTGCCGCGCTCGCTGGGGTGCACGGCCACGGTGTCGTCGCTCGAGCCGCTCGCCGAGCAGCGGCTTGATCTTCTTGGCGCGCAGCACCTCCTCCAGCACCGGCCGGTCGGTGCTGACCAGCACGAGCCCGTGCACGGGGTGCTTCTCCAGCCGCAGCCGGCCGTAGCGCGCCATCGTCTCGGCGACGTCGACCAGCAGCGCGTGCGGCACCGGGTAGCGGCTGTAGGTCAGCAGCGCGTCGACCACCTGCTCGGCGTCGTGCCCGGCGGCCCGCGCGTTCCACAGGCCGAGCGGGGTGAGCCGGTAGGTGTGCACGTGCTCGGGTGCGCGCTCCAGCTCGGCGAACGGCGCGATCGCCCGGCGGCACTCGCTGGGCCTGCTCGTGGTCGACCTCGAGCAGCAGCGTCTTGTCGGACTGGACGATCAGCGGGCCGTCGTTCATCGGCGCCCCCGCTCGCTGACGGGCCCGGTAGGCCGCCACGTTGGCGCGCGAGGAGCACCGGTCGGAGCAGTAGCGGCGGGACTGGTTGGGGGAGGTGTCCACGTAGACCTGGCGGCACGGGGACGCGCTGGCACACGCCGAGCCGGGTCGGGCCGAGGTCGCAGACCAGCGTGGCCAGGCCCAGCAGCATCTCGCCGATCAGCAGGTCGCGAGACCGCCGCGGAGCCGCTGGCCACGTGCAGGTGCAGGCCGGCCGGGTCGTGGTCGCTGATCTGCGGCGTCACCGGGTGCTCGGCCAGCAGGGCGTTGAGGCCCGCGACCACGTCGGGGACGCGACCCTCGTCGGAGGCGACGAAGACCGGCCGCAGCCGCTCGGCGAACTCTGCCAGCCGCTTCGCGTCCCGCGGTGTCGCCTGCTCCTGCAGTCGCTCGCGACCCGCCAGGAGCGCCACCAGCGAGTCGAGGTCCACGGGGTCGGCGTTGAGCAGCGCCGCGCCGGACTCGGCGTACCGGAGGAAGTCCACGCGCTGAGTCTACGGACGCGGCGAAGCCAGCTCCGACCGACGTGATCCGGTGCACCGAGAAGGTCCGGACGTCGTCGCTGCGGTGGTCGCGCGCGGTGAGCTGGCCGCCCTCCAGGCGCAACGGGTCGACCAGGCGCTCGGAGGTGGTGCCGTGGTTGTCCACGTAGCCGATGACCACGGCGCTGGTGGACTCGATCGCCTCACGCAGCGCGGCCAGCGCGGTGGTCGGCGAGGTCGGCCCGGCGGGGTCCCGCCGGCGTCACCGCCGTGGCCCGGTCCCCGGCGCGGACCGCGGTCACCGCGGCCTGGACCCGGGCCGCCTCCCGGGCCACCGCCACGGCGTCGGCGGGGCGGGAGCGGGGCGTGCGGGCCCGCTGCAGGTCCGGGCGGGCGACCCGGACCGAGCCGTCGGGAGCCTCCACCACCGGGGCGGCGCCGAGCTCGCGCAGCCGGGGGAGCAGCAGGTCGACCGGCAGCGAGGAGACCAGCACCGTCGGGGCCAGGCGGCGCAGCTCCAGCGACGCCGCCTGCGGGTGGGCCAGGAGCTCGCCGAGCGCCGCCTCGTCGTCGGAGCGCAGGAACGCCTCGGCGCTGCCCACCCGCAGCGTGCCGAAGGTCCGCACCACGTCGTCGACCAGGTAGTCCAGGGGCTGCGGCACCGGGGTCCGGGAGGTGCGGGCCAGGAAGTCGTGCACCTCGGCGCCGCTCCACCCGGCGTCCAGGCCCCGCCGCAGCGAGGAGGGGGTGAACCGGTAGACGGTGGCGCCCCCGCGGGACTCCACGTCGGCGAGCAGGTGCAGGTCGCGGGCCACCGCCGACTCCAGCGGGCCGGGGGCCACCGCGGTGAGGTCGGCCTGGAGCAGCACGTGGTCGACCGGGGTCGGCAGCAGCGGCGCCAGCAGCGCCACGGCCTCGGCGGGATCCGGCTCGGGGCCCGAGCAGGGGACGGGCGTGGCCGGCCAGCCCGCCGAGACCGGTGAGCCCGAGCACGGCGGCCTCGCGGACCGCCCAGCCGACCATCTCCTCACGGGTGGCGGGTCGCCGTGGCCGCAGCCAGCCCACCCGGGCCACCAGGGACGGCAGCCCGGTCCCGGTGGCGAGCACCTCGCCGGGAGGCAGCGTGGCCAGCTGCTCCAGCGCCATCGACCGGGCCTCGGCGGCGAAGGTGCTGGCCAGCTCGGGGTCCAGCGCGTTGCGGGTCTTGCCGGTCCGGTCGCGGGAGCCGACCAGGGCGCTGAGCCGCGGCGAGCCCAGCCAGGCGCGGACCAGCGCGAGCCAGCGCTCGGCCGGCGGGGAGGCGACCCAGCCGTCGAACCCGTGGGTGGGCAGCCACGCGGCCACGCCGTCGGCGTCGCTGCCCTCGGCGAGCAGGCCCGCGGTGGCGGCGACCTCGATCAGCAGCGCCGCCTCCGTCTCCGCCACGTGCAGCTCGGAGGCCGCGGCCTTGAGGTCGCGCACCGCCAGGCCGCCGCTGCGCAGGACGTTCGGCGGTCGCAGTCCCCAGGAGTCGAGCAGCAGCTCGACCCGGCGTACCGCCTCGAACGCCGCCCCGGCCGCGGTGCGGTCGACCAGGACCTGCTCGCGCGGGCTGGTCGCCAGCGGCGGCAGGTCGTCGACCGGGGCCGCGGTGGTCCGTCCGCCGCGTACGGCGATCCCGACCTGCCCGGGCAGCAGCAGCGTCGCGGGCCCACGGCCCTCGGCCTGCTGGGGCACCAGCAGGCCGTGCGCCAGCGCCTCCTCGACGGGCGTGGTGGCCTCCTCAGGAGCGGCCGGCACCCGCACGCGCTCGGTGGTCCCCTCCCCGCCGTGGTCGGCGAGGTGCACCAGGAGGGCGCGGGCCGCCGGGCTGAGCAGCGCGACCCGGGCGGTGGCCTGCTCCGGGGAGAGGCCGTGCGGGGTGACCGGGCGCAGCCCGCTGAGGCCCGAGCGCTGGTCGCCGCGCAGGGCGTCGGCCACCCCGCTCAGCGGCCGCAGACCCTGCGGCGACTCCCAGACCAGCGCCCGGTCCACGAGCACCTCCAGGGCGTCGCGCACCGCGTCGGGGGCCGCGTGCACCCGGGGGACCAGCTCGCTCGGCCGGGGCCTGCCCCAGCACCACCAGGGCGTCGAGCACCAGCAGCTGCAGCCGGTCGAGGTCGTCGAGGGCGCGCAGCACCGAGGACCGGGTGGCGGCCCGGGAGGCGACCTGGGCCGAGTCGTGGGGCGCCGGGCTGGCCAGGTCGGGGCGGACCGCCAGCAACCGGGCAAGCCGCTCGTCCGGCCAGCTGCGCAGCTGGTCGGCCAGCGTCCGGGGGGAGGTCCCCTGCCCTTCTCGTGACATCCCTCCTACGCTACTCGCCAACCCCCGGGGTGCCGGAGGCGGCGACCAGCCGCGAACCAGCGCCCCACCAGACCAGGAGGACGCAGATGGTGGCGGTCGACCTGCACCACGGTGCCGCCACCGACGTGGGTCACGTCCGTCAGGACAACGAGGACGCGTTCGCGGTGGCGCCCGGCGTCTTCGTCGTCGCCGACGGGATGGGCGGCCACGCGGGCGGCGAGGTGGCGAGCGCCCTGGCGGTCGAGGAGCTGGGCCGGTTGGGCGGCGGTCACTACGACGCGCGGGCCGGGGTGCTGGGGGTGATCGAGGCGCTGGGTCGCTGCCAGGTCCGGCTCCGCGACTACGTCCGGCAGCAGGCCGGGCGTGCAGGGCCGTGCCCTGCACGCGGGCACCACGGCGGCCGTGGCCGTGCTGGTCCACGACGAGGGACCGCACTGGCTGCTCGGCAACGTCGGCGACTCGCGCATCTACCGGCTCACCGAGGACGGGCTCGACCAGGTCAGCGTGGACCACTCGGTGGTCCAGGAGCTGCTGGACGCCGGACGGATCACCGAGGAGGAGGCGGCCACGCACCCGGAGCGCCACGTGATCACCCGGGCGCTCAGCGCGGCCGAGCCGCCCGAGCCCGACTTCTTCCTGCTGCCGCTCGCCTCCGCCGAGCGGCTCCTGCTCTGCACCGACGGCATCACCGGGATGATCGACGACACCGCGATCGAGGAGCTGCTGGTGCGTCACACCGACCCGCGGGACGCCGCCGAACAGCTGGTCGCGGCGGCGCTGGCGGCGGGAGGACGCGACAACGCGACCGCACTGGTCGTCGATGTGGTGGGATTGGCCAAGGACGACGGATACGACGCTCAGCGACAGAAGCTGAGCCTCGAGACCAAACTGGGGGCCCTGCCGTGAACGACGTGAAGAACCGCGCCAGCTCGACCGGGACGTGGCTTGCCGTGCTCGGCCCGGAGCTCACGCTCCTGCTGCCCGGCCGGGAGAAGGCACGTGCCGCCGAGCTCTGGGCCGAGGTCGACGAGGGGGCCCGCTTCGAGGCCGTGCTCGACGCGCTGCTCGCGCCCGGCCTGCAGGCGGCGACCGAGTTCGTCCTGGTGGCGGTCTCCGGAGGCTCGCCGCGCGGGTGCTGGTCCGCGGCGGTGCCACCGTCTCCGTGCACTCCGAGCAGGGCCCGCCGAGGTCACCGCCGGGGACCGGCTCTGGACCGAGGAGTCGCTTCGCCGCGGTGACCACGATGGTCGCCACCCTGCCCGACAGCGAGGAGCAGGGGCCCCGGCGCCGGTCCGCGAGGGACTGGTCCGGGTCGGCTCGCTCGCCTGGGGCGAGGCGCAGCCGGAGCAGTCGGCGCCGGAGCGACCCGAGCCGGTCGCTGACCCGGTCGTCGAGCCGGTTCCCGAGCCTGTCGGGCGACACGCGTCGATCCCGACGCCCGCACCGGTGCCCGGGATGACGGTGCCGCCGCTGCCCAGCGTGCCTGCGTTCTCCGTGCCGAGGTCGCCCCCGGGTCGGCCGGCCCGGCCGCGGCCGCCGAGACCGGCGAGATCCCGGTCGTCCCCGGTTCCGAGCACGACGGGCTGACCCAGATCGGCGAGCCGCAGGAGGAGCCGGCGCCCCTGGGCATCCCCGGCCAGCCGCAGGCCCCCCAGGTGACCGCCCGCCCGGTGGCCCGCCTGGTCTTCTCCCACGGCACGACCACCGAGGTCGACCGGGCCGTGCTGGTCGGGCCGTGCGCCGGAGGCGCGACGCTTCGCCCCGGGCGACCAGCCCCAGCTGGTGACCGTGCCCAGCCCGAACCAGGAGGTCTCCTCGACCCACCTGGAGATCCGGCCGGGCTCGGGCGTCGACCACGGGTCGGCGGTCGCGACCGACCTGGGCTCCACCAACGGGACGCTGCTGGTCCAGCCCGGCCTGCCGCCCGAGGACCTCCAGCCCGGCATGGCCGTCGCAGCTCATCCCCGGTGCGATCCTCGACCTCGGGGACGGAGTCACCATCCAGGTCACCCAGCCGTGACCCAGCCGCCGATCACGTTCCCCGTCGCGGACCTGGAACGCAGGTTCCTGGCCTTCGTCCTGGACCGTGCCGTGACCTGGCCGCTGTACGCCGCTGCCGCGGCCGGCGGCTGGCTGGTGTGGGGACGTGACGGCCTGTGGGCCACGGCTCGGGATCGTGCTCGTCCTGGCGCTGGTCGTGGTCGTGGTCCTGGGGGCCGTGACCGGCGTCAAGGGCACCACCCCGGGCAAGCGGGCCACGAGCCTGCGCGTGGTCCACCACGGCACCGGGATGCCGATCGGGGTCGGGCCGGGCATCCTGCGCGCGCTGGTGCAGGGGCTGCTGACGCTGCCCACCTTCGGCTTCGGGCTGGCGGCGCTCGGCCTGGACCGCCCTGGCGGACTCCCGCGGCCAGCGCCGCGGCTGGCACGACCACCTGGCCGGCTCCGTGGTGGTCGACCTGCGCCCGGAGCAGGAGGAGGTCGCCGAGGAGGCGGAGGGGCCGCGGCACGTGGTCAACCTGACCGCCATGCGGCTGGTGCCCGCCCCCGCTCAGCCGGCCCCCGTCGTCGAGCGGCCCGTACGCCGTCCCGCCCCGGTGCCGCCCGCACCGCAGGCTCCCGCCTCGCCGCACCGCTCCGACTCCCGCACCTGCCCCTGTCCCGGTGCCCGCCCGGACCCGCGGCCGAGGACGGTCGGACCGTGGCCCGGAGCGCGCCCCGGCAGCCCGCTGCGCCGGCGGCGCCGCGGTGGCGGGTCTTCTTCGACACCGGGGAGACCTTCCCGGTGGAGGGCCTGGCCCTGGTCGGCCGGCGTCCCGAGGCGCGTCCGGGCGAGCAGGTGCGCCACGTGGTGTCGCTGCCCTCCTCGGACATGTCGCTGTCCAAGACCCACGCCCAGTTCGGTCCGGCGCCCGACGGGAGCCTGGTGGTGATGGACCGCGGCTCCACGAACGGGTCGATGCTGCTGCGCCAGGGCGTCGTGCGCGAGCTCGGTGCGGGCAAGCCGGCCACGCTCCTGGCCGGCGACCGGCGTGCGGTTCGGCGACCGGGAGATGAGCGTCCAGCGCGACACCCCCGCCTAGGCTGACCGGCATGGCGACCTCATCCGACCCCTCGCTGGTCGTCGGCTTCGACCTCGACATGACGCTGATCGACACCGTCCCGGGGGCCACCGCCACGCTGCGGGCACCTGGCGACCGAGCGGGGGTACGACCTCGACGCCGAGGCGCTGACCGCACGGCTCGGGCCGCCGCTGGCCCACCTGCTGGCCGACTACGTGCCGGCCGAGGAGATCGACGACGCCGTCGACCGGTTCCGCGAGCTCTACCCGGGCCTGGCCGTGGCCCCGGTGCCGGTGCTCCCGGGCGCCGTCGAGTCGCTGGCCGCCGTACGACGCTCCGGTGGCGGCGTGGTGGTGGTCACCGGCAAGTTCGCCGCGAACGCCCGGCTGCACCTGGACCACCTCGGGCTCGAGGTCGACGTGCTGGCCGGCGACGTGTGGGGCGCCGGCAAGGGCGCGGTGCTGCGCGAGCACGGCGTCGGCATCTACGTCGGCGACCACGTGCACGACGTGGAGGGTGCGCTGGCCGGCGGCGCGCTCAGCGTCTCGGTGCTCACCGGCGGCTGCACCCGCGAGGAGCTGCTGGCCGCCGGGACCCACGTCGTCCTCGAGGACCTCACCGAGTTCCCCGCCTGGCTCGAGCAGCACCTGCTGAGCAGCCGGCTGGCCGCCCTGGAGGCGGACCTGGCCGGCCGCGGGTCGGTGCTGGTCGCCTACAGCGGGGGAGCCGACAGCGCGTTCCTGCTGGCCGCGGCGGTCCGTGCGCTGGGGCCGGAGCGGGTGGCCGCCGCCACGGGCTACTCCGACTCGCTGCCGCAGGCCGAGCGCGAGCCGGCCCGCCGGTTCGCCGAGTCGCTCGGGGTCCGGGTCCTGACCCCGGAGCACCCGGGAGATGGAGCGCGAGGGCTACCGCGCGAACACCGGCGAGCGCTGCTACTTCTGCAAGGCCGAGCTGGTGGAGGTCCTGGCGCGACCTGGCCGCGGAGCACGGGCTGGCGCACGTGGCCACCGGCACCAACGCCGACGACGCGGTCGCCGGCTTCCGGCCCGGGATCCGGGCGGCGGCCGAGCGCGGGGCGATCACCCCGCTGCGCGACGCCGGGCTGACCAAGGAGCAGGTCCGGGCGGCCTCCCGGGCCTGGGGGCTGCCGACCTGGGACAAGCCGGCCGCGGCCTGCCTCTCCAGCCGGGTCGCCTACGGGATCGAGGTCACCCCGTCCCGGCTGGCCCGGGTCGAGCGGGCCGAGGAGTCGGTACGCCGCGCTGCTGGCCGAGCACGGGGTCGCTGGTCCGCGACCTGCGGGTGCGCGACCTGGGCGAGGGCGCCAGCCTGGAGGTGGACGCCGCGCTGCTGGCCGGCCCGCTCGCCCCGACGACGTCGCTGCGCCGGGCCGTGCTGGACGAGGTCCGGGCCGCGGGGTTCGACGCGGTCGAGCTCGACCCTCGGGGGTTCCGGAGCGGCTCGATGAACGAGCGGCTCGCCCGCTGACCGGGGCCGTCCGGGTGGCGGCACCGAGCGGAGCGCCCTATCCTTCCCGGACGCCGTGGTGAGCGCCGCGGTCCGTGCTGAGGAGACGTGAGAGCTGTGCCCACTGGCAAGGTCAAGTGGTTCGACACCGAGAAGGGCTTCGGGTTCCTGTCGCAGGACGACGGTCCCGACGTGTACGTGCACGCCGACGCGCTTCCCGACGGGGTGACCACCCTGAAGAACGGGGCCCGGGTCGAGTTCGGCATCGCCCAGGGACGCCGCGGCGACCAGGCGCTGCAGGTCCGGCTGCTGGACGCGCCGACCTCGGTGCGGCGCAACCAGCGTCAGGCGCAGCGCAAGAAGCCCGAGGAGATGGTCACCATCGTGGAGGACCTGATCAAGCTCCTCGACGCGCTGGGCGAGGGGTACCGGCACGGTCGCCAGCCGGACCCGCGGACGGCACGCCCGACGGCCAAGCTGCTGCGGGCGCTCGCCGACGAGCTGGAGCTGCTGAGGACGCGCTAGGGTCTCGCCAGCACATCGAGCGGAGGGGGAGCCGTGAGCGAGACGGCCATCGACGAGGTCGTGGCCGACCTCCTGGAGACCGGAGCGCACGTCGACCCGGCCGCGGACGGGTGGATCCCGCCCGAGCAGCTGGCCTCGATCACCGCCACGGCGCGCGAGGCCGAGATCCCGGTCCACGTGGTGCTGGTGCCGCCCGAGGGGGGCGGGATCCGCGCCGGTGACGACCTGCTGGTGCGGGTGCACGACGCGGGCGCTCCCGACGGGCTCTACGTCGGTGTCAACAACGTCTACGAGGCCGCGGCACGCGAGTCGGACTCCGGCTACGCCACCCTCCCCGACGGCTCGACCCTGAGCCTGGCGGTGCAGCAGTGGGGAGAGGTCGCGGGCCGCAGCGAGATCACCGGCGAGGTCGAGACCCTGCTGGCGTGGTCCGAGGCACCCGCCGCGCTGGGGGACGGGCTGCAGCGGGTGGTCGAAGGTCTGGCCGACGACAGCTTCGAGGCCGAGGTCGAGGCAGCCCGACAGGCCCGCGACGACCACCTGGACGCCCGGGCGGCCGAGCGCGCGGGCGAGGGGACGTCGCTGGAGTCCTGGATCCCGTTCGCCGACGACGAGACCGGAGTCGGCGACTACCTGGGCGTGCTGCTCCTGGGGGCGGCGCTGCTGGTCGCGGTCTCCCGGTTCCGCCGGCGCCAGCCAGCCCCCGGACCTTCGTGCTCCCGGAGTCGGTCCTGGACCGGGTCCGGGCCGCCGGTGACGCCGAGCTGGTACGCCGGGCCCGGCGCGACGTGCTCGCGCTGGGCGAGGCGATCGACGGCCGTCGAGATGAGCGGCTCGGGCAGCCCGGCCTGGGCCGCGGCCCTGGACCACTACGAGGCGGCGGGTCGGGTGCTGCCCGGCCGACCTGCCCGACGACGCCGCGTCGACCCGCTGGACGCGGCGGGAGCCGTGGTGCTGGCGACCCGTGGCCTGGAGGCGCTGGCCGCCGCCGAGCGGGGTGCGGAGCCTTCACTCCGAGCACCCCCTGCTTCCTCAACCCGCTGCACGGCGAGGCGGCCGTCGACCGGACGCTGGAGCACGACGGGCGCACCGTCGAGGCGCCGGTCTGCACGACCTGCCGGCGCGACCTCGAGGCCGGGCGGCGTCCCGACGTCCTCGACGTCGTGGTCCGCGGCACACCGCGGCACTACTTCGAGACCGACCGCGAGCCGTGGGCCTCGACCGGGTTCGGCGCGCTGGAGCCCGACCTGGTCCGACGGCTGCACGCCGACCGGTCCGTGGAGCGGGGGGACCGCGGATGAGCCGGACGGACGAGCTGCTCGAGGGCGACGTCGACGCGATCGCCGAGGCGCTGCGCGAGGACCCGGTGCAGGTGCCGCAGATGTTCGGCAACGGACACACCGATCGAGGTGCGCGAGGGCTGCGCGAGATCGTCGAGGAGGCGGACTTCCCGGTCTACGTCGTGATGGTGCCCGGAGGTCGACGGCGTGACCGGGGACGACGCGGCCCGCGAGGTGGCGACGCTCCTGCACACCCGGCTGGGTCGGGGGTGACGCGGTCGATCGTCGTGCACACCGCACGAGGGGGACTACCTCGGCACGGAGGTGGTCACCTTCGGCGACGCTCCGGACGAGGGCCTGATCAACCAGGCCGCCGCCGAGCACGCGCCGAACGGCGGGGCCGACGCCGGGGTCTCGGAGCCCGGGCTGATCGCCCGCGACCTGACCGTGCTGCTCCGCGACGGCGAGATCAGCCGGTCGGAGTACAAGTCCTTCGCCAAGGAGGAGGGGTGGCGCGCCCGCCGGACTGGCGGGCCGGGGAGGGCGTCCAGGACGGGATCGGCTCCTCGCTGGGTGCTCGCGGTGCTGGTCGGGACGCTTCGTCGCCGGGGCCGCGTGGCTCCTCTGGGGCGGCGTCGCGGAGCGCCTGGCAGCCGCCCGGAAGGAGGCTGAGGCGCGTGGGCCCGAGCCGGTGCAGGCTACCCGGGGGAGGTCCGGGCGGAGGCGGAGCGCGAGCTCGACGCCGCTCGCCGGACGGCTGGCCGACCGCGCCGCGTCGCTCGGCGGCGAGACCCGCGTGCTGGTCGACGGGTCCTACGACACCGCACGGTCCCTCCTCGAGCGGCGCCGGGAGCGCGGACCTGGCCGACCTGGTGGGCGACCTGGTGCTGGTCGCGGGTCGCTCGCCCGGGTCGCCCGGCACGCGCTCTCCGACGACGGCGGAGCGAGCGCCGTGGCGGCCCTGCCGTCTTCGTCGATCCCCGGCACGGCGAGGGCGTGCGCCAGCGCCGGGTTCCGGTGGGCACCCGCCGCTGGAGGTGCCCGTCTGCGCGGACTGCCACGACCTGACGGGACCGCGCTGTGCCGCCGATGCGGGCTGGTCTCCGGGCCGCTCGGACGTGCGCGGCCGTGGTACGAGCTGGACACCGTGTGGGCGCGCACCGGGTACGGCGCGTTCGTCGACGAGCTGTGGCAGCCGGTCGCCCGCGAGCTCGGCGCCCGGGAGGTGGACCGGTGAGCGCCGTGCTGCGACTGCTGCTCTCGCTCGCCCTGGTGGGTCGCCGCGGGGTCCGGGGTGCTACGGCTCCTGCACGGCGACGACCCCGACGTGTCGACCCGGGTCGGTCCGGTCGAGCCGGGCGACCGGGTCCGCGACGCGGTCGACGGGGCTGGCGCGACGACCGGGTGCACGTGAGCGCCGACGGCCGGGCGATGCTCGACGAGGAGGGGGAGGCAGCCGTCGCCGCCGCTCTGGCCGAGCGCGACCTCCCGGTGCACGTGGTGGTGTGGCGGCACAGCATGGACGCCGGCTACGACCACTACATCGAGGCCGCCGAGCAGATCGTGGCCGAGCTCGACGAGCCCTCGCTCGTGGTGCTGTGGCAAGGGCCTGAGGACAGCCACGCCGAGGCGACCGAGGGGTGGACGGCGGTCTACCGCACCGACGAGACCGGCTCGGTCTCCCCGGAGCCGGACTACCTGGGCGATGCCCGCAAGCGGCTGCTGGAGTGGATCGAGCAGCTGCCGGACGAGCCGTTGCGCCGCCTCGACGACTGACCGCCGGTCCTCAGCGCGCGGTGCGCGACCGGACGCTGAGCCGGTCGACCAGCACGTAGAGCGCCCAGGCGCCGAGGACCGCGGCGGCGACGCCGAGCCCGAGCCGTGGCATCAACGGCATCGCGATGCCGACGAAGCCGCCCACCACCCAGGCGAGCTGGAGCGAGGTGTCGCTGCGGGCGAACGCGCTGCTCTGCATCCGCTCGGGCACGTCGCGCTGGATCGTGGAGTCCAGGGAGAGCTTGGCCAGGGACTGCGCCAGGCCGGCGGTCAGTCCCAGCAGGGCGAGCGTGACCACCCCGTAGAACGCGGCGGTCAGCAGCGCCAGGAGGCAGTCGGCGAGCAGGGCGGCGACCACCGTGGTCCGCGGGTCGATCCGCCGGGTCAGCGACGCGACCGCGATGCCCAAGGTGTTGCCCAGCCCGGCCGCGCCGATCACCAGGCCCGAGCAGCACCTCGGGGCGCCAGCCCTCGATCGGGTTCTCCCGGAGCAGGAACGCCATGAACATCGTGAGGAAGCCCGAGAGCCAGCGGGGTCCGCAGTTGGCGCGGAGCGCGAAGGCGACCGCCGGCGGGATCCGCAGGCGGGGGCGGCGTCCTCCGGGGGTGACCACCTCGGGTCCGGGTCCGGGGTCGCTGTCGGCCAGCAGGACCAGGGTGCCCTCCCCGGTGCTGGAGTCGACCCGGGCGGGAAGCCGGATCGCCCAGATCGTGGCCACCACGAAGACCACGAACGCGTAGCGCAGGGACCACTCGGGCCCGGCCCAGGAGGCGAGCCCGGCCAGGGGTGCGGAGACGCCCGCGCCGACCACGCCGGCCAGGGAGAGCCGGGCGTTGGCCTTGACCAGGGTGAGGTCGCGCGGCAGCAGCCGGGGCACCGAGGCGGCCCGCGTGACGCCGTACGCCTTGGAGGCCACCAGCACGCCCAGGGCGGCCGGGAACATCCAGGCGGACTCGGTGACCACTGCGGTGGCCAGCACCCAGCACAGGAACCCGCGGACCGCCATCGTGGTGCCGATCGCCCACCGCCGCCCGTGGCTGAAGCGGTCGAGGAACGGGCCGATCAGCGGCGCCACGATGGCGAAGGGGAGCATCGTCAGGCGCGAGGAACAGCGCGACCTGGCCGCGCGCCTCACCGGTCGGCACCTGGAAGAAGAGGGTGCCGGCCAGCGAGATGGCGACCGCCGCGTCGCCGGCGGCGTTGAAGGCGTGCAGCTCGATCAGCCGGGAGAGCCCGGAGTCGCCGGCCCCCTCGGCCCGGGCGGCCCGCCGGGCCTGGCCGCGGTGAACCTGCCGGCGCGACCGGTGGCCCGCGCGGCCGCCCGGACCCCGCGTCCGGAGGCGCGAGCCGCACCGGCACCCGCGTCGGCCAGTCGGCGGCCCACTCCGGGGGCGGCCGCTCGTGCGGGTCCGGCCCCGGGGCTGAGGTGCTCACGGGCACATCCTGCCGTCTGGCCGTTCCGTTGCCGACGGTGCCTTGGGAGTGTCCGGGAACGCGTGACATGATTCCGGCGTGAACACCGTCGTCGCGCCCCGACCCCGTCCTGGCTGCCGCTGTGGGAGTGGCCCGGGCCGCGCTGCTGGAGGAGGCCCCGGCCGGTCAGGTCGGCGAGCACCTGAGCGTCCAGGCCGAGGACGAGCACACCGCCAGCCACCTCTTCGGCTGCACCCACCCCGGCTACGTCGGGTGGTACTGGTCGGTCACCGTCTCCCGCGTCCCGGACTCCGAGCGCGTCACCATCGACGAGGTCGTGCTGCTGCCCGGGCGAGCGAGGCGATCGTCGCCCCCGGCTGGGTGCCCTACAAGGAGCGCCTGCAGCCCGGCGACCTCTCGCCCGGCGACCTGCTGCCGGTCGAGGACGAGGACCCGCGGCTGGTCCCCACCTACCTGGTGGGCGAGGAGCCGGAGGACCCCGACGCCCGCGGTCAGGTGCGCGCGGTGGTCGCAGGAGCTCGTACGCCGGGCCGGGTCCGCACCCTCTCGGTGGAGGGCCGCGACATGGCGGCCCAGCGCTGGCACGACGGTGAGGGCGGCCCGGACGCGCCGCTGGCCAAGTCGGCCCCCGCAGCACTGCGACTCGTGCGGCTTCCTGGTCCGGCTCGCCGGACCGCTGTCCGAGATGTTCGGGGTGTGCGCCAACGGCAACGCCAACGACGACGGCCGGGTGGTGACCTACGACCACGGCTGCGGTGCGCACTCCGAGGTCAAGCTGGCCCGCAAGCAGCAGCCGGTGCCGGTGCCCGAGCACGCCCACGACACGCCTGGACCCGGAGCTCGAGCGCGTTCTGACGCTACCGCCGGCGTCACGTCCCGGCGAGCCGCGGTCGGGTCGTCCGCCTCGGCCCTGCGCGTTGCGCCGGCGCCGGCAGTACTCCAGGCCGAGGAGGCCCAGGCCCAGCCCCGCGGTGCAGGTCCACAGCCACCAGAGCCGGCCCGCCTCGGCCAGCGGGGAGTAGAACGGCAGCAGGGCGACGAACCCGACGAACCACAGCACGGTGCCCACCTCGACGGTGCGCACCCCGTCCACGTCGAGCGGCTCCACGTCGGCCACCAGGAACGGTCCGTCGGCCGAGCCGGTGCTCCTGGGGCTGGTCCTCCGGCGCGTCCACGGAGGTCAATCTAGCGTCGGGCTCCGGCGGCGGCTCGTCGTCCCACCGACGGTGCCGTGCTGCGGACGCTTGATCGGGTCGTGCCAGGATGACGAAACGTGAGCAAACGTGCAACGCCGAATCACGGCGCCGACGACAAGACCTCCGCCAAGCGCGGGAGGCCTGGACGGTTTCTTCCGGATCAGCGAACGTGGGTCCTCGGTCGGCCAGGAGGTTCGCGGCGGGATCGTGACCTTCCTGACGATGGCCTACATCCTGGTGCTGAACCCGATCATCCTGACCGGTGGTCGCCGGACATGAACGGCGACACCCTGGACTTCGCCATGGTCGCGGCCGGCACCGCCCTGGTGGCGGGCCTGCTGACCATCCCCATGGGCCTGGTCGCGAACTTCCCGATGGCGCTGGCCGCGGGCCTGGGGCTGAACGCCTTCGTGACCTACTCCATCGCCAACCAGATGACCTGGGCCGACGCCATGGGCCTGGTCGTCATCGAGGGCGTGGTGATCCTCGTGCTCGTCCTGACCGGGTTCCGCGAAGCGGTCTTCAACGCGGTCCCGGTCTCGCTCAAGGTGGCGATCTCGGTCGGGATCGGCCTCTTCATCACGCTGATCGGCCTGGTCGACGCCGGCTTCGTCAACCCGGGCGGGGGCACCCCGCTCGAGCTCGGTGTCGGCGGCAGCCTGCGCGGGCTGGCCCGTGCTGGTCTTCTGCTTCGGCCTGGCTCTGGTGATCGCGCTGTACTCGCTCAAGGTCCGCGGCGCGATCCTGCTCTCGATCGCGGTCACCACCGTGGTGGCCATCGTGGTGGAGAAGCTCGCCGACATCCCGCCGGCCTTCGGCGCCGACGGCACCCCAACCCGACCGCGTGGAACCTCAACGTCCCGGCCTTCCCGGACAAGCTCGTCGCGTGGCCCGACTTCGGTCTGCTGGGCGAGTTCAACCTGCTGGGCTCCTGGGAGAACGTCGGCGTGGTCACGGTCTTCCTGCTGGTCTTCACCCTGCTGCTCACCGACTTCTTCGACACCATGGGCACGATGACCGCGGTGGGCGCCGAGGCCGGCCTCAACGACGAGACGGGCGTGCCGCCGCACACCCGGCGGATCCTGGTCGTCGACTCGGTGGCCGCGATCGCCGGTGGCGCCGCCTCGCGTCTCCTCCAACACCTCCTACATCGAGTCGACCTCCGGCGTCGCCGAGGGCGCCCGCACCGGGCTCTCGGCCGTGGTCACCGGCGTGCTCTTCCTGCTCGCGACGTTCCTGTCGCCGGTGGTGGCGATCGTGCCGTCGGAGGCGGCGGTGCCCGGCGCTGGTGCTGGTCGGCTTCCTGATGATGCAGCAGGTGCGCGACATCGACTGGGACGACCTGGAGATCGCCATCCCGGCGTTCCTGACGATCGTCCTCATGCCGTTCGCCTACTCCATCTCCGCGGGCATCGGCGCCGGCTTCCTCGCCTACGTGCTGATCAAGCTGGTGCGTGGCAAGGTCCGGGAGATCCACGGCGCTGATGTGGGTGATCGCGGCGATGTTCGTCGTCTACTTCGCCGATCGACCCGATCACCTCCTGGCTGACCTGACCGCCGTACCGAGCCTGACCGGCCCCTCGTCTCCGTCCGGCGACGAGGGGCCGGTGTGCGTTCGGCCCGTCCGGCTCGTCCCGGTTTATTTAGCGTAGGTAATGACCTAGGCTAAGTACATGCCCGCGCTCGAGAGCCTCCGCCCGTCACGACGTCGGCCTCGCCTCCGAGCTCCGGTTCGGCGTGATGCGGCTGCGTCGCCGGCTGGCGCATCGAGCGTCACCCCGACAACCCGCTCAGCCTCGGCTCGATGTCGGTGCTCGCCTACCTGGTCCGCCGCGGCGACCGCACCGTCGGCGAGCTCGCGGCGTTCGAGGGGGTCCAGCCCCCGTCGATGACCCGGACCGTCACCCTCCTCGAGGAGGCCGGGTACGTCGTGCGCCGGCCGCACGAGACCGACGGCCGGGCCGTGGTCGTCCAGGTCACCGCGCGAGGCCGCGAGGCCGTGCTGGCCGACCGGGACCGCCGCGACGCCTGGCTCGACATGCGTCTGAACACCCTGACCGACGAGGACCGTGCGCTGCTGCACCGCGCCTCCGCCCTGCTCCACCAGCTCGCACAGGAAGACTGATCGCCACACTTTGAGTCCCACGTTCCGCTCCCTGCACAACCCCAACTACCGCCTGTACGCCGCCGGCGGGGTGGTCTCCAACACGGGCACCTGGATGCAACGGGTCGCCCAGGACTGGCTGGTGCTGGTCCTCAGCGGCGGCAGCGGCATGGCGCTCGGCATCACCACCGGCCTGCAGTTCCTGCCCACCCTGCTGCTGGCCCCGTTCGCCGGCCTGGTCGCCGACCGGGTGCCCAAGCAGCGGCTGCTCCAGCTGACGAACCTGGGCATGGCGCTCCCGGCGCTGGTGCTCGGGCTGCTCGCCGTGACCGGCTCCGCCCAGATCTGGCACGTCTACGTGCTGGCCGTCGTGCTCGGCGTCAGCTCGGCCTTCGACGCCCCGGCCCGCCAGTCGTTCGTCTCCGAGATGGTGCGCGCCGGAGGACCTGAGCAACGCGGTCGGGCCTCAACTCCGCCTCCTTCAACGCCGCCCGCCTGGTCGGCCCCGGACTCGCCGGCGTGCTGATCGCCGCGCTGGGCGGGGGAGCGGTGGCCACCGGCTGGGTGATCCTGGCCAACGCGATCTCCTACGCCGCCCCGATCGCGGCGCTGCGTCGGCTCGACCCCGCCCGGCTGGACACCCCGGCGCCGCAGGAGCGGGGGCCCGGGGCGATCCGCGAGGGCGTGCGCTACGTCCGCGGCCGGCCCGACCTGCTGCTGATCCTGGCCATCGTCTTCGTGGTCGGCACCTTCGGGCTGAACTTCCAGATCACCTCCGCGCTGATGGCCACCGAGGTCTTCGGCAAGGGCGCCGGCGAGTACGGCGCCCTGGGCACCTTCCTGGCCGTCGGCTCGCTGGCCGGCGCCCTGCTGGCCGCCCGGCGTCCTCGGGTCCGGCACCGGCTGGTCGTGGGCGCGGCGCTGCGTCTTCGGCGCGGTCGAGGTGGTCGCGGGCTCGCCCCGTCGTACCTGACCTTCGCCCTGCTCGCCCCGGTGCTCGGCCTGACCTCGCTGACCATGATCACCGCCGCCAACACCTACATGCAGATGAACACCGGCGCGGGAATGCGCGGCCGGGTGATGGCGCTGTACCTCATGGTGTTCATGGGCGGCACGCCGCTGGGGGCTCCGGTGGTGGGCTGGATCGGCGAGGCGATGGGGGCCAGCTGGACCCTGATCCTGGGAGGTGGGACGACCGTCGCTGGGTGTCGCCGTGGCCGCGACGGTCTTCCTCGCTCTCGACGCGGAGGCGGCAGGTGCCCGGACGCGTGGCGCCATTTTGACCCTCGCCCACGGCGGGCGAGTAGCCTCAATCCTCGTGTCTGGAACACCCAGACCCACGCGCGTGCCCTGACGCCGACAGGCCGAATCTCCCGCGCTGATGATCGACAGGCACACAGCTTCAGAGCAACACCCCGAGCCCGGCAAGGTGCCGGGCCGTGACGAGTGAAAAAGAAGGGGAACCACCCGGTGCCCACCATTCAGCAGTTGGTCCGCAAGGGCCGTCAGGACAAGGTGTCCAAGAACAAGACGCCTGCGCTCAAGGGCTCGCCCCAGCGCCGGGGCGTCTGCACCCGCGTCTACACCACCACCCCGAAGAAGCCGAACTCCGCCCTGCGCAAGGTCGCCCGCGTGCGCCTGTCCAGCGGCGTCGAGGTCACGGCGTACATCCCGGGCGTGGGCCACAACCTCCAGGAGCACTCGATCGTGCTCGTCCGCGGTGGCCGGGTGAAGGACCTCCCCGGTGTCCGCTACAAGATCATCCGCGGCACGCTCGACACCCAGGGCGTGAAGAACCGCAAGCAGGCCCGTAGCCGCTACGGAGCGAAGAAGGAGAAGAGCTGATGCCGCGCAAGGGTCCCGCACCGAAGCGTCCCCTCGACGTCGACCCCGTCTACGGGTCGCAGATCGTCACCCAGCTCGTCTCCAAGGTCCTTCAGGACGGCAAGAAGCAGGTCGCTCAGCGCATCGTCTACACCGCGCTCGAGGGTTGCCGCGAGAAGACCGGCACCGACCCGGTCCTGACCCTGAAGCGTGCGCTCGACAACGTCAAGCCCGCCCTCGAGGTCAAGTCCCGCCGTGTCGGTGGCGCCACCTACCAGGTCCCGATCGAGGTCAAGGCCAACCGCGGCACCACGCTGGCGCTGCGCTGGCTGGTCGGCTACGCCGCCGACCGTCGCGAGAAGACCATGGCCGAGCGCCTGATGAACGAGATCCTCGACGCCAGCAACGGCCTCGGTGCCGCTGTGAAGAAGCGCGAGGACACGCACAAGATGGCCGAGTCCAACAAGGCCTTCGCCCACTACCGCTGGTGACCCGTCCGGGGCGCACGCCGTCCGCGGCGTGCGCCCGGCACCACCCGCACCACCTCGATCTTCTAAGGAACTGTGACTTTCAGTGGCCGTTGACATCACCACGGACCTCAACAAGGTCCGCAACATCGGCATCATGGCCCACATCGACGCCGGCAAGACCACCACCACCGAGCGCATCCTCTTCTACACCGGCATCAACTACAAGATCGGTGACGCGCACGAGGGCACCGCCACGATGGACTGGATGGAGCAGGAGCAGGAGCGCGGCATCACCATCACGTCCGCCGCGACGACCTGCTGGTGGAAGAACCACCAGATCAACATCATCGACACCCCCGGCCACGTCGACTTCACCGCCGAGGTCGAGCGCTCGCTGCGCGTCCTCGACGGCGCCGTCGCGGTCTTCGACGGTGTCGCCGGCGTCGAGCCCCAGACGATGACCGTGTGGCGCCAGGCCAACAAGTACTCCGTGCCGCGCATGTGCTTCGTCAACAAGCTCGACCGCACCGGCGCCGACTTCTTCCACTGCGTCGACATGATGGTCGAGCGGCTGAACTCCACCCCGCTGGTCCTGCAGATCCCGATCGGCGCCGAGAGCGACTTCCTCGGTGTCGTCGACCTGGTCGGCATGCGTGCGCTGACCTGGCGCGGCGAGACCAAGATGGGCGAGGACTACGACGTCGAGGAGATCCCGGCCGAGCTCGCCGAGCAGGCCGCGGAGTACCGCGAGAAGCTGCTCGAGACCCTCGCCGAGGCCGACGACGAGATCATGGAGAAGTACCTCGAAGGGTGACGAGACTTCACCGTCGAGGAGCTCAAGGCCGCGATCCGTCGCGCCACCCTGGCCGACAAGGTCAACCCGGTCCTGTGCGGCACCGCGTTCAAGAACAAGGGCGTCCAGCCCCTGCTCGACGCGGTCGTCAACTACCTGCCCTCGCCGCTGGACATCGACGCGCATCGAGCGGCCACGACCCGCGCGACGAGGAGAAGAGGTCCTGCGGCAAGCCGTCCGACTCCGAGCCGTTCTCCGGCCTGGCCTACAAGATCGCCTGCCGACCCGCACCTCGGCAAGCTGATCTACGTCCGCGTCTACTCGGGCAAGCTCGAGGCCGGCGCGACCGTGCTCAACTCGGTCAACGGCCGCAAGGAGCGGATCGGCAAGGTCTACCAGATGCACGCCAACAAGCGTGAGGAGATCGCGTCGGTCGGCGCCGGCCAGATCGTCGCCGTCATGGGCCTGAAGGACACCAAGACCGGTCACACGCTGTGCGACCCGCCAACCCGGTCGTGCTCGAGTCGATGACCTTCCCGGCCCCGGTGATCGAGGTCGCCATCGAGCCCAAGACCAAGGGCGACCAGGAGAAGCTCGGCACCGCGATCCAGCGGCTCTCCGACGAGGACCCGACCTTCACGGTCAAGACCGACGAGGAGACCGGCCAGACGATCATCGCCGGCATGGGCGAGCTCCACCTGGAGATCCTCGTCGACCGGATGAAGCGCGAGTTCCGCGTCGAGGCCACCGTCGGCAAGCCGCAGGTCGCCTACCGCGAGACCATCCGCCAGAAGGTCGCGAACCACAGCTACACCCACAAGAAGCAGACCGGTGGGTCGGGCCAGTTCGCGAAGGTCGTCGTCTCCCTCGAGCCGAACATCGACCCCGAGACCGGTACCGGTGCGGGCTACGAGTTCGTCAACAACGTCTCCGGTGGTCGCGTCCCGCGCGAGTACATCCCGTCGGTCGACCAGGGTGGCCAGGACGCCATGGAGTTCGGCGTGCTCGCCGGCTACCCGATGGTCGACGTGAAGTTCACCCTCGAGGACGGCGCCTACCACGACGTCGACTCCTCCGAGCTGGCCTTCAAGATCGCCGGCAACCAGGCCTTCAAGGAGGCCGCACGCGAGGCCAAGGCCGTCCTGCTCGAGCCGATGTTCGCCGTCGAGGTCACCACCCCCGAGACCTTCCTGGGCACGGTCATCGGTGACATCAACTCGCCGTCGCGGCCAGATCCAGGCGCAGGAGGAGCGTCACGGCGACATGGTCGTCAACGCCCTCGTGCCGCTCTCCGAGATGTTCGGGTACGTTGGCGACCTGAGGTCCAAGACCTCCGGGCAGGCGTCGTACTCGATGGAGTTCGACTCGTACGCCGAGGTTCCCACGAACATCGCCGACGAGATCATCAAGAAGGTCCGCGGCGAGTGATCGTCGCCCGGATCCTCGGCTGCACCAACCAACCCACGAGTCAAGAAACAACCAACAGGAGGAGCCCACAGTGGCTAAGGCGAAGTTCGAGCGGACCAAGCCGCACGTCAACATCGGCACGATCGGTCACATCGACCACGGCAAGACGACTCTTACCGCGGCGATCACGAAGGTCCTGCACGACAAGCACCCGGACCTGAACGAGGCTTCGGCCTTCGACCAGATCGACAAGGCTCCCGAGGAGCGCCAGCGCGGTATCACGATCTCGATCGCGCACGTCGAGTACCAGACCGAGGCGCCGCCACTACGCGCACGTCGACTGCCCCGGTCACGCGGACTACATCAAGAACATGATCACCGGTGCCGCGCAGATGGACGGCGCGATCCTGGTGGTTGCCGCGACCGACGGCCCGATGCCGCAGACCCGCGAGCACGTGCTGCTCGCCCGCCAGGTCGGCGTCCCCGCCCTGGTCGTGGCGCTCAACAAGTGCGACATGGTCGACGACGAGGAGCTCATCGAGCTCGTCGAGATGGAGGTGCGCGAGCTCCTCTCCGAGTACGAGTACCCGGGCGACGACATCCCCGTGGTCCGCGTGGCGGCCTTCCCGGCGCTGCAGGGCGACGCGAAGTGGGGCGAGTCGATCGTCGAGCTCATGCAGGCCGTCGACGACGTACATCCCGACCCCCGAGCGTGAGATCGACAAGCCGTTCCTCATGCCCGTCGAGGACGTCTTCACCATCACCGGTCGCGGCACGGTCATCACCGGCCGCATCGAGCGGGGCATCGTGAAGGTCAACGAGGAGGTCGAGATCGTCGGCATCCGCGAGGGCTCGCAGAAGACCACCGTCACCGGTGTCGAGATGTTCCGCAAGCTGCTCGACGAGGGCCAGGCCGGCGAGAACGTCGGTCTGCTGCTCCGTGGCACCAAGCGCGAGGACGTCGAGCGCGGCATGGTCGTCATCAAGCCGGGCACCACGACCCCGCACACCAACTTCGAGGCCTCGGTCTACATCCTCTCGAAGGAGGAGGGCGGTCGCCACACCCCGTTCTTCAACAACTACCGTCCCCAGTTCTACTTCCGCACCACGGACGTGACTGGCGTGGTGACCCTCCCCGAGGGCACCGAGATGGTGATGCCGGGTGACAACACCGAGATGTCGGTCGAGCTCATCCAGCCCATCGCCATGGACGAGGGCCTGAAGTTCGCGATCCGCGAGGGTGGCCGCACCGTCGGCGCCGGCCGGGTCACCAAGATCACCAAGTGATCGCCGCCGGTCGCACGACCGGCTGATCCATCCAGAACGGCCCCGGACCTGCTGGTCCGGGGCCGTTCTGCGTCCCCGTAGGCTGCGCGCGTGAACCGTTCAGAGCTGGACGCCGCGGGCGTCGAGGCGGCGGCGGCCCTGTTGGCCCCGGTGGTGCGTCGGACCGAGCTGGAGCTCAGCCCCCGACTCAGCGACCTGGTCGGGGCGCAGGTGCTGCCTCAAGCGCGAGAACCGGCAGATCACCCGGTCCTACAAGGTGCGCGGCGCCTTCCACCTGATCAGTGGCCTGACCGCCGAGGAGCGGGCCAGGGGAGTGGTCTGCGCCAGCGCCGGCAACCACGGCCAGGGCGTGGCCTGGAGCTGCGCCCGGCTGCGGCATCGACGGCCGGGTCTACGTGCCGGGCAACACGCCTCGGCAGAAGCGGCAGCGGATCGTCGCGCTCGGCGAGGGCCGGGTCGAGCTGGTGGTCTCCGGCAGCACGTACGACGCCGCCGGAGCCGCGGCCCGCGGCGGACGCCGACCGACCGGCGCCGTCTTCGTCCACCCCTTCGACGACGCCCGCACCATCCTCGGCCAGGGCACGGTGGCCATGGAGGTCGCGGACCAGCTGGACCGCCCGCTGCACACGCTGCTGGCTCCCGTCGGCGGCGGCGGCCTGGTGGCCGGGATGGCGCTGTGGCTGCGCGAGCGACACCCCGGGCGTGCGGATCGTCGGGGTGGAGCCGAGCGGCGCCGCCAGCATGACGCGCCGCGCTGGCCGCCGGCGGACCGGTCCCCCTGGAGCACGTCGACACCTTCGTGGACGGCGCGGCGGTGGGCCGGGTCGGGCGAGCTCACCTACCCGGTGGTCCGCGACCTGGTCGACGAGGTGGTCGCGGGTCGACGCCGGGGCGGTGAGCACCGAGATGCTCGACCTCTACCAGGTCGACGGGATCATCGCCGAGCCGGCCGGCGCGCTGGCCAGCGCCGCCGCCCGCGAGCTGGCGGGGCAGGTGCCGCCCGACCAGGCCGTGGTGTGCGTCGTCTCGGGCGGCAACAACGACGTCAGCCGGTACGGCGAGATCCTCGAGCGCTCCCTGATCCACCTGGGCCTGCGGCACTACTTCCTGGTCTCCTTCCCGCAGGAGCCCGGGGCCCTGCGGCACTTCCTCGAGGACGTGCTCGGGGAGGGCGACGACATCGTGGTCTTCGACTACGTGAAGAAGAACAACCGGGAGACCGGCCCCGCCCTGGTCGGGATCGAGCTGGAGCGGGCCGAGGACCTCGGCGCGCTGCTCGCCCGGATGGAGACGAGCCCGTTGACCATCGAGCAGGTCTCCCCGGGCTCGCCCCTCTTCACGTTCCTGATGTGACCCCGCAGTGGCCGCTCACGACATGTCGACGCCCTCGAAGTCCTCGGGCGTGTAGTCGCGCGGCTCGCACCAGCACCATCCAGTTGCCGGAGTTGTCGCGCATCAGCGCCTCGACGCCGTACGGCCGCTCCTGCGGCTCCTGGAGGAACTCCACGCCCTTGGCGCTGAGGTCCTCGTAGGTCTTCTGGCAGTCCTCGACGTTGAGGCCCGACGCCGGGCAGGCCACCCTCGGCCTGGGCGCGCTGCATGGCCTCGATCAGGTAGTCCGGCAGGGGGCCGCTCGGGGTGGTCAGGTGCAGGTGCAGCTCGGGCTGTGCTGGGGTGCACGACCGTGCACCAGCGGAAGTCGGGACCCAGGGTCAGGTCGTCGCCGGCCTCGAACCCCAGGACGTCGGTGTAGAAGGCCTTGGACTCGTCGATGTCGCGGACCCAGACGGAGACCAGGGAGACGTTCGTGACGTGTGTACTCATGCCTCGACCCTAGGGAGCGGCGCCGGGTCTCCGGCTTCTCCTCGATTGCGCTCCTGCGCTCCACCAGGCCGGCCATGAAGACGTGGCAGCCGGGGATCCGCGGGCGCACCGGTGGTGGCGTACCGCTGCGGCGAAGGCGCTCGGCGTCTCGCCGGTGATCGCGGTGAAGCGGGCGGAGAAGGAGCCGAGGCTGCTGTAGCCCACCGCGTGGCAGACCTCGGTGACCGTGAGGTTGGCGGTGCGCAGCAGGTCCTGGGCCCGCTCGATCCGCCGCTCGCCGAGGTAGGCGGCCGGCGTGATGCCGGTACGTCGCGGCGAACGAGCGCAGGAAGTGGTACTTGCTCAGGCCCGCCACCGCGGCCACCTCGGCGAGGTCGAGCTCCTCGGCGAAGTGCCGGTCCATGTGGTCCCGGGCCCGGCGCAGGTGCACCAGGACGTCGCCGGGCACGCGGCGCGTGGGCGTGGGCACCCTCGCATCCTAGGCGCGGCGACCGGGGAGCAATGGCTGTGCGTGAACGAGGGTGTACGAGCCCGTCCGTCCCGCGCGTCCCCACCACAAGCTCACCGAGGACGGTCGGCGGATGCGCGAGGTGCTCTCGCTACTCCCGGCGCGGGAGCCGGTTCACCCCCAACCAGGCGGAGGGCTGGGCCGCGCACCAGGCGGACTGGGTGATCCCGGACGAGGCCGTGGACCGGCCCGGGTTCGACCTCGACCGAGTGGTTCGGGCGCGAGCGCCCCGCTGGTGGTCGAGATCGGCTCGGGCGTGGGGGAGGCCACCGCGGTGCTGGCCGCCGCCCGGCCCGAGTGCAACGTGCTGGCGCTGGAGGTCTGGCGACCCGGGGTGGCCGACGGGCTGTGGCGCGCGGCGGAGGCCGGCGCCGACGAACATCCGGTTCTGCTCGGTGGACGCCGCGTGGTTCCTGGAGCACGTGCTGGCCCCGGACAGCATCGCCGAGCTGTGGACGTTCTTCCCCGACCCGTGGCACAAGAAGAAGCACCGCAAGCGCCGGCTGGTCGACCGCGGAGTTCGCCGCGACTGGCCGCCTCCCGGCTCCGGGCCGGCGCGTCTGTGGCGGCTGGCCACGGACTGGGCGGACTACGCCGACCAGATGCGCGAGGTGCTGGACGCCGAGCCGTCGCTGACCGGGGGAGTGGTCCCGCGGTGGGACGAGCGCCCGGTCACGAAGTTCGAGCGCAAGGGGTTGGAGAAGGGCCGGGAGATCACCGACCTGACCTACCGGAAGCTCGATCCGGGGGCCTGATCGCCGGGGGCCGGGAGGATTTGGTCGAACGTGGTGCCGTCTGCCAAGATAGTCCGGTTGCTCCGGCGGGTCGCCGGGGTGCGTCACACCTTGACTATTGAATCGCGTCTCCCAGTTGCTCCGGCTCCTGAGTGCCCTGAATCCGTGGTCTTGCGTGCGTCGCACCATCTGAACACCTTCAGGCCGAGACCCGATCGGCCCGGCGAACCGCTGGGCGCCAAGAGAAACACCGCAGGATCCCGGTCCTGTGTCGTCCGAACTAGGCGACACGCCCGACCGCGGGGGTCGGCGGTGGAGGTGAGGAACAGGCGGTGCGGCTCCACCCGGGGCCGTGTCGAGAGAACAGACCGTGACGCGGCACCTCCTGGGGTGCGAGAGAAGGACGAGAGAGACCTATGGCGGGACAGAAGATCCGCATCAGGCTCAAGGCCTATGACCACGAGGTGATCGACACCTCGGCGCGCAAGATCGTGGACACCGTCACCCGCACGGGTGCCAAGGTCGCCGGCCCCGTGCCGCTGCCGACCGAGAAGAACGTGTACTGCGTCATCCGCTCGCCCCACAAGTACAAGGACTCCCGCGAGCACTTCGAGATGCGCACGCACAAGCGCCTCATCGACATCATCGACCCGACTCCGAAGACCGTCGACTCGCTGATGCGCCTCGACCTGCCTGCCGGTGTCGACATCGAGATCAAGCTCTGAGGTCTGAGACGATGACTTTCGAACGAAACGTGAAGGGGCTGCTGGGCACCAAGCTCGGCATGACCCAGCTGTGGGACGAGAACAACCGCGTCGTCCCCGTGACCGTGATCGCTGCGGCGACCAACGTGGTCACCCAGGTCCGCCAGCCCGAGACCGACGGCTACAACGCCATCCAGGTCGGGTTCGGCGAGATCGAGGCCCGCAAGGTCAACCGCCCCGAGGCCGGTCACTTCGCCAAGGCCGGGGTCACCCCGCGCCGCCACGTGGTCGAGATCCGGACCGCTGACGCCGCGACCTACACCGTCGGCCAGGAGCTCAGCCCCGACACTTTCGCCGCCGGCGAGCAGATCGACGTCACCGGCACCAGCAAGGGCAAGGGCTTCGCCGGCATCATGAAGCGTCACGGCTTCTCCGG
Source organism: uncultured Actinomycetota bacterium (assembly GCA_963708945.1). Taxonomy (GTDB): domain Bacteria; phylum Actinomycetota; class Actinomycetes; order Propionibacteriales; family Nocardioidaceae; genus Nocardioides. Next base: position 259,720 of record CAVPUI010000010.1, on the reverse strand, counting down.
TGTCGGTGCCTCGCACGGTGCCCACCGCAACCACCGCAAGCCCGGTTCCATCGGCGCCTGCGCCACCCCGGGCCGTGTCTTCAAGGGCACCCGGATGTCCGGCCGGATGGGTAACGACACCGTCACCACCCAGAACGTCACCGTGCACGCCGTGGACGTCGAGAAGGGCCTGATCCTGCTCAAGGGCGCCGTTCCCGGTCCCCGCGGTGGTCTCGTGGTGCTGCGCTCCGCCGCCAAGGACTCCCTCACTGCTGGCAAGGAGGCCTGAGCATGGCTACCAAGACCGTCAAGGTTGACTTCCCCGCCGAGATCTTCGACGTCGAGGTCAACATCCCGCTGATCCACCAGGTCGTCGTGGCCCAGCAGGCTGCCGCTCGTCAGGGCACGCACGCCACCAAGACGCGCGGCCGACGTCCGCGGCGGTGGCCGCAAGCCCTACAAGCAGAAGGGCACCGGCCGCGCCCGCCAGGGCTCGACCCGCGCGCCGCAGTTCGTCGGCGGTGGCACGTGCACGGCCCGCAGCCGCGCTCGTACGACCAGCGCACCCCCAAGAAGATGAAGGCCGCCGCCCTGCGCGGTGCCCTGTCCGACCGGGCCCGCAACGGCCGCATCCACGTGGTCGACGCTCTGGTGTCGGGCGACAAGCCCTCCACCAAGGCCGCGATCACCGCGCTGTCCGAGCTGACCGACCGCGCCCGCTACCTGCTGGTGCTCGAGCGGAGCGACTCGCTGACCTGGCTGTCGCTGCGCAACGCGCCGCAGGTGCACATCGTGGCCGTCGACCAGCTGAACACCTACGACGTGCTCGCGTCGGACGACGTGGTCTTCACCAAGGGCGCCTACGACGCCTTCGTGGCCGCGGCTCCCGCCGGCAAGACGAAGAAGGCCGAGGAGGACCAGAAGTGAGCACCCTGCACAAGGACCACCGCGACATCCTGATCGCCCCGGTCGTCTCCGAGAAGAGCTACGGCCTCCTCGACGCGAACAAGTACACGTTCGTCGTGCACCCGGACGCCAACAAGACCGAGATCAAGATCGCGGTCGAGAAGGTGTTCAACGTCAAGGTGACGTCGGTCAACACGCTCAACCGTCAGGGCAAGACGCGTCGTACCCGCAACGGCCTGGGCAAGCGCAAGGACACCAAGCGCGCCATCGTCAGCCTCGCTGAGGGCCACCGTATCGACATCTTCGGGGGTCCGGTCGGCTGACCGGACGACTGAAGGCGAAGAAGGACTAAGACAATGGCTATCCGCAAGTACAAGCCGACCACCCCGGGCCGTCGTGGCTCCTCGGTGGCCGACTTCGTCGAGATCACCCGGACCACGCCGGAGAAGTCGCTGACCCGTCCGCTGCCCAAGAAGGGCGGTCGCAACAACCAGGGACGCATCACCACGCGTCACCAGGGTGGCGGCCACAAGCGGGCCTACCGGATCATCGACTTCCGCCGGTACGACAAGGACGGCGTGCCGGCCAAGGTCGCTCACATCGAGTACGACCCCAACCGCACCGCGCGCATCGCCCTGCTGCACTACGCCGACGGCGAGAAGCGCTACATCATCGCGCCGAAGGACCTGACCCAGGGCACCCCGGTCGAGAGCGGCGTCGGCGCCGACATCAAGCCCGGCAACAACCTGCCGCTGCGCAACATCCCGGTCGGTACCACCATCCACTGCGTGGAGCTCCGTCCGGGTGGCGGCGCCAAGATCGCCCGGTCCGCCGGCATCTCGGCCCAGCTCGTCGCCAAGGAGGGCTCGCGCGCCACGCTGCGCATGCCGTCCGGCGAGATGCGGTTCGTCGACGTGCGCTGCCGCGCCACGATCGGCGAGGTCGGCAACGCCGAGCAGTCGAACATCAACTGGGGCAAGGCCGGCCGTATGCGGTGGAAGGGCAAGCGCCCGACCGTCCGCGGTGTCGTGATGAACCCGGTCGACCACCCGCACGGTGGTGGTGAGGGCAAGACTTCGGGTGGCCGTCACCCTGTCTCCCCGTGGGGCAAGCCCGAGGGCCGTACGCGCAAGCGCAAGGCCTCCGACTCCCAGATCATCCGCCGTCGCAAGTCCGGCAAGGGTAGGAAGTAACTGACATGCCTCGTAGCCTCAAGAAGGGTCCCTTCGTGGACGACCACCTCATGAAGAAGGTGGACGCCGAGAACGACAAGGGATCGCACAACGTCATCAAGACCTGGTCGCGCCGGTCGATGATCGTGCCCGCCATGATCGGTCACACGATCGCGGTGCACGACGGTCGCAAGCACGTTCCCGTGTTCGTGACCGACTCGATGGTGGGCCACAAGCTGGGCGAGTTCGCCCCGACCCGCACCTACCGCGGGCACGTGAAGGAAGACCGGAAGGGTCGTCGTCGATGAGTGTCACTGAGCGTATGCGCACGAGCGCCCGCCGCGAGACCCTGCTGGGTGACCAGCCGGGCTCCTTCGCCAGCGCGCGGTACGTGCGGATCTCCCCGATGAAGGCCCGCCGTGTCGTCGACATGGTCCGCGGCCTCCCCGTCGACGAGGCCCTGGCGCTGCTGCAGTTCGCGCCGCAGGCCGCCTCGGAGACCGTCTACAAGGTGCTGGAGAGCGCGATCGCCAACGCCGAGTCCACGGAGGGCCTCAAGGCCGCCGACCTCGTCGTGTCCCGGGCGATGGTCGACGAGGGCCCCACCATGAAGCGCTGGCGCCCGCGTGCGCAGGGTCGTGCGACCCGGATCAACAAGCGCACCAGCCACATCACGCTGGTGGTCCAGCCGGCCGATGTCGTCGACGCCACCAAGGCACGGAAGGGCGGTTCCAAGTAATGGGACAGAAGATCAACCCGAACGGCTTCCGCCTCGGCATCTCCACGGACCACAAGTCCCGCTGGTACGCCGACAAGCTGTACAAGTCCTACGTCGGCGAGGACGTCGCGATCCGCAAGCTGCTCTCCAAGGGCATGGAGCGGGCCGGCATCTCCAAGGTCGAGATCGAGCGCACCCGTGACCGCGTGCGGGTCGACATCCACACCGCCCGTCCCGGCATCGTCATCGGTCGCCGTGGCGCCGAGGCCGACCGCATCCGCGGCGAGCTGGAGAAGCTGACCGGCAAGCAGGTCCAGCTGAACATCCTCGAGGTCAAGAGCCCCGAGGTCGACGCTCAGCTGGTCGCCCAGGGCGTTGCCGAGCAGCTCTCGGGCCGCGTGCAGTTCCGGCGTGCGATGCGCAAGGCGATGCAGACCTCGATGCGTTCCGGTGCCAAGGGCATCCGGATCCAGTGCTCGGGTCGGCTCAACGGCGCCGAGATGTCGCGCACCGAGTTCTACCGCGAGGGTCGCGTGCCGCTGCACACCCTGCGTGCCGACATCGACTACGGCTTCTACGAGGCCCGTACGACCTTCGGCCGCATCGGCGTGAAGGTCTGGATCTACAAGGGTGAGGTCTCCGGCTCCCGTGCCGAGCGCCAGGCCCAGCAGGCCGCCCGCGCCGGTGCTCCCGGCCGCGGCGGTCGTCCCAGCCGTGGCGCCGACCGTCCGAGCCGTGGCTCGCGCGGCGACCGCGCCCCCCGCACCGAGGCTGCGCCGTCGGAGGCCACCGCCAACGCTGCTGCGTCGGCCGAGGCCACCGGTCAGGCTGCCGCCGAGGTGCCCAGCACCGGACAGGAGGCCTGACACCATGTTGATGCCCCGTCGTGTCAAGCACCGCAAGCAGCACCACCCCAAGCGGACCGGTGCGGCCAAGGGTGGCACGAAGCTCGCCTTCGGCGACTTCGGCATCCAGGCGGTGGAGGGTCACTACGTCACGAACCGGCAGATCGAGTCTGCTCGTATCGCGATGACCCGTCACATCAAGCGTGGCGGAAAGGTCTGGATCAACATCTACCCGGACCGCCCGCTGACCAAGAAGCCTGCCGAGACCCGCATGGGATCCGGTAAGGGTTCCCCCGAGTGGTGGGTGGCGAACGTCAAGCCCGGCCGCGTCATGTTCGAACTTTCCGGTGTGTCTGAGGAAGTCGCCCGCGAGGCCATGCGCCGCGCGATGCACAAGCTTCCGATGAAGTGCCGGTTCATCTCCCGCGAGGCTGGTGAATTCTGATGAGCGACAAGCTGAGCGCCACGGCGCTGGACGAGCTGACCGCCGCCGACCTCGAGGGTCGACTGCGTGAGGCCAAGGAGGAGCTTTTCAACCTCCGGTTCCAGGCTGCCACCGGGCAGCTGGACAGCCACGGCCGCCTCCGTACGGTCAAGAAGGACATCGCCCGGATCTACACCGTGGTGCGTGAGCGCGAGCTCGGCATCCGGACCGCGCCGGGCGCCGAGAGCAAGGAAGAGGCCACCGCATGAGCAAGGACACCACCGCGGTCGAGGCTGCACGCAACTCCCGCAAGGTCCGCGAGGGCCTGGTCGTCAGCGACAAGATGGACAAGACCATCGTCGTCAGCGTCGAGGACCGGGTGAAGCACGCCCTCTACGGCAAGGTCATGCGGCGCACCTCCAAGCTCAAGGCGCACGACGAGACCAACGAGTGCGGCATCGGCGACCGGGTCCTGATCATGGAGACCCGTCCGCTGTCGGCCACCAAGCGCTGGCGTGTGATCCAGGTCGTCGAGAAGGCCAAGTGACCGCGGGCCGTCCCGTACGGCCCTTGATTTTCCAATAACCAGTTCGGCAAGGCTCCCCACCGCGTCCGCGGCCGGGCGAGAACCAGCTCGACAACCAGGAGAAACCAATGATCCAGCAGGAGTCGCGGCTCAAGGTCGCCGACAACACCGGTGCCAAGGAGATCCTTTGCATCCGTGTTCTCGGTGGATCGGGTCGTCGCTACGCCGGCATCGGCGACACCATCGTCGCCACCGTCAAGGACGCGATCCCCGGTGGCAACGTGAAGAAGGGTGACGTCGTGAAGGCCGTCGTCGTGCGCACCGTCAAGGAGCGCCGTCGCGCCGACGGTTCCTACATCCGCTTCGACGAGAACGCCGCCGTCATTCTCAAGAACGACGGTGAGCCGCGTGGTACCCGCATCTTCGGCCCCGTCGGCCGTGAGCTGCGCGAGAAGAAGTTCATGAAGATCATCTCGCTCGCCCCGGAGGTGCTGTGATGCCCAAGAAGTCCCCGAGCATCAACATCAAGAAGGGTGACACCGTCAAGGTGATCGCCGGCAAGGACAAGGGCGCCCAGGGCAAGGTCATCTCGGTGCTCCGCGAGGAGCAGCGGGTGATCGTCGAGGGTGTGAACCGCATCAAGCGCCACACCAAGGTCGTCAACTCCGGTTCCGGCAACACCGGTGGCATCATCACCGCCGAGGCCCCGATCCACGTGTCCAACGTGATGCTGGTCGAGGACGACGGCGTGACTCGTGTCGCCTTCCGCCGCGACGAGGTCACCAAGCGCCGAGCCGACGGTTCGACGTACACCGCCGAGCGCAGCGTCCGTGTGTCTCGCAAGACCGGGAAGGAGATCTGAGATGACCCAGACCGCCACCGAGACCACCATGCCCCGTCTCAAGGTCCGCTACCGCGAGGAGATCCTCCCCGCGCTGCAGTCCGAGTTCGACATCAAGAACGTCATGCAGGTGCCCGGCCTGACCAAGGTCGTGGTCAACATGGGTGTCGGCGAGGCCGCTCGCGACTCGAAGCTGATCGAGGGCGCGATCAAGGACCTGACCGCCATCACCGGCCAGAAGCCGATGGTGACCAAGGCCCGCAAGTCCATCGCGCAGTTCAAGCTGCGCGAGGGCATGCCGATCGGTGCCCACGTCACCCTGCGCGGCGACCGCATGTGGGAGTTCATGGACCGTCTGCTGTCGCTCGCGCTGCCGCGCATCCGCGACTTCCGCGGCCTCTCGCCCAAGCAGTTCGACGGGCGGGGCAACTACACCTTCGGTCTCACCGAGCAGGTGATGTTCCACGAGATCGACCAGGACAAGATCGACCGGTCGCGCGGCATGGACATCACCGTCGTGACCACGGCGACCACCGACGACCAGGGCCGCGCCCTGCTCAAGCACCTCGGCTTCCCGTTCAAGGAGAACTGACATGGCGAAGACTGCTCTGAAGGTCAAGGCGGCTCGCAAGCCGAAGTTCGCCGTTCGTGGATACACCCGGTGCCAGCGCTGCGGTCGGCCCAAGGCCGTCTACCGGAAGTTCGGGCTGTGCCGCATCTGCCTGCGGGAGATGGCGCACCGTGGCGAGCTGCCCGGTGTGACCAAGTCCTCCTGGTGACGTCCCCCCTGCCAACAACCAACCGCTGAAGGTCGGCCCGCCCTCCGGGGAGCACCGGGCCGAAACCACAGAGAGAAAGGGCCGAACCGGCCATGACGATGACTGACCCGATCGCAGACATGCTCACGCGTCTGCGCAACGCCAACCAGGCGTACCACGACGCGGTGTCGATGCCTTACAGCAAGCTCAAGGCCGGCGTCGCGGAGATCCTCCAGCAGGAGGGGTACATCACCTCTTTCGACGTGAAGGAGCCGGCTGAGGGCGAGGTGGGCAAGACGCTCAACATCACCCTCAAGTACGGCCGCAACCGCGAGCGCTCCATTGCCGGAGTGCGTCGCATCAGCAAGCCCGGTCTCCGGGTGTACGCCAAGTCCACGGGTCTCCCGAAGGTGCTCGGCGGCCTGGGGGTCGCGATCATCTCGACCAGCCAGGGACTGCTGACCGACCGCCAGGCGAACCAGAAGGGCGTGGGTGGGGAAGTCCTCGCCTACGTCTGGTAACGACGAGACCGAAGGAGGACACAAGCAATGTCACGCATTGGCAAGCTCCCGATCACGGTCCCGTCCGGCGTCGACGTGCAGATCGACGACGCGCTGGTGACCGTCAAGGGCCCCAAGGGCACCCTGTCGCACACGGTGGTCTCCCCGATCACCGTCGACAAGGGCGAGGACGGTGTGCTCGAGGTCAAGCGCCCCGACGACCACCGCGACAGCCGCTCGCGCCACGGGCTCACCCGCACCCTGATCAACAACATGGTCGTGGGTGTCACCGAGGGCTACGAGAAGAAGCTCGAGATCGTGGGCGTGGGTTACCGCGTCCTGTCCAAGAGCCCGACCCAGCTGGAGTTCCAGCTCGGCTACTCGCACCCGATCATCCTCGACGCGCCGGAGGGCATCACCTTCACCGTCGAGAGCCCCACCAAGCTCGGTGTGGTCGGGATCGACAAGCAGCTGGTCGGTGAGACCGCTGCGAACATTCGCAAGCTCCGCAAGCCCGAGCCGTACAAGGGCAAGGGCGTGCGATACGCCGGCGAGCAGATCCGCCGCAAGGTCGGAAAGGCTGGTAAGTAAGTCATGGCTATCTCGCTGTCGAACAACAAGCACACGGCCGGTCGTGTCCGGTCGCGCCTGCGCCGCCAGATGCGCGGTCGCAAGCGGATCTCGGGCACCCCTGAGCGTCCCCGCCTGGTGGTGACCCGGTCCGCGAAGCACATCAGCGTGCAGGTGGTCGACGACCTCGTCGGCAAGACGCTGGCCTACGCCTCGACCATGGAGGCCGACGTGCGCTCCGCGGACGGGGACAAGACGGCCAAGGCGAAGAAGGTCGGCGAGCTGGTTGCCCAGCGCGCCAAGGCCGCTGGTGTCGAGGGCGTGGTCTTCGACCGCGCCGGCAACAAGTACCACGGTCGCGTCGCGGCCCTGGCAGACGCCGCCCGTGAGGGCGGCCTGGCCTTCTGATCGCACGGACAAGCAAGAGAGAGAAGAGGAAAGTCTCATGAGCGGAGCCCAGCGCGGACAGCGCAGTGGCGAGCGCCAGTCGGGAGGCCGCAACCGCGACGGTCGTCGCGACCAGAGCGCTGACAAGACCGCCTACATCGAGCGCGTCGTTGCGATCAACCGTGTCGCCAAGGTCGTGAAGGGTGGTCGTCGCTTCAGCTTCACCGCCCTGGTGATCGTCGGTGACGGCGAGGGTCTGGTCGGCGTCGGCTACGGCAAGGCGAAGGAAGTTCCTGCGGCGATCGCCAAGGGCGTGGAGGAGGCCAAGAAGCACTTCTTCAAGGTCCCCCGCATCCAGGGCACCATCCCGCACCCGGTGCAGGGCGAGAAGGCGGCCGGTGTCGTGCTGCTGCGTCCCGCCGCTCCCGGTACCGGTGTGATCGCCGGTGGCCCGGTGCGTGCGGTGCTCGAGTGCGCCGGCATCCACGACGTCCTGAGCAAGTCGCTCGGGTCCTCCAACCAGATCAACATCGTTCACGCGACCGTCGAGGCGCTGAAGATGCTGGAGGAGCCCGAGGCCGTGGCCGCGCGCCGTGGGCTCACCGTCGAGCAGGTCACCCCGGCGGCGATCCTGCGGGCTCGTGCGGAGGTGGCCTCCTGATGGCTCAGCTGAAGGTCCAGCAGAAGCGCGGCCTGGTCGGTCTCAAGGCCAACCAGCGCGAGACGCTTCGCACGCTCGGTCTCAAGCGGATCGGTGACGTCGTCGTCAAGGAGGACCGCCCGGAGATCCGGGGCATGGTCAACACGGTCCGTCACCTGGTGACGGTTGAGGAGGTGGAGTGAGATGACGCTCAAGCTGCACCACCTGCGTCCTGCCCCCGGCGCCAAGACCGCCAAGACCCGCGTGGGTCGTGGTGAGGCGTCCAAGGGCAAGACGTCGGGTCGCGGTACGAAGGGCACCAAGGCTCGCTACCAGGTTCCGGTGGCGTTCGAGGGTGGCCAGATGCCCATCCACATGCGCCTGCCCAAGCTGAAGGGGTTCAAGAACCCGTTCAAGGTCGAGTTCCAGGTCGTCAACCTCGACAAGATCCAGGAGCTCTTCCCCGACGGTGGCACGATCTCCGTCGAGGACCTGGTCGCCAAGGGTGCGGTCCGCAAGGGCCACCCGGTCAAGGTCCTGGGCCAGGGCGAGATCTCGTCGTCGGTCCAGGTGACCGCGAACGCGTTCTCGGGCTCTGCCAAGCAGAAGATCGAGGCTGCCGGCGGCACCACCACGGTGGCCTGAACAGCACACGTATGAGCACGGGGCTCGTCCCGGTCGTCCTCGGACGTCGGTGACGGGCCCTGTGCGCGTGGTGGGTGGCATCGACCCGCCCTGTTAGGCTTCCCCGGGTCGTCACGACACGTTCGCCGAGCGCTGCTCGGCGGCCGCGTCCGGACCCTGTTCCCCGGAGTACCGGGTCCTGACCCGCCCTCCGACCCAGCTGAGAAAGAGGAAACAGTGCTAGGCGCGTTCGCCAATGCTTTCCGGACGCCGGACCTGCGGCGCAAGCTGCTGTTCGTCCTGCTGATCCTGACGCTCTTCCGACTCGGCTCCCAGGTCCCCGCGCCAGGCGTCAACGTCGCCAACGTGCAGAAGCTGTCTCGCGAACGTGGAGGACCAGGGGCTCTACAACCTGATCAACATGTTCTCGGGCGGCGCGCTGCTCCAGCTGACGATCTTCGCGCTCGGGATCATGCCGTACATCACCGCCAGCATCATCCTGCAGCTGCTCGTCGTGGTCATCCCACGGCTGGAGACGCTGAAGAAGGAGGGCCAGGCGGGGCAGACCAAGATCACCCAGTACACGCGCTACCTGACGCTGGGCCTCGCGCTGCTGCAGGCCACCGGCATCGTCGCGCTGGCCCGCTCGGGCAACCTGATCCAGGGCTGCCAGGAGGACCTGCTGCACAGCGACAGCACCGCGACCTTCCTGATCATGGTGATCACCATGACCGCGGGCACCGCGGTGATCATGTGGCTCGGCGAGCTCATCACCGACCGCGGCATCGGCAACGGCATGTCGCTGCTCATCTTCGCCCAGGTCGTCGCCACCTTCCCGGGTGCCATGTGGCAGGTCCAGCAGACCAAGGGCTGGGTGACCTTCTCCATCGTCATGGTGGTCGGCCTCGTCGATCGTGGCCGGCGTCATCTTCATCGAGCAGGCGCAGCGCCGGATCCCGGTGCAGTACGCCCGCCGGATGGTGGGCCGCAAGATGTTCGGCGGCTCCTCGACGTACATCCCGCTCAAGGTGAACCAGGCCGGCATCATCCCGGTCATCTTCGCCTCCTCGCTGCTCTACCTGCCGGCGATGGCGGTGCAGTTCAACGAGAGCACCAGCAACCCGGTGCTGCGGTTCGTCAACCGGTACTTCGTCACCGGCGACCACCCGCTGTACATGGCCACGTACTTCCTGCTGATCATCTTCTTCACGTACTTCTACGTGTCGATCACCTTCAACCCGGAGGAGGTCGCCGACAACATGAAGAAGTACGGCGGCTTCATCCCCGGGATCCGCGCCGGGAAGCCGACCGAGACGTACCTGTCCTACGTGCTGTCCCGGATCACCTTCCCCGGTGCCCTCTACCTCGGCCTGATCTCGCTGGTCCCGCTGATCGCGCTCGCACTGATCGGGGCCAACCAGAACTTCCCGTTCGGCGGCACCTCGATCCTCATCATGGTCGGCGTCGCGCTCGACACGGTGAAGCAGATCGAGAGCCAGCTCCAGCAGCGCAACTACGAAGGGTTCCTCAGCTGATGCGTCTGATCATCATGGGCCCGCCCGGTGCCGGCAAGGGCACCCAGGCGAAGTTCATCGCCGAGCACTACGGTGTCCCGGCGATCTCCACCGGCGACATCTTCCGCGCCAACGTCTCCGAGGGCACCCCGCTGGGTGTCGACGCCAAGCGCTACATGGACGCCGGCGAGTACGTGCCCGACGAGGTCACGAACGCGATGGTGCGCAACCGGCTCGCCGAGGACGACGCCCGCCGGGGCTTCCTGCTCGACGGCTACCCGCGCACGGTCGCGCAGGTCGAGGAGCTGGACCAGATGCTCGCCGACCTCGGCGAGAGCCTCGACGCGGTGCTGGTGCTCACCGTCGACGCCGAGGAGCTCGTGCAGCGGCTGCTGCAGCGCGCCCAGGTCGAGGGCCGTGCCGACGACACCGAGGACGTCATCCGCCGGCGCCAGGAGATCTACACCGAGCAGACGGCGCCGCTGATCGACGTGTACCGCGATCGCGGGCTGCTCGTCGAGGTCGACGGCATGGGCGAGGTCGCGGAGGTCTCCGAGCGACTCTTCGCCGCCCTCGACCGGGTGCCCCAGGGCTGACCCTGCCGTCATGGGCTTCCGAGACCGCGGGATCGAGATCAAGACCCCCGAGCAGATCGACAAGATGCGCGTCGCCGGTCTGCTGGTCGGGACAGACCCTCGAGCTGCTGCGCTCCTCGGTCCGTCCCGGGCTGACGACCGGCGAGCTGGACGCGATCGCGGAGGACAACATCCGCTCGGCCGGGGGAGTGCCCTCCTTCAAGGGCTACAGCCACCCGCCGTTCCCGGCCACCATCTGTGCCTCGGTCAACGACCAGGTGGTGCACGGGATCCCGGGTGGCCGGATCCTGGAGTCGGGCGACGTGCTCTCGATCGACTGCGGTGCGATCGTCGACGGCTGGCACGGCGACGCCGCGATCACCGTCGCGGTGGGCGAGGTCCGCCCCGAGGTCGCCGAGCTGATGGAGGTCACCGAGGAGAGCCTGTGGCGCGGCCTGGCTGCCGCCCGTCTCGGTGGCCGGGTCAGCGACATCGGCCACGCGGTGGAGTCGTACGTCCGCTCCCGCGGGGACTACGGGATCCTCGAGGACTACACCGGTCACGGCATCGGCACCCAGATGCACCAGCCGCCCAACGTGCCGAACGTGGGCCGACCCGGTCGAGGTCCCAAGCTGGTGCGCGGTCTGGCGCTGGCGGTGGAGCCGATGGTCACCCTCGGGTCGGCGGAGACCGACCTGGACGACGACGAGTGGACCGTGGTCACCTCGGACGGCTCCTGGGCGGCCCACTTCGAGCACACCTTCACCCTCACGCCCGAGGGCGCGTGGGTGCTCACCGCCCTGGACGGCGGCGAGCAGCGCCTGCGCGAGCTGGGCGTCCCCTTCGGCGGACGTCGCGACTGAGGCTCAGACGCACTCGCGGCCGGCGGGGGAGTCCTCGCCGTCGCGCTGGAGGACCACCTGCACGCAGGCGCGGTCCTGGGTGCGCAGCACGATCCTCTTCTTGCTGCGTACGCAGGAACTCGTCGTTCTCCACGTGGTAGACCACCCAGGTGTCGCCTGACCGCGAGCCGTCGGGAGCGCGCCAGGTGAAGCGCGCGCCCTCGGGCGTCCGGTCGCCGCTCACGACGGGAGGTGAGTCCAGCGCCCCGGGCAGCAGCGGGGGACGGCGTGCTGGTGGCCGGGTCCGTAGGGACCCCGTCGGTCTCGGAGGCGCCCCCGGTCCCCGCGGAGGAGGAGCCCGCCCACGACGACGGCCAGGACGGCGACTCCGGCGACCGCCCACACGACGGGGGAGCGGCTGGAGCCGGTCGGCCGACGTCGGGCTCGGTGGCCGGCGGTGACGGCCGGGGCGGGCGGCCGCACCGGCGTGACCACGGTGACCGGCTTCATCACCGTGTGGTCCTCGACCGGCGGCCGCGTGGGCTCGGGCTTGGCCACCGCGGCGTCCGACCGGTCGCCCTCGACCGCCACCGCGGTCCGCGGGAACCCGGCGTCCGCCTCGATCCGCTGGAGGGCGCGCGCGAGGTCCAGCGCGGTCCGTGGCCGGTGGTCGGGGTTCTTCGCCAGGCACTGCTGGAGCAGCCGGTCCAGCGCCGGCGGGACGTCCGGGCGCTGGGTGGCCGGGCGGGGCCGCGTGCAGGATGCGCGCGCTCAGCGCCCGGGTCGAGTTGTCTCCGTTGGGCACCGAGAACGGCGACCGGCCCACCAGCAGGTGCCAGATGGTGGCGCCCAGGGAGTACACGTCGGAGGCGACGGTGCCGTTGGAGCGTCCGTCCAGCATCTCCGGCGGGGACCAGGGGTAGGAGATCCGGACGTCGTGGTCGCCCTCCACGTCCTGGATCCGGCCGGCGATCCCGAAGTCGGTGAGCGCAGGCTCGTGGTACGTGGTCACCAGCACGTTGCTGGGCTTGATGTCGCGGTGCAGGATCCCGGAGCGGTGCGCCGTCTCGATCGCGCTGGCCAGCTTGATCCCGGTCGCGACCGCCTCGATCGGAGGCATCGGGTTGGCACGTACCCGGACCCCGAGGTCGGGCGGCGGGCAGAACCGCATCACCAGGAAGGGCCGACCGCCCTCCTCGGTGATCCCCGCCGTGATCACCGAGACGATGTAGGGGTGGTCGGCCAGCCGTGCCATCGCGTTGGCCTCGGCGGCGAACAGGGACTTCTCCCGGTCCGTCAGCGGGACGTCGGGGCGCACGACCTTGACCGCCACCCGCTGCCGCGGCCAGGCCTGCTCGTAGAGGAAGACGTCGGCGAACCCGCCGCTGCCGAGGTGCTCGACGAAGGTGAAGCCGGGGATGTGGGGGGCGCTCACGAGCTCCGTCCCCCGCTCTCGGCGCCGACCTCGGGACCGACCTCGTAACGCACCTCGTAGGTGTCGGCGAGGGTGAGCACGTAGTCCGGGTTCCAGGACGTACGGCCGCTCGCCGGCCAGCCGGACCGGCGCCCGGCCCGGCGCGGTCAGGGTCGTCCCGCCGCGCGAGCCGAGGTCGCGGACGACGACCTTCCACCCGTCCAGGCTCAGGTGCAGGTGCATCCGGGAGACGAAGCCGTGCTCGGACGGGACCGTCACCAGGTGCGGCCACTCCCCGACGCTGGGCAGCGGCTGCGGTCGACGACCCAGCACCACCGGTCGGTCGAGCGGGACCACCTCGCCGGTGGCGAGCCGGAGACCGCCGAGGACCGGACGCGGGACGCGCTGCGGATGCTGCGGGGCCACCTGGCTGCGGCAGATCCGGCACAGCGGCTGCGTGGGCGCGGTGAGGTGGCCCGGACGGGCACCAGACCGCGTCGACCGTGTCGGCCGGAGTGGCCGCCACCAGGTGGTCGGGCCGGAAGACGGTCGCCCCGTCGTGGTCCTGGTGCTGGCCCCCGCCCGTCTGAGCTGGAGCCTGCTCGTGCTCCAGCTCCGGGTGCGGCTCGGCCACGGCCGCCAGCTCGGCGACGAGGTCGGGATCCGGCTCGGTGGTCTCGCGGGCCGCGGAGTCGGCGGTGTCGGGGCGGCGTACCCGTGGACGCGGCGGGGGAGGGCCGTCAGGACCCTTGGCGGCGAGGATGGCTTCCGGGACCCCGTCGATCAGCCCGCCGGCGGCGGTACCCCCCGCGCTCCGGGGGACGGCGGCCGAGGAGGCGGAGACGACTCCGCCGGTCAGCCGCCGGGACGGGCCGGGAACAGGGTCGGCCAGAGCGCGATCCGGGCCAGTCGCGCCGTCGTGCTCGACGCGTCCGGTCCCGCGGACGACCTCCTGCGCACCGGCGGAGGTGAGCACCAGTGCCAGGCCCGGCACCCCGGTCGGGAAGGCACGGCCGACGACCGCGAGCACCCGGCGGACGGGGTCGGCCGAGGTGAGCGCCGTCCACAGGTCGTCGACGACCTTCTCGTCGCCCGGGTCGGTCAGGAGCAGCCAGCGACCGGCGTCGCCGAGCAGCAGGTCACCACCCGGGACGTAGCGGGTCTCCACGTCCATGCCCCCTCCCTTCGACGGACATTCTGACGGACCGGCATCCGCCGGCCCGCGATGCGTCCATGATGGCACCGAGGGTGCCTCCATCGCGTACTCTCACCCCTCACAGCACGTGGTCGCACGAAAATTCCGGGGGGAGAGCAAGACGATGCGCGGGTTCCTGCGGCGCCACCGGGCGGCCATCGCGTCGAACACCGCCCTCGTGCTCGCCGCCGGAGCGGTCCTGGTCTACGCCGTCCAGGCCGACGGCTACCGCTCGCACCGGACCGAGCTCAACGACGGCGGCATCTGGGTCACCAAGTCCGACAAGGGCTACTACGGTCGGCTGAACAAGCCGATCGGCAAGCTCGACGGTGCAGTGCCCACCGAGCAGGACGCCGACCTCGACGTGCTCCAGGACGGCGCCGCGGTGATCGGCGTCAACGGCCGCGCGGGCCGCCTCGCCCCGATCGTGCCCGGCTCCCTCCAGCTCGACGACGGCTCCAGCGCCTCGCTGGTGCCCGGTGGCTCGGTCGTGATGGCCGGCGGCACCCTGGCCGCGGTGGACCCGAAGTCCGGGACCACGTGGGCGGTGCGCTACGACGCCCAGCTCGGCGGGCCGCTGGCCGGCGGGGTGGACCAGCAGAGCGAGCCGCTGGCCGAGGTGGGTGACGGGGCCGCCCTGACGGTCACCGAGTCCGGCACCCTGGTCGTCTCCTCGTCCGAGGAACGGGAGCTCGTGACCTGGACTCCCTCGTCCGGGGCGGCGATGGAGCTGACCGAGGCGGGCACCGAGGAGCTGCCCGAGGAGGCCGGCGCCCCGACGGCGATGACCGCGGTCGGTGAGAACGTGGTCACCCTGGACCGGGCGGCCGGCACGCTGTGGGTCCGTGGCGGCGCGACGGCGACCGTGCCGGCCGGCTCGGTGCTCCAGCGGCCCGGCCCGGCGGCCGGCTCCGTCCTGGTCGCCCACGAGACCGGCCTGCTCGGCGTCGACCTGGAGACCGGGAAGGTCTCCACGCTGGTCGACGCCGTGTCCGGGTCGCCGACCGCGCCGGTGCGGCTCGGCGCCTGCACCTACGGCGCCTGGTCCGGCGGCGTCGGGCAGTACGCGTCGGGGTGCGGCGGGGCCGAGCACACGGTCTCGCAGCTGGACGAGAAGGGCGCCACCTCCGACCTGGTGTTCCGGGTCAACCGGGGCCAGATCGTGCTCAACGACGTCGAGACCGGCTCGGTGTGGGACGTGGACGCCGACCGGCCGCTGCGGATCGACAACTGGGAGGCCTTCACCGACACCAAGAAGGTGGAGAAGCAGCAGAAGGACGACGAGCAGCAGTCGACCGGGGACCGCCGGCCGCCGCAGGCCAAGCCGGACGACTTCGGCGCCCGCCCGGGCCGCACCAGCGTGCTCTACCCGCTGGACAACGACGCGGCCCCCGAGGGACGGCTGCTCGCCATCCAAGGTGTCGACCAGCCGAACATGCGCGGCGCGCGGGTCGCGATCAGCCCGGACCGCCAGACCCTCCAGCTCACCCTCCCGCAGGAGGCCCGCGGGCAGCTCAGCTTCGACTACTACGTCGACGACGGGCGGAACCTGAAGGACCAGGCGACCGTCACGGTCGGCGTGCGCGGAGGCCAGGAGAACGAGGCGCCGAGCCTGCGCGAGGGGTACGAGCCGCGGCAGTGGCGCGTGCCGGCGGGCGGCTCGCTCGAGCTCCCGGTGCTCCCCGACTGGCGCGACCCGCGGGACAGCGACCCGCTGATGCTCGAGTCGGCGCGGGTGCTCAGCGGTCCGCCCGGTGCGGTGGCGCGGGCCACCACCAACGGCCGGCTCCGGGTGAAGGCGTCCGGGGAGGGCGGCGAGGTCCAGGTCGAGTACGCCGTCTCCGACGGGCTCTCGGACCCGGTGCGCCAGCGCGTCGGGGTCACCGTCCAGGACAAGTTCGACCAGGAGACGCACCCGGGCATCGCCGAGCCGGACGTGGTCAGCGGCCAGGTGGGGAAGCCGATCGTGATCCGGCCGCTCGCCAACGACCTGCCCGGCTCGGACCCCGGGACCCCCAACGCCCAGCTCGAGCTCGGCGGGCGCATCCCGGACCAGGCCGGGGCCAAGGTGCGCACCGAGGTCAACACCGGGGTGGTCCGGGTGGACGCGGCCAAGGCCGGGACCTACCTGCTCGACTACCAGGCGGCGTACGGCAACGCGCGGCTGGCGCGCGGCAAGATCCGCGTCGACGTGCGTCCGCCGCCGAAGAACCCCGAGGACCCGGTCGCCTCGCCGGACACGCTGACCCTCTACGGCCAGGCCTCGGCCACGGTCGACGTGCTGGCCAACGACGTGGACCCGGCCGGCGGGATCCTGGTCGTCCAGGACGCCGTCCCGGACCGGGAGGACCAGCTGGAGGTCGCGGTCGTCGAGGGCCGCTGGCTGAAGATCTCCGCCACCCGCGGCTCCCTCGACCCGCCCTCGCAGGTGGTGCGCTACACGATCAGCAACGGTGCCGTCTCCGGGATCCGTGGTGAGGTGCTGGTCACCCAGCGTCCGCGGCCCGAGGACAACACCCCGGTCACCGGCCCCGACCGGGTGGTCGTCCGGTCCGGCCAGGTGGTCACGCACCCCGTGCTGGACAACGACTTCAGCCCGTCGGGGGACCGGCTGGAGCTGCTCGCCTCGACCGGCCCAGACTCCGGCGGCCTCGAGGTCGAGGCACCTCAGGACTACCGCGGCGACGCCGGAGCCGCGTACGTCTCCGGGCGCCTGGTCCGGTACGTCGCCCCGGCCGGGATCGCGGAGCGCGAGACGTTCGTCGTCCCGTACGTCGCGCAGAACTCCACCGGCGAGACAGGCTCGGGCGAGCTGACGGTGGTGGTCGTCCCGGACGACGAGACCAACAGCCCGCCGGAGGCCCCCGCCCTCGAGGGACGGGTCTTCGCCGGCGACACCGTGCGCCTGACGCTGCCGGGCAGCGGGACGGACCCGGACGGCGACCCGGTGACGATCACCGGCATCTCCGCGGCTCCGCGCCTGGGCCGGGTCACCGAGTCCGGCGCCAACTCGCTGCGCTACCTGGCGTTCCCGCGCAGCTCCGGCACCGACGAGTTCACCTACACCGTGATGGACTCCCGGGGCGCGGAGGCCACGGGCGTGGTCCGGGTGGCCGTGGTGCCCGCCGGCCTCCCGCAGCCCCCGGTCGCCGTGGCCGACAGCCTGGTGGTCGCGCCCGGCGGCGAGGCGCGCATCGACGTGCTCGCCAACGACGAGATCGGCCGCGCCAAGCGCGTCACCCTCGACCTGGTGGACCCGCCGGCGGGAGTGCGCCTGGAGTCCGAGATCGGACCGTTGCTGGTGCCCGCTCCCGAGAGCGCGGAGGCCGACACCGTCGAGGTGGTCTACTCCTTGAGCAACGGCCTGGCCTCGTCGCTGGCCCAGGTCCGGGTCGAGGCGGAGGACGGCTACAACAACCCGCCCGTCGTGCAGGACGCGTTCGGCCGCGCCGGCGCCAGCGACGCCGTCAAGGTCGACCTGCTGGCCGGTGACCGGGAGCGGCCGGCGGCCTACGACCCGGACGGCCCGACCGAGGAGCTGCGGGTCACCCGCGTCTTCGCTCCCGCGGACAGCTACCTGCTGGAGGGCAACACCGTCACCGTGACCCGCGCCGAGGCCCCGATGGTGGTGCCGTTCCAGGTGGAGGACGCCGACGGCGGAGTGGCCAGCGCCTCGCTCTACGTCCCGCCCGCCGCGGGCAGCCGTCCGTTCGTCAAGGACGACGCGCTGATCGAGGTCGCGTCGGGGGGCTCCACCACGTTCTCCCTCGAGGACCACCTGGCCAGTCCCGGGGGCGGCACCCTGCAGCTGACCGGGCGGGAGCAGGTGTGGACCTCGCCCCGGAGCGCCACCAGCGCGCGCGGCACTTCGGCGACCGAGGTGGAGATCACCGCGCGCGGCGACTTCCGTGGCCCGGCCGCGGTGACGGTCGAGGTCATGACGGTCGACGACGGTGAGGAGAGCGCCCCGACCGTCCTCTCCATCCCCGTCCAGGTGGGCTCGGACCGTCCCGAGATCGACTGCCCGGACACCCCCCTCGAGGTGGCGGCCTCGGACTCCGTCCTGATCGACGTGATCTCGGTGTGCACCGTCACCCCGGTCGTCCCCGGGGACGAGTACACCCTCGCCTACACGGTGGACTGGGTGGACCGGGTCGAGGGCATGGGCCTGTCCGCGGACGGGCCGCTGCTCGACGTCTCCGCGGCCGGCGGGGTGCGGGCGGGGACCCTGGCCGAGCTCTCGGTGCGCGCCGCCGACAGCGAGCCCGCCCTGCTGCGGGTGCAGGTGGTCAAGGCGCCGTCCCCGTCGCTGCTCTCGTTCTCCGTGCCGGACATGAAGCCCGGGGCCAGCCGGGAGATCGACCTGTCCCGCTACCTGCGCGCCGGGGTCAGGGACGCCGACCCCACGATCCTGGGGGTGCGCCGCATCTCTGGCAGCTCGGTCAACGCGTCGTCGTCCGGCCCGGTCCTGCGGCTGAGCGCGCCGGGCAACGCCGAGGGTCGCACCGAGCTCGAGGTGGAGATGAGCGACGTGTCCTCCAGCAACCCCGGCCCCGAGCGCCGGGTCACCGCCCGGGTCGGGATCGAGGTGCTGGACACGCCCACCACGCCCGGCCCTCCGGTCGCGATGAGCATCAAGGACCGCTCGGTGAAGCTGAGCTGGAGGCCGTCGCAGCCGCGCGGCTCCCGGATCGACCACTACGAGGTGCGGACGGTCAACGGCCCCGCGCGCAGCCAGCGGTTCCGCACGAACGGCGGGACCTTCCGGGTCCCGGAGAACGGCAAGCGGTACTCCTTCCAGGTCCGTGCCCACAACAAGAGCGGCTACTCGGACTGGAGCGACCGCTCGCTCTCCGCGGTGATCGACAAGGCGCCGTCCCGGGTCCCGTGGATCCGGGCGGAGAACCCCGGCGACGGGACCCTCACCCTGAGGTGGGGCAAGCCCAGCAGCCTGGCCTCCGACATCCAGGTCTACTACATCTCCTGGCGCGACGGCTCGAAGGAGGTGCTGGGCGGCGAGCGGTCGACGTTGATCACCGGGCTGGACAACAACAGCCAGTACGACTTCTCCATCCGGGCGCGGAACGCCACCGGCACCTCCGAGCCGCGGATCTCCGGGCTCTTCCAGTCGGTCGGCACCCCGGCGAGCCCGAAGGGGCTGACGCTCAGGGACCTGCAGACCGGCGAGCGGGAGACCGCGCTCCGGCTCGACTGGAGCGGCACGCTGCCCGAGGGACCCGGACCCACGACGTACACCGTGCGCGCCACTGTGTCCGGGCAGACCGTCACGCTGCCCGAGTGCCGGCAGATCGAGGCCACCACCTGCCGGCACGCCGGCATCCCCTACGACGGCCGGGTGTGGAGCTACACCGTGCTGGCGCAGAACGCGCCGGGCAAGACCTCCTCGCCCGGCTCGCCCGAGCAGTTCGCCGCCGTCGGGGTGCCCGAGGGGTGGGGCGGGTGGACCTGGGACGCCACCGGGGTCGACAACCAGGTCCGGCTCGCGTACCAGGTGCCCCAGGCGCGCGGCGCCCAGAGCAACGTGACCGTCCTGGTCAACGGGGCGCCCGCCGGACCACCCACGCAGGAGCGCGGGGCGCGCTCGCGGACGGTGAGCCTGCCGAGCAACGCCTCCACCCACCGCGTCCAGTTGCGGCTGTGCAACGAGCAGGAGAAGTGCAGCACCAGCAACGAGCAGTTCGCGCAGAGCTACGGTCCGCTGACCAACGAGATGGTCCGCGTCGCCCCCGCCGTCAACGGCGACTCGGTGCAGTGGGTGGTGGAGGGCAACAACAACGGCAACCCCGCCAAGCTCGCCGTGGTCATCTACGACACCAGCGAGGCCGACGCCCGGGTGCTCGAGCAGCGCACGGTGGAGCTGGGCGGATACGGGCCCGGCCAGTTCACCTACCCGCTGCCGCAGGTGAAGATCGGCTGGCGCGGGTCCACCCGGATCGACGTGACCCTGTTCGACGACGCTCCGGGCGGGCGCGGCGAGGGCGTCACCACGGGGTCGGCGTCCACGCCGGAGCCGCCGCAGCCGGTCATCGAGATCTACAAGGTCGCGTGCAGCGACGCCGAGGGCAGCACGAACCCCTGCTCCGGCCCCGGCACCGGCGGCGAGGGCCCGTGCCTGGTGAGCGGGTGCGCGTTCGTCGCGGTGAGGGTCACCGGTTTCCTCGCGCCGTACGACTGCTCGGTCGCGCGCCGCATCGTCCGTGACGACGTCGTGCACACCTTCAGCCGGCAGGGGAACATCGACTACCGCACGCCGTTCTTCGCACCTTCGTACGGCTCGGTCGTCGTCGCGTGCCAGACCACGGACCAAGGTGACCGGGTCCGCCAGAGCGCCGAGGCGGAGAGGCCGTGGTGACCGTCCCGCTCGCTCGACCGTCCACCCTCCGACCCACTCCGGGACCGCCGTCTCGCCGAACGAAAGAAGACCGATGACGATCTCCCACGAGCAGGCCGAGTGGTTCGCGAAGACCTTCGACCAGCTGGCCGACAACATCGAGAAGGCGGTGCTGGGCAAGCGGCACGTCATCCGGCTGGCGCTGACCTGCCTGCTCTCCGAGGGGCACATCCTGCTCGAGGACAACCCGGGCACCGGGAAGACGATGCTGGCCCGAGCCCTGGCCAACACCGTGCAGGGCAGCCACGCCCGGATCCAGTTCACCCCGGACCTGCTGCCTTCCGACGTCACCGGTGTCACGGTCTACGACCAGCACAAGGGGTCGTTCGACTTCCACCCCGGACCGATCTTCCACACGATCGTGCTGGCCGACGAGATCAACCGGGCCTCGCCGAAGACGCAGTCGGCGCTGCTGGAGGTCATGGAGGAGGGGCGGGTGACCGTCGACGGCGTCGCCCACCCGGTAGGGCGTCCGTTCCTGGTGATCGCGACGCAGAACCCGATCGAGCAGGCGGGCACCTACCGGCTGCCCGAGGCCCAGCTCGACCGGTTCCTGATGAAGACCTCGGTGGGCTACCCCGACCGGCAGGCGATGGTCGAGCTGCTGGTCAACGCCCGGGTCCGGGACCGGGCCTCCCTGGTCTCCCCGGTGATCACCGCCCAGACGATCGCGCAGATGAGCGAGCTGGCCGACGAGGTCTACGTCGACCCGGCCGTGGTGGGCTACGTCGCCGAGCTGGCCGAGGAGTCGCGGCGCCAGCCGCACGTCAAGCTGGGCCTCTCGGCGCGAGGGTGCCTGGCCTTCGTCCGGGTCGCCAAGACCTGGGCTGCGGCCGACGGCCGGGACCACGTGGTGCCCGACGACATCCGCGAGCTCGCCGAGCCGGTGCTCAGCCACCGGCTCCTGCTCGACGCCGAGGCACAGTTCAGCGGGGTCACGGTGGAGACGGTGATCGGCCGCCTCCTCGACGCGGTGGCGCCGCCGACCGACCGGGTGGCCTGAGGTCTCGATGGAGGAGCTCACCAGGAGGGCGCGCGAGGCGGCCTCGGTGGTCAAGCCGATCGGCTGGACCGTGCTCGGCATCGGCGTGGTCGCCGCGGTCCTGGCCTGGCTGACCGGCTGGCTCGAGCTGGGTGTGCTGTCGGTGGCCTGCCTGGTCCTGCTGGTGCTCGCCGCCCCGTTCCTGGTCGGCAGCACCCACGTCCGGGTCGACCTGCGGCTGGAGCCCGAGCGCGTGGTCGCGGGCGAGTCCGTGGCCGCCGGGGTCGTGGTCACCAACGTCTCCGGGCGGCGGATGGTCTCGGCGACCCTCGAGGTGCCGGTGGGCGCCACCACCCACCGGTACGCCGTCGGCGCGCTGGCCGCGGGGGCCAGCGACGAGGAGTCGTTCACGATCCGCACGGAGCGCCGCGGGGTGATCCCGGTCGGTCCGGCGTTCACGCTGCGCGGCGACCCGCTGGGGCTGTTCTCCCGGGACATGGCGTGGACCCCCCGGCGCGAGGTGCTGGTCCGTCCCGCGGTGGTGCCCCTGGAGTCGCTGGGCGCGGGCATCCTGCGCGACCTCGAAGGGGTCTCCACGGACGCGGTGAGCCAGAGCGACCTGGCGTTCCACGCGCTGCGCGAGTACGTGCCGGGCGACGACCTGAGGCACGTGCACTGGCGTTCCTCGGCCAAGGTGATGGCCTCCTCGGGCCAGAGCGCCCTCCTCGTGCGCCAGTACCTCGACACCCGGCGCAGCCACGCCACCCTGGTGGTCGACGACCGGTTGCGCTCCTACCACGACGAGGAGGGGTTCGAGGCCGCCATGACCGTCGCGGCCTCCCTCGCCGTCCGGGCCGCGGCCGACGAGTTCGACGTCTCCTTCGTCTGCGGCGAGCAGGCCTCGACGGGCGGCGAGGGGCGCCGGGCGCTGGACGCGGTGTGCCGTGCGGACTTCGGCCAGGCCGGCCTGGTCGCGACCGCGCGCCGGGCGACCAGCCTGGCGCCCGCGACCAGCATCGCGTTCTTCGTCACCGGCTCCGAGGCCAGCTTCTCCGACGTCCAGCGCGCCTCGGTGGCCTTCCCGCCGGAGGTGCGGCGGCTGGCGATCCTGGTCGAGCCGGACCAGACCAGCCGGGTCTCCGACGCGGCGGGGCTGCCGGTGCTGCACCTGGCGACCCCGCAGGACCTCGGCCCCCTGCTGCGGTGGAGCGTGCGATGAGCGCCGCCGGACCCGTCGTCACCACCGGGACCCGGACCCGCTCCGTCCGGGCCCGACGGTGGCCCGACCCCGGTCACTGGGCGGACCTCGGGGTGATGGTGCTGCTGGTGAGCATCGCGCTCTCCGGGTTGGCCGCCTCGTTCATCGGCCTGGAGTTCCTCGTGGTCGGCGTGCTCGGCACGCTGCTGGGCGCGGGCTGCAGCGTGCTGGCCCGAGCCTTCGGACTGCCGATGGTGGCCGCGGTGCTGCTGGCGGTCCTGGTCTTCTTCCTGCTCGGCGGCCCGCTCACCCTCCGCTCGCTGGGGGACACCGCGTTCCTCCCCGGCCCCGAGGTGCTGCGCACCCTGGTGGACCAGCTCCTGTTCGGCTGGAAGGACCTGCTCACCACGCTGCCCCCGGTCGACGGCAGCGGGCCGTTGCTGGTGCTGCCCTGGATCATCGGGCTGCTGGCGGGGCTGCTCGGTGCGGCGGCGGTCTTCCTCGGGACCGGCCGGGCCTGGGCGACCGCGCTGGTCCCGGTGGTCGTGGCGGCCGCGGTGCTGTTCGTCTCGATCCTGCTGGGGGTCTCCCAGCCGCAGTCCCTGCTGGTCCAGGGTGGGGTCTTCGCCGCCGTCGCCCTGGGCTGGCTGGCCGTCCGCGCCCGGCGGGTGAGCGCCAGCGTCCGGGTGGGCCGGCAGAGCCCGACCAGGGTGCTGGCCGGCGTGCTGCTGCTGGCGGTCGCCTCGGGGGTGGCGGTGCCGGGCGCCCGCGCGGTGATGGGGGAGGAGACCGGCCGGCTGGTGCTGCGCGACCACGTGGACCCGCCGTTCGACATCGGTCGCTACCCGTCCCCGCTGGCCGCGTTCCGCAACTACGTGGACCTGGGCCAGCGCACGGAGGCCACGAACGTCTACGACAAGGAGCTGTTCTCCGTCTCGGGCGTCGAGTCCGGCACCCGGATGCGGATCGCCACCCTCGACCACTGGGACGGGATGGTCTACGGCGCGACGAACGACCCGCTGAGCGCCGAGTCCGGCGACAGCTTCCAACGCGTCTCCTCGGTGATCGACAACCCCGTGGAGGGGGAGCGGGTCCGGGTCCGGGTCCAGGTGGGCTCGGGCTGGTCGGGTGTCTGGCTGCCCACCGCAGGCGCGTTGCAGTCGATGGAGTTCGAGTCCGGCGACCCGAGCGCCAAGTCCGAGACCTTCCGCTACAACCTGGCCACCTCCACCGCCGTGGTGCCCAGCGAGCTGCACCCGGGGGACGTCTACGCCTTCGACGCCGTGCTCCCCGACGACTCGGTCAGCGCCGAGTCGGGCGTCTCGCCGCTGCCGGGCGCGCTGAACGCCGACACCGGCTTCCTCGACCAGGCGCGCGACAAGTGGACCGAGAACGCCGACACCCCGATGGCACGGGTCTTCGCCGCCGCGGACCACCTCAAGGAGAAGGGCCGCTACTCCGACGGCGTACGCCGTGCCGAGCGCGGCTACCACCCCGGGCACGGGCACAAGCGGCTCTCCGACGAGTTCGTCAACGCCGACCCGATGGTCGGCAACGACGAGCAGTACGCCGCGGTGATGGCGTTGATGGCCAACAAGCTGGGGGTGCCCGCCCGGGTGGTGCTGGGCGCGGTGGTGCCCGAGGACGGCGTGGTCCGCGGCGAGCACGTGGAGGCCTGGGTCGAGCTCCGGGTCGAGGACGGCACCTGGCGCACGCTGCCCACCGAGCGGTTCATGTCCACCAAGCCGCCGGCCGAGCGGCAGCCGGAGACGCAGGAGCCGATGACCGGCACGGTGGTCCCGCCGCCGGCGCCGATCCCGCCGCCCTCGGCGCTGGGGGAGTCCGCGGACTCCGACCTCCGTGCCCGGATGCAGCAGGAGAAGCAGGAGGAGGAGCAGGAGGAGTCCGAGGACGGCGGCTGCCCGCGTGGGTGGGCACGGTCGCCACCTGGGTCGGCATCCCGCTGCTGCTGGTCGCCCTGGTCCTGGGCTCGATCCTGGGCGCGAAGCTGCTGCGCCGGCGGCGCCGCCGTACGGCGCCGGTCGTCTCGTCCCGGTTCGTGGGCGCCTGGCGCGAGCTGGTCGACCAGGCCCGCGACCTGGGCCAGCCGGTTCCCGGCCGGACCCGTGGGCGACGCGGCGCGAGCAGAGCCGGGAGATCTCCTCGGACCGGGCGCCGGAGCTGGCCCGACGGGCCGACCGGTTCGTCTTCGGGCCCGCCGAGCCGGCGGCCGAGGAGGCCGAGCGGTACTGGGACAGCGTCGAGGAGGAGCGGCGTGAGATGATGCGGGGGTTGAGTCGAGGGCAACGGCTCAGGGCCGTGCTGAGCCTCGCGAGCCTGCGCCCCGCCCGGACGCGACGCGGCCACGGCCCCGTCTCCCGGGTCCGGGGACTGATTAGGGTTTCTCGGCAGCGCCTACTAGACTGACGTGTCGGCCCAACGTGGGCATGCTCGCTGGTCCCTCGCGGCTGCCGTGGCACCGCAGCCAGGTACTTCCTCGGACGTACTCGGTCATGTGCGCGGATTTGAGGCACCAGCGACTGCCGTACGAGGTCCACCCGCTCCGGCGGGAGGTTCCCGGGCCACCCGGACGGCACCCGCCGTGCGGTGCACACGCGGTAGACCAACGTTTCAACAGATTGTGGAGGACATGCCGAAGAAAGAAGGCGTGATCGAGCTCGAGGGCACCATCATGGAGGCCCTGCCCAACGCCATGTTCCGGGTCGAGCTGAGCAACGGACACAAGGTGCTCGCCCACATCAGCGGAAAGATGCGTCAGCACTACATCCGCATCCTCCCCGAGGACCGGGTCGTGGTGGAGCTCTCTCCGTACGACCTCACCCGGGGTCGCATCGTCTACCGCTACAAGTAACCAGCCGATCCAGAAAGGCCCTCCGAAGTGAAGGTCAACCCCAGCGTCAAGGCGATCTGCGACAAGTGCAAGGTCATCCGTCGCCACGGCCGCGTCATGGTCATCTGCGAGAACCCGCGCCACAAGCAGCGCCAGGGCTGATGAACCGGCGGTCCGCCGCCGGTCTCGCACCAACTGAACACACCACTCAACGTGATCGCTAGCTGGTCCCGCCCCTCGGGGCGGACCAGCGAACCCACCTCCGGAGCAGCGGCCGGAGCCCGGTTGCACAGGTCCCCTGTGCGAGGCGCCGGGACGCGACACGAACGAAACCGCAGCGAACTACCCGAAGGGAACGCCAGACAACATGGCTCGCCTCGTTGGTGTTGACCTCCCGCGCGACAAGCGCATCGAGATCGCACTCACCTACATCTACGGCATCGGCCGTACCCGCGCCCAGGAGCTGCTCGCCGCCACCGGGGTCGACCCGAACGCGCGCGTCCACACGCTGGGTGACGAGGAGCTGGTCAAGCTCCGCGATGAGATCGAAGCCAACTTCAAGATCGAGGGTGACCTCCGTCGCGAGGTCCAGGCCGACATCCGTCGCAAGATCGAGATCGGCAGCTACCAGGGTCGCCGCCACCGCATGGGCCTTCCGGTCCGCGGTCAGCGCACCAAGACCAACGCGCGTACCCGCAAGGGCCCCAAGCGCACCGTCGCCGGCAAGAAGAAGGCGAAGTGATCCGCGGCTGACGCCGCCTCGCTCGTCTGCTTCCTCGAAACTTTCGCTTACCAGTCACCTCAGGAGATATTGAATGCCTCCCAAGAGCCGCACCACCAAGGTGCGCCGCAAGGAGAAGAAGAACGTCGCTCAGGGCGAAGCCCACATCAAGAGCACGTTCAACAACACCATCGTCACGATCACCGACCCCACGGGTGCCGTGATCGCGTGGGCCTCTGCCGGCACCGTCGGCTTCAAGGGCTCCCGCAAGTCCACCCCGTTCGCCGCGCAGATGGCTGCCGAGGCTGCGGGTCGTCGGGCGCAGGAGCACGGCATGAAGAAGATCGACGTCTTCGTCAAGGGCCCGGGCTCGGGCCGCGAGACGGCGATCCGTTCGCTGGGTGCCATCGGCCTCGAGGTCGGCACCATCCAGGACGTCACGCCTGCCCCGCACAACGGCTGCCGCCCGCCCAAGCGCCGTCGCGTCTGATCCGACCCGAGACTTCAAGGAGACTTTGAACAATGGCCCGTTACACCGGTCCCATGACCAAGAAGTCGCGCCGTCTCGGTGTCGACCTCGTCGGTGGCGACGCAGCATTCGAGCGTCGTCCCTACCCGCCCGGCCAGCACGGCAAGGGTCGGATCAAGGAGAGCGAGTACCTCCTCCAGCTGCGTGAGAAGCAGAAGGCCCGCTTCTCGTACGGCATCCTGGAGAAGCCAGTTCCACAAGTACTACGTCGAGGCCTCGCGGCGCCAGGGCAAGACCGGCGACAACCTGCTCCAGCTGCTCGAGTGCCGCCTGGACAACGTCGTCTACCGTGCCGGGTTCGCCCGCACCCGTCGTCACGCCCGCCAGCTGGTCGTGCACGGCCACTTCAAGGTGAACGGCAAGAAGGTCGACATCCCGTCCTTCCAGGTCTCCGCCCACGACGTCATCGACGTGCGGGAGAAGTCGCTGGAGATGACCCCGTTCATCGTGGCTCGCGAGACCCACGGCGAGCGCGTCGTTCCCGCCTGGCTCGAGGCCATCCCGTCGCGGATGCGCATCCTCGTGCACCAGACGCCGACCCGGGCGCAGATCGACATGCCGGTCCAGGAGCAGCTGATCGTGGAGTTCTACTCCAAGAAGTAGTAGTTGCGTCGGGGGGCTTCGGCCCCCCGACCACCCCGTCCCGTGGTTGCGGCCGTCTTCGGCCGGGGGCACACACCTCAACTTTCGCCTCGTCACCGAAGTTCGGGCCCGTCAAATGGTGGGTGGGTCCGGAAAGGAAAGAATCCAGTGCTTATCGCCCAGCGCCCGACCCTGTCGGAAGAGACCGTTGACGAGTTCCGCTCCCGGTTCGTGATCGAGCCGCTCGAGCCCGGCTTCGGCTACACGCTCGGCAACTCGCTGCGCCGGACCCTGCTCTCCTCCATCCCCGGAGCCGCGGTCACCAGCATCAAGATCGACTCGGTGCTGCACGAGTTCTCGACCATCGAGGGCGTGACCGAGGACGTCACCGAGATGATCCTCAACCTCAAGGGCCTGGTCGTCTCCTCCGAGCACGACGAGCCCGTCACGATGTACCTGCGCAAGTCCGGTGCCGGCGACGTGACCGCGGCGGACATCACCCCGCCGGCCGGTGTCGAGGTGCACAACCCCGACCTGAAGATCGCCACGCTGTCGGACAACGGCAAGCTGGAGATGGAGCTGGTCGTCGAGCGTGGCCGTGGCTACGTCTCGGCCGTGCAGAACAAGGGCGCCGACAACGAGATCGGCCGCATGCCGGTCGACTCGATCTACAGCCCCGTGCTGAAGGTGACCTACAAGGTCGAGGCCACCCGTGTCGAGCAGCGCACCGACTTCGACAAGCTGGTCATCGACGTCGAGACCAAGCCGTCGATCCGTCCCCGCGACGCCATCGCCTCGGCGGGCAAGACCCTGGTCGAGCTCTTCGGCCTGGCGCGCGAGCTCAACGTCGAGGCCGAGGGCATCGACATCGGCCCGTCGCCGGTCGACGAGGCGCTGGCCGCCGACCTGGCCCTGCCGGTCGAGGACCTGCAGCTGACCGTCCGGTCCTACAACTGCCTCAAGCGTGAGGGCATCCACACCGTGGGTGAGCTCATCTCGCGCTCCGAGCAGGACCTGCTCGACATCCGCAACTTCGGTGCGAAGTCGATCGACGAGGTCAAGGCCAAGCTCGTCGAGATGGGCCTCTCCCTCAAGGACAGCGCTCCCGGCTTCGACCCGCACGCCGCCCTCGCCGCGTACAGCGACGACGACGACGACGCGTTCGTCGAGGACGAGCAGTACTGACACCCCCAGATCCCGGCGAACGACGCCGGGACCGACTACCCCGGTACCTGGTACGGCCGGGGAGGAATGAGTAGAAGCGATGCCCACCCCCAAGAAGGGTCGCCGTCTCGGCGGTAGCCCCGCCCACCAGCGACTGATCCTGTCGAACCTGGCCACCGCGCTGTTCGAGCACGGCCGGATCACCACCACCGAGGCCAAGGCCCGGCTGCTGCGCCCCTACGCGGAGAAGCTGATCACCAAGGCCAAGAAGGGTGACCTGCACAACCGTCGCGAGGTGCTCAAGGTCGTGCGGGACAAGTCCGTCGTGCACACCCTGTTCGTCGACATCGCCCCCACGTTCGCGGAGCGTCCGGGCGGCTACACCCGGATCACCAAGCTCGGCCCCCGCAAGGGCGACAACGCCCCCATGGCCGTGATCGAGCTCGTGACCGAGGCGTACTCGCCGAAGGCTCCGTCGACGAAGAAGACCGAGGCCGCCGCTCCGGCTGCAGCCCCGGCCGAGATCGTCGCCGAGGACGTCGACGGTGAGGAGGAGGTGCTCGCCGTCGAGGCGGACACCGAGACTGCCGAGGCGCAGTCGACCGACGAGGCCGAGGTCAAGGACGAGGCTGAGGTCAAGGACGAGGTCAAGGAGTAGTCACTCCGCAGACCAGCCGCGAGGCCCGCTCCCGTGAGGGGGCGGGCCTCGTCGCGTTCCGGGGCACGTACCAGGCGTCCTCGACCAGGCGGACCGCCTCGGGGAGCGTGAGCCCGAGCGCTCCGGCACAGGGCGACGTAGTCGGACGCGGCCTGCCGGACCTGACCCAGGTCGTGGGCGGCCCCGGAGCGGACCAGCGTGCCGGCGCGGCCGCGGGTCTCGACCACCCCGTCGGCCTCGAGCTCCTTGTAGACCCGGGCCACGGTGTTGACGGCCAAGCCCAGATCCGCGGCCAGGGTGCGCACCGGTGGCAACCGGGTGCCGGCGGGCAGACTGCCCGAGGCGACCTGCGCGGCGATCTGGGTGCGCACCTGCTCGAAGGGCGGCGTGGTGTCGTCCCGGTCGATCCGGATCAGCGGCTCGGCGTCGGTCATGGGAGGAGTATGCCGCTGGACGTGCGCCTCACAGCGGCGAGCATCGACCCATGACGCGGGTGCTGGTGGTGGGGGAGACGTTGGTCGACGTCGTCCGCCGGGCCGGCGAGGCGCCCGTCGAGCTGCCCGGCGGCAGTGCCGCGAACGCCGCGGTGGCGCTGGCGCGGCTCGGCGTGGAGGTGAGCCTGGCCACCGCGCTGGGGCGGGATCGCCGGGGCGCTCTTCTGCGGCAGCACCTGGACTCCGAGGGCGTCGCCTGGGCGGTGGATCCGCTGGTGCTGGACCGGACGGCGGTCGCCGAGGCCGAGATCGACGACCGAGGGACGGCGACCTACCGGTTCGACCTCGCGTGGCGGCTGTCGCCGGACGTGGCCGGGCTCGGCGACGAGGGGGCCGAGCCGCCGGACGCTCTGCTGGTCAGCTCGCTGGCGCCGGTGCTGGTCCCGGGGGCGGCGCAGGTCGTGGACCTCGTGACCCGGCTCGGCGGCCGGTGCCCGGTCGTCTACGACGTGAACGCCCGCCCGGCGATCACCGGGGCTGGTCCAGGCCTGTGGGAGGCGGTCCGCACGATGGCCGCGCTCGCGGACGTGGTCAAGGCCTCGGACGAGGACCTCGGGGTGCTGCTGCCCAGCGCCGGCCCCGTGGAGGCGGCGCGGACCCTGCTCCAGGCCGGCGCGGGCGCCGTCGCGCTCACCCTGGGCGAGGACGGCTCGGCCTGGGTCGACCTGGACGGTGTCGTGGAGCTCGGGGCACCGCCCGTCGAGGTGGTCGACACCATCGGCGCCGGGGACACCTTCGGGGCCGGGCTGCTCGCCGGTCTGCTGCGCGAGGGCTTGCTGCGCGCCGGGGGAGCGGGGACACCGATGGCCCCGTGCCGGGCTGCTGGCGGCCCTGGACCTGGCAGGCCGGGCGGCGGCGGTCACGGTCTCGCGGGCCGGAGCCGACCCGCCGACGCTCAGCGAGGTCGAGGGCTGAGCCTGGTCGTGCCGAGGTCGGCGAGCTCGCCCGCCAGGTACCCGTCGCGCATCCCGGACCCCGAGAGCGTGCGCGGCCGGGCGACGCCGAGCGAGGGGTAGGTCGGCGGTCAGCACCTCCTCGACCTCGCGGGTCCGGTCGGCGAGCACCAGCTCGGTGGACCGTCCGGCCTCGGAGACGCGGCCGGTCGCCCGCTCCTCGGCCGCGCTCTCGGCCTCGGCGAGCCGCCGGGAGACCGCCATCCGGAAGCCCTCCTGCCAGGACCGGCGGAACGCCGCCTTGTGCTCCCACGGCGGGCACCGGCGTGCGCGCCAGCTGCTGCCCGGCCTGGAGCAGCAGGCTGGTGAAGAGCAGCTCGGCGCGAGCCAGGTCGGAGTCGTGCCCGAACAGGTGGACCGAGTGCTCGGTGGCGCCGGGTCCGCGACGGGTGCGCAGCACCGCGCGGCAGCGCAGCCGGGAGGCGACGTCGCACAGCAGGGCCGCCTTGTCCCGGGCGTACGGCGCGTCCAGCCCCACCACCCGGTCGGCCACCCGGTGGCTGCCCGGTGCGTCGGCCTCCAGCAGAGCCGCGTCGATGCCGTAGTCGGCGATCAGCTGGGCCGCCTTGGCGGTGTAGGTCTCGGCCTCCGCGGGGCTCGCTGCCGGGTCCTCGGCCTTGGCCAGCAGCTTGCGGATCTTCGCCAGCATCTGCTGCTGGGCCTGGCTGGGCGGGGAGGGCGGGATCGGCACGGGCGGGCTCCGGTCGTCGGGGACAGGTCTCGTACCTTGCCAGGGGACACCGACGTCCCGCCCATCCTCTCCACAGCGCCCACTCGTCAGGCCACGGGCGGGGCCCAGGTCGGGTCGCGTCCGATGAAGGCCATCAGCCTTGCGGCCGGAGGTGCGTCGGGAGCGACGGGGTGTGCGGGCCCGTACTGGCCGGAGCTGCGCATCGCGTCCTCCATCGCCAGCATGCCGGCGAGCATCTGGGCGCAGGTCTCCGCGTCGAGTCCGTCGTCCTGGGCCGTGGCCCGGGCCAGGTCCCAGCTGTGCATGAAGACGTCGGCGGTGTAGAAGCGGGTGATCGCGGTCGCCAGGTCCTGGGGCGGGAGCCGGGGATGGGTGAAGGGCGACGCCGCGGCGGCAGCGTCGTCCAGCAACCCCTGCACGCCGTCGGTCTGGGCCTGCCAGGCCCCGAGCGGGTCCTGGCGGGCAGGGGGACCGGGAGCCCAGTGACGGTCGCTGCCCCCGGCGACGAACGCGGGCAGCCAGGTCACCAGGTGGTCGACCACGTCCAGCGCGGTCCAGCCCGCGACCGGCGCGGGGCTCGACCAGTCGGCCGTGCCTCGCACCAGGTCGGTGAACCGGCCAGCCACCGCCCGGTGGCGGGCGGCCGGGTCCTGGGCAAGCGCCACCGTCAGACCTCGCCGTCGGCGAGCAGGCGATCGAGCTTGGCGTACCCCTCGTGGATGCCCACCTCCATGCCGGAGGCGAGCATCCCGTCACGTGCCTCGAAGGAGTCGCACAGCGAGAGCCCGTGCAGTCGGCTGCGGCCCTCGCCCAGGTCGGTGATGGTGAGGGTCTCCAGCGCGACCGCCTCGGGCATCGCCTCGTAGCAGAAGGTCTGGACGATCCGGTTCTCCGAGACCTCCGGGAAGGTGCCTCGGAAGGAGTACTCCTGGTCACCCTCGGTGTTGACGTAGCGGTAGGAGCCCAGGGTGCGACAGTCCCAGTGGTCGATCCGGGTGCCGAGGGCGTCCGGGCCGATCCAGCGGGCGAAGAGGTCGGGGTCGGTGTGGGCGCGCATCAGCTGCGCGGGGGTGGCCGCGAAGTCGCGCCAGATGTGGACGGCGGGCACCGTGGTGTCCGCCTCGATGGCTGCCTCGGTGTAGCGCTGGGTGCTGGTCGTGCTCATGATGCTGTCCCTTCCTCGGGGTGGGTGTCGGTGCGGTGTCCTTGCTCGTGGGCGGTCATCTGGGCCAGGACGGCATCCAGACGCTGGTAGCGCTCCTCGGCCTGTCGCCGGTAGCGCTCGATCCACTTGGTCATCAGGTCGAGCACCTCCGCCTCCAGGTGGACCGGACGGCGCTGCGCCTCCCGGGTCCGGCTCACCAGCCCGGCGCCCTCCAGCACCTTGAGGTGCTTGGAGACCGCCTGCATGCTCACGTCGTACGGCTCGGCGAGCTCTCCGACCGTGGCGTCGGCGACCGCGAGGCGGGCGACCATGTCGCGCCGGGTCGGGTCGGCGAGGGCGGCGAAGACGCGGGACAGAGGATCGCTCACGAGACTCCTTCTTCAACTAATCGGTTGAATAACCACGGTAGGGCGGCACGCGTCCTCACGTCAACGGTCTGGGAAGATGGACCGGTGCGCCTGCGGATCGACCTCGCCTACGACGGCACCGACTTCTCGGGCTGGGCCGAGCAGCCGGGCCTGCGGACCGTCCAGGGGGTGCTGCAGCAGGCGCTCACCACGGCGCTGCGGGTGCCGGAGGCGCGCGTGGTGGTGCGCCGGGCGGACCGACGCGGGCGTGCACGCCCGTGGGCAGGTCGTGCCACGTCGACGTCGACCCCGAGTTGCTGGTGGTCGCGGTCGGGCGGATCGCGGGCCCGCTGCCGGACGCCCTGCTGCGCAGGCTCAACGGCATCCTGCCGCCGGACGTGCGGGTCCACCGGGTCGCCGAGGCGCCCGCCGGGTTCGACGCCCGGTTCTCCGCGCAGCTGGCGCCGCTACGCCTACCGGGTCGCCGACCGCCCCGAGGTGGTCGACCCGCTGCTGCGCCGCTCCGTGCTGGCCTGGTCGCGACCGCTCGACCTCGCGCGGATGAACGAGGCCGCGACCGCGCTGCTCGGGCTCAAGGACTTCGCGGCGTTCTGCAAGCGGCGCGAGGGCGCGACCACGGTCCGACGCTGCTCGAGCTGGAGTGGCGGCGCGACGAGGACGGGTGTGGCGGTGGCCCGGGTGGTCGCCGACGCGTTCTGCCACTCGATGGTGCGCGCGCTGGTGGGGTGCCTGCTCGCGGTCGGAGACGGGCGGCGGCCGCCGGAGTGGGCGAGCGAGCTGCTGGTGGCCCGGGTCCGCGACTCGGCGCTCACCGTCGTGCACGCCCACGGACTGACGCTGGAGGAGGTCGGCTACCCCGACGACGACGAGCTGGCGACCCAGGCCGACCGGGCCCGGGCCAGGAGGGAGCTGGTATGAGCGACGACGAGCAGGAGCACTACTTCTCCGCCGACCCCGACGTCCCCTTCACCCGGGAGCGCTTCACCTGCGAGGTGTGGGGCCGCGAGCTCGGCTGACCAGCGGCGTCCGGTGTCTTCAGCCGCGGTCACCTCGACCACGCCACGGCCGTGCTGCTGCGCGAGACCGAGCCGCCCGCGCCGGGACGGTTCCTCGACCTCGGCTGCGGCTACGGGGTGATCGGGCTGGCGATCGCCAAGGCCGTCCCGCTGGCCCGGGTGATCGGGGTCGAGGTCAACGAGCGGGCGATGCTGCTGGCCAACGAGAACGCCCGCGGCCCTCGGGGTCTCCGGCACGTTCGCGGCGTGCCGCCCCGACCAGGTGCCCGCGCGACTACGTCTTCGACGAGATCTGGTCCAACCCGCCGATCCGGATCGGCAAGGCGGCGCTGCACGAGCTGCTGCTGACCTGGCTGCCCCGGCTCGCGCCCGGCGGGCGGATGGTCTCGGTGGTCGGGAAGAACCTCGGGGCCGACTCGCTGCAGCGGTGGCTGGGCGAGCAGGGCTGGCCGACCACCCGGCTGGCCAGCGCGAAGGGGTTCCGGGTGCTGGAGACCCGCCGGGCGCCGTAGCCCGCGCTGCCCGGTCGCGTGCGAGGCTTGCGCCCATGAGCGAGCGCATCGTCATCCTCGGCGCCGACGCGGCGGGCATGTCCGCGGCCCACCAGATGCTGCGCACCGCGCGCCGCACCGGGCGCGAGCTGGCCGTGACCGTGCTGGAGAAGGGCGCGCACACCTCGTACTCGGCCTGCGGCATCCCGTACTGGATGGCCGGCGACGTGGACTCCGGCGACGACCTGGTGGCCCGCACCCCCGCGCAGCACCTCGAGGCCGGGATCGACCTGCGGATGGGCGTGGAGGCGGTCGGGTGGACCTGGCGGCCCGCCGGGTCGAGGTGGCCGCGGGGGAGCCGGTCGGCTACGACCAGCTCGTCGTCGCCACCGGCGCGCACCCGATCGTGCCGGCCTGGGCGCACGGCGCCGACGGAGGCCTGGTCGGCGGGGTGGGACCGGTCAAGACGCTGGACGACGGCGAGGAGTGGCTGCGCCGGTTCGCCGAGGCCGGACCCGGGTCGCACGTGGTGGTGGTGGGCGGCGGCTACATCGGCCTCGAGGTCGCCGAGGCGGCGCTGCGGCGCGGCTTCGGGGTCACCGTGGTGACCCGCTCGCGGGTGATGAGCTCCCTGGAGCCGGAGCTCTCGGACCAGGTCGCGCTCACCCTGACCCGGGCCGGGGTGGAGGTGGTGCTGGACGCCGAGGTCACCGGTCTGGACGTCGTCGACGGGCGTGCCGACCGCGGTCCGCTGGGACGGCGGCTCCCGGGAGTGCGACCTGCGTGGTGCTGGCCCTCGGCGTGGTGCCGGCGACCGAGTTCCTGGCCGGCATCCGGCCTGGAGCTGGGCGAGAAGGGGGCCGCTGCGCCCGGACCCGCGCGGCCGGGTCGCCGAGCGGGTCTGGGCCGCCGGCGACTGCTGCGAGACGTTCCGCCGGCTGGCCGCCGACCACGTCTTCCGTCCGCTCGGCACGCATGCCAACAAGATGGGCCGGGTCGCTGGGGCGACAGCCTGGCGGGCGGGTCGTTGACGTTCGACGGCATCCTGGAGACCGCGATCACCCGGTTCGCCGCCGGCGGCCAGTACGTCGAGGTGGCCCGTACCGGGCTGTCCCTCGAGGACGCCCGGGCCGCGGACTACGACCCGGTCGCGGTGGCGACCTCCGGCTCCACCGCCAGCGGCTACCTGGACGAGGCCGATCCGGTCGACGTCTGGGTGATGGCCGACCGGGCCTCGCGCCGGCTGCTGGGCGTGCAGGTCGTGGGCGGCCGAGGCGCCGGCAAGCGGATCGACACCGCGGCCGCGGTGCTGTGGGCCGAGGGCACCGTGGACGACCTGGCCTGGATGGACCTGTCCTACGCGCCGCCGTTCAGCACCACGTGGGAGGTGCTGGGCCTCGCCGCCCGCCGGGCCGCCGAGCGGCTGTAGCGGGGGCGGGCCCAGCACCGAGGAGGGACGGTGGCCTACTCGGGGATGCCGTTCTCCGGCGGTGCGTCGTCGGCCTGGCCGGAGTTGTCCTCCACGATCTCGGCGTCGCCGATGTCGGTGACCAGCACCGGGGTCAGCGGCTCGCCGACGTCGCCCTTGAGCTGACCACCTGCATGCCGGAGATGCCCATGTGGCTGTCGGCGCTGAAGCGGAACGGCGCCAGCTGCGGGACCCTCGAGCCCCTCGCCGTTCTCCTCGAGTGCTCCACCAGCCCCTCGCGGGTCAGGTCCTCACCGGCCCCTGGAGCGCCTGCACGAACGCGTAGGCGTGGGACATGCCGTAGACCCGGTAGTTGGTCAGCTCGCCCTTCTCGCCGTGCTCGTCCCAGACCTTCTGCCACAGCTGCACCCACGGGTCGTCGGGCTCGTCGACGCCCGGGATGTACTCCGTGGTCATCACCCCGTCGAGCGCCCTCGTGCCGCCCTCGACCGCGCCCTCGGAGAACTGCGCGAGCAGCGCGCCGACCAGCGTCGGGTCGGAGCCGACGTTGGAGTAGAACCACTCCGGCTCGTAGCCGAGCTGCAGCGCGACCAGCTGGCTCAGCGCGGTGTAGGACGGGGTGTTGAAGGAGAGCACCAGGTCGGCCTTCGCCGCCTGCAGCGCCGCGATCTGCGGGCCCACGTCGGTGTTGCCGGAGGTGTAGCGCTCGCACCGCGACGATCTGGTCGTCGAGGTAGCTGGCGCACGCCCTGCTCGGCGTCCTCGCCGAAGTCGTCGTCCTGCAGGAAGAGCCCGACCTTGGCGTCGGGCATGTTCTCCGCGACGTACTGGCCGATGATCTTGCCCTCGATCTCGTAGTCGGGCTGCCAGCCGAAGGTCATCGGCCGGGCCTCGACGTCGTCGCCCCACATCAGCGAGCCCGAGGAGACGAAGAGGTCGGGCACGCCCTCGCCGTTGAGGAAGTCGACCACCGCGCTGTGGGTGGGGGTGCCGAGCCCGCCGACCATCGCGAAGATCTCGTCCTGGAGGACGCAGCTCGTTGGTGACCTTGCTGGTGTTGGTCGGGTTGTAGCCGTCGTCCTTGACGACGTACTCGATCTGGCGCCCGTGGACGCCGCCGTTGGCGTTGACGTAGTCGAAGTAGGCCTTCGCCCCGGTCGGGATCTCGCTGTAGCCCGGGGCCGCGACCCCGGTGAGCGGGAAGTGCGCCGCCGATCGTGACGGTGTCCGCGGTGACGCCGGTGTCGGAGGCGCCGCCGCCCCCGCCGTCGGCGTCGTCGTCGTCCCGCCCGCCCGCGCCGCACGCGGTGAGGACGAGCGTCGTGACGACAGCCCGGCCAGGCCGGCGAGCGCCGCTCGGCCTCGTGTGCCTGCGTCTCATCTTGTTGCTCCCTCTCTGGTGGTGGTCGTGCTTCCGGCGGTTTCCGGCGTCGCCGGGTCCGCCGCTGGGCGAGCGCCCGAGGCCAGCGCGCGGCGGGTGCGGCGTACGACGAGGGCGCGGCGCAGGCTGCCGGCCAGGCCGCCGGGGGCCAGCAGGATCACCAGCGACCATCACCAGGCCGTAGACCAGCGGGGCCAGCTCCGCGGCCTGGATGTCGTCGAGGCCGGCGTCGGTGCCGAGGTCGGTGACGACCTGCGGCAGGAAGGTCAGCAGCGCGGCGCCGACCAGCGCGCCGGTGAGGCTGCCCAGGCCGCCGAGGACGACGGCGGCGAGCAGGGTGAGGCTGAGGTTCAGGGTGAAGCGTGCTCGGCGCGGCCAGCCGGACGCGATCGCGAGCACCGCGCCGGCCGCGCCGGCCGCGGCGGCGCTGACCACGAACGCCGAGACCCGGGCGCGGCCGAGGTCGATGCCGGCCAGCTGGGCGGCGACCTCGTCGTCGCGCACCGCCCGCCAGCGGCGCCCGACCCGGCTGCGCGAGAGGTTGGCCAGCAGCACGAAGGTGACGACCAGGGTCACCCACCCGACGAACGCGACGTACCCGCTCCGGGTGAGGTCCTGGCCGGTGAGGAAGTACGCCGCGTCGTCGACCCAGGTGGGGATCTCCGGCAGCACGACCCGCAGGCCCTGCTCGCCGCCGAGCGTGTCCTTGAAGTAGAGCGCGATGCCCGGGACCGCGACCGCCAGCGCCAGCGTCGCGCCGGCGAGGTAGGGCCCGTGCAGCCGGGCGGCGGCGACGCCGACCAGCGGCGCCGACGACGAGGGTGACCAGCGACGGCCGCGAGGATCACCAGCACCAGCGGGGTGACCGGCGTCGCGGTCGGGCAGCAGCAGCGCCGTGGTGTAGGCGCCGACCGCCATCAGCGCGCCGTGGCCCAGCGAGACCTGGCCGTTGAGCCCGGTGAGCACGGTGAGCCCGCCGGCGGCGATCCCGAGGTAGGCCATCTCGGCGAGCTGGAAGCCGGCGGAAGTCGCTGACGCCCTGCAGGACCAGCACGACCAGCACGAGGCCCGAGGGCGGCCACCGAGCAGGTGGCGCAGCAGGGTGTTCGTCTCCCGGGCAGCCGGCCCGGGCCAGGATCGCGCTCATCAGACCCTGCCTCGCCGTCGTCGGGGAGAAGAGGCCGCCGGGCCGCACCAGCAGCACCAGCACCAGGATCAGCAGCGCCGCCAGCGGCCACCAGCTGCGAGCCGACGTACCCGCTGACGAAGCTGAGCGAGAGGCCGAGCACCAGGCCGCCGACCACCGCGCCGACGGGGCTGTCGAGCCCGCCGAGCACGGCGGCGACGAAGCCGAAGACCACCACCGAGTCCATGAAGCCGGGGTGGACCAGGCTGCCGCCGGCGATCAGCAGGCCGGCCAGCGAGCCGACCAGCGAGGCCAGCGCCCAGCCGAGGGTCAGCATCCGCCCGACCCGCACGCCGAGCAGCCGGGCGACCTCCTGGTTGAAGGCCGCGGCCCGCATCCGCAGCCCGACGTCGGTGAAGCGGAACAGCGCCACCAGCAGCGCCATCACCACCAGCACCGCGACGATGGTGAAGACGCCGAAGGCGGTCAGGCCGATGGTGCGGTCGCCGACCTCGAACCCGCGGATCCCGAACGGCGCGGGGAAGGAGCGGTAGCGCGTTGCCGAAGACCACCGCGGCCAGCGCGTGCAGCACGATGAACAGCCCCAGGGTGAGGATCACCGCGTTGATCTCGGCCTTGCCCTCGACCGGGCGCACGACCAGCGCGCTCGAGCACGCGCGCCGAGCACCAGGCCGGAGACGAGCGCGGCGGCGAAGCCGAGCCAGTAGGAGTAGCCGGCGTCGATCACCACCAGGGCGACGAACGTGGTCACCATGGCCATCGGCGCCTGGGCGAAGTTGACCACCCGGGTGGAGCGCCAGATGAGCACCAGGGCGAGGGCGAAGGCGGCGTAGACCATGCCCGAGGGTGAGGCCGCCCGAGGGCGGTGTTGAGGAGCTGTTGCACGGTGGCGGTCTCCTGTTCGTGATCGGGGGTGGACGGTCGGGGTCAGAAGCCGAGGTAGGCGTGGCGGAGCTGGTCGTCGGCGGCGAGCACGTCGGCGTCCGCGTCGGCCACCACCCGGCCGAGGTCGAGCACGACGCCGTGGTCGGCGACCGAGAGCGCGCTGCGGGCGTTCTGCTCGACCAGCAGCACGGTGAGGCCCTCGTCGCGCGACCAGGTCGCGCAGCAGCGCGAAGATCTGCGCGACGATCCGGGGCGCCAGGCCCAGCGAGGGCTCGTCGAGCAGCAGCAGCGTCGGGCGGGCCATCAGCGCCCGGCCGATCACGAGCATCTGCCGCTCGCCGCCGGACAGGGTGCCGGCCGCGGCGCTGCGCCGGTCGGCCAGCACGCGGGAACAGGTCGTAGACGCCGCAGGTCGGCGTCGGTGACCCGGCCCGCGCTCGCCGGCGCGGCCCAGCCCGCCGAGGCGCAGGTTCTCCTCGACGCTGAGCTCGGTGATCACGCCGCGGCCCTCGGGCACGTGCGCCATGCCGCGGCGCGGTCATCTCCTCGGCCGGGACGGCGTCCGGTGGTCGTCCGGCCGCGAGCGTGATCGTGCCGGCTGCGGGCGCGGTGCAGGCCCGAGAGCGTGCGCAGCAGCGTGGTCTTGCCGGCGCCGTTGGCGCCGAGGACGGCGGTGATCTCCCCGCGGCCGGCGGTGAACGAGACGTCGTGCAGGGCGGTGACCGGGCCGTAGGACGACGGTGAGCGACGTCGACGGCGAGCACTCAGACCGACTCCCTCGCCGAGGTAGGCCGCGAGCACGGCGGGGTCGTCGCGGACCTGCGTCGGGCGAGCCGGAGGCGATGCACGCGGCCGAAGTCGAGCACGGTGATCTCGTCGCAGACCCGCATCACCAGGTCCATGTGGTGCTCGACCAGCAGCACCGACATCCGGTCGGTGAGCCCGCGTGATCAGCGTCGCCGAGCTCGTCCATCTCCGTCGGCGGAGAGCCCGCTGGCCGGCTCGTCGAGCAGCAGCAGCTCGGGCTCGGCGACCAGGGCCCGGGCCAGCGCGACCCGCTTGCGCACCGGGTAGGGGAGGCTGCCGCGGGTAGAGGCCGGCGACGTGGGCGATGCCGAGGGCGTCGAGCGTGGCCATCGCCCGCTCGCGCAGGTCCCGCTCCTCGCGCCAGGAGCGCGGCAGCGCCAGCAGCGCGGCGAGGAAGCCGGCGCGGGCGTGCCGGTCGGCGCCGACCATGCACGTTGTCGAGCACGCGTGAC
Source organism: uncultured Actinomycetota bacterium (assembly GCA_963708945.1). Classification (GTDB taxonomy): domain Bacteria; phylum Actinomycetota; class Actinomycetes; order Propionibacteriales; family Nocardioidaceae; genus Nocardioides. The sequence goes on along the minus strand of CAVPUI010000010.1, from coordinate 218,914 downwards.
CCGGTCGAACAGGCCGAGACCCTGCAGGGTGCGGGCGATGCCGAGGCCGGCGAGCTGGTGGGGGCGCAGCCGGCTCGAGCTGCTCGCCCTTGCGGTGCAGCGTCCCGCTGTCGGGCACGCACGAACCCGCAGGCCACGTTGAACAGCGTGGTCTTGCCGGCGCCGTTGGGGCCGATCACCCCGTGCACCGGTGCCGGGGGCTGACGGACAGCGAGACGTCGGAGAGCGCGGTGAGCCCGCCGAAGCGTGACGGTGACGTCGGGCCAGCTCGAGGTCGGCGCGTCGACGGGGCCTCGCTGTGACCGGCGCCGTGGCCGGTTGGGCAATGTGACCTGGACCACTTTGGTGTGCCGGTACACCGGGGTCATTGGGCGGATTGCCCAAAACTGCTTGGTCCAGTGGACCCAAGTTGCCCGTGGGTCTGGTCAGGATTGTGCGCGGAGTGCGACGGTGCTGACATGCCTGTCACGTCTGTCACCCCCGCCCAAGAGGCGCTGCATGCCGCCTGGGCGCTCCTGCTGGACCAGTCGGACGTGATCGCCGACAGCATCACCCTGACGCTCTTCGAGCGCGACCAGGACCTGTGGGAGCGGATCGGCCCGGAGCTCCGCGCCGACGTCCGGGCGAGCACCCGACAGCACATCCGGCGTGGGCTGCGGATCCTCTCGGCCTCTCCCGACCTGCGCGCCGAGGCGTCGGGCCAGCAGGAGAACGCGGTCGAGCTGTGGCGCGACACCGGCCGGCGCCGGGCCCGCCAGGGCGTCCCGCTCGAGCTGGTGCTCAACGCCTACACGCTGGGGGCGCGGATCCTGTGGGAGGCGCTGGTCAGCCGGGTCTCGGCCGACCCCTCGATCGAGGTAGACGACCAGGTGCTGCTGCTCGCCGCCGCGCACGGTGTGGGCCAACCTCGACGTCCAGAACGCGGTGCTGATCGACGCCTACCGCCGCGAGAGCGCGCGGATCCAGCGCCAGGACCTCCAGCGCCAGCAGAGCCTGCTCGACGCGCTGATCGAGGGCCGGGGCGCCGACCCGCTCTTCGCCGAGGAGGCCCGTACGGCCCTGGAGATCGAGCCCGACGACGAGGTCGCCTGCGTGGTCGCGATCCACGACGGCGCCGACGCCAGCGACAGCCTCGGCCCCGGTCGAGGACCGGTTGGACCGGATGGGCATCGCCGCCCGCTGGCACGTGCGCTCCGGGGTCTACTACGGGCTGCTCTCCGGGCGGGTGCCCGGGGAGACCGGGCTGGTCGACCTCTTCGCCCCGCACGCCCCGGGCCGGATGGGGATCGCGCTCAGCACCCGACGGGATCGCCGGGTTCGCGACCGCGTTCCAGCTCGCCCACCGGGCCGCGGAGACGCGTGCCGCGCGGCGTACGTCGGGTGGTCTCGGTCTCCGACCGGCTGCCCGAGGTGCTGCTCGCCGGCAGCCCGCAGGTCGCGCCCGCGACTGCTGTCGGAGACGCTCGGTCCGATCCTGGCCCTGCCCAAGGCGCAGTCGCAGACCCTGCTGGACACCCTCAGCGCCTTGCTGCAGCACGACGGCTCGCCCACGCACGCGGCCAGCGATCTCTACTGCCACCGCAACACGGTGATCTACCGGATGAAGCAGATCGAGCAGCTCACCTCCCGCTCGCTGACCGACCCCCGGGACAAGATGCTGCTGGGGCTGGCGCTGATGGCCAACGGGCGCGGCTGAGGGTCCGGACCGGCGGTCTACGTGCGTCGGTGGTAGCGCAGGGACCCGTCGGCGTGCTGCGTGGTGGTGAACGCTGGGTCGTGGGCCCGTTGGTGGTGCCAGGGACACAGGAACAGCAGGTCGTCCAGGTCCGTGTGGCCGCCGTGGCCCCAGGGATCACGCCCGTGATGGGCCTCGCACCAGGGTGAGGGCACCGTGCACCCCTCCGCCCCGCAGACCCGCTGGGTCAGCGTCTTCGCGGTCCGTTGCCCGTCGGTGAAGAACCTCGACGCCCGACCCTGGTCCAGCACCTGCGACTTCGTCCCCAGGACCACGGGGATGATCTGCGCCTGGCACGCCAGCCTTCTGCACCTGTCCCGCGGACAACGTGGTGACGTCCTCGCCGTTGCTGAGGATCGACCCCGTCCCCAGACCCGACCTGCAGGGCTTCCAGGCTCATCGTGACCAGCACCCGGGTCGCCGACCCACCGTGCGCCGGCACCCGGGCGGGGTCGGCGGCCTCGAGGAACGCGCAGAACGCCTGCCCGTGCAACCGCTCCTGGGGCAACCGCAACCCCGTCGCGGGGTCCCGGTGGGGAAACGCCCCCAGACCGGTGGCGGCACCGGTGTCCTTGCCGTCGTCCTGCTTCGGCGAGGTCCACGCCTCCAGATACGTCTTCAACCGCGCAGCCACCTGGTCCGGGATCCGCGCGGCCACGTCGGTGGCGCCGTCCCCACGCCTGCGGAACGTCAACCGCGTCGCCGCGTTCGCCCGCCGCTCGGCCCGCTCCAGGACCTTGCGTTCGTGCTCCTCACAGGTGGCCGGAGCGACCACCGCCAGGATCTTCGCACCCAGCGCCTCCAGCTGGGCGGGGGTGAACACGCCCGCGCACTCCACCAGATGTGCTTCGGCCCGGGCGAGCACGTCGTCGGGGACCTCCTCACCGGGCAGCGGGTCGATCACCAACGCCTCCAGCGCCTTCACGATCACCCTGGCCTGGGGCAGGTTCACCGACCCGTCCTCCAACCCGGCACCCACCAGCCGCCACCGCGAGTCGAGTGCCTCAGCGAGCTTCTCCGCGGCCCGCGCGGACCCGTACCCGCACCGGGTCCGGCCCGCCACCCAGGTCGCCGCCGACTTCGCCCCATCACCCTGCGCCACCCCACCGGGCGCACCGAGGATGCCGAGCACCCGCATCCGCAGCCGCTCCAGCTGGTCGACCTGACGCGACAACCCCAGCAGCACCTCCCGCTGCTCACCCTCCGAGAGGAACGAGGGGTCCGCGCCCTTCGCGCAGTCCAGCGCCTCGTCCACCAGCCCGACCGCGCGTGCGATCGGATGCCCCACACCCGCCTGCTCCCACATCCCCGAGACCCCCGTCCCCTGACGTGCCGAAGGCCCCCGATGAGCTCCCCGACAGACCCCAGTCAACCGGCCACCACCGACAAGACAGACCCCCAGAAGGCACCCATTCTCAGCCTGTGGACAAATGTTCGAAAAGATTCTCCCCGGGTGATGGATGGAGCGCGTCGAGGGTGGTGTCGAGACGGGCCTGGCGCCCCTCGTCAACCACCGGGCCCCGGGCAGTGGCGCTCCACGACCGCCACAGAGGCGACCAGGTCACACTCCTGCTCTGGTCCGGATGTGCTGCGTAGGGAGGGCCGGACGGCCTGGCCTACCCTTCGTCCGTGAGCACGACGCCCCTGGACCGACGACCGTGAGCGGCACGCTGGTCGCCAAGGGCCTGGCCGGGGGCCATGGTCACCGGGTGCTCTTCGAGGACCTCGACCTGACCGTGGCACCGGGCGACGTCGTGGGCGTGGTCGGCGCCAACGGCGCGGGCAAGTCGACGCTGCTGGAGCTGCTCGCCGGCCGCGGCACCCCGGTCGCGGGCACGGTCAGCACCGCGCCGTCAGACGCGTTCGTCGGCTGGCTGCCGCAGGAGCACGAGCGGGTCCCGGGCGAGACGGTGGGCGGCTACCTGGCGCGGCGTACCGGCGCGGCCGCGGCGACCGCCGCGATGGAGGAGACCGCGGCCCTGCTGGGCAGCGAGGCTCCCGGCGCCGACGACGCGTACGCCGTGGCGCTCGACCACTGGCTGGCCAGCGGCGCCGCCGACCTGGAGGACCGGATCCCCGCGACCCTCGCCGAGCTCGGCCTGGAGACCGGCACCGAGACGCTGATGACCTCGCTCTCCGGCGGGCAGGCGGCGCGGGTCGGGCTGGCGGCGCTGCTGCTGAGCCGGTTCGACGTGGTGCTGCTCGACGAGCCGACCAACGACCTCGACCTCGACGGCCTGGCCCGGCTGGAGTCCTTCGTCCGCGGTCTGCGGGCCGGCGTGGTGCTGGTCTCGCACGACCGCGAGTTCCTGGCCCGGTGCGTCACCCGGGTGGTCGAGCTGGACCTGGCCCAGCACCAGGTCTCGGTCTACGACGGCGGGTACGACGCGTTCCTGGAGGAGCGTGCCGTCGCGCGCCGGCACGCGCGCGAGGCCTACGAGGAGTTCGCGGACAAGAAGTCCGACCTCCAGGCCCGGGCCCGGACCCAGCGCGAGTGGAGCTCGCAGGGCGTGCGCAACGCGATGCGCAAGTCGCCGGACAACGACAAGATCCGTCGCCGCGCGCAGAGCGAGTCGAGCGAGAAGCAGGCGCAGAAGGTGCGCCAGATGGAGTCCCGGATCGCCCGGCTGGAGGAGGTCGAGGAGCCCCGCAAGGAGTGGGTGCTGCAGTTCGACATCGCCGCCGCCCCGCGCTCCTCGAGCGTGGTCGCCACCCTGGACGGGGCGCTCGTGCGGCAGGGCGACTTCGTGCTCGGTCCGGTCTCGCTCCAGGTCAGCGCGGGCGACCGGATCGGCATCACCGGGCCCAACGGCGCCGGCAAGACCACCCTGCTGCGGCTGCTGCTGGGCCACCGGGCCCCGGACGAGGGCCGGGCGTCCCGGGGCGCGAGCGTCGCGGTGGGCGAGATCGACCAGGCGCGGTCCGGGCTGGCCGAGGAGCTGCCGCTGGGCGACGCCTTCGAGGCGGTGGTGCCCGAGCTGACCTCGGGAGAGGTGCGCACGCTGCTGGCCAAGTTCGGGCTCAAGGCCGACCAGGTGACCAGCACGGTGGGTCGGCTCTCCCCGGGGGAGCGGACCCGGGCGGCGATGGCGCTGCTGCAGGCCCGCGGGGTCAACCTGCTGGTCCTCGACGAGCCGACCAACCACCTCGACCTCCCGGCGATCGAGCAGCTCGAGCAGGCACTGGACTCCTACGACGGTGCGCTGCTCCTGGTCTCGCACGACCGGCGGCTGCTGGAGAACGTCCGTCTCGACCAGCGCTGGCACGTCGAGGACGGCCTACTCCTGTCTGCCCCTAACGTCCACCAGTGAGCCTCAGCTGCGGCCGACCCGCAGCTCGGCCTCCACCACCTGCCCGGGCTCGATGCCCTCGGCACGTCGTACGGCGTCCTTGAGCGGCATCAGGTAGCGGCCGTCCTTCGGGAAGAGCCCGGTGCTGAACTCCGTGTTGCCGACCCGGACGACCACAGGCACCTGGCCCCAGTACTCCATCCCCTTGGCGGCGGCCTTGATGTCGGCGCTCTCGTCCTCGGGGATGGCAAGGAAGTAGTAGGGCGCCGGGCCACGCCACTCGACGACCGGTCCCTCGAGCTCGAACTCCATGAGGACTTCCTACCGGATCAGGCCGCCCGGGGTCAGAGCACGGGACGGCTGAACGCGCGCAGCAGGTGGTGCGGCGCGGTGTCGCCCGGCACGTGCCGACCCGCCCGCACGTCCTGGACGAAGGTGGAGAACCCCTCGGCGTCCTGGGCGGTGGCTCCGCCGAGGTCCCGGAAGCTCATCGCCCAGTCGGGGAACGCGCGCTCGGTGATCTCCTCCTCGAAACCCACGTGGATGCCCCGGTGGCGCCGGTCCAGGCAGATCCGGTCGAAGGTACGGCGCACCTGCTCGGCCGGCCCCTCGAGCGCCTGGGCGAAGCTGCCGTCGTGGTAGAGCAGCATGCCGGTGATGTCGGCGGCTGCGTTGCGGGGCCGGACGGCGGCGAGCAGCTCCGTGAGGTCCGAGGCCGTGAAGTCGGTGGTCGCGGAGCTGAAGTAGGTCAGGCTGAGCAGCATGCGTTCCTCGGGTCGGGGAAGGAAGGGCGGCACCCGATCCTCTCCCGGCGGCGAGGGCGCGCGCAGGGCATTGGCCTGATTGCGCGGGCTCAGGTCGCCTGCGCGACTCCCGCGGCGATCAGGCCCTGGCCGGCGGTGTAGGTGGTCATCACCAGCGACTCCAGGAGCGGCGACGGCTCGTCGCGCAGGAACATCTGCGCCGCCAGCACGGTGTCGGAGAGGACGAACAGCGCGGTGCCCGCCTTCATCGTCCTCCGGGCCCGCGCCGGCAGCGCCGGGTCGAGCATGCAGGAGCTGGCGAACATGGCCGACAGGATGGTGGCGTAGGCGGCGACCGGGACGCGCAGCGTCGGGTCCTTGCGCCCGGCGGCGTGGCTCAGCACCGGCCCCGCGGTCAACCAGACGGCGAGCGCGGCCTTGAGGCCCGCGGTGTCGTGGTGCTCGGGCTCGCCGCGCACGGAGAGGAAGGCCGCGACGTACGCGACGTGGGCGCCGAAGAACGAGCCGACGCCGGTGAGGAACGAGCGCTGGCTGGTCCCGAGCAGTGCCACGTCGCCGCCCCAGGAGAAGGCCTGCCCGACCGCCGTCCCGGTGTGCAGCACCCGGGTGCCCGGCCGGGGGCCCTCACCGGTGCCGGACAGGAACGCGGCCGTGAGCGTGGGCATCAGGGCCGGCTTGAGCACGTGCCGGAGCCGTCGGGCCGAGGCACCGCGTCCCGCGGCCACGCTGTCGGCGACCGCCAGGGCGGCGTAGGCGGCAGTGGGGAGCAGGGGCGGCAGGGCTCGGGGGAGTCTCATGCCGCACATCCTGCGGGACGGAGGCGCTCAGGTCCGCGTTTCGGCGCCTCCGGTGCCGGCGTGTCCTCCGCGGAGCGTGGCTGTCCGCGCGCTGCCCGCCCGCTGGTGGTGCCGCAACCCGTCAGGCTCGGTGCAGCACCTCGCGGAACATCGCGCAGGTCCGCTCGACCGCGGTCTGGGCGGCGGCGGAGTGGCGGCCCATGTCGACGAAGCCGTGGATCAGCCCGTCGAACGTCCTCGACCAGCACCGGGACGCCGGCGGCGGCCAGCGCCTCGGCGTACGCCGTGCCCTCGTCGCGCAGCGGGTCGAACTGGGCGACCACCACGACGGCGGGGGCGACGCCGGCCAGCTCGCCGTGCAGCGGGGAGAGCCGGGGGTCGGTCGAGCCGGTCGGGGAAGTGCGCCGAGGTAGTGCTGGGCGAACCAGGTCATGGTGGCGCAGGTCGAGGAAGTAGCCCTCGCGCGTTCTCGGTGCGCGAGGGCAGCTCGCCGAGAGCATGTCGGTGCCGGGGTAGATCAGCAGCTGACCGGCGAGCGAGACCCCCTCGTCGCGGAACGTCTGCGCGACGACCGCGGACAGGTTGCCGCCGGCGCGAGTCGCCGGCCACCGCCGAGCACGTCGTCGCCGCCGAGGTCGGCGAGGTGCTCGGCGGCCCAGCGCGCCGAGGCCAGGGCGTCGTCGACCGGCGCCGGGAAGGGGTGCTCGGGCGCCAGTCGGTAGTCGACCGAGACCACGACCGCGTCGCACGGCGGTGGCGAGGGTGCGACAGGTCAGGTCGTGGGTGTCGAGGTCGCCGATCACCCAGCCGCCGCCGTGGAAGAAGACCACCGTGGGCAGCGGCCCGGCGCGTGCGGGGCCGGTAGACCCGGGCCGGCGAGCTCGCCCGTCGCCACCGGGCACCCGTGATCTCCTCGACCGTCGCCACCTCCGGCACCGCGGCCGGGTCGCGCAGGTCGACGGTGAGCGTGCGGAACGCCGCCGCGCCTGCGTCGGGGGTGCCCTCGTGCATCGGCGGCGCCGGCGGAGTCCATGAAGGCGAGCAGCCCGGCGAGCTCGGGGTCGAGGCCGGGGTCGCGGCTGGGTCACGGCGGTGTCCGCTGGGGACGTCGGGTCATGGCGGCTCGTCGGCTGCTCAGACGAAGGCGTTGATGCCGGTCTCGGCGCGGCCGATCAGCAGCTTCTGGATCTGGCTGGTGCCCTCGTAGAGCGTCATCACGCGGGCGTCGCGCAGGTACTTCTGCGGCCGGGTACTCGTCGACGTAGCCGGCGCCGCCGTAGCACCTGGATGCAGTGGTTGGCGGCGCGCACGGCGGCCTCGGAGGCGAAGAGCTTGGCCTTGGACGCCGCCACGCCGAACGCGGCTCGCCGCGGTCGAGCAGGTCGGCGCAGCGCCAGACCAGCAGCCGGGCGGCGTCGGCGTCGAGCGAGATGTCGGCGATCATGTCCTGCACCAGCTGGAAGCCGGCGATCGGCCGGCCGAACTGGGTGCGCTCGGTGGCGTAGGCGACCGAGGACTCCAGGCAGCCCTGGACGATGCCGACGCAGCCGGCGGCGACCGAGACCCGGCCCTTGTCGAGGGTGGTCATCGCGATCTTGAAGCCCTGGCCCTCCTCGCCGAGCCGGGCGGACGTCGGGCACCCGCACGTCGTCGAGGAACAGCTCGGCGGTGGCCTGGCCGCGCAGGCCGAGCTTGCCCTTGATCTCGCGGGCCTCGAAGCCGGCGGTGTCGGTCGGCACCAGGAACGCCGTGACGCCGTGCGGCCCGTCGCCGCCGGTGCGGGCGAAGACCAGCGCGACGTCGGCCCAGGTGCCGTTGGTGATGAACAGCTTCTGGCCGTTGATGCACGTAGTCGCTGCCGTCCCGCGTGCGCGCGCGAGGTCAGGTTGCCGGCGTCGGAGCCGGTGCCGGGCTCGGTCAGCCCGAAGCAGCCGAGCTTGCTCGCCGGTCGCGATGCCGCGGCAGCCACTCCTGCTTCTGCTCCTCGGTGCCGAAGCCGAGGATCGACTTGCCGACCAGCCCGTTGGAGACCGAGACGATGCCGCGCAGCGCGGAGTCGGCGCGGCCGAGCTCCTCCATGCCGAGCACGTAGGTGAGGTAGTCGCCGCCGAGGCCGCCGTACTCCTCGGGGATGGTGAGCCCGAAGAAGCCGATCTCGGCCATCTTGGGGATGATCGCGAGGTCGACCGACTCGTCGCGGTCCCACTCGCTGCCGGTGCGGCACCGCCTCCCGCTCGAGGAAGTCGCGGGCCAGCGCCCGGAACGCCTCCTGCTCCTCGCTGAGGGAGAGGTCCACCGGGTCAGCCTCCTGCGGTCGCGCCGCCTGGCGGGCCAGCTCGGCCTTGGCCAGCGAGTTCTTGTGCACCTCGTCGGGGCCGTCGGCGAAGCGCAGCGTGCGGATCGCCGGCGTACGACGCGGCCAGCGGGAAGTCCTGGGAGAGCCCGCCGGCGCCGTGGGCCTGGATGGCGCGGTCGAGGATCTCCTGGACGACCTTGGGGGTGGCGATCTTGATCGCCTGGATCTCGGTGTGCGCGCCGCGGTTGCCGACGGTGTCCATCAGCCAGGCGGTCTTGAGCACCAGCAGCCGCAGCTGCTCGACGGCGACCCGGGACTCGGCGATCCACTCCCGGATCACGCCCTGCCGGGCCAGCGGCCGGCCGAAGGCGACCCGGCTCTCGACCCGCTCGCACATCAGCTCGATGGCCCGCTCGGCGACGCCGATCGCGCGCATGCAGTGGTGGATCCGGCCGGGGCCGAGCCGGGCCTGGGCGATCGCGAAGCCCGCGCCCTCCTCGCCGACCAGGTTGCTCGCCGGCACCCGGACGTCCTCGAAGCGCAGCTCGGCGTGGCCGCCGTGCTCGTGGTCGTCGTAGCCGAAGCACCGTGCATCGGGCGGACCACCGTCGAGCGCCGGGGGTGTCGCGCGGGACCAGCACCATCGACTGCTGGCGGTGCCGCGCCGCCTCGGGGTCGGTCTTGCCCATCACGATGAAGATCTCGCACTCGGGGTTCATCGCCCCGGTGATCCACCACTTGCGGCCGTTGATCACGTACTCGTCGCCGTCGCGCACGATCGAGGTCTCGATGTTGGTGGCGTCGGAGGAGGCGACGTCCGGCTCGGTCATCGCGAACGCCGAGCGGATCTGCGCCGTCGAGCAGCGGGCTCGAGCCAGCGCTCCTTCTGCTCGGGGGTGCCGAACATCGTGCAGCACCTCCATGTTGCCGGTGTCCGGCGCCGCGCAGTTGAGCGCGGGCGGGGCGAGGTGGCCGCTGCGGCCGGTGATCTCGGCGAGCGGGGCGTACTGCAGGTTGGTCAGCCCGGCGCCGGGCCCTGCTCGTCGGCCGCCGGGCAGGAAGAGGTTCCACAGCCCGCGCGTGCGGGCCTCGGCGCGCAGCTCGTCGAGCACCGGCGCGGTGCGGCCAGGCGAACGGGTCGTCCAGGGCGGCGAGCTGGTCGTCGAAGACCGCTGCTCGGCCGGGTGGATCGTGCGTGGCCATGAAGTCGAGCAGCTCGTCGCTGCAGCTCCTGGGTGCGGGCGTCGAAGGCGAAGTCCATGTCAGTTCTCTCGTCAGGAGATGAGGTCGGTCGTCCGGTGGCCGCGGCGAGCCCGGCGGCGAGCAGCGGCTCGACGGCCTCGCCGATCGCGGTCGAAGCCCTCGCCGACGGTCTGGCCCTGCAGGTAGCGGTAGTGGATCCCCTCGAGGATGACGGCGAGCTTGAAGTAGGCCAGGCCGAGGTGGAAGCCCATGTCGCCCGGGCTCGCGCCCGCTGGCCGCGACGTACGCCGCGAGCTGCTGCGTCGGTGCCGGGGTAGCCCGGCGCGGTGGCTGCGTCGGCGACGGCAGGTCGCCGCCGGCCGATGGCGCCGAGGGTCTCGTAGACCAGCAGCAGCGCGAGGTCGGTGCAGCGGGTCGCCGAGCGTGGCCATCTCCCAGTCGACGACGGCGTGGACCGGTGGTCGTCGGCGGCGACCAGAGCAGTTGTCGAGCCGGTAGTCGCCGTGCACGATGCCGGCCGCCGCCGGGTCCTCGGCGGGCACCGCTCGGTGAGGCGGCCGGTGCAGCTCGTCGGCGTCGGGCAGCTCGCGGGTCTTCGAGCCCTCGAGCTGCTTGCCCCAGCGGCGGACCTGCCGCTCGAGGAAGCCCTGCGGGCGGCCGAACTCGGCCGAGCCCGACCTCCGCGGGGTCGACGGCGTGCAGCGCGGCCAGCACGTCGACCAGCGCGCCGCGCGAGCTCGCGCGGTGCGCTCGGCGCCGAGCGCGTCGCAGCTCGGCGGCGCGTGCGGTACGGCGTCGCCCGTCGACCCGCTCCATCACGTAGAACGGCGCGCCGAGCACGCTCGGGGTCGGCGCAGTGCGCGAAGGTCTGCGGCACCGGCACGTCGGTGTCGGCGAGCGCGCGTCATCGCCGTGTACTCGCGGCCCATGTCGTGGGCGGTGGCCTGCACGTGGCCCAGCGGCGGGCGGCGCACGATCCACCAGCGACGTCGCCGTCGGTGACCTCGTAGGTGAGGTTGGACTTGCCGCCGGCGATCAGCGCGCCGCGCAGGTCGCCGGCGATCTCGCCGGGCCGCTGGGCGTCGTACCAGCGCCGGAAGGCGTCGAGGTCGAGGCCGGGCACGCTCGTCGGCTGCAGCTCGCTCACGCCGGTCGCTCCCGTGCGTCGTCGACCTTGCCCTGCAGCCGGCGCATCCCGGCCAGCCAGCGCGTCGGTGTCGGCGGCGCGGGCGGCGTAGTAGCCGGCCGACCTCGGGGTGCGGGAGCACCAGGAACCGGTCGTCGGCCAGCGAGTCGACCCAGGCGTCGGCGACCTGCTCGGGGGTGAGCGCCGCGTCGCGGGAGAGCAGGTCCTTGAGCGGACCGGCCTGCTCGAGCATCCGGGTCTGCACGCCCTGCGGGCAGATCGCCTGCACGGTGACGCCGCGGTCGCCGTAGGTCACCGAGAGCCACTCGGCGAAGCCGACCGCGGCGTGCTTGGTCACCGAGTACGGCGCCGCGCCGATCATCGTCAGCAGCCCGGCCGCCGACGCGGTGACCACGAACCGGCCGCCCCGCCCGTCGGCCAGCCAGCCGGGCACCAGCGCCCGGGCGGCGCGGACGTGGGCCATCACGTTGGTCTCGAGCATCCGCGCCCAGTCCTCGTCGGAGGCCTGCAGGCTGTCCGGCCGGTCTGGGTGCGGTCGATGCCGGCGTTGGCCAGGAAGACGTCGATCCGGCCGAGCGCCTCGGTGGCCGCGTCGACCAGGGCGCGCACGCCCGTCGTCGGAGGAGCAGTCGCCGGGCGCGGCCGTGCGCGCCGATCTCCGTCGGCGACCGCGCGCGGCCGCCTCGGCGTCGAGGTCGTTGACCACGACCCGGGCGCCCTCGGCGACCAGCCGGCGCGCCAGCGCCCGGCCGATGCCGTGCCCGGCGCCGGTGACGACGGCGCCCGTGCCCGTCGCAGCGGGGAGCCGGCCGGCCATCAGACGCCGCCGGTGAGGGTGCAGCCCGCCGTCGACGACGAGCGTCTGGCCGGTGAGCCAGGACGGCCTCGTCGGAGAGCAGGAACGCCACCACGCTGCCGATGTCGTCGGGCACGCCGAGCCGCTTGAGCGGGTAGCGACGCGGCGACCTCCTCCTCGCGGCCCTCGTAGAGCGCGCTGGCGAACCGGGTCTTCACCACCGCCGGGGCGACCGCGTTGACCCGGATGTCGGGGCCGAGCTCGACGGCGAGCGTCTCGGTGAGGCTGATCAGCATCGCCTTGCTGGCGCCGTACATCGTGATCCCGGGCGCGGGCTTGACGCCGGCGACCGAGGAGACGTTGACCACCGCGCCGCCGTGCTCGCCCATCCAGGCCCGGTGGGCCGACCTGCACCCAGGCCGAGCGCGGCGATCGCGTTGATCTCGACGATCTTGCGGGCGGCGTCGAGGTCGATGTCGACCAGCGGCCCGTAGACCGGGTTGATGCCGGTGTTGTTGACCAGCAGGTCGACGCTGCCGAAGGTCTCCAGGGTGCGGGCGACCGCGTCCTCGCGGTGCGCGCGCGTCGCCGGCGTTGCCGGCCACGCCGATCGCGTGCTCGGCGCCCGCCGAGCGCGGCTCGACGGCCTCCTCCAGCGCCTCGGGCTTGCGGGCGGTGACGCAGACCCGGACGCCCTCGGCGACCAGCCGCTGGGCGATGCCCAGGCCGATGCCGCGGCTCGCGCCGGTGACGATCGCGGTCTTGCCCTTGCAGTCCGTGCACGTGCTGTCCTCCGTGCGGATGGCGGTCCGGTGGTGGGACGGGTCGCTCAGGGTTGCCCCGTGACTAAGCGCTTGCTTACTATCTCTGGCATGGCCGACGCCGTCAACGCCCCCGGCGCGCCCTCCGCGCAGGGGACGCGACGCCCGGGCCCGGCTGCTCGACGCGGCGGTGCAGGCCTTCGCCGCGCGGGGCTTCCACGGCACCACCACGCGCGACATCGCCGCGGCGGCGGGCATGAGCCCGGCGGCGCTCTACGTGCACTACGGCTCCAAGGAGGAGCTGCTGCACCGAGATCTCCCTGGCCGGGCACGCGCAGCGCGCTGGCGCATCTGCGAGGCAGGCGGTGGCCGCCTCCGCCGGAGCCGGCCGAGCAGCTCGCGCGGCTGGTCCGCGGACTTCGTCCGGCAGCCACGCGGCGCACCACACGACCGGCCGGATCGTCAACTACGAGCTCGGCGCCCTCGCGCCCGAGCACCGCGCCGAGATCGACCGGCCTGCGGCGCGGCGATCGACGCGCTGGTGCGCGACCTGCTCCGGCGCGGCGTGCGCCGACGGGCGTACTTCGTCACCGACGACCCCGCGGTGACCGCGACGGCGCTGCTCTCGCTGGGCATCGACGTCTCCCGCTGGTACGCCGCCGGCGGCTGGAGCCCGGACCAGGTCGCCGACCACTACGCCGAGCTGGCGCTGCGCATGGTCGGGGCCAGCGGGTCCAGCCCGGGGTAGCCGTCGACCCCCGCGGCCAGCTCGGCCAGGTGCTGCCGGCCGTCGCCCAGCAGGTGGTCGAGCGCGGTGAGGTGGGCGGTGATGTTGCCGACCAGGTACTCCGCGGTCATCCCGATCCCGCCGTGCAGCTGGACCGCCTCCTGGCCGACGTGCCGTCCGGCCCGGCTGGTCTGCAGCGCCGCCCGCGTGACCGCCTCGTGCGTCAGTGCCGGGTCGGCCGCCCGCCGCGACCACCATGGTGGCCCAGGCGACCGTGCTGCGGGTCAGCTCGAGCGAGACGTACATGTCGGCCGCCCGGAAGTTGAGCGCCTGGAAGGTGTTGAGCGGGACCCCGAACTGCTTGCGGCTCTTCAGGTAGCGCCGTGGTGCTCTCCAGCTGCCACCTGCATCCCGCCCAGCGCCTCGTGGCAGGCCGCGATCCGGCCCAGGTCGAGGACCGAGGCGAGTGCGGCCGAGGCGTCGACCCCCGGCTCGCCCAGCGGGGTCGCCGCCGTGCCGTCCAGCTCGACCCGGGAGACCCGGGACCCGTCGTAGGCCCGCGAGGTGGTCCGGGTGACGGCGTCGCCGTCGACCAGGAAGAGGCCGGTGCCGCCGTCAGGCAGCGCCGCGGAGACGACCAGCCGCTCGGCGTCGCCGCTCAGCACCGGCTCCTTGACCCCGGTCAGGGTCCACGCGTCCCCGCGGCCGCTCGGCGCGGGTCGGCGTGCCCCCGTCGTGGTGGGCGAGGGCCAGCCGGAGCTCGCCCGAGGCGAGCGCGGCGATCAGCTCGGCGCGCTGGGTCTCGGTGCCCGCGGCGGCCACGGCGCCTCCGCCCAGCACCACCGCGGCCAGGAACGGCTCGGGGGCCAGGACCCGGCCGAGCTCCTCGGCGACCAGGCCGATCTCGACCGGCCCGGCGCCCATCCCGCCGTACTCCTCGTCGAAGGCCAGGCCCAGCACGCCCATCTCGGCCAGCTGGCGCCACAGGGTCTCGTCGAAGCCGGGCTCGGCGCGCACGGTGCGGCGCCGCTCCTCGAAGTCGCCGTACTTCTTGGTCGAGCAGGGCCCGCACCGCGTCGCGGAGGGCGACCTGCTCGTCGTCGTGGGTGAAGTCCATCGGATGCTCCCTACAGTCCCAGGATCGTGCGGGCGATGATCTGGCGCTGGATCTCGTTGGACCCGCCGTAGATCGACGCCTTGCGGTAGTTGAGGTAGACCGGTGCGGCCCGGCGGGCCCACAGGGGTACGTCGGAGCCCTCGGCCGCCGTCGGCACCAGCGACGCCGGTCCGGCCAGGTCGACCATCAGCTCGCTCACCGCCTGCTGGAGCTCGGTGCCCGCGCAGCTTGAGCACGCTGCTGGCCGGGTGCGGCGCGCCCCCGGCGGAGTGGGCGACCACGCGCAGGGCGGTCAGCTCGAGGGCGAGCAGCTCGTTCTCCAGCTCGGCGATCCGAGCCCGGGTCAGCGGGTCGGCCAGCTGGTCGCCGGCGAGTGCCTTGGCCCGGGCCAGCATCCGCTTGACCATCGCCACCGGCGCCACCCCGACCCGCTCGTTGCCGAGCAGGAACTTGGCCATCGTCCAGCCCTGGTTGACCTCGCCCACCAGGTTCTCGCCCGGCACCCGGACGTCGGTGAACCAGACCTCGTTGACCTCGTGGCCGCCGTCGATCAGCTCGATCGGCCGGACCTCCAGGCCGGGGCTGGTCATGTCGATGAGCAGCATCGAGATGCCCAGCTGCTTCTTGGCGTCGGGGTCGGTGCGGACCAGGGTGAAGATCCAGTCGCCGTACTGGCCCAGGGTGGTCCAGGTCTTCTGCCCGTTGACGATCCAGTCCTCGCCGTCGCGCACCGCGGTGGTGCGCAGGCCCGCCAGGTCGGAGCCGGCGTCGGGCTCGCTGAACCCCTGGGACCACCAGATGTCCAGGTTGGCGGTGGCCGGCAGGAAGCGCTCCTTCATCTCCTGGGAGGCGAACTGCGCCAGCACCGGGCCGATCATCGAGGTGTTGAAGGGCAGCGGCGCCGGCACCCCGGCGCGCACCATCTCCTCGTGCCACAGGTGCCGCTGCAGGTCGGTCCAGTCCCGGCCGCCCCACTCGACGGGCCAGTGCGGGACCGCCAGCCCGGCGGCGTTGAGCGTGCGCTGGCTCTCCCGGATCATGTCCGGGCTGATCTCCTGGCCCTCGAGCACGGCGGTGCGGATGGAGGCGGGAACCTCGGTGGTGAAGAACTCGGCCATCTCCTGACGGAATGCCCGGTCCTCCGTGGACAGCTCAAGCCGCATCAGCAGCCCCTCTCGCGTCGACTCCGCCCATCATCTGCTGGGCGGAGGTCCCAGGACCATGTGCGCAGCGCCCAAGGCGGCCAGAAGGTTCAGGCCAGCCGCACCGGCAGGGCCTCCAGGCCGTAGACGATGGAGAGCTCGGTGAACCGGAGGTCCGCGGGGTCGCTCACCTGCATCGCGGGGAACCGGCGGGTCAGGCCGACCAGTCCGGCGCGCAGCTCCATCCGGGCCAGCTCGGCGCCCACGCAGCGGTGCATGCCGTGCCCGAAGGCCAGCTGACCGCCGGGTGCGGCGAGCGGGTCGAAGTCGCCACGGTCGGGGCGCACCGCGGGTCCCGGCCGGCGGCCGAGAGCGAGACAACGACGAGGTCGCCCTGGCTCATCGGCACCCCCGCCACGGTCACCGGGCGGCGGGCGAAGCGCGGGAAGGCCACTTGCACGGGGCAGATGTAGCGCAGCAGCTCCTCGACCACCGCGTCCACCTGCTCGGGCGAGCCCGTGCGCACCAGCTCGTGCGCCACGGGGTCGCGGGAGAGGACGTAGGCCCCCAGGGAGAGCATGCTCGCGCTGGTCTCGTAACCGCCGACGAAGACCCCGTCGGCCAGGCCGCCGATCTCGACGTCGTCCAGCTCGTGACCGTGCTGGGCGATGATCCCGGCCAGCAGCCCGTCGGGCAGGAAGGGGGAGCGGCGCTCGCGCGCCACCAGGTCGATCAGGAACTCACGGGTGCCCGCGGTGGCGGCGAAGGGGCCCAGCCCGCCGGTGGTCAGGTCGAACCGGGCGCTGCCGCGGCGCCGGAACTCCTCCCGGTCCACCTCGGGCAGCCCGAGCAGCTCGCAGATCACCCGGAAGGGGACGGCGAAGCCGAAGCGCTCCACGAGGTCGACCTCGGGGCCGTGCGCCTCCAGGTCGTCGAGGCAGTCGGCGACCACGCGCGAGACCGCCTCGTCGAGCCGGGCCAGCCGGCGACGGGTGAACTCCGGGGTCAGCACGCGGCGCAGGCGCTGGTGCTCGGGGTCGTCGGTCATGCCCAGGCCGCCGATCTGCTCGGCCGGGGTGCGCCCCTGCCGGCCGAAGAGGTGGCGGACGTCGTTGCCGAAGGAGTCCGAGTCCGAGAGCACGGTCCTGGCCGCCGCGTGCCCGGTGACCAGCCACACGTCGGTGCCGAGCAGCCGGGCCAGCCGGACCACCTCGCCGCGGGAGCGGGCCTCGGCGAGCGCGGGGACCGGGTCCAGCGCGTCCCGCTGGAGCGGGAAGCGCCAGGCCGCGGGCACCGCACGGAGCGAGGAGACGTCGATCCCCTCGGCCCGTCGGGCGGCGAGTCGGAGGGCGGTGCGACGCATCCGCGTGCGCATCGACGGCAGCAAGGTTGTCATGGTGGAAGTGAAGAGTAGTCGCGACGCCGTCGCGTCGGGGGAGTCCCCGGACCTTGCCCCGGGGTTGTCGAGGTGCGTCCGGGGTCCTTCTCGGGGGAGGATCCCTGGGTGGGTCATGTCGAGGTGTCCGGGGTCCGGTACGAGCTGCCCGACGGGCGTGTCCTGCTCGAGGACGTGTCGTTCCGGGTCGGCGACGGCGCCAAGATCGCCCTGGTGGGGGCCAACGGCGCGGGCAAGACGACCCTGCTGCGGCTGGTCACCGGCGACCTCGAGCCGCACGGCGGGGCGGTGACCCGCAGCGGCTCGCTGGGGGTGATGCGGCAGCTGGTGGGCCACGGCGGCAGCGACGAGACCGTCGCGGACCTGCTGCTCTCGGTCTCGCCGGCGTCGGTACGCCGGGCCGCGGCCGCGGTGGACGCCTGCGAGCGCGCGCTGATGGAGGTCGACGACGAGCCGACCCAGATGCGCTACGCCGCGGCCCTGGCCGACTACGCCGACGCCGGCGGGTACGACCAGGAGGTCGTCTGGGACGTCTGCACGGTGCGGGCGCTGGGCGTGCCCTACGACCGGGCGCGGAACCGGCTGCTCGGCACCCTCTCGGGCGGCGAGCAGAAGAGGCTGGTGCTGGAGTACCTGCTGGCCGGCCCGGACGAGGTGCTGCTCCTCGACGAGCCCGACAACTACCTCGACGTGCCCGGGAAGCTCTGGCTGGAGGAGCGGATCCGCAGCTCGCCCAAGACGATCCTGTTCGTCAGCCACGACCGCGAGCTGCTGGCAAACACCGCCACCCGGATCGTCACCGTCGAGCTGGGTCACGCGGGCAACCTGGTGTGGACCCATGCCGGCGGCTTCGCGACGTACAACCAGGCGCGCGAGGAGCGGTTCCTGCGGTTCGAGGAGCTGCGCAGGCGGTGGGACGAGGAGCAGGCCAAGCTGCGCACGCAGATGCTGATGTACAAGCAGAAGGCGGCGTACAACTCCGACATGGCCAGCCGCTACCAGGCCGCGCAGACCCGGCTGCGACGGTTCGAGGAGGTCGGCCCGCCGACCGAGCAGCCCCGCGAGCAGCAGGTGGTGATGCGGCTGCGGGGCGGACGCACCGGCAAGCGCGCCGTGGTCTGCACGGGCCTCGGACTGACCGGGTTGATGGAGCCGTTCGACCTCGAGGTCTGGTACGGCGAGCGGGTGGCGGTGCTGGGCAGCAACGGCTCGGGCAAGTCGCACTTCCTGCGCCTGCTCGCCGCCGGGGGCACCGACCCGGAGGTGGCGAACCGGCCGGTGGGCGAGGTCCGGCCGGCCCCGGTGCCGCACACCGGCGTGGCCCGGCTGGGAGCCCGGGTGCGGCCGGGCTGGTTCGTCCAGACCCACGACCACCCCGAGCTGGCGGGCCGGACGCTCCTGGAGGTGCTGCACCGCGGAGAGGTCGGGCCCGACGGCAGCGGTCGGGCCGGCATGGGGCGGGAGCAGGCGAGCCGGGTGCTGGACCGCTACGAGCTGAGCGCCAGCGCCGAGCAGCGCTTCGAGCAGCTCAGCGGCGGCCAGCAGGCCCGGTTCCAGATCCTGCTCCTGGAGCTCTCAGGGGCCACCCTGCTGCTGCTCGACGAGCCCACCGACAACCTCGACGTGCAGTCCGCCGAGGCGCTGGAGGCGGGGCTCGCCTCCTTCGAGGGGACCGTGGTCGCGGTCACCCACGACCGCTGGTTCGCCCGGGGCTTCGACCGGTTCCTGGTCTACGGGTCCGACGGCCGGGTCTACGAGACCGCCGAGGCGGTCTGGGACGAGACCCGGGTCCGCCGGACCCGTTGAGAGAGGACTGGCTCTCAGTCGGCGTCGGAGTCGAGCACCAGGTCGACGGTGCGCTCCTCGCCGTCGCGCATCACGGTGACCTTGACCTCGTCGTCGGGACGGTAGGTGCGCACCGTGGCGACCAGGTCGTCGGCGCTGTCGATCACCTCGTCGTCGACCTTGGTGATCACGTCGCCGGACTCGAGCCCGGCCTTGTCGGCGCTGGACCCCGAGGTCACGTCGCCGACCAGGGCGCCGAGCGAGGAGGAGTCGGAGGAGGCCGAGGCGTCGGAGACCTGGACGCCCATCCGCGCGTGGGTCGGCGTCTCGCCGTCGGCCATCTGCTCGACCACGGGCATGATCTCGTCGATCGGGATGGCGAAGCCGAGGCCGATCGAGCCGCCCTGGCCACTGACGTTGCTGGTGGCGGTGCGGATCGAGGAGTTGATGCCCACCACGCGGCCGCTCAGGTCGACCAGCGGGCCTCCGCTGTTGCCGGGGTTGATCGCTGCGTCGGTCTGGATCGCGGGGTACGTCGTGGAGTTGCCCTGACCGTCGGAGCTGACGTTGACCGGGCGACCGAGCGCGCTCACGATGCCGCTGGTGACGGTCGCGTCGAGGCCGAACGGAGAGCCGATGGCGACCACCTGCTGGCCGACGCGGAGGTCCGCGGAGTTGCCGATCGTGGCCGGGGTCAGGCCGGAGACGTCCTTGGCCTGGATCACCGCGGTGTCGGTGAGCGGGTCGGCGCCGAGCACCTCGGCCTCGGCGCGGGTGCCGTCGTCGAAGGCGACGCTGATCGTGCCGCCGGACGAGACCCCGGAGATCACGTGCTCGTTGGTGAGGATCTGTCCGTCCTCGGTGAGCACGATGCCGGAGCCGGACCCGGCGCCGTTGGCGCCCGAGACGTCGATGCGAACCACGGAGGGCAGCACCTGGTCGGCGACTCCCTCGACCGACCCGCGGCCGGCCTGGGGAGTGTCCTTGTCGATCACCGGCGGGGCGACCTCGGAGCTGGCGGAGGAGGAAGAGGAGGAGTCGTCGGCGATCCACTCCTCGTGGATCGCGGCCCCGCCGAGACCGGCGAGACCACCGACGACGAGGGCACCGGTCAGCACGCCGGCGACCAGGCCGGTCCGTCCACCGGGACGGCGTCCGGCCGGGCCGGCAGGGGCGTTCCCCTGCGGCGGCATGGCCTGGGTGTCGTGCAGTCCGAAGGGCGACTGCGCACGCGGAGGCTGCTGTCCCGGAGCCTGCTCGGGGTCGGGAGAGCTGCCGTAGAAGCTGGGCGGCGGTGTGTCACTCATGGCTCCTACTGTGCCAACCGCTCCTGAGACCGGGCTGAGACCGGGCTGGAAGAACGATGTGACTCCGGGCGTGCCGGCCGCATGCACACGCGCCGCGTGCAGGGCGGACCCTGCACGCGGCGCGTGTGATGGTGAGACGGGTGCTGCGTGGAGCCGTGCGGCTCAGGCCCAGCGCTCGGAGGCCGGGACGAAGTCCAGGCCGCGCTCACCGGTGTAGATCTGCTTGGGCCGGGCGATCTTCTGCTCCTTGTCCTGCACCAGCTCGAGCCACTGCGCGAGCCAGCCGGGGGTGCGGCCGATCGCGAAGAGCACCGTGAACATCTCCGGCGGGAACTGGAAGGCCTCGTAGATCAGGCCCGAGTAGAAGTCCACGTTGGGGTAGAGCTTGCGCTTGACGAAGTACTCGTCCTCCAGCGCGATCTTCTCCAGCTCCAGGGCGATGTCCAGCAGCGGGTTGGTGCCCGTCACCGCGAAGACGTCCTCGGCCGACTTCTTGATGATCTTGGCCCGCGGGTCGTAGTTCTTGTAGACCCGGTGACCGAAGCCCATCAGCTTCTCGTCGCCGTTCTTCACCCCGGCGATGAAGTCCGCGATGTTCTCCTTCTTGCCGATCCGGCGCAGCATCCGCAGCACCGACTCGTTGGCGCCGCCGTGCAGCGGGCCGTAGAGGGCGCCCACGCCCGCCGCGACCGCGGAGTACGGGTCGACCTGGGTCGAGCCCACCGAGCGGACGGCGTTGGTGGAGGCGTTCTGCTCGTGGTCGGCGTGCAGGATGAACAGCGTGTCGAGCGCCTTCACCAGGCGCTCGTCGGCGTGGAAGCTCTTCTCGCTCATCTTGAAGAGCATCGAGAGGAAGTTCTCGGTGTAGCTGAGCTCGTTGTCGGGGTAGACGAACGGCTTGCCCTGGGCGTGCCGGAAGGACCAGGCGCCGAGGGTCGGCATCTTGGCGATCATCCGGACGATCTGCATGTGCCGGTTGTCGCCGTCGGTGATGTTGCGGGCGTCGGGGTAGAACGTCGACAGGGCGCCCACCGAGGCCATCAGCATGCCCATGGGGTGGGCGTCGTAGCGGAAGCCCTCCATGAACGTCTTGATGTTCTCGTGCACGAAGGTGTGGTAGGTGATCTCGTGCACCCAGTTCTCGTGCTGGTCCTTGGTCGGCAGCTCGCCGTGGATCAGCAGGTAGGCGACCTCGAGGAAGCTGGACTTCTCAGCCAGCTGCTCGATCGGGTATCCCCGGTACTCCAGGATCCCCTTCTCGCCGTCGATGTAGGTCACCGCGCTGCGCGTCGAGGCGGTGTTGACGAAGCCGGGGTCGTAGGTGGCCAGGCCGGGCTCCTCGCCCACCCTGATCTGCCCCAGGTCCGCGGCGCGGATGGTGTTGTCGGTGATCGGCCAGCTCGTACTCCGTACCGGTGCGGTTGTCGCGTACGGTGAGGGACTGGTTGGATGCGCCGGCGGTGGCCGGGGCATCGGTGGCCGGTGCGTCGGTCACGTCGGCTCCTTAGCACGTATTCTCACGTCATCGGGTCCGTCCCAACCTAGTCCTCGCTGTCTCGCGCCGGTAAGCGGGGGGTCCGCTGCGACGGCCACTGCGACCTCACGGGATTTGGTCGCCCGTCCGCCGGGTGCGTAGACTCGTGCGTCGCGACTCCTGCCGCGCCCGGACCCCGTACGACGGGTCCAGGTGCAGACCCGGACAGTCCCTCGGCCCCGTGCCGGTGGCAAGCCGGGCAGTGTTCGTCAGAAGCCGCAGCACCACCACCGGTCTGGACACCTCCAGCCCGGCCCTACGAACGAGAAGGTTCTCGCCGTGCGTACGTACAGCCCGAAGCCCGCCGACATTCAGCGCGAGTGGCACGTCATCGACGCCGCTGACGTGGTCCTGGGCCGCCTGGCCGTCCAGACCGCCAACCTCCTGCGGGGCAAGCACAAGCCGACCTTCGCGCCGCACATGGACATGGGTGACTTCGTCATCATCGTCAACGCCGACAAGGTCGCCCTGTCCGGCAACAAGAAGACCACCAAGATGGCCTACCGCCACTCCGGCTACCCGGGCGGTCTCTCCGCCACGCCGTTCGGCGAGCTGCTGGAGAAGGACGCCCGCAAGGCGATCGAGAAGGCCGTCTGGGGCATGCTCCCCAAGAACACCCTCGGCCGTCAGATGCTCAAGAAGCTGAAGGTCTACGCGGGCCCCGACCACCCGCACGAGGCCCAGCAGGCCAAGCCGTTCGAGATCACCCAGGTCTCCCAGTAATCTCTGCAAGGACGAGTGAGGAATTACCGTGGCTGAGACCACCGAGAACACCCAGACCGAGGTCGAGGAGACCTTCGAGACCAACGAGGAGGGCGTCGCCTACACCTCCGAGTCCGCGCCGTCGGCGGACGCGCCGGCTGCGCCCCGCCACCATCGCTCCCGCCGCGGCCACCGGCCGTCGCAAGGAGGCCATCGCCCGCGTCCGCATCGTGCCGGGCACCGGCAAGTGGACGGTCAACGGTCGCACCCTGGACGACTACTTCCCCAACAAGGTGCACCAGCAGGTCGTCAACGAGCCGTTCGCGGCCCTGGAGCTCGAGGGCCGCTTCGACGTCATCGCCCGCATCCACGGCGGCGGCATCTCCGGTCAGGCCGGCGCGCTGCGCCTCGGCGTGGCCCGCTGCGCTGAACGAGGTCGACGTGGAGGCCAACCGCCCGTCGCTGAAGAAGGCCGGCCTCCTGACCCGCGACGCGCGCGTCATCGAGCGCAAGAAGGCCGGTCTCAAGAAGGCCCGCAAGGCGCCGCAGTACAGCAAGCGCTGATCCGCTGGTTCCGTGGAGTCCGTCGACGACGCGACTCTTCGGCACCGACGGTGTGCGGGGTCTGGCCAACGGTCAGCTGACCGCCGAGCTGGCCCTGGACCTCGTCGGTCGCGCGGCCCACGTGCTGGGCGAGCGCCGGGAGTTCGAGGGCGACCACCGGCCCGGCCGCTGGCCGTGGTCGGCCGCGACCCGCGCGTCTCCGGGGAGTTCCTGGAGGCCGCCGTGGTCGCCGGCCTGGCCACCGCGGGTGTCGACGTGCTGCTGCTCGGCGTGCTGCCCACCCCGGCGTCGCCTACCTCACCGACGCCCTCGGCGCCGACCTCGGCGTGATGCTCTCGGCCTCGCACAACCCGATGCCCGACAACGGCATCAAGTTCCTCGCCCGCGGCGGCCACAAGCTCGACGACGCGATCGAGGACGGCGATCGAGCGCCGGACTCGGCGAGGCCGTGGACCCGCCCGACCGGCGCCGGCGTCGGCCGGGTGCGCGACGTACGACGAGGGCCGTCGACGAGTACGTCGCCCACCTGGTCGCGCACCGCTCGCCGACCGGCTCGACGGGCTCACGGTCGTCCTCGACTGCGCCCACGGCGCGGCGTCCCGGGTCGGCCCCGGGCCCTGCGCGCCGCGGGGCGCCGAGGTGATCGCGATCGGACGCCGAGCCCGACGGCCTCAACATCAACGACGGCGTGCGGCTCGACCCACCTCGACCCGCTGCGCGCCGCCGTGCTCGAGCACGGCGCCGACCTCGGCATCGCGCTCGACGGCGACGCCGACCGCTGCCTGGCCGTCGACGCCGAGGGCGACGTGGTCGACGGCGACCAGATCCTGGCGATCCTCGCGCTGGCGATGCACGAGGCCGGCACGCTGCGCCGCGACACCGTGGTCGCCACCGTGATGAGCAACCTCGGCTTCGTCCTGGCCATGGAGCGCGCAGGGCATCGGGCGTGCGGCAGACCGCGGTCGGCGACCGCTACGTGCTGGAGGCGATGAGGGACGCCGGCTACGCGCTCGGCGGCGAGCAGTCCGGCCACGTCATCCTCTGCGACCACGCCACCACCGGCGACGGCACGCTGACCGCGCTGCACCTGCTGCAGCGGATGGCCGCGACCGGGCGCACGCTGGCCGACCTCGCCGCGGTGATGACCCGGCTGCCGCAGGTGCTGGTCAACGTCAAGGGCGTCGACAAGGCCGCGCGCCGACGACGACGCGGAGCTGGCCGCCGCGGTCGCCGAGGACGAGGCGCTGCTCGGCGACCGGGGCCGGGTGCTGCTGCGCCCCTCCGGCACCGAGCCGCTGGTCCGGGTGATGGTCGAGGCCGCCGAGCCGGCGAGCGAGGCCGACGGCGGTCGCCGACCGGCTTGCCGAGGTCGTGCGCAGCCAGCTCGCCCTCTGAGGCGGCCCGCACGCCGGGCTCAGAGCTTGCGGAGCCGGACGCTAGCGGACCGGTGGTCGGCGTCCTTGCGCAGGACCAGGGTGGCCCGGCCCCGGGTGGGCAGCATGTTCTGCGTCGAGGTTGGGCTCGTTGATGGTGTCCCAGATCTGCGCGCCTCGGCCTCCGGCCTCGCTCGTCGCGTGAGCGCGGCGTACCGCGGAAGTAGGAGCCCGGGTCGCGGAACGCGGTCTCGCGCAGCCGCAGGAACCGCTCGACGTACCAGCGCCGGATGTCGTCGGTGCCGGCGTCGACGTAGACGGTGAAGTCGAAGAAGTCGCTGACCGCCAGGCTGGTGCGGCCGTCCTCGCGCACCCGGGCCGGCTGCAGCACGTTGAGCCCCTCGACGATCAGGATGTCGGGCCGCTTCACCACGACCTGCTCGTCCGGCACGATGTCGTAGACCAGGTGGGAGTAGGCGGCGCCTCGACCTCGTCGCTGCCGGACTTGATGTCGGCGACGAACCGCAGCAGCGCCCGCCGGTCGTAGGACTCCGGGAAGCCCTTGCGCTCCATCAGGCCGCGTCGCTCCAGCTCGGCGTTGGGCAGCAGGAAGCCGTCGGTGGTCACCAGCTCGACCCGCGGGTGCTCGGGCCAGCGGGCCAGCAGCTGCTGGCAGCATGCGGGCGGTGGTGGACTTGCCGACCGCCACCGACCCGGCGACCCCGATCACGAACGGCGTGCGCGGAGCGGTGCCGGCGGTGCAGGAAGGTCTCCAGCGCGCGGTGCAGCCGCCCGGCGCCGTCGACGTACAGGTAGAGCAGCCGGGAGAGCGGCAGGTAGACCTGCTCGCACCTCGTCCAGGTCGAGGGCGTCGCCGAGACCGCGCAGCCGCTCGACCTCCTCGGCGCGTGAGCGGGTTGTCCGCCGCCGGCGCCAGGGCGGCCCACGCGGCCCGGTCGAGCTCGACGTACGGCGAGGACTCGTCGCCGGAGAGTGACATGCACGGCATTGTTGCGGAGCCTCCCGGCACTAGACTCAGCGGCCATGTGCGGAATCGTGGGATACGTCGGGCCCGGCAGGCCCTGGACGTGGTCGTCGACGGGCTGCGGCGGCTGGAGTACCGCGGCTACGACTCCGCCGGGGTCGCCCTGGTCGCGACGACGGCGAGGGTCGCCACCGAGAAGCGGGCGGGCAAGCTCGCCAACCTGGAGAAGGACGCTCGCCGAGCAACCCGCTGCCGGCCGCGACGCACCGGCATCGGCCACACCCGCTGGGCCACCCACGGCGCGCCCAACGACGCAACGCCCACCCGCACCTGGGCCGCGAGCGGCCGGGTCGCGGTCGTCCACAACGGCATCATCGAGAACTTCGCCCAGCTGCGCGCCGAGCTCGAGGCGGCGGCCACGAGCTGAGCTCGGAGACCGACACCGAGGTCGTCGCCCACCTGCTCGAGCGGAGGTGCACGGCCGGGCCGACCTGGCCGGCGCGATGCAGCGCGTCGTGCCGCCGGCTGGAGGGCGCCTTCACCCTGGTCGCGGTCCACGCGGACGACCCGGACGGGGTGGTCGGCGCCCGGCGCAACTCGCCGCTCGTGGTCGGGCCTGGGCGAGGGCGAGAACTTCCTCGCCTCGGACGTGGCCGCGTTCATCGAGCACACCCGCGAGGCGATCGAGCTCGGCCAGGACCAGGTCGTGACCTTCGCCCGCGACGGGCGTCGAGGTCACCGACTTCGACGGCGCGCCCGCCGAGGGCCGGCAGCTACCACGTCGACTGGGACCTCTCGGCCGCCGAGAAGGGCGGCTACGACTACTTCATGCTCAAGGAGATCGCCGAGCAGCCGCAGGCGGTCGCCGACACCCTGCTCGGCCGGCGTCCACCGAGGCGGCTGCTCCAGCTCGACGAGATGCGGCTCTCCGACGACGAGCTGCGCGAGATCGACAAGATCATCATCATCGCGTGCGGCACGGCGTTCCACGCCGGCCTGATCGCCAAGTACGCGATCGAGCACTGGACCCGGATCCCGTGCGAGGTCGAGCTGGCCAGCGAGTTCCGCTACCGCGACCCGATCCTCGACCCGTCGCACGCTGGTCATCGCGATCTGCCAGTCCGGCGAGACCATGGACACCCTGATGGCGCTGCGGCACGCCCGCGAGCAGCGGCGCCAAGGTGCTGGCGATCTGCAACACCAACGGCTCGACCATCCCGCGCGAGTCCGACGCGGTGCTCTACACCCACGCCGGGCCCGAGATCGCCGTCGCCTCGACCAAGGCGTTCCTCACCCAGCTCGTCGCCTGCTACCTGGTCGGCGCTCTACCTCGCGCAGGTGCGCGGCACCAAGTTCGGCGACGAGATCGCCGCGGTCATCGACGCAGCTGGACGCAGATGCCGGCGCAGGTCGAGAGGTGCTCGACGACCGTGAGCCGGTCGCGAGCTGGCCCGCGACGCTGTCCGACGCGCAAGTCGGTGCTCTTCCTCGGCCGGCACGTCGGCTACCCGGTGGCGCTCGAGGGTGCGCTCAAGCTCAAGGAGCTCGCCTACATGCACGCCGAGGGCTTCGCCGCCGGCGAGCTCAAGCACGGGCCGATCGCGCTGATCGAGGAGGGCCTGCCGGTCGTCGTGCGTCGTGCCCGCCCGCGGGGCCGCGCGCGCTGCACGACAAGATGCGTCAGCAACATCCAGGAGATCCGGGCGCGTGGCGCGCGCACCATCGTGATCGCCGAGGAGGGCGACGAGGCCGTCGCGCCGTACGCCGACGACCTGATCCGGATGCCCGCAGGTGCCCGACGCTGCTGCAGCCGCTGGTCGCGACGGTGCCGCTGCAGGTGTTCGCGTGCGAGCTGGCCACCGCGCGGGCCACGACGTCGACCAGCCGCGCAACCTGGCGAAGTCCGTCACGGTCGAGTAGGCCGCCGCGACGTGAGTCCGGTGATCGTCGGCGTCGGGGATCGACGTCGGTCGACGTCGACGCGGTTCGCGGCGCTCGCTGGAGCGCACGCCCGGCGTTGCGCGAGCGGCTGTTCACCGCGCCGGAGCGCGAGCCGCCGGACGCCGCGGTCGCTGGCCGCCCGGTTCGCGGCGAAGGAGGCGCTCGCCAAGGCGCTCGGCGCGCCGGCCGGGCTGCACTGGCACGACGCCGAGGTGGTGCCCGAGGAGCGACGGCCGGCCCGCGCCTCGTGCTGAGCGGCACGGTCGCCGCGCGGGCCGCCGAGCTCGGGCGTCGCGGCGCTGGCACCTGTCGCTGTCCCACGACGGCGGGATCGCGTCGGCGGTGGTGGTCGCCGAGGGCTGAGCCGGTGACGCCGCGCGCACGACGGTCGCCGCAGGTCCGCGCGGCCGAGGCGGCCGCTGATGGCCGACGCTGCCCGAGGGCACGCTGATGCAGCGGGCCGCCGCCGGGCTGGCCGCGCGCGCTGCGCCGAGCTGCTCGGGCGGGTCTACGGCGCGCGGGTGCGTGCTGCTGGTCGGCGCGGGCGACAACGGCGGCGACGCGCTGTTCGCCGGCGCCGCGCTGGCCCGGCGGGGCGCCCGGGTCCGGGCGGTGCTGCTGGCCGAGCGGGCGCACGCCGGCGGGCTGGCCGCGCTGCCGGCGGCCGGCGGCCGGGTGGTCGGCCGGCCGACCGGCCGGGCGCTGGCCGACCTGATCGTGGACGCCTGGTCGACGGGATCGTCGGCATCGGCGGCCGTCCGGGCCTCCGGCCGCGCCGCCGGCCGAGGCGCTCGACCTGCTGGCCGGCGTGCCGGTGGTCGCGGTCGACGTCCCGAGCGGGGTCGACGTCGACACCGGGGAGGTCGCCGGACCGGCACGTGCGCGCCGACCGTCACGGTCACCTTCGGCAGCCGGCAAGCCGGCGCTGCTGGTCGACCCGGCGGCCGCGGCGTGCGGGCGGGTCGCGCCTGGTCGACATCGGGCTCGACCTGCCGCGAGCCGGCGGTGCGAGGTCGCTGCGAGCCCGCCGACGTCGCCGCGCCTGCTGCCGGCGCCCGGGCCCGGACGACGCACAAGTACACCCGCGGGCGTGGTCGGTGTCGCGGCCGGCTCCGCAGCTACCCCGGGGCCGCGCTGCTGTGCGTCGGCGCGGCGCCGCGGCCGGGCTGGCCGGCATGGTCCGGTACGTCGGGCCGGCGGCCGTCGCCGAGCGAGGTGCGCGCAGGCCCACCCCGAGGTGGTGGCGGGCCGGCCGGGTGCAGGCCTGGGTGGTCGGCCCGGGCTGGGCGACGACCAGGCGCGCCGAGGCGCTGGCGGCCGCGCTGGCCGACCGGACGTGCCGGTGGTGGTCGACGCCGACGGCCTCGCGCACCTGCCGGCGGGCGCGCCTGCGGGCAGCCCGGCCGGGGCGACCGTGCGGTGCTCACCCCGCACGCGGGCGAGCTCGCCCGGATGCTCGGCGCGCCCCCGCGAGGAGGTCGAGGCGGCGCCCTGGCGGCACGCCCGGGAGGCGGCCGAGCACTGGCAGGCGACCGTGCTGCTCAAGGGCGACGCACCCTGGTCGTCGCGCCCGACGGGCAGGACCCGGGGCAACCCCACCGGCACCCCGTGGCTGGCCACCGCCGGCGCCGGCGACGTGCTCGCCGGCCTGGTCGGCGCCCTGCTCGCCGCCGGGCTGGCGCCGTTCGACGCGGCCTCGGTGGGCGCCTGGCTGCACGGCGCCGCGGCGCAGCTCGCCGTCCGGCCGGGCGGCCCGCTCCGCGGCCGGGGCCGTGGCCGCGCCCGTGCCCGGAGTCGGTGCGCCGGCTCTGTGCCGGGGTGGGAGAATCGCCGCATGAGTGAGTCGACGGCCGCCGGCACGGGCCGAGATCGTCGTCGACCTCGCCGCCGTCCGCGCCAACGTGGCAGCCCTGCGTGCGCACGTCGCGCCCGCCGCGTTCATGGCGGTGGTCAAGGCCGACGGCTACGGCCACGGGATGGTCGAGGTGGCCCGGGCGGCCCGCGAGGCGGGGGCCGACTGGCTCGGCGTCGCCACCCTGGACGAGGCGCTGCGCCCTGCGCGCCGCCGGCGACGACGGGCCGGCTGCTGTGCTGGCTCGCGGTGCCC
Organism: uncultured Actinomycetota bacterium; assembly: GCA_963708945.1. Taxonomy (GTDB): domain Bacteria; phylum Actinomycetota; class Actinomycetes; order Propionibacteriales; family Nocardioidaceae; genus Nocardioides. The sequence continues at coordinate 189,445 of CAVPUI010000010.1, read as the reverse complement.
GGGGAGGTCTACGACGACCTGGTGGCCGGCGACGTCGACCTCTCGGCGTACTCCACGGCGCAGCTCGACGAGATCCGCGCCGCGGCCGTCCGGGTCGGCCGGAGCGCCCGGGTCCAGCTCAAGATCGACACCGGCCTGTCCCGCGGCGGGGCGACCCCCGGCGGAGTGGCCGGCCCTGGTCGCCGCCGCGCGCGCCGCGGAGGAGGCCGGCGACCTGCGGGTCACCGGCATCTGGTCGCACCTGGTCGCCAGCGACGACCCCGACCATCCCGCGAACGCGGCCCAGGAGGCCGTCTTCGCCGAGGCGCTCGCGCTCGCCGAGACGGCCGGGCTGCGGCCCGAGGTGCGGCACCTGGCCAACTCGGCCGCGACGCTGCTGCGCCCGGGCGCCCGGCACGACCTGGTCCGCTGCGGCCTGGCCATCTACGGGCTCGACCCGGCCCCGGGCGTCGCCACCGGGCTGATGGGCGTCCTGGGCCTGGTCCCGGCGATGACCGTGCAGGGCAGCCTGGTGCGGGTCAAGCCGGTGGCCGCGGGCTCCGGGGTCTCCTACGGCCACACCTGGGTCGCCGACCGGGACACCACCCTGGGCCTGGTGCCGGTGGGGTACGCCGACGGCGTGCCGCGTGCGGCGAGTCCCGGGGCCGAGGTGTGGGTCGCCGGTCGTCGCCGTCCGCTGCGCGGCCGGGTCTGCATGGACCAGCTGCTGGTCGACCTCGGCGACGACGAGGTGGAGCCGGGGGCGCCGTTCGTGCTGCTCGGGCCCGGCGCGCAGGGCGAGCCGACGGCGCAGGACTGGGCCGAGGCGATCGGGACGATCAGCTACGAGGTGGTCTCCGGGCTGGGCGGCCGACTCACCCGGCGCCACGTGAACCAGCACGACCTGGCGCGGGAGCCGGTGTGAGCCGAGGACGCCGGACCCTGGGACTGACCGCGGGCGCCCTGGGCGTCGCCGCCGCCGGCGGCGCAGCGGCCAAGCTGGTCCAGCAGCAGCGCGTGATGGCCCGCCGCGGGGCCGGCGAGACGGTCGCCTTCGGCGAGCTGCGGTCCCCGGGACTCAAGGTGGTCACCGACGACGGCATCGACCTGCACGTGGAGATCGACGAGCCGACCGCGCCGCCCGCTCCGGGCGAGCCCGACCTCACGGTCGTCTTCGTCCACGGCTACACCCTCACCCTGGACTCCTGGCACTTCCAGCGGGCCGCCTACCGGGGCGAGGTCCGCACCGTCTTCTTCGACCTGCGCTCGCACGGCCGGTCGGCCCGGGCGCCCGGGTGAGAGCTGCACGATCGAGCAGCTCGGGCGGGACCTGCGCCGGGTGATCGAGACCACCGCGCCCGGTCCGGTCGTGCTGGTCGGCCACTCGATGGGCGGGATGAGCGTCATCTCGCTGGCCCAGCAGTTCCCCGAGCTCTTCGCCGACAAGGTCGTCGGCAGTGCCCTGATCGCCACCACGGCCGGCGGGCTGGACCCCGGGCGGATCATCTTCCCGATGGTGCCGCTGGGTCTCGGCAGCCGCGCCGTCAGCCGGGCCGTGCGGCTGCTGGACCGCGGCCACCTGCTGGTCGACCGCCTGCGCGGAGCCGGCCACCGGTTCGCCCGGGTGGTGGCCGACCACTACTCCTTCGGCGCCGACGTGCCCCGCAGCTACGTCGACTTCGTCTACGGGATGATCGACGCCACGCCGTTCGAGGTGGTCGCCGGCTTCTACCCGGCCTTCGCCACCCTCGACCACTTCGACCACCTCGAGGCCCTCGTCCCAGGCGCCGTGCGCCATCGTCTGCGGGACCGAGGACCGGATGACCCGGATCGGGCACAGCCGCAAGCTGCACGCCCGGATCCAGGGCTCGGACCTGTTCGAGGCGGTCGGCGCCGGGCACATGGTGATCCTGGAGAGCCACGACGAGGTCAACCGGGAGCTGGACGACCTGTTCGCCCGCGCCTCCCTGCTGGCCCGGGAGCGCGAGGCATGAGCGGGGCTGCTGACGGCCTGGTGGTGCGCCGGGTCGGGGCCCAGGCGGCCGCGCAGGTGCATGAAGTGGTCTCGGCGGCGTTCTCCGGCCGCCCGCCGCTGGACCCGCCCGCCGACGCGCTCGCCGAGACGCCGCAGACGCTGGCGGCCAGGCTGGGACGGGGCCGCGGCGTCCTGGCCACCCTCGAGGGGCGCCCGGTCGGCGCGCTGCTCCTGGACCCCTGCGACGACGTGCTCTACCTGCGCCGGTTCGGGGTGGTCCCGGGGGAGCAGGGCCACGGGGTGGCCGCTGCGCTGCTGTCGCACGCCTGCGCGGCGGGGGTGGCCCAGCAGCAGGTCGCCGTGCTGGCCCGCCCGGAGCTGCCCGCGACCGTGGCCTTCTGGGAGTCCCAGGGGTTCCGTCTGCGGTCCGCCGAGCCGCCGTACGTCGAGCTGCGCCGCGACCTGCCCCTCGTGCACACCGTGGTGGACGGGGAGCGGATGCAGGAGCTCGGTCGCCGCGTGGGCAGCCTCCTGGAGGCCGGGGACCTGGTGGTGCTCAGCGGCGAGCTGGGAGCGGGGAAGACCACGTTCACCCAGGGACTGGCCGAAGGGCTCGAGGTGCGCGGCGGCGTGACCTCCCCGACGTTCGTCATCGCCCGGGTGCACCCCTCGCTCGTCGGCGGGCCGGACCTGGTGCACGTGGACGCCTACCGGCTGGGCGGCATCGCCGAGCTCGACGACCTCGACCTGGACACCTCGCTCGAGGACGCGGTCACGGTGGTGGAGTGGGGTGAGGGCCTGGCCGAGGTGCTCGCCGAGCGCCGGCTCGAGGTGCACATCTCCCGGGCCCTGGCCGACGAGGCCGAGCTGCGCGACGACGACCTGGACCCCCGCGAGGTGCGGCTGCGCTGGGTGCGGGGCTCGGCGCTGCGCCACGGCGAGTAGCCTCGACCGCGTGCTGCTCGCGTTCGACACCGCCACGCCCCTGGTCACGGTCGCCCTCCACGACGGGGAGCGGGTCGTGGCCGAGCGGCTCTCCGAGAGCCCGATGAAGCACGGCGAGCAGCTGGCCCCGCTGATCGAGGCGGTGCTGGCCGACGCCGGGGCGGACCGCCACGACCTGACCGCGATCGCGGTCGGGGCCGGCCCCGGTCCGTTCACCGGACTGCGGGTCGGCCTGGTGACCGCGCGCACCCTGGGTCACGTCCTGGAGCTCCCGGTCTACGCCGTCTGCACCCTGGACGTGCTGGCGGTCGAGGCGGTGGAGACCGGTGCGGTCGCCGGGCCTTTCCTGGTCGCCACCGACGCCCGTCGCAAGGAGGTCTACCTGGCCTCCTACACCGACGGCGTGCGGGTCGAGGGACCCGTGGTGACCAAGCCTGCCGAGGTCGCCACCGGCCTGCCCGTGGTGGGGGAGGGGGCGCGGCTCTACCCGGACGCGTTCACCCGTCCGGTCGGCCCGACCCGGCCGAGTGCCGGATGGCTGGCCCGGGTGGTGACCGAGGAGCGCGCCGAGCTGCTCGACCCCGAGCCGCTCTACCTGCGCCGCCCCGACGCGGTCGCGCTGCACGCCCCCAAGCCCGTCTCGTGACCGGCACGCAGGACCGTGCCCCGGGCGAGCTGCGGCCGTGCGGCGAGTCCGACCTGACGGCGGTCGCCGCGCTGGACGCGGAGCTCTTCGGGGACGACGCCTGGGACCTGCGAGCCTGGACTGGGCTGCTGGCGGGTCCCGGTCGCCGCGGCTGGGTCCTGGTCGGGCCCGACGGGCTGACCGGCTACGCCCTGTCCGCGGCGGTGGGGGACTTCGCGGAGCTGCTGCGGCTCGGCGTACACCCCCAGGCGCGGCGCGGCGGCCTGGCCTCCCGGCTCCTCGACGCCGTCGTCGCGGCGGCGCTGGCTGACGGGGCCGAGCGGCTGCTGCTGGAGGTCAGCGCCGGGAACGCCGCGGGCCGGGGCTTCTACCGAGCCTGCGGGTTCGAGCAGATCGACGTGCGCCCGCGGTACTACCGCGACGGCTCGGACGCGCTGGTGCTGCAACGCCGGCTGGAGGCATCGGAGAGGATGGAGCCATGAGCTCGCTGACCGACGGACCACTCGTGCTGGGCATCGAGACCTCGTGCGACGAGACCGGCATCGGGATCGTGCGCGGACACACGCTGCTGGCGGACGCGGTGGCCAGCAGCGTCGAGGAGCACGCCCGCTTCGGGGGCGTGGTGCCGGAGGTGGCCAGCCGCGCCCACCTGGAGGCGATGGTCCCGACCCTGGAGCGGGCCTGCGAGACGGCGGGGGTCCGGCTCCAGGACGTGGACGCGATCGCGGTCACCAGCGGCCCCGGCCTGGCCGGCGCCCTGCTGGTGGGTGTCGCCGCGGCCAAGGCACTGGCGCTCGGCCTGGGCAAGCCGCTGTACGGGGTCAACCACCTGGCCGCGCACGTGGCGGTCGACCAGCTCGAGCACGGCCCGCTGCCGGAGCCCTGCCTGGCGATGCTCGTCTCCGGCGGGCACTCGAGCCTCCTCAAGGTCGAGGACGTGACGGTCGGGGTGGACCCGTTGGGCGCCACGATCGACGACGCGGCGGGGGAGGCCTTCGACAAGGTCGCCCGGCTGCTGGGGCTGCCGTTCCCCGGAGGCCCGCACATCGACCGCGCCGCGGTGAGCGGCAACAGCGTCGCCATCGACTTCCCCCGCGGGTTGACGGCGCGGCGGGACCTCGAACGGCACCGGTTCGACTTCTCCTTCTCGGGGCTCAAGACCTCGGTCGCGCGCTGGGTCGAGGCCAAGCAGCGGGCGGGGGAGACGGTGGACGTGGCCGACGTCGCCGCCTCCTTCCAGGAGGCGGTCTGCGACGTCCTGACCCGCAAGGCGCTGGACGCCGCGGTGACCCACGGCATCGAGGACATCCTCATCGGCGGCGGCGTCGCGGCGAACTCGCGGCTGCGTGCCATGGCCGAGGAGCGCGCGGCGGCCAAGGGGATCCGGGTGCGGGTCCCGCGCCCCGGGCTGTGCACCGACAACGGTGCCATGGTCGCAGCGCTCGGTGCGGAGCTGGTGGCCCGCGGACGGGCAGCCTCGAGCCTGGACCTGCCGGCCGACTCGAGCCAGCCCATCACCACCGTCGTGGCCTGACGCGCGTCGGGATCAGGTCAGGACGCCGGGCGCGGTCCCCTCGTCGTCCAGCCACCCGCCCCGACCCGCCTCGACCCGCCACGTGCCGGCCCTGCGCGTCCTGCTGGCCGAGACCCCCGGATCCGCCGAGGACGACGCCGTCGCATCCCGCTCGGGGCGGGGGACCGCGTCCGCCTAGTGAGTGGAGTCACACCTCTTCCCGGGCCTTTCTACGACACAACGTAGTAGTTATCTACTACTGTCCGTAGTACTTGATCAGTCGACAGTGGGCCGGCCGGTCGGACGAAAAAGAGGAGAAGTGTGATGCGTGCGACGCTCGACAAGGTTCTGTCCGGGATCGGCCTGCTGCTGGCCGTGGTGCTGGTGGTGGCTGGTGGGTTGATGACCTGGGCCAACGTGTTCATCGGCAGCCAGGTCGAGGAGCAGTTCTCCGCCCAGGACATCGTGATGCCGACCCAGGAGGCCATCGACGGCCAGGTCGCCTCGGGTGGGATCACCGAGGAGAACGCCAAGGAGCTGGAGAAGTTCGCCGGGGAGAAGCTGGACAACGGTCCCGCGGCTCGGGCGTACGCCGACCACTACATCCTGGCGCACATGAACGGTTCTGGCGCGGCGCTCAACGACGGTGAGCCGGTCACCTACGAGGAGGCCTCGAGCATCGGTCGGGAGAAGATGGCTGCGGTCGCCGAGAACGCTGACGCCACCGAGGAGGAGGTCGCCGAGGCCCAGGCCTGGATGGACCTGCGGGAGTCGCTGTTCCAGGGCAACACCCTGCGTGGCCTGCTGCTCTACGGCTTCGCCTTCGCCACCATGGGCACCATCGCCGGCTACGCCGCGATCGCCGCCTACGTGGGAGCTGCACTGTTCCTGGTCCTGGGCCTGCTCGGTCTCGCCCACTCGCGCAAGGTCGCCCACGCGGAGGCACGCGCGGAGGCCTGAGCGGTCCGGAAGGTCGGCCCGTCCCCTTCGGGGGACGGGCCGATCTGCATGTCCGGGTGGGGCAGGGGTCAGCCGAGGACCCCGGGCCCCGCCTCGTCGTCCAGCCAGTCCTGCTCGAACTCCATGGCGCTGGAGCTCGCGCCCTGCTCCTTGCCGGACCGGCGCCCTCCGGTGGCGCCGGCGGCCGAGGCGGTGCCGGTGCTCGCGCCGCGACCCGAGGACGCGTTGCTGCCGACGGCACCACGCGCACCGCCAGGAGCCCCGGCCGCCCGGCCCGTGCCCGCGGCGGCACCAGGGCGAGCCGCTGCGCCGGCCGCGCCGGCGCGTGTGCCGGAGCCGCCGACCGCACCTCGGGCGCCGGAGGTCGGAGCGCCGGTCCGCGCGCCCGACCCCGCCGCGCCGCGCGCGGCGGACCCAGCCCGCGAGGCCGCTCCCGGCGCGGAGCCGGCCCTGCCGGCGGCACCCGGGGTGGCCGCGGCGCGCGAGACGGCTCCCGCCGTACCGGCTCGGACGCTTGAGCCCGGCGCCGCGCCGGCCCTGCCGAGGGTGCCGCCAGCGGCGGCGCGGGCACCGGAGCCGATCGGTCGGACGTTGCTGGCGGCCGCACCCCGGGGTGCGGCTGCGCCGGCCGTGCCGGGTGCACCTCCTCCGGCGAGCACGGGCCCGGCGAGCGGGCCGGTTCCTGCGCCGGGGACGGCGCTACCGGCCGGCGGGGCTGCCGCGCCGGTGCTCGGAGGGGTGTACGACGGCACCGCGTTGCCGGACTGGGTCCCGCCGCCGACCCCGGTCTCGGGGGGCAGGCCTCCGGGCGTGGGGGCGGACGGCTCGGGGATCGGCAGGGGTGACCCGGGGCCCCCGGGCAGCGGGACTCCCGGAGCGGGCACGGGCGTCCCGGGGACGGGCTGACCGGGTACGGGCACGCCGGGCGTCGGAGTCGGCACGGGCGTCCCGGGGACCGGCTGGCCGGGGCCGGGGGCGACGACCTCCGTCGCCGACGGAGGGGCGCCGGGGGTCAGCGGAGGTGCCGCCGAGGGGGCTGCCGGTCCCTGGCCGCCGCCGCCCGGGTAGACCGGGTCGGGCTCGCCGTGGATCTCCTTCATGGTGCCGACGGACTGCTGGAACGCCTGCTCCAGAGCCTCCAGCGCCACCCGCGCCTTCTCCTCGTCGGCGGCCTCGGCCGCCTGGTACTGCGCGGCAGCGGTGTCGTAGTCCCGCTGGGCCGCGATGTCCTCGTCGGTCGGGGGCCCCGTCGTGGGGCGCGGCGGCACGGGCGCCGAACGCCCAGCGCCGGCTTGGAGCGAGTCGCTGATGGAGCGTGCGGTGGTCATCGCGTGCGCCACCGAGCCCAGGGTGGGAGCGGCGCTGGCGAGGATCTCGGCACGCTTGCCCATGTCCTCGGCGGCCTTCCGGAAGGCCTGGTCGATCGCCTCGCCGGTCTGGCCGCCGATCTCCTCCTTGGCCTGTGGCGAGGCGTTCTGCAGGGCGTGGCGCACCTGGTTGAGCAGTGTGGAGAGGGCGAGCCAGTCCTGCTCCACGCTGAGCGACTTGGCTTCCCGGGCGGTCTGGATCGCCTGCTCGAGGCGTGACCGGTGGTAGCGCGACACCATCAGGAGTCCTCCTCGGGCGCGGGCGTGCAGGCGTTGGTCCCGACGGTGTCGGTCTTCAGGTCGCCGCCGGTGACGCAGGCGGCCGACTGCTCGATCATGGTCTGGATCGGCTTCAGCCGACCCGCTGCCTCCACCTCGTCCACGTCGACGACGTGCTGCTGGTGCTCCTTGATGCCGGTCTTGAAGCCGCGCAGGCCCGCGACCATGTCGACGATCGCCTGGACCACGTTGGCCTGGGCCTTCTCGGCGTGACGACCGAACTCGCCGCCCCACCAGGAGCCGCCGAAGTCGCTGCGGCTGATGTCGGTCGGCTGCTGCTGCTGCAGCTCGGCGGCATGGGTCTCGAGCATCTTGGTGATCTGGGCGATCGTGTCCTCGTCCATCTGCATGGCTCTGAGGGCGCCGATTGTCCCGATTCCGTCGATCAGCGGGATGGCTGGCATGACTTTTCTCCCCTTCGTGCCTGGTCGCCGGGGAGCGTGCCCACGTTCCGTCGCCCCCAAACCAGCGAATCTTGGCACGTTTACGGCGCCCCCGCTCGCGCCGGCCCGCGTCGGCCGGGTCGCTATCCTGTCGCCCTGATCTCGGAGGAGGGGTACCCGTGGGCCGATCCGTGCTGCGCACGATCCTGTCGTTGACCGTCCTGGCGTTCCTGGCGGGCTGCGCCCAGGACGAGGGGGCCGACGAGGGAGCCGGCGCCGGGGGAGGAGCGCCCGCGAGCGCGTCGCCCACGCCGAGCCCGGAGACCGAGGCGCCGGCGCCGTCGGCCTCGGTCGCCCCGGCCACCGGGAAGTACCTGGAGCTCGAGACCGGCAAGATGCGGGCACCCGAGGGGTGGACCCACGACGCGCTGATCAGCACCCAGATCTCGGCCAAGGACGTCGACAGCGTCAGCTGGGTGGCGATGGGGGAGATCCTCTTCGTCCGGGAGGCCCCGCTGGAGGAGATCGCCCGGGACGCGCTCTCCAGCCACAAGAACGTCTCGCCCCGGGTGCGCCGACTGCCCGACAGGACCCTCGACGGCGTGGAGGTCTACCACTTCGCCGGGATCAGGGACCGCGACGAAGTCGTCTGGTACGAGGAGTTCGGGGCGATGCACCAGGGGATGAAGCTCACGCTCTTCTTCCACCTCGACACGACGAAGTACACGACCAAGAAGGAGCGCGCCGAGTTCATCGAGGGGGTGCTGGCCACCTTCGAGTGGGCCTGAGACGAGTGGGCCTGAGACGAGTGGGCCGGGTGGTCGCGGTGCTCAGAACGGACGCACCAGCAGCGCCCGGCCGACGCCGTCGATCCGGGTGAGCACGATCGTCGCCTCCTCGTCACCGGTCAGCGCCAGCCGCTTGCGCAGCTGCTCGGGCACCACGTCGACCCCGCGCTTCTTGATGGTCAGCGGGCCGACGTTGCGCTCGGCCAGGGCCGCCCGCAGCTGCTTCTCCCGGAACGGCAGCTCGTCGATCACGTAGTAGGCGCGCATGAACGGGCTCCGGAACGACTTGTCCGAGGTCACGTAGGCGATGTGCGGGTCCAGCAGCCCACCCTCCACCCCCGCGGCGACCGCGGTCACCAGGCCCGCCCGGATCACCGCGCCGTCCGGCTCGTAGAGGTGCTGCCCCAACGGGCGCACGGGCCGGTCCCGGCCGGCGTACGGGTCGTCCTCGGCGGTGAGCGAGGCCAGGCCGGCGCCGCTGATCACCGTGGCGCGGCGCGAGGTGGTGGCCAGGCCGGAGGACCACAGGGCGGCCTCCTTCACCTCACCCTCGTCGCTGACCCACTCCGCCTCGACACCCTCGGGCACCAGGGCGTGCGGGATCCCGGGCGCGACCTTGACGACCGCCCCCGACCCCTCCGGCCGGGCCAGCAGGGCGGTGACGAAGTCCCACGACGGGGTCCAGCCGTCCTGGTCGAAGATGCGTCCGCGGGCGCCGCGCCGGGCGGGGTCGGCGAAGACGGCGCCGAACGGGGCCAGGTCCATCCGGGTCGCGTCGGTGGCCATCGCGGCCCCCTCCAGGCCCAGGGCGGCCAGGTTGGCCTCGGCCATGGCGACCCGGACGGGGTCCAGGTCGACGCCGGCCGCCACCAGGCCGGCCCGGGCGAAGGCGATCAGGTCGCCGCCGATCCCGCACCCGAGGTCCACCACCGACGAGGGCTGCGCCGCGGCGAGCCGGGCGGCGCGGTGGTCCGCCACCCGGCGGCGGGTGGCCTGCTCCAGGGCGTCGGGGGAGAAGTACATCGAGACCGCGTCGGGGCCGAACTTCGGCACCGCGCGCACCCGCAGGGCGACCACGGTGAGCGCTGCGGCGGCCCGGTCGGGGTCGGACTCGACCCGGCGGACGGCGGCGGTGGCGCGCAGCGGGTCGGCACCGGCGTCGGCGTAGGCGTGGGTGGCCGTGTCGATCAGGCGCTGGCCGTCGTCGGTGAGCAGCCAGCGGAAGGTCTCGAGGTCCACGCCGCCATCCTGTCAGGAAGTCACCTGTCTGGCACTCGATCGGGGGGAGTGCTAACGTGGCCCTTGGCACTCTCGACCCGAGGGTGCCAGCATCTCGCAAGCGATCCGCGACCCCCGCGACGGCGCAGGTCAGGCGCGAGAGTCCCAGACAAAACTGAGTCCGCGCCCGCGGGCGCACGCTACGTGGAGAAAGTGGAGGTCGACAACGTGTCGGTCAACATCAAGCCCCTCGAGGACCGCATCGTCGTGCAGCCGCTCGACGCCGAGCAGACCACGGCCTCCGGCCTGGTCATCCCGGACACCGCCAAGGAGAAGCCCCAGGAGGGCGAGGTCGTGGCCGTGGGCCCCGGTCGGTTCAACGAGGGTGGCAGCGAGCGCATCCCCATGGACATCTCCGTGGGCGACAAGGTCATCTACAGCAAGTACGGCGGCACCGAGGTGAAGTACTCCGGCGGCGAGTACCTGATCCTCTCGGCCCGCGACGTGCTGGCCATCGTTTCCTGATCGTTCCCCGGTCCCGGACGACCACCGCCCCTCGCGCACGCCGTGTCGGTCGGTCGGTCGTCCGGGATTCGCCTTTTTCTGAGAAGGAGTCCACATGCCCAAGATCCTGGAGTTCGACGAGAGTGCTCGTCGCGCCCTCGAGCGCGGAGTCGACAAGCTTGCCAACACCGTCAAGGTGACGCTCGGCCCCAAGGGCCGCTACGTCGTCCTGGACAAGAAGTGGGGCGCGCCGACCATCACCAACGACGGTGTCACCGTCGCCCGTGAGATCGAGCTCGACGACCCGTTCGAGAACCTCGGTGCGCAGCTCACCAAGGAGGTCGCCACCAAGACCAACGACGTCGCCGGTGACGGCACCACGACCGCCACCGTGCTGGCCCAGGCGATGGTGCACGAGGGCCTGCGCGCCGTCGCCGCCGGCGCCAACCCGATGAGCCTCAAGCGCGGCATGGACGCGGCCGCCGAGGCCGTCGGCGACGCCCTGCGCGAGGCCGCCCGTGAGGTCGAGACCCGTGAGGACATGGCCTCGGTGGCCACGATCTCCAGCCGCGACGCCCACATCGGCGACCTCCTGGCCCAGGCCTTCGACAAGGTCGGCAAGGACGGCGTGATCACGGTCGAGGAGTCCAACACCATGGGCACCGAGCTGGAGTTCACCGAGGGCATGCAGTTCGACAAGGGCTACATCTCGGCCTACTTCGTCTCTGACCCCGAGCGGATGGAGGCCGTCCTCGACGACCCGTACATCCTGCTGCACCAGGGCAAGATCTCGGCGATCGCCGAGCTGCTGCCGCTGCTGGAGAAGGTCATCGCAGCCGGCAAGCCGCTCTTCATCCTCGCCGAGGACGTCGAGGGCGAGGCGCTCTCCACCCTGGTGGTCAACAAGATCCGCGGCACGTTCAACGCCGTCGCGGTCAAGAGCCCCGGCGTTCGGCGACCGTCGCAAGGCGATGATGCAGGACATCGCGACCCTGACCGGCGGTCAGGTCGTGGCGCCCGAGGTCGGCCTCAAGCTCGACCAGGTCGGGCTCGAGGTGCTCGGCCAGGCGCGTCGCGTGGTGGTCACCAAGGACCACACCACGATCATCGACGGCGCCGGTGACGCCGGCGAGGTCGAGGCCCGGGTCAACCAGATCAAGGCCGAGATCGAGAACACCGACTCCGACTGGGACCGGGAGAAGCTCCAGGAGCGTCTCGCCAAGCTCGCCGGCGGCGTGTGCGTGATCAAGGTCGGCGCCCACACCGAGGTGGAGCTGAAGGAGAAGAAGCACCGGATCGAGGACGCGGTCTCCGCGACCCGTGCCGCGATCGAGGAGGGCATCGTCGCCGGCGGCGGCTCCGCCCTGGTGCACGCCGTCTCCGTCCTGGAGGACGGACCTCGGCCTCACCGGTGACGAGGCGATGGGCGTGCGCGTCGTGCGCAAGGCCGCCGACGAGCCGCTGCGCTGGATCGCCGAGAACGGCGGGGTCAACGGCTACGTCGTCACCACCAAGGTCCGAGAGCTCGGGGTGGGCAACGGCTACAACGCCGCCACCGACGAGTACGGCGACCTGGTCGCCCAGGGCGTCCTGGACCCGGTCAAGGTGACCCGGTCCGCCCTGGTCAACGCGACCTCCATCGCGGGCATGCTGCTCACCACCGAGACCCTCGTGGTGGACAAGCCCGAGGAGGAGGACGACGCCCCGGCGGCCGGCCACGGTCACGGGCACGGTCACTGACCGCGACTGCTCGTCGAGCACCGGACGGCCCGTCACCCCTCGGGGTGGCGGGCCGTCCGTCGTTCCCGGGGGGCGCTCAGCAGTGCGGCTGCGGCGTCGCCCGGTCGGCGCTCCTGAGCCGCCAGATGCGCTGGGCGTCCCCGCACTCCGGCACCATGTCGTCGTACTTCTCCCGGACCGCGTCGCGGAGGCGGGCGCCGGCCTCCTGGTCCCAGGCGCCGAAGTACGCCGCCTCGACCAGCCAGGTGGGAGCGTCGGGCCCTCCACCAGCGCGGTCAGCTCGTCCAGGTCGGGGTCGAGCGTCCGCATCGGCAGGCTCCACAGGTGCGTGTACGGCGAGGACAGGCCGCTGGTCAGCTGGATGTCCGCCTGCCCGCCGTAGACGACCAGGGTGTCCCCTGGCCGCGAGACCTCGCCGATCGCCCGGCCGGTGTCGTCGGCGTGGATGCTGCTGATCCAGCCGGGCTGAAGACGAGCCAGGCGACCAGGCCCACGGTGCACGAGAGCACCACCCCGCCCACGGCCACCGGGATCAGCGCGGAGCCGGGATCCACGCTGCCGAGCACCGCCGAGGCCGCCAGCGCGGTCACCGGGATCAGGGCGAACAGGTAGTCCAGCCAGTAGCTCCCGCTGACCACCACCGCGAGCACGTCGTAGGTGCACATCACCGTGATCGCCGCGGTCAGGGCCGGGTTGATCCGCCACTGCACCGGCAGCATCGCCAGGAAGCAGGCGAGCACCGCGAAGATCCCGGTCAGCACCCCCACCGCGAGCAGGGCGGCGGCCCGGGTCTCGGCGCTCTTCGAGGGTTGGGCGGAGAGCACCTCGCTGGCCTCGGCCCGGAACGAGACCACCGTGTGCCACAGCGTGCCGAGGTCGACCCCCGCCCACTGCGCCCAGGCGACGGTGGCGACCGGGTGCAGCGCCGCCCCGAGCAGCCCGGCCAGGGCGAGGCGGGTGAAGATGCGACCGCTGATCCGGCCGCTGAGCACGGAGCCGACCAGCAGCACCGCGGCGAAGAGGAGCCCGCCGAGCAGGTTCTGCTTGAAGCCGACCGCCAGCGAGGCGAGGGCCCCGGCGAGCAGGGCGAGCGCCGCGGACTCCCGGCGCAGCGCGAGCAGGGCGAGCCAGCACCCGGCCATCACGAAGGGGATGCCGAGCAGCTCGCCCTTGACGTGCACCGGGTCGATGAGCGGCGTCGACGTGGCTGCGGCGACGCAGACGGCGACCCAGCCGGGCGCCCGGCGGCCGGCGAGCAGCCGGGCACAGGCCGCGGCGGTGAGCACGAGCACGGCGCACGACAGGGCGCCGAGCAGGCGGACGCGCGGTGAGGCCGCCCACGGCGTCGGCCAGCCGGACCACCAGCAGGAGCAGCGGCGGCCGGTCCACGAAGTACGGACCGAAGAGGCTGTCGGGCTGGGGGTCCCAGGTGCGGGCCACGATCAGGAACCCCGACTCGTCGGCTCCCGGCGGGCCGAGCAGGCCGGGGAGCCGGAGCAGGAAGGCCGCAAGGGCTGACCGCAGCGACCACCCAGCGCGCATCGGGGCGGATCGTGCGGGTTGGGTGCATGTCTCCCTCGGGTGGCGTCCTGCTGAGCCCAGCATGGTGGTCTGGGAGCACCGGGGTCAAAGCAGGCGACGTAGCATGGTGGGGTGGAGATCCCTGAGAAGTTCGCGAGCCTCGGCCTCACCTACGACGACGTGCTGCTGCTGCCGGGGGAGTCGGACCTGGCCCCGACGGAGATCGACACCACCAGCCGGCTGACCCGGGAGATCTCGCTCAAGGTGCCGCTGGTCAGCGCGGCGATGGACACCGTGACCGAGTCGCGGATGGCCATCGCGATGGCCCGCCAGGGCGGCATCGGCGTGCTGCACCGCAACCTCTCGATCGACGACCAGGCCTACCAGGTCGACCTGGTCAAGCGGACCCAGACCGGCATGATCTCCAACCCGGTCACGATCGGCCCGGACGCGACCCTCGAGGACCTGGACCGGATCTGCGGCGAGTACCGCGTCTCCGGCCTGCCCGGTCGTCGACGCCGACCAGCACGCTGCTCGGCATCATCACCAACCGCGACCTGCGCTTCACCCCGGTCGCCGAGTGGGCCACCACCAAGGTCGACGAGGTGATGACGCCGATGCCGCTGATCACCGGCCACGTCGGGATCTGCCGGGAGGACGCCACCGCGCTGCTGCGCCAGCACAAGCGCGAGCGGCTGCCGCTGGTCGACGACGACGGCCGGCTCGCCGGCCTGATCACGGTCAAGGACTTCGTCAAGTCCGAGCAGTTCCCGCACGCCTCCAAGGACGCGGACGGCCGGCTGCTGGTCGGCGCCGCGATCGGCTACTTCGGCGACGCCTGGGAGCGGGCGACCACGCTGGTCGAGGCCGGCGTCGACGTCCTGGTCGCCGACACCGCGCACGGCCACGTGCACCTGCTGCTCGACATGGTGCGCCGGCTCAAGACCGACCCGGCCACCCGGCACGTGCAGGTGATCGGCGGCAACGTCGCCACCCGCGCCGGCGCGCAGGCGTTCGTCGACGCCGGCGCCGACGCGGTCAAGGTCGGCGTCGGGCCCGGCTCGATCTGCACCACCCGCGTGGTGACCGGCGTCGGGCGTGCCGCAGGTCACCGCGGTCTACGAGGCCTCGCTGGCCGCCCGCCCGGCCGGCGTCCCGGTGATCGCCGACGGCGGCCTGAAGTACTCCGGCGACATCGCCAAGGCGCTCGTCGCCGGCGCCGACTCGGTGATGCTCGGCTCGCTGCTGGCCGGCTGCGAGGAGTCGCCCGGCGAGCTGGTCTTCGTCAACGGCAAGCAGTTCAAGTCCTACCGCGGCATGGGCTCGCTGGGCGCGATGTCGTGCCGGGGCAAGAAGTCCTACTCCAAGGACCGCTACTTCCAGGCCGAGGTCGACCAGCGACGACCAGATCGTGCCGGAGGGCATCGAGGGCCAGGTCGCCTACCGCGGCCCGCTCGCCGCGGTCGCCCACCAGCTGATCGGCGGGCTGCGCCAGTCGATGTTCTACGTGCGGCGCGCGCACCGTCCCCGAGCTGCAGGAGAAGGGCCGGTTCGTCCGGATCACCTCGGCCGGGCTCAAGGAGAGCCACCCGCACGACGTCCAGATGACCGTCGAGGCGCCGAACTACACCGGCATCTGAGCAGGCTGCGACCCGTGACCGAGATCGAGATCGGCGAGGCAAGCGCGGCCGCCGCGCCTACGCCTTCGACGACATCGCCATCGTCCCGTCCCGGCGCACCCGCGACCCCGAGGAGGTCTCCGTCGCCTGGCAGATCGACGCCTACCGCTTCGAGCTGCCGATCCTGGCGGCGCCGATGGACTCGGTGATGTCGCCGGAGACCGCGATCGCGCTTCGGCCGGCTCGGCGGCCTGGGCGTGCTCAACCTCGAGGGCCTCTGGACCCGGTACGAGGACCCGACCCCGCTGCTCGAGGAGGTCGCCGTCGCTGCGCGGCGCCGAGGGCGACCGCCCGGCTGCAGGAGATCTACGCCGAGCCGATCAAGGCCGAGCTGATCAGCGCCCGGCTGCACGCAGATGCGCGACGCCGGCGTCACCGTCGCCGGCTCGCTCTCGCCGCAGCGCACCAAGGAGTTCGCCAAGACCGTCGTCGACGCCGGGGTCGACATGTTCGTGATCCGCGGCACCACGGTCTCCGCCGAGCACGTCTCCGGCCAGGCCGAGCCGCTCAACCTCAAGCAGTTCATCTACGAGCTCGACGTCCCGGTGATCGTCGGCGGCTGCGCGACGTACCAGGCGGCGCTGCACCTGATGCGCACCGGCGCGGCCGGCGTCCTGGTCGGCTTCGGCGGCGGCGCCGCGCACACCACCCGCACCGTGCTGGGCATCGCGGTGCCGATGGCCACCGCGGTCGCCGACGTGGCCGCCGCCCGCCGCGACTACCTCGACGAGTCCGGCGGCCGCTACGTGCACGTGATCGCCGACGGCTCGATCGGCCGCTCCGGCGACATCGCCAAGGCGATCGCCTGCGGCGCCGACGCGGTGATGATCGGCTCGCCGCTGGCCCGGGCCACCGAGGCGCCGGGGCGCGGCTTCCACTGGGGCGCCGAGGCGCACCACGCCGAGCTGCCGCGCGGGCGAGCGGGTCGAGCTCGGCACGGTCGGCACGCTCGAGGAGATCCTGTTCGGCCCCTCGCACGTCGCCGACGGCACGATGAACCTGGTCGGCGCGCTGCAGCGGTCGATGGCCACCACCGGCTACACCGAGCTCAAGGAGTTCCAGCGCGTCGAGGTGGTCCTCGGCTGACCCCTCGGGGCCCGCGGGTGTGACCCGGGGCCCGTCGGACGGGCACCAGCCGTCCGGCAGAATCGGGGCATGACCACTCCGATCGCGCTGAACCCTGCCTCGCGCGCCGCCGCGCTCGAGGCGATGCAGTCCGACCGAGCTCGACGTCCTGGTCGTGGGCGGCGGGATCGTCGGCGTCGGCGCGGCGCTCGACGCGGTCACCCGCGGCCTGAGCACCGGCGCTGGTCGAGCAGCGCGACCTCGCCAGCGGCACCAGCAGCCGCAGCTCAGCAAGCTGGTGCACGGCGGGCTGCGCTACCTGGAGATGTTCGACTTCGCGCCTGGTCAAGGAGGCGCTGGAGGAGCGCGGCCTGCTGCTCACCCGGCTGGCGCCCGCACCTGGTCCGCCCGGTGCCGTTCCTCTACCCGCTCGACGCACGCCTGGGAGCGCCCGTACGTCGGCGCCGGCGTGGCGCTCTACGACGCGATGGCGATGGCCGGCAAGTACGACATGGGCGTGCCGAAGCACAAGCACGTGTTCCGCAAGCAGCTCGCCCGGATCGCTCCCGACCTGCGCACCGACGACCTGCACGGCGCGATCCGCTACTACGACTGCCAGGTCGACGACGCCCGGCTGGTGATGACCGTGGCCCGCACGGCGGCCAACAACGGCGCGCACGTCGCGACCCGGACCAAGGTCACCGGCTTCCTGCGCGAGGGCGAGCGGGTGGTCGGGGTGACCGCCCGGGACCTGGAGAACGGCGTCGACCTGGAGGTGCGGGCCAAGGTCGTGATCAACGCGGCCGGCGTGTGGACCGACGAGATCCAGGAGATGGTGGGCGGCGAGGGAGCGCTCGAGGTGCACGCCTCCAAGGGCATCCACCTGGTGGTGCCCCGCGACCGGATCCGGTCCGAGTCCGGCTTCATCACCAAGACCGAGAAGTCGGTGCTCTTCGTGATCCCGTGGGGGCCGGCACTGGATCATCGGCACCACCGACACCGCCTGGGACCTCGACATGGCCCACCCGGCGGCCAGCCGCACCGACATCGACTACCTGCTCGAGCACGTCAACCGGCTGCTCAAGGTGCCGCTCGACCTCGAGGACGTGGAGGGGGTGTACGCCGGGCTGCGGCCGCTGCTCGCCGCTGCGCAAGTCCGGCGCCGAGGCCGAGACCACAAGCTCTCGCGCGAGCACACCGCGATCAGCCCGGTCCCGGGCCTGGTGATGATCGCCGGCGGCAAGCTCACGACCTACCGGGTGATGGGCAAGGACGCGGTCGACGTCGCCTTCGACGGGCGTCGACGGGCGTGCTGCCGAGCATCACCGACCGGGTCCCGCTGGTCGGCGCCGACGGCTTCGAGACGCGGACCAACCAGCGGGTCGCGCTGGCCCGTGCCGCCGGCCTGGAGGTCGGCGCGGATCGACCACCTGCTGGGCCGCTACGGCGGCCTGGTCGACGAGGTGCTGGCCCTGGTCGAGGCCCGGCCCGAGCTCGGCGGCGCCGCTGGCGGGTGCGCCGGACTACCTGGCCGCCGAGGTGGTCTACGCGGTCACCCACGAGGGCGCCCGGCACCTGGACGACGTGCTGACCCGGCGTACCCGGATCTCCATCGAGACCTTCGACCGGGGCACGGTGGCGGCCGGCCGAGGTCGCCGCGCTGATGGCCGGCGAGCTCGGCTGGGACGAGCCGACCACCGCCGACGGAGGTCGACCACTACCTGCGCCGGGTCGAGGCCGAGCGGCAGAGCCAGGCGATGGCCACCGACCTGGAGGCCGACGAGGCGCGGGTCCAGGCCCCGGACATCGTGGCCGGCTGCTACTGAGAGGTAGCCGCCGGAGACCTGGGTCACATACCCTCGGTACATGACTGCGCAGCTCCCCTCGCGGGCCCCTCACCGACGGACCGCGCGACCCCGAGCACGACCCGCAGCGCCAGCTACGCCCTCGAGCCCGACTACGTGGCCGACCTGACCGCCCGGGTGGTGGCCAGCGGCTCGGAGACCGCACGAGGTGCGCTCGCCGCTGGACGAGGCGCCGCTGGCGCACGTGCCGCAGAGCTCGCCGGCGGACGTCGAGCGGGCGGTCGCCCGGGCCCGCCAGGTGCAGCAGGCCTGGGCGCGCACCTCGGTGCGCGGACCGGGCGCGCCGGCTGCTGCGCTTCCACGACCTGGTGCTCGACCGCCAGGACGAGATCGCCGACCTGATCTGCCTGGAGTCGGGCAAGGCCCGCAAGGACGCCTTCGAGGAGATCGCGCACGTGGCGATGACCGCGCGCTACTACGCCCGCACCGCGCGGCGCACCTGGCCACCCGCCGGGTGCCGGGGATGTTCCCGGTGCTCACCCGCACGGAGGTCAACCGCCTGCCCAAGGGCGTGGTCGGGCTGATCTCGCCGTGGAACTACCCGTTCACGCTCGCGATGAGCGACGGCCTGCCCGCGCTGATGGCCGGCAACGCCGTGGTCGCCAAGCCCGACTCGCAGACCACCCTGACCGCCCTGCTGGGCGCCGAGCTGCTGGAGCGAGGCGGGGTTCCCCGCCGACCTGTGGCAGGTCGTCGCCGGGCCGGGCTCGGAGGTCGGCACCGCCGCTGATCGGCGGCGTCGACTACGTCTGCTTCACCGGCTCCACCGGCCACCGGCAAGGTGATCGCCCAGCAGTGCGCCGAGCGGCTGATCGGCTGCTCGCTGGAGCTCGGCGGCAAGAACCCGATGCTGGTGCTCCGGGACGCCGCCGATCGAGCGCGCCGCCGAGGGCGCGGTGCGCGGCGGCGTTCTCCAACTCCGGCCAGCTGTGCATCTCCATGGAGCGGATCTACGTCGCCGACCAGGTCTACGACCGGTTCGTCGAGCGGTTCGTGGCCCGCACCGAGGCGATGACGCTGGGCGCCAGCACCGACTGGGAGGTCGACATGGGCTCGCTGATCAGCGCCCGCCAGCTCGACGACGGTCACCGCCCACGTCGAGGACGCCGTGGCCAAGGGCGCCCGGGTGCTCACCGGCGGCCGGGCCCGCCCCGACCTCGGCCCCTACTTCTACGAGCCGACCGTGCTCGAGGGCGTCACGCCGGAGATGACCTGCTTCGGCGACGAGACCTTCGGCCCGGTCGTCTCGCTCTACCGGTTCCACGACGAGGCGGACGCGGTGGCCCGCGCCAACCAGGGCGACTACGGGCTCAACGCCTCGATCTACACCGGCGACGGCCGTCGGGGCCGGGCGATCGCCCGGCACGATGCGCTGCGGCACGGTCAACGTCAACGAGGCGTACGGCGCCGCGTTCGGCACCCTCGACGCGCCGATGGGCGGGATGCGGGAGTCCGGCCTGGGTCGCCGCCAGGGGGCCGAGGGGATCCTGCGCTACACCGAGACCCAGTCGGTCGGCACCCAGCGGGGGCTGCCGATCGGTCCGCCGTGCCGGGATGTCGGAGGAGACCTACGCCAAGGTGATGACGGTCAGCCTCCGGCTGCTCAACAAGCTGGCGGCCTGGCGCGTGACCCACTACGACGTCCTGGTCATCGGCTCGGGGTTCGGCGGGTCGGTCTCCGCGCTGCGGCTGACGGAGAAGGGCTACCGGGTCGGCGTCCTGGAGGCGGGCGCCCGGTTCGCCGACGACGACTTCCCCGACACCTCGTTCGACCTCAAGCGCTACCTGTTCATGCCCGCGGCCGGGATGTACGGCATCCAGCGCATCGACGTGCTCAAGGACTGCCTGATCCTGGCCGGCGCCGGGGTCGGCGGCGGCTCGCTGGTCTACGCGAACACGCTGTACGAGCCGCTGGACGCCTTCTACCGCGACCCGTCGTGGGCGCACATCACCGACTGGAAGGCCGAGCTGGCGCCGTACTACGACCAGGCGAAGCGGATGCTCGGCGTGGTGCAGAACCCGCTGCGCACGCCCGCGGACGACGTGATGGAGCAGGTCGCCGAGCAGATGGGCGTCGGCGACACCTTCCACCCCACGCCGGTCGGCGTCTTCTTCGGCGGCCCGGGCCAGGCCCCGGGCGAGGAGTCCGCGGACCCCTACTTCGGCGGCGCCGGTCCCGCCCGCCGCACCTGCACCGGGTGCGGCGAGTGCATGACCGGCTGCCGGCACAACGCCAAGAACACCCTGGTGAAGAACTACCTGTACCTGGCCGAGCAGCTCGGCGCGGTGGTGCACCCGCTGACCACCGTCACCCGGGTCCGGCCGCGTCCGGGCGGGGGCTACACGGTGCAGGCGCGCTGGACCAAGGCCAAGCTGTCGCGCCGGCGCGCGGTCAAGGAGTTCACCGCCGACCAGGTCGTCTTCTCCGCCGCCGCGCTGGGCACCCAGAAGCTGCTGCACCAGCTGAAGGGCGACGGCGACCTGCCCGGGATCTCCGACCGGCTCGGCGTGCTGACCCGGACCAACTCCGAGGCGATCCTGGGCGCGATCGCCCCGGACCTGTCGACCGACTACAGCCGCGGCGTGGCGATCACCTCGTCCTTCCACCCCGACGCAGGACACCCACGTCGAGCCGGTGCGCTACGGCCGGGGCAGCAACGTGATGGCGATGCTGCAGACCGTCCTGGCCGACCCGGTCCCCGGCGAGCACCGGCTGCCGGACGTGGCTGCGCGAGCTGTGGAAGGAGCGGGCCAACGCCCTCGACCTCTACGACCTCAAGCACTGGTCGGAGCGCTCGGTCATCGCCCTGGTGATGCAGACGCTGGACAACTCGATCACCACCGTCCGGGTGCGGACCCCGTGGGGCTGGCGGATGTCGAGCACCCAGGGTCACGGCGAGCCGAACCCGACGTACATCCCGCAGGCCTACGAGGCGGCGCGGCGGATGGCGCGAGGTGATCGAGGGCACGCCGGGCGGCAACATCGGGGAGCCGTTCGAGCGCCCGCTGACCGCGCACTTCATCGGCGGCTGCACGATCGGCGACTCGCCCGAGACCGGGGTCATCGACCCGTACCAGCGGCTCTACGGGCACCCCGGGCTCCACGTCGTGGACGGCTCGGCGATCTCGGCCAACCTCGGCGTCAACCCGTCGCTGACCATCACCGCGCAGGCCGAGCGGGCGATGGCGCTGTGGCCCAACAAGGGGGAGCCGGACCCGCGGCCCGCGCTGGGTGAGGCCTACCGGCCGGTGCCTCCGGTGGCGCCCCGTCGGCCGGCCGTGCCGGCCTCGGCGCCCGGGAGCGCTGCGGCTGCCGATCGTCGAGGTGACCAGCGGACCCCGCCCCGGGACGCCCGCGGCGGACGCAGACCTGCAGGCGACCGGCCGGGATCAGGTCCCCCGCGGTGGCGGAACCTTGAGCGGTACGGCATCGTTGTACTACAAGCAGGCCCGGCGCTCCCTCCCATTGATGCCGGGCCTCCGCCCAGGCGGCTCGCCGTGTGGGCGCTCAGGGCCCGGCCACCCCCTCCCCGGTCGGGCCCTGAGGCATGTCCGGGGGCCTGTCGATAGAGTGCGGGCATGACTGCGTCAGCCGAGCACGACCTGGTCCTGGTGGTCGACTTCGGAGCCCAGTACGCCCAGCTCATCGCCCGTCGGGTGCGCGAGGCGCGGGTCTACTCCGAGATCGTCCCGCACACCACTCCGGTCGCCGAGATGCTGGCCCGCAAGCCGGCGGCGATCATCCTGTCCGGCGGCCCGTCCAGCGTCTACGCCGACGGCGCCCCGACCCTGGACCCGTCGCTCTTCGGAGCCGGCGTCCCGACGTTCGGCATGTGCTACGGCTTCCAGCTGATGGCCCAGGGCCTCGGCGGCGAGGTCGCGCACTCCGGCGCCCGCGAGTACGGCCGCACGCCGGTCCGGGTCACCGAGCCCGGGCACGCTGCTGGCGGAGCTGCCGAGCGAGCACAACGTCTGGATGTCGCACGGCGACTCCGTCCGCGTCGGCTCCCGAGGGCTTCACCGTGCTCGCCTCCACCGACGTCACCCCGGTGGCCGCGTTCGAGGACACCGCGCGGGGTCTCGCCGGCGTCCAGTGGCACCCCGAGGTGCTGCACTCCGAGCACGGCCAGCGGGTGCTCGAGCACTTCCTGCACGACATCGCCGGCTGCCGGCCGACCTGGACGATGGTCAACATCGTCGAGGAGCAGATCGAGCGGATCCGGGAGCAGGTGGGCGAGGACGGCCGGGCGATCTGCGGCCTGTCCGGCGGCGTGGACTCCGCGGTCGCCGCCGCCCTGGTCCAGCGTGCGATCGGCGACCGGCTCGACTGCGTCTTCGTCGACCACGGGCTGCTGCGCAAGGGCGAGGCCGAGCAGGTCGAGCGCGACTTCGTCGCCGCCACCGGCGTCAACCTGCACGTGGTCGACGCCGAGGAGCGCTTCATGTCCGCCCTGGCCGGGGTCACCGACCCGGAGGAGAAGCGCAAGATCATCGGCCGCGAGTTCATCCGGGTCTTCGAGGCCGCGGAGGCCGACGTGCTCGGCGACGCGGCGGCCGAGGGCGCCAAGGTCGCCTTCCTGGTCCAGGGCACGCTCTACCCCGACGTGGTCGAGTCCGGCGGCGGGGCGGGCACCTCCAACATCAAGTCACACCACAACGTCGGCGGCCTGCCCGACGACCTGGAGTTCGAGCTGATCGAGCCGCTGCGCACCCTGTTCAAGGACGAGGTGCGGCTGGTCGGCGAGCAGCTCGGGCTGCCGGCGGAGATCGTCTGGCGCCAGCCGTTCCCGGGGCCGGGGCTGGGCATCCGGATCATCGGCGAGGTGACCCGCGAGCGGCTGGAGATCCTCCGCGAGGCCGACGCGATCGCCCGCGAGGAGCTCACCCGGGCCGGCCTGGACCGGGACATCTGGCAGATCCCGGTCGTGCTGCTGGCCGACGTCCGCTCGGTCGGCGTGCAGGGCGACGGCCGGACCTACGGCCACCCCGTCGTGCTGCGTCCGGTCACCTCCGAGGACGCGATGACCGCCGACTGGGCCCGCCTGCCGTACGACGTGCTGGAGCGGATCTCCACCCGGATCACCAACGAGGTGGCCGAGGTCAACCGGGTCACCGTCGACATCACCTCCAAGCCCCCGGGCACGATCGAGTGGGAGTGACCCGGGGGGAGTCGTGAGCACCACCAGGACCTGGATCGCCCTGCTGCTGGGCCTCGCGCTGACCGTGGGGCTGGCGGGGTGCGTGAAGCCCGACCGGGCGGTGATCGCCTTCCTGCTCGCCTCCTCCCAGGCCGACCGGTGGGAGCTCGTCGACGAGCCGGTCCTCCGCGACCAGGTGGAGCAGACCTGCCGGGGGTGCGACTACCTGACCTACAACGCCGAGCAGGACCCCGCGCGCCAGGAGGCGCAGCTGGCCGAGGCCCTGGACGCGGGCGCCGACGTGGTGGTGCTCAACGCGGTCGACGCGGAGTCGGGGGAGCGGATGGTGCTGGCGGCCGGGGAGGTCCCGGTGATCGCCTACGACCGGTACGTCGCCGGCGCCGACTGGTTCGTCTCGGTCGACCCCGCCCAGATCGGCCGCCAGATGGCGGAGTCGGTGGTGCAGGCCGTGGGCCGCCGCGCCCGGGTGCTGGTGGTCAACGGTGCGCGGGGGGACGCCAACGCCGCGGCCATCCGGGACTCCCTCGGGGAGGTCTTCGACCGGAAGGGCGTCCGGGTCGTGGCCGAGGTCACTCCGGAGACCTGGAGCGCGGAGGAGGCGCGTGACTTCGTCGAGGACGAGGCGCGGCTGCTGCGCCGGGTCGACGCGGTGGTGGCGGCCAACGACACCCAGGCCGCGGGCGTGGCGTCCGCGTTGACGGAGCTGGACCTGGGGCGTCGCCGCCCGTACCTGACCGGTCAGGACGCCCAGCTCGACGCCGTGCACCGGCTGGTCGCGGGCGAGCAGCAGATGACCGTCTACAAGCCGCTGCCCGCGCTGGCCCGGCAGGCGGCCGACGTGGCGGTGGCGCTGCTGTCGGGCGCCGAGGTCGAGGGCGCCGAGGACTACGAGGGAGTGCCCGCCTTCCTGCTGGAGCCGTTGCCGGTGACCGGCGAGACGGTCGCCCGGACCGTCGTGCGGGACCGCGTCTTCACCCTGGAGCAGATCTGCACTCCCGAGCTGGCGGCGGCCTGCGAGGAGCTCGCGCTGCGCTGAGCGGCCGCTCTTGACCGCGAGTGTGAGGCTCATCACACTCGGGGGAGGCATCCCGGTCATCTCGGTCCGGGAGCCCCTCAGGAGGGAACATGCCCAGCAGCCTGCCCGCCAGCCTTCCGACCGGCCTTCCGACCGGACCGCGCCGACTCGCCGTCCTGGGGGCCGCGCTCCTGTGCGGCGCCCTCGCCCTGTCCGGGTGCGGCGCCAACGACGACGGGGGAGGGGACGACGGCGAGGACAGCAAGGTGATCGCCCTCCTCCTGCCCGAGTCGAAGACCACCCGCTACGAGGCGTTCGACCGGCCGCTCTTCGAGGACAAGGTCGCCGAGCTCTGCGACGACTGCACGGTGCTCTACTACAACGCCGACCAGGACGAGAACAAGCAGAGCGAGCAGGTCGACACCGCGCTCTCGGAGGACGCCGACGTCCTGGTGCTCGACCCGGTCAACGGCGAGGGTGCTGGCGGGATGGTCCAGTCCGCCCAGGACCTGGGGGCCTCGGTGATCGCCTACGACCGGTTCATCCCCGACGCCGACTACTACATCTCCTTCGACAACGAGACCGTGGGCCGGATGCAGGGCGAGGCTCTGGTGGAGGCGATGGGCGGCAAGGGCGGCATCCTGATGCTCAACGGAGCACCGTCGGACCCGCAACGCCGCGCAGTTCAAGAAGGGGGCCCACAGCGCCATCGACGACTCGGGCGTGACCATCCTCGAGGAGTACGACAACCCCGACTGGAGCCCGGAGAACGCGCAGTCCTTCGTCACCGACATGCTCAACCAGTACGACGTCGACGAGATCCAGGGGGTCTACGCCGCCAACGACGGCCAGGCCGGCGGCGTGGTGGCGGCGATGACCGGGGCCGGCGTGGCCGCCGACGAGCTGCCGCCGGTCACCGGCCAGGACGCCGAGCTCGCCGGGATCCAGCGGATCATCGCCGGCGAGCAGGAGATGACGATCTACAAGCCGATCGCGGTCGAGGCCGAGCAGGCTGCCGAGCTGGCGGTGGACCTGGCCAACGGCGAGGACGTCGGTGAGACCACGGACTTCGAGGGCGTCCCGTCGTTCATCTTCGACCCGATCGTGGTGACGGCCGACAACGTCGGCGACACCGTGGTGGCCGACGGGTTCTACTCGGTGGAGGACATCTGCACCGACGAGTACGCGGAGGCCTGCGCGGAAGCGGGTCTGCAGTGAGCACACCCGCAGCCGCGCCAGCGTCCGGCAGAGCGTGCTCTCCCTCCGGGGTGAGCAAGCGGTTCGGAGCCGTGCAGGCGCTCACCGAGGTCGCGCCTCGAGGTGGGAGCCGGCGAGGTGGTGGCGCTGGTCGGGGACAACGGCGCCGGGAAGTCGACGCTGGTCAAGGTGATCTCGGGCGTCTACAGCCCCGACGCCGGACACGTCACCTTCGACGGCGCCCGGCTGCCGTGGCCGGTCCCGCGGAGGCCCAGGCGATGGGCATCGCCACGGTCTTCCAGGACCTGGCCCTGTGCGACAACCTCGACGTGGTGGCCAACCTGTTCCTCGGCCAGGAGCTCCACCGGGGGCCGGTGCTGGACGAGGTCGCGATGGAGAAGGAGGCCTGGCGGCTGCTGCGCTCGCTGTCGGCGAAGATCCCCTCGGTGCGCATCCCGGTGGCCTCGCTGTCGGGAGGGCAGCGGCAGACGGTCGCGATCGCCCGCAGCCTGGTCGGCGCGCCCAAGGTGGTGATGCTCGACGAGCCGACCGCCGCCCTCGGCGTCGCCCAGACCGCGGAGGTGCTCAACCTGATCGAGCGGCTGCGCCAGTCCGGGCTCGGCGTGATCCTGGTCAGCCACAACATGGCCGACGTGCAGGCCGTCGCCGACCGGATCGTGGTGCTGCGCCTGGGCCGCAACGCCGCCGAGTTCCTGGTCGCCGAGGCCACCACCGAGGACGTGGTCGCCGCGATCACCGGCGCCTCCGACAACGTGGTCGCCCAGCGCGCCGAGAGGGCGGCGGCACGAGAGGGGAGCGTTCGTGAGCACCACCGACGAGACCGCGCTCCCAGGCGGCCGACCTGGCCGTCGACCTCAGCGACGAGCGGCTGATCCGGACCGTCGGGCTCGGCGGCTACCTCCGGCTGTCCTGGGCCCGGCTGCGCGCCGGCGAGCTCGGCAGCCTGCCCGTGGTGGTGGGGCTGCTGGTCATCTCGGTGGGCTTCTACCTGGAGAACCCGCGGTTCCTCTCCTCGCAGAGCATCGTCTCCATCACCCAGTTCGCCGCCCCGGTCGGGATCATCGCCCTGGGCATCGTGCTGGTCCTGCTGCTCGGTGAGATCGACCTCTCGGTGGGCTCGGTGAGCGGCTTCGCCGCGGCCACCATGGCGGTGCTCCTGGTCGACCGGGACGCCGGCACCCTGCTCTCGCTGCTGGCCGGCATCGGGGTGGGGGTGGCGGTCGGGCTCTTCTACGCGCTGCTCTACACGAAGATCGGCGTGCCGTCGTTCGTCTTCTCCCTCGCCGGGCTGCTGGGCTTCCAGGGAGCGCTGCTCTACGTGCTGGGCACGCAGGGGACGATCAACCTGCCCAGCGACAGCTTCCTGGTGCAGTTCACCCGGTTCGAGTTCCTCGCCCCCGCTGCCTCCTACGTGCTGGTGGTGCTGGTCGCCGGGCTCTACCTGCTGGGCCAGCTGGTCGGCAATCGGCAGCGGGCCCGCGCCGGGCTCGGCACGGCCTGGATGCCGCTGGTGCTGGCCAAGGCCGCGGGCCTGCTGGTCGGACTGGGCGCGCTGACCTGGTACGTCAACATCGACCGCGGCTGGACCTACCTGTGGCTCTTCTTCGTCGCCCTGGTGGTGGTGATGGACCTGGCGCTGCGGCGTACCCGGTGGGGCCGGCACGTCTTCGCGGTGGGCGGCAACGAGGAGGCCGCCCGGCGGTCGGGGATCAACGTCACCCGGGTCTACGTCTCCGTCTTCGTGCTCACCTCGACGCTGGCCGCCCTGGGCGGCCTGCTGGCCGCCGGGCTGCAGACCTCGGTCTCCCAGGCCTCCGGCACCACCGACACCAACCTGATGGCGATCGCGGCGGCGGTGATCGGCGGCACCTCGCTCTTCGGCGGGCGGGGCTCGGCGTACTCGGCGCTGCTCGGCATCCTGGTGCTCCAGGCCATCCAGCGCGGCCTCAACCTGGTCGGCGTCGACTCCTCGGTGCGCTTCATGGTCACCGGGGCGGTGCTGCTGCTCGCCGTCGCGATCGACTCCCTGTCACGGCGCGCCCGCTCCTCCTCGGGCCGGGGCTAGCTCGGTCTCGGGCGCAGCCTCCGGGCGGTCGAGCCTGCTGGGCCACCAGATCGTCGGGCCGAGGTCGAGGTTGAGCGCGGTGACCAGCACCGAGCGCACGACCATGCGTGTCGAGGATGACCCCCAGGGCCACCGCGACCCCGAGCTCGGCCAGGAAGACCACCGGGATGGTGCCCAGCACCAGGAAGGTCGCGGCGAGCACCAGGCCCGCCGAGGTGATCACCCCGCCGGTCGTGGTGAGCGCCACGAGCGACCCTGCCCGGGTGCCGGAGTGCTGGGTCTCCTCCCGCACCCGGGTCATCAGGAAGATGTTGTAGTCGATGCCGAGCGCGACCAGGAAGACGAAGGCGAACAGCGGGAACGAGGGATCCGAACCGGCGAAGCCGAAGACGTACTCGAAGAGCAGCGCCGAGATGCCCAGCGCCGCCCCGAACGAGAGCACCACCGTGGCGACCAGGATGAGCGGGGCCAGACCGGCCCGGAGCAGCACCATCAGGATCAGGAAGACCACCAGCAGGATGCTCGGGATGATCACCAGGTTGTCCCGGGTCGAGGCCTCCTTGGTGTCGAGGAAGAACGCCGACCCGCCACCGACCAGGGCGTCGGCGCCGGCACCGCGTGCATGGCGGTCCCGCACGTCCTCGACCACCGCGAAGGCCTGCGGGGACGAGACGTCGTAGGCGATGACGCGCCTCCACGAAGGCCACCCCGTCCTTCGACCACCGGCGTCCGGCGGCTCGCCCAGTCCTTCGATCCCGGTCATCGCCTCGGCGCACCGCGTCGCGCCTGCTCTGCGTTGGCGACCACCTGGACCGTGTTGGACTGGTCGACCAGGCCGTG
Organism: uncultured Actinomycetota bacterium; assembly: GCA_963708945.1. Classification (GTDB taxonomy): domain Bacteria; phylum Actinomycetota; class Actinomycetes; order Propionibacteriales; family Nocardioidaceae; genus Nocardioides. The sequence goes on along the minus strand of CAVPUI010000010.1, from coordinate 160,721 downwards.
CTCGCCGAGCTCCTTCTGGCCGGTGATCGAGTCGAACTCCTTGGTGTAGCTGTCCTCGGTCGACAGTCCGCCGGTGTCCAGCCGGAACAAGCCCAGGCAGGCGATGCCGAGCAGCGACGGTGGTGACCACCCAGCACCCGCCGCGGCCGCGGCGCGATCCACGCGGCCGACCCTGGCCCAGAACCCGGTCCGCGTCGGCTCCGGCGAGCCGAACGTCGGGCGCTTGGGCCAGAAGATCCACCGGCCGCAGATCACCAGCAGCGCCGGCAGCAGCGTCACCTGGACCAGGAAGGTGACGCGCGATGCCGATCGCCGCGACCGGGCCCAGGCCGGCAGTGGAGTTCATCTCGGCGCAGCACCAGGCACAGCATGCCGAGGACGACGGTGGCCGCACTGGCCACGATCGCCGGCGCGGCCCGGTGCAGCGCGAAGGCCATCGCCTCGTGCCGGTCCTCGTGGCGGCGCAGCTCCTCGCGGTAGCGGGCCACCAGCAGCAGGGCGTAGTCGGTGCCGGCGCCGATCACCAGGATGGTGAGGATGGCGTAGCTCTGCCCGTTGACGGTGAGGTCGGCGTACCGGGCCAGGAAGTAGATGAGCGCCTGGGAGCCGAACAGCGCCACTCCCGCGCAGATGATCGGCAGTATCCACAGCACCGGGCTGCGGTAGGTGAGCAGCAGGATGACGATGACCATCGCCGAGCGTCGAGAAGAGCAGCGTGGTGTCGATGCCGCCGAACGCCTCGGCGGAGTCTGCCGCCTGCCCTCCTGGCGCCGGCGATGTAGACGTCGCCGCCGTCGAGCGCGGCGATCGCCCGCAGCTCGTCGGCGACGTCGGGCATCAGCGTTCCAGCCCTCGGAGCCGAGGTCGAAGGTGACCACCGTCTGCATGCGCCTCCCCGTCCTTGGACGGGATCGGGCCGACGACCTCTCCCACGACGTCGTCGAGGGCGGCGAACTCCTTGGCGTCCGCGGCGGCCGCGGCCACGTCGGCCTCGGTCAGTCCCGAGCTCTTGGAGTAGACCACCACGGTGGGGATCGCGTTCGGGTCCTGGAAGGCGTCCAGCTTGCTCAGCGCGCGGGTGGACTCCGCGCTGTCGGGCAGCCAGGAGCTCGCCTCGTTGTTCTGCTCGTCGACCAGCTTGGCGGCGAAGACGGAGGAACCCACGGTGATGCACGAGCCACAGGCCGACCACGATCCACTTGGAGACGGGACCGGTCAACCGGCTGGTGATCATCTGGTGCATCAGTCCAGTGCAGCACCGGCAACCCGCTGCTTGCACCAGGGTTTCTCCCTAGCCCGGCCGGCTGGTTCCGGCTGTCAGGGAGTCGCTGCGCCCGCCGACCGGAATCCGGAGAAGTGCCTCGCGGAGTCGCTACATGCCCTTCGTCCGCCGCCAGGCCTCGAACGCCTCGGCGCTGGTCAGCCGGGGCCGGTAGCCGAGGACCTCCTTGAGCCGGGTGTTGTCCAGCACCGGACGGTGGCCAGGAAGACGGTCTGCTCCGGGCCGTACGCCGTGAGCCCGAGCCGCTTGCCGACGGCCAGCACGCCGCGCAGCACCGGCTCCGGGATCGCCAGCGTGCGCTTGCCGAGCGCGGCCGCGATCTCGTCGATGGTCAGCGCGCCGTCGCCGGCGACGTTGAAGATCCCGGTCGACCTCGCCGGTCGCGGCCAGCTCGATCGCGCCCACCACGTCGGTGTCCCAGACGAAGACGAACGGGGAGGCGCTGCCGCGGATCTTCAGCAGCCGCGTCTTCTCGAACAGCGCGGTGATCTGGTTGTCGACCCGCTCGCCGAGGATCGTGCCGATCCGCAGCACCACCTGCTCCAGCTCCGGGTGGCTGGCCGCGCAGCCCGGCGAGCATCTCCTCGACCTGGCGCTTGTGGTCGCTGTAGGCGAACTCCTCGTTGCCGCGCACCGGGTCGTCCTCGGTCAGCCAGCCTCCGTGGGCGGCCCCGTTGTCGGGGTGGTAGCCGTAGGCCGCGCCGCTGGAGGAGACCACGACCCGGCGTACGCCGGCGGCCAGGCAGGCGTCGAGCACGTGCCGGGTGCCCGTCGACGTCGACGGCGTGCTCCAGCGCGCGTGAGCTGTCCTTGCCGGGGGTGACGATGGAGGCCAGGTGCACCACCACCTCGACGTCGGCGCCGGCGAACGCCGCCTTCACGGCGTCCGGGTCGGTCACGTCCATGACCAGGTGCTCGACGCCGGGGACGGGGTCGGCGGGCGTGCGGAGGTCGGCGCTGACGACGCGGTGGCCGGCCTCGGCCAGGCCGCGCACCACCGAGGTGCCGAGGAAGCCGCTGCCGCCGGTGACCAGGATCGTGCTCATGCTGCGGCCTCCGGCTGCGTCGGCGTCGGTGTCCGCGGACCGCCACCACTGGGCGACGGCGAGTCCGGCGATGATGTCCCAGATGCCCCACCAGGCGGCCACCAGGGCCATGCCGCCCAGCCCGTCGAAGTAGGTGAAGACGAGCAGCAGGCCCAGCCCGGCGTTGCGGATGCCGACCTCGAAGGTCATCGCGCGGGTGCTGGAGTCGGGCAGGCGGGTGGCCTTGGCGATGCCGTAGCCGAGCAGCAGCGCCAGCGCGTCGTGCAGGAACACCGCGATCACCACCACGCCGATGTAGTCGACGAAGATCGACCAGTTGTTGGCGACACCGACCACGATCACCGCGCCCAGCGCCGAGGAAGGCGACCGGGCCCACGACCTTGCCGGCCTCGGCGGCGACGACCGGCCAGAGCCGGGCGATCGTGATGCCGGCGACGAACGGCACGCCCGATGACCAGCGCGATCTCGGCCAGCATGTCCCACGCGGAGAGATCGATGTCCTCCAGCACCGCCTTGCCGGTGGGGTGCAGCGCGCCCCAGAACGCCACGTTGAGCGGCATCAGCGAAGATCGCCAGCACGTTGCCCACCGCGGTCATCGAGACCGACAGCGCCACGTCGCCGCGGGCCCGGTGGGTGAGGATGTTGGAGACGTTGCCGGGTGGGCAGCAGGCCACCAGGATCATGCCGAGCGCCACGGAGCCCCGGACGTCGAGCAGCAGGGTGAGCCCGAAGGTGAGCGCCGGCAGCAGCAGGAACTGCGCCACCACGCCGATCGCGATCGTGCCCGGGCGGCGGGCGGCCAGCGCGAAGTCGTCGAGCCGGGTGTCCAGCGCGATGCCGAACAGGATCGCCCCGATGACGATCTTCAGGGTCGTGAGCGAGCCCTCCTCGAAGGCGATCGTGATGCTGTCGACGTCGGCGGCGAGCGGGAGCAGGTCGGGGATCATCGGGCGGTCTCCTTCTGCTGGAGGTCTCCAGGGCCTCGCGGACCGCCGCCCGGTAGGCGTCCTTGTTGACGTAGTAGCTCATCCGCTCCAGCCCGAGGTAGCGGTAGCCGCCGGAGAGGTCCGGGGCGGGTCCGTGCACCTGCTCGCGCTCGAAGCGCGCGGCCAGCGCCGGGTCCGCCTGCGCGGGCGGCGAGGTACGCGGCGACCAGCTCGGCCTGCTCGTAGCGGCCCTGCCAGCCCGATCCCGGAGGCCTCGACCATGCCGAGCACGAAGAGTCCGGGGGCGTTGCGGGCGAAGATGTTGAGGTGCAGGTCGGGTGCGGTGCCGCTGCCCGGCCCGGCCCAGTCCAGGAGCGCCGGCTCGAGGAACGGGTAGTGCAGCTGGTAGCCGGTGGCCAGCACCACCAGGTCGTACGCCGCCGCGCTCGCCGTCCTTGAAGCGCACGCCGTCGCCGTCGAAGCAGCTCGACGTCGCGTCGCACCGTGATGTCGCCGTGGCCGAGGTGGTGCAGGACGAGCGAGTTCACCACCGGGTGGGACTCGTAGATCTTGTAGTCCGGCGCGGGCAGGCCGAACCGCACCGGGTCGCCGGTGAACACCTTCAGCACCCGGGTGTCGATCGCCTGCTTGATCCGCGGGGGCAGCGGGCCTGCCCTGGTTGAGCGTGTCGGAGGGGCGGCCGAAGAGGTACTTGGGCACGAAGTAGTAGCCGCGCCGCACACTGAGGTCGACCGAGGCGGCGTGGTGCACGGCGTCGACGGCGATGTCGCAGCCGGAGTTGCCCGCGCCGATCACCAGCACCCGCTTGCCGGCGAAGACCTGGGCCCGCTTGTAGGCGCTGGTGTGCAGCACCTCGCCGTCGAAGCGACCGCGGAAGGTGGGCACGGTCGGCTCGCTGAGGGTGCCGTTGGCGACCAGGACGCCGGCGTGCCGGTCGGTCCGGGTGCCCTCCGGACCGGTGCTGGTGACCAGCCACTGGTCGCCGTCGGGCTCGACGCGGGTCACCCTGGTCCGGAACCGGAAGCCCGCGCGCAGGTCGAAGTGGTCGGCGAAGGCGTCGAAGTAGGCGAGCAGCTCGCGGTGGCTCGGGGTAGTCGGCCACCGCGTCGGCCATCGGGAACTCGGTGAACTCGGTGGTGGTCTTGGAGGAGATCAGGTGCGCCGACTCGTAGACCGTGCTGTGCTCGGCGTCGATGTCCCACAGGCCGCCGACGCCGGCGGCCTGCTCGTAGCCGGTCCAGGCCAGGCCGCGGCGCTGGAGGTTGCGGGCGGCGGCCAGTCCGCTGGGACCGGCTCCGATCACGGCGTAGGCCAGCTCCTGACTCTCTGGGGCCTGCGCCTGGTTCTGCTGCACGTGCTGACTCTCCTTCTCGTTCCTGCGGTCTTCTCGTTCGGCCGGTGCGGCCGGACGCGGAACACCGGACCGCAGTAAATCACTCGACTTACTGCGGCCCGGCGTCCGGGTGGTCGTTCCGGCCTAGCGGTAGAGCCCGTCCACCAGCTCGGCGTACTTGCTGTTGATGACCCGGCGCTTGAGCTTCAGCGTCGGGGTGAGCTCCTCGGACTCGGCGGTCCACTCGGTGCCGAGCAGCTCGAACGCCTTGACCTGCTCGGGCCGGGAGAGGCGCTCGTTGGCCTTGTCCACCGCCGCCTGGGCCATCGCCCGGATCTCCGGACGGGCGGCGAGGTCGGCCAGGTCGGTGAACTCCAGCCCCAGCTTCTCCGCCACCACGGGCGCCACCTCGCCGTCCAGGGTCAGCACCGCGACCACGTACGGACGCGCGTCGCCGATCGCCATCGCGTGCCCGATGATCGGGGACTCCTTGAGGTAGTTCTCGATGTTGGACGGGGCGATGTTCTTGCCCTGGGAGGTGATGATCAGCTCCTTCTTGCGGTCCACGATGGAGACGAAGCCGTCCTCGTCGATGGTGCCGATGTCACCGGTGTGCAGCCACCCGTCCTGGTCGATCAGCGCCCTGGTCGCGTCCTCCTGCTTGTGGTAGCCGGGGGTGTTGACCGGGCCCCGCACCAGCACCTCGCCGTCCTCGCCGAGGGTGACCTCCATGCCGGGCGTCGCGCGTCCCACGGTGCCCATCCGGAAGCCCCCGGGGCCGTTGGCGGTGACCGCGCCGCAGGTCTCGGTCATCCCGTAGACGTCGTACACCTTGAGGCCGAGCCCGGCCATGAAGCGGGTGGTCTCCACCGGCATCGGCGCCGAGGCCGAGCCGGCCCAGCGCACCTGGTCCAGTCCCAGGAGCAGCTTGAGGAACCCCAGGATCGCCTCGTCGGCCTGGTGGTAGGCCTCCTCGATCTCCGGGGTCATCGTGCCCCCGACCTCCTGGGCCTCGACCCAGGCGAGTGCGGCGGCCATCGAGTCCTGCACGAGCTTGACGTTGTCGGGGTTCGGGTCGGCGGCGAGCTTGGCCGAGATACCGGTCTGGATCTTCTCCCAGACCCGGGGGACCCCGAAGAACGCGGTGGGGTGCACCTCACCGAGGGTGGCCAGCAGCAGGGCGGGGTCGGCGATGCAGTACTGGTGGCTGCCCTGCATCTGGGGTCCGTAGACGCCCAGGACGCGCTCGGCGATGTGGGCGAGCGGGAGGTAGCTCACCTGGGTCTGGCGCTGGTCGAGCAGCCCGGCGGCCTCCAGCGTGCTGGCGGCCTCGAACTGGACGTTGTGGTGGGTCAGCACCACGCCCTTGGGGTTGCCGGTGGTGCCGGAGGTGTAGAGGATCGTCGCGGGGCTCTCCGGCGTGAGGGCGTGGTGCCGCTCGTCCAGCTCGCCCGGGCTCTCGGCGCGACGGGCGCGACCCGACTCCACCAGCTGGTCCCAGGACCGGTAGCGCTTGCCCTCGGGGACCTCGGCGTCGATCAGCACGACCTCGATGTCGCCGTCGGCGTCGAGCGCCGACTTCCACCGCTGCAGGTGGTCCTCGGTCTCCAGGACCACCACCTTGGTGCCCGAGTGGGCGGCGACGAACGAGACCTGCTCGGGGGAGAGGGTGTTGTAGATCGACATCGGGACGGCCGCCGCGTGCACGGCGCCCATGTCGGCGACCACGTGCTCGATCCGGTTGGTGGCCATGATCGCCACCGGGTCGCCGGGCTGGACACCCATCGACGCCAGGCCCGCGGCCACGTCCAGGGCGAGCTCCCGGGTCTCGTGCCAGGTCAGCGTCCGCCACCCCTCGCTCACCCGGTTGCGGTCGGAGTACGCCGCCTCGTCGCCGTGCTCGCGGACGGTGTCGGCCAGCGAGTCGATCAGCGTGCGGCCCTCCACCTTCTCCTGGAGGCGGGCGCGATCGGCTAGGACGTCTGTCATCGTGGAACTCCCTCGGGTGGTGTGTGACGTGAGTCTCACCTACCTCAGGTATGCCCGCAACCAGTTCTGTGCGCTCCGCCCAGATGGTTCGGGCAAGGGCAGCCGGTGCGCCCAGGTTTGCCCGGCCCGGTGACCAGGTACAGGGTCGCCATGAGCGATCCGAGCCAGCCAGACCCGAGTCCAGCCCACCGGGACAGCAGCCCGACGAGGGCCGACCACCGACACGTGGAGCAGCGAGCCGACCTCCTGCCCGAGGAGCAGGCCGCCGGGAGCGAGGACCCGACCGCCCAGGCGCGGGTGATCCTGGAGGAGTCCGCCGAGCGCACCGACGACCCGTCGGGCACCCGGGCCGAGTCGACCCAGACGCTCGGCGAGGACGGCTGAGCCCTTCCTGAGAGGTCGGTAAAACACCTCCGAGAACGCCGGAACGGCCGGTTACCAGTCAGTACGCTGGGCTGCGTCCCTGTACGCGACCCTGGATCTGACGCTCATGTCCGAACCTACTCAGACCCGTCCGTCCGGCACCCTCGTCACCGCGCTGCTCGTCCTGGCAGCCATGGTGATCACCCTCGTCCCACCTGCGGTGATGGTGGCGGCACACGACGACAGCTCCACCGAGGGGGCCGTGACCACGGTCCGCAAGGGCCGGCTCAAGCGTGGCCCGGCCAAGGCCAAGGCCAAGGCGAAGGCGAAGGCCAAGGCGGAGGTCAAGCCGGCCGCCCGGGTGCTGCGCCCGGCCGCGGTGCGACAGGCCAAGCCGGCACCGGCCCGCGCGGTGCAGCGCGGTCGTGTGCCGGCCTCCAAGAACGCCGTGGCCGCCCGCGGCGTGGTCCTCTCTCCCCGCCGCGAGGTCCCGCTCCCGCCGAAGATCAACGCGACCGCATGGGCGGTGGCGGACCTGAAGACCGGTGAGCTGCTGGCCTCGCACTGGGCCTACTCCCCGCGGCACCCCGCGTCCACGATCAAGCTGCTGACCGCGCTGACGGCGGTCGACCACACCGCGGACCGGGTGCAGGCCGACCAGTACGCCGCGGGCCAGACCTGCTCCTGCGCCGGGGTCCAGCCCGGTCGCACCTACCGCCGGCGTGAGCTGCTGGCCGGTGCCCTGCTGCACTCCGGGAACGACGCCGCCGAGGCGCTGGCCGCGGGCCACCCGCAGGGCCGCCAGGCCTTCTACGCGGCGATGCAGCGCAAGGCCGAGTCCCTGGGCACCCGGGCCACCCGGGTCGCCAACGCGTCCGGCCTCACCCACGAGCAGGGCTACTCCACGGCTCGTGACCTGATGGTGATCCTGCGCGCTGCGGTGAAGGACCCGCGCCTCTCCCGGGTGATGGCCCAGCCCTCGGCCCAGTTCGGCCCGGTGCACGGCCGCAAGCACCGGGTGGAGCGCGGCACCGACTACGTCAACAACACCCCGGGCAGCCTGGGCAAGTCGGGCTACACCACGCCCGCGCAGAACACGCTGGTGGTCGCCACCCGGCGAGCAGGCACCAACATCGGCGTGGTCACCCTGGGTTCCCCCGGCGGGTACTCCACCTCCGGTGCCGCGGCGCTGACCGACTGGGCCGCCCGGCACCGCCACCAGCTCAAGGCGGTGGAGAAGCTGCCCGACCCCGCGCCGGCCGCCCAGGCGGACGCGCGCTAGCAGGCCGACCCGCTCGGCCCGCGCCCGACGGGTCGCCCGAGCAGACCCCCAGCTCGGGCGACCCGTCCGGGTCAGATGCCCAGGCTCCGGCCGATGATCTCCTTCTGGATCTCGGTCGTCCCGCCGTAGATCGTGGAGATGCGGCTGTCGACGAAGGCCCGCGCGATCGGGTACTCCAGCATGTAGCCGTAGCCACCGTGGAGCTGCACGCCCTGGGTGACCAGCTTGTTCTGCAGCTCCGTGGCCCACCACTTGATCATCGCGGCGTCGACGGCGGTCAGCTCCTTGGCCAGGTGCTTGCGCATGCAGTCGTCCAGGAACGCCCGGGCCACCCGGGCCTCGGTGGCCATCTCGGCCAGCAGGAACCGGGTGTGCTGGAACTTCCCGATCGGCCGGCCGAAGGCCTCGCGCTCGCGGGCGTACTGGAGGCAGAGCTCGACCACGTGCTCGGCCGCGGCCACCGCCTGGGCGCCGATGATCAGCCGCTCCTGCGGCAGGTTCATCATCAGGTAGATGAAGCCCTGGCCGGCCTCGCCGAGCAGGTTCTCCTTCGGCACCCGGACGTCGGTGAACGACAGCTCGGCCGTGTCCTGGGCGTGCATGCCGATCTTCTCCAGGTTGCGGCCCCGCTCGAACCCCTCCATCCCGCGCTCGACCACCAGCAGGCTGATGCCCTGGTGGCCGGCCTCGGGGTCGGTGCGCGCGACCACGATCACCAGGTCGGCGTTGATCCCGTTGGAGATGAAGGTCTTGGAGCCGTTGAGCACGAAGTGGTCGCCTGCGTCGACGGCGCTGGTCCGGATCCCCTGGAGGTCCGAGCCGGCGCCGGGCTCGGTCATCGCGATCGCGGTGATCGTCTCCCCGGAGACGCAGCCGGGCAGCCAGCGCCGCTTCTGCTCCTCGGTGCCCAGGCTGATCAGGTAGGGCACGATGATGTCGGTGTGCACCGAGAACCCGGGGCCGCTCGCGCCGACCCGGGTCGCCTCCTCGGAGACGATCACGTTGAACCGGAAGTCGTCGATGCCGGGGCCGCCGTACTCCTCGGGCACGTCGAAGCAGAGCAGGCCGGCGTCCCCGGCCTTGGTCCACAGCTCCCGCGGCACGATGCCGGCGGCGTCCCACTCCGCGTGGTGCGGGACCACCTCCTTCTCCAGGAAGGAGCGGACGGTCTGGCGGAAGTCCTCGTGCTCGGCCTCGAAGACGGTGCTGGTGCTCATCAGGAGACCATCTCCTTGACCTGCGCGATGGTGGCCGCAGGGTCCTCGCTGACCGGGGTGATGTTGAGGTTGGTCACGCCCGCCTCCTTGAACGCCGCGATCCGCTCCGCGACGTACGACGCGGGGCCCACGAGGTTGGCCGCCTCCAGCCAGTCCGTCGGGATCAGCGCCTCGGCCTCCTTCTTCTTGCCCGAGAGGTAGAGGTCCTGGATGTCCTCGGCCTCCTTCTCGTAGCCGTACGCCTTGGCGACGTCGTTGTAGAAGTTCTTGCCCTTCGCGCCCATGCCGCCGACGTAGAGGGCGAAGAGCGGTCGGGCGAAGTCGAGCAGGGCCTTGGTCTCCGGGCCCTCGCCGATCGACACCATGCCGCCGGCGAGCACCTCCAGCGGGGCCAGCCCGTCGAGCCGCTTCTCCTTGCCGGCCGCCAGCGCGTCGCCCCAGACCAGGTGCGACTTCTCCGGGTGGAACAGGTGCGGGATCCAGCCGTCGGCGATCTCGGCGGTCTGCTCGACCGACTTCGCGCCGAGCGCGGCGATGTAGATCGGGATGCTGTCGCGCTCGGGACGGGTGAGCAGCTTGAGCGCCTTGCCCAGCCCGGTCACCGCGCCGTGCTCCTTGTCCAGCGGCAGGTGGTAGAGGCCGTCGGAGGTGAGCGGCTCGCGCTTGAGCCCGCGCCGGACGATGTCGACCACCTCGGCGGTCCGGGCCAGCGGCTTGCTGTACGGGACGCCGTGGAAGCCCTCGATCACCTGGGGGCCCGAGGCGCCCAGGCCGAGGATGGCCCGCCCGCCGGAGACGTTGTCCAGCCCGGCGGCGGTCTGCAGCAGCGCGCCCGGGGTGCGCGAGTAGATGTTCAGGATGGCCGACCCGATGGAGATCGTCTCGGTCTTGGCGGCCAGGTAGCCCATCAGCGTGGGGGAGTCGAAGCCGTACGCCTCGGCCACCCAGACCACGTCGAGGCCCGCCTTCTCCCAGCCGGACACCGTGTCGGCGGTGGCGCGCGGGTTGCCGTCGTACATGAGCTGGGTGGAGAGCTTCATCGCGATCCTTCTCGTGTCGTGCGTCACTGTGACACCAACACTGTCACAGTTGTCCCGACCGGTGAAGAGGATGTCTGCTTTTCCCGCGCCGGCCCTTGACCTGGAGCGCGCTCCACGGGCTTCAGTGGAGCCATGACCATTCCTACGCGCACCCTCGGCACCACCTCCTCGCTCGCCGTCTCCGCGGTCGGACTCGGCTGCATGGGCATGTCCGAGTTCTACGGGGCTCCCGACGAGCAGGGTGGGATCGACACCATCCACCGGGCCCTCGACCTCGGCGTCACCTTCCTGGACACCGCCGACATGTACGGGCCGTTCGTCAACGAGCAGCTGGTCGGCAAGGCGATCGCCGGACGCCGCGACGAGGTCCAGCTGGCCACCAAGTTCGGCAACGAGCGCGCTCCCGACGGCACCATGCTCGGCGTCAACGGTCGCCCCGACTACGTGCGCAGTGCCTGCGACGCCTCCTTGAAGCGCCTCGGCGTCGACCACGTCGACCTCTACTACCAGCACCGCGTGGACAAGTCCGTGCCGATCGAGGAGACCGTCGGGGCGATGGCCGAGCTGGTCGCCGCCGGCAAGGTGCGGCACCTCGGGCTCTCCGAGGCCTCCGCGCAGACCATCCGGCGCGCGCACGCCGTGCACCCGGTCACCGCCCTGCAGACGGAGTACTCGCTGTTCACCCGAGACCTGGAGGACACGGTCCTGCCCACCCTGGTCGAGCTCGGCATCGGCCTGGTGCCCTACTCCCCGCTGGGCCGCGGCATCCTCACCGGCAAGATCACCGACGACTCCTCGCTCGCCGAGGACGACTCCCGGCGCAGCGGCTACTTCCCGCGCCTGCACGGGGAGGCGCTGCAGGCCAACGTCCGGCTCGTCGACCGGGTCCGCGAGATCGCCGACCGCCTCGGGTGCACTCCCGGGCAGCTCGCCCTGGCCTGGGTGCTGGCCCAGCAGCAGCGCACCGGGATCGGCGTGGTGCCGATCCCCGGCACCAAGCGGGTCGCGTACCTGGAGGAGAACGTCGGGGCGCTCGACGTCGTCCTCTCCGACGCCGACCTCGCGGCGCTCGACCAGGCGGTGCCGCGGGACGCGGTGGTGGGGGAGCGGTACGGCGACATGACCACCATCGACGTCTGAGCGCGAGCTCAGTCGCGACCGTGCCAGGACTCCCAGAGTGCTGCGTACGAGCCGCCCGCGGCCACCAGCTCGTCGTGCGAGCCGAGCTCGGTGATCACGCCGTCCTCCACCACCGCGACCCGGTCGGCGTCGTGGGCGCTGAAGAGCCGGTGCGCGATCGCCACCACGGTCCGACCGTCCAGCACCGCGGCCAGCGAGCGCTCCAGGTGGCGGGCGGCGCGCGGGTCGATCAGGGACGTCGCCTCGTCGAGGACCAGGGTGTGCGGGTCGGCCAGCACCAGCCGGGCCAGCGCGATCTGCTGGGCCTGGGGCGCGGTCAGCGCCAGGCCGCCGGAGCCGACCTCGGTCTCCAGCCCTTCGGGCAGCGCCTGCACCCACTCCAGCGCGTCGACGGCGTCGAGCGCGGCCAGCACGTCGTCGTCGGTCGCGGGGCGCCCCTCCGGCACGGCCAGGGCGAGGTTGTCGCGCAGCGAGCCGACGAACACGTGGTGCTCCTGGGTGACCAGCGCGACGTGGCCGCGCAGGTCGGCCAGCGGCAGCTCGGTCAGCCCGACGCCGCCGACGGTCACCGAGCCGGTGCGCGGCGGGTGGATGCCGGCCAGCAGCCGGCCGAGCGTGGACTTGCCGGCGCCCGAGGGGCCGACCATGGCGATCCGCTCGCCGACCCCGATGTCGATGGAGACCCCGTGCAGCACGTCGCGGCCCTCCACGTAGGAGAAGTGCACGTCCTTGGCCTGCAACGCCTCGTCCAGCGGCTGCGCGTCGCCTGACTCCCGGTCGTCGGGCACCTGGGCGACGCCGAGCAGCCGCGCCAGTGACGCCGCGCCCATCTGCAGCTCGTCGAGGATGGCCACGATCCGGTCGACCGGGTCGATCAGCATCTGCACGTAGAGGGTGGCCGCGGTGACCTCGCCGAGGCTGACGCTGCCCTGGGTGTAGAGCCAGCCGCCGAGGAGCAGGGTGCCGACCGTCGGCAGCAGGTAGGAGATCTCCATGCTGGGGAAGAACCGCGTCCGCAGCCCGAGGGTGTAGCGCTCGGCGTCGAAGGAGTCCTTGCAGTCGCCGTCGATCTGCCGGGTCCGCTCCTGCGCCAGGCCCAGCGCCTCCACGGTACGGGCGCCCTCGACGGTCTCGGTGAGCGTGGCGTTGATCTGGGAGTACGTCGCGGACTCGCGCAGGTAGCCGTCCTTGGCCCGGGCCAGGTACCAGCGCAGCCCGATCACCAGGGGAGGCAGGGCCAGCAGGCAGGGGAGCGCCACCCACCAGCCGACGCTGATCGCCGCGGCCAGGGTCAGCACCGCGGTGACCACCGCGATGGTCCACTCCGGCAGCGCCCAGCGCACCGACCAGCCGAGCTGCTCCACGTCGCGGCTGGTCCGGGTCATCAGGTCGCCCGAGCCGGCCGACTCCACGGTGCCGATCGGCAGCGCCAGCGCGTGGTCGACGAAGTCCTCGCGCAGCTCGGCCAGCACCCGCTCGCCGAGCACCTGGCTCAGCAGCCGGGCGAACCGGGTGGCCACGGTCTGGGCGACCAGGAAGCCGGCCAGCAGCAGGATCACCTGGTCGACGTAGCCGACGGTGGTCCCGGTCTCGACCGCCTCGACCAGGTCGCCGAGCAGGCGCGGCGCGGCGAGCGCGGCCAACGCGGCGAGCACGTGCAGGAGCAGCGCTCCGCCGAGCAGCCGCGGATGCCGACGCAGGATCGAGACGGCGTACCGGCCGACCTCGCCCCCCTGGGCGACCGGCAGCGTGGTTCCGACGCTCATCGGGCCACCTCCTCGTCGACCTCGCGGGTGACCACGGCCCGGTAGGCGGCACAGGTCTCCAGCAGCTCGGTGTGGGTGCCCTGGGCGACGACCCGCCCGTCGTCGAGCAGCACCACCTCGTCGGCGGCGTCGAGCATCAGGGGACTGGTGGTGGTGACCACCGTCGTCCGTCCGGCCCGGTGCGCGCGCAGGCGGGCGGCGATCCGCGCCTCGGTGTGGGCGTCGACCGCGGAGGTGGGCTCGACCAGGACCAGGATCTCCGGGTCGCCGGTGAGCGCCCGGGCCAGCACCAGCCGTTGGCGCTGACCGCCGGAGAAGCTGCGGCCCCGCTCCGCGACCGGGGTGTCGAGACCGTCGGGGAGCGCCTCGAGGACGTCCTCGGCGCTGGCCGTGGCCAGCGCGGCGCGGACCGCCTGCTCCCCGCCGCGGCCGGTGACGTCCAGCCGGTCGCCGAGGCGACCGGAGAAGAGGGTGGCGCCGGTGTCGGAGACGACGATCCGCTCCCGGACCTCGCTGCGGCGCAGCGCCGGCAGCGGCACCCCGCCGAGGGTGACGTCGTCGTCCAGCTCGGCGGCGGCCATGCCCAGGCGGTCGGCGAGCAGCGCCGACTCGTCGGGGCGCTCGCAGACCACCGCGACCAGCCGTCCGGGAGCGACCCGCAGTCCGGTGCGGGCGTCGTACAGCTCGGAGCCGACCGGCGGCGAGGGCGCGGGGGAGTCGGGGTCGGTGTGGTCGGGGTCGAGCGCCAGGACGGTGCAGACCCGCCGGGCGGAGACGCGTGCCCGGATCAGCTTGTTGGCGAACTCGGTGACCGTGCGCAGCGGGATCATCAGGAAGGCCGCGTAGCCGTAGAAGGCGACCAGCTCGCCGACGGTGATCTCGCCCGCGACCGCGGACCGGGCGCCCAGCCACACCACGAGCACCACGAAGAAGCCGGGCAGGAAGACCTGGAGCGCGTCCAGCACCGACTGCACCCGGGCCACCTCGACGCCGGCGCGCCGGGTCTCCTGGGACTGGCGCCGGTAGCGGTCGAGGAAGACCTGCTCACCGCCGATGCCGCGGAGCACCCGCAGGCCGCTGACGATGTCGGTCGCGGTGTTGGAGAGCCGGCCCATCAGGTGCCGCTGGTGCGCGCTGCGGCGCTGCAGCGGGCTCAGCAGCGGGCCGACGAGCAGCATCAGCAGCGGGACGCCGATCAGCACCACCAGGCCCAGCGTCACCGAGGTGCTGAGCAGGATCGCGGAGACCAGGACGAAGGAGACGACCGCCCCGGCGAACCGGGCCATCACGTCCATCACCTGGCCCAGGTGGGAGATGTCGCTGGTGCCGATCGCGATCACCTCGCCGGCGGAGACCTTGCGCGGCAGGGTCCCGCCCAGGTGGACCGCCTGGCGGCCCACCAGCTGCACGGTGCGGTAGGCGGCGATCAGCCAGTTCGTCACCGCGAACCGGTGGCGCATGATCCCGCTGAACGCCTGGACCAGGCCGATCGTGAGCATCACGCCGGCCCACACCAGCAGCTGGTCGGAGTCCTGTGCGGCGACGCCGCGGTCGATCGCCCTGCCCAGCACCGCGGGCATCACGGCCTGCGCGCCCATCCACACGATGCCGAACGCCATCCCACCCGCCAGCGTCTGCCACTGGCCCTTGGCCAGCCACCAGAGGAAACGTCCGGGCGACCGGTGGTCGGCGACTCCGGGATCGGTCAGGGGCAGCTGGCGCACTTGCTCGATTCTACGGAGGCCGGGCCCCGGCGACGAATCAATTACGGGATCCACGCAGCGCCTGGCGCGCAGGCCGACCTGAGGCGGGCGCGCGCGTTGCTCCGGGCCGGGTGGACGCGGCGGGGCTCTGCTTCACCCCGGCAGGCCGCGCCGCGCCAGCCGCACGGCTCGGTCTCGAACCGGGCAGGCCGAGTGGGCACGTGAGCACAACTGGTGGGTCGGTGTCGGTCAGGGCGACAGGACGTGCATCAGACCCAGCCAGTTCGCCCACGCTCGGCGGCCAGGTCGCCAGGCGGGTCGGCGCGAGCGCGTCAGCGGATCCCGGACCGCCGGCCGACGGAGACCGCCAGCAGGCCACCGAGCCCGGCCAGCACCCACGGCACCGGCAGCAGCCAGCGGAGGTCGTCGGCGTCGGCCAGGTCGGAGCTGACCGCGGCCCAGACCCCGACGAAGCAGAGGAAGGCGATGCCCATGACCAGGTGTGTCACGTTGACCGGGTGCGTGCCGCCGGTCGGGGGGTCGGGGGCGAACGGGTCGTCGTCCCAGTCGCGGTCGACTCGGTCATGACGCCTCCTGCGGCTCGGGTCCTGACGACGATCTCGCCCACGCCGATCTCGACGTCGAGGTCGAGGCTGGGCTGGTCCTTGGTGCCGGGGCCGGCGGAGGTGGCGGAGCCGGTGAGGTCGATCCCGCCGCGCTCCAGGGAGTCGAAGAGCTCCAGCCGGCCGGGCCCGCCGACCTCGGCGTCCACCTCCGCGTCCAGGCCCTCGGGCAGCAGCACCTCGATCCGGCCGACGCCGCCCTCGATCCGCACGGCGCGCCCGTCGAGCGCCTCGAGGTCCTCGACCTCCCGGAGGTCCAGCACCAGCTCACCGGTCCTCAGCTCGTAGGTGTCGGACACGTCGTCGGCGATCACCGGCACCACCTCGATCCGCTCACCCGGGAGCTTCTCCACGGCCAGCGCACCGGCGGTGGCCACCAGGGCGACGAGGCCGAGGGCGATCAGGCCGCCGGCCCGGCCGTAGAAGGAGCCGACCAGCAGCATCGCGCGCGATCAGCGCCAGCGCCAGGGCGGGGTAGGCGCTGTCGGGCACCGAGAGGCCGGCCAGGTCGAGCACGCCGAGGGCGCCCACGGCGAGCGCGACCAGCGCGCAGGTGAACCAGAAGAGCACCGGGCCGCGCTTGCGCGGGTCGCGCGGGCGGGTCGGCGGCACCGCCGGGGCCGCGTACGTCGGCGCGGCGTACGCCGGTCCGACCGGGGCGTAGGTCTCGGCGTACGAGCCGGCCGCCGGAGGGGCCGGCGGCCCGTAGGTCTCGGTGTACGTCCGGGGCGGAGCGGGCTGCTGGGCGGGCTCGGCGGACCCCGGAGCGTCGTCGCGGAAGAAGAAGAACCAGACGGCGAGGGCGACCAGCGCCAGCGGCCACGGGAACCAGTAGAGGTTCCAGGAGTCGCCGAGCACCAGCAGGGCGGCCAGGACTCCCGCACCGATCACTGCGATACCGCGGCTGCGCTCGTCCAGGTGCAGCGGTGCCTGGTCGCTGCCGTCCTCTGGCAGCAGGAGCCACAGGGCGGCGTACAGGACGAGCCCGGCGCCGCCGAAGAAGGCCAGGACCACGAAGGTGATCCGCAGCAGCAGCGGGTCGACGTCGAGGTGGCGGGCCAGGCCGGCCGCGACCCCGGCGATCTTGCGGTCCTCGGTGGGGCGCCGAGCCTCCCCACGTCGCGGACCTGGGCACTGCTCACCCGGGGGCCGTCTGCCGGAGGCGGTGCCGCCGGGCCGGGGTGGGGGTTCTCGTCCATGGCACCAGCCTGGTGCCTCGCGGGTCCGCGCACCATCGGGGGTGACCCTGAGATCGGGCCCGGGACGCACGCCCGGGCTCAGGGTCGACTCGGGGTCTGTCCTGATGGCCGGCCCCGTCCGCGCCTGAGACGATGAACCCGCCATGACCAGCACCGAGCCCCTGCCGCCGCCGCCCGGACCGTCCGGACCGGCCGCGCCTCGCCGGGCCACCAGGGACTCCCAGCACCTCGTGCTCGGCGGTGTCGCGTCCGGGCCTGGCCCAGCACCTCGGACTGCCGGTGACCTGGGTCCGGGTGGCCTTCGTCGCCACCACCGCCCTCGGCGGCCTCGGCGCGGCGATGTACGCCGCGATGTGGCTCTTCCTGCCCTCCGACGCCCGGTTCGAGACCGCGGCACCCGGGCTGGAGGGGGCGACCCGCACGCGGTCGGCGTCCCGGCAGGGCCGCCAGGCTCAGCGACGCCGGACCCGCGATCGCCCTGGGCGCGCTCGGCCTGGGCGTGCTGCTGGGGCTGCAGGCGTTCGTCGGGGCGACCGGTCTGCTGTGGCCGCTGGTGCTGGCCGGCGTGGGGGTGGCGTTGCTGTGGCGCCAGGCCGACGAGGCCCAGCGGGAGCGGT
Organism: uncultured Actinomycetota bacterium; assembly: GCA_963708945.1. GTDB lineage: Bacteria > Actinomycetota > Actinomycetes > Propionibacteriales > Nocardioidaceae > Nocardioides. The sequence continues at coordinate 143,173 of CAVPUI010000010.1, read as the reverse complement.
GGCTCAACCCGGCCGGCGGCGTCGGCCCGCTCCGGGCCGTCTTCGGCACCGGGACCTGGTCCTCCTACCTGCGCGTGGCCGCCGGGGTGGTGCTGGTGGCGGCAGCCGCCACCCTGGCCGCCGTCAACGACGAGGGACTCTCGGTGGCCCGCGACGTGGCCTTCTCGGCGCTGCTGGGGATCGCCGGCGTGGCCGTGGTGATCGGGCCCTGGGTCTTCCGGCTCGCCTCCGACCTCGGCGCCGAGCGGGCCGAGCGGATCCGCACCCAGGAGCGCGCCGACGTGGCCGCCCACCTGCACGACTCGGTCCTGCAGACGCTCGCGCTGATCCAGCGCAACGCCGCCGACCCGGAGACGGTCTCCCGGCTGGCCCGGGCCCAGGAGCGCGAGCTGCGCACCTGGCTCTACGTCGGCGAGGAGGGCACCGACGAGACCGTCGCCGGGGCGCTCCGGGAGGCCGCGGCCCGGGTCGAGGACGAGCACGGGGCCGTCGTCGACGTGGTCACGGTGGGCGACACCGTCGCCGGGCCCGGCCTGCGGGCGCTGGTGCTCGCCGCCCAGGAGGCGATGGTCAACGCGGCCAAGCACGCCGGCACCGCCCGGGTCGACGTCTACGCCGAGACCGGGCCGGAGTCGGTGGAGGTCTTCGTCCGCGACCGGGGCGTCGGCTTCGACCTGGACGCCGTGCCGCAGGACCGGCTCGGCGTACGAGGGAGCATCATGGACCGGATGGCCCGGCACGGCGGCACCGCCGACGGTGCGGTCCGCGCCCGGCGAGGGCACCGAGGTGCGGCTGTGGATGCCGCTCGAGGCGAGGAGGAGCGCACCGGTGTGACCGGCGCAGGGCCAGGCGTCAGGGTCGTGGTCGTCGACGACCACGCGATGTTCCGGGCCGGCGTGCGGGCCGAGCTGGCCGTGGCCGGCAAGGACCAGGTCGACGTGGTCGCCGAGGCGGCCGACGTCGACGAGGCGGTCCGGGTGATCCGGGACGAGGCGCCCGACGTCGTCCTGCTCGACGTGCACCTGCCCGGCGGCGGCGGGGTGGAGGTGATGCGCCGGACCGTCAGGACCGAGCCGCGCTTCCTCGCGCTCAGCGTCAGCGACGCCGCCGAGGACGTGATCGGCACGATCCGCGGCGGCGCGCGTGGCTACGTGACCAAGACGATCACCGGCGCCGAGCTGGTGGACGCGATCCGGCGGGTGGCCGACGGCGACGCCGTCTTCTCCCCGCGGCTGGCCGGCTTCGTGCTGGACGCCTTCTCCGGGTCGATCGAGGTCGCCGCGGTCGACGAGGACCTGGACCGGCTCACCGAGCGCGAGCGCGAGGTGATGCGGCTGATCGCCCGGGGCTACGCCTACAAGGAGGTGGCGCGCGAGCTCTTCATCTCGGTCAAGACCGTCGAGACCCACATGTCCTCGGTGCTGCGCAAGCTCCAGCTCTCCTCCCGCCACGAGCTCACCCGCTGGGCCTCGGACCGCCGGCTGCTGTGACCGGGCGCCGCGCCTGAGGTTTCGCGCGAGAACCGTTCGGGCAAAGAGAGCGGGTGAACGACACATCCGTGGCAGGGGCGAGCACCCCCGACGCCTCCGAGGACTCCGAGCTCAAGCGCTCGATCACCGGCCGTCTGCTGTTCTTCTACGTCCTGGGCGACGTGCTCGGCTCGGGCGTCTACGTCCTGATCGGCTCGGTGGCCGGCGTGGTCGGCGGGGCCTTCTGGATCGCCTTCGCGGTGGGCGTCTCGGTCGCCGCGATCACCGGCCTGGCCTACGCCGAGCTCGCGACCAAGTACCCGCGGGCGGCGGGGGCGGCGCTCTACGTCAACCAGGCGTTCGGCAACCGTGCCCTGACCTTCCTGGTCACCGTCAGCTTCCTCGCCGCGAGCTTCGCGGCCGCCGGCTCGCTGGCCACCGGCTTCGCCCAGTACTTCGGGGAGCTGTGGGCGTTCCCGCCCACGCTGGTGGTCGCGCTGGTCTTCCTGCTGCTGCTCACCGTGATCAACTTCCTCGGCATCACCGAGTCGGTGGTGGCCAACATGGTGATGACCTTCGTGGAGATCGCCGGCCTGGTGATCATCGTCGGCATCGGGATCTGGTACGCCGCCCAGGGCGAGGCCGACTTCGGGGTGCTGACCCAGTTCGACACCCGCGACGGCGACAACGCCATCTTCGCGATCATCGCCGGTGTGGCGCTGGCCTTCTTCTCCATGACCGGCTTCGAGAACGCCGTCAACGTCGCGGAGGAGACCGTCGAGCCGGAGAAGGCGTTCCCGCGGGCGCTGATCGGCGGCATGGTGGCGGCCGGGGTGATCTACGTGCTGGTCTCGATCGCCGCCGCGATCACCGTCGAGGTCTCCACGCTGACCGACTCCGACGCCGCGCTGCTCGAGGTGGTCAAGGCCGACCTGGTCCCGGTCCCGCTCGGCTTCCTCACCGTGCTGTTCACGATCATCGCCTGCGTGGCGATCACCAACACCACCCTCGTCGCGGTGGTCACCCAGCCGCGGATCCTCTACGGGATGGCGCGGGAGAACGTCGTGCCGCGCGTCTTCGCCCGGATCCACGAGGGCCGGCGCAGCCCCTGGGTGGGCCTGGTGTTCAGCGCGGTGGTCCTCGTGCTGCTGCTGGTGATCGGCACCTGGGTGACCGAGGCGACCGACGGCGGCCTCGACCTGGTCGCCCGGCTGGCCACCGTCACCGTGGTCTTCCTGCTCTTCATCTACGCCCTGGTGATCGTCGCCGCGTTCAAGCTGACCGGCTCCGACGAGCACGAGCACACCTTCCACGCCCCGCGCTGGCTGCTCGCCGTCGGGCTGGTCGGCAACGTGGTGCTGCTCGGCTACGTGGTCTGGGACGACCCCTCGTCGCTGCTGTGGTGCGGCGGACTGGTGGCGGTGGGCTTCGTGCTCTTCGTGGTGCAGTATGTGGTCAGCCGGAGAAAGGCAGCCTGACATGGACGTCGTCGTCGCGACCGATGGGTCGAAGCAGTCACTGGCTGCGGCCCGCCACCTGAAGTCCTTCGCGGACCCGGCGAAGATCGGCACGATCACCGTGGTCGCGGTGATCCGCCCGCTGGCGGCCGTCCCGTTCGCCGACGACCTGCCGGTGGGGGAGTCGAAGGACGACCTGCTGAGCTCCGGCTTCCGCGCGCAGGCCGAGCACGCGGTCGCCACCGTCGCCGCCGTCTTCGACGGGTGGGGGCCGAAGGTGCAGCGCCGGATCCGCAGCGGCTCCCCGGCCACCGAGATCCTCAAGGTCGCCAAGAAGCAGGACGCCGGCCTGGTCGTCGTCGCCAGCGGCAGCCGCGGACTGAGCGACACCGTGCTGCTGGGCAGCACGGCCCAGCGGGTGCAGCAGTACGCACCCGTGCCCGGTGCTGGTGGTCCGCCCGGCGCCACGTGCCCGTCGGGCCGTCCGCAAGGGCTGACGTGGCCGGGTCGGCGGCGGCTCCGCCGCCTCAACCCGGAGGTCCGGGGCTGCGTACCGCCCGGTAGTCTCCGCGCATGGACACCCTGCGCCTGATCCTGCTGTTCCTGCACATCCTGGGCTACGCCGCGCTGCTGGGCGGGCTGCTGGTCCAGGCGAGGTCGGGGGAGAAGCAGGTCAACAGCCTGATGCGCGACGGCATCGGCACCGCCTTCGTCACCGGCATCCTGCTCGTCGGGGTGCTGGAGTCGGTCGGCGAGCCCGACCACGTCAAGATCGCGGTCAAGTTCGCGATCGCGCTGGTCCTGCTGGTGCTGGTGATGGCCAACATGCGCAAGCCGTCCATCCCCAACGGGCTGTACTACGGCCTGCTGGCGCTGACCCTGGTCAACATCGGCGTCGCGGTCTTCTGGAGCACCGCGCACGCCTGAGGCCGGCGTCGGTGCCGCCGCGTAGGGTTGGCACCGAGATGAGCAACCCCTTCACCCTTCCTGGCCTCGAGCACCTGTCCCGCCCCGAACGCCCCGCCCCGAGCGGGTCCGGGGGGAGTGGCGGTCCCACCGCCGAACAGCTGCTGGACGGGCTCAACGAGCCGCAGCGCAAGGCCGTGGTGCACGCGGGTGCGCCGCTGCTGGTGGTGGCCGGGGCCGGCTCGGGCAAGACCCGGGTGCTGACCCGCCGGATCGCCTGGCTGGTCGCGCAGCGACAGGCCCACCCGGGCTCGATCCTCGCGATCACCTTCACCAACAAGGCCGCCGCGGAGATGAAGGAGCGGGTCGAGGAGCTGGTCGGCCGCCGCGCCCGGATCATGTGGGTCTCGACCTTCCACTCCGCCTGCGTGCGGATCCTGCGCAAGGAGATCGACCGGCTCGGCTACAAGTCGGGCTTCTCCATCTACGACGCCGCCGACTCCAAGCGGCTGATCACCCTGGTGCTGCGCGACCTCGAGCTCGACCCGAAGCGCTACCAGCCGGGCGCGGTGCTGAACTGGATCTCCGACCAGAAGAACGAGCTGCGCGACGCCGAGGACGCGGCCAAGGAGACCAAGAACGGGTTCGAGGAGGCCTACGCCTCGGCGTACAAGGTCTACCAGCGGCGCCTGCGCGAGGCGAACGCGCTGGACTTCGACGACATCATCATGCTCACCGTCCACCTGTTCCAGGCGTTCCCGGAGGTGCGCGAGACCTACCGGCGCCGGTTCCGGCACGTGCTGGTCGACGAGTACCAGGACACCAACCACGCGCAGTACGCGCTGATCCACCAGCTGTGCGCGCACGACCCGGAGGAGATCGGCAGCGCCCCCGCCGCCGAGCGGGTGGAGCCGGCCGAGCTGATGGTGGTCGGCGACGCCGACCAGTCGATCTACGCCTTCCGTGGTGCCAACATCCGCAACATCCTCGACTTCGAGCAGGACTTCCCCGACGCCAGCTCGATCCTGCTGGAGCAGAACTACCGCTCGACCCAGACGATCCTGGCCACCGCGAACGCGGTGATCGGCCACAACAAGGGCCGCAAGCCCAAGCGGCTGTGGACCGACGCCGGCGACGGGGAGCGGATCGTGGGCTACGTGGCCGACGACGAGCACGACGAGGCCCGGTTCGTCTCCGACGAGATCGACCGGCTGGTCGACGCCGGTCAGCGGCCCGCGGACGTGGCGGTCTTCTACCGCACCAACGCGCAGTCCCGGGTGTTCGAGGAGGTCTTCATCCGGACCGGCCAGCCCTACAAGGTCGTGGGCGGCGTCCGGTTCTACGAGCGCAAGGAGGTCCGCGACGCGCTGGCCTACCTGCGGATGCTGGTCAACCCCGACGACGAGATCTCCCTGCGACGGATCCTCAACACCCCCAAGCGCGGCATCGGGGACCGGGCCGAGGCCTGCATCGCCGCGCTCGCCCAGCGCGACGGACTCACCTTCTGGCAGGCGCTGACCCGGGCCGACCAGGCTCCCGGTCTGGCGACCCGCTCGCTGCGGAGCATCACGCCGTTCGTGGAGATGGTCGAGGAGCTCATGTCGATGGTGGCCGCGGGGGAGCGGGCCGACGTGGTGCTGGAGACGGTGCTCGAGCGCAGCGGCTACCTGGCCGAGCTGGAGGCCTCCGACGACCCGCAGGACGGGACCCGGGTGGAGAACCTCGCCGAGCTCGTGGCCGTGGCGCGGGAGTTCTCCGAGGACCCGGTCGCCGGTCCCTCGGCCGACCCCTCCGACGTCGACGCGGGGACGGTGGCCCCCGGCCTGCCCGACTTCCTCGAGCGGGTCGCCCTGGTCGCCGACAGCGACCAGATCCCCGACCCCTCCGAGGAGGACCAGGGCGTGGTCACGCTGATGACCCTGCACACCGCCAAGGGCCTGGAGTTCCCGGTGGTCTTCCTCACCGGGATGGAGGACGGCGTCTTCCCGCACATGCGCTCCCTGGGCGACCAGGTCGAGCTGGAGGAGGAGCGCCGGCTGGCCTACGTGGGGATCACCCGCGCCCGCGAGCGGCTCTACATCTCCCGGGCGGTCGTCCGCTCCGCCTGGGGCGCGCCCTCGCACAACCCCGCCTCGCGCTTCCTCGACGAGCTTCCGGTCGACCTCGTCGACTGGCGGCGTACCGAGGCCGCGCAGACGCGCTGGAGCCGACCCGACCTGACGTCGGGCTCGCCCGCGCGGATGGGCTCGCCGACCGAGGCCGGGCGACGCAACTTCTCCTCGGCCGCGCTGCGTGCCGACGCCGCCGCCAAGTCGAAGCGGACGCGGGAGATCCCGTCGCTGTCGCCCGGGGACCGGGTCGTGCACGACTCGTTCGGCACTGGGCACCGTGGTCTCGCTCGACGGCGCCGCGGAGAAGTCGGTGGCGTCGATCGACTTCGGGTCCGAGGGCGTCAAGCGCCTGCTGCTGCGCTACGCCCCGGTCGAGAAGCTCTGAGGGCCGGCCTCAGGGCTCCTGGATCAGCGCCGCTGGATCAGGCCGCGGATCAGGGCTGGAGGCCGTGCTCGAGCAGCGCCGAGTACGGGTTGACGTGGTCGCCGCCGCCGGGGCGGACCTCCAGGTGGAGGTGCGGGCCGGTGGAGTTGCCGGTGCTGCCGACGGTTCCGATGGTCTCGCCACCCACGACCTGGTCGCCGACGCTGACGTGCATGCTCGTCTGGTGGCAGTACCAGATCTCGGTGCCGTCCTCGAGGGTGAGCACGGTCTTGTTGCCGTACGAGCCGTCGTAGCCGACCTCGGTGATGGTGCCGTTGGCGACCGCGCGCAGCGGGGTGCCCGCGGGGGCCGCGAAGTCGAGGCCGGTGTGGCTGGAGGCCCACAGACCGCTGACCGAGCCGTAGGTGGCCGAGAGGCGGTAGCCCTCCACCGGCATGACCCACAGGTTGGCCTCGATCTTGTCGGCCTGCCGCTCGGCCTGCACGGTGATGGTCTCGAGGGTCTTGGAGCGCTGCGCCGCGGCCTTCTCGGCCTGGGCGACCAGCTTGGCCTCCGTGGCCTTCTGCGCCTCGACCCGGTTGGAGTCGCGGCTGACGACCTCGGTGCGCTCGGCGAGGATCTCGCTGCCGGCGCCGGCGCCGGAGATCGTGCTCGCGGCGGAGAGCTCGGAGCTCGCGCTGTGCGAGGAGTCGGCGATCGTCGGGCCGGCTACGGTCACCGCGCCGCCGGTGGAGACGGCCAGGGCCGCGACTCCCGCCAGGATCGGGGCGGAGGGAAGACGCTTGAGCAGGGCGGAGCGCGTGCCGCTGGAGGTGCGGACCGCGCGGCGCTTGCCGGTGGCGGGCGAGAGGATCTCGGTGGACGAGGTGGCCACCCGGACCGGGCCGGACGGGGCGGCGGCGTGCGAGGCGACGGTGGGGGTCTGCTCGACCGCGGCGCGGGAGACGCGGGCGGGAGCGGTGCGGGCGGAGAGGGCGCCCCAGCGTGCGGGTGGTCCGCGCACGCTTGGGCTCAGGACGGGCGGCGCGCTTGCCGGGACGGCTGCTCGCAGGGGCGGCGGCCCTGGTGGGGGCCGCCGTGACGGTGGGCGCGACGGCCGGTGCGGCGACGGGGGCCGCCACGGCAGCCGCGGGCCTCTCCGGGCTGCGCACGGTGCTCTGACGGGTGAGGAGGGGCTTGCGCGGTGCGCGAACCTCCGAGGTCGCACGACGACCGCCGCGCTCGGCTCGGTGGTTTCCCATAAAGGTTTACCTCGCGAAAAGTGGGGGTACAGACGTGCATCAGTCCGAATAACTCGGCTGACTGTACCGGATAGTGCTACCCGGGCGTAATTGAACGCAACCAGCCGAATGCATCCGTGGACATCGTTGTGCGCATCGCACGGGGTCCACAGGACCAGGTTCGGCGTGCGGGCTGGGAGCCCTGCGGCGGGTGTGACTGATGGGGCCTCCAAGGCTCAGCGCTCGCGCGTGGCCGCTCTCGCTCGCCTACCGGCGGCGCAGCGCTTCGCGGCGTTCCTCGGCGTGGTCGACGATCCGCGCGGGATAGTCGCGCTCGTAGCCCTGCGGGTGGCGCCACGGCTCGTGCGCGGCGGCTCCCGCCAGGTGCGCGAGCTCGGGCACCCAGCGGCGTACGTAGTCGCCCTGAGGGTCGAAGCGCAGCCCCTGCTGCACCGGGTTGAAGACCCGGAAGTAGGGGGAGGCGTCGGTGCCGGAGCCCGCCACCCACTGCCACCCGTGGTTGTTGGAGGCGAGGTCGGCGTCGACCAGGTGCTGGAGGAAGTGCCTGGCCCCCAGCGGCCACCACACGTGCAGGTCCTTGCACAAGAAGCTGGCCGTGACCATCCGCAACCGGTTGTGCATCCACCCCTGCGCCAGCATCTGTCGCATCCCGGCGTCGACGAAGGGGTAGCCCGTGGTGCCGGTGCGCCAGGCCTCGACGGCGTCCTCCTCGGTGCTGTAGGCCATGCCCGCCAGCGTGGGGCGCAGGTCGGACCAGGCGGAGCCGGGAGCGTGGTGCAGGACGTCGGCATAGAACTCGCGCCAGCCGAGCTCGGTGACGAACCGCTCCACCGAGGGGCTCGCGTCGGCCGGGAGGTCGGCGAGCAGGGACCGGGGGTGCAGCACGCCCAGGCTCAGCCAGGGCGAGAGGCGGGACGTCCCGTCCCGGTCGGGGCGGTCCCGGTCGTCGTCGTAGCGCGCCAGCAGCTGGTCGCGGAAGTGCCGCCATCGGCGCCACGCCCCCTCCTCGCCGGGGGAGGGCAGTCCCTCGGGCGCCTCCTCGACGGCTGCGCTCAGCACCCCGACGGCCTCGGCGTCGGAGTCCGCACGGACCAGGTCGGGGGAGCGCGGGGTCGCCGCCGGCGCCGCCCAGCCCGTCTCCCGCCAGGCCCGCGCCCACGGGGTGAAGACGCGGTAGGGGTCGCCGGCCTTGTTGCGCACCCGGCCCGGGCCCACGGCGTACGGCGAGCCGGTGGCGCGCCACCGCGTCCCCTGCTCCGCCAGCGCCGCGGCCACCGCGACGTCGCGGGCAGCGCCGTACGGGGTGGTCTCGGCCGAGACGTGGACCGTGCGCGCCTCCACCTCGCGGGCCAGCCGGGGCAGGACCTCGACCGGGTCCCCGGTCCGCACGGTCAGCCGGCCCTCCAGACGCTCGTCCAGGGCGCGCAGGGTGAGGGCGAGCCAGGAGCGGCGTACCGGGGAGGCGCGGTGCCACAGACGGGGGTCGACGACGAAGACCGGGACCGTGGCGGCCTCCGCCAGCGAGGCGAGCAGCGCGGGGTGGTCGCGGGTCCGCAGGTCGCGCCGGAACCACACCACCGAGGTCATGGAACTCACGCTACGTCCGGGTAGGGCGCGGGGGCTGGTCCACCGCGGGACCCGGACTGCGGGAACGGCTCCGACCGGGTCTAGGGTGCCCTGAGGAATCCCCGGACTGTCAATGAGAAAAAAAGGACTGGGTGAATGTCAGACCTGATGGAGTACCAGGCGAAGGAGCTCTTCGCCAAGCACGGCGTCGCGACCACCCTCGGAGTCGTCGTGGAGACGGCCGAGGAGGCCAAGGCCGCTGCTGAGCAGATGGGCGGCGTCACCGTCGTCAAGGCCCAGGTCAAGGCCGGCGGCCGTGGCAAGGCCGGCGGCGTCAAGCTCGCCAAGACCGCCGACGAGGCCTTCGAGCACGCGTCGAACATCCTCGGCATGGAGATCAAGGGGCTGACGGTCAACCGCGTCCTGGTCACCCCGGCGACCCCGCCGGTCGAGGAGTACTACTTCTCCTTCCTGCTCGACCGCTCCAACCGGTCGCACCTGTGCATCGCCTCGGTCGAGGGTGGTGTGGAGATCGAGGAGGTCGCCAAGACCAACCCCGAGGCCGTGCGCCAGATCCCGATCGACGCGCTCGAGGGCGTGACCCCGGAGAAGGCCGCCGCGATCGTGGACGACGCGAAGTTCCCCGCCGAGCTGCGGGACCAGGCCATCGAGATGGTCCAGGCCCTGTGGAAGGTGTACGTCGAGGAGGACGCCACCCTCGTCGAGGTGAACCCGCTCGCGCGGCTCGAGGGCGACAAGCTCGAGGCGCTCGACGGCAAGGTGTCGCTCGACGACAACGCCTCGGAGGTCCGCCACCCCGAGCACGCGCAGTTCGAGATCCGCGAGGAGGCCGACCCGCTCGAGGCGAAGGCCAAGGACCTGGGTCTCAACTACGTCAAGCTCGACGGCCAGGTCGGCATCATCGGCAACGGCGCGGGTCTGGTCATGTCGACCCTCGACGTCGTCGCGTACGCCGGTGAGGCGCACGGCGGCGTGAAGCCCGCCAACTTCCTCGACATCGGCGGCGGCGCCAACGCCACCGTGATGGCCAACGGCCTCGACGTGATCCTCAACGACCCCCAGGTCAAGAGCGTCTTCGTCAACGTCTTCGGTGGCATCACCGCGTGCGACGAGGTCGCCAACGGCATCAAGGGTGCCCTGGAGATCCTCGGCGACAACGCCACCAAGCCGCTGGTGGTCCGTCTCGACGGCAACAACGTCGAGCAGGGTCGCGCGATCCTGGACGAGCTGAACCACCCGCTCGTGACCCAGGTGGACACGATGGACGGCGCGGCCGACAAGGCCGCCGAGCTGGCGAACGCCTGAGAAACGGAAGACTCGAACTATGACGATCTACCTCAACAAGGACTCGCGCATCATCGTCCAGGGCATCACGGGCGGGATGGGCTCCAAGCACACCGACCTGATGCTCCAGTCCGGCGCCAACATCGTGGGCGGCGTCAACGCCCGCAAGGCCGGCACCACGGTCGAGCTCAACGGCCAGACCCTCCCGGTCTACGGCACCGTCGAGGAGGCGATGAAGGAGACCGGCGCCGACGTGTCCGTCGCCTTCGTCCCGCCGGCCTTCACCAAGGCTGCGTGCCTGGAGGCCATCGACGCCGAGATCCCGCTCCTGGTGGTCATCACCGAGGGCGTCCCGGTCCAGGACACCGCCGAGGTCTTCGCCTACCTCAAGGGCAAGAAGACCCGGATGATCGGCCCCAACTGCCCCGGCATCATCTCCCCCGGAGAGTCGCTGGCCGGCATCACCCCGCACACCATCGCGGGCAAGGGTCCGGTCGGCCTGGTCTCGAAGTCGGGCACGCTGACCTACCAGATGATGTACGAGCTGCGTGACTACGGCTTCACCACCGCCATCGGCATCGGTGGCGACCCGATCATCGGCACCACGCACATCGACGCCCTCGAGGCCTTCGAGAACGACCCGGAGACCAAGGCGATCGTGATGATCGGCGAGATCGGCGGCGACGCCGAGGAGCGGGCCGCGGCATACATCAAGGAGCACGTCACCAAGCCGGTCGTCGGCTACGTGGCCGGCTTCACCGCCCCGGAGGGCAAGACCATGGGCCACGCCGGCGCCATCGTCTCCGGCTCCTCGGGCACCGCGCAGGCGAAGAAGGAGGCCCTCGAGGCCGCCGGGGTCAAGGTCGGCAAGACGCCGTCCGAGACCGCCGCGCTGATGCGGGAGATCCTCGAGAGCCTCTGAGCTCCGACGTCTCGACGGACGCCCCGGCCACCTGGTGGTCGGGGCGTTCGTGCGTCCTGACGGTGCCCCGAGCGGTGCCTGGAGGTGCGGAGCGCCCCCCGGCTACTCGAGGGTGAGCCGGGGCAGTCGCTCCAGCGCGCGGCGGGAGAGCCAGGTGAAGTCGTCGCGGGCCATCGTGCGGCCGCGCGCCGGGGTGAAGCCCACCTGGGCCACCGTCTTGCCGTGGCGCATGATCGCCATCAGGAACTCGACGGAGGCCTGGTCGGAGATCGCCAGCTCGAGGCGCCACACGGTCAGGTCGACCTTCTTGCTCTCCCGGTGGACGAGCCGCTCCACCTCGGTGCCGAACCCCTCCTGGGCGCACTGCGCCACCCGGTTGCGGACCTGGGCGACGAAGGCGCGCCCGACCTTGGGGTTCCTGCTCCGGGCCGCCGACTCGGTCACGCCGAACTCGTCCGCGCGCTTGCCCCGGGGGAAGAGGTACGTGCGGGTGACCCCGCCCTGCAGCCCCTTGCCCTGGAAGCTGGTCCGGTCGCACCGGGTGGCGGCGACGTTGACGTCCGCGGGCTCGGGGCTCGTGCCCACCCAGGGTCCGACCGCGCCGGCCACCGGCGGCAGGTCGACCTCGCTGAGCAGGCCGGGGACCACTCCCGTGCTCGGCACCGCGGTGACCCGGGGCTTGGGCGGGGAGGCGCACTCGCCCGCGCCGGGAGTCCCGCACGTCGCGTTGACCGCGGCGGCCAGCACGCTGGCTGCGGGCCCGGGAGCGGGCCGTAGGCCACCGACGTTGGCGGCGGTCGCGACCAGCAGCTGGCCCGTGCGGGCCAGGGCGACGTGCACCGTGCGGGTGGGACCGGCCCACCGGCGGAGCGTGAAGACCCGTGCCTCGTCCCCGACGCCGGGCAGGTCGTGCACGGCCAGCAGCTGGGTCCTCGGCATGGCGCAGCCGGCCACCCACGCCTGGGCGGTGCCGAAGGCCTCGGCGGCTTCCTCCGGGCTGGCGGCCAGCTCGACGGACTGGACGGCGCTGGCGGACTCCTCGGCCTTCTTGTTCGTGTTCTTCTTCTTGTTCTTGCCGCCCCCGCGCGCCGGGCGGTCGCTCGCGGAGAAGTCGCGGACCAGCGCGGCCAGCGGCGCGGGGCCGGCGTACCGGTCCTGCTGGCAGGGCAGGACCAGGCCGTCGCCCTCCTGGTTGCCGTGGGCGGCTGACTCGGTCCACTCCAGGCCGCGCCCGAGCCGGCGTACCTGGGGGGCGCTCAGCAGCACCTCGTCGGAGAGGGTCGGCGCGGTCTCCTCGGCCTCGACCTGGGTGGCCCGGCGCTCGAAACCCTGCTGGCCCAGGGTGGCGTCCACGGAGTCGCCCTGGGCGACGACCATGCCGCTGGTCACCACCGCGACGACCGTGGCCGCGACCCCGAGCGCGGTGTAGGTGCGGCGGCGGGCGGTCCCGGCACGACGCAGGATCGTGCTCCTGGGCCACCTGCCGCCGGCCACCGCGGCGGCCAGGCCCCGCAGGTGGTCGCCCACCTCGTCCGGGGACGACTCGCGGGCCTCGGCGAAGCGGCGGGTGCCCTCGGCCACGAGCTGGGCGGCCACCGACGGCGGGACGCCGATCTCACGGGCCGCGTCGGGCTGGGAGAGCGGCGTGAGGTGCGTGAGCACCAGTGCCTTGCGCTGCGGCAGGTCGAGGGTGGCCAGGGCGTCGAGGGTCGAGACGACCTCGGTCGGCACCCCCTTCTCCTTGTGCCACGGGCGGGCGGAGTGCCGGTGCCGGGCCCGGCTCCAGACGAGCGGCCGCAGCCACGCCTCCTGGTCCGGCAGGTGCTGCACCTTGTGCCAGTGGTGCCACGCCACCGCGAGGGCGTCACGGACCGCGGTGCGGGAGACGTGCAGGTCCCCGGTGAGGGCGTACGCCTCGGCGAGCAGGCGGTCACGGACGTCCCGGTAGAGGTCGTCGAAGTCGTTCGCGTGCGTCATGGCGACTCCACGGTACGGGAGGAGCAAGGCCGCGCGCAGGCGACCCGGGATGCCCGGAGCAGGAGTGTGAGGAACGTTGCCCGGTCTCGGTGCCGGGCCGCGGCGAGGACGGCGTGCCTGCGCCGGGGAGCCAGTCGCCGGAGCGATGATGGCAGGGCCATGACCTCCCTGCTCTCCTCCTCCGCCGTCCGGGAACGAACCACCCCGGACCAGCCGGAGCCTGGGCGGCGGCGCCGTCCGGTGCTGCTGCTGGCCGTGGTCTCCGGTCTCCTGGCCGCAACGCTCACGCTGGTCCTGGCGGCCCTGCTCACCCTGCTCGGCTGGTACCTGAGCGACGCGGGCGCCCACGGGGAGCCGCGCGACGCCCTCGCCGTGGCCGCCGGGGCGTGGCTGGTGGCCCACGGCTCGGGTGTCGAGGTCTCCGGCGTACCGGTGACCCTGGTGCCGCTGGGGCTCACCCTGCTCGCCTGCTGGAGCACCTGGCGCTCGGGTCGCCGCCTCGGGGAGTCGCTGTGGGGCCACGGTCCCGACGTGCACCGGCTCGCGGACGGGGAGCGCGACTGGACGGTGCCGGTGGCGGTCACCGGGTTCGCGGCCGGCTACACCGCGGTCGCCTCGGTGGTCGGCCGCGCGGTCGGGGACGACTTCCCCTCCGCCGGCGGTCCGGTCCTGCTCTGGGTGCTGGCGCTCAGCCTCCTGGTCGCCGCGCCCGCGGTGGCCATCGGCTCCGGCCGGGCCGCGGTGTGGGCCTCCGCCCTGTCGCCGGTCGTGCGCCACGGCGCCGCGACCGCCCGCTCGGCCGTCCTGCTCCAGCTCGGCGTCGCCGCGCTGCTGCTCGTCGCCGCGCTCCTGCTCGACCTGGGCGCCGCGGCCAACATGGTGGAGCAGCTGGGCACCTCGCCCGGCGAGTCGGTGCTCCTGGTCCTGGTCACCCTGGCGCTGGTGCCCAACGCCGTCCTGTGTGCCGGCGCGTTCCTGGCCGGTCCCGGGTTCGCGGTCGGGGGAGCCACCGTCGTCTCGCCGGGCGTCGTGGTGCTGGGACCCCTGCCGATGCTCCCCCTGCTCGCGGCGCTGCCCGAGCAGGGCACCCCGGTGGCCTGGCCCACGCTCGTCCTGCTGGTGCCGGCCGCGGTGGCCGCGGCGGCCGCCGTCCGGGTGCAGCGCCGCCGCCCGACGCTGCGCTGGGACCACGGGGCGCTGCGCGGTTGCGGCGGCGGGATCGTCGCCGGGCTGGTGCTCACCCTCCTGACCTCGCTGGCCGGGGGCGCGGCCGGGCCCGGGCGGATGCGGTTCGTCGGGCCGTTCACCTCCGAGGTCCTCTTCCACCTGATCACCGCGATGGGCGTGGGCGGGCTGGTCGGCGGGCTGGCCATCACCTGGTGGCAGCGGCACACCTCGGTGCCGGCCGACGCCGAGGAGCTCGAGGGTCACTAGACTCGCGGCGTGGCCAGTCCCTCCGCGCCCGCGCGCCTCGTCGTCCTCGTCTCCGGGTCCGGCACCAACCTCCAGGCGCTGCTGGACGCGTGCGAGGACCCGTCGTACGGCGCCCGGGTGGTCGCCGTCGGCGCCGACCGGCCCGACATCGAGGGGCTCGCACGGGCCGAGCGCCACGGGGTGCCCACCTTCGTCAAGCAGCTCTCGCACTTCGAGTCGCGCGCCGAGTGGGACCGGGCGGTGACCGCGGCGGTCGCCGGCTTCGAGCCAGACCTGGTGGTGCTGGCCGGGTTCATGAAGCTGCTCAGCGAGGAGTTCCTCGCCGCCTTCCCCGACCGGGTCGTCAACACCCACCCGGCGCTCTCGCCGGCGTTCCCCGGCGTGCGCGGCCCGGCCGACGCCCTGGCGTACGGCGTGAAGGTCACCGGCTGCACCCTGTTCGTCGTGGACGGCGGGGTCGACACCGGCCCGATCATCAGCCAGTCGGCGGTGCCGGTGGCCGACGACGACGACGTGGCGAGCCTGCACGAGCGGATCAAGGTCGCCGAGCGGGCCATGCTCGTGGACGCGGTCGGGCGGATCGCCCGGGAGGGGCTGCAGGTCGAGGGACGCAGCGTGCGTTTCGGGGGCCCGGCCACGTAGGCTGGGCCACACACGACTGGCGCAGGTGGGTCACCACCAGGGAGTGACGTCGAGTGGCATCGAACGCCTGGGTGCCCTCTCGTCCGTCCGCTACCCCGACGAGGAGTCACCCACCGTGTCCGACCGCATCCAGCTCCGCCGCGCACTCGTGTCCGTCTACGACAAGACCGGTCTCGACGACCTGGTCCGCGGCCTGCACGAGGCCGGGGTCGCCCTCGTCTCGACCGGCGGCTCCGCCGCACTGATCGAGGGCCTCGGCCTGCCGGTCACCCGGGTGGAGGAGCTCACCGGCTTCCCCGAGTGCCTCGACGGGCGGGTCAAGACCCTGCACCCGCGGGTGCACGCCGGGATCCTGGCCGACCGCCGGCTGGAGAGCCACGTGGCCCAGCTCGCCGAGCTGGACGTGGAGCCGTTCGACCTGGTGGTCTGCAACCTCTACCCGTTCACCCAGACCGTCGCCTCCGGCGCGACGCCGGACGAGTGCGTGGAGCAGATCGACATCGGCGGGCCCTCGATGGTCCGTGCGGCGGCCAAGAACCACCCCTCGGTGGCGATCGTGACCTCGCCGCAGCGGTACGCCGACGTCCTGGCCGCCGCCTCCGCCGGCGGCTTCACCCTGGCCGAGCGCCAGCAGCTGGCGGCCGAGGCCTTCGTGCACACCGCGACGTACGACGTGGCCGTCGCCTCGTGGATGGGCAACGTGCTCACCGACACCGGTGAGGGCACCGGCTTCCCGGCCTGGATGGGCGCCACCTGGCAGAAGCAGGCGGTGCTCCGCTACGGCGAGAACCCGCACCAGGCCGCCGCCCTCTACACCGACGGCCAGGTGGGCGAGCCCGGGCTGGCGCAGGCGGTCCAGCTGCACGGCAAGGAGATGTCCTACAACAACTACGTCGACGCCGACGCGGCCCGCCGGGCGGCGTACGACTTCGGGAAGCCGGCGGTCGCGATCATCAAGCACGCCAACCCGTGCGGCATCGCCGTGGGCGACGACGTCGCGGACGCGCACCGCAAGGCGCACGCCTGCGACCCGGTCTCGGCGTTCGGCGGGGTGATCGCCACCAACGTGCCGGTCTCGGTGGAGATGGCGCGACAGGTCGCCGAGGTCTTCACCGAAGTCGTCGTCGCCCCCGGCTACGAGGAGGGCGCGGTCGAGGTGCTGGCCGCGAAGAAGAACATCCGGCTGCTCGAGTGCGCCCCGCGCGGCGGCTCCGGCACCGACCTGCGGCCGATCTCCGGCGGGCTGCTGGTCCAGCAGCGCGACGACGTCGAGGCCGTGGTGGCCGAGGGCGGGGACGACCCCGCCGCCTGGCGGCTGGTGGCCGGCGAGCCCGCCACCGCCGACGTGCTCGCCGACCTGGAGTTCGCCTGGCGCGCCTGCCGCTCGGTGAAGTCCAACGCCATCCTGCTCGCCTCCGACGGGGCCTCCGTCGGCGTCGGGATGGGCCAGGTCAACCGGGTCGACTCCTGCCGTCTCGCCGTGGAGCGGGCCGGCGAGCGGGCGGCCGGCTCGGTCGCGGCCTCGGACGCGTTCTTCCCGTTCGCCGACGGTCCGCAGATCCTGGTCGACGCCGGCGTCCGGGCGATCGTCGCGCCCGGCGGCTCGGTCCGCGACCCCGAGGTGGTCGAGGCGCTGGCCGCTGCCGGCGTGACGACGTACTTCACCGGCACCCGGCACTTCTTCCACTGACCGGCGACCCGGCCCGGACCCCGGCATCCCTACACTGACCCCGTGACTGCACTCAGGCTCGACGGGACGGCGACCGCAGCGGCGATCAAGCAGGAGCTCACCGTGCGGGTGGCCGCGCTCAAGGAGCGCGGCATCCACCCCGGGCTGGGCACCGTGCTGGTCGGCGACGACCCGGGCTCGCGGTGGTACGTCAACGGCAAGCACAAGGACTGTGCCGAGGTCGGGATCGAGTCGATCCGGGTGGACCTCCCGGCGACCGCCTCCCAGGAGGAGATCGAGGAGGCGGTCCGGGGCCTGAACGCGGACCCGGCCTGCACCGGCTACATCGTGCAGCTGCCGCTGCCGAAGGGCCGCGACGAGAACCGGGTGCTCGGGCTGATCGACCCGGCCAAGGACGCCGACGGCCTGCACCCGACCAACCTCGGGTGGCTCGTGCTCGGGCACGAGGCCCCGCTGCCGTGCACGCCGTTCGGGATCGTCGAGCTGCTGCGGCGCCACGCGGTGCCGATCGCCGGCGCGGAGGTCGTCGTGGTCGGCCGAGGCGTGACCGTGGGCCGGCCGCTGGGGCTGCTGCTGACCCGGCGTACCGAGAACGCCACGGTGACGCTGTGCCACACCGGGACCGTCGACCTGGCCGCGCACGTGCGGTCCGCCGACATCGTGGTCGCCGCGGCCGGGGTGCCGGGGATCATCACCGCGGACATGGTCAAGCCGGGTGCCGCGGTGCTCGACGTCGGGGTCTCCCGGGTCGACGGCAAGCTCGCCGGAGATGTCGCTCCCGACGTCTGGGAGACCGCGGGCTGGGTCTCGCCGAACCCCGGGGGAGTGGGTCCGATGACCCGCGCCATGCTGCTGTCCAACATCGTCACCCTGGCTGAGAAGCAGGCGGCGGAGCGCGACGCGTGAGCTCCAGCGACCTCACGCCTCCCGAGGACGTCCCGCCGGTCTCGGCGGAGGCGCTCGTCGACGGCGAGGTGCGCGAGGACGCGCCCGAGGTCCCGGAGGAGCGGACCTACCCCTCCACCATCGGCGGCGCGTTCTACCTGCTCTTCCTGGTGATCGCCGCGGTCGCCCTGGTCGTCGTCTCCGTCGGGCCGTGGCGCACCGGCGTCCGGCTCTTCGGCGGTGTGCTCCTGGTGGCCGCGGTCGTCCGGGTGCTGCTGCCCAGCCGTGACGCCGGGATGCTCGCGGTGCGCAACAAGGGAATCGACGCCGGCCTGATGACCGCCGTCGGGGCGGCGCTGCTGGCCCTGGCCAGCTCGATCCCCGACCAGCCGGTCTGACCCCGCGCCGTCCTGCCGCCGGCGCCCTCCAGCGCCCTCCAGACCGCGTGTAACGCTGCGTTATGGCGTCCAACGCGCCCTTGTCAGAACGCCGCGGTAGACCCGCTAACGCAGCGTTACACGCGGCGGGAGACGGGAGACGGGGAGACGGTGGGCGAGGGCGGAGGGGGGCGGGGAAATGCGAGACGGCGCCGGCCCCCGGAGGGGCCGACGCCGTCGGGCGGAAGAGCCGGGTCAGATCAGCCCGAGCTCCGTGACCGCCTTGCGCTCGTCCTCCAGCTCGGCGACCGACGCGTCGATCTTGCCGCGGGAGAAGTCGTTGACCTCGAGGCCCTGGACGATCTCCCAGTCGCCGTCCCGGGTGGTGACGGGGAAGGAGGAGATGATGCCCTCGGGCACGCCGTAGGAGCCGTCGGAGGCGACCGCCATCGAGACCCAGTCGCCCTCGGCGCTGCCGAGCAGCCAGTCACGGGCGGCGTCGATGGTGGCGGAGGCGGCGGAGGCGGCCGAGGAGGAGCCCCGGGCCTCGATGATCGCCGCGCCGCGCTTGGCGACGGTCGGGATGAAGGTGTTCTCCAGCCAGTCCTGGTCGTCCACGGTGGCCGCGGCGTTCTGGCCGTTGACCTCGGCGTTGAAGAGGTCGGGGTACTGGGTGGCCGAGTGGTTGCCCCAGATCGTCATCTTCTTGATGTCGGTGACCGAGGCGCCGGTCTTGGCCGCCAGCTGCGAGATCGCCCGGTTGTGGTCGAGGCGGGTGAGTGCGGAGAAGCGCTCGTTCGGGATGTCGGGGGCGTTGGTCATCGCGATCAGCGCGTTGGTGTTGGCCGGGTTGCCGGTGACACCGATGCGTACGTCGTCCGCGGCGACCTTGTTGAGGGCCTTGCCCTGGGCGGTGAAGATCGCGCCGTTGGCCGAGAGCAGGTCGCCGCGCTCCATGCCCGGGCCGCGGGGACGCGCGCCGACGAGGAGGGCGAGGTTGACGCCGTCGAAGATCTTCTCCGGGTCGGCGCCGATCTCGACCCCGGCCAGGGTCGGGAACGCGCAGTCGTCGAGCTCCATGACGACGCCCTCGAGCGCCTTGAGCGCGGGCTCGATCTCCAGCAGCTGGAGCTGGATGGGGCGGTCGGGGCCGAGCAGCGAACCGCTCGCGAGACGGAAGAGCAGGCTGTAGCCGATCTGACCGGCGGCACCGGTCACGGCCACCTTGAGCGGGGCGGAGGTGGACACGAGGACTCCTGGATCACGAATTCGAGGACAGGGTGTGATCCCCGACTCTAGTCCTCGACGGCGCTGCGCCCACGCCGGGGTTCGCCCGCTGGCACCGAGTCAGGGTCGCGCTGGCATCATGGGCCGGCATGAGTCCCAGGGCGTCGCTGGCCGCACGCACCGCGTCGGGGCTCCTGCTCGTGGTGGCGCTGGCCGTCGGCTGCGGAGGCTCCCCCCGCACCAGCCCGCCGTCGGGCGTGGACGGGCTGGTCATCCCCACGCCGTCCCCGGCGCCGGACGACTTCGTCACCGGCGTCGACAACCCCTGGCTGCCGCTGGCGCCCGGGGCGACGTGGACCTTCGAGGTCCAGGACGCCACCGGCGAGGCCGTCCGGACCACCCGCGTGCTGAGCGGGACCCGAGAGGTGGCGGGTATCGCCGCCACCCAGGTGGAGACCCGGACCGAGACCGACGGAGCGGGGACCGCGGAGGCGACAGAGCTGCGCTGGTACGCCCAGGACCGCGCCGGCAACGTGTGGGCGCTGGGGGAGCAGGGGGTCTGGGAGGCGGGTGTCGACGGCGCCGAGGCCGGGCTGGCGATGCCGGCCGCCCCCCGGCGCGGCGACGCGTTCGCGCTGTGGGGGGACGACGGGACGCCGGGCACGGTCGTCCGGGTGCGGCGGAGCGGGACTCCTCGGTGACGGTGCCCGCGGGGCGGTTCACCGAGCTCCTGGAGATCGAGCTCACCGGCGGCTCCCCGGAGGACGAACGGACCGTCTACCTGGCCCGTGAGGTCGGCGAGGTGCTCAGCCTGGAGCAGGACGGCGCGACGCCGGGTCGAGCTGGTGGAGCACGACGCCGGCGCGTGAGCCGGCCGGGCCTCAGCCGCCGGGGCGGATCTGGGTCCGCCCGTCCTCCTCGTCGGAGGCGGGCGCACCCCAGCCCTGCTGCGGGGCGGGTGCCCCCCACTGGCCGCCCTGGGCGGGGGGCTGCTGCTGCTGCTGCTGGTACTGCTGCGGCTGCGCGTAGCCCGGGTCCTGGTAGGGCTGACGGGTCTGGGTCGGCGCCGCCTGGCCCCACTGCGGGTCGGGTGCGCCCCACTGACCGGGCTGGGGTGCGCCCCACTGGCCGGGCTGCGGCTGCCCGGCTGACCGGGCTGCTGGGGCTGGGCCGGCCAGGCGCCGCCGGGGGCGGGCTGGGGGTAGCCCTGGGCCTGCGGCTTGGGTCGCGCGGAGAAGCTGAGGCCCGAGCCGGGCACCGCCGGGGCGCCCTGGCCGAAGACGAGCGGGTAGACGAGCCCGGCGAGCGCACCGCCGAGCAGCGGGGCGAGCACGAAGACCCAGAGCTGGGCCATCGCGTCGGTGCCGGAGAAGAGGGCGGTCCCGATCGAGCGGGCGGGGTTGACGGAGGTGTAGGTGGCCGGCATGGAGGCGAAGTGGACCATCGCCAGGGTGAGGCCGATCGCGACCGGCGCCAGCGCGGCCTGGGCGGAGTTGCGGGCGTCGGTGGCGCTGAGCACCACGGTGACCAGGACGAAGGTCAGCACCAGCTCGAGGAGCAGCGCGGCCCACCAGACGTACCCGTTCGGGGACAGGTCGCCGAAGGCGTTCGGGCCGAGCGCGTTGCCGGGCTCGAAGTTGGGGAAGCCGTGCATCAGCCCGAAGAGGCAGCCGCCGGCCAGGATGGCGCCGAGCAGCTGGGCGCCCAGGTAGACCGGCGTGCTGCGCCAGGCGAGCCGCCCGCCGAGCGCGGCGCCCAGGGTGATCGCGGGGTTGAAGTGCCCGCCCGAGATCCGGCCCAGGACGGCGACCAGCACGAGCATGGCGAAGCCGAACGCGAGCCCGGTCGCCACGACGTCCCCGGTGCTGAACAGCAGGGCCGACACGCCGACCAGCACCAGCACGAAGGTGCCGAGCGTCTCGGCTGCGACCTTCTGGCCGGTGGTCGGCTCGTCGGTCTTCGGCGTCGTCTCAGGCGTCAGTCCCCCAGTCATGGCGCCTAGCCTCCCATGCCTTCGGGTGCGAGGCTAGGAGAACCCCCACCGTCAGGTATCTTGACATCAAGCAATCCGTTACGGACCGTTCCGACAAGGAGTCGCTGCCTCATGGCGAAGATCATCTACACCCACACCGACGAGGCGCCGCTGCTGGCCACGTACTCGTTCCTCCCCATCGTCTCGGCGTACGCCCGGACCGCAGGGGTCGAGGTCGAGACCCGTGACATCTCGCTGGCGGGGCGGATCATCGCTCAGTTCCCCGAGCGGCTCACCGAGGAGCAGCGTCTCGACGACGCCCTCGCCGAGCTCGGCGAGCTGGCCACCCAGCCCGAGGCCAACATCATCAAGCTGCCCAACATCTCGGCCTCGATCCCGCAGCTCAAGGCCGCGGTCAAGGAGCTGCGCGAGCAGGGCTACGACCTCCCGGACTACCCGGAGAACCCGCAGACCGACGAGGAGCGCGAGACCCGCGCCAAGTACGACAAGGTCAAGGGCTCCGCGGTCAACCCCGTGCTGCGTGAGGGCAACTCCGACCGGCGCGCGCCGGCCTCGGTGAAGAACTACGCCAAGGCGCACCCGCACCGGATGGGCGCCTGGAGCAGCGACTCCAAGACCAACGTGGCGACCATGGACGACCGCGACTTCCGGCACAACGAGAAGTCCGTCGTGCTCGAGGGCGACGACACCCTGACCATCCAGCTGGTCGGCGCCGGCGGCGAGACCACCGTGCTCAAGGAGTCGATCCCGGTGCTCGCGGGCGAGGTCGTCGACGCGACGTACATGAGCGCCTCCGCGCTGGACGCGTTCCTGCGCGACCAGGTCGCCCGGGCCAAGGAGGAGGGCGTCCTCTTCTCCGCGCACCTCAAGGCCACGATGATGAAGGTCTCCGACCCGATCATCTTCGGCCACGTGGTGCGCGCGTTCTTCCCCGACGTCTTCGAGCAGTACGGCGAGCAGCTGGCCGCGGCCGGCCTCTCGGCCAACGACGGGCTCGGCGCGATCTACGCCGGCCTGGACGGCGTGGAGAACGGTGCGGAGATCAAGGCCGCCTTCGACGCCGCGATCGAGAACGGCCCGGCGCTGGCGATGGTCGACTCCGACCGAGGCATCACCAACCTGCACGTGCCCTCCGACGTGATCATCGACGCCTCGATGCCGGCGATGATCCGCACCTCGGGCCACATGTGGAACGCCGCGGGCGAGGAGCAGGACACCCTCGCGGTGATCCCGGACTCCTCCTACGCCGGCGTCTACCAGACGGTGATCGACGACTGCCGGGCCAACGGCGCCTTCGACCCCGCCACCATGGGCTCGGTGCCCAACGTCGGCCTGATGGCCAAGGCCGCCGAGGAGTACGGCTCGCACGACAAGACCTTCGAGGTGCCGACCTCGGGCAAGGTGCAGGTCGTCGACTCGGCCGGCAACGTGCTGCTCGAGCACGACGTCGAGGCCGGTGACATCTGGCGTGCCTGCCAGACCAAGGACGCGCCGATCCAGGACTGGGTCAAGCTCGCCGTGACCCGGGCCCGGGCGACCGGCGTGCCGGCCGTCTTCTGGCTCGACGAGACGCGTGCCCACGACGCGCAGCTGATCGAGAAGGTGCGCACCTACCTCGCCGACCACGACACCGAGGGCCTGACCATCGAGATCATGGACCCGGCCGCGGCGACGGCGTACTCGCTGGAGCGGATCCGTCGCGGCGAGGACACCATCTCGGTGACCGGCAACGTGCTGCGCGACTACAACACCGACCTGTTCCCGATCCTCGAGCTCGGGACCAGCGCCAAGATGCTCTCCGTCGTCCCGCTGATGAACGGCGGCGGCCTCTTCGAGACCGGCGCCGGCGGCTCCGCGCCCAAGCACGTGCAGCAGCTGGTCAAGGAGAACTACCTGCGCTGGGACAGCCTGGGCGAGTTCTTCGCGCTGGCCGCCAGCTTCGAGCACCTCGCCCAGAGCACCGACAACGCGCGGGCGCAGATCCTGGCCGACACCCTCGACCGGGCGACCGGCACGTTCCTCAACGAGGACCGCTCCCCGGGCCGCAAGCTGGGCACGATCGACAACCGCGGCTCGCACTTCTACCTCGCCCTCTACTGGGCCGAGGAGCTGGCCAAGCAGACCGAGGACGCCGAGCTGGCCGAGGCGTTCTCCGCGCTCGCCACCCGCCTGCGCGAGCAGGAGGCGACCATCGTCGAGGAGCTCAAGGCCGTCCAGGGCTCGCCGGTCGACATCGGTGGCTACTACCGCCCGGACGCCGCGAAGACCGAGGCGGTCATGCGTCCCTCGGCGACCTTCAACGAGGCTCTCGCCTCGCTGGGCTGACCGAGTGGGCTGACTGAGTGGGCTGAGTGGCTGAGTGAGCCAGCGACCTGACGGCCGCGGCGCCGCCGACCTCGTGTCGGCGGCGCCGCTGCTGTCTGTCCTCGCGCTGGTCGCGGTCAACCTGCTGCCGGTCGCGGCGCTGCTGGCGGGCTGGATGACGCTGGGCGACGTCTTCGTCGTCTACTGGCTGGAGAACCTCGCGGTGTGGGCGGTCACCGTGGTCAAGGTCGCCACCGCCCGGGCGCCGGAGCCCGCCGACACGAGCCTGCGGATCAACGGCCGGCCCGCCTCCCGGATGTCGCGGGGGGTGCTCGCCGGGTTCTTCTCCTTCCACTACGGGATCTTCACCCTGGTGCACGGCTTCTTCGCCTTCGGCCTGGCGTTCGCCGCCGACGGCGAGCTGCACGGGCGGACCTGGCTGCTCACCGGTCTGGCGTTCCTGGCCAGCCACGTCGCCTCGCTGGGAGTCAACTGGTTCGGCGAGGACGAGCGCGCGCGGGTCTCGCCCAGCCAGGCGATGTGGCAGCCCTACCCGCGGATGCTGGTGCTGCACGCCGCGATCATCGGCGGGTTCCTGCTGATGGTCCGCGACCAGATCGACCAGCCGGGTCCGTTGAGCCAGACCAGCGTGCTCCTCCCGGTGCTGCTGCTGTGCGGGCTCAAGACCCTGGTGGACCTCTGGTTCCACCTCCGTGAGCGGGCGCGGGCTCGGACGCCGGAGCCCGGTCTTCCCGTGGCCGGAATAGTCGACGACGGGCAGGTGCTGCACCCTCGTGGCGCAGACGACGACTGACCAGGCTCCGGGCCGGAGCCGGGTTCCCCGGCACGCGACCCTGGCGATCGCGGCGCTGGCGATGGGCGGCTTCGCCATCGGCACCACCGAGTTCGTCTCGATGGGCCTGCTGCCGCAGATGGCGCGCGGGGTCGGTGCGAGCATCCCCTCGACCGGGCACGCCATCTCCGCCTACGCCCTCGGCGTGGTGGTCGGCGCACCCGTGGTCGCCTTCCTCGGCTCCGGCTGGCCGCGACGCGCCCTCCTGGCCTGGCTGATGGTGCTCTTCGCCGTCGGCAACGTGGCGACCGCGCTCGTCTCCTCCTACGAGGGCCTGCTGGTCGCGCGGTTCGTCTCCGGGCTGCCGCACGGCGCCTTCTTCGGCGTCGCCTCGCTGGTCGCGGCGGGCCTGGCACGGCCGGGCCGGCAGGGCCGGGCGGTCGCCATGGTGATGCTCGGGCTCTCGGTGGCCAACCTGCTGGGGGTGCCGGCCGCCACCTGGCTGGGCCAGTCGCTCGGGTACCGCGCGGCGTACTGGCTCGTCGCGGTCCTCGGGCTGCTGACCCTGGCGCTGCGTGCTCGCCTTCGTGCCCTCCCAGCCCGGCGACGTCGACGCGCACTGGCGCCGCGAGCTCGGCGCGCTGGCCAAGCCCCAGGTCCTGCTGACGATCCTCACCGGCGCCGTCGGGTTCGGCGGCATGTTCGCGGTCTACACCTACATCGTGCCGACCCTCACCGAGGTCGGCGGGCTGCCCGAGTCCGTCGCCCCGGTCTTCCTGCTCGCCTTCGGCCTGGGGATGGTCGCCGGGACCTGGCTGGCCGGCGAGCTGGCCGCCTGGTCGGTCTTCCGGTCGCTCTTCATCGGCGGCGGGGGACAGGGCCTGCTGCTGCTCGTCTTCGCCGTGCTGGCGCCGTACGGCTGGTGGACGCTGCCGGTGGTCTTCGGCATCACCGCCACCGGATCGATCCTGGTGGTCAACCTGCAGCTGCGGCTGATGGAGGTGGCCGAGGACGCGCAGACCATCGGGGCCACGATGAACCACGTCGCGCTCAACATCGCCAACGCGCTCGGCGCCTGGCTCGGTGGCCTCGTGGTGGCGGCCGGCTGGGGCTACCGGGCGCCCGGTCTGGTCGGCTTCGGGCTGTCGGTGCTGGGTCTGGCGATCCTCACCGTCTCCGCCCGGCTGCACGTACGCCGTCCAGCCTGAGCGCTCGAGAACCGTCGCGGTGCCTCGGGGTTCCGACCGGCGACCGGATCCGGCAGGGTGTTCCCCATGCGCCGCCTGACCGTCCTGCCCGTCCCGTCCAGCCTGCTCGCCGCGGGGGCCCTGCTCTGCGCCGGCGTGGGGGTGCTCGCGCCCTCCGCGTCCGCGACCGGCCCGGGGGCAGCCGAGCGGCCCGGCCGCACGAGTCAAGCACGGGCAGCGGGTCACGCGAACCAGGTCAGGCCCACGGGCACGGGCAGCCAGCGCGTGCGGTTCGCGACCTACAACGCGTCGCTGAACCGGGGTGGCCGGGCCAGCTGGTCGCCGACCTGGCGACCGGCACGAACGCCCAGGCGCGAGCGGTGGCCGAGGTGGTCCAGCGCACCCGCCCCGACGTCCTGCTGGTCAACGAGTTCGACCACGACGACCAGGGCAGGGCCGCGAGGCTGTTCCGCGACCTCTACCTCGGGGTGGGCCAGGGCGGCGCGCGGCCGATCGAGTACCCGTACTGGTACGCGGCCCCGAGCAACACCGGCGTGCCCAGCGGGCTGGACCTGGACAACGACGGGACGGTCGGCGGCGGCAACGACGCCTTCGGCTTCGGCGAGTTCCCCGGCCAGTACGGGATGGTGGTCTACTCCCGCCACCCGATCCAGGAGCGCCAGGTGCGGACCTTCCAGCGGTTCCGCTGGGCCGACATGCCGGGTGCCCGGCTCCCGGACGACCCGGCGACGCCCGAGCCGGCCGACTGGTACAGCCCCGCCGAGCTGGCCCAGGTGCGGCTCTCCAGCAAGTCCCACTGGGACGTGCCGATCCGGGTGGGGAAGCGCACCGTGCACCTCCTCGCCTCGCACCCGACCCCGCCCACCTTCGACGGCGCCGGAGGACCGCAACGGGACCCGCAACGCCGACGAGATCCGGTTCTGGGCCGACTACGTGACCGGGGGCCGGACGGCGCGCTACGTCTACGACGACCGGGGACGGCGGGGCGGCCTCGCGCCGCGCTCGGCGTTCGTGGTCGCGGGCGACCTCAACTCCGACCCGTACGACGGCGACTCGGTGCCCGGGCGCGGTGCAGCAGATCCTCGAGCACCCCGCGGTCGACGCCACCCCGGTGCCGACCAGTGCCGGCGCGGTCGAGGCGTCGCGGCTCCAGGGCGGCGCCAACGCGACTCACCGCGGGCCGGCGAGCTCCGACACCGCCGACTTCGCCGACGGTGCTCCCGGCAACCTGCGGGCGGACTACGTGCTGCCCGGGGGAGGCGCGAAGGGCGAGCACTCCGGCGTCTTCTGGCCCACCCTGGCGGACCCGTTGTCGCGGCTCACCGGGGTCTACCCGTTCCCCACCAGCGACCACCGGCTGGTGTGGGTCGACGTGCGGCTCCGCTGACACGACCCGACGCGAACGACGCGAGCCGGTTCGGCGAGTCCGGGTGCTGCCTGTGACAATGGCTCCATGTCCGCTCCGACCGCTCGCCCCCGGGTGCTCTCCGGCATCCAGCCCACCGCCGACAGCTTCCACTTCGGCAACTACCTGGGTGCGCTGCGGCA
This sequence comes from uncultured Actinomycetota bacterium, assembly GCA_963708945.1. Lineage (GTDB taxonomy): Bacteria > Actinomycetota > Actinomycetes > Propionibacteriales > Nocardioidaceae > Nocardioides. The sequence continues at coordinate 115,733 of CAVPUI010000010.1, read as the reverse complement.
GTGGGTCCACCTGCAGGACGAGTTCGAGCCGTTCTTCTTCATCGCCGACCAGCACGCGATCACCGTCGAGCAGGACCCGAAGGTGCTGCGCGAGCGGACGCTGCGGGCCGGCGCGCAGCTGCTCGCCGCCGGGGTCGACCCCGAGCGGGCGGCCATCTTCGTGCAGAGCCAGGTGCCGGCCCACGCCCAGCTCGGCTGGGTGCTGCAGTGCCTGACCGGCTTCGGTGAGGCCCGCCGGATGACCCAGTTCAAGGACAAGTCCGCCAAGCAGGGGGAGGGGGCGGCCAGCGTCGGCCTCTTCACCTACCCGATCCTGATGGCGGCCGACATCCTGCTCTACCGCCCGCAGTACGTGCCGGTGGGGGAGGACCAGCGCCAGCACCTGGAGCTGACCCGCGACCTCGCGCAGCGGTTCAACCACCGCTACAAGAAGACGTTCCGGCTGCCCGAGCCGTTCATCGTCAAGGAGACGGCCAAGATCGCCGACCTCCAGGAGCCCACGGCCAAGATGTCGAAGTCGGCCTCCTCGCCGACCGGGATCATCGAGATGCTGGACGACCCCAAGGTCAGCGCCAAGAAGATCCGCTCCGCGATGACCGACTCCGGGTCGGAGGTCCGGTTCGACGCCGAGGAGAAGCCGGGCGTCAGCAACCTGCTCACCATCCACTCGGCGCTCTCCGGGACCCCGGTGAGCGAGCTGGAGGAGCGGTTCGCCGGTCGCGGGTACGGCGACCTGAAGAAGGAGCTCGCCGAGGTCGTGGTGGAGTTCGTGACCCCGTTCCGTGACCGCACCTTCGAGCTGCTGGAGGACCGCACCCACCTCGACCAGGTGCTCGCGGCCGGGGCGGAGAAGGCGTCGGCGGTGGCCGAGGCGACCCTGCGCGACGTCTACGACCGGGTCGGCTTCGTCGCTCCCGCCGGCAGGTAGGGTCGAGGACGTGCAGACCATCGGGGTCGCGATCGCCATCCCGGAGCCGTGGGGGACCACGCTCCAGGACTACCGCACCGACCTCGGGGACGCCACGGCGACGATGATCCCGACGCACATCACGCTGGTCCCGCCGACCGCGTTGCCCGACGACCGGGCGGTCGCGGAGGTGGAGGAGCACCTGGCCCGGGTCGGCGCCGAGCACCGCTCGTTCCGGGTGCACCTGCGCGGCACGGGAACCTTCCGGCCGGTCTCCCCGGTGGTCTTCGTGGCGGTGGCCGAGGGCATCGCGCACTGCGAGCAGCTCGCGCGGGACGCCCGCACCGGTCCGCTCGCGGTCGAGCTGGCCTTCCCCTACCACCCGCACGTCACCGTGGCCCACGAGCTGTCCGACGACCTCCTGGACCGTGCCTTCGCCGAGCTGGCCGACTTCGAGTGCGTCTTCGAGGCCACCGCGTTCCACCTCTACCACCACGGCGAGGGTGAGGGCTGGGTGCCCAAGCGGGCGTTCTCCCTGGGCTGAGCGCCCGACCCGGCGACCCGGCCGCGACACGCGGTCACTCCGTGAGACGCCTACTCTAAGTCGAGTAAGTCAATGGAGTAAGGTCTCCAGTGTGACCCAGGTACTCCTCCCCCCGCGCAGCGCGGACCAGGCCACGGCCGCCGCGCTCCCCGCCCCACCGCGGGCTCGGCGTCGCCGCACGCTCCCGGCGCGCAGCTACACGGTGCTGCGTGCCCTCAGCCCCGTCTTCGTCCTCGGGGTGCCTGGCAGCTGGCCTCGTCCACCGGCCTCCTGGACGAGAAGACGCTGGCCTCGCCGCTCACCCTGCTCGACACGGCCCAGCGGCTGATCTCCACCGGTGAGCTGCAGGAGGCCGTGCTCGTCTCGCTGCGACGTGCGGCCACCGGCTTCGCGCTCGGCGGCGCCGTGGCCGTCGTGCTCGGCGCGATCGTCGGCCTGAGCCGGCTCGGCGACGCCCTGGTCGACCCGCTGGTGCAGATGCTGCGGATGCTCCCGCTCTTCGGCCTGGTGCCGCTGTTCATCATCTGGTTCGGGATCAAGGAGGAGCCCAAGGTCTACCTGGTCGCGCTCTTCGTCATCGTGCCGCTCTACCTCAACCTGGTCTCGGCGCTCCGCGGCGTCGACCGGGACCTGCGCGAGGTGGCCTCGGCGCTGCGGCTCACCACGCCTCGAGCGCTGGCGCAACCTCTACGTGCCGGCGGTGACCCCCGGCGTCCTGGTGGGCCTGCGCCAGTCGCTGGGCTCGGCCTGGATCGCCCTGATCGTCGCCGAGCAGGTCAACGCCGGCGCCGGGCTCGGCTACCTGATCAACAACGCCCGCGACTTCCACCGGGTGGACGTGATCGTGGTCGGGCTCCTCTGCTACGCCGTGCTGGGCCTGCTCAGCGACTCCCTCGTGCGGCTGCTGGAGCGTCGCTCGCTGCGCTGGCGGGGGGACGCGGCATGAGCGAGATCGTCAGCGAGCTCTCCGGCGTGAGCCGCCGGTTCGGCGCCAAGACCGTGCTGGACGGCATCGACCTCACCATCCGCAAGGGCGAGTTCATCGCCCTGCTCGGCCACTCGGGCTGCGGCAAGTCGACCCTGCTGCGGATCGTCGGCGGTCTCGACCGACGAGGCCGAGGGGTCGGTACGCACCGTGCCCGACACGGCCGTGGCGTTCCAGGAGCCTCGCCTCTTCCCGTGGCGCTCGGTCCTGGAGAACGTCTCGCTGGGCCTGCGGTTGCCCGACCCCGAGGCCCGGGGCCGCGAGGTGCTGGCGGAGGTGGGTCTCGGCGACCGGGCCGCCGCGTGGCCGCGCGAGCTCTCCGGCGGCCAGCGCCAGCGGGTGGCCCTGGCCCGCGCGCTGGTCCGGGACCCCTCGCTGCTGCTGCTCGACGAGCCGTTCAGCGCGCTGGACGCGCTCACCCGGCTCACCGCCCAGGACCTGGTACGGCGGCTGATCGCCGCCCACGGGCCCGCGGTGCTGATGGTGACCCACGACGTCGAGGAGGCCCTGCTGCTCGCCGACCGCGTCCTGGTCATGGCCGACGGGGGATTCGTCCACGACGAGCGTCTCGACCTGCCGCAGCCCCGTCGTCGCGACGACCCGGAGATCGTCCGCCGGCGCGCCCACCTGCTGGGCCTCCTGGGCGTCATCCAGGAGGACCGCAGCGCCTGAGCCGTCCGCACTCCCGACCGTACCAGCCGCACCAGTCCCGTCACCTCCGGCACGTCGACGCCTCGTCGGCGCTCCTGCCGACCCCTACACAGAGAGTCGACCCATGTCCCGACACCTTCGCCGAGGCCTCCGCGGCACGGCCACCGCCTCCCTCGCCGGTCTCCTCCTGGCGGCTGCGCCTCGACCGGGTGCTCCGCCGACGCCGAGAGCGGCAAGCCGGTCCTGCGCGTCGGCGTGCAGAAGGACGGCGTCCGCTCCGTCCTCACCGCCTCGGGCCAGCTCGAGGACCTGCCCTACGAGATCGAGTGGTCGGAGTTCACCGCCGGCCCGCCGATCATCGAGGCCGCCGCCGCCGACCAGATCGACGTCGCCTGGGTGGGTGCCGCGCCGCCGATCGTGGGCGCCGCCTCCGGCGCGGAGTTCAAGATCATCGCCACCGTCGCCGAGGAGGACCGCAAGCAGGACTCCATCCTGGTGCCTGCGGACTCCGACATCACCAGCGTCGCCGACCTCAAGGGGAAGACGATCGCGGTCAGCAAGGGGACCAGCGGGCACGGGCACCTGCTGATGGCCCTGGAGGCCAACGGGCTGACGCTCGACGACGTCGAGCCGCAGTACCTCACCCCGCCCGACGGCCAGGCGGCCTTCCAGTCGGGCCAGGTCGACGCGTGGGTGATCTGGGACCCGTTCGTCACCCAGGCGGTGATGGAGGACGGCGCGGTCGACCTCACCATCGACCAGCCCGAGACCGACCCCTACCTGCAGTTCGAGATCGCCGCGACCCCGTCGCTGGAGGACGAGGAGACCCGCGAGCACATCAGCGACTTCGTCGGCCGGCTCCGTGAGGCCTTCGTCTGGGCCGGGGAGAACCCCGAGGAGTACGGCAAGGGCTGGGCGGAGGAGTCCGGCCTCTCCGAGGAGGTGCTGGTCGCCGTCGCGGAGAAGAAGAAGAACGAGGTCCGACCGGTCAGCGACGAGGACGTCGCCGCCATCCAGGAGCTGGCCGACCTGTTCGCCGAGGCCGGGGAGATCCCCGGCGAGGTGGACATCGCCTCGGTCGTGGAGGACGGCCTGATCGACTGACCGTCCCTGGTCGCCGCTCGTCCGTGTGCCGTCCGACGCAGTGCTTCCCGATGTCCCGCACCTTGGTGCTCAACGCGTTCCTGCACGACACCGGCCACCACGAGGCCTCGTGGCGCCACCCGGAGAGCGCGGTGCTCCGGATCAACGACGTGACGTTCTACCAGGAGCTGGCCCGCTCGGCGGAGCGGGCCAAGCTCGACGCGGTCTTCCTGGCCGACGTCCCGGGGCTGGTCTACGACACCGGGCACCGGCTCTCCCACGGCCTCGAGCCGGCCACGCTGCTCTCCGCGGTCGCCGTGGTCACCTCGCGGATCGGGCTGATCGGCTCCGCCTCGACCACCCTGAGCGATCCCTACACGCTGGCCCGCCAGTTCAGCACCCTGGACCACGTCTCCGGTGGCCGGGCCGGGTGGAACATCGTCACCACCTACAGCGACCAGGCGGCGCGCAACTACGGCCGCCACGACACCGGCAGCCACGCCGACCGCTACGCGCGGGCCGAGGAGTTCGTCGAGGTCGTGTGCAGGCTGTGGGACAGCTGGGAGGACGACGCCCTGGTCGATGGACCGCGAGCGAGGAGTGCTCTTCGACGTCGACAAGGTGCACGCCCTGGACCACGCCGGCAAGCACTACCGGGTCGCCGGTCCGCTCAACCTGGCCCGCTCCCCGCAAGGGCGCCCGGTCCTGGTCCAGGCGGGCTCCTCCAACGTCGGGCCGGGCTTCGCCGCCCGCACCGCGGACGCCGTCTTCGTCGCGCTCCAGCACCTGGCCGACGCCCGGGCGTTCTACGCCGACATCAAGGAGTCCGCCCAGGCCGCCGGCCGGGAGCCCGGGCACGTGCTCGTGCTGCCCGGCATCAGCCCGTACGTGGGGGACACCGAGGCCGAGGCGCGCGAGCTGTTCGAGGAGCTCAACGAGCTGACGGTCGTCGACTACGGACTGCGGCCAGCTGAGCCTGATGACCTCCGGCGCCCGGTTCGACGACGTGGGCCTCGACGAGAAGGTGCCCGGTCGAGCGGTTCGCCGACGCGGGTTCGGTGACCGACAACAACCGTGGGCGGTTCCAGGTGGTCGCGGGGATCGTCGAGCGGGAGCGCCCCACGCTGCGCCAGCTCCTGCACCGGCTGGCCGGCGCCGAGGGCACCACGTGGTCTGCGGGACGCCGGAGCAGGTCGCCGCCACGATCGAGGAGTGGTTCACCGAGCGAGCCGCCGACGGCTTCAACGTGATGCCGCCGCTCTATCCGCACGGACTGGACGCGTTCGCCTCGCGGGTGGTGCCGCTGCTCCAGGAGCGCGGACTGTTCCGCGCCGACTACGAGTCGCAGACCCTGCGCGGGCACTACGGGCTCCCACGCCCCGAGAGCCGGTACGCCGCCGCCCGCTGAACGGCCTGGAACGGATCGAGCCCCTGCTGCCTTCAGGCAGCAGGGGCTCGAGGCGTCCGGGGACCAGGAGCTGGGTCAGTGACCGTGCTTCATCGCCGTGCGCAGGTCCTTGTTGAGCTGGGAGATCACGTCGAGCGGGATCTCCTTGGGGCAGGCCGCGGTGCACTCGCCGATGTTGGTGCAGCCGCCGAAGCCCTCGTGGTCGTGCTGGCCGACCATGCCCACCACGCGGCGAGTCGCGCTCCGGCTGGCCCTGCGGCAGCTCACCCAGGTGGGTGATCTTGGCGCCGAGGAAGAGCGAGGCGGACCCGTTGGGGCAGGCCGCGACGCAGGCGCCGCAGCCGATGCAGGTGGCCATGTTGAACGAGCGCGACGCCTTGTCCCGGGGGACCGGCACCGAGTTGGCCTCGGGAGCCGAGCCGGTGTTGGCCGAGATGAAGCCGCCGGCCTGGATCATCCGGTCCAGGGAACCGCGGTCGACGACCAGGTCCTTGACCACCGGGAAGGCGGTGGCCCGCCACGGCTCGATGGTGATCGTGTCGCCGTCGGAGAACGCCCGCATGTGCAGCTGGCAGGTCGTGGTGACCTCCGGACCGTGCGCCTGGCCGTTGATCATCAGGCCGCACATGCCGCAGATGCCCTCGCGGCAGTCGGAGTCGAACGCGACGGGCTCCTCGCCCTTCTCGTTCAGCTGCTCGTTGAGCGTGTCCAGCATCTCCAGGAAGCTCATGTCGGGGGAGATGTCCTCGACCTGGTAGGTGTGCATGGCACCGGAGGCCGCGGCATCCGGCTGGCGCCAGATCTTCAGGGTCAGGTTCATGCTCACTTGTAGCTCCGCTGCTTCATCTCGATGGCCGTGTAGATCAGGTCTTCCTTGTGCAGGACCGGCTGGCCGGCCTCGCCGCCCCACTCCCAGGCCGCGACGTAGGCGAACTCGTCGTCGTGACGCATCGCCTCGCCGTCCTCGGTCTGCGACTCGGCGCGGAAGTGGCCGCCGCAGGACTCGCGGCGGTTGAGCGCGTCGATGCACATCAGCTCGCCGAGCTCGATGAAGTCGGCCACCCGGCCGGCCTTCTCCAGGCTCTGGTTGAGGCTGTCGGCGGTGCCCAGGACCTTCAGGTTGCTCCAGAAGTCGGCCTTGAGCTCGCGGATCATGTCGATCGCCTTGCGCAGACCGGCCTCGGACCGCTCCATGCCGCAGTACTCCCACATGATGTTGCCCAGGGCCTTGTGGTAGCTGTCGGCGCTGCGGGTGCCGTTGATGGAGAGGAACTTGGCGATCCGCTGCTCGACGTCCTGGCGGGCCGCCACGACCTCGGGGTGGTCCTCCGCGATCTGCTCGAACGGGGCGTCCGCGAGGTAGTCGCGGATGGTGTTCGGGAGGACGAAGTAGCCGTCGGCGAGCCCCTGCATCAGCGCCGAGGCGCCGAGCGGTTGGCCCCGTGGTCGGAGAAGTTCGCCTCGCCGGCCACGAACAGCCCCGGGATGTTGGACTGCAGGTGGTAGTCCACCCACAGGCCGCCCATCACGTAGTGCACCGCGGGGTAGATCCGCATCGGCACCTGGTACGGGTTCTCCCCGGTGATCCGCTGGTACATGTCGAAGAGGTTGTCGTACTTCTCCCGCACGGCGTCCTCGCCGAGGCGGGCGATCGCGTCGGCGAAGTCGAGGTAGACGCCGCGACGGACCATGCGCTCGTTGCCGTCCTTGTCGACCTCGCGCACGGCGGGGCCGACACCGCGGCCGTCGTCGCACATGTACTTCGCGGCGCGGGAGGCGATGTCGCGGGGGACCAGGTTGCCGAACGCCGGGTAGATCCGCTCCAGGTAGTAGTCGCGGTCCTCCTCCGGGATGTCGCGCGGGTCCTTCTCGACGTCCTCGACGTTCTTGGGCACCCAGATGCGACCGTCGTTGCGCAGCGACTCCGACATCAGGGTCAGCTTGGACTGGTGGTCGCCGGAGACCGGGATGCAGGTCGGGTGGATCTGCGTGTAGCAGGGGTTGGCCATGTAGGCGCCCTTGCGGTGCGCGCGCCACGTCGCGGTGACGTTGGAGCCCATCGCGTTGGTGGAGAGGTAGAAGACGTTGCCGTAGCCGCCGGAGGCGAGCACGACCGCGTCGGCCAGGTGCGTCTGCACCTCACCGGTCACCAGGTCGCGCGCCACGATGCCGCGCGCCTTGCCGTCGACCATCACCAGCTCGAGCATCTCGTGCCGGGTGAACTGCTCGACCGTGCCGGCCGCCACCTGTCGCTCCATCGCCTGGTAGGCGCCGATCAGCAGCTGCTGACCCGTCTGGCCGCGGGCGTAGAACGTGCGGGAGACCTGGACGCCGCCGAAGGAGCGGTTGTCCAGCAGGCCGCCGTACTCGCGGGCGAACGGGACGCCCTGGGCGACGCACTGGTCGATGATGTTGGCGCTGACCTCGGCCAGCCGGTAGACGTTCGACTCGCGGGCGCGGTAGTCGCCACCCTTGACCGTGTCGTAGAAGAGACGGTGGATCGAGTCGCCGTCCTCCTTGTAGTTCTTCGCGGCGTTGATGCCGCCCTGCGCGGCGATCGAGTGCGCCCGGCGCGGGGAGTCCTGGTAGCAGAAGGACTTCACGTGGTAGCCGGCCTCGCCCAGGGTCGCGGCCGCGGCGCCGCCGGCCAGGCCCGTGCCGACGATGATGACGCTCATCTTCCGGCGGTTGGCCGGGTTGACCAGGCGGTTGTCGAACTTGCGGTTGGTCCAGCGGTCCTTGATCGGGCCGGTCGGGGCGACCGGGTCGACCAGGGGCTCGCCGAGGGTGTAGTAGCCGCGGGCGTCGTCGGAGACCTGCACCGGTGGCCGGGTGAGCTGGGTGGTTCCGTCCAGGAGAGCCATGAAGAGGAGGGTCCTACTTGGTGACGATGCCGAGGAGCACGGAGATCGGGACGAGCGCGAAGCCGCCGGCGATGACGATCGCCACCACCCAGCCCGCAGCCTTGGCCCGCGCACGGGAACGCGCGGAGTTGGTGAACCCGAGGGTCTGCATGGCGCTCCAGGTGCCGTGGTGCAGGTGCATCCCCAGGGCGACCATGGCCAGCAGGTAGATGCCGGTCATCCACCACAGCTCGAAGGACTCGACGAGGAGGTTGTAGGGGTCGGCCGTGCCGGTGCCGTCGGGGTTGGGGTTGACCTTCCCGATGGTGAAGTTCAGCAGGTGCCAGACCAGGAAGAAGAGGATCGCCACGCCGCCCCAGCGCATGGTGCGCGAGGAGAGCAAGGAGCCCTTGTTCTTCTTCACCTCGTACTTGGTGGTCCGGGCGTTCTGGGCGCGAGCCGTGAGCTTGACGAACGAGTACAGGTGGGCGACCAGGGCGACGATCAGCAGGACGCGCATGATCCACAGCAGGCCGTTCTCCGGCAGCATCGGCTCACCGAACACGCGAAGGTGGTGCGCGTACTCGTTGAAAGCGTCGTGCCCGGCGAACACCTTGAGGTTGCCGTACATGTGGAGGACCAGGTAGCCGATGAAGATGAGGCCGGAGACGGCCATCGTGATCTTCAGGGCGACGGTCGAGCGCGTGGAGCGTGATCCCTTCACCAGGGTCCGCGTAGGAGTTTAGGGTTGCCACAAGATGACAAGGTACCGCGCCGAGTCACGTCCTGTGACCACCGCCTCCCGGTGCGGATGTGACATATCCCCGGTTACCGATCGGTACCCTGGAAGCGGCGTTCGGTGCCGGACCGTCCGGGCGTCCCGCGGATGCGACCAGGCGTCGGGACAGGGTCGGGTTCGGCCTATCCTGCGGACCATGACTGCACCTGACGACCGGCTCGCGCTGGCCTCCGAGGAGGACCCGCCACGGTCGCCGACTGGGAGCACGCGACCGCCGCCGTGCTCCGCAAGGGCCGCCGGATGCGCGAGGACGACCCCGACGACCGCGTCTGGGACAAGCTGACCCGGACCACCCTCGACGGCATCGCCGTCGCCCCGCTCGGCACGCCCGCCTCCTCGACGACCTCACCACCGCGGGGCGCCCGCCCGCGCCGGGCCTGGGACGTCCGCCCGCTGACGGCACCGACGCCCCGCGCTCAACGAGGAGGCGCTGGTCGACCTCGAGCGGCGGCACCTCCCTGCTGCTCGACGTCGCCGACGGCGTCGACCTGGGCGCGGTGCTGGCCGGCGTGCTCCTCGACCTCGCGCCGGTGGCGCTGCACCGGCCGGCGCCTCGCCGGCCGCCGCCCTGGCCGACCTGCTCGAGGCCTACGACGGCCGGTGTCCGCGGGCGCCAACCTCTGCTTCGACCCGAGTCGCCGGCCTGCTCCCCGCGGACACCGAGGAGCGCGAGGAGCCGGCCGAGTCGCTGGTCGCGCTGGCCCGGCGGGCCTGGGCGCTGGGCGTCCTCGGGCTCGTCGTCGACGGCACCGCCGTGCACGACCGCGGCGCCAGCGACGCGCAGGAGCTCGGCTGGTCGATGGCCGTGGGCGCGCCTACCTGCGCATCCTGACCGCGGCCGGGCTTCGGTCGACGAGGCGGCCGCGCTGATCGAGTTCCGCTACGCCGCCACCGACGAGCAGTTCCCGACGATCGCCAAGCTGCGCGCCGCGCGCCGGCTGTGGGCCCGGGTCCTCGAGCCTCCGGCCGGGGGCCGTCGCGAAGCGCCAGCACGCCGTGACCAGCCGGCCGATGATGAGCAAGTACGACCCCTGGGTGAACATGCTGCGCACCACCGTCGCGGCGTTCGCCGCCGGGGCGGGCGGCGCCGACGCGGTCACCGTGCTGCCCTTCGACAGCCCGCTGGGCCGCCCGGACGCCTTCGGTCGCCGGATCGCGCGCAACACCTCCTCCCTGCTGATCGAGGAGTCCCACGTCGCCGGGTCGCCGACCCGGCCGGTGGCTCGTACGCCGTCGAGCGGCTCACCGACGACCTCGCCCTCGCCGGCTGGGCCGAGCTGGGCCGGATCGAGGAGGCCGGCGGGGCCTCGTCGCTGCGCCGCCAGGGAGTGCTGGACCGCGTCCGGCGACCGCGGCCGAGCGCGACGCCCAGGTCGCGGATCGCACGCGGCCGATCACCGGGCTCACCGAGTTCCCGAACCTGGACGAGACGCTGCCCCAGCGCGAGCCGGCCGAAGCCGCCGGGTGCGTCGCTACGGCGGGGCGTTCGAGGCGCTGCGCGACGAGCCCGCCGCGCGCCGGTCTTCCTGGCCACCCTCGGCCCGGTCGCCCAGCACACCGCCCGGGCCACGTTCGCGACCAACCTGCTCGCCGCCGGCGGCATCGCCGTCGAGGTCGCCGGAGCCACCGACGGCGTCGAGGACGTCCTGGCCGCGTACGGCGGGCAGCCGGTCGTCTGCCTGGCCGGCACCGACCCGGCGTACGCCGAGTGGGGCGCCGCCGCGGTCGCCGCGCTGCGCGGCGCCGGGGCGACGTACGTCGTCATCGCGGGCAAGCCGGTCGAGCACTTCGCCGACGACGCGGTGGCGACCCGCCGCCTGGGCGTCGACGCGCTCGCCTTCCTGACCCGGACGCGGGAGGAGCTGGCATGAGCATTCCGAAGAACTTCGCCGAGGTCGGCCTGCCGCGCCGGCGGCGGTCCGGCCGCCCCGCTCCGACGGCGACGGCTGGATGAGCCCGGAGGGCATCGAGATCGCCGGTCTACACGCCGGAGCACCTCGAGGGCCTCGACGCGCTCGACACCCTGCCGGGGCTGAGCCCGTTCCTGCGCGGGCCCTACCCGACGATGTACACCACCCAGCCGTGGACGATCCGGCAGTACGCCGGCTTCTCCACCGCCGAGGAGTCCAACGCGTTCTACCGCCGCAACCTCGCGGCCGGCCAGAAGGGCCTCAGCGTCGCCTTCGACCTGGCCACCCACCGCGGCTACGACTCCGACCACCCGCGGGTGCGCGGCGACGTCGGCATGGCGGGCGTGGCGATCGACTCGATCTACGACACCCGCACGCTCTTCGACGGCATCCCGCTCGACCAGATGTCGGTGTCGATGACGATGAACGGCGCCGTGCTGCCGGTGCTCGCGCTCTACATCGCGGCGGCCGAGGAGCAGGGGGTGAAGCCGGAGCAGCTCGCGGGGACCATCCAGAACGACATCCTCAAGGAGTTCATGGTCCGCAACACCTACATCTACCCGCCGGCGCCGAGCATGCGGATCATCAGCGACATCTTCGCGTACACCTCCGAGCGGATGCCGCGCTTCAACTCGATCTCGATCTCCGGCTACCACATCCAGGAGGCCGGGGCGACGGCCGACCTCGAGCTCGCCTACACGCTGGCCGACGGCGTCGAGTACATCCGCGCCGGGCTCGAGGCCGGGCTGACGATCGACCAGTTCGCGCCGCGGCTGTCGTTCTTCTGGGCGATCGGCATGAACTTCTTCATGGAGGTCGCCAAGATGCGCGCCGCCCGGGCGCTGTGGGCCCGGCTGGTGCGCGAGTTCGACCCGCAGAACCCCAAGTCGCTCACGCTGCGCACGCACTGCCAGACCTGCGGCTGGTCGCTCACCGCGCAGGACGTCTTCAACAACGTCCAGCGCACCTGCATCGAGGCGATGGCCGCGACCCAGGGCCACACCCAGAGCCTGCACACCAACGCCCTCGACGAGGCGATCGCGCTGCCGACCGACTTCTCCGCGCGGATCGCCCGCAACACCCAGCTGCTGCTGCAGCAGGAGAGCGGCACCACCGGCACCATCGACCCCTGGGCCGGCTGCTACTACGTCGAGCGGCTCACCCACGACCTCGCCGAGCGCGCCTGGGCGCACATCCTCGAGGCCGAGCGGGCCGGCGGCATGGCCGAGGCGATCGAGCAGGGCATCCCGAAGATGCGCATCGAGGAGGCCGCCGCCCGCACCCAGGCCCGGATCGACTCCGGCGCCCAGAAGGTGATCGGCGTCAACACCTACCGGCTCGCCGCCGAGGACAAGCTCGACGTGCTCAAGGTCGACAACGACGACGTCTACCGCCAGCAGATCGCCAAGCTCGAGCGGCTGCGCGCCGAGCGCGACGACGACGACGTACGCCGGACGCTGGAGGCGCTGACCAACTCCGCCGAGCGCGGCCTGGTCCACGGGGCGCGCTCGACGGCAACCTGCTCGCGCTCGCGGTCGACGCGGCCCGGGCGAAGGCGACCGTCGGGGAGATCTCCGACGCGCTGGAGAAGGTCTACGGCCGGCACCAGGCCGTGATCCGTACGATCAGCGGCGTGTACCGCGACGAGTCGACCAGCGGGCGGCGGCACCCTGCTGCAGCAGGTCCTCGACGCGACCGACGAGTTCGAGGAGGCCGAGGGCCGCCGGCCCCGCATCCTGGTCGCCAAGATGGGCCAGGACGGCCACGACCGCGGCCAGAAGGTCGTCGTCAGCGCCTTCGCCGACATGGGCTTCGACGTCGACGTGGGCCCGCTGTTCTCGACGCCCGAGGAGGTCGCCCAGCAGGCGGTCGACGCCGACGTGCACATCGTCGGCGTCTCCTCGCTCGCCGCCGGCCACCTCACCCTGCTGCCGGCGCTGAAGACGGCGCTGGACGAGCAGGGCCGCCCCGACATCATGATGGTCATCGGCGGCGTGATCCCGCCCGACGACGTGCCGACGCTGACGGAGATGGGTGCCGCGGCGGTGTTCCTGCCCGGCACCGTCATCGCCGAGTCCGCGCTCGACCTCCTCGCCCGGCTGCGGGAGCAGCTGGAGCACTGACGCCGCGATGCCCGACGTCGACGACGCTGCCGACGGGCGTCCGGGAGGGCGGCGGGCCGCCGTCTCGCAGGCGATCACGCTGGTCGAGTCGACCAGCCCGAGCACCGGGCGCAGGCGCGCGAGCTGCTGACCGAGCTGGCCGCCGGCGGCACCGGCTCCGCAGCCGACCGTCCGGGTCGGCATCTCCGGCGTGCCCGGGGTCGGGAAGTCGACGTTCATCGAGGCGCTCGGCACCCGGCTGACCGCGGCCGGCCACCGGGTCGGCGTGCTCGCCGTCGACCCGTCCAGCGTGCGCACCGGCGGGTCGGTGCTCGGCGACAAGACCCGGATGGCGCGGCTCGCGACCGACCCCCAGGCCTACATCCGGCCCTCGCCCGAGCGCCGGCACCCTCGGCGGCGTCGCCCGCGCCACCGTGCAGGCGATGGCGGTGCTCGAGGCGGCGGCGTACGACGTGGTGCTGGTCGAGACCGTCGGCGTCGGCCAGTCCGAGGTGACCGTCGCCGGGATGGTCGACACCTTCCTCTTCCTCACCCTGGCCCGCACCGGCGACCAGCTGCAGGGCATCAAGAAGGGCATCCTCGAGATCGCCGACGTGATCGCGGTCAACAAGGCCGACGGCGACCGCGAGCAGGAGGCCCGGGTCGCCGGCCCGCGACCTCGCCGGCGCGCTGCGGCTGGTGCGCGGGCCGCGGCGGAGTGGGCGCCGCCGGTGGTCACCTGCTCGGCGCTCGACGGACGACGGCGTCGACGACGTGTGGGAGCGGGTGCTCGGCGCACCGCGAGCACCTCGGCGACCGAGCGGCCTGGCCGCCAAGCGGGCCCAGCAGCAGCTGGACTTCACCTGGGCGCTGGTGCGCGACGAGCTCGACCAGCGGCTGCGGCACTCCCCGGGCGTGCGGGCGATCCGGGACGAGGTGCGCGAGGCGGTGCTCGCCGGCGAGCTGCGCGGCGGAGGCGGCCGACCGGATCCTGGCGGCCTGCACGGCCGACTGAGCGCCCCGGGGCCGGCCTGTACGACCCGGTGAACTGGAGCCGATGTCGATCCCTGAGAGTGTGCCGAGCAGTCCGCGTCCCGCGTGGTGGCCGAGGTCGTGGGGAAGTTCAGCGACGAGCTGCTCGAGCTGCGCCGCGACCTGCACGCCCACCCCGAGCTGTCCTGGCGCGAGATCCGCACCACCGAGCTGGTCTGCGCACGCTCCAGGGCGCCGGCTGGCGGATCCGCCGAGTGCCCGCGGCGGCTGGTCGCCGAGATCGGCGACGACGGGCCCGGGTCGCGCTGCGGGCCGACCTGGACGCGCTGCCGGTGGCCGACCTGACCGGCGACCCCTGGTCCAGCACCGTCGACGGGCGTCGCCCACGCCTGCGGCCACGACGTGCACACCGTCGCGCCTGGTCGGCGCCGCGCTCGCGCTCGCCGGGTGCACGAGCGCGGCCTGCTGCCCGGCCGGGTGCGGCTGCTCTTCCAGCCGGCCGAGGAGGTGATGCCCGGGCGGTGCGCTCGCACCTGATCGAGCTCGGCGCCCTCGACGACGTCGACCGGATCTTCGGCCTGCACTGCGACCCGAGCCTCGACGTGGGCCGGGTCGGCCTGCGCGAGGGGCCGATCACCGGTGCCGCCGACCACCTCGAGCGTCCCGCTGACCGGGCTCCGGCGGGCACACCTCGCGCCCGCACCTACCGAGGACCTCACCTTCGCGCTCGGCAAGGTCGTCACCGAGCTGCCCGCGATCCTGTCCCGCCGCCTCGACCCGCGCGCCGGCGTCAGCGTCGTGTGGGGCGTGGTGCGCGCCGGCTCCGCGCACAACGTGATCCCGGCGACCGGCGCGCTCGGCGGCACCGTGCGGATGCTCGACGCCGTCGCCTGGGCCGAGGCGGAGAAGCTGGTGCCGCTGCTCGTCGAGCAGATCGTGGCGCCGTACGGCGTGCACGCCCAGGTCGACTACCAGCGCGGCGTCCCCCCGGTCGTCAACGACCCGCGGTCGATCGCGCTGCTCGCCGACGCGGTCGAGGGCGTGCTCGGCGAGCGACGGCCACGTGCCGACCCAGCAGAGCCTCGGCGGCGAGGACTTCGGCTGGTACCTCGACCGGGTCCCCGGCGCGATGGGCCGGCTCGGCACCCGGACGCCGGGCGGCCCGACGTACGACCTGCACCAGGGCAACCTGCGCGTCGACGAGCGCGCCGTCGGCGATCGGCGCGCGGGTGCTCGCCGAGCGCCGCCGTGACGCGACCGCGTCGAGGACCTGGCGGCTGCCAACCGGCGCTGACCCGGTCACGACGCGGATCCGGGCTACAGCCCTTGCGGTAGGGCACGCCGTCGGCCGCGGGGGCCCGCGACTTCGCCCGACCAGGCCGGCCACCGCGAAGATCGTGACGACGTAGGGCAGCATCAGCATGAACTGGCTGGGCACCGGCGAGCCGATCACCGACAGCACGCCCTGCAGGTTCGAGGCGAAGCCGAAGAGCAGCGCCGCCAGCGTCGCCCGGATCGGGTCCCACTTGCCGAAGATCACCGCCGCCAGCGCGATGTAGCCCGCGCCGCCGGTCATCTCCCGGTTGAACTGCGGCACCGACACCAGCGTGTAGAACGCGCCACCCATGCCGGCGATCGCGCCGGCGATCAGGATCGTGCGGTAGCGGGTGCGGTTGACCTTGATGCCGACCGTGTCGGCGGCCTTCGGGTGCTCGCCGACCGCGCGGACCCGCAGGCCCCACCTGGTGCGGTAGAGCGCCCAGGTCACGACGGCGACGGCGACGTACAGGAGGTAGACGATCGCCGTCTGCCGGAAGAAGATCGGGCCGATCAGCGGGATGTCGCCGAGCACCGGGATCGGCAGCGCGCTTGAAGCGCGGCGGGAGTGTTCAGCGTCTGCGGCGTTGGGCGCCAGCACCTGGGTGAACATGAAGCTGGTCAGGCCGATCACCAGCACGTTGAGCACGACGCCGACGATCACCTGGTCGACGAAGTAGTTGATCGCGAAGAGCCCGAGCAGCAGCGCGACGAGCATGCCGGCGACCATCGAGGCGCCGAGCGCCGGCCCAGGTGCGAGCCGACCACCGAGCCGACCAGCGCGGCGGCGAAGGCGCCGGCCAGCAGCTGGCCGTCGATGGCGATGTTGACCACGCCGGCGCGCTCGCCGAGGACGCCGCCGAGGGCGCCGAAGACCAGCGGTACGGCGAGCGCGAGCGAGCCGGCCGAGCAGGCCGACCACCGGGATCGTGGCGCCGGCCGCGGCCCAGGTGAGGAAGCCGATCATCCAGGCGAGCGCGAAGAGCGACGACCAGCCACAGCGGGGTCTTGCGCCGGCTGCAGGTAGAGCCGGACCGACCAGCGCGGTGCAGAGCGCGCAGACGAGCACCATCAGCCAGGTCGTCAGCGTCGACGGGACGGTGATCTCCGGGCAGCTCGACGAAGTCGGTGCCGGTGGCGAGCCGGAACGTCGTGTCGCCCGACTCGCCGGCCAGCAGCACGACGCAGGAGCAGCCCGAGCGTGAGGACGCCGAACATGACCGGGGCCTTGCGGTCGACGACCGTGGTCGACCCCGGCGAGCGGGGTCTCCTCGATCGGGATGCTGGCCTCGCCGGTCTGGCTGCTCACTTCGCCTCCTTGGCGGGAAGTCGGAAGATGGCCCGGATCAGCGGCGGCGCCGCGATGAACAGCACGATCAGCGACTGCACGACGAGCACGATGTCGACCGGGATGTTCTCGGAGGCCTGCATCGCGAAGCCGCCGGCCTTGAAGGCGCCGAACAGCAGGCCGGCGGCGAGGATGCCGAGCGGGCGCGAGCGGCCGAGCAGGGCCACCGTGATCGCGTCGAAGCCGATGCCGGCGTCGAGGTCGACGGTGACGCCGCTGGTGACGGTGCCGAGCACCTGGTTGGCACCGGCCAGGCCGACCAGCGAGCCCGGCGATCAGCATGACGACGATGTAGATGCGGCCGACGTTGATGCCCGAGGCCTTGGCGGCCGTCGGGTTGATGCCGACGGCGCGGATCCGGAAGCCCGAGCGCGGAGCGCTCCAGCAGCCACCACGTGACACGCCGACCGCGACCAGCGCCAGCAGGAAGCCGAGGTGCAGGTTGTACTGGTCGCCGAGGAGCTTCGGCATCGTCGCCGACTCCTTCATCGGCAGCGACTTCGGGTTGAACGAGTCCGGGTGCCTGCAGCAGGCTCTGCTCGGACAGCGCGAAGAACACCAGGTAGAAGCCGACGTAGTTGAGCATGATCGTGACGATCACCTCGTGGGCGCCGGTGCGGGCCTTGAGGACGCCGGCGATGCCGGCCCAGAGCGCGCCGGCGAGCATGCCGACGACGATCGCGAGGGTCAGGTGCAGCACCCAGGGCAGGTCGAACTGGTAGCCGACCCAGCCCGCGGCGGCGCCGGCGAGCGAGCATCTGGCCGCGGCCACCGATGTTGAACATGCCCGGCACGGAACGCGAGGCCGACGCCGAGGCCGGCCACGATCAGCGGCGCGGCGAACTTCGGCGGTCTCGGTGAGCGGGCGGATCGCCGAGCTCGAAGGTCTCGGCGCGGGTGTTGTAGATCGCGCCGCGGAAGAGCGCGGTGTAGGCGCCCCAGATCGCGTCCCAGGTCGCCTGGAGGAAGTCGCCGGGCCGGGCGGTGACGTAGCCCGCGCGTGCTCGCGCACGTCGCTCGTCGGTGACGGCGATCAGGATCGAGCCGACGGCACGGCGAGCAGCACCGACGAGCACCGCGACCATCGCGCTGCTGGTGGTGATCTCGCGGCAGCGCCCCGTGCCAGCGGCTGGGCTCGGGGGTCGCTCCTCGGGCTCGGCCGGCGGGCGCTCCTCGGTCCCGACGGGGCTGCGTCATGCGATCGCCCCTTCCGGACGCTCACCGGTCATCATCAGGCCGAGCACCTCGCGGGGGGTGTCCGCGGGCACGATGCCGACGACCTGGCCGCGGTAGAGGACCATGATCCGGTCGGCCAGCGCCACGACCTCGTCGAGCTCGGTCGAGACGACCAGCACCGGGACGCCGGAGTCGCGGCCGGCGACGATCTGCTTGTGGATGAACTCGATCGAGCCGACGTCGACGCCGCGGGTCGGCTGGGCGGCGACGAGGAGCCTGCAGGTCGCGGGAGAGCTCGCGCGCCACGACGACCTTCTGCTGGTTGCCGCCGGAGAGCTGGCCGGCGGGCGTGGTGATGCCGGGGGCGCGGACGTCGTACTCCGTGAGCTTCTCCTGGGCGAACGTCGCGAGCTCGCTCGAGCTGCAGCGATGCCGCGCCGGACGAACGGCGCGCCGTAGCTGCGGTTGAGCATCAGGTTCTCGGCGATGGTGAACTCGCCGACCAGGCCCTCGACCTGCCGGTCCTCGGGGATGAAGCCGACACCGGCGTCGAGGATCTGGCGCACCGAGCGGCCGACGAGCTCCTCGCCGTGCAGCCGGATCGAGCCCGCGGACGTGGTCCTGGAGGCCGAGCAGGGCCTCGGTGAGCTCGGTCTGGCCGTTGCCCTGGACGCCGGCGACCGCGAGGATCTCGCCGGCCCTGATCGGTGAAGCTGACGTCGTCGACGTGCACGCGGCCGGTCTCGTCGACGACGCGTCAGGTCCTCGACCACGAGGGCGTCCTCGCCGAGCTTCGGCGGCGTCCTTGTGCACGGTCAGCTCGACCGGGCGACCGACCATGAGGGCGGCGAGCTCGGCGTTGCTCGCGGTCGGGCTGGCCTCGCCGACGACCTTGCCGAGCCGGATCACCGTGATCTTGTCGGCGACCTCGCGGACCTCGCGGAGCTTGTGGGTGATGAAGACGATCGCCTTGCCCGGCTCCTTGAGCTGGCGCATGATCGTCCATCAGCTCGTCGGTCTCCTGCGGCGTCAGCACCGCGGTGGGCTCGTCGAAGACGAGCACCTGCGCGTCGCGCGAGAGCGCCTTGATGATCTCGACCCGCTGCTGCACGCCGACCGGCAGGTCCTCGACGACCGCGTCGGGGTTCGACGTCGAAGCCGAAGCGGCTCGAGATCTCGCGCACCCGCTCGCGGGCGGCGTCGAGGTCGAGCGATGCCGGCGAAGCCGGTGGTCTCGTTGCCGAGCATGACGTTCTCGGCGACGGTGAAGACGGGGATCAGCATGAAGTGCTGGTGCACCATGCCGATGCCGGCCGCGATCGCGTCGCCCGGGCCGGCGAAGTGCTGCACGCACGTCGTCGAGCTCGATCTCGCCCTCGTCGGCCTGGTAGAGGCCGTAGAGGACGTTCATCAGCGTCGACTTGCCGGCGCCGTTCTCACCGAGCAGGCAGTGGATCTCGCCGGGCTCGACCGTGAGCGAGATCCGGTCGTTGGCGACGAGCGTCCCGAAGCGCTTCGTGATGTCACGCAGGACGAGCTTCATGTCACGGCATCCTAGTGTCGAGGGGTCGGGTGGTCCGGAGCATGGCAGGGGGAGGCCGGCTGGGCCGGCCTCCCCCTGTCCGGTGCTGCGTGTGCGCTACGGGCGTCGAGGCTCACGGGTTCAGGTACGACGTGACCTTGATCGAGCCGTCGATGATGCCGGCCTTGATCTGGTCCAGCTCGTCGGCCAGCGGTGTCGGACACCTTGTCCTCGAAGTTGTGGAACGGCGCGATGCCGACGCCGTCGTTCTCCAGCGTGCCGACGTACGGCGCGAAGTCGAACTCGTCGTTGCCGGCGGCCATGATGGCCTCGTAGGTCGAGACTCTTCATGTTCTTCAGGATCGAGGTGAGGACGACGTCCTGCGTCTTCGGGTCGGTCTCGAAGAAGTCGGCGTCGACGCCGATCAGCGCGACGTCCTTGCCCGAGTCGTCGATCGCGGTCAGCGCGCCCTGGTAGATCGGGCCACCGACCGGCAGGATCACGTCGGCGTCCTGGTCGATCAGCTGACGCGCGGTGTTGGTCGCGGTCTCGTTGGCCTCGAAGCCACCGGTGAAGGAGCCGTTCTTGCCGTCCCAGCCGACGACCTTGACGTCCTTGCCCTTCTCCTTGTTGTAGTACTCGACGCCCTGCTTGAAGCCGTCCATGAAGATGGTGACGGTCGGGAAGGGCTGGCCGCCGTAGGTGCCGACCACGCCGGTCTTGCTGTAGTCGGCGGCCGCGTAGCCGGCGAGGAACGCGGCCTGGGCGGTGTCGTAGAGCAGCGGCTTGATGTTGGCCTCGTCGGCCTTGCCGTCGAAGGTCTGGCCGTCGTCGCCACCGTCGGCGGCGTCGTCGATCAGGACGTACTCGATGTCGGGGTTGGCGGCCGCGGACTCCTTGGTCGCCGCGGCGAGCGCGAAGCCGACCGTGACGATGGCGTCGCAGCCCTCGGCGACCAGGCTCTCGAGGTTCGGGCCGTAGTCGTTGCTCGCTGTTGGACTCCACCTCCTTGAAGTCGGCGCCGAGCTCGTCGGCGGCCTGCTTGACGCCCTCGTAGCTGAGCTGGTTGAACGACTTGTCGTCGAAGCCGCCGGCGTCGGAGACGATGCAGGGCAGGAAGTCGCTCGGCCTCGTTGCCGCCCTCGTTCTCGCTCGTCCGGCGCGTCACCGCACGCGGTCAAGGCCGCGGACGCGATCAGACCGGCAAAACCGAGGGTCGCGGCCTTCCTCATCTTCTTCACTGTATGTCCTCCAAACTTGCCGCCGCGTCGGGTACGGGCGACGATCGGTCAAACCGTATTCCAACCCGCCGGTAGATCGGGGCCGGAGAGGGAGAACGGTTACCATGTTGCGATGTTGCGACCGTTTCCCCCGGGCCGCCGGACGAGTGATCTCCGGACCTCCGTGATCCCCGGAGTCGAGTGCCCGCCGACGACGTCGACTGGGAGGCGCTCCGGGCCGCGGCCGTCGAGGCGATGCAGCAGGCCTACGCCCCCTACTCGAGTTACCAGGTCGGCGCGGCCGCCCTGGTCGACGACGGCCGGACGGTGTCCGGCTGCAACGTCGAGAACGCCGGCGTACGGCGTCACCCTGTGCGCCGAGTGCGGCCTGGTCTCCGAGCTGCACGCTCACCGGCGGCGGCCGGCTGACCCACTTCGTCTGCGTCAACGGCCGACGGCGAGGTGATCATGCCCTGCGGCCGCTGCCGCCAGCTGCTCTTCGAGCACGGCGGCAGGGACCTGCTGGTGTGGACCGTCGTCGGGGTTGCGCACCATGGACGAGGTGCTGCCCGACGCGTTCGGGCCCGACGACTTGAAGGATGTGTGAGATGACCCAGCCCACGACCCGGCCCGCGAGCCGGCACGACGCGGTCGAGGTGATCGCGACCAAGCGGGAGCGGGGCGAGCTCAGCGACAGCCAGATCGACTGGGTGGTCGACGCCTACACCCGGGGCGAGGTCGCCGACGAGCAGATGTCGGCGCTGGCGATGGCGATCCTGCTCAACGGGATGGAGCGTCGCGAGATCGCCCGCTGGACCGCGGCGATGATCGCCTCGGGCGAGCGGATGGACTTCTCCGCGCTCTCCCGGCCGACCGCCGACAAGCACTCCACCGGCGGCGTGGGCGACAAGATCACCCTGCCGCTCGCCCCGCTGGTCGCCGCCTGCGGCGTCGCCGTCCCCCAGCTGTCCGGCCGCGGCCTGGGCCACACCGGCGGCACCCTCGACAAGCTGGAGGCGATCCCCGGCTGGCGGGCGACCCTGTCCAACGAGGAGCTGCTGGCCCAGCTGGAGTCGGTCGGCGCGGTCATCTGCGCCGCCGGCGACGGACTGGCCCCGGCGGACAAGAAGCTCTACGCCCTGCGCGACGTCACCGGCACGGTCGAGGCGATCCCGCTGATCGCCTCCTCGATCATGAGCAAGAAGATCGCCGAGGGCACCGGCGCCCTGGTGCTCGACGTCAAGGTCGGCACCGGCGCGTTCATGAAGGACGAGGCCAAGGCCCGCGAGCTGGCCGAGACGATGGTCGCGCTCGGCACGGACGCCGGCGTGCGCACCGTCGCGCTGCTCACCGACATGTCCACCCCGCTCGGGCTGCACCGCCGGCAACGCGATCGAGGTCGCCGAGTCGGTCGAGGTGCTGGCCGGTGGCGGCCCCGCCGACGTGGTCGAGCTGACCCTGGCCCTGGCCCGCGAGATGCTCGCCGGCGCGGGTCGCGGCGACGTCGACCCGGCCGAGAAGCTGGCCGACGGCTCGGCGATGGACGTGTGGCGGGCGATGATCAGCGCCCAGGGCGGCGACCCCGACGCGGCGATGCCGCAGGCGCAAGGAGTCGCACGTCGTCACCGCGCCCCGCTCCGGGGTGCTGACCCGGCTCGACGCGATGGCCGTCGGCCTGGCCGCCTGGCGCCTCGGCGCCGGCCGGGCCCGCAAGGAGGACCCGGTGCAGGCCGGGGCCGGCGTGGTCTGGCACGCGCGACCGGGCGACGCCGTCACCGAGGGCGAGCCGCTGTTCACCCTGCTCACCGACGAGCCCGAGCGGTTCGACCGGGCGCTCGCCTCGCTGGAGGGCGGCTACGACGTCGGCGACGCCGCGTCGTACGAGCCCCGGCCGCTGGTCATCGACCGGATCGGCTGACCCCTCGACACGCTGCGGCCGGCGCCCTCGGGCGCCGGCCGCAGTGGGATCAGGTGCGAGTGGGGTCAGGGTCAGGGCAGCAGCAGGACGACGGTCTCGGCGACGCAGGCCGGCTTGGCCTCGCCCTCGATCTCGATCGTGTGCTTGAGCGTCATCTGCTGGCCCGCCGGCAGCTCGGTGCACTCGCCGATGGCGACGTGCGAGCGGATCCGCTTGCCGACCAGCAGCGGCTGCGGGAACCGGACCTTGTTGACCCCGTAGTTGAGCTTGGCGCCGGGGGTCTCGAGCGCGAACACGTCGGTGCCCAGCAACGGGAGCAGCGACAGCGTCAGGTAGCCGTGGGCGATCGTGCCGCCGAAGGGGCCCTGGGCGGCGCGCTCGACGTCGACGTGGATCCACTGGTGGTCGCCGGTCGCCTCGGCGAACTGGTCGACCCGCTCCTGGTCGACGGTGAGCCACGGACTGGTGCCGAGCTCCTCGCCGGCGGCGGCGACGACTTCCTCGAGGGTGGTGAAGGTACGCATGGATGGAACACTAGGGCGGCCGTGACGACTCCGAGCAGGGACCAGGTCCGACGTGCGCCCAAGGTCGTGCTGCACGACCACCTCGACGGTGGTCTGCGCCCAGCCACCATCCTCGAGCTGGCCGAGGAGATCGGGCACGACGCTGCCGGCCGGACGACGCCGAGTCGCTGGGCCGCTGGTTCGCCGAGTCGGCCGACTCCGGCAGCCTGGAGCGCTACCTGGAGACCTTCGACCACACGGTCGCGGTGATGCAGACCGGTCCGGCCCTGACCCGGGTGGCCCGGGAGTGCGTCGAGGACCTGGTCGCCGACGGCGTGGTCTACGCCGAGGTGCGCTACGCCCCCGAGCAGCACGTGGAGGCCGGGCTCACCCTCGACGAGGTGGTGGCCGCGGTGCAGGAGGGGATCGACGACGGCGTCGCGGCCGCCGGCGGCCGGATCGTGGTCCGCCAGCTGCTCACCGCGATGCGGCACCAGGCCCGCTCCCGGGAGATCGCCGAGCTCGCCGTCGCCTGGCGCGACCGGGGCGTGGCCGGCTTCGACATCGCCGGCGCCGAGGCCGGCTACCCGCCCACCCGGCACCTGGACGCCTTCGAGTACCTCCAGCGCGAGAACGCCCACTTCACGATCCACGCCGGCGAGGCGTTCGGCCTGCCGTCGATCTGGCAGGCCATCCAGTGGTGCGGCGCCGACCGGCTCGGCCACGGGGTCCGGATCGTCGACGACATCGAGGTCGGCGAGGACGGCAGCGTCAGCCTGGGCCGGCTCGCGGCGTACGTGCGCGACAACCGGATCCCGCTGGAGATGTGCCCGACCTCCAACGTGCAGACCGGGGCGGCCACCTCGATCGCCGAGCACCCGATCGGCCTGCTCACCCGGCTGCGCTTCCGGGTCACCGTCAACACCGACAACCGGCTGATGAGCAGCACCTCGATGACCGACGAGATGCACGCGCTGGTCGAGGCGTTCGGCTACGGGCTCGAGGACCTGCGCTGGTTCACCATCAACGCCATGAAGTCGGCGTTCCTGCCGTTCGACGAGCGGCTGGAGATCATCGAGCGGGTGATCAAGCCGGAGTACGCCGCGCTGATGGCCGAGGCGCAGGCCGCGGCGCGACCGTGAACCACGGCACCGGCCACCCGGTGCCGAGCCGCCCGGAGACGCAGCTCGGGGACCTCGAGCCGGCGCGGGCGGCCGGTCGCCGGGTCGTGGGCCACCAGCGGGTCCGCCGGCCCGCGCCCCGCCGCCAGCACCAGCAGCACGTGCCGGGGCAGCGCCGCCGAGCCGACGTAGACCGGGCAGGGGAGCCCGGCGAGCACGGCGGTGCGCAGCTCGGCGAGGGCCGCGGCACGTGCGCTCTCGCGGTGCCACGCCGGGCCACAGCGGCCGCACCCGGTAGGGCAGGCCGGTGCGGCCGGCGAGCTGACGGGCCGCCGCCCAGGGCGGGGTGCCCAGGGCGCGTGGCCAGGGGGCCTGGAGACGGCCCGTGACGTCGACGGCACCGGTGACCCGCCGGTGCATGGCCGAGGTCTCCGCGGCGAGGTCGACCCGGCCCTCGACCAGGGCACGCGCGTAGGCCTCGGACCGGCAGGCCTCGGCGAGCACCAGCGCCGACGCGCCGCAGGTCCGGGCGTCGGGCTGGACCGGTCGCCGGCTCAACAGCTCGCGGGCCCAGCGGGCCGGGCCGTCGGCCGGCGTGCTCATCCGACCTGGACGCCCGGCGCGCCGCCGGTCAGCTCGTGCACGGCCTGCCACCCCTGCTGCGGGGTGAGGGCGACGCAGCCGCGGTCGACCGCGTGGTCGACCACCCTGCCCTGGGCGCGCATCAGCGCGAACCCCCGCCGGACCAGCACCGCCGGCGCCTTCCGGTGCTCGCGCAGGTCCCGGGCGAGCCGCCGCCAGAACGTGACGAGCGGGTGCTGGCGCACGCAGTACGCCGCCGCCAGCAGGCCGAGGCCGCGGACGGGAGCCACCACCTCGGCGGCGAAGATGCCCTCCGCGACGAAGAACCGCTCGCCGTGCAGGTCGAGCAGCTGGGTGCCGATGGCCCGGTTGTCGGGGATCGAGTAGACGGGGACCTCGGCGCGGCCCTCGGCGGAGAGCCGGGCGATCGCGGCCACGGCGGCCTCCTGGTCCCACGACGCCGGGTCGTCCCAGTCGACCATGCCGGCGTCGGACCCGGAGGCTGAGACGGGGCATCTCGGGGTCGTCGGCGGCGCGGTAGAAGTCGTCGAGCCGCAGCACCGGCAGGCCGAGCCGTTCGGCGAGGCGGGACTTGCCGGCGCCCGAAGGGCCGGCCAGGACGATCACCCGGGCGCGCACCCGCTCATTGTGCCTGAGACGGATTTCGGTAAAGAAACCGAGTCCGGTGGTCTGGACACGTATCCTCACCGCGGCAGATAGTCATTACCGTCGGTTTTCTCGTGGTCACCGGCAGGTCAGGTGTTCCGGCGGCAGGAGCCGGGTCGAGGGAGGATCGCCATGGGCTCCGGTCGCCATGCGCACAGCAAGTCCCAGGAGCGCAGCGGGCTCTCGCCCGTGCTGCTCGTGGGCATCCTGGTTCTCGCGGTCGCGGGGGTCAGCTGGGTCGCGCTCGGCCCCGGACTGGGGGGCACGGGGGCGGCGGACGCCGACGACTGCCCGCAGTACACGCCCGTGGTGATCAGCGTGGTCCCGGCGATGGAGCTGGCGGCGCAGCGCGCGGTGAGCGACCTCTCCGACGACGACGGCTGCTTCCCGGCCGAGGTCCGGGTGGAGAGCCCGGCCGAGGTCGAGGACTCGTTCTTCAACGGCGGACGCCCCGACCTGTGGATCGCCGACACCACCGCCCGGGTGGAGCGGCTGTCCCGCATCGGCATCTCCACCACCACCCTGGTCCCGTCGCTCGCGGTCACCCCGGTCGGTCTGGCCGGCGGCCCGACCAGCGAGCGCCCTGAGTCGTGGCTGCGGGCCCTCGAGGCCGACCGCCTGGTGCTCGGCGACCCGAAGTCCGACAGTGCGAGCGCGCTGGCCCTGGTGGCGCCGCGCCTCGAGGCCGAGCTGGCCGGACCGGAGGTGCAGCGCGCGGAGGCGGCCGTGGTCACCGCTGCCCAGTCCTACGGGATGCGCAGCGCCGAGGGTGCCGCTGAGCGTGCGGCGCTCGACGACATCTCGGCCACCTACACCCGGCTGATCCCGGCCACCGAGCAGGAGCTGCTCACCCGTGGCGCAGGCGTGGCCAACCTCAAGATCCTCACCCCCCGGACCGGCGCGCCGCGTCTGACCTTCCCGATGGTGCAGGCAGGCACCGGGTCGGTCGACTCCGGCGACGTGGCCGACCGGCTCGCCGGCTGGTTCGCCTCCGAGAAGGGGATCGCCGCGCTCGCCGAGTCCGGCCTGCGCACCCCGGACGGGGCTCCCATCGCGGGGCGTGGGATGGGCGAGGTGGCGCTCCTCGCGGAGCCCCCGGTCGAGCAGTTCGACGCCGTGCTCGGCGCCTGGGGTGTCCTCACCGTCCCCTCCAGCCTGCTCGCCGTCTTCGACGCGTCGGGGTCCATGGACTTCCCCGCCGGGGACGGCGAGACCCGGGTCGATCTCGCGGTGGACGCCGCGCTCACCGCCCTCGGGGTCTTCCCCAAGCACGCCCGGATCGGGATGTGGGCCTTCTCCATCGACCAGGGCGGCCCGGGTCAGGACTGGCGCGAGATCGCGCCGATGCGCCGCCTGGCCGAGACCACCCGGGGCACCACCCACCTGGAGTACCTGCGCAAGCGGATCCCGGTGCTCAAGTCGATCACCCAGGGCGGCACCGGTCTCTACGACACCACCCTGGCGGCCTACCAGAAGGCGGTCCGCGCCTACGACAAGGGCTTCTTCAACGCGGTGATCCTGCTGTCCGACGGCGCCAACGACGACCCGGGCTCGATGTCGCTGGAGCAGCTGCTCAAGGAGCTCGAGCAGGCGCAGGACCCCGACCGCCCGGTGCGGATCATCTCGGTCGGGATCAGCACGGACGCGGACATGCCCGCGCTGACCAAGATCTCCCAGGCCACCCGCGGCCAGGCGTTCCTGGCCGAGGACCCGCGCGACATCCTGGACGTCTTCGCCCAGGCCCTGATGTCGCGCTGAGCCCGCGGGGTCAGATGCCGATCGGGTGCCAGACGGTCTTGGTCTCCAGGAACCGCGTCATCCGCTCGGTGCCCTGGTCCGCCCAGCCAGTCCGGCTCGGCGGCCGGGGCGCGCAGCACCCGCTTGAGGTTCTCCGCGGCCGCCTGCTCGTAGGCGACGGCGGCCTCGGGGTCACCGGCCACGCCGGTCAGGTCCAGGGCGTTGACGTCCATGTGCCCGGCCAGCCACGGCGCGGTGTCGCGCCAGGGGCCGGTGAGCAGGTTGACCACTCCGCCGGGGACGTCGGAGGTCGCCATGATCTCGCCGAGCAGCACCGCCGGCAGCGGCCGCTCCTCGGAGGCGAGCACGACCGCGGTGTTGCCGGTGACGATCACCGGGGCGATCACCGAGACCAGCCCGAGCAGCGAGGACCGCTGCGGGGCCACCACGGCGACCACGCCGGTCGGCTCGGGGCTGGAGAGGTTGAAGTAGGGGCCGGCCACCGGGTTGGCGGAGCCCTCCACCTGGGTGATCTTGTCGGCCCAGCCGGCGTACCAGACCACGCGGTCCACGGCCTCGTCGACGACCTGGTCGGCCTGCTTGGCGTTCAGGCCCTCGGCCTGCCGGACGGCCTCGACCAGCTGGGGACGGCGGTCCTCCATGATCTCGGCGATCCGGTAGACCACCTGTCCACGGTTGTACGCCGTACGCGCGGACCAGCCGCCGAACGCCTTGCGCGCCGCCTGCACGGCGTCCCGCGCGTCCTTGCGGGACGCCTTCGACGCGTTGGCCACGAAGTTCCCCTTCGAGTCGGTGACGACGTAGGAGTGACCGGACTCGGAGCGCGGGAACGCCCCGCCGATGTAGAGCTTGGCCGTCTTGCGCACGGTGGCGCGGCCGGGTGTCGTGGGGCTCACCGCAGGTATCCCTCCAGTCCCTGACGGCCGCCCTCGCGGCCGTACCCGGACTCCTTGTAGCCGCCGAACGGCGACGTGGGGTCGAACTTGTTGAACGTGTTGGCCCAGACCACGCCCGCGCGCAGCTGGTTGGCCATCCACAGGATCCGGGAGCCCTTCTCGGTCCAGACCCCGGCGGAGAGGCCGTACGGGGTGTTGTTGGCCTTCTCGACCGCCTCGGAGGGGGTGCGGAAGGTCAGCACCGAGAGCACGGGGCCGAAGATCTCCTCACGCGCGATCCGGTGCGCCTGGGAGACCCCGGTGAAGAGCGTCGGGGGGAACCAGAAGCCCTGGGCGGGCAGCTCGCAGGGAGCCGACCAGCGGCCGGCGCCCTCGTCCTCGCCGACCTGCGCGAGGTCGCGGATCCGGCCCAGCTGCTCGGCGGAGTTGATCGCGCCGACGTCGGTGTTCTTGTCCAGCGGGTCGCCGACGCGCAGGGTGGCCATCCGGCGCTTGAGCCGGTCGAGCACCTCCTCGGCGACGCTCTCCTGGACCAGCAGCCGGGAGCCGGCGCAGCACACGTGGCCCTGGTTGAAGAAGATCCCGTTGACGATGCCCTCGACGGCCTGGTCGATGGCGGCGTCCTCGAAGACGATGTTGGCGGCCTTGCCGCCCAGCTCGAGGGTCACCCGCTTGTCGGTCCCCGCGACGGTGCGGGCGATGCTCCGCCCGACCTCGGTGGAGCCGGTGAACGCGACCTTGTCCACGCCGGGGTGGGCGACCACCGCACGGCCGGTGGCGCCGGCGCCGGTGACGATGTTGACCACACCGGGCGGGCAGGTCGGCCTGCTGGCAGATCTCGGCGAAGAGCAGCGCGGTCAGGGGAGTGGTCTCGGCGGGCTTGAGCACCACCGTGTTGCCGGCGGCCAGCGCGGGCGCGACCTTCCACGCGAGCATCAGCAGCGGGAAGTTCCACGGGATCACCTGGCCGGCCACCCCGAGCGGGCGGACGTCGGGCCGGCCCGGGACGGCGTACTCCAGCTTGTCGGCCCAGCCGGCGTAGTAGAAGAAGTGCGCCGCCGCGGTCGGCACGTCGACGTCGCGGCTCTCCCGGATCGGCTTGCCGTTGTCGAGCGTCTCCAGCACGGCGAGCTCGCGGGCCCGCTCCTGGATGATCCGGGCGATCCGGAAGAGGTACTTGGCGCGCTCGCGCCCGCTCATCCGCCCCCAGACCCGCTCCTGGGCGCGGCGGGCGGCCTGGACGGCGGCGTCGACGTCGCGCTCGTCGGCCTCGGCGACCTCGGCCAGCACCTCCTCGGTGGCGGGGTTGATCGTCTTGAACGAGCGTCCGCCGCCGTCGACGAAGACGCCGTCGACGAAGAGCCCGTAGGAGGGCGAGAGGTCGACGACGGCGCGCGACTCGGGCGCGGGGGCGTAGTCGAAGAGGGGCGCGGAGCCGCTCGACTCGGGAACCTTGACCATGTGTGCCTCAGTCCAGGGTGAAGTAGTCGGGGCCGGAGTAGCGGCCGGTGGTCATCTTGGTGCGCTGCATCAGCAGGTCGTTGAGCAGCGTGGAGGCGCCGAACCGGAACCAGTCCGGGTCGAGCCAGTCGGCGCCGCAGGTCTCGTTGACCATCACCAGGTACTTGATGGCGTCCTTGGCGGTACGGATGCCTCCGGCCGGCTTGACGCCGACCATCCGGCCGGTCTGCTCGCGGAAGTCGCGGACGGCCTCCAGCATCACCAGGGTGACCGGGAGGGTGGCTGCCGGCTGGACCTTGCCGGTCGAGGTCTTGATGAAGTGTGCGCCGGCCATCATCGCCAGCCAGCTGGCGCGCCGGACGTTGTCGTAGGTCTGCAGCTCGCCGGTCTCGAAGATCACCTTGAGGTGCGCGTCCTCGCCGCCGGGGCGTGCGCAGGCCTCGCGGGTGGCGACGATCTCCTCGAAGACCTGCAGGTAGCGCCCGGAGAGGAACGCACCCCGGTCGATCACCATGTCGATCTCGTCGGCACCGGCGGCGACCGCCGCGCGGACGTCGGCGAGCTTGATCTCCAGGGCGGCCCGGCCGCTGGGGAACGAGGTGGCCACGGCCGCCACGTGCACGCCGGAGTCGCCCAGGGTCTCCTTCGCGACCTCGACCAGGTCGGGGTAGACGCAGACGGCGGCGACGGAGGGGCAGGACGGGTCGCCCGGGTCGGGGCGCATCGCCTTGGAGGCCAGGGCGCGCACCTTGCCCGGGGTGTCCATCCCCTCCAGCGTGGTCAGGTCGACCATCCGGATCGCGAGGTCGAGGGCCACGGCCTTCGCCTCGGCCTTGACCGAGCGGGTGCCGAGGGCGGCGGCGCGGGCCTCGCACCCGACCTGGTCGACCCCGGGGAGTCCGTGCAGGAAGCGGCGCAGGGAGGCGTCGGAGCCGACGACGTCGCCGAAGCGGGCCGTGAGGTCGGCGCCCGCCGGGCCTGCACTCGTCGTTGAGGCAGAAGTGGCAGTCACGCCCCCAGCATAAGGTCGGGGCCCCTCACAGCCCCGCGGCGGTGCGGACGTCCGCCTTGATCGCGTCCAGCCGGCCGGCCGCTGCGATCCGTGCGGCGTCCACCCCGTCGTCCGGCGTCACCGGGACGACGACCTCCAGGTAGCACTTCACCTTCGGCTCGGTGCCCGAGGGGCGCACGATCACCCGTGCACCCTCCGCGAGGGTGTAGCGCAGCCCGTCGGTCGGGGGCAGCTGGGCGGAGCCCTGCGCGCAGGTCCTCGACCCGCTGCACGGCCAGCCCGCCCAGGCTGGCGGGCGGGTTGCCGCGGAGCCGGTCCATCGCGGCGTCGATCCCGGCGACGTCGGCGAACCGCACGGAGAGCTGGTCGGTGGCGTGCAGGCCGAACTCGCCTGCGATGTCGTCGAGCAGGTCGATCAGCGTCCGGCCCTCGGCCTTCGCCGCGGCCGCGATCTCACAGAGCAGCAGCAGCGCCGAGACCCCGTCCTTGTCGCGCACGTGCTCGGGGTCGACGCAGTAGCCCAGCGCCTCCTCGTACCCGTAGGCGAGACCCTCGAGGCGGCCGATCCACTTGAAGCCGGTCAGGGTCTCGACGTACGGCTGCGCCGTGGCGCGGGCCATCGTGCCGAGCAGCGAGGAGGAGACGATCGAGGTCGCGTAGACCCCCTGGTCGGCCCTGCGCGAGCAGGTGCCGGGCGAGCAGCGCGCCCACCTCGTCCCCGCGCAGCATCCGCCAGCCGTGCGGGCCGGGCACCGCGGCGGCGCACCGGTCGGCGTCCGGGTCGTTGGCGACCACCAGGTCGGCGCCGCGCGCCTGGGCGAGGGCCAGCGCCAGGTCGAGCGCGCCGGGCTCCTCGGGGTTCGGGAAGGCGACGGTCGGGAAGTCGGGGTCCGGCTCCTCCTGCTGCTCCACCACCAGCGGGGCGTCGAACCCGGCGGTCTCCAGCACCTGCACCACCGAGGCCCCGCCGACGCCGTGCAGCGGGGTGTAGACGATCTCCAGGTCGCGCGGGCCGTCGCCCGCGAGGTCGGCGACGGTGTCCAGGTAGCGGTCGACGACCTCCTCGCCGAGCACCGTGCCGGGCCGGGCCGCGGGGGATCTCGCCCACGGGCCCGACCGCGGCGATGCTGGGCCGCGATCCCGGTGTCGGCCGGCGGCACGATCTGGCTGCCGTCACCCAGGTAGACCTTGTAGCCGTTGTCCTGCGGGGGGTTGTGGCTGGCCGTCACCATCACCCCGGCCACGCAGCCCAGCTCGCGGATGGCGTAGGCGAGGACGGGGGTGGGCAGGGGCCGGGGGAGGAGCAGGGCGCGCAGCCCGGCGCCGGTCATCACCTCGGCGGTGTCGCGGGCGAAGACGTCGGAGTTGTGCCGGGCGTCGTAGCCGATCACCACGGAGGCGTCGTCGGCTGCGCCCTGCTCGCGCAGGTAGGCGGCCAGGCCGGCGGCCGCCCGGAGGACGACCACCCGGTTCATCCGGTGCGGGCCCGGCGCCCAGGGCGCCGCGCAGCCCGGCGGTGCCGAACTCGAGCGGGCCGCGGAACCGGTCGGCCAGGTCGGCGGCGTCGCTGCCGGCCTCGACCTCGGCGATGATCGCCTCCAGCTCGGCCCGGGTCGCCTCGTCGGGGTCCTCGGCGGCCCAGGCGCGGGCGCGGGCGAGGAGGTCTGCGGTCTCGGCGTCGTGCGTCATGCACGCACGGTAGCGCGACGACGCACGGCCCCGCCCAGGGGCGTCGAGCGCCTCCGGGCGGGGCCGGGGAAGAGCGTGCCGCGCCTGGGGTCAGGCGCGGCGGACGGAGCTCAGGAGAGGGCCGCGAGCGCCGCGTCGTAGTCGGGCTCGGTGGTGATCTCGTCGACCAGCTGGGTGTAGGTCACCTTGCCGTCGGCGTCGAGCACGACCACCGCGCGGGCCAGCAGGCCGGCCATCGGGCCGTCGGCCAGGGTGATGCCGTAGTCCTCGCCGAAGGTGGACCGGAAGGCCGAGCCGACCTTCACCTTGTCGATGCCCTCGGCACCGCAGAAGCGGGCCTGGGCGAACGGGAGGTCCTTGGAGACGTTGATCACCACGGTGTCGTCGAGGTCTGCGGCGAGCTCGTTGAACCGGCGCACGCTGTTGGCGCAGATGCCGGTGTCGACGCTGGGGAAGATGTTGAGCACCACGCGGGTGCCCTCGGTGTCGGCCTGGGTGAGCGAGGAGAGGCCCTCGCCGACCAGCTCCCAGCCGGGAGCGGAGGTGCCGACGGCCGGCAGCTCGCCGACGGTGTGGACGGGGTTGCCCTTGAGCGCAGTGGTAGCCATGGCCCTATTCCTACACCGGCCTGCCCAACCGGCCGGCGACGCGACCGTGCTGCGGACCTCTCCGAGGGGCGTCCGCGAGCTGCTCGGCGCCCTCAGCGGCTGAACAGTGCCAGGTGCCCCGCCAGCTCGGCGAAGACCGCCTGGTTGTGGCTGAACGCGTGCTGGACCTCCTCGACGGCCGCTGCCTGCTGCCCGGCGTCGAGCGCCAGCGCGTCGAGCCGCTCCCGGTAGCCGTCCTTGTAGACCTTGACCTTGGGGATCGAGTCGAACCGGTAGAAGCTCAGGCCCGCACCCTCCCGGGCGAAGTCCCGGTCCAGGATCCGGCCGATCGCCTGGCCGCCGGAGAGGTCGCCGAGGTAGCGGGTGTAGTGGTGCGCGACGAAGCGCTCCGGCTGGTCGACGGTGGCCCTGATCGCGGCGGCGTACGCCTCGGCGGCGCGGCCCTCGCAGGCCTCCTCGGCCGGGTCCCCGGTGCGCCACGACGCCAGGTCCGCGTCCAGGCAGGCGAGGCGCTCCAGCGCGGGGTCGTGCAGCGGGGCGACCAGCGGGTGCTCGGCGAGCGCCCGGGCGGTCTCCTCCAGTGCGGCATAGACCTCGCGGAGCGAGCGCAGGTAGTTGACGTAGCCCGCCTCGTTGACCCGGCCGCCCATCAGGTCGGTGATGAAGGCCGAGCTCTCCGCAGCGTCGTGCTGGGGCTGCGACCCCTCCCGGAACGCGGCTGAGAGTGCGGACTGTGGAGCGGACGTGGCGTCGAGGATCGTCATGGAGGTTCTCCGGTCGTGTCTGGGGTCGCGGCCGAGTCCGCCGTGGGAGGGGAGGGATTAGGTGACCCTAAGTGACCTTAGGCTAACCTAACGTCAGCCCCGGTCGACTCGGCGGTCCTCATCTCGGGCGAAGTCGAATCCCTCGGTCGCACTGCACGCGTCCGATCACCTGTCGAGGAGTAGAGATGTCCAGGTCACTGGCCCGTCCGGCCACTGGTCCGGTCGCCCGTCTGGTCGCTGTCGCGGCCGCCGTCGTGCTCGCCGGGGGCTGCGGGATCCAGGGACCCGAGCGGGCCGCTGGGAACGACGCGGGCTCGGCGGCCGCGGTCGCCCCACCGATCTCGGAGGTGACGCCGGCCGAGGACCCCCGCGCCTGGCGCGGCCCGGTCAGCGCGGGTGTGGCCGCCTCGGACATCGACCCCGTCGCCGACGACCCGGCGCCCGCGCTGCCGGTCACCCTGACCGACGCGCAGGGCACCGAGGTGGTGGTCGAGGACGTCTCGCGGGTCCTGGCCCTGGACCTGCACGGCACCCTGGCGCGCACCGTCTTCGAGCTCGGGCTGGGTGACCGGCTGGTCGGTCGCGACCTGTCCACCCAGTTCGACCAGGCCGCCGACCTGCCCCTGGTCACCGGGAGCGGGCACGAGCTGAACGCCGAGGCGATCCTGGACCTGGACCCGACCCTGATCATCACCGACACCTCGCTCGGACCCTGGGACGTGGTGCTCCAGATGCGGGAGTCCGGGATCCCCGTCGTCGTGGTGGAGTCCTCCCGCTCCCTGGACAACCTCGACGAGCTCACCCGGATGGTCGCCGACTCGCTCGGCGTCCCGGACGAGGGTGAGGTGCTGGTCGAGCGGGTGGCCGCCGAGGTCGCCCAGGTGCGCGCCGACATCGAGGAGGTCGCCCCGGCCGACGAGCGTCAGCGGCTGCGCACGGTCTTCCTCTACGTCCGGGGCAACGCCGGCGTCTACTACATGTTCGGCAAGGGCTCGGGCGCCGACGACCTGATCGACGCCGTCGGGGCCTACGACGTGGCCGAGGAGATCGGCTGGTCGGGCATGCGCCCGGTGACCGCCGAGGGCCTGGTCGCCGCGGCCCCGGAGCTGGTCGTGATGATGACCAAGGGCCTGGAGTCCACCGGCGGCGTGGACGGGCTGCTGGAGAAGCTGCCGGCGCTGGCCAACACCCCGGCGGGGCAGAACGAGCGGTTCGTGGACATCGCCGACTCCCTGGTCCTGGGCTACGGCCCCGCCACCGCCGAGGTGCTCAACGCGCTGGCCGTGGCGGTGCACGCGCCGCAGGAGCTCGGATGAGCCTGAACCTCCCCCTGCCGCCCACCGCGACCAGCCGCACGCTCGTCCTCGGCATCCTGGGCGCCGCCCTCCTGGTCGCCGTGACGATCGGGGCCGGCGCGGGTCAGCTGCACATCCCCGCGGGCGAGGTGGTCGGCTCCGTCCTGCACCGCCTCGGTCTCGACCTCGGCACCCTGCCGAGCCACCCCCAGGGGGAGTCCACCCTCTGGCAGGTCCGCTTCCCGCGGCTGGCCATGGCGGTGCTCGTCGGCGCCTCCCTCGGCGTGGCGGGCGCGGTGATGCAGGGGGTCTTCGGCAACCCGCTGGCCGAGCCCGGCGTCGTCGGGGTCTCCGCCGGCGCGGCCCTGGCGGCCGCGGCGGTGATCGTCTTCGACCTGGTCGCCCTCGGTCAGTGGACCCTGCCGGTGGCCGCGTTCCTCGGCGGCCTGGTCACCACCATCGCGGTCTACCTGCTGTCCCGGGACGGTGGTCGCACCGAGGTGGTCACGCTGGTGCTCACCGGTGTCGCGGTCAACGCGATGGCCGGGGCCGCGCTGGCGTTCCTGATGTTCCTCGGCGACACCCAGGCACGCGAGGAGATCGTCTTCTGGCAGCTGGGCAGCCTCAACGGCTCCCGGGCCGAGCAGGTGCTGATCACGGCTCCGGTCGCGCTGGTGGGGATCGCCGTCGCGATCGCGCTCTCGCGCCGGCTCGACCTGCTCTCCCTCGGCGACAAGGGCGCGCGCCACGTCGGTGTCGACGTCGAGCGGCTGCGGATCGCCTGCATCGTCGTGGTCGCCGTGCTGACCGCGGCGGCGGTCGCGTTCGCCGGGATCATCGCCTTCGTCGGGCTGATCATCCCGCACCTGATGCGGATGGTGGTGGGTCCCGGGCACCGCGCCCTGGTGCCCGCGAGCGCGCTCGGCGGCGCCGTGCTGCTGGTCCTCGCCGACCTGTGGGCGCGCACCGCGATCGCGTACGCCGACCTGCCGATCGGCATGCTCACCTCGCTGGTCGGCGGACCCGTCTTCTTCTGGCTGCTGCGCCGGGCCCGGCGTACGGCGGGAGGCTGGGCATGAGCGGCCGGAGCCTGGACGAGCGGGGCGGGGACGGCGCTCCCGTGCTGTGCGCGCGTGGCGTGGGCGTGGCGATCGACGACCGGGCGATCCTCGACGACGTCTCCTTCGACGTGCGCCCCGGTGAGCTGGTCGCGCTGGTCGGTCCCAACGGCGCCGGCAAGTCGACCCTGCTGGCGGTGCTCGCGGGGGACCGCCGTCCCGACGCGGGCGTGGTCGAGCTGGGCGGGCGCCCGGTCGCCTCGCAGTCGGCGGCCGAGCTGGCCCGGCAGCGCGCGGTGCTCCAGCAGAAGCAGACCCTGGCCTTCGGCTTCCGGGTCCGCGAGGTGGTGGAGATGGGGCGCGCGGTGTGGCGCCGCACGCCGCGGGCCGCCGAGGACGACGCCCGGGTCGAGGAGGCGATGGTGGTCGCCGACGTCGCGCACCTGTCCTCGCGCGTGGTGCCGACGCTGTCGGGTGGCGAGCAGGGCCGGGTCGCGTTCGCCCGGCTGCTCGCCCAGGACGTCGAGGTGCACCTGCTCGACGAGCCCACGGCCGCGCTCGACATCCGGCACCAGGAGGCGGTCCTCGCCCAGGCGCGCGAGAGCGCCCTCGCCGGCGCCGCGGTCGTCGTGGTGCTGCACGACCTGAGCCTGGCGGCGGCCTTCGCCGACCGGGTCTGCGTGCTCTCCCAGGGCCGGGTGCGCGCGGTCGGCCGCCCCGCGAGGTGCTCACCTCCGACCTGCTCACCGAGGTCTACGAGCACCCCGTGGAGGTGCTCGACCACGCCGGGTCCCTGCTGGTCGTCCCGGTCCGGCGACCCGCTGCCGGCCGCCCTGCTGCCGGCCGCATGCCCTCGTCGTCCTCCGTCGTCCCGGTACCCGAGGAGTCCTCGTGCCTGACCTGATCCAGACCCCGGGGGCACCGCGTGCGCGGCACGCGTGTCGTGCGGGCCGCCGTCCTGCTCGC
The DNA here is from genome assembly GCA_963708945.1 of uncultured Actinomycetota bacterium. Taxonomy (GTDB): domain Bacteria; phylum Actinomycetota; class Actinomycetes; order Propionibacteriales; family Nocardioidaceae; genus Nocardioides. The sequence continues at coordinate 78,627 of CAVPUI010000010.1, read as the reverse complement.
CGCCTCCGCCCTGGCCGCCGTCGGCCTCGTCGGTGTGCCGCAGGCCCACGCGGCGGGCCGGGTCAGCGTCGACAACGGCGGCCGGGGTGCGGTGATCGACTCGCGCTACTCCAGCACGCTCACGGTCACCGGACGTGGCTTCCAGTCCATCAAGGGCGGGCACGGCGGTGTCTACGTCTGGTTCGGCACGGTCGACGGGCGCTGGCAGCCCAGCAAGGGTGGCAAGTCCGGCGTCGACTACGTCTACGTGCCCGACAGCGAGTCCAAGAGCAACGCCGGGTTCCAGCGCTACGTCGCGTTCCCCGGCTCCGACACCGCGGCCTCGGCGAACGGCGGCACGCTGAGCGCCGACGGCTCGTTCACCGTCCGGCTGCTCGTCCCCGGCCCCACCTTCCAGGGCGTGGGCCGCGACGGCACCGTGCGCGACGGTGGACTGCCGCAAGGTGACCTGCGGGGTGATCACCGTCGGCGCCCACGGCGTGCACAACGCCAACAACGAGACCTTCACGCCGGTCAGCCTGCGCGAGCTCTCCGGCGGCAGCGGTCAGCAGTCGAGCAGCCCGCCACGACCGACGAGGGCGCCGGCCCGGCTCCCGCGGACGGCGTGACCGGCCCGGCGGGCACCGGGGAGCCGGGGCGAGCCGGCTGCCGGCACGCCCCGGTCCGGCGCCCGCAGGCCAGGGCGGGGGAGCCGCACGGGCGCGCGGGCAAGGCCCGCCTGGACGTCGACCGGCCCTCCGCGGTCGCGGGCCGCGGGCTCTCCTTCGTCGCCAGCGGGCTCGTGCCCGGCGAGCAGGTGACGGCGATCCTCGACGACGGGCTGGTGGCCAGCGGTCCGCACCTGGTCGGCCAGGACGGCCGGGTGGCCGGCGTGCTGGCGCTGCCGAGCGAGGTCGCGGCCGGCACCCACGAGCTGCGGCTCTTCGGCGCCGGAAGGACGCCGTCGGTCCGGTTCGCCATCGCGGCCGACCCCGACCTGGTGCCGGCGAGCAGCGCCAGCGAGGCCGGCGAGGACGACGACCGGGCGGCGATCGCGGCGATCGCGTTCGCCGTCGGCGCCGGCGTCCTCTTCTGCGGGGCGCTCCTCACGACGGTCCGGCGCGTCACCAGGAGCCGACGTGCGCTGGCGTGAGCGGACCGGCCGGGTACGCCGGTCCGCCGCGGCCGTGCTGAGCGCCGGGGCGCTCGCGCTGCTCGCGGTCAGCGGCGCGGCGCACGCGACGACCGAGACGCCGAGCCTTCGGCCGGCCGCTGACCGTGGACGACGCGGTCTTCACCTGGTCGCTCAACGAGCAGACCAACGCCCGCTCGCACAACCCGGGCGCGATCAACTTCCTCGCCGCCGGGGTGGCCGACCCCGGCCGCGGCGGTGCGATCCTGCCGTCGTCGAAGTGGCAGGCCTCCGCCGGACCGGTGACGATCCAGAAGCGGGACGCGCGCCGGTGCCTGGCGGACCGCCACCTGGGCCGGGCTCGGCACCGACGCCACCGGGGCGCCGATCGACATCTACGGCCCGTTCAGCGGGCACCGCGTGCACATCGCGGCGGGCACCGGCACCCTCGACCCGGTCGCCGAGGACGCCACCCTGGCCTGGTCCGGCACCTTCACGGTCGTCTACTACGGCGGCAACACGGTCTTCACCGTGACCGACCCGGTGCTGAGCGTGCGCGGCGGCGTCGGCACCCTCACCGCCCAGCTCGGTGGCTGGGACGCCGACCGCAACGACCCGACCCTGTGGTCGCCGGTCCCGCCCCAGCGGGTGACCGTGGCGGACCTGGCCGGTGTCGACGTCACCGAGACCGGGCTGGTCGCCAGCTCCGGCGTACGCGGGTGTCCAGGTGGACGGCACCGTGCCGCAGAGCCGGACCGGGGAGAGCTGGGGCAGCTTCCCGCCCGCGATGATCGCCTTCCTCGCCCCGCTCGGGGTGGACCAGTTCTGGTACTCCACCGGGCTGCAGTCGGACTGGACGAAGCTGCCGGCGCCGGTGGTCGTCGGCTACGGGGGAGGCGAGCCGCCGGCCCAGCCGGCCCCGAGCGCGACGCGCGACCAGCCGTCGCCGAAGCCGAACAACGAGGTGGTGATGCCGCCGAGGCGGACGCCGACCCCGAAGCCGGCGCCCGCGCGCACGCCCGCAGCGGCCCCGGTGCCGGTCTCCTCGCCGGTCGACGCTCCGCCGTCGGGCGGTCGCGGCCGTCCCGCCCGTGGTCGCCGACGACGCCCTCGGTGCTGTCGGCGCCGTCGGCGCTCCCGCCAACCAGCCCGTGGTCGTCTCGGCGGCCGCGGTCTCCCCGGCCCGCGCGCCCGCCTCCGCGGCGCTCGGCACCCATCCCGGCTGGTGGATCGGGGGGCTGCTGCTGCTCGCGGCCGCCGCCCTGCTCCTGGTGCCGGTCCGCACCCGTCCCTGACCCGTGCCCTGACCCCGTCCCTGACCTCCTCCCCTGACCTCCTTCACGGAGCACCTGCACCACCCACCCGAAAGGAACCCCATGCAGTCCCTCACCCGCGCCCCGCGCCGTCGGGTCGCCGCCGGCGTCGCCGTCGCCGGCCTGGTCGCCGCGACCTTCGGCGCTGCTGCCGGCCGCCCAGGCCGCGCCCCGTCCCGTCGTACCTCGACTGGAACATCTCCGAGCAGTTCGTCGAGCCACCTGAGCACCCGCCACGACCCTCGCGGGCGGCGCCTCCTTCGACGAGGCGTGCCCAGAAGTTCCGCTTCCCCGCGAGCTCGCATCACGGTCGAGGCGGACGGTGACGTGGTGCGCAGCTACTCCGGCACGGTGCGGGGTGCGTTCGCCAACCGGCGACCCGCAGCGAGCTGTACGCCGTCACGCTCACCGACCCGCGGTTGACCGTGGAGCCGGACGGCGAGGGCCGGATCGAGGCGACGGTCTCCGCCAGCAACGCCGCCTTCGGCGGCCCGGCCGCCGCGACTGACCCGACGTTCGTCACCGTGGCCGAGTTCGCCGGTGCCACCACGTCGCAGAACACCACCACGGTCACCCCCAAGTGGCGCGGGCGTCCTGCCGGCCGGCTCCGAGGCCGCGGTGGAGCTCGGCCTGTCCGCCTCGCAGCCGGTGGACGGCGAGTCGTTCCACCCGGAGTTCCTCGGCGCCCTCACTCCCGGCGTCCGCGCGCACTTCTACAACTCGGGCACGGGGAGCAGCAACCCGAAGAAGCCGGTCGGCACGCTGGTGGCCACCACGGTGCCGTCGGTGACCACGACGGTCACGGGCGCCTCGGTCACCCACGGCCTGGACGTCAAGGTCGAGGGCACGGGGTTCAACCCCACGACCAACCCCGGCGACGCCGGCGTCTACGTGGCCCTGGCCCCCGCCGACACCGTGATCGACTACGGGAACCGGGCGAGCATGGCCGCGATGACGGCCGTCAACTACGTGATGCCCAGCGACTTCGCCGGTGACAGCTTCACCACCGTGCTGAACGCTCCCACCGAGAAGCTGGTGCCGGGCAAGGAGTACGCCGTCTTCACCTGGCAGGCCCACACCCACTCCAACACCACGCAGGACACCAAGACCCCGGTCGCCATCGACTGGAGCGTCTTCGCCCCGGCCCCGGCTCCCACGCCGGCTCCGGTGCCCACCCCGGCCCCTGCCCTCCAGGTGAAGCCGAAGGTCAAGGCCAAGGTGGCGAAGGCGCCCAGCACGAAGAAGGCCGGCAAGGCCGTCGTCACCCTCACCGGCAAGGCCGGCACGGTCACGGGCAAGGTCAACGCCACCCTCAAGGTCGCCGGGCAAGAAGAAGGCCGTCAAGGTCACCGCGAAGCTGAACAAGAAGGGCAAGACGACCATCAAGCTGCCCAAGGGCAAGCGCGGCGCCTACAAGCTCGTCGTCCGGTTCACCGGCGACGACAGCTACACCAAGGCCCGCAAGGTCGTGAAGTACCGCATCGCCCGCTGACGGCGTACGTCACACGAATCCCCGCACAGCCGGGGTTCCCCGTGGTTGGCACACGTTGCAGTACGTGCCAACCCGCGGAATCCCCGGCTGTGCGGGGATTCCGCGAGCCCACCAAGAAGGCTCAGGGACGGGAGAGCGCCGGGCGCCAGAACTCCTCGCCGGCGAACGGGCCGCCGACGTACGCCGCCTCCGCGGGGTCCTCGGGGCGCGGGCCGATCTCGTCGGCGTACGCCGCTGCGTCGTCCTGCGGCTCGTAGCCCAGGGCGCGGCCGGGCTCGAGGTCCCACCAGGCGTCGGTGTTCGCCGAGATGCCGTAGAGCACCGCGAAGCCCGGGCGCCTGCGTGGTGAGCGCGGCCTCGACCATCCGCACGCAGTCGTCGTGGGAGAGCCAGGTCGACAGGTGCCGGGCGGTGGTCGGCCGGGGCAGGAACGAGCCGATCCGGCAGGCCACGGCGTCGAGGCCGTAGCGGTCGGCGTACAGGCTCATCACCGCCTCGGCCGCCACCTTGCCGACGCCGTAGAACGTGTCGGGCCGGGGCCGGGTGTCGACCTCGACGCGGTCGGTGCGCGGGGTGCGCCCGACGGCGTGGTTGCTGGAGGCGTAGACGAGCCGCGGCACGCCGGTGGGCGACCATCGCGTCCAGCAGGGCGGCCGTGGTCACCACGTGCGAGGTCAGCGAGCCCGCGCAGGTCCAGCTCGTCGGGGTGGCCGGCCAGGTGCACCACGGCGTCCAGCGGCTGGGCGGCGAAGACCGCGTCGACCGCGTCGGGGTCGGTGCAGTCCGCGGTGTGCCAGGCGCACGTCGACCCCCTCGGGCGCGGGCACGAGGTCGAGGCCGACGACCTCGTGGCCCGCGGCGAGCAGCCCGGGCACCAGCACCCGGCCGATCGAGCCGGCCGCGCCGGTGACCAGGACTCGCATCAGATCCTCGGCACGAGGTCGCCGAGCAGGGCGCCCATCCGGCTGGCGGCGGAGCGGCCGGCCTCGAGCACCTCCTCGTGGTTGAGCGGCTCGCCGCTGATCCCGGCGGCGGCGTTGGTGACCAGGCTGATGCCCAGCACCTCCATCCCCGCCTCGCGGGCCGCGATCGCCTCGAGGGTGGTGCTCATCCCGACCAGGTCGCCGCCGATCGCGCGGACCATGCCGATCTCGGCCGGCGTCTCGTAGTGGGGGCCGGGGAACTGCACGTAGACGCCCTCGTCCAGGCTCGGGTCGACCTCGCGGCACAGCTCGCGCAGTCGGCTGGAGTAGAGGTCGGTGAGGTCGATGAAGGTGGCGCCCTCGAGCGGCGAGGTGGCGGTCAGGTTGATGTGGTCCTTGATCAGCACCGGCGTACCCGGGGCCCAGGTCTCGCGCAGGCCGCCGCAGCCGTTGGTCAGCACGATCGTCCGGCAGCCGGCGGCCGCGGCCGTCCGCACCGGGTGCACGACCGCGCGCACGCCCTTGCCCTCGTAGAAGTGGGTGCGGGAGAGGAAGACCAGCACGTGCCGCCCGGCGACCTCGATGCTGCGGATCCTGCCCGAGTGCCCGGCCACGCCGGCAGCGTGGAAGCCGGGCAGGTCGGTGGTGGCGATCTCGGCGGTGGCCGGGCCCAGGGCGTCGACCGCGGGCAGCCAGCCCGAGCCCAGCACCAGGGCGACGTCGTGGGTCTGCACACCGGTCAGGTCGCGCAGCGTCTGCGGCGGCCTCGGAGGCCAGGGCGAAGGGATCGGTCTGGGTCACCTGCCGATCCTAGGCAGCGGCTCGTTGGTCGGGCCACTCCCGGGTGGTGCAGGCTTGTGGCCATGACGCACCGCTTCGCTCCGGGGAGGCAGCCATGACCGAGGACTCCGCGTGCCTCGGTGCACCATCGGGTGCTGCGCGCCGCCGGCATCGCGCCCCGGCTGACCCTGACCGACCGGTGCCGGGCGGTCGCCCGGCGCTGGCGCCAGCTGCTCCGGCTCGCGGCGGCGACCGCCGGCGGCCTACGCCATCTCCACGCACCTGCTCGGCCACCAGCAGGCCTTCTTCGCCCCGATCGCGGCGGTGATCGTGCTGGTCGCCGGGGCGGGGCTGCGGCAGCGGATGCTGCTGGAGCTGGTGCTCGGCGTGGCGGTCGGGGTGCTGGTGGGCGAGCTGCTGATCCTGGCGATCGGCCGCGGCGCGTGGCAGCTCGCCCTGGTGGTGGTGCTCGCCACCGCCTCGGCGCTCTTCGCCGGGCTGCGCGGGGTGGCGCTCACCCAGGCCGCCAACTCCGGGGTGCTGATGGCCGCCGTGGTGCCGGCCGTCGGGGCCGACCGACCCGGCGGTGACCCGGTTCCTCGACGCCCTGGTGGGCGGTCTGTGCGGGCTGGCGATGGTGCTGCTGCTGCCGCGCAACGCCACCCGCGACCTCGACCCGCGAGGTCCGGCCGCTGCTCGCCGAGCTGGAGGGGATCCTCGACGAGGTGGCCGCGGCGATGCGCGCCGGCGACCCGGGCGCCGCGGAGACGACGCTGGCCCGGGCGCGTGGCCTGCAGGAGCGGGTCACCGCCGCGCCAGAACACGGCCGCCAACGTCGCCGAGGTGGCGGCGATGTCGCCCGTCCGCTGGCGGCAGCGCCCCGAGGTCGGCGCGGTACGCCGACGTCCTGGCCGACATCGACAACGCGATCCGCGACGCCCGGGTGCTGGCCCGCCGGCTCTCCTCGATGCTGCGGATGGGGGAGCGGTGCTCGCCGTCGATGACCGCCTCGGTGGAGGCGCTGGGCCGCGGCGTACGGATCTTCGAGTCCGACTTCGCCGGCGTCCCGGAGCTGGCCTCAGGACGCCGAGGAGAAGCTGGTCGAGGCGGTGCGGCTCGCGATGGAGTCGCTGACCGACCAGATGACCCTCAACCGGGCCGCGGTGGTCTCCCAGATCCGCTCGCTGGCCGCCGACCTGCTGTTCGCCGGCGGGATGACCCGCGACGAGCTCGACGTGCGCCTGAACTTCTGAGCGGCGGTGCCGGCCTCAGAGCCCGGTGGAGCGACAGGTCCGGCGGCGCAGCGCCGAGACGTAGTCGTCGGGCGCGTCGGCCGACTCGGCGGCGTCCGCGAGCACCCCGAGGTAGGAGGCGCTGGGCAGCCCGCCCTCCTAGGAGTCCAGCACGTAGGCCCACGCCATGACCTCGCCCGACAGCGTGTGCACCCGGACCCGGGTCTTGCGGTAGAGCCCGGTGTCGGCGGACTCCCAGCCGTCGAGCAGCACCTCGTCCTCGTCGGTCACGTCGTAGACGGCCACGAAGACCTGCTCGTCCGGGTCCTCGACGATGGTGGCCAGCGCCCCGTCCCACCCGTGCTCCTCGCCGCCGAACGTCAGCCGCCACCCGGTGAGCCAGCCGGTCGAGCGCAGCGGGGAGTGGGGACAGCGCTCGCCCATGCGGGCCGGATCGAGGTTGGTCCCGTAGGCGGCGTACAGCGTCACGGACCGCAGGCTACCGCGCCCAGAGCCGGGTTACGCCGCCCACCGGGCGCAGCCTAGGGTGGGGTCCGTGACTGACTCCGCACACTTCGACGTCGTTGTCCTCGGTGCCGGCCCTGGTGGGTACGTCGCTGCCATCCGCGCCGCCCAGCTGGGCAAGTCCGTGGCGGTGGTCGAGAAGCAGTACTGGGGAGGTGTGTGCCTCAACGTCGGCTGCATCCCGTCCAAGGCGCTGCTCAAGAACGCCGAGCTCGCCCACACGCTGACCCACGAGAAGGCCAAGTACGGCATCGAGGGCGACGCCACGATGTCCTACGGCCCGACGCACAAGCGCTCCCGCCAGGTGAGCGCCGGGATCGTCAAGGGCGTCCACTTCCTGATGAAGAAGAACAAGATCAACGAGATCGACGGCTGGGGCACCCTGACGTCGCCGACCTCGATGGACGTCGCGCGGCGACGACGGCTCCACGCAGCAGCTCACCTTCGACAACCTGATCATCGCCACCGGCGCGACCGTGCGGATGCTCCCGGGCATGGAGGTCAGCAAGAACGTCGTCACCTACGAGGAGCAGATCCTCGACGAGCAGCTGCCCTCCTCGATCATCATCGGCGGCTCCGGCGCGATCGGCGTCGAGTTCGCCTACGTGATGAAGAACTTCGGCGTCGACGTCACCATCGTCGAGTTCCTGGACCGGATGGTGCCCAGCGAGGACGCCGACATCTCCAAGGAGCTGCTCAAGCACTACAAGAAGCTCGGCGTGAAGGTCATGCTCTCCACCAAGGTCGACAACGTGGAGGACACCGGCTCCGGCGTCCGGGTCACCGTCAGCCCGGCGGCCGGCGGCGACTCCCAGGTGCTGGAGGCCGACAAGATGCTCGCCGCCTTCGGCTTCGCCCCGCGCCTGGAGGGCTACGGCCTCGAGGCGATCGGCGTGGAGACCACCGAGCGCGGCGCGATCGCCATCGACGAGCGCGGTCGCACCAACGTGGAGAACGTCTACGCGATCGGCGACGTGACCGGCAAGATGATGCTGGCCCACGTGGCCGAGGCGATGGGCATCGTGGCCGCGGAGACGATCGCCGGCGCCGAGACCATGGAGATCGACTTCGACATGATCCCGCGGGCCACCTACTGCCAGCCGCAGATCGGCTCGTTCGGCTACTCCGAGGCGCAGGCCAAGGAGAAGGGGTACGACGTCAAGACGGCGACCTTCCCGTTCAGCGCCAACGGCAAGGCCCAGGGCCTCGGCGAGCCCGTCGGCTTCGTCAAGGTCGTCGCGGACGCGAAGTACAACGAGATCCTCGGCGCCCACATGATCGGCCCGGACGTGACCGAGCAGCTGCCGGTGCTCACCCTGGCCCAGCAGTGGGACCTGACCGCGGACGAGGTCTCGCGCAACGTCTTCGCGCACCCGACGCTGTCGGAGGCGGTCAAGGAAGCCGTGCACGGCATCGCCGGCCACATGATCAACTTCTGACGATGAGCAGCAGCAACCCCAGCACCGACCGCGTCGTCATCATCGGCGGCGGCCCCGGCGGCTACGAGGCCGCGCACGTCGCGGCCCAGCTGGGCGCCGACGTGACGATCGTCGACTCCGACGGCATCGGCGGCTCCGCGGTCCTCACCGACTGCGTCCCGTCCAAGACCCTGATCGCCACCGCCGAGGTGATGACCGAGGTCGAGGACGCCGCCGAGCTCGGCGTCAGCTTCGTCGACCCCGAGGGCGACCCGGCCGCCCGGGTCGTGGTCGACCTGGCCCGGGTCAACGCCCGGGTCAAGGCGCTGGCCGCCGAGCAGTCCGCCGACATCCAGCGGCGCCTCGAGCGCGACGGCGTCCGGGTCGTGCGCGGCCGCGGCCGGCTGAGCGGCCCGCAGCAGGTCGTGGTCGAGCTCGCCGACGGCGGGACGGAGACCCTGGACGCCGACGCGGTGCTGGTCGCCACCGGCGCCGCGCCGCGCACGCTGCCCTCCGCGCAGCCCGACGGCGAGCGGATCCTCACCTGGGAGCAGGTCTACGACCTGACCGAGGTGCCCGAGAGCCTGGTCGTGGTGGGCTCCGGTGTCACCGGCGCCGAGTTCGCCTCCGCCTACCTGGCGCTGGGCATCCCGGTCACCCTGGTCTCCTCCCGCGACCGGGTGCTGCCCGGCGAGGACGCCGACGCCTCCGCGGTGCTCGAGCAGGTCGCCGTACGCCGCGGCATGAACGTGCTGTCGAAGTCGCGGATGGAGTCGGTCACCCGGCACGGGGACCGGGTCACGGTCACCCTCACCGACGGCCGCACCGTCGAGGCCTCCCACTGCGTCCTGGCCCTCGGCTCGGTGCCGAAGACCCCGGACCTGGGTCTGGAGGAGGCCGGCGTCCGCGTCGACGAGGGCGGCTTCATCAAGGTCGACCGGGTCTCGCGCACCTCGGCCCGCGGCGTCTACGCGGCCGGTGACTGCACCGGCGTGCTGATGCTGGCCTCGGTCGCCGCGATGCAGGGCCGGATCGCGATGTGGCACTTCCTCGGCGACGCCGTGGCCCCGCTGGACCTGAAGAAGGTCTCCTCCAACGTCTTCACCGCCCCCGAGATCGCCACCGTCGGCTGGTCGCAGCAGGCGGTCGACAACGGCGAGATCGAGGCCGAGGTGGTGATGCTGCCGCTGGCCGGCAACGCCCGGGCCAAGATGCAGGGCGTCAAGGACGGCTTCGTCAAGCTCTTCTGCCGTCCCGGCACCGGCATCGTGGTCGGTGGCGTGGTCGTGGGGCCGCGGGCCAGCGAGCTGATCCACCCGGTCTCGCTCGCCGTGGCGGAGTCGCTGACCGCCGACATGCTGGCGCAGGCGTTCACGGTCTACCCGTCGATGAGCGGCTCGGTCGCCGAGGCCGCACGGCGGCTGCACCGCTTCTGAGGGCAGCGCCTCTCCGAGAGCTGCGCGGGACGGGGCGACGGCGTGGCCGTCGCCCCGTCTCCGGCTGCTACCAGGTGCGGACCCAGAGCGAGTGCTCGGAGTCGCGCAGCTGCTGCAACGACGTGGGGGAGAGGTCGCCGGCCGCGTCGGTGACGACGTAGCCGACCGGCCCGCGGGTGGCGAGCTGCTGACCGAGGATGTTGTCGCCCTCGGCGGCGAGCAGGGCGTTGAACCCGGCCAGCACGCCGGGCACGTTGTGGTGCAGGATCCCGATCCGGTGCCCGGTCAGCGACGGCATCTTCACCTCGGGCAGGTTGACCGACAAGGTGGTGGTGCCCTCGAAGGCGAAGCCGGAGAGCTTGCCCGCGACGAACCGGCCGATCTCCTCCTGCGCCTCCTGGGTGGAGCCGCCCACGTGCGGGGTGAGGATGACGTTGTCCAGGCCGCGCAGCACCGACTCGAACGGGTCGCCCTGCGCCTTCGGCTCGACCGGGAAGACGTCGAGCGCCGCCCCGGCGATGTGGCCCGACAGCAGGTGGTCGCGCAGCGCGTGGTCGTCGACGACCATGCCGCGGGAGGCGTTGATGAACAGCGAGCGCGGCTTCATCGCGGCGAACTGCTCGGCGCCGAAGAAGCCCTCGTTGCCGGGGCGGCCGTCCACGTGCAGGCTGACGACGTCCGCGACCTCCAGCAGCTCCTCGAGGCTGTTCATCCGCTGGGCGTTGCCGTGCGCGGGACGGTCGGCGGTGTCGTAGAAGACCACGCGCAGGCCCAGCGCCTCGGCCAGGTTGGAGAGCTGGGTGCCGATGTTGCCGTAGCCGATGATGCCCAGGGTGCGCCCCCGGACCTCGTGGCTGCCGCGCGCGGACTTGTCCCAGACGCCGTCGTGCATCCGCTGCAGCTTCTCCGGCAGGCGGCGGGCCAGGGCGATGATCTCGCCGATCACCAGCTCCACGACGCTGCGGGTGTTGGAGTACGGCGCGTTGAAGACCGCGACGCCGCGCTCGGTGGCGGCGGCGAGGTCGACCTGGTTGGTGCCGATGCAGAAGCAGCCGATGGCCAGCAGCTGCGGTGCGGCGTCCAGGACGGTCTGGGTGACGCGGGTGTTGGAGCGGATCCCCAGCAGGCTGACGCCCTCCAGCGCGGCCACCAGCTCGAGCTCGGAGAGGGAGCCGGGACGCAGCTCGACCTCGACCCCTCGGCGCTCGAGCGCCGCGACTGCGCTGGGGTGGATGTTCTCGAGGAGGAGGGCCTTCATGCGGCCACTTTATGCAATGACCACCCCGGCCCCCGACGGGTGTCAGCGGCGCGGACGCATACTGGTGCCACCATGACGCGTGTGCCTCGGGTCCAGATCGACGACAGTGAGCTGAGCTGGCGGTTCTCCCGTTCCTCGGGGCCGGGCGGGCAGCACGTCAACACCTCCGACACTCGCGTCGAGCTGAGCTGGTCGCTGGCCGAGACCGCGGCGCTGACGCCGGCGCAGAAGGAGCTCGCCGCCCGGCGGCTGGGCGGCCGGCTGGTGGACGGCACGCTGACGGTGGCCTCCTCGACGTACCGCTCCCAGCACCGCAACCGCGAGGCGGCCCGGGCCCGGCTGGAGGAGCTGGTGGCCGAGGCGGTGGTGCCGCCGAAGGCGCGCCGCCGGACCCGCCCCACCCGGGGGTCGGTGGAGCGTCGGCTGGGGGCGAAGAAGCGCCGGTCGGAGACGAAGAAGTCCCGGCGTACGTCGTGGGACTGAGCAGACTGGGACCAGCGCGGACTTCGTGACGTCTTCGTGGGGTTGGCACGTGGTGCAACGCGTGCCAACCCGCGCGATCCCCGGCTGTGCGGGGATCGCTACTCGAGGACCAGCAGCAGGTCCCCGCCCTCCACGTGCCGGGTCTGGCCGACCACCACCCGGGCCACCCGGCCGGCGGTGGGGGCGGTGATCGCGGCCTCCATCTTCATCGCCTCGATGGTCGCCACGGTGTCGCCGGCCGCGACCTGGTCGCCGGCGGCGACCAGCACCGTGACCGCGCCCTGGAAGGGGGCGGCGACCTGGCCGGGAACCCCGGGGTCGGCCTTCTCCGTGGGCTCCACGTCGGCGGAGACGCTGCGGTCCAGCACGCTCACCGGGCGCAGCTGGCCGTGCAGGGTCGCCATCACCGTGCGGTAGCCGCGCTCGTCGGGGTCGCCGATGGCCTGCAGGCCGAAGAGCACGCTCTTGCCCTGGGCCAGGTCGACCTCGAGCTCCTCGCCCTGCTCGAGGCCGTAGAGCCAGCCGCGGGTGGGCAGCACCGAGAGATCGCCGAAGGCGTCGCGGCCCTTGCGGAACTCGGCGGTCGGGCCGGGGAAGAGCAGCTCGTTGAGGGTCTCGCGGGGCTTGCGGGCCAGGCCCTCGCGCTGCTCGTCGGTGAGGCTCTCGGCGGGCTTCTTCCAGGTACGCCCCTCCAGCGCGCGGGTGCGGAACGGCTCGGGCCACCCGCCGGGCGGGTCCCCGAGCTCGCCGTGCAGGAAGCCGACGACCGAGTCGGGGATGTCGAAGCGACCCGGGTCCTCGGCGAACTCCGCGGGGTCCGCGCCCACGGCCACCAGCTGGAGCGCCAGGTCGCCGACCACCTTGGAGGAGGGCGTCACCTTGACGATGTTGCCGAGGATGTCGTTCGCCGCGGCGTACATGTCCTCGATCTGCTCGAACTTCTCTCCGAGGCCCAGCGCGATCGCCTGCTGGCGCAGGTTGGAGAGCTGCCCGCCGGGGATCTCGTGGGTGTAGACGCGGCCGGTGGGCGAGGGGATGCCGGACTCGAACGGGGCGTAGAGCCGCCGGGTCGCCTCCCAGTAGGGCTCCAGGCTGCAGACCGCCGCCAGCGACAGGCCGGTCTCCCGCTCGGAGTGGTCGGTCGCGGAGACGAGCGCGGAGAGCGAGGGCTGCGAGGTGGTCCCCGACATCGGTGCCGCCGCGGCGTCGACCGCGTCCACGCCGGCGTCGATCGCCGCCAGCAGGGTGGCCAGCTGCCCGCCGGGGGTGTCGTGGGTGTGCAGGTGCACCGGCAGGTCGAACCGCTCGCGCAGCGCCGTCACCAGGGTCCGCGCAGCAGGTGCCCGCAGCAGGCCGGCCATGTCCTTGATCGCCAGCACGTGCGCCCCGGCGTCCACGATCCGCTCGGCCAGCCGCAGGTAGTAGTCGAGGGTGTAGATCCGCTCCTCGGGGCTCGACAGGTCGCCGGTGTAGCACATCGCCACCTCGGCGACCGTCGTCCCGGTGGCCCGCACCGCCTCGATCGCCGGGCGCATCTGGTCCACGTCGTTGAGGGCGTCGAAGATCCGGAAGACGTCGATCCCGGTGCGCGCGGCCTCGGCGACGAACGCGTCGGTCACCTCGGTGGGGTACGGCGTGTAGCCGACCGTGTTGCGTCCGCGCAGGAGCATCTGCAGGCACACGTTGGGCAGCGCCTGGCGCAGCTCGGCCAGCCGGTCCCAGGGGTCCTCGCCGAGGAAGCGCAGCGCCACGTCGTACGTCGCCCCGCCCCAGGCCTCCACCGACCACAGCGAGGGGGTCAGCCGGGCCACGTGCCCGGCGACCTGCACCAGGTCGCGGGTGCGCACCCGGGTGGCCAGCAGCGACTGGTGGGCGTCGCGGAAGGTGGTGTCGGTGACCGCGACCTCGCGCTGGGCGCGCAGCCGGGCGGCGAACTCCTCGGGGCCGAGCTGGAGCAGCTGCTGCCGGGTGCCGTCGGGTGCCGGCACGGAGAGGTCGACCGGGGGCAGCTTCGTCGCCGGGTCCACCTCCACCGGGCTGGCGCCGTACGGCTGGTTGACGGTGACGTCGGCCAGGTGGGCCAGCAGCGCGCTCCCGCGATCGGCGTCGGCGTGCGCGGCGAGCAGGGAGGGGTGCTCCTCGATGAACGAGGTGGTCACCCGCCCGGCCAGGAAGTCGTCGTCCCCGAGCACGGCCTGGAGAAAGGCCAGGTTGGTCGTGACTCCGCGGATCCGGAACTCCGCCAGCGCCCGGCGGGCCTTCTGCACCGCGAGCTCGTAGGTGCGGCCGCGACAGGTGAGCTTGGCCAGCATCGAGTCGAAGTGGGCGCTGACCTCGGCGCCGGTGTAGGTGGTGCCGCCGTCCAGCCGTACGCCGGCGCCGCCGGGGGAGCGGTAGGTGGTGATCTTCCCGGTGTCGGGGCGGAAGTCGTTGGCCGGGTCCTCGGTGGTGATCCGGCACTGCAGCGCCGCTCCGCGCAGCACCAGCGTCTCCTGGCTCAGCCCCAGGTCGTCCAGGCTCTCGCCGGCCGCGATCCGCAGCTGCGACTGCACCAGGTCGACGTCGGTGACCTCCTCGGTGACCGTGTGCTCGACCTGGATCCGCGGGTTCATCTCGATGAAGACGTAGTCGCCGTCCGGGTTGAGCAGGAACTCGACCGTGCCGGCGTTGCGGTAGCCGATCTCCCGGGCGAACCGGACCGCGTCGGCGCACATCTGCTCGCGCAGCGCCGGGTCCAGCCCGGGTGCGGGCGCGATCTCCACGACCTTCTGGTGGCGGCGCTGCACCGAGCAGTCCCGCTCGAACAGGTGCATCACCTGTCCTTGGGAGTCGGCCAGGACCTGCACCTCGATGTGGCGCGGGTCGACCACGGCCTGCTCGATGAAGACGGTGCCGTCGCCGAACGCGCCCTCGGCCTCGCGCATGCACGCCTCGATCGCCGCACGCAGGTCGCCCGGCGCGGCGACCCGGCGCATGCCCCGTCCGCCGCCGCCGGCCACGGCCTTGACGAAGAGCGGGAAGGGGATCGCCTCGGCGGCGGCGAGCAGCTCGTCCACGTCCGTGGAGGGCGCCACCCCCGCCAGGGTGGGCACGCCCGCGGCCTTGGCCGCCGCGATCGCCCGGGACTTGTTGCCGGTCAGGGTCAGCACCTCCGCGGAGGGGCCGACGAAGGTCAGGCCGGCGTCCGCGCAGGCCTCCGCCAGCCGGGGGTTCTCCGAGAGGAAGCCGTAGCCGGGGTAGACCGCGTCGGCGCCCGAGCGCAACGCCGCCTCGACGATCGCGTCGGGGTCCAGGTAGGCGCGCACCGGGTGCCCGCGCTCGCCGATCTCGTACGCCTCGTCGGCCCGCAGCCGGTGCTCGGACCAGCGGTCCTCGTACGGATAGACCGCGACCGTGCGGGCCCCCACCTCGTTGGCCGCGCGGAAGGCGCGGATCGCGATCTCGCCACGGTTGGCCACCAGCACCTTGTTGAACATGACAAGACGGTAGTCGCTGCGCCTCGGCTCGGCGCAGGGCGACCGAACTACAGACCGGTAGTTCGGGGGTTCCGATTGTCTGCCCCCATGGCACGTGCTTCCCTGTCGTCACAGGAGACCCATCCATCCGGCCGAACGAAGGTGACCGCTCCTCATGCGTCTGCGTCCCGTCCTGCACGTCCCTGCTCGTGCCGCCGCGCTGGCGGCCGCGCTGGTGCTGGTGCCCCTCGGGGTGCCGGCGGCGACCGCGGCGAAGGGGACGCCGGCCCCGGTGGCGAACCCCCAGGACATGTGGTCGGTGCAGGGTGCGGCGGCGATCCGGGTGCTCGGCAAGGGGTACGGCCACGGGCACGGCATGTCGCAGTACGGCGCCGAGGGCGCCGCGCGCGCCGGGCTCACCCACCGGCAGATCATGGAGTTCTACTACCCGGGCACGCAGTGGGGCACGGCCACCGGCAAGGTGCGGGTGCACCTGACCGCCGACACCACCGACGACGTGGTCGTCGTCGCGAAGCCCGGCACCACGGTGAAGAACCTGGCCACCAAGAAGCGCTGGAAGCTGCCGAACCGGACCACGGGACAGTGGCGGCTGACCACCAACCGGCGCAACAACAAGACGATCGTGCAGTGGCGCGACCGTGGCTCCTGGAAGCGTTGGAAGGCGTTCTCCGGCGACGGCGAGCTGGCCGCTCCGGGCGGGCTCACCCTGGTCACCCCGAGCGGGCGCACGACCTACCGCGGCAAGCTCCGCGCGGCCTCCCCGGCGCCGGGGAGCAAGCAGCGCGACACCGTCAACGTGGTCTCGCTGGAGAACTACCTCAAGGGGGTCGTCCCGCTGGAGATCCCCGCCTCGTGGAACCCGGAGGCGGTGCGCTCCCAGGCCGTGGCCGCCCGCAGCTACGCGGCGTTCGAGCGGGCCCAGCCGCTGGCCAGGCACTACCAGATCTGTGACACCACCGCCTGCCAGGTCTACGGCGGCAAGTCCGCCGAGCACCCGCTGGCGACCGACGCGATCACCGCGACCGCCGGACAGGTGCTCACCGCGGACGGCGCACCGGCGTTCACCCAGTTCGCCTCGAGCAACGGCGGGTGGAGCTCGGCCGGCTCGCGGCCCTACCTGGCCGCGCAGGCCGACCCGTACGACGGCTGGGCGGGCAACCCGAACCACACCTGGTCGGTGACCATGGGCGTGGAGAAGCTGGAGTCGGCCTGGCCGGCCGTGGGCTCCCTGCAGACGGTCACGATCACCGCGCGCGACGGCAACGGCGAGTGGGGCGGCCGGGTCTCGCGGATGACCCTGACCGGCACCGCCGGCTCGGTGGAGGTCACCGGCGACCAGGTGCGCAGCGCGCTCGGTCTGAAGTCGAGCTGGTTCACCCTGGACGTCTTCCAGGCGACCCTGCGCGGCAGCTGGTAGCTCGCGCGCCGGCTGGACGCCACAGCGCCCGCGGTGCCGGTCGGCACGCGCGGGCGCTGGGATCGATCCTGCGGACTCGTCAGTCCTTGATCTCGCAGATCACCGCACCGCTGGTGACGGTGGCGCCCACCTCGGCGGCGAGGCTGGTCACGGTGCCGGCCTTGTGCGCCTTGAGCGGCTGCTCCATCTTCATCGCCTCGATGACGACCACGACGTCGCCCTCGGCGACCTCCTGACCCTCCTCGACGGCGATCTTCACCACGGTGCCCTGCATCGGGCTGGTCACCGAGTCGCCGGAGGCGGCCGCGGTGGCCTTCTTGCCGGCCGCGCGCTTGGGCTTCTTGGCCGCACCGGCGGCGGCGCCGCCACCCAGGCCCGAGAGCCCGGCCGGGAGGACGACCTCGAGCCGGCGGCCGCCGACCTCGACGGTCACCTTCTGCCGCTCACCGGCCTCCTCCGCCTCGGCGGAGTCGCCGGCGTACGGCTCGATCTGGTTGTCGAAGTCGGTCTCGATCCAGGTGGTGTAGACCTCGAAGGAGCCCTCGCCGCTCGGGGTGGAGGCGCCGACGTACGCCGGGTCCTCGAGCACCGCGCGGTGGAACGGGATGACCGTGGGCATGCCGTCGACGGTGAACTCGGCCAGCGCGCGCCGGGAGCGCTCGATCGCCTGGGTGCGGTCGCGGCCGCTGACGATCAGCTTGGCGATCAGGGAGTCGAACGAGCCGGGGATGGTCTCGCCCTTCTCGTAGCCGCCGTCGAGGCGGACGCCCGGGCCGCTGGGCGGCGCCCACTCGGTCAGGGTGCCGGGGGCGGGCATGAAGTTGCGGCCCGCGTCCTCGGCGTTGATCCGGAACTCGATCGAGTGGCCGCGGACCTCGGGGTCGTCGTAGCCGAGCTCCTCGCCGGCGGCGATCCGGAACATCTCGCGCACCAGGTCGATGCCCGTGACCTCCTCGGAGACGCAGTGCTCGACCTGGAGGCGGGTGTTGACCTCGAGGAAGGAGATGGTGCCGTCGGCGGCGACCAGGAACTCGCAGGTGCCGGCGCCGACGTAGCCCGCCTCGCGGAGGATGGCCTTGGAGGACTCGTAGAGACGGGTCACCTGGTCGTCGGTGAGGAACGGCGCGGGCGCCTCCTCGACCAGCTTCTGGTGGCGGCGCTGCAGCGAGCAGTCGCGGGTGGAGATGACCACCACGTTGCCGTGCTGGTCGGCCAGGCACTGGGTCTCGACGTGGCGCGGCCGGTCGAGGAACTTCTCCACCAGGCACTCGCCGCGGCCGAAGGCGCCGACGGCCTCGCGGACGGCGGACTCGAAGAGCTCGGGGATCTCCTCGAGCGTGCGGGCGACCTTGAGGCCGCGGCCGCCGCCGCCGAAGACCGCCTTGATCGCGACCGGCAGGCCGTTGGCCTTGGCGAACTCGACGACCTCGTCGGCGTCCTTGACCGGCTCCTTGGTGCCGGGGGCCAGCGGTGCGTTGGCCTTCTGCGCGATCTGCTTGGCCTTGGCCTTGTCGCCGAGGGCGTCGATCGCCTCGGGGGAGGGGCCGATCCAGATCAGCCCGGCGTCGAGGACGGCCTGGGCGAACTGGGCGTTCTCGGCGAGGAAGCCGTAGCCGGGGTGGACCGAGTCGGCGCCGGACTCCTTGGCCACCGCGATGATCTTGTCGATGTCGAGGTAGGAGTCGGCCGGGGTGGCGCCGCCCAGGCTGTACGCCTCGTCGGCGAGCCGGACGAACAGGGCGTCGCGGTCGGGGTCGGCGTAGACGGCGACCGAGCCGATGCCGGCGTCCTTCGCTGCGCGGATGACGCGGACCGCGATCTCGCCGCGATTGGCGATGAGGACCTTCTGCAAGCTCACTCCGGGCTCCTGTTGCCGAGGGGTAACGAACGGGGGCAGGTTACCTCTCCCTCGGGACACGGTGGCTGGGGGTCTGCGGCGCGGACGCACGGGCCCGGTCAGCGGTCGACGCGAAAGTGGTTAACATTCATTAACCTCTGGGCTAGCATCGGTCCATGAGCTTCGAACTGTCCCGCGAGCACGAAGAGTTCCGTCGCAGCGTCCGAGACTTCGCCGAGGCGGAGATCGCGCCCGCACGCCGCGCAGTGGGACCGCGAGCACCACTTCCCGACCGACGTGGTGCAGAAGATGGGTGCCCTGGGCCTGATGGGCCTCACCGCGCCCGAGGAGTTCGGCGGGGCCGGGATGTCCGGCGAGGACGGCGGGTTCACCAGCCTCTGCCTGGCGATCGAGGAGATCGGCCGGGTCGACCAGTCGATGGGGATCACCCTCGAGGCGGCGGTCGGGCTGGGGATCAACCCGATCCTCACCTTCGGCACCGAGGAGCAGAAGAAGCAGTGGCTCCCCGACCTGGTCGCGGGTCAGCGGCTCGCCGGCTTCGGGCTGACCGAGCCGGGCGCGGGCTCCGACGCGGGCGCCACCCGCACCCGCGCCGAGCTGGTCGAGGGCCAGTGGGTCGTCAACGGCGCCAAGCAGTTCATCACCAACTCCGGCTCGGCGATCACCAGCCTGGTCACCGTCACCGCCCGGACCGGCGACCGCGGCGACGGCCGCCCGGAGATCTCCACCATCATGGTGCCGTCGGGCACGCCCGGCTTCACCGCCGAGAAGGCCTACGACAAGCTCGGCTGGCACGCCTCGGACACCCACCCGCTCGCCTTCGAGGACGCCCGGGTCCCGGAGGAGAACCTGCTGGGGGAGCGCGGTCGCGGCTACGCCCAGTTCCTGGCCACCCTCGACGACGGGCGGGTGGCGATCGCCGCGCTGGCGGTCGGCTGCCTCCAGGCCTGCCTCGACCTCACCCTCGCCTACGCCGGCGAGCGTCAGACCTTCGGCGGGCCGATCGGACGCAAGCAGGGCGTCGCCTTCCAGATCGCCGACCTGCAGGTGATGCTCGACGCCTCCCGGATGCTGACCTACCGCGCCGCGGCGATGAAGGACGCGATGGACGCCGGCGGCACGGTGAGCACCGCCCAGTTCAAGCAGGCTGCGGCCGTGGCCAAGCTCTACGCCACCGAGTCGGCGGTCAGCGCCACCCGGATCGCCACCCAGGTCTTCGGCGGCTACGGCTTCATGGAGGAGTACCCGGTGGCCCGGTTCTACCGCGACGCCAAGGTGCTCGAGATCGGCGAGGGCACCTCGGAGGTGCAGCGGATGCTGATCGCCCGGGGACTCGGCCTGCCGGTGGAGTGAGTACTGACCTGCTCGCAGGCCGTGCTCGACAGTGCGGGACCTGAGGGGCACAGTGTGATCTGTGTCACGGAGTCCGGGTCTCCCAGACGGCGCGACGCGGGACCGCGTCCCGCCGCCGCGCTGCTGCTCGTCTGCTGGTCGCTCGCGGCCTGCGGGGTGACCCGCGGGGAGGAGAGCCGCGACCTGCTGATGATCATCCCGAACAGCCCGGGCGGCGGCTACGACCAGACCGGTCGGGCGGCGGTGTCGGCGATGCAGGACAACGACATCACCGGCGGCAGCTTCACCGTGCAGAACGTGATCGGCGCCGGCGGGGCCAGCGCGATGACCTCCCTGGTGGGCAACGCCGGCGACGAGCACACGCTGATGACGGTCGGGCTGGGCGTCGTCGGCTCGACCTACTCCGCCGGAAGCGCCTACGGGGTCGCAGGACGGCACGGCGCTGGCCCAGCTGATGAGCGAGCCCGAGGCGGTGCTGGTGCCCGCGGACTCGCCCTTCCGGACGATGGACGACCTGGTCGAGGCCTGGACCGAGGACCCCGGTGCCCTGGCGATCGGTGGCGGGTCCTCGCCCGGGGGGACCGGACCACCTCTTCCCGATGCAGCTGGCCGACGAGGTGGGGATCGACCCCAACCAGGTCAACTACGTGCCGTACGACGGGGGTGGTCCGCTGACCAGTGCGCTGCTGGGCAGCAAGATCGACGTCGGGTTCTCCGGACCGGCGGAGTTCGAGGGGCAGGTCGCCGACGGCGAGCTGCGGCTCCTGGCGGTCTCGGGGGAGGCCCGCTCCCCGCAGGAGACGTTCGCCGACGTGCCGACGCTGGTCGAGTCCGGCATCGACCTGGTCTTCCTCAACTGGCGCGGGGTGCTCGCCCCGCCGGAGATCTCCGAGAGCCGCCGCGAGGAGCTGATCGGCTACCTCGAGACCATGCACGCCACTCGCGCAGTGGCAGGAGCAGTTGGTCGTCAACGGGTGGACCGACGACTTCAAGACCGGCGAGGAGTTCGCCGACTTCATCGACGAACAGGACGCCAGGGTCTCCGGGACCCTGGAGGAGCTGGGGCTGATCTGATGTCGAACACGGCACCCGAGGCCCGGCAGGTCGACCGGGCGCAGTACCTGCTGGCCGCCGTGCTCGCGCTCGTCGGTCTCTACACCGTCGTCGACGCGCGCGGCCTGACCGTGGGCTTCGGCGACCCGGTGGGCCCGCGCGTCTTCCCCTACGTGATCGGTGCGACGATGATCCTGCTCGCCGTCCTGCTGGCGCTGGCGACCGCCCGCGGTGACGTGGCTCAGGGCGAGGAGGGCGAGGACGTCGACCTGACCAGTCCGCCCGACTGGCTCACGCTCGCCAAGCTGGTGGCCATCCTGGTGCTCAACGTGCTGCTGGTCGACGTGCTCGGGTGGGCGATCACCGGGGCGCTGCTGTTCGCCGGCTGCGCCTGGGCGCTGGGCTCGCGCACCCTGCTGCGCGACGTGCTGGTGGGGGCCGTGCTGTCGGTGGGCAGCTGGTACTTCTTCTACGTCGGGCTCGACGTGCCGCTGAGTCCCGGCGTCCTCGACGGGATCCTGTGATGGACACCCTGCAGCTCCTCCTGGACGGACTGGTCAACGCCGCGACCCCGCAGAACCTGCTCTTCGCCGCGATCGGCGTGCTGCTCGGCACCTTCGTCGGCGTGCTCCCGGGGATCGGTCCGGCGATGGCCGTGGCCCTGCTGCTGCCGCTGACCTACGGGCTGGAGGCCACGCAGTCGTTCATCCTCTTCGCCGGCATCTACTACGGCGGCATGTACGGCGGGTCCACCACCTCGATCCTGCTCAACACCCCCGGCGAGTCGGCGTCGGTGATGACGGCGATCGAGGGCAACAAGATGGCCAGGAAGGGCCGCGCCGCCCAGGCCCTGGCCACCGCCGCGATCGGCTCGTTCGTCGCGGGCACCATCGGCACGCTGCTGGTCGCCTTCTTCACCCCGCCGCTGGCGCGGATCGCCGTGCGAGCTCGGTGCGCCGTCCTACTTCGCGATCATGCTGCTCTCGCTGGTGCTGGTCACCGCGGTGCTGGGCGGGTCGAGGCTGCGCGGCTTCATCGGGCTGACGATCGGTCTCACGATCGGACTGGTCGGGCTCGACCTCTCCACCGGTCAGGCGCGGCTCACCGGCGGCCTGCTCCAGCTGGCCGACGGCGTGGACATCGTGGTGGTCGCGGTGGGCATCTTCGCGATCGGCGAGGCGTTGTGGATCGCCGCCCACCTGCGACGCCGCCCGGTGGAGGTGATCCCCGTCGGCCAGCCCTACATGTCGCGCGCAGGACTGGTCCAGGTCCTGGGGGCCGTGGCTGCGCGGCACTGCGTTGGGGTTCCCCTTCGGCGCGCTGCCGGCCGGTGGGGCCGAGACCCCGACGTTCCTGTCCTACGTGCTGGAGCGTCGGCTCGCGCGCAGGTCGGGCAGCTCGGAGGAGTTCGGCCACGGCGCGATCGAGG
Organism: uncultured Actinomycetota bacterium; assembly: GCA_963708945.1. Lineage (GTDB taxonomy): Bacteria > Actinomycetota > Actinomycetes > Propionibacteriales > Nocardioidaceae > Nocardioides. The sequence goes on along the minus strand of CAVPUI010000010.1, from coordinate 56,070 downwards.
GGGTCGCCGGGCCGGAGGCGGCCAACAACGCGAGCGCGGCCGGCATGTTCGTGCCGCTCCTTGCGATGGGGCTGCCGGTGACGGCGACGGCGGCGATCCTGCTCGCGGCCATGCGCGTCTACGGCATCGTGCCCGGGACCGACCCTGATGGAGGACCAGGCCGACCTGGTCTGGACCCTGCTGGCCAGCCTGCTGATCGGCAACACGCTGCTGCTGCTGATCAACCTGCCGCTCGCGCCGCTGTGGGCACGGCTGCTGCGGATTCCCTCGTCCCCAGCTCTACGCCGGCATCCTCTTCTTCGCCTCGCTCGGGCGCCTACGCGGTCAACCAGGACGCCTTCGACGTCGCCCTGCTGCTGGTCTTCGGGGCGATCGGCTTCGCCGTGCGCCGGTTCGCCATCCCGATCCTGCCGCTGATCCTCGGGGTGATCATCGGGCCGTTGATGGAGGAGAGGATGCGGCAGGCCCTGGACCTCTCGGACGGCAACGTCAGCGGCCTCGTCGACGAGCCCCTGGCCGTGGGCATCTACGTCCTGATCGTGCTCGCCCTGGTGGTGCCGCCGGTCCTGGGGAGGCTCCGCCGACCCCGGGCAGAGGGCGGTGCGCAGCCGGTGGAGGAGGGTCCGGGGCCCAGCCCGCACGACGACGAGCACACGCCCACCTCCGGGTGAGCAGAGGAGGCACAGATGAGCGTGGTGGTGGGCTACATCCCCAACCAGTACGGGGAGGCGGCGCTGCAGGCCGGGGTGGCCGAGGCGGAACGACGGTCGACGTCGCTGGTGGTGGTCAACTCCACCCGGGGCGACTCCCTGGTCGACGAGCGCTACCTCGGACGCAACGGCCGGGCCGCGCTGGCGGAACGTCTCTCCTGCGCTCCGGTCGCGGTCGAGATCCGGCAGAGCATGGGGGCCGACGTCGCGGGGGAGATCCTCATGGTGGTGCGCGAGGTGGGCGCCGAGGCGCTGGTGATCGGCCTGCGTCACCGCTCCCAGGTGGGCAAGATGCTGATGGGCAGCGTCGCCACCCGCCTGCTGATGGAGGCGCCCTGCCCGGTGGTCGTGGTCAAGCCCTGAAGGTGACGCGCGGAGCGTCACAGCGCTGGCGTTTCGGACACCGCGGCGATCGCCCCTTACCCTTTTCCTCATGCCACGCGCAAGGAGGAGGGTCGCCGCAGACGCGTCCCGCTTCCTGGTCGTCGGAGCGGTGGCCACCACCGTGGCGCTGCTGATCTTCAACGGCCTGGTCCACGGGTTCAACCCGGGCAGCGACGCGCCGCTCAACGACCGCCCGCAGCTGGCCTTCTTCCTGGCCAACGTGGTCGGGATGCTGGTCAGCTTCCGCGGCACCCGGGACTGGGCCTTCCGCAACCGCAGCAGCCGGCACACCGACGGCGGTCGCACCGCGTTCGTGGTGATCAACCTGGTCACCATGGCGATCCCCATGGGGTTCCTGTGGATCAGCCGCAACCTGCTGGGGCTCGACGACCCGGTCTCGGACAACCTGGCCGCCAACGTGCTCGGGCTCTTCGCCGGGACGTCGGTGCGGTTCCTGCTGCTGCGTCAGTACGTCTTCCCGCGCAGCTTCGCCGTCACCCGCGAGCAGGTCCCGGAGCAGGTCTCAGAGGTCTGACCAGAGGTCGGTCCAGGACCCGCCCACCTCGGCGACCAGCTCGCGCAGCACCGGCAGGCTCACGCCGATCACGTTGTGGTGGTCGCCCTCGACCCCGGTCACGAAGCCCCCGCCGAAGCCGTCGAGGGTGAAGGCGCCGGCCACGTGCAGCGGCTCGCCGGTGGCGACGTACGCCGCGATCTCCTCGTCGCTGACCTGGGCGAAGTGCACCACGCGTGCTCGCGGTCCTCGACAGCGTGCGACCCGAGCGCCGCGTCGGCCAGGCAGTGGCCGGTGTGCAGCACGGCGCTCCGCCCGCGCATCTGCTGCCAGCGCCGGGTCGCCTCCTGCGGCGTGCCCGGCTTGCCCAGCGCCTCCCCGTCGAGCTCGAGCACCGAGTCGCAGCCGAGCACGAGCGCCGCCGCGGCACCTCGCGGCCGACCCACCACGGCCCGGCACTTCAGCTCGGCCAGCCGCAGCGCGAGGTCGGCCGGGCCGAGCCCGGTCAGCTGGTCCTCGTCGACCCCCGAGACGACGACGACCGGCTCGATCCCGGCCCGGCGCAGCGTCGCCAGCCGGGCCGGGGACTGCGAGGCCAGGACCAGCCGGCGTCGCGGCGTCGGAACGGTCACGGTCAGCGCGGCAGGCCGCTGGCGCGCCAGCCGCCGGGGCCGTGCGGCGGCGTGCGTGCGCACCAGGCGCCCGGGCGCCGACCACGACGGCCGGGTCCGGGGTGCGGGTGCCTCGCCGCCGCCGAGCGCGCGAGAAGACCGCGACCAGCGCGGCCACCTCCTCCGGCGTCGCGTCGGGGTTGACCACGCGCAGCACCGGCGCTGGCCGGGGGGCTCGGGGGCGTCGGCTCTCGCTCACAGCGGGATGTTCCCGTGCTTCTTGGCCGGCAGCGTCTCCCGCTTCGAGCGGAGCAGGCGCAGCGCCCGGACGATCTCGGAGCGGGTCTCGTGCGGCGGGATGACCGCGTCGATGTAGCCACGCTCGGCCGCGACGTACGGGTTGGCCAGGGTGGTCTCGTACTCGTCGATCAGCTCGGCCCGCTTGGCCTCGACGTCGCCGCCCTCGTCCTCGATCGCCTTCAGCGTCTTGCGGTGCACGATGTTGGCCGCACCCTGGGCGCCCATCACCGCGATCTGCGCGGTCGGCCAGGCGATGTTCATGTCGGCGCCGAGGTGCTTGGAGCCCATCACGTCGTACGCGCCGCCGTAGGCCTTGCGGGTGATCGTGGTGACCAGCGGGACCGTCGCCTCGGCGTAGGCGTAGATCAGCTTGGCGCCGCGGCGGATGATGCCGTCCCACTCCTGGTCGGTGCCCGGCAGGAAGCCCGGGACGTCGACGAAGGTGAGGACCGGCACGTTGAAGGCGTCGCAGAACCGGACGAAGCGCGCCGCCTTCTCGGAGGCGTCGATGTCCAGGGTGCCGGCGAACTGCATCGGCTGGTTGGCGACCACGCCGACCGGCCGGCCCTCGACCCGGCCGAAGCCGACGATGATGTTGGGCGCGAAGAGCTCCTGGACCTCGAGGAACTCCTCGTCGTCGACGACCGCCCGGATCACGTCGTGCATGTCGTAGGGCTGGTTGGGCGAGTCCGGGATCAGGGTGTCCAGCGACCGGTCCAGGTCGTTGACCTCGAGGTCGGCCGGCTGGTCGTAGACGTGGCCCTCGTCCAGGTTGTTCTGGGGGAGGTAGGAGAGCAGCGCCTTGACGTACTCCAGGGCGTCCTCCTCGTCGGAGGCCATGTAGTGGGCGTTGCCGGACTTGGTGTTGTGGGTCCGGGCGCCGCCCAGCTCCTCCATCGACACGTCCTCGCCGGTGACGGTCTTGATCACGTCGGGACCGGTGATGAACATGGCGGAGGTGCCGTCGACCATGATCGTGAAGTCCGTGACGGCGGGGGAGTACACGTGGCCGCCCGCGCAGTTGCCCATGATCAGCGAGATCTGCGGGATGACGCCCGAGGCGTGCACGTTGCGGGTGAAGATCTCGCCGTACAGGCCCAGCGAGACCACGCCCTCCTGGATCCGCGCGCCGGCACCCTCGTTGATGCCGATGATCGGGCTGCCGGTCTTGATCGCCAGGTCCATGATCTTGACGATCTTCTCGCCGTAGACCTCGCCCAGCGAGCCGCCGAAGACGGTGAAGTCCTGGGAGAAGACGCAGACCTGGCGGCCGTCGATGGTGCCGTAGCCGGTGATGACGCCGTCGCCGTAGGGGCGGGTCTTCTCCAGGCCGAAGGCGGTGGAGCGGTGCCGCGCCAGCTCGTCGATCTCCACGAAGGAGCCCTCGTCGAAGAGCATCTCGATCCGCTCGCGGGCGGTCTTGCGGCCCTTGGCGTGCTGCTTCTCGATGGCCTTCGCGGAGCCGGAGTGAACCGCCTCGTCGATGCGTCGTTCGAGGTCGGCCAGCTTGCCCGCCGTCGTGTGGATGTCGATCTCAGGCGTGTTGGATGCTTCGGCGCTCACCGGTCAGGTCTCCTCGGCTTGTGCTGGTCGGGGTGTGCTGTCGCGCGATCGTGGGTCAATGTAGTCCTCATGCCCGACGCCCCCGCACCTCGCCCAGCCCTCGATCCGATCCGTCTCGCCGACGTCCCCGCCCCGTTGCGGGTCGAGGTGGTCGAGGCGACCGGTTCCACCAACGCGCTGGTGGCCGAGCGAGCCCGCGCCGGCGAGCCCGCCGGACTGGTGGTGGTCACCGAGCACCAGACCGCGGGCCGCGGCCGGCTCGACCGCGTCTGGGAGACCCCCGCCCGGGTGGCGCTGACCTTCTCGGTGCTGCTGCGTCCCGACGCGCCGCCGCAGGCCTGGCCGTGGCTGCCCCTGCTCACCGGGTACGCCGTGCAGTCCGCGCTGGCCGACCGGGTGCCGGAGGTCTCGCTCAAGTGGCCCAACGACGTGCTCGTGGAGGACCGCAAGATCGCCGGCATCCTGGTCGAGCGGATCGAGACGCCGGCCGGCCCGGCCGCGGTCGTCGGGGTCGGGATCAACGTCAACCAGGAGCCCGAGGAACTGCCGATCGCCGCGGCCACCTCGCTGCGGGTCGAGCTGGGGGAGACCTTCGACCGGACCGACCTGCTGATCCAGGTGCTCGGGTCGCTGCACGCGCTGGAGCCGCTGCTCGCGCAGCCCTCCGCCCTGCGGCCGGCGTACGCCGACGTCTGCTCCACCCTGGGCCGCCAGGTCGACGTCCACCTGCCCGGTGGGGAGGTGGTGCGGGGCGAGGCGCTCGACCTGGACGCCTCGGGAGCGCTGGTGCTCAGCACCGGCCAGGGGACACTCACGGTGAGTGCGGGTGACATCGTCCACGTGCGGCCGACAGGGTGACATGATTCACCCCATGTCCTTTCCCGCACGGCTCCTCAACGAGGGTGAGCACGTCGTCGTCTCCACCCGCACCCACCCCAAGGCCCTGATCGGGCCCGTGCTGGTGCTGGTGGTCGTGGTCGCCGCCGCGGTCTGGGGAGGCCGCTGGCTCGACGGGGAGCTGAGTGGCGACGTCGCCACGGTGCTGGGACTCGTCGCCGGGGTCGCCGCGGTGCTGCTGGTCGGCTGGTTCACCCTGCTGCCGCTGCTGCGCTGGCTGACCACCACCTACACCTTCACCAACCGCCGGTTCATCTCCCGCAGCGGCATCGTGGCCAAGGAGGGGCGGACCATCCCGCTCAACCGGATCAGCGGCGTCGACTTCGAGATCGGGGTGATCGACCGGATCTTCGGCTGCGGCACCTTGATCGTCAGCGACGCCAGCGCCGGCGGGCAGGTGCGGGTGCACGACATCCCGCAGGTCGAGAAGTCGCAGCTCCTGGTCGCCGAGGAGCTGCACCGCCTCTCCAGCCGAGTCGACGACGGTGCCTGAGATGACCAACGACCATCGTCCCCCGCGGGGGCAGCTCGAGGAGTCCATCCTGGGCCAGGCGCCGGAGCTCACGGCCGTCGAGGTCGCCGCCCAGTCGGGCGTGAGCATCGAACAGGTACGCCGCCTGTGGCGGGCGCTCGGCTTCCCCGAGGTGGCCGGCGACGCGATCTTCAACGAGTCGGACGTCGAGGCGGTCTCCCGGCTCTTCTCCACCGTCGACAGCGGCACCCTGGGCTTCGACATGGCAGTCGCGCTGACGCGGGCCCTGGGGCAGACGATGTCCAAGCTGGCCGACTGGGAGGTCGCCACCCTGGCCGGCCGGGTGGAGGAGCTGGAGGCCGGCGAGGACGCCACGGGCAGCCGGATCGGCTCCGCGCTGCGGTTGGTCGACGAGCTCAACCCCACGTTCGAGGAGCTGATCATCTACGCCTGGCGGCGTCATCTGGCCGCCGCGGTGACCCGGATGGAGGCACTGGGCGCGGGCGAGGAGGACCTGCACACCACGTACGTGACCGTCGGCTTCGCCGACATCGTGCACTTCACCGCACTGTCCAACAAGCTGACCCAGTCCCGGATCGGCGACCTGGTGGAGATCTTCGAGGCCCGCTGCCACGACGTCGTCTCCCGGCTGGGTGGGCGGGTGATCAAGTCGATCGGCGACTCGGTGCTCTTCACCTCCGACAGCGCCGAGCGCGCCTTCGAGATCGCCGAGGGGATCATCCAGGTGATCGGTCGCGACCCGCGGATGCCCGACGTGCGGCTCGGGCTGGCGTCGGGGTCGGTGGTGACCCGGATGGGCGACGTGTTCGGGCCCCCGGTCAACCTGGCCTCCCGGATGACCGCGGTGGCCCGGCGCAACCGGATCATCGTCGACGCCGCCACCGCCGAGCTGTTGCCCGAGTCGCAGTTCGAGACGCGCCGGCTGCCGGCGCGCCCGGTCCGCGGCTTCGGCGTGGTCGAGCCGCTCGCCGTACGTCGCCGCTGAGACGCGCTGCTCCGGAGGGCTGCTGGTCCAGACCACAGGGGCCGACCTGAGCCGTTCCGGGGGCGCGAGCGCCGGGGATTTTTTACGGTCGGGGGGTGATCGAGGCGCAGGACGTACTGGTCGATCCGGTCGAGCGACGAGTCTGGCGTGCGGGGCGCGAGGTCACCCTCTCCCGGATGGAGTTCGCGTTGCTGCATGCGCTGATCTCACGGGCCGGCGAGCTGGTGACCCGGCAGGAGCTGATGCACCAGGTCTGGGGCACCGCGTTCTACACCTCGTCCAAGACCATCGACGTGCACCTGGGCTGGGTCCGGCGCAAGCTGGGGGAGGACACCCGCCGGCCGACCCTGATCACCACGGTCCGTGGCCGGGGCCTGCGGTTCGAGACGACCGCCGCGGACGTGCGCGCGGAGGGTGCCAGCGCCTCGGGCTAGGGTTCTGCCCGTGCCGACCCCGCTCGCCCCGACCCTCGCCGTCATCGGCGGTGGCCAGCTGGCCCGGATGATGGCCCAGCCGGCGATCGCCCTGGGCCTGCCGCTGCGGCTGCTGGCCGAGGCCGAGGGTGTCTCCGCCGCCCAGGTGATCGTCGACCAGCAGGTCGGGGACTACCGCGACCTCGAGGCGCTGCGGGCGGTGACCGCCGGTTGCGAGGTCGTCACCTTCGACCACGAGCACGTGCCCACCGAGCACCTGCACGCGCTGGAGGCCGACGGGATCGCCGTCCGGCCCGGCCCGGACGCGCTGGTGCACGCCCAGGACAAGGCGGTGATGCGGGCGCGGCTCGACGAGCTGGGCATCCCCAGCCCCGCCACGCGCTGGTCTCCTCGCCCGCCGAGGTGGAGGCGTTCGGCTTCCCGTGCGTGCTCAAGACCACCCGCGGCGGCTACGACGGCAAGGGCGTCTGGGTGGTGCGCGACGCCGAGGGCGCCGCCGCGGCGTTCGAGACCGCGCAGGCCAGCGGTGTCCGGGTGCTGGCCGAGGAGCTGGTCGACTTCCGCCGCGAGCTCTCGGCGCTGGTGGCGCGCTCGCCGAGCGGCCAGGCGGCGGCGTACCCGGTGGTGGCCTCCACCCAGGTCGACGGGATCTGCAAGGAGGTCGTGGCTCCGGCCCCCGACCTGGACCCCGAGCTGGCCGGTGAGGCCCAGCGGATCGCGCTCACGGTCGCGGGCGCGCTCGGCGTCACCGGCATCCTCGCGGTCGAGCTCTTCGAGACCACCGACGGGCGGATCCTGGTCAACGAGCTGGCGATGCGCCCGCACAACACCGGTCACTGGACCCAGGACGGCGCCGTCACGTCGCAGTTCGAGAACCACCTGCGTGCGGTGATGGACCTGCCGCTGGGCTCTCCGGCGCCCCGTGCGCGGTGGACGGTGATGGTCAACATCCTCGGCGGCGACCGCGACGCCGGGCGGCTGTACGACGGGCTGCGGCACGCGATGGCCCGGGACCCGCACCTGCGGGTCCACCTCTACGGCAAGGACTGGCGGCCGGGCCGCAAGGTGGGCCACGTGAACGCTTTCGGAGACGACCTCGAGGACTGCCTCGAGCGTGCGCGGCACGCAGCCGCGTGGTTCGCTGGAGAGCTGGGAGACGAGAGTGAGTGAGGTCGCGATGAGCGAGCAGCAGAGCGAGGGCGCTGAGGACACCGGGAGCACCGGGACGGCGACCGGCAAGGTCGGCATCGTCATGGGGTCGGCGTCGGACTGGCCGGTGATGGAGGCCGCCGCGCTCGCCCTCGACGAGTTCGACGTGGCCCGCGAGGTGGAGGTCGTCTCCGCGCACCGGATGCCGGAGGAGATGGTCGCCTACGGGCGCACCGCGGTCGACCGCGGTCTCTCGGTGATCATCGCCGGGGCCGGCGGTGCCGCCCACCTGCCGGGCATGCTCGCCTCCCTGACCCCGCTGCCGGTGGTGGGCGTGCCGGTGCCGCTGCGGCACCTGGACGGGATGGACTCGCTGCTCTCGATCGTGCAGATGCCGGCCGGGGTGCCGGTGGCGACGGTGGCGGTCGGCAACGCCCGCAACGCCGGACTCCTCGCCGTCCGGATCCTGGCCGCCTCCGACCCTGCGCTGCGGGAGCGGATGGTCGCCTTCCAGGCGAGCCTGCGCGAGGAGGCGATGGAGCGCGGCAAGGCCGTGCACGACGCCGCCCGGAGCGGCAAGCCGCGCGTCGGGTTCTGAGCCGGTGGAGGCCGGTCCCGCGTCGTCGGCCGGCCCGGCCCCCTCGCGCCTGGTCGCGATCGACGTCGCCCGTTGCCTGGCCCTGCTGGGCATGGTGGCCACCCACGTGCTCGACCCGCGCACCCTGGACGGCGAGCTGACCCTCGCCCAGTCGCTGGCCGGCGGCCGCGCCTCGGCACTCTTCGCGGTGCTCGCCGGACTGAGCATCGCCCTGACCACCGGGCGGCGGGTGCCGCTGCGGGGTCGGGTCCGCGCGGCCGCCTCGACGGGGCTGGTGGTCCGGGCCGGGCTGGTCGCCGGCGTGGGGCTGGTGCTCGGCGAGCTGGACGCCGGGATCGCGATCATCCTCGTCTACTACGGGGTGCTCTTCGTCTGCGCGCTGCCGTTCCTCGGCCTGGGCGCGCGGACGCTGCTGGGCTGGGCGGCCGGCTGGCTGGTGGTCGCCCCGGTGCTCGCCCACCTGCTCCGCGCCGAGCTGCCCGCCCGCGGCTGGGAGAGCCCGTCCTTCGCCTCCCTCGCCGACCCCGGGCCCCTGCTCTCCGAGCTGCTGGTCACCGGCTACTACCCGGTGCTGCCGTGGGTCGCCTACCTGCTGGCCGGGATGGCACTGGGCCGGATGGACCTGGGCAGCCGGCGGGTGGCCGCCGCGGTCGCGGTCACCGGGGGACTGCTCGCGGGGGCCGCGGTGGCGGTCTCCGACGCGCTGACTCGGCGAGCCGACGTGGTCGCGGCGCTGGTCGCCGACTGGCCGTCGTGGCTGGCGCCGCCCGTGCCCGGCGCGGACCTGCTCGACCAGCCGGCGGGCGGCATGTTCGGCACCACCCCCACCGGGGCCTGGGAGTGGCTGTTGGTGCGGGCGCCGCACAGCGCGACGCCGTTCGACCTGGCACACACCGTGGGCAGCGCGTGGCTGGTGATCGGGGTTGCGCTGCTGGTGGTGGGGCTGCTGCCCGCGGTCGCCCGGTACGCCGTGGCCGTCGTCTTCGGTGCCGGGACGGCGACGCTGACGTTCTACGCGCTGCACGTCGCGATGAACTCCGCACTGCTGCCGCCCGCGGAGACCCCGGAGAGCTTCCGCTGGCACGTGCTGGTCCTCGCCGCGGGTGGGGCGGGCCTGGTGGCGCTGGGTCGGCGAGGTCCGCTGGAGACGGGGGTGGGCGCGCTCGCCCGTGGAACCGCCTCCGTCGTGGCCGCATGGCCCGGGGGGCGGGTGGGGTACGGAGCCGCCATGGACGCCAACGACGACAAGACCCCGACCGACGACAGCCAGGACCGGTCCCCGGAGCAGTCCGAGGGCCAGGTCTCCGAGGTGGCCTCGATGGAGGGTGGCGGCGCGGGGGAGGAGATCGATCCCGGTGACGCGACCGCCGGCTCGCCGGACCACTCGGCGGGGGACGACCAGCCCGACGAGGGCACCGCCGGTCCCGACGCGCCACCCCGGCACGGGATCCCCGAGGACTCCAACGAGTCCTCCCGCTGACCGACGCCACGAGGAAGCAGGAGCGGGCGATGAGCGAGAACTCCAGGACGGTCCACGCCCCGGCCCAGGACGTGTGGACGGTGCTCACCGACGGGTGGCTCTACCCCCTGTGGGTGGTCGGCGCCTCCCGGATGCGCGAGGTCGACGACGACTTCCCGGCGGTCGGCTCCCGCCTGCACCACTCGGTGGGCAGCTGGCCGCTGCTGATCGACGACAACACCGAGGTGCTCGAGGTGGAGGAGGGCAAGCGGCTGGTGCTCCAGGCCCGCGCCTGGCCCACCGGGGAGGCCAGGGTCGAGATCGAGCTGCGCCCGATCGTCTCCGACACCGGGGAGGCCACCGAGGTGGTGATGCGCGAGGACGCGCGCCGCGGCCCTGCGCTGCTGATCCCGCCGCCGGTGCGGCACCCGATGCTGGCCTGGCGCAACACCGAGTCGCTGCGCCGACTGGCCTACCTGGCCGAGCGCCGCCAGTAGCCTCGACGCATGACCTCCACCCAGCCGGTGACGTCCCGGCCGACCACCCAGGAGCCCTCCGAGCGCGCCTGGGACGCCGTGGTCGTCGGCGCGGGCCCCAACGGCCTCGTGGCCGCCAACCGGTTGGTCGACGCGGGGTGGCGGGTGCTGCTCCTGGAGGCCCAGGAGACCGTCGGCGGCGCCGTGCGCAGCGACCGCGACGTGCACGAGGACTACGTGCACGACACGTTCAGCTCGTTCTACCCGCTGGCCGGGGTCTCCCCGACGATCCGCTCCTTCGGCCTGGAGGAGCACGGACTGGTGTGGCGGCACGCCCCCGCCGTCCTGGGCCACTTCGTCGATGACCGGTGGGCGCTGCTGCACCGCGACCGTGACGTCACCGCCGCCAGCCTGGAGGCCTTCGCCCCCGGCGACGGCCAGGCGTGGCTGCGGCTGTGCGAGGAGTGGGACCTCGTGGGCGACCAGGTCGTCGGCGGGCTGCTCTCTCCGTTCCCCCCGGTCAAGGCCGGGGTGGGCCTGCTGGCCCGGTTGCCGCGAGCCGGCGGGCTGGAGCTCGTCCGGACGCTGCTCACCCCCGCGCTCGACCTGTCCCGGGAGCGGTTCGCCGGCTCAGGTGCGCAGGTGCTGCTCGCCGGCAACGGCGGGCACTCCGACATCCCGCTGGACGCGCCGGGTTCGGGGCTGATGGCCCTGATGATGTCGATGATGGGCCAGACCGTCGGCTTCCCGGTGCCCGAGGGCGGAGCCGGCGAGCTGGCCGGGGCGCTGTTGTCCCGGTTCACCGCGAAGGGCGGCCGGCTGCGTACCTCGGCGGAGGTCCGGCGGATCCTGGTCTCCGACGGCAGGACCACCGGCGTGGAGACCGCGGACGGCACCCGGTACGACGCGCCCGCGGTGCTGGCCGACGTCGCCGCCCCCCACCTGTACGGCGGTCTGGTCGCGCCCGAGCACCTGCCGGAGCGGCTGCACCGACGGATGCGGGCGTTCCAGATGGACCCGGGGACGGTGAAGGTCGACTGGGCGCTGTCCGGGCCCGTGCCCTGGCGGGTCGAGCCCGAGCATGCCCCCGGCACCGTGCACGTGGCGGACTCGGTGGAGGAGATGACCCGCGCGCTGACCCAGGTGCACTCCGGGGCGGTACCGGCCCGGCCGTTCATGCTGACCGGCCAGATGACCACCACCGACCCGTCCCGCTCGCCGGCCGGCACGGAGTCGTTCTGGGCCTACACGCACGTGCCGCAGCAGGTGACCTCCGACGCGGGGGAGTCCGGCTCCGCGGCGATCACCGGGCGCTGGGACCACGACGAGAACGAGCGGTTCGCCGACCGGATGCAGGCCGAGATGGAGCGGATCGCCCCCGGGTTCGGGGACCGCGTGGTCGCCCGCCGGGTGCTCGGGCCGCACGAGTTCGAGGCCCGCGACGCCAACCTGATCGGCGGGGCTCTCGGCGGCGGCACAGCGCAGCTGCACCAGCAGCTGGTCTTCCGTCCCGTGCCGGGACTGGGGCGTGCGGAGACGCCGGTGCGCGGGCTCTACCTGGCCTCGGCGTCCGCCCACCCGGGCGGCGGGGTGCACGGGGCGTGCGGCAACAACGCCGCGCGGGCCGCGCTGGCCCACGCGCGGCTGGGCCGGCTGCTGCCCTTCCGCCGCTGAGTCACGGCCGGGTCAGGAACAGGACGCGACCGCGTCGATGACGAGCTCCGCCGCCTCCGGGTGGTTGGCGACCAGCTGCCGACTGTGGTCGGCGGTGTCCACACCCAGCTCGCGCAGCGCGCTGCCCTGCTCGACGGCACGGGCCGCCAGCAGCTCTGCGGAGGCGGAGACCCCTGCTCCCTGCGTCTCCCAGGTGACCCAGGTCGCCGCCGGCAGCGGGTCGGCGGCGCTGCCGTCGAGCCGGCCCCGCTCGTCGGCGGAGGTGAGCACCGGGGAGATCGCCACCAGGGCGCAGGGGGCCTCGTCGCGCCCGAGCAGGGGGAGGGCGGAGAGGGTCACCGAGTTGCCCATCGAGGAGCCGACGAGCGCCACCTCCTGGGCGCCGCTGCCGCGCAGGTGGCGCACCGCGGCCACGGTGTCGGCGGGCTCCTCGGTCAGGGACTCCTCGGCGGGGCTCGCTCCGCGGCCGCGTCGGTCGAAGACCAGGACCCGGACCCCGGTCGCCGCAGCCACCTCCTCGGCCCAGGGCAGCCAGTCGCACAGTGTCTGGGACGCGCCGTACCGCAGCACCACACCCGTCCCCGCGTCGGCCGGTCCGATCTCGGCGGCGCCGAGGCGGGTCTCGTCGTCGGCGGTGAGCACGACGCGACGCGCGCTGCTCGGCGCGTCCCCGCACTGGTCGCTGAGCGGCGAGTCCGGTGCGTAGCTGCGGCTGAGCTTCCACCACTGCTGTGCCCTGGGGGCCACCGCCCAGCCGGCGAGCGCGACCACCACGCCGGCGACCAGGACGCTCGCGAGCACCCGTCGCCGGTTCACCGCCGGTCGCTCATCGCCGGTTGCGCCACTCGATCGCCGGGCAGGTGTCCATCACCATCGGCAGACCCGCCTTGACGGTCCGCTTGAACGCCTCCTCATCGACCACGCCGAGCTGGAACCAGACCGCCTGGGCGCCGATCGCCACCGCCTCGTCGGCGAACCGGCCGGCCGACTCCGAGCGGCGGAACACGTCGACCACGTCGACCGGGAACGGGATGTCGGCCAGCGAGGCGTAGCCCTGCTCGCCGAGCACGGTAGGCGCGTCCGGGTGGACCGGGACGATCCGCTTGCCGCGCTGCTGGAGCAGCGCCGCGATCGAGTACGCCGTGCGCGCGGGGTTGTCGGAGAGACCCACGACCGCCCAGGTCTCGCAGTCGTCGAGCATGAAGTCGATGGCGGTGCGGTCGAGCCAGGGTGCGGTCATGAGCAGAACCTAGCCCTCACCCGGTGGCCAGCCGGCGCTCGTGGTCGAGGACGGCCTCGGACTGCTTGCGGGCGGTGAACTCGGTCAACTCATCCCCTGGGGGTGCTGCGGGTACGGACGGCGGACGGTGGCTCTGCGGGGTCGCCGTACCCAATCCGCCACGTCGAGCACGCCGAACCACCTTCCGACCACCGACCCCCGAGCACCCGACCCGAGGAGCCCTCCATGAGCCAGCACGAGACACCCGACCGCGAGCGCGTCCTGCAGATCGCCCGCGACGCCAGGTTCGCGATGGTGACCAGCATCAGCGCCGCCGGCGAGCTGCACTCCCGGCCGATGACCCCGCAGCTGGTCGACGACGACGCGGTGATCTGGTTCCTGGTGGCCGACGACGCGGAACAGGCGACCGACATCAAGGTCCGTCCCGAGGTCAACGTGGCGTTCTCCGAGAGCAGCTCCTGGCTCTCGATCGCCGGGCACGCCGAGGTGGTCTACGACCGGGAGCGGATCCAGGAGTTCTGGTCCGCCGCGTCGGAGGCATGGTTCCCCGAGGGTCCGGACGACCCGCAGCTGCGGGTGCTGAAGGTCCGCGGCGTCTCCGCGGAGTACTGGGCGGCGCCGGGCGGCCGGGTCGCCACCCTGGTCTCGTTCGTCAAGGCGAAGGCCACCGGCGACACGTTGGACGCGGAGAACGAGGAGGTCGACCTCTGAGTCGCCTCAGCGGCTGACCTGCGCCGAGGTCCCGCACCAGGCCGCCAGCGTCTCGTGCAGCCCGGCGTCGGTGCCGTCGCCGACCCAGGCGACGTGCCCGTCCGGCCGGGCCAGGACCGCCGCGGGTGCGGGGACCGGGCCGACCACCGGGAGCTCCCAGGGGTCGGGACAGCCAGGACCGGCCGGGGCCAGCCGTGCCGGCACGTGCTCCACCCGGTCCTCCCAGCCGGTGACGTCGAGGGTCCCCGGCTCCCCGAGGTCGAGCAGCAGCCACCGGCCGGTGCGCAGCAGGGCGTGCACCCGGGTCGCGCCGGGTCCGTCCCCGTCGCTCTCCGGGGCGGTCTCCAGGTCCAGGTCGGGGATCCGACGCCCGAGCAGCGGGTGGATGTCGTCGCTCCGGCCGGGCCCTGCTTCGGGCCCTGCCTCTGGCCCGGCATCGAGCCGGACGTCGAGCCCGGAGAGCAGGCCGGCGAGCCCGCGCCGCGCCTGCTCTCCGGCGGCCAGCTCGGCCAGCGTCTCGCCCAGGGCGAGGGTGCGGGCGTCTCCGCGCTGGAGCATCGCCTGGGTGAGCACGGAGGCCAGCACCCGCCGGGTCGCCGGGTGCCGCTCGGCCTGGTAGCTGTCGAGGAGCGTCTCCGGGGAGGCGCCCCGCACCACCTGGGCCAGCTTCCAGCCGAGGTTGACGGCGTCCTCGACGCCCAGCCCGATGCCCTGACCGCCGGTGGGCGGGTGCACGTGCGCGGCGTCCCCGGCGATCAGCACCCGGCCGGCCCGGTAGGCGGTGGCCTGGCCGGTGGTGTCGGTGAACCGGGAGATCCAGCGCGGCCCGTGCACCCCGAAGTCGGTGCCGTAGACCGCTGTCAGCGCGACCGCGAGGTCCGACAGCGTCGGGTCGGTGGCGGGCCCGAGCCGCGGCTCGGTGACCAGCACGCTCACCCCGCCGGGCGCCGGGCTGAGCGCGTGGATGCCGAGCTCGTCGGTCCGCAGCCCCCACGGTGGCTCCCGGGTCGTCTCGACCTCGGCGAGCAGGTGGCTCCGGGTCGGCGGTGGCCCCTGCCGCACGATGCCGGCCGCCCGGCGTACGACGCTGCGCCCGCCGTCGGCCCCGACCAGGTAGGCCGTACGCCAGGACCCGCCGTCGGCGAGGTGGACGGTGACGCTCTCGTCGTCCTGGGCGAAGCCCGTCACCTCGACTCCGCGCCGCACGCGCACCCCGAGCTCCTCGACCCAGCCCAGCAGGATCCGCTCGATCGGCGCCTGGGGCAGCCCCAGCGTGTAGGGGTGCCGGGTGGGGAAGCCGGTCAGGTCCAGCGGCGTGCTGCCGAAGCTGAGCGCCTGCACCGGCGTCCCCTCGGCCAGGAACCGCTCGGCCAGTCCGCGCTGGTCGAGGATCTCCAGCGTGCGGGAGTGGAAGCCGCGGGCCCGGGTGCCGACCAGGTCGGTGGTCGGTCGCCGCTCCAGCACCGTGACCTCGATCCCGGCCAGGGCCAGCTCGCCGGCCAGCATCAGCCCCGTCGGTCCCGCCCCGACGATGGTCACCTCGTGCTCGTCCGTCTCCGTCTGCTCGCGCATCTCCCCGCCCCCATGTCATGCACCGTGTCGTGCACCCGTGTCGTACCTGGGCCGCGAGTCTGGCGCGGGTCAGGGGGCTTGCCGCAAGCCCCCGTCGCCGCTATACGTTGGAAGTGGCATGAGGACGCGGGCCGGATCGCTCAGCCGACGCGCAGGAGCCGGTCAAGCGGCTCCTTGACAGGTACGCCGGGACGCGAGGAACCTCGAAAAGGAGGCCGGCATCCGGCGGGTGCGGCGGTCGGCGAAGCCCACTCCGGAGGGAGGCCAGATGGCTCCCAGACGTCGTCAGTGCGCCGCGATGGAGGAGTACGAGCGGCTGCTCGAGGAGCAGCCGTCGTTCCGGACCAACCAGCGCCGTGCCGAGGAGTTCACGGCCCGCGCGGTCAGCTCGGGCGTGGCGGAGCGCGTCGCCCGCCGGCTCGTCACCATCCCCACGGTTGTGCACGTGGTGCACAAGAAGCCGGGGGAGAACATCAGCGACGCCCAGGTGCAGAGCCAGCTCGCCGTGCTCAACCGGGACTACCGAGCGACCAATCCCGACACGAAGAAGGTGCCGGCCCCGTGGAAGGGGCTGGTCGCCGACGCCAAGATCGAGTTCCGGCTCGCGACCAAGGACCCGCAGGGCAGACCCACGGACGGCATCGTCCGGGTGCAGACCGACCGTGGGTCGTTCGGTCCCGGCGACGAGGTGAAGCGGGACAGCAAGGGCGGGTCGACGGCCTGGCCCTCCGACGCCTACCTCAACATCTGGGTCTGCTCGCTCGGCGGCGGCCTGCTCGGCTACGCGCAGTTCCCCGGAGGCCCGAAGTCGACCGACGGGGTCGTCGTCCTCAACACCGCGTTCGGGACGAAGGGGACGGCCGCGGCCCCGTTCAACAAGGGACGCACCCTGACCCACGAGGTGGGGCACTGGCTCAACCTGCGCCACATCTGGGGCGACACCCTCGACTGCGGCGGCGGCGACCGGGTGCCGGACACCCCCAACTGCGAGGGGCCCAACTACGGCACGCCGAAGTTCCCGGTGATCTCGTGCCAGAACGGGCCGCACGGCGGGATGTTCATGAACTACATGGACTACGTCGACGACGCAGCGATGTTCATGTTCACCGCCGGCCAGGTGAACCGGATGAACGCCTGCCTGGCCGGGCCGCGCAAGTCCTTCGCGACGCCGACGGCGCTCTGATGACCCGACACCGTGCCGCGGCCCGCGGACGACGGCTCCGTGGAAGGCTGGCCGGGTGGAACGCGACCAGGTGAGCGGACGGTGGGTGCACGTCCACGAGGAGGACACCGACGACGAGATGGTGTTTCGCCCCGCGGGCACCCCGCTGCCGCCCGCGCGCGGGCGGATGGCCTTCGACCTGCGCCCCGACGGCACCTTCGCCGAGTCCGGGCTCGGAGCTGCCGATGCCCCTGAGGAGGCGACCGGCACCTGGGCGGTGGACGGCGACACGGTCCGGCTCAGCGCAGGCGCCGCCCAGGGCGTGCCGCGCGAGCTGCGGGTGGTGACAGCCGACGCTGAGCGGCTGGTGGTACGCCGGGGTGGCGCGGGCTAGGCAGTCACCGGGCATGCCCCAGCCCTGAGCCATGCCGGAGCCGCTGCCCGGGACCGTGACCGCTCATCGAGGTGCCCGGCGTTGACCTCAGGCTGCGGACTCCGCGATCACTCGCGCGCACAGTGCGGGATCGTCGATCATCGGGACGTGCCCGGTGCCCGGGAGCACGACGTGCTTCGCCCCGGGGACCAACTGCTGAGCGGTGGTGCCGTTGACCTGCTGCGGGAAGATCCGGTCGAGCTCGGGCCAGGCGAAGGTGACCGGGCAGGGCAGCGGGTCCAGCGGTGCGACCGACTCGGTGGTGGCGAGCAGCTCGAGGCCGGCGGTGCAGTGCAGCAGGTCGGTCGCAGCCGTGGTGGCGGCCTGGGGCGTGAGCCGGTCGCCGTGCGCCGCGATGTCACGCATGCTGAGCCGCCGGACCGTCGCGGAGCGCATGGCCACCGGCATCACCGGGGCGCTCGCCCTGGTCAGGTTGCGCACGAACCGGAGCCGGGACCGCGACCGCGTCTGGTCCGGGGAGCCCGGCGTCCAGAAGCCCGCGGGGGAGAGCCCGCAGACCGACCGGGCCCGACCACGGCGGGCGAGCTCGACGGCCATCCAGCCACCCAGGCTGTTGCCGGCCACGTGCACGGTGTCGAGCCCCAGCTCGTCCAGGTACCGCTCGGTGTGGTCGGTCAGCACCGCGACGCTCGCCCGCCCCGTCAGCGCGGGTCCGCCCCGGTGCCCGGCGGCGGTGGGCGCCAGCACGTCGTACCGGTCGGAGAGCAGCGGGACGACCGACGGACCACGCGTTGGCGGACATCATCACCCCGTGCAGGAGCAGCAACGGCGGGCGCTCGGTCATGGGGGCTCCTGTCGGTGCGCGGGGACGGCGGCCGGACGGCCAGGTCCCAGGGCATCATGCCGGTGGCGACCGCCCTGCGCATCCCGAAACAGAACACCGTCGTCCTGCACTAGTCTCCGGCGGATGAGCACACATGGGGGAGTGCGACTGGCGGTCCCGACGGTCCTGGCGATGTTGGCGACCTTGCTGCTGGGCGGGGCTCCGGCCGCCGCGGCAGGCGACGGCAAGCCGCGCATCCTCGACGCATCGCCGTCCACGTTCTCGCCGAACGGCGACGGGGTGCGGGACCGGCTGTCGGTCCGTTACTCACTTCCGCGGAGCGGACCGGTCGAATTCCGCGTGTCGTCGGTGTCGGACTTCCAGCCGTTCACCGTCTCCCTCGGGTGGAAGGCCGCGGGTCGGCACACCTGGACCTGGGACGGCCGCAACCCGCAAGGCCGCGTCGTCCCGCACGCGAACTACACGATCCGGCTGCGGACCGCACAAGGCTCGGCCGAGGGCTGGGCCACCGTGGACCTGAAGTTCCAGCCGAGCACCTCGGTGATCGAGCGCTACGGCCAGCACCGGCGCGCGGTGACGAAGGTCTACCCCCGCTCCCGGGCGGTCAGGGACAGCGTCGGGCTCCAGGTCAGCGTGGCCAGCGGGGAGGTGCAGCGCGGCCACTTCGTCGTGCGCAGCGCAGCCGGCCGGGTCGTCGTACGCCGGGTCGTGGCGTCGCTGCCCCGCGGGAGCCGGGAACCTTGGCAACGGCAGCTGACCTGGGACGCCCGTGACGGGCAGGGCCGCCCGCTGCCGCCCGGTCGCTACCTCGCCTACGTCTCGGGAGCCGATCGGGCGGGCAACACGGGGAACAGCAAGCCGCTGCCCCTGTGGGTCTCGAAGGACCGGCTGGAGTGGCGCAAGGAGACTCAGCAGCTGCTCCCGTCCACGACGCAGATCGAGCTCGACGCCTGGAGCGACGCCAAGGACCCGTGGGACTTCTACCTCTGCGGCTCCGTGACGCAGAGCAGCCGGCTGCTGGGTGGCCTGACCCACCGAGCCGGAGACTGCCCCGCCACCGAGACCTGGCGGACCAGCGACCTGGCCATGTCCGCCCACTTCCTCCCTGTCCCCGGGGCCGTCCGCGGCGTCGCCGCCCTCCGCGTCGCCTTCGCCGGCGAGCCGACGGACCGCCTCGCGGCCGACCGCGGAACCCTCACAGCGGGAGGCGACAGGCGGGGCGCGGTCTCGTCCGACAAGGGTGCCCGGACCGCCTGGGTCGAGCACCCGGACTACGGCCAGGGGCAGGAGGGCGGAGGCCGGGACTGGGACCGGGTCCCCGCCGGCGCCTACTGGACGTTCTCCACCGGCGGCGACGACGCCTTCGACGTCGGCGGGTTCACCGTGGACCTGCGGTACCTGGCGGTCGCGGACCAGTAGAGGCTCGAGCGCGCGGTCTATCGGCCGCGAAGCTCGCGCACCATCTCCAGGTGCGGCTCGCCGGCGATCTCGACCCGGGCGCCGGTGTCGACGTACCCGTAGCGGGCGTACGCGTGCTTGGCCCGCAGGTTCTCCTCGTGCACGTGCAGCCGGACCCGGTGGACGCCGATCTCCTGCAGCCAGCCCTCGGTCATCGCGAGGAGCTGCTGGATGACGCCGATCCCGCGGTGCTCGGCTCGGACGAAGACGCCGACGATCGCGGCGCGGATCTCGGAGCTGGTCTCGCCGACGTAGTCCGGCTCGCCGGGCTGGTTGACCAGGACGGTCACGGTCCCGGCGAGGTCGCCGTCCCCGTCGACGGCGACGAACGTGGCCACCGAGGTGCCCTCGGCGGACGTCCGGGCGCGGTCGCGCCAGAAGCTGTCGGGCCGCTCGAGTGCGTCCTCGATCCGGTCGAGGAACGCCAGGTGGGCCACCGGGTCGCGCAGTGCCTCGAACCTCAGGTCCCGGAGGTTCTGCCATTCCTCGGCCGTCGCGCGGCGCACGTCGTACGACCTCGATGCTCTGGCTTCCTCGACTCTCACGGGGGGCATCGTGCCAGGGTCGCCGGCCCGCCGCCTCTCGATATGCGACGGGGCTGGGCGGGCGGGTCCTCGGGGCCGTCGAGGACTCGGGGTCGGCTCAGTACTCGCGGAGCGTGATCTCGACACGCACCTGGCCCGGCTCGAACCCGTGCCCGATCGACAGGCAGAGCGGGGAGCCGGCCACGGTCTTCTGCCATGCGCACCAGCTCCCGCCCGCCCCGGCGGTCCACCCGTGGCGTGACGCCAGGTCCTCCAGCTGCTCGAGCTTGGCTCGGCTGGCTGACCCGTCCGTGATCCGCCACAGACGGGAGACCTCTGCGGGGGACGGGAAGGCCAGCGTCGTCGTGGAGTCCTTGCTGTGGTCGGCCACCAGCTCCATGCCCGGCAGCCGTGTGGTGGCCACGGGATCGGCACGCATCGCCTCGTAGGCCGGGGTAGGTCGCGAGGCGACGACGACGTACGCGGTCGCCGCCCCGACGAGGAGCATCGTCAACGCGGTCGCGGCGCCGCCACCCCACGGGTGGCCCCGAGGGATGCGCGCCGGAGCGCAGGCACGCTCGGTCCAGGCGTTCAGCACCACCGACAGGGCCAGCAGTGGGCCGAGGGCGAAGATGAGCGGATGGTCGGCAGGGAAGGTCGTGGTCGGGGCGCTCATCAGGCCCACGAGCGCCGCCGGGACCACCCACGGGAGGTAGCGCCGGTCGTAGCGGCTGGCGAGGAGGGCGACCAGCATCCCTGCGAGCGCACCGGCGCCCCAGAGCGGCAGCTCCTCGACGACGTACGCCTGGCTGTGGTCGGTGCCGAGCAGGAGGATCAGCCCAACGTGCAATCCGCCGAGCCAGAGGACTCCCAGGAGCAGGGCGACGTTGAGTCCGGCCCACTCCCGCCGGACGAGGGTCCTCGCTGGTGGCGTCATGCCCCGAGCGTAGGAGTCGGCGCGCCTGGTGACACTGAGCCCGCGTACTCGTCTGGCGATCCTCGCATCGCCGGCGGATAACGATGGCGGACATATATTCGAACATGTGTCCACGGTTCGAGATCGGGCGCTTCTGCGGGTCTGTCTTGTCGGTGGTGCCCGGTTGAGTGGGGTGTGTCGGGAGCTCATCGGGGGCCTTCGGTGGTCGGGGACGGGGGTCTCGGGGATGTGGGAGCAGGCGGGTGTAGGGCATCCGATCGCACGTGCGGTCGGGGGATCGCGGTGGATGAGGCGTTGGACTGCGTGAAGGGCGCGGACCCGGCGTTCTTGTCCGAGGGTGAGCAGCGGGAGGTGCTGCTGGGGTTGTCCCGTCAGGTCGACCAGCTGGAGCGGCTGCGGATGCGGGTCCTCGGCATCGTGGGTGTCCCTGGTGGGGTGGCTCAGGCGGACGGGGCGAAGTCCGCGGCGACCTGGGTGGCGGGCCGGACCCGGTGTGGGTACGGGTCGGCGCGGGCGGCGGAGAAGCTCGCGGAAGCGCTGGACTCCCGGTGGCAGCGGGTGGGCGCGCGGTCTGGAGGACGGGTCGGTGAACCTGCCCCAGGCGCGGGTGATCGTGAAGGCGCTGGAGGCGTTGGTGATCGACCCGCTGCCCGGTGAGGAGGTCCCGCGCCGACGTGCTCGCGAGGGCCGAGGCGCATCTGGTGGAGTGCGCGGGCGTGTTCACCCCGGCCCAGCTGGAGGCGCTGGGCGCGAAGATCCTGGCGGTGGTCGCCCCGGCCACGTGTGAGGAGCACGAGCGCAAGGTCCTGGAGCGGGCCGAGCGGCGGGCGAACGCCGCGACCCGGTTGACGTTCCGCCGGCGTGGGGACGGCGCGACCGACGTGGCGGCGCGGATCCCGGACCAGGTGGCGGCGCGGCTGAAGACGTATCTGGAGGCGTGGACCTCGCCGAAGCAGGACGACGGCAAGGACGCCGGTGCCGCCACCGGGTTGGGTTCGTTCACCCACCGGGATCCGGCGACGGGGGTGCGGTTGCCGCAGGAGCGGTTGCACGGGCAGGCGTTCTGCGCGTTCCTCGAGGCCGCCGACCCCGCCCGGGTGCCGGCGCACGGTGGGTCCGCGACCCGGGTGGTGGTCACGATGAGCCTGGAAGCGCTACGCAGCGGGCTCGGCACGGGGTCGATCCTCAGCAACGGCGAGGACGTCACCACGCTCTCGGCGGGACAGGTCCGACGGCTGGCGTGCCAGGCGCAGATCATCCCCGTGGTCCTGGGCGCGAAGTCGCAGGTGCTGGACCAGGGTCGGGCGTCGCGGTTCTTCACCGACGGGCAACGGACCGCGAAGACCCTGACCCAGCGGGTCTGCGGGGCGGAGGGGTGCTCGGTGCCCTCGACGTGGTGCGAGGCCCACCACGGGCGTGATCCCTGGGGTCACGGTGGCCGTACGGACCTGGACGACCTGCTCTTCCTGTGTCCGTGGCACCACCAACGGGCCCACGACCCGGCGTTCACCACCGTCCAGCACCCCGACGGGTCCCTGCGCTACCACCGACGGACGTAGACCGCCGCTCTGGTCAGGTCAGGCGAGGTGCCAGGGGGACGTAGACGGCCGCTCTGGTCACTCCAGCTGCCAAGCGGTCAGGTGCGCCGCCGGCCAGTAATCCTCCTGCCACGCCGACACGAGGCGTTGCCGTTCGGTGTCGAGGTGCAGGCGGAGCGGGAGGTAGGTACGGACCGGGCGGCCAGCCCAGGTGGGCGAGCCGTTCCAGCGGTAGGCCGCCAGCCTGCCACCGGCCACCAGGATGCGGCGCTGCGCGTCGTCGAGGACGAGGTCGAGGTGGTCGACGGGCTGCCGGGTGTGGCGCGTGGTCCAGCGCTGGCGGAGGCTGGGCCGGAGGGCGGTGATCGTGGCCCCCCGCGTGGTCCCCAGCGACGCCACGACGTAGTGCCGGCCGTCCTGGGAGACCGCCAGGTCGGAGATCGTGCCGACGCGCGGGGAGCGCCAGGTGCGCTGCGCGTGGCGACGCCCGTTGCCCTCCCAGACGGTCAGAGCGCCCCGGCTCACCTTGCCGCCGCCGTAGGTGGACGTACCGAGCAGGACGCGGCCGCGTTTCGGGTCGACCGCGAGGGCGCCGAAGTCCCTGAACACCGCGGACCCTCCGTCAGGGTGCGCCGCCACCGGGTGCGCCCGTGCTGGTCGAGGGCTTGGACCTCGACCGTGCTGCTCCGTCCGGGTACGACGCGACTGAGCGCCGCGTACCAACGGCCGCGCCGGGAGTCGACGGCCAGGCCCAGCTCGTCCTGATCCGCGCTGCCGGGCCGGTCGAAGGACCGCTGCGCCACGACCTCGCCGTCCCGCGCCACGCACCCGATCGTCCAGCGCAGCCCGCGCCGGCTGCCGCTTCCGGAGGTCCGCGGCCGCGCGGTCACGGTGGCGGTGCAGGTGGTCCCGCTCGCCGGGTCCGTCACCTGCTCCTGCGCGTACCCGAAGCTGCCCAGGTCACGGCTCCAGCGGGGCTCGCCGTCGACCCCGAGGGCATGCAGGCGCAGCCGGGGCTTCCCGGCGAGGGACACCTGCTCGAACAGCAGCAGCTGGCGGGCGTCGGCGTCCAGGGTGAGCCGGGAGTACGCCGAGGCGTCCTGGGGTCGCTCCCACTCGGTGGCACCGGTCTCCCCGTCGACCCGGCGCAGGAGGAGCCGGTCGGAGACCTCGCTGTGCCGCGCTAGGGCGAAGACGTCGCCGGTGACGGGGTCGAGGACCGAGTCGATGAGGTAGACGCGCGCTTCGTCGGGGTCGCCCTGCGCCTCCCAGGAGGACTGCCAGATCGGCTCCGGCAGGGGTTCCGAGGCGTCTGCGGGGCCGGCGGCCAGCGCGGTGGCCAGCGCGGTAATCAGCACGGTGGCCAGCGCGGTGATCAGCACGGTGGTCAGGGCGGTGACCCTTGCCGCGGATGCGGCGAGAGCGGTGCGGATCGTCGGTCGAGCGTGTCTCATGCGTCCCCCTGATGTCGTTCCGCGCCGCCCGTCGGTGGATCGGGCGCTGTCACAGGTGAGATGCGGCCGCCCCCGCCGTTGTTGCCCGTGCCTGCGAGAAGACTCAGGCATCAAGACCCAGGCATCAAGAGTCAGGCATCAAGACCCAGGCATCGCAGCGCGAGGGCCACGTGCTCCCGGCGGATCAGCCCTCAGCACCGCCGCCGACGGCCTCGCGCAGCGCGGGCAGCACCTCGTCCAGCGGGCGAGAGGTGCGCAGCACCACGACGGCGGTCTCGTGCCCGCCCGTCCCACCAGCGGCCGAGCCGTAGAGCCGCAGCACCTCCGCCATCGCCTCGTGGAACTCCGACTGGGCGGCGGCGGTGCCGATCTGTCCGCGCAGCCAGCGCCGCAGCACGTGGTTGTGCGCGGTCACCACGGCGTTGGCCATCAGCTCCGCGCGCAGCTCGGTCTCCGGCGGTCCCGCCGAGCCACTCGTGCACGAAGGTGCGGAAGGCCTGCTGGTACTGCCGCTGGCTGGCGACCTCGCGAGCCTGCAGGGTCGGCACGCTGCGGGTGAGCCGGTAGCGGATCCGGGCGCGGTCGCCCTCGCCGAGGTAGTGCAGCAGCACCAGCCGGGCCGCCTCGGTGACGGCGACCGGGGCGGTCGCGTCGGTCGCGGAGGCGAGCCGGTCGCGGATCGCGCCCAGGACCACCGCGTGGTCGGGGAAGATCACGTCCTCCTTGGACTTGAACGCCCGGAAGAACGTCGTCCGTCCGACGCCGGCGCGCTCGGCGACGTCGTCGACGGTGGTCTCCTCGAACCCCCGCTCGTCGAAGAGGGCGAAGGCGGCGTCGATGAGTCGCTCGCGGCTGGTCGGCATGGCACCATCCTGGGGCTCGGTACTCAGTACCGTAGCATCGGGATTGAGTCCGCCCCCGCTTCCGGCACCGATCAGAGATTCCGGCACCGACCAAAGATTCCGGCACCGACCAGAGAAGGATCCATGAGCAACCCTGACTTCGACCTGTACCAGCTCTCCGAGGAGCACCGCGCCGTCCGCGAGGCCGTCCGCGCCCTGTGCGACGCCAAGATCGCGCCGTACGCCGCGGAGGTCGACGAGCAGGCACGCTTCCCGCAGGAGGCGGCCGACGCGCTGCTCGCCGCGGACTTCCACGCCCCGCACGTGCCCGAGCAGTACGGCGGCGCCGGGGCCGACGCGCTGGCCACCGTGCTGGTGATCGAGGAGGTCGCCCGCGCGTGCGTCTCCTCCTCGCTGATCCCCGCGGTCAACAAGCTCGGCTCGCTGCCGATCCAGATCTCCGGCTCGGAGGAGCTGAAGGCCAAGTACCTCGGCACGGCTCGCCCGCGGCGAGGGCGGCTTCTCCTACTGCCTCTCCGAGCCCGACGCCGGCTCGGACGCCGGTGGCATGAAGACCCGCGCGGTCCGCGACGGCGACTCCTGGGTGCTCAACGGCGTGAAGCGTTGGATCACCAACGCGGGGGAGTCGGAGTACTACACGGTCATGGCCGTCACCGACCCGGAGAAGAAGACCCGCGGCGGCATCTCCGCGTTCGTCGTGGAGAAGTCCGACGAGGGCGTCTCCTTCGGCGCCAAGGAGAAGAAGCTCGGCATCAAGGGCTCGCCGACCCGCGAGGTCTACCTCGACAACGTCCGCATCCCCGCCGACCGGATGATCGGCGAGGAGGGCACCGGGTTCGCCACCGCGATGAAGACCCTCGACCACACCCGCGTGACCATCGCCGCCCAGGCCGTCGGTGTCGCGCAGGGCGCGCTCGACTACGCGCTGGACTACGCCAAGGAGCGCACCCAGTTCGGCAAGGCGATCGCCGACTTCCAGGGCCTGCAGTTCCTGCTCGCCGACATGGGCATGAAGATCGAGGCCGCGCGCCAGATGACGTACGCCGCCGCCGGCCGCTCCGAGCGCGGCGACTCCGACCTGACGTTCTTCGGCGCTGCGGCCAAGTGCTTCGCCTCCGACGTGGCGATGGAGGTCACCACCAACGCCGTGCAGGTGCTCGGCGGCTACGGCTACACCAGCGACTACCCGGTCGAGCGGATGATGCGCGACGCCAAGATCACCCAGATCTACGAGGGCACCAACCAGGTGCAGCGGATCGTGATGGCGCGCCAGCTGCTGGCCGGGGTGCAGTCCGGAGCTCTGAGCCGCTGCTGGCCTCAGCCGGGGAGCCGACCACCGCGAACGGCGGCGTGAGAGTCAAGCCCGTCGTTCTCGTCGAACCGCCCCGGACGCCGCCCCAGCCAGACGAGCCGGACAGCACAGACCGGACAGCACAGACCAGACAGCTTGGTCGTGCCACCATGGCGCTGGCGGGATCGGCCCGAAGCGAGGTGGTGGCCCTGATGACATCGACCTCTCCGGGATCCGGTACTCCTGGCGCCCAGGATGCGTGCGCTGCGCTGGCGCGGGTGTCCCGTCTGGCTGCCGGGGCGGGCGTTGTGGTTGCGCTCCTCACCGTGGCGTTCCTCTGCTTCGTGCTTGTCATAGCCGACCCGCCGCTCGGTGCTGGGACCCTGACCGCCTTCGGGCTCCTCGTGGTGGGGGCGCTGTCGTGGAGCGCGGTCCAGGTGACAGTGGGTCGGTGGGTGCGTCGCCGGGGTGACGCGGTCCTGCTCATGGCGCTCTCGGCCGGGCTGGTCGCGGTCGTCGTCGGTGCCCTGGGCGCCTGGGTCGTCGTCGGGACCTCGGCCGCTGCGGTGCTGGTGATCGCCGCGGCAGGTTCGGTCGCGGTCGCGGAGACCGTCCTCGTCGTCCGAGTGGGGTCGGCGGCGACTGTCGGCGCCCCGATGCCCCCGATGCCCCCGACCCTCGTCACTCCTGACCGCCCGGACCAGCATGCGGCGGAGGATCGGGTCGAGGACGAGAGCGCGGCAGCGATCGCTCTGCGGGGCCTGGCCTACGTCGCGGTGTCGTTCGGGACCGGTGTCGGGCTCCTGGCAATGGGCGTCGCCGTGCTGTACGCGCCGGTGCCCGATCTCGACTTCGACGTGCTCATCGCCATCGCCGCCCTCGGGGTGGCTCTGGTCGCGGTCGTGTGGACGTTGCCCCACCTCGCACTCCTGCGGTGGCTGGGACGCAAGGGCACGCTCAGGCGCCGCAGCGTCCTACTGGGGGCTCTCGCGACCGCGGTCGTGCTGGGTCTCTGGATCAGCACGAGTGCCGCGCCGCCGGAGTGGTGGCTCTGGGCCGTGCTCGCCGTGACCGTCGGCCTGCCGCTGGTCGAGCTGCTCCTGGCCGCCGTGCTGCTGGAGAGCCGACCCCCGCGGCGGCCTCAGTAGCGCCGAACCAGCGACGGCCCGCCGTGGGGAGAACCCACGACGGGCCGTCGCCGTACTGCTCGGTCTACGAGCCGGTCAGCCGTTCCAGGAAGGCTGCGACTGCGGGTTGAACAGGTCGAACTCGTTCTTCGGGGCCGTCTTGACGATCTTGTCGTCGAGACTGCAGCACGTCGAATCCCTGCTGGATGTCGTTGCTGTAGATGTGGCCCTGGTACCAGTACGCCGACCACGAGCCGCCGAGGATCAACCGCTCGTCGGAGAGCGGACCGCGGTCGAACCAGGCGATCTCCTTCGGCTTCTTGGCGTTGGTGAAGTCGAAGACGGAGATGCCGCCCTGGTACCACGCCTGGACCATCAGGTCACGGCCCTTCACCGGGATCAGCGAGCCGTTGTGGGCCACGCAGTTCTCGGTGTTGGAGTTGGTGCGGGGGATCTTGTAGTAGGAGTTGAACGTCAGCTCGCCCGCCCTGGAGGCGGTAGATCGCGTTGGCGCCCTTGTTGGGTCCCACGGTCGGGTTGCAGGTCGCCGCGCCGCCGCCGCCGAGCTCGTCGGTGAAGACCACCTTGGTCGCCCTCGTTGTTGAACGTGGCGGAGTGCCAGAAGGCGAAGTTCTCGGTGTCGCGCACGGACTCGGTGACCACCGGGTTGGCCCGGTCGCTGATGTCGAGGATGACGCCGTCACCCATGCAGGCGCCGGCCGCGATGTCCCGCTCCGGGTAGGCGGTGATGTCGTGGCACCCGCTGGTCGCGCTGGAACCGTTGCCGCCCGGGTTGCCGCCGTCGGGGAAGAGCACCGGGGTGCCGACCAGGGAGGCCTCGCTCGGCGCGTCCAGCGGGACCTTGACCACGCCGATCTTGTCGTGCGGGGGCTGGCAGTCCGGGAACGCGGCGTTGGGCCCGTAGCTGGACACGTAGACGAACAGCTCGCTGCCGTCCTTGGTGGGCGCCAGCGTGTGGGTGTGCGAGCCGCAGGGGGTCTCGACCGCCGCGACGTACTGCGGAGAGGCCGGGTTGCTGATGTCGAAGACGCGCACGCCCTCCCAGGCGTCCTTGTTGGCGGCCGAGCAGCCCGGTGCTGGCGCAGGAGGCGTCGGAGCGGCTGGAGTCGACGCTGAGGATCAGCAGGTCTCCCCACACCGAGATGTCGTTCTGGGCTCCGGTGCAGACCACCTGGGTCACCTGCGCGGGCTGGGCCGGCGTGGAGATGTCCCACACCGTGAAGCCCTCGTAGTTGCCGGCGAACGCGTAGTCACCCTGGAAGGCGAGGTCGGTGTTGTACGCCGTCTGGGCTGCGAACGCGCCGGACTTCGGCACGTTGGTCAGCAGGCGGAGGTTGGGGCTGGACGCCGACTGGCCGGGGGCCAGCTGGGTCTTGCGAGTCGTCCATCGCTCCCAGGTCGCCGCCCGCGAGGTCGCAGCCGGCCCCGAAGCGGTCGCCGGCGCCCTTCTCGAGCTGCTTGGCCAGACCGGGCGGGCAGCTCGGGGGAGCGGTCTTCTTCGCGGCCGCGGACCCCTTCTGCTCGGAGTGGTCCTCGCCGTCGTGGGCGGAGGCCGCGGGCATCAGTGCCGCGGCGAGCAGGACGGTGGCGCCGGCGGCGGCTGCGGGTCGGCGTACGGCTGACTTCTGTGTGCGCGCAGATGCTGGCGCAAGAGATTCCCGAGACAAGACTTTTCCTTCCGGAGGGGGTCGCACGTGTGCTGTTCTTGTCGTACCGTGCCGAGCACGATGGAAGCAATGACTCGGGCAAAGATTCTTTCCTCGTGCGCCGCTCTTCTCCTCGGGGCCACCGGCCTCGCCGGGTGCAGCGCCGACACGGACGACGACGCCCCACCCCAGGCCGCATCCCCACGAGATCCCTCCTCGTCGGAGTCCCCTGAGGCGGGTGACGGCAGCGACGTGCCGGTCATCCAGCCGGGTCTGCCGGGCGAGCCGGCCGCCACCGGCGGCGACGTCACCACCGAGGAGCCTGCCGAGTGGAACCACTCCGACATCGCCTTCGTGCAGATGATGATCCCGCACCACGCCCAGGCCCTGGAGATGTCGCGGCTGGCGCCGAAGCGGGCCGAGAACCCGCAGGTACGGCGGCTCGCCGAACGGATCGAGGCCGCGCAGGCGCCCGAGATCCTGCTCATGGCCTCCTGGCTGGAGGAGCAGAACCTCGACGTGCCGTCGGCGTCCGACGACCCGCTCGACTACGACCACGGCGCGCACGGGCACGACGGCATGGAGGGCATGCTCACGCCCCAGGAGCTGAAGGAGCTCGCCGCGGCCGAAGGGTCGCGCGTTCGACCGGCTCTACCTGACCTCGATGATCCGGCACCACGAAGGTGCGCTGACGATGGCCGACCGGGTGGCCGTCGACGGCAGCGCGCTGCTGGTGCGCGAGCTGGCCGCCGACGTCGCGTCCAGCCAGGCCGCGGAGATCGGCCGGATGCAGGAGCTGCTCGAAGGGCCTCTGAGCCGGCGGGTCGGGGGTGAGGCCGTGACGTGGTCGACCTCGGCGTCCGACGGCTTCCCGTCACGCCCGCCCCGTCCCTCCCCAGCGGACCTCCCGGTGTTCTGGGCTACAGTCCGCGCGACAACTGAACACCTCACACGTCCAGGGGAAGCCGGTCGAAGTCCGGCACTGACGCGCAACCGTAGTTCGACTCCGCCCAGCGGATCGAAGAGTCGGGACACCGGGCCGTGTGGAGTATCCGCACTACACGCTGTCGCGATCGCACGGTAGGGCACGCGACGGCTCCGTGCGGTCGCGTTCCTTCCGCCGTGCGCTGCAGCCGGAAGGAACACACATTGCACACGCCAACCATCAGGGTGAGGCGCCCAGCCGCGCACGTCGCCCTGCTCGCGGTCCTCGGACTGCTCCTCGCTCTCGTCCCCGGGTTCGGAGGGGGCGCGGCTCACGCCGACTCCGCCTCCGCCGACCGGGCGCGCAGCCAGCACGCCCAGACAGCGTCCTACATCCTGCAGAACGTCGAGCCCAGCGGGCTGGGACGTGAGTGGGCAGGCGCTCGGTCTGGCTCGCAGCGACGTCGACGCCGACCAGTGGCTCGACGAGTACTACGTCAACCTGGTCGAGGACGTCGTGGAGAAGGAAGGCGACCTGGGACCGGCCACCACCTACGAGCGGGTCGTCATCGCGCTGAGCGCCATGGGCAAGGACGTCACCGACGTGGGCGGCTACGACCTCCTGGCCGGCCTCGCCGACATGTCGAGGATGCGCGCGATCAACTCCGCCGTCTACGGCCTGATCGCCCTGGACACCCTGGACCACCAGGTGCCTGAGGTCTCCGGCGTCGCCGATCCCACCACGCGGCAGAAGCTGGTCGACCGGGTCCTCCAGCTCGAGATCGCCGGCGGCGGCTGGGCCTTCTTCGGTTCCACGCCCGACCCGGACATGACGGGCATGGCGCTCCAGGCCCTGTCGCGGTACGTCGATCAGCCTGCGGTGGCGGCCGCCGTGGAGCGAGGCGTCACGAAGCTCTCCGACATCCAGCGTCCGAGCGGCGCCTTCGCGAGCTACGGGGTCGAGTCCGTGGAGAGCACGACCCAGGTCATGCTCGCCCTGACCGCCCTCGGGATCGACCCGGCCACCGATCCGCGCTTCGCCCAGGAGGGTGGCAACCCCGTCACCGCCCACGCACGCTTCTACGTCGACGGCGGTGGCTTCTGGTACCCCGCGCCCGGCGCGCCGAACGGGATGGCCACCGCTGCAGGGCTTCTACGGGCTGACGGACTACCTCCGCTTCCTCGACGGCAAGCCCAGCCTCTACGCCATGAACGTCCCGGACCCGGTCGTCACCCCGCCCGCGCCCACTCCGACGCCGATCCCGACCACTCCGGCCGCGCCCGCCCCGACCCCCGTTCCCTCTGCCGCGCCGCCCACCGCGCCCGCCGCACAGGTCGTCACGAAGGTACGGAAGCCGCGGGCGAAGGTGAAGCCCCGCAAGGTCGTGCTCAGGGCCAAGGTCAGTGGCGCCTCCGCGGAGCAGGGCCGGGTGCGCTTCGTCGTCCGCAAGAACGGCAAGAAGGTCGTGGCGCGCAGCGCGCGGGTCGACGCAGCGGGTGTCGCGACCGTCTCGGTCACCCGGAAGGCCCTGCGCAAGACAGCTCGGGGAGCAAGAAGGTCCTCGGCCAGTACAAGGTGGTCGTGCGCAGCGTGGGCAGCGCCGACCCGAAGCGCTCGACCAGCACCGGGACCTTCCGGCTTCGAGCAGCCTGAGCGGTCCCAGCACGGAGAACGGGCCCCGACGCAGCTGCGTCGGGGCCCGTTCTCCGTGCCTGGCCTGTTGCGTGCCAGGTCGGGTCCGGGCGAAGGTCCGGGTCAGCGGGAGACGAGGGCGGTCCGGGCCGACGTACGGGTGGTCTTGGCGTACCCGGCCTTGGTGCCGGTCACCCGCACGGAGATGCGGTGCCGCACGTCCGCGCGCTTGAGGACGTAGGTCTTCTTGCGGGCCCCGGGGATCGGCTTGCCGTCACGGAGCCACTGGTGGGAGAGGTTGACCCGACCCGGGCGCCAGGCCGGCACGACGGCCCGCAGCTTCCTGCCGACCTGGACAGGGCCGGCGACCCGGGGCTTGGTCGGCTCGAGTCGACCACGGAGCACCTTGGTCGTGGGTGCGGACGCGACCGTGGTCGAGACGTGGCCCGGCTTGGAGCCGGTCACCTCCAGCGCGATCCGTGCACCGCGGTCGGCCGGGCGCAGCCGGTACGAGCTCCCGCTGGCCCCGGGGATCGGGACGCCGTTGCGCGTCCACCGACGCGTCAGGGTGGAGCCTTCGCTCCAGAGGCCGAGATCTGCGGTCAGGCGCAGCCCGACCCGAGCCTTCCCGAGGACCGTGGGCACGGTGCCACTGACGGACGCCGGGGCCTCGGTGCCGGGCGTCGGCCCGGAGTCGGCCCAGGAGTCGGCCCGGCGTCGGGGTCGGCCCAGGGGTCGGCACAGGGGTCGGCGCAGGAGCAGGAGCCGACGCGGCGAACTGCGGGGTGGGGCGCGGCACGCTGACGTAGTCCTCCCCGACGAGCCGGGCACCGAAGGCCTTGTTGATGTTGGGGCCGTCCGTGACGATGCCGTAGTTGCCGCTGTCCCAGGGGCCCGGGACCTTCGCGCCCGAGAACATCCACCACAGCGCGTCGCCCGAGTACTCCTCGATGCCGGCGATGGAGGTGATGTAGCCGCTGCGATCGTGCTCGACCTCGAGCCCGACCCCCTTCAGGGCCGCGACCCTGCTGAGCTCGGGGGTGGTGTCGACGACGCCGCCGACGAGGCAGCGCACCAGGAACCCCTCCGGCGGGATGGTCTCGGCGACCTCGTTCCCGAAGTCGACGACGACGCTGAGGCCCTCGTCCTCCTCGCACCAGCCGGTGTGCCAGGACGCGGCGTGCGCGGGGGAGAGGACCCCCGAGAGGGGGCTGATGACGAGTGCGCAGGCAACGGCCGACGCGATCTTGCGAAGCTTCACGGGTGTACTCCGGTTCCGGAGCAGGGTGGCCGACATCGCGTCAGCGACCAACTGCATTCCTCGACAGTGTGTGGGTGGTCGTCACGGCGTGAAGGCATTCCGACTTCGAGGGGGGCGGGCCCCTTCGTCACGGTTGCGGGTCAGTGCCGGACTTCCACCGGCTTCCCCTTCGACACCGCCCCGGAGGCTACGCCGTCGATGTCGGCGGACCACGAATCGGATCCCGTATGACCCTGCTCACGCGTGTCGCCGGAACCAGGCTGTCTTGGGGCAGATGCCCAGGCCGGGTGGACCAGCCCCCGAGCCCGTGTGCCACCATCTCCCGGTCACCATCCGTGACGCATCCCCACCAGAGGAAGCCGGTGCGAATCCGGCGCTGTTGCGCAACCGTGAGCTGGTCCTCCAGCAAGTCGGGAACTCCGGGGATGCAGCCGTCACCCGTCGTCGCACCAACGCGGGCTCGGAAATCCCCTGGGGTTTGCCTTGCCTGCGCACCCCTGGAGGTCCCAGATGCAGGCACCCGTGCCTCGACGCCAGCCGTCCCGTACGGCTCTCGCGTTCACCGTCTCCTGGTGCCTCGTCCTCGCGGGTCTCTGGACGACGACCGCGCACGCGGCGGGTCGGTCCCAGGCCGCCCTGTGCGACGGCTACCAGGCAGGCGCCGTGCTCGATCACGACCGAGAGCCACGTGGCCGCCCACGACCAGCTGCTGCGCGTCCGTGCGACCGGGAACCCCGGCACGCTCCTGACGTTCCAGTTCTACCTCGTGGAGTTCAACTCCCTCGGTGAGCTGACCGGACTGGTCGCGAGCGGCGAGCCGGTGCAGGCCACCACGCGCGCCCTCGGTGGGGGACGGGGAGACCTCCGGGACCCGGCCAGGCTGGTGCCCCGGACCGTGCCCGACGTCCCGGGAGGCTGGGGGTTCGTCGGGCTGGCGGACGACACCTCCCTCGACCTGACGACGCGGCTCGGCACGGTCGTGGAGTTCGGGGGGCGGACGCTCAAGCTGCTCGGGGACGGCTACGCCGACCAGAAACCGGTCGGCGTCCCCCTCGACCTCCAGGTGATCGGAAACGTGCCGGGCGTCGGCTACTGGGTCGAGTACCTGGCGCCCGACGGGACCTGGACGGCTCTCCCGGGCCAGGGGTACGACGCCTCCCAGCGCCTGCTCAGCTCTCCGGGCGAGATCTCGCACCTGACCTACACCGTGCCGGAGGGGCTCGTCGCCGGGCAGCCCTACCGGTTCCGGGTCAACCACCACCTGAACTACGGGGGCGCCGAGGACCGCCCGATCGCCTCGCCGGCGTACAACGAGTGGACCGTCGTGCCCTCGGAGCAGGGCGAGGCCCGGGCGAGAGGGCAGAACTTCGACCGGACCAAGGGTCCCGGGTGTGCCTGACCCCGACGGTGGCGGTGGCGGCGAGGGGACCCCCGGCACTCCGGGACCCGGGCCGGGGGAGCAGGAAGGGGCGCCGGTTCCCGGCCCGTTGCCCAGCGCCGGGCCGACGCCGAGCACCGCGCCCAAGCCGAGCACCGTGCCCAAGCCGAGCACCGTGCCCACAGCCGCTCCAGCACCGCGCCCAAGCCGAGCGCCGGGCCGACGACCAGCCCCGGCGCGACGCCCGGCAGCGCGCCCACCCCGACGCCCGGACAGACGCCGGGGACGAGCCGGCGCGACGCGCCCTCCGCGCAGCCTTCCGCTTCCGCTGGACCTGTCGCTGGACCTGGCCAGGCGACGGCGTCGCCGGGCGCAGGCGCGGGCGCCGCGTCCGAGGATCTCGTCTGGGGAGAGGAAGCGAGGCCGGCCGCCGCGCCACGGATCCAGGAGGTCCGTGGGCCGGTCACGTGGCTGTTCGGTGCTGCCCTGCTGCTGCTCCTCGTCGCGCCGGGACTGGGGATCTGGCTGCGCCGCCGTCTGGTCTCCGACCAGGAGGAGACGTGGTGACCGTCCGTCCCCGCCGGGTGGGCCGAGGCGCGCCGGTCTCCCTCACGGCGGCGCTGGTCCTGGTGCTGCTCTCCCTGCACCCCGCCTCGGCTGCGACGGGGGAGACGGACCGGCTGTGCAGCCACGACGAGGTGCGGTGCTCGGTGCAGGCCCCGCGCCTGTGGGCCGAGGGGGCCACGCAGCGCGTGGGCGTGACGGGACGCCCCGACACGAGCCTGACGGTGCGGGCCTTCCGGCTCTCGACCGACCCGCGCGGGTGCTGTCACGTGGGAGCCAGTGGGGCCCGAGGCCGAGGTGACCACGGACGAGCGCGGGTGGGGGAGTGCCGACCTCGCCCTGCCGGCGGCGCCGGCCGGGACGGCCGGTGGGCCCTTGCTCGTCGCTGCTCGCCGAGGCCGAGGGAGAGGACCTGACCACCGTCCTGGGCGCGTGGAGCGAGCTCGTCACGCGCACGCCCGAGCTCGTCGGTGACGAGTACACGGCGGACAAGCCGGTCGGTGCGGCCCTCGGGCTCCGCCTGGACCACGTCGTCCCGGGGAGCGTGTACGCCGTCCAACGCCAGGAGGGCTCCGCCTGGACCGCGGTCCCTGCGCAGGAGGGCGCGGGCGCCCCCGACGCGAGGACGACCTGCGAGGAGACTCGCTGCACCGTCTCGTACGTCGTGCCGCGGGGCCTCTCCGCAGGCGCGCACACCTTCCGCCTCGTCGACGTCCGCAGCGGCACCCCGGTGGCGACCTGGCCCGTGCGTCCCCGCGCCGAGGGCGAGCGCCGTGAGCTCCCGGCAGCGGAGATCTTCCCCGTGCTCGGCGTGTCGGTCCAGGGGTCCCTGGCCGCCGGCGTGGGGAGCGACGGTGCCGCGGTCGTCCGTCCGCGGAGCCGCAACCTGGACGTGCCCCTGCTCGACTCGCCGGCCGCCTCTCGCGCCGGCACCGGGACACACTCCGTCCGGGCGGTCCAGTTCGTCGCCGCCGGCATCGCCGCATGCGCGCTCGCCCTGGTCCTGCGCCCCGGGCGCTTCCGGAGGCGTCGGTGAGCGCCGCGGTGGCGACCGGACGTGCTCGCGCGAGCCGGGGCCTTGCGCCCGTGGTCGACGTCGCGGCCCTCGGCTGGCTGGCCTGGGCAGGGGTGGCCTTCCTCGCCCTCCAGACGGTCGCGTCGTGGTGGGTGCCGGTCTGCGTGCTGGTGGCCGTCCTGGTCGTCTGGTGGCACCCGGGGCGCGAGCGCGGGCCGGTCTGGGATACCCCGTCCTGGTGCTCGCCACCGTGCTGGTCGCCGGGTGGGCCGTCATCACCCTGGCGGTCGGACCGGCGTCCGGCGGCGACGTGGTCTGGGTGCTGCCGGAGTGGGCGCCCAGCTCTGGCACGCCGATCGGCGGGGTGGTCACGACGGGACGACTGGCCGGTGGTCTCAGCCTCGCCGCGGCAGGCCCTCGCGCACCTCGCCCTGGTCGCCCTGGTGCTCCGCTGCGTCAGCGGCGAGCGTCTGGCCCGGCTCGCGGACGTGACCCTGGGCCGTGCCGCGAGGTTCGTGCATCCTGCGTGCTTCGCCGCCGAGGAGCTCGCCCGCGCCGAACGCGCCCGCCCGGCCCTCGCGGCGCACGGGCTCGGGGGCGTCACGAGCTCGGTGCCGGAGGCGGTGGCGTCGGCTGCCGAACGAGCCGACGAGTGGGGCCGAGGGGGCCTTCCCGACGAGCCGGCCCGGCTGACGCGGGTGCGGGTGCTGGTCGTCCTCGCCATCGTCCTCACCGCCACGACGGGCGCGGTGGGCTCGCACCGTGACCGGGGTGGAGGCGTCCTTGCTGGCCGTCCTCGCGATCGTGGGGACGGGGGCCGTCCTCGCTCGTGCCCGGCTCGTCGTGGGGCGGTCGGTCGACCTCGCGCCCGCCGCCTGCGCTGTCCTCACCGCGGTCCTGGTGCTCAGCGAGGCCGACCCGACGCTGTGCGCGCTCAGCCTGCTGATGCTGCCGGCGGTCACGACGGCGGTGCCCGAAGACACCCGAGGAGAGCAGCGACGATGAGCGTCTCGATCAACGAGCTGGCCGTGTGGCTCCCGGGTCGCGGGATCGCTGCCGGGCCGTTCTCCTTCGACGTGCAGGGGCTGACGGTCGTCACGGGGCGCAGCGGCACGGGCGGCTCCGTCCTCGCCTCCGCCCTGGGCGGGACCCTCCCGAGGGGTGCGCTGGTCCACGGCTCCTGGTCGGCCGACGAGGTGACGGTGCACCACGTCGGCGCGTTCCGGCTCGACCCACCGCTGGAGATGACCGTCGCGGAGGCCCTCGGGGGAGAGGACCGCGTGACCGCGCAGCTCTGGGCGAGCGTGACCGGCTGCCACGACCTGCGGACGTCGCTGCGCGAGCTCGACCCGGCGGTCTGCTCGGTCGTTCCGGCGGTGCGCGGGATCCTGCAGTCGCAGCGGTCTCGTGACCCGAGACGAGCGGGTCCTCCTGGTCCTCGACCAGCCGCTGGCCGACCTGAGCCCCGACCTGCGCGGCGCGCTCGCGCGGGCGCTGCGACGCTGCGCCGACCTCGGGGTCGACGTCTGCTGGGTCGAGCACGACCTGGCGACCGCCGTACCCGTGGCCGACCAGGTCGTGGAGCTGCTGGGTGACGGCCAGGCACTCGTGCAGCCGAGCGCGGCGTGGAGCCCGCGGACCCTTCCGCTCCCCCCGGAGGCGGCACTTGCGCGGGCTCTCGGCCTCCCACGTGCCGACTGGTGGGACCTCGAGCGGCTGGGCCGGCACCCCCTCGTGCAGACCGCGGTGCCGAGGGCGCAGACCCGGTCCGAACGGCAGGCGACGGCGGTCGTGCGGGTGCCCCCGGGGCGCGCCGGCGTCGACGGGGACGTCGACGTGCTGGTCGGGCGAGACTCTCGGCGTCGTGCCTCGGGACGGCGACCACGCTCGAGCCCTCTCCGTGGCGCGGCGGCTCGCGGCGACGATCGACGCTGAGGCTCGCCCTCGGCCACCGCTGGTCTGGCCCGGCCACGTCCCCCTGGGGCGACTCGCCAGGGCGTGGTGCCGGGCGCGCGGGGGTGACGCCGACGCGGCCGTGGCCGCTGCCGCCCGGGTGGCGCCGGTCGATCCGGCTCGGACCCTGGCGCAGCACAGCGCCGGCGAGCGCCGAGCAGCCCAGTGGGCCCTGAACGCGGCGTCCACGCGGACCGAGGTGCTCGACCGACCCGAGGTCGGGCTGGATGCCGCAGGACGGCGGGCGCTGGCGGCCGCGCTCCACGACGACGAGTCGGAGACGGCGACCCTCCTGGTGTCGCACGACGCGGAGTTCCTGGTGCGCGCCTGTCACCGGCTGCTGGTCCTCCCGGGCGCGGCCGACGGGCACGAGGCCCCGGCCGTGCTCGGCCCTCCGGTCCTGGTGGCCGACCACCTGCCCCACCCGCCTGCCCTGCGTCGTGCGGGTGCGCGGGCGCTGCGGGTGCGCGACGTCTGGCAGGAGACGCGATGACGGGCTGGTCGACGGTGGCCGCCCCAGGACGCTGGTCCGCGCTGGTGGCCACGCTGTGGCTGGTCGGCGGGCTGGCCTGGCTCGGCTGGCCGGTGTGGGACTCCGTCGGTGTGCCGGACCGTGAGCAGGTCCGCGTCGAGGCGCCCTGGGTGCTGGCTGCCCAGGCAGCCGGGCTGGTCCTGCTGCTGGGCACCGTGTGGCGCGAGGCAGGTCGCCGCTCGGAGCTCCTGCGGGCCGTGGCCTGCCTGGTGGTGGCCGACTGCCTCCTGCGCGCGGTCCTGACCCCGGGCACCGCCGGCGTCGAGGTGGTGCACGCCCTGCCGTTGCTGGCCGGCGCGGGTCTGGGGCTGGCTGCCGGGGTGCTGACGGGGGCCTCTGCGGCTCTGGCGTCGACGATGCTGGTCGCCACCCCGGCCGAGACGCTCCCGGCGCAGTGCGTGGTGTGGGCGGTGGTCGGTGCTCTGGGGGCCGCCCTGCGCCGAGTCCCGACCGTGGCGGCCTGGGTGGTGGCGATCCCGGCGGCGGTCGGGGTCGGCGTGCTCTCGGGCGCGTTGCTCAACCTCGTCGGCTGGGCCCAGGAGACCGGGACCACCACCGAGCACTTCGCTCCGGGGCTGCCGCCCGGCGAGGTGCTGGCCCGCCTGTGGTCCTACACGGTGGAGACCTCACTGGCCTACGACGCGGT
This sequence comes from uncultured Actinomycetota bacterium, assembly GCA_963708945.1. Lineage (GTDB taxonomy): Bacteria > Actinomycetota > Actinomycetes > Propionibacteriales > Nocardioidaceae > Nocardioides. The sequence goes on along the minus strand of CAVPUI010000010.1, from coordinate 17,135 downwards.
GCGGGGCCTCACCACCGCACTCCTCGTCGCCGTCCTGGGGCTGCCCCTGCTGCGTCTGCTGCGCGGGCCGTCCGCCCGTGTGCCGAGCGCGCACGGGTCGCTGGCCGACCACCACCTCGCCGCCGCGGTCCGCCGGCGCGAGGACAGTTCCCGAATCGCACGACTCTGGGTCTCCGGGCCCACCGAGCAGGAGAAGACATGACACGACTGGACGACCACGAGATCAAGCGGGCCCGGGAGATCGCCGAAGCCGTCGAGAGGGCGTTCGCCAGCAAGGTGGTGGGTCAGCACGCCCTGCTCCGCAGCCTGCTGGTGACGCTGATGGCGCGGGGGCACGTGCTGATGGAGTCGGTGCCGGGCCTGGCCAAGACGCTGTCCGCCTCCGTGCTCTCGTCGTCGGTCGCGGCGAGCTTCTCCCGGGTCCAGTGCACCCCCGACCTCCTGCCCTCGGACATCATCGGGACGCAGGTCTACGACCCCCGGACCGCGACGTTCTCGACCCAGCTGGGCCCGGTCCACGCGCACTTCGTGCTGCTCGACGAGATCAACAGGTCCTCGGCCAAGACCCAGTCGGCGATGTTGGAGGCGATGCAGGAGCGTCAGACCACGATCGGGGGCGAGACCCACCGGCTGCCCGACCCGTTCCTGGTGCTCGCGACCCAGAACCCGATCGACGAGGAGGGCACCTACGTCCTCCCGCAGGCCCAGATGGACCGGTTCCTGCTCAAGGAGGTGCTCGACCACCCGACCCCGTTGGAGGAGGCCACGATGCTGCGCCGCGTCGCCGACGGGGAGCTGCGCGACACCAGCGTGGACCCGGTGGCCTCCCTGGACGACGTCGTCTTCCTCCAGTCGGTGGCCGACCGGGTCCACGTCGACGAGTCGGTGCTGCGCTACATCGTCGAGATCGTCAACGTGACCCGCAACCCGGACGCGTACCTGCCCGCGGACGTGGCCCGCTACGTCGAGCACGGCGTGAGCCCGCGAGGGGCGATCGCCTTCCTCCAGGTCGCCCGGGGGATGGCCGTGCTGGCCGGCCGCGACCACGTGCTGCCCGAGGACGTGGTCGCGATGCGCCACCAGGTCCTGCGCCACCGCCTGATGCTCACCTTCGAAGCCGTGGCGGCCCGGGTGAGTCCCGACGACGTCGTCGACGCCGTGTTCGCGGCCGTGCCCACTCCCTGAGTCGATGGCACTCCTGACCCGCATCCGGACCCGGGCCGAGCTGGTGGCCCGGCGTCGGGTCCGCACGCTGCTCGACGGGCGGCACGCCTCCACGATGCACGCACGCAGTCTCGACTTCTCCGACCTCCGGGCCTACGTCGTGGGCGACGACGTGGCAGACATCGACTGGAAGGCGTCCGCGCGGCACGGGGACCTGCTCGTCAAGCGGCACGTGGCAGAGCGCAGAGCCGTGGTGATGCTGGTCGTCGACACCGGTCGTGAGCTCGCGGCCGCGTCCCACTGGGACCCGTCGACGACCGACCTGAAACGGGACGTCGCCGTGACGGCCGCCGGCCTCCTCGGCTGGGTCGCGATGCGTGCCGGGGACCACGTGGGCCTGGTCCACAGCGGCGCCGACGGGCCGGTGGCGACGCGCCCCAGCACCCGCGAGGTCGACCTGGAGCGGATGCTGGAGTCGGTGGTGCAGGGCCTGCGGACCTGATTCCCCCGGGCAACGGACGCTCGAGCTGCTGGACCATGCCATCCGTCGCGCTGCGCCGCCGCACCCTGATGGTGCTGGTCCTGGGTGACCTCGAGCTGGAGTCGGCGGTGGAGCGTCGTCTGGTGCGCCTCGCGGCCCAGCACGAGCTGGTGGTGCTCACGGTCGCCGACGTCGACCCGATGGGGCCCCTGCGCCACGGTGTCCCTGCCGCAGACGTCGGCTCGGGGCGGAGCGTCCCCGCCTTCCTCGCCCTGGACCCCCGTCTGGGCAAGGAGCTGGCGGCCGCCGACGAGGCCCGTCACGAGCGACGGGACGCCGCGCTACGACGCCTCGGGGTGGCTCACGTCCATCTGGCGCGTCTGGAGGACGCGGTGCCGGACCTGTTGTCGCTGATGGAACGGAGGCGTCGTGTCCGCTGATCTCGAGCGGGTCAATCCGCCCGTCCTGTACGACGGCGCATGGTGGGGCGTCGTCGTGGTCTGCCTCCTGGCCGCCGTGGTCGTCGTCCTGCTGCTCCGCCGGTTCCTGGCCCAGCCGGACGAGCCGTCCGGCGTGGACGTCGAGGCGCTGCGCGCTGCCACCCTGTCCCGTCTCCGCGAGCTCCTGGAGGCCGGCGCGGATCTCGACGCCGAGAGCCGGCGGGCCGTCGTCGCCCGCCTGGGTGCCGAGGTGCGGAGGTTCCTCGGCACCGTGTCCACGACCGACCTCGACTACACGACCCGCGCCGAGTGGGTGCTCGCCGTCGACCGGGATCCCCGGTTGGCCCCCGCCGTCGCTCTGCTGGGCGACATCGGCGACGTCGTGTTCCGCCCCGAGGGCGGCGACGTGGCCCTCGAGGCGCTGGGCGGCCGAGCCGTGGACGTGGTGACGTCATGGCGTTGATCCACTGGTGGGTAGGGGCTGTCGTCCTGGCGGCGGGTGTGCTCGTGGCCGTCGCGGCGTGGGCCGTGGCCCGCGCCAGGCCGGTGGACAGGGGGGTGCTGGTGGCTGCGTCGGAGCGGCTGCGGCACCTGCCTTCCTGGAGGGACGTCGTACGGCGTGAGGCCCGGCAGCGGGGGATCGCCGTAGCAGGCGTGTCGCTCGCACTCGCGGGACTGGCCCTCCTCGGCTCGCGCTTCGTGATGGTCACCGACGACTCCGAGGTCGTGCGCCAGCGCGACGTGGTGCTGTGCATGGACGTCTCGGGCTCCATGGTGCCCGTCGTGGAGGACGTGCTGGACACCTACCTCGCGCTGGTCGACGAGCTGACCGAGGAGCGGATCGGCTTCGTGATGTTCGACGCGAACGCCGTCACCGGGTTCGCCCTGACCGATGACCACGACGAGATCGCCGTACGGCTCGCGGCCGCGCGTGCGGAGCTGCTCGGCGAGGAGCCCGTGGCCGGGACCACGGCGCCCTCCTCCGGGTCCTCCCTCGTCGGGGACGGGCTGGCGAGCTGCGTCCAGCACTTCGACCGGCCGGACGAGCAGCGGGCACGCACGCTCGTCCTCGCGACCGACAACCTGCTCTCCGGTGACTCCATCTACACGCTCCAGGAGGCTGCGGGGCTGGCGCTGGAGCGCCAGGTGATGGTCTTCGGCGTCATGCCCCGGGGCACGCAGGCACACGCGGTCGCCGAGCTGCGGGGACAGGCCTCGCGCACCCACGGCGACGTGCTGCTGCTGACGCCCGGGGAGCCGACGAACACCGCGGTCATCTCGCGCGCCGTCGCCGCCCAGGAGCGGTCCGCGCTGCTCGCCACGGCACAGGAGCGCAGCTTCGACGTCACGGCCCCCGGTGTGCTGGCGACCCTGCTGGGGCTCGCGATGGCGACGGCGGCAGAGCGGAGGCGGCGATGACGTGGCAGCCGCAGTGGTGGCTGGTGGCGGTGGCGGTGATCGCTTCGGTGGTCCTGATCCTGACGGCGGGGTCCCGGTGGCGGGCGTCGACGGCGGAGATCAGGCTGACCGCCGTGCTGCGGGTGGTCGTCGCCGTGGGGCTGGTGCTCGTCGCGCTGCGGCCTGCTGGTGAGCAGGAGCGGGACGTCCCGCCGGTCCAGGCGGTCGACCTGGTGCTGATGCTGGACCGGACCGCCTCGATGGGAGCCCTCGACCACGCCGGCGGGAGGTCGCGCATGGACGGGGCCAGCGAGGACCTGGTCGAGGTCGTCGCGGGAGCCGCGGGAGCCCACGTCTCGGTGATCGTGTTCGACGACACCGCGCGTCTCCTCGTACCGGCGACCACCGACGTCAGGAGCGTCGTGACGACGCTGGGCACCGTGGGCTGGCGGCCGTCCGCGAAGGCGACGGGCTCGGACGTCTCCGTCGGGGTCGAGCTGGCGCGCCAGACGTTGACACGGATCGCCGCCGAGCGCCCCGACAACGTCAGGGTGCTCGTGTACGCCGGGGACGGCGAGCAGACTCAGACGGAGGCACGGGCGTCCTTCGCGCCGTTGGCCGAGCTGGTCGACGAGGCGTGGGTGCTGGGATTCGGGACCGCGGCAGGCGGGGTGATGCCGGTGGCCCCGGGCGACGCAGCACGGGTGACCCGGGACGGGGTGGAGCAGCGCTCCTTCCTCGACGAGGCATCCCTGCGCGGGATCGCGGACGAGCTGCAGGGTTCCTTCGTGCACCGCACACGGGGTGGAGACCTGCCGGTGACCGTCCGACCTCCCGCCGCCACGGCGCGCGAGATCGTGCCCGGGGCCGAGTACTACTGGATCGTCGCGCTCGGGCTGGCCCCGTTGCTGCTGGTGCACCTGCTGCTGGCGGTGAGGCGTTGGCGAGCCGCGAAGGAGGAGCTGTGAGGAAGGCACGACCGTCCGCGTCGAGCCCCGGGGCGTGTCCCCGCCAGGGCCTGCGCGACCCGGTGGGAGACAGGTCGCGCCGAGGTGCGCGCCGCGCCGGTCTCGCAGCGATCACCTTGCTGGCCACGGTCGCGACCTACCTGGCGGTCCTTGCCACGAGCGTGGTGCTGGGGGACCGGGCCTGGCGTCAGGGTGATCACGCGGCGGCCGAACGCTGGTTCGGCGTGGCCGACCGCATCGACGTCGTCGAGCGGTGGAAGGCGCCGTACGACCTGGGCGTCGCGGTCTTCTCCCAGCGTCGGTGGCTGGAGTCCGCCGAGCTCTTCGCCCGCGCCCGCGCGCACGTCCCGGAGCACTCCCTGTGTCGGGTGGTGCTCAACGAGGCGCTGGCCCTGGAGGTCCTGGGCGACGAGCTGGACGAGGCCGACCGACGCCGTGGGCGCGAAGGCGCGGTGGGCCCAGGCGCAGCAGCTCCTGGCCGAGGCTCGGGGATGCTCGGCCGACGGCGAGGAGGACCCGGGGGAGGCGGACGCGGAGGATGAGACGGACGACAGCTCGTCGTCCTCCCAGCCCCAGGACGGCTCGGACCAGGACGACTCGAACCAGGACGGCTCGGAGAGCGAGGACCCTGAGGACGCGGAAGGGTCGTCCGAGGCGGGGGAGCCGGACGCCGACGAAGGGGACACCGAGGGCGAGCAGGGCGAGCAGGACGGGGAGCCCACCGAGGAGGGTGGAGCCTCGGAGGCCGAGCAGCTCCAGGAGGCGACCGAGCGTCTGCAGGAGAAGCTGTCCGACGCACCGCGTCCGGCGCCGCCGGGTGAGGAGCCCTCACCCGAGTCGAAGGCCGACGAGCTCGAGGAGCGTACGGCCGGCGCGGCCCGGCGACGGGCGTCCGAGCAGGACAGGTCAGCTCCCGGCCAGGGTCTGCCCCCCGACCAGCCGACCTGGTGAGAGGTGTCCCGTCGCCGTCCTCGAGCTGGGTCGGCGGCGGGTCAGCCGGTCTGCTGGCGCACCGTGAGCGTCTGCGCGACCGTCCCGAGCGGACCCTGCTCGTCGTGCAGCACGGTGCAGGTCAGGCCCACGCCGTTCGCGCCGAAGGAGACGGTGGTGTCCAGCCCGACCCAGCCGGGCACGGGCTCGCGGAACAGGTGCGCGGTGAGGTCCAGGTTGGGGAAGGCGAAGTGCCGGGGGTCGGTGCGCACGGCGACGCCGTTGCTCACGTCGAGCAGCGTGGCGAACTGCGCCAGCGGGCTCACCTCCTCGTCGGCGACCAGCGTGTGGTCGGTGCGCAGCCACGCCGCGGACCGGCCCGGTCCCATGTCCTTGCGCCGCAGCTCGAGGGTGGCGATGAACTCCCCGGGCCACAGGTCGCTCATCGGCCAGGGCTCCATCTCGTCCGGCGCCGGCATGCTCGGCAGGTCGGTGCCGGCGACGTGACCGGTCTCGTGCGGGGCGGTGAGCCAGGCACGCAGCACCACGCCGACGCGGCCGCCGCACGACGCGGTCGCCTCCACCAGCTCGATGGTGCGGCCGGGCCGCAGCACCCGGACCTCGACCTCCATCGGCGCGATCGGCATCGTGCCGAGGATGTCGTAGGAGAGCCGGCTGACCGCCAGGCCGTCCGAGCGGCGCGCGTCCCGGTCCCGCACGACCTCGTGGGCGAGCACGCCCAGGGACGAGGCGACGTGCTGGGTGGCGGGGTCCCAGGAGCCGCCGACGTACGCGGTGGGCTCGAAGGTGTGCGCTCCGGTCCGGCGCCAGTAGGTCACGTCGACTCCTCTTGCAACTACGTGGGGGGAAGGATCATTCTGCGCGTGGTCGCTCTTCGGTCGGTGCGTAGGGTCGAGGCCATGCACACACGCACCCTCGGCCCCCGGCAGGTCGGCGCCATCGGACTCGGCCTGATGACCTTCACGCAGAGCGGCGAGCAACCGCGTCAGCAGCTGCTCGACACCCTGCGCGCGGCGCTCGAGAGCGGCGTCACGCTGCTCGACACCGCCGACGCCTACGGGCCGAGCGAGGCGGGGGCGGACGCCCAGGGGGTCAACGAGACCCTGGTCGCCAGCCTGCTCGACGAGCTCGGCGTGCGCGACCGGTTCGTGCTGGCCACCAAGGGTGGTCACGTCCGCGCCGAGGGCGGTGCCTGGGAGGTGGACAGCAGCCCCGAGCACCTGCGCGCCGCCGTCGACGCCAGCCTGAGCCGGCTCGGGGTCGAGCAGATCGCCCTGTGGCAGCATCACCGCCCCGACCCCAAGGTGCCCTACGACGAGGTGATCGGCACGCTCAAGGAGATCGCCGACAGCGGGAAGGTCGCCCACGTCGGGCTCTCCAACGCCGACCCGGAGCAGATCCGCGCGGCGTACGCCGTGCTGGGCGACGCGCTGGTCAGCGTGCAGAACCAGTTCAGCCCGGCCTTCCGGTCCAGCCGGCCCGAGATCGACGTCTGCGCCGAGCTGGGGCTGGCGTTCCTGCCCTGGAGCCCGCTCGGTGGTCTGAGCGACGCCAAGGAGCTGGCGGCCAAGCACCCCGCCTTCGCCGACGTGGCGAAGGAGCGCGGCGTCTCCGCGCAGCAGGTGGCGCTCGCCTGGGAGCTGGCCCAGTCGCCGTGCGTGATCCCGATCCCCGGGGCGAAGCGACCCGAGTCGATCCGCGACTCCGCCGCGGCGGCTGACCTCGAGCTCACCCCAGACGAGCTGACCCGGCTCGACGCCGACCGCGCGGCGGACTGACCGCGCTCGGGCCACGCACCCTCGGGTCACACGCCCTCGGCCACACACCTACGAGGCGGCCGCCCGGGAGGCACGCGCCCCGGCCGGCACGCGCCGGGGCCCCACGCTCCCCGGCCCGCGCGCGACCGAGACGCCACGCGCCGAGGCCGCCCCAGCCGAGACCCCGATCTGCAGATGACCGGGGTCCCGGCGATGGTGCGACCTTCGACCCACCAGGCTCAACGCCGGTGCCTGGGGAAAGGTCACGTTCGGGTCGTTCGGGCGTCTCACGCAGGCATGGCCCGGGCCAGGACGGCGTCCAGGTCCAGCCCGGGGGGCAGGGTGCCGAAGGCGTGTCCCCAGTCGCGGTCCAGCCGGCTGGCACAGAAGGCGTCCGCCACGGCCGTCGGCGCGTGCCGCAGCAGCAGCGAGCCCTGCAGGACCAGCGCGAGCTGCTCGACCACCCGGCGGGCGCGCAGCTCGAGGTCGTCGGGGGAGGAGAGCTCCTTCTTCAAGCGGCCCAGCGCGTCGTCGTACCGGGAGTCGACCCCGGCTGCCTGCTCGACCTCGGCGAAGTACGCCTCGACGGTGTGCGGCTCCCGGGCCATCGCCCGCAGGGCGTCCAGCGCCGCGACGTTGCCCGAGCCCTCCCAGATCGAGAGCAGCGGCGCCTCCCGGTAGAGCCGGGCCAGGTCGAAGTCCTCGATGTAGCCGTTGCCGCCCAGGCACTCCAGCGCCTCGCCGACCGCCATCGGTGCGCGCTTGCACACCAGGTACTTCGTCACCGCCAGCCCCAGTCGACGCAGGGCCGCCTCGCCCTCGTCGCCGCGCACCGCCCGGTCGGTGGCCCCGGCGAGCCGGGTCATCACCGTGGTCGCGGCCTCGGACTCCACCGCCAGGTCGGCGAGCACGTTGCGCATCAGCGGCTGCTCCAGCAGGGAGCGGCCGAACGCGGAGCGGTGTCGGGCGTGGTGGGTGGCGCGGACCAGGGCGTTGCGCATCGCCGTCCCCGAGCCGATCACGCAGTCGAGCCGGGTCATGTTGACCATCTCCACGATGGTGCGCACGCCCCGGCCCTCCTCGCCGACGAGCCAGCCGACCGCGTCGTCGTACTCGATCTCCGAGGAGGCGTTGGAGCGGTTGCCCAGCTTGTCCTTGAGTCGCATCAGCCGCATCGCGTTGCGCTCGCCGTCGGGCAGCACCCGCGGCACCAGGAAGCAGGAGAGGCCGCCCGGCGCCTGGGCCAGGGTGAGGAAGAAGTCCGACATCGGCGCGCTGGTGAACCACTTGTGGCCGACCAGCCGGTGCGTGCCGTCGGCCTGCGGGGTGGCGGTGGTGGTGTTGGCCCGGACGTCGGAGCCGCCCTGCTTCTCGGTCATCGACATGCCGGCGATCAGCCCGCCCTTGGTGGCGGGGTCGCGCAGCGAGGGGTCGTAGGTCCGGGTGGTCAGCAGCGGCTCGAACGTCGCGGCCAGCTGCGGGCTCTCGCGCAGCGCGGGCACCACGGCGTAGGTCATCGAGATCGGGCAGCCGTGGCCCGCATCCACGTTCCACACCGCGAACTTCGCGGCCCGCGCCACGTGCGCGCCCGGCCGCTCGTCGCCCCAGGGGGCCGCGTGCAGGCCGTGCTCCACCGCGGTGCGCATCAGCTGGTGGTAGCTGGGGTCGTAGACCACCTCGTCGACCCGGCGGCCGTACCGGTCGTGGGTGTGCAGGACGGGGGAGTGGCGCTCCGCGAGCCGACCCAGCTCCTGGGCCTCCGCGGTGCCGGCCAGGCGTCCCAGCGCGCTGATCTCCGACAGGGCCCAGCCGGCGCCCTCGCGTTCGACGCCCTCGCGCAGGGCCGGGTCCGCGCTGGTGTCGTGCCCCTCCAGGGGCGGCACCTGGTTGGTGACCTCGTGCGTGGCTGCCATCTCGTTCCTCCGGGTCCCTCGCATTACGCTTCTGCGGTCGAGTGTAAGTTCTTTTGTAAGGTCGTGACCAGAGGTTCCGGCGCAGAGGACCGAGGGGAGGGGACGGCGTGAGCGAGGACCTGCCGAAGCCGCTCTCCGCGCGCTCGGCGCTGCTCAGCCTGCTGCTGGGCGCACCCGCCGAGGGGCTCAGTGCCGCGCAGCTGGTCGCGGTCGCCGCCCACCTGGGGATCGGCGAGCCGACCGCGCGGGTGGCGTTGAGCCGGGCGGTCGGTGCCGGCGAGCTGCGCCGCGAGGGGACGACGTACCGGCTGGGCGAGCGGCTGCTGACCCGCCGACGCCACCAGGAGGAACGGGACTCCGTGCGCGCCTGGGACGGCAGCTGGGAGCTGGTGGTGGTCACCGCGACCGGCCGCACCAGCAAGGCCCGGGCGGCGACCCGGACGCTGCTCGCCGCAGCCCGGCTGGCCGAGCTGCGCGAGGGGGTGTGGACCCGGCCGGCCAACCTGGCCCGCCCCGCGCCCACCTCCGAGGTCGAGCGGCTCGAGGAGTTCCGGGCCACTCCCGCCGACGACCCGGTCGCGCTCGCGGCGCGGCTGTGGGACCTGGAGGGCTGGTCCGTGGCGACCCGCGCGACGCTGGCTCTGCTGGAGGCGACCGCCGAGCCGGCGCACCGGCTGGCCGTCGCCGCGCGCCTGGTCCGGCTGCTGGCCGAGGACCCGCTGCTCCCCGACGAGCTGCTGCCGCCCGACTGGCCGGCGGCGCGGGCGCGGGAGCGGTACGCGGCGTACCAGGGCGAGCTGCACGCGCTGGCCGCCGTCGCCTCGTCCGCCTGAGCCGAGCGCCCCCCGTGGCCCTGGTCACAGACCGCGTAGTGGCCTTCGGCGATGGGTACGGCGCGGACGCGATCCCACCCGCGAGAGAGGACCCCGCCGTGGCCACCACCGCCGATGCTCCGGACGTCGTCAGCCTGCTGGAGGAGCAGCACCAGCAGATCCGCGCGCTGTTCGCTGCCGTGCGTACCACCAGCGGGACCGAGCAGCAGGACAACTTCGAGCGGCTCCGTCGGCTGCTGGCCGTGCACGAGACCGCCGAGGAGCTGATCACCCACCCGTGGGTGCGGATGTCCGAGGGCGGCAACGACGTGGTCGATGCCCGGCTGGAGGAGGAGACCGAGTCCAAGAAGCTGCTCGCCCAGCTCGACGGGATGGCGGTCGACGACCCCGGATTCGCGCCGGGGCTGGCCGCCCTGGAGCAGGCCGTCCTCGCGCACGCCGACGCCGAGGAGCGCGAGGAGTTCCCGCTGCTGCGCGCCGACACCGACCCCCAGCAGCTGCAGCGGATGGCGACCGCGGTCAAGGTGGCCTCCGCCCTGGCCCCGACCCACCCGCACCCGTGGGTCGGCAGCTCGATGACCACGAACCTGATGGCGGGCCCGATCGCCTCGCTGGTCGACCGGACCCGGGACGCGGTCACCGAGGTGCTCAAGCGCACCTGAGCGCCCGGGGGCCGGCGTGCGTGTGATGCCCCGCACGGCGCTCCCGGCGGTGCCTCACGTGCGGGGCGACGCCGCTACGCTGACCCCCGTGGAGGCCACCGCACTCGTGCCGGCCCCGAGCCGCCTGGTGCTCTGGGGCAGGTCGGCGGTGCTCGGCGGTGCGGTCTTCGCCACCGGCACCGTCTCCCACCTCGCCGGCGGCGGCCTGCTGCCGCACCCGGTGCTCACCGCGCTGCTGCTCGCGGGCGCCGTGCTCGTCGCCTCCCGGCTGTTGACCGTGCGCCGGAGCGCGGGGCCGCTGGTGGCGATGGTGGTCGCCGGCCAGACGCTGGCCCACGGACTTCTGTCCACGCTCGCCGGCCACCGCGGCCAGGACGGATCCGCCGCCGACGTCGTCGTGCCGATCGCCCCCGTCCCGGCCGGGACCCCGCGCACCGGCAACCTGCTCGACCACTACACCGCGACGTACGGCGCACAGACCGGTGACGGCGCCGGCCTCAGCGCCCCGACCGGCTGGCTGAGCCACCAGGTCGACCACCTGGTCGCCCAGGGGCCGCTGATGCTGCTGGCCCACGTGGGTGGCGCCGTCGCGCTCGGTCTCTTCCTCGCCGTGGGGGAGGGTGCCCTGTGGCGCCTCCTGCTCGCGGTCTCGGCCCGCGCCCGGGTGGCGGTCGCCGCCGCCGGACGTGTGCTGGTCGCCGACGCCGTACGCCGGGGCGTCCGGCTGGCGTGCGCCGCGCTGCCCGCCGAGACGGCGCAGGTGTGCGGTCCGCAGGTGGTGCACCTGGACTCCCGGCGACGGCGCGGTCCGCCGCTGGTGCTCGCCGCCTGACCCCGCAAGCGACGGGGTCGGCGGGCACGCCCGCACACCCGGCCGTCCCCGGTCGGGCCGCCACCCCGTCCACCCCGCAGTCGCGAGGAGAAGTCCCGATGAAGCACCTGCCCACCTGCACTACCCGCCGTCCCCGTCTCCGTTCGTCCGTCCCGGCCATCGCCCTGGCGCTGCTGCTGGGCACCGGGCTGGTCGCCTGCGGCGAGGACTCCGCCGACTCCGCCGGAGTCGGGGGCAGCGCCGAGGCTGCCGACTCCCTGGTCGTCACCGACCCCTGGGTCCGGGCCACCATCGGCAGCGAGGACGCCACCATGACCGCGGCGTTCATGACGCTCGACAACGACGGCGACGAGGCCGTCACGCTCACCGGTGCCTCCGCGGAGTTCGCCGGTCGCGCCGAGCTGCACGAGATGGCCGCGGTCGACGGCGAGATGGGGATGCGCAAGATCGATGAGCTGATCCTCGAGCCCGGCCGCGGACAGCTGCTCGCAGCCCGGCGGCCACCACGTGATGCTGATGGAGCTCGACGGCGAGCTGGCCGCCGGCGACGAGGTCGAGCTGGCGCTCGAGCTCTCCGACGGCTCGGAGGTCACCGTGACCGCCCGGTGAAGGAGTTCACCGAGGAGGCCGGGCACTACCACGACCACGACTCCCACGACCACGGCGACGACGGGCACGACGACGAGGGCGGGACGAAGGACGGCAGCAAGCACGGCACCAAGGGCGGCGCGGGGGACGAGCAGCCGTGAACCCCTCGCTCGGCCGGCGTCGCCTGCTGGGCTACGTCGGCACGGCCGTGGCGGGCGCCGCGGCCGGGGCAGGCGCCGGGGTCGTGGGCGCGCAGGCGCTGGAGGAGACGCCGGCCGAGCCGCCCGCCCCGAGGTGCTGCCGCGGGTGGTCTCGCCGTACGGCGTGCACCAGCCGGGCGTCGCGGCCCACCCGACCGCGGTCACCGAGGTGGTCGCGCTCGACCTGCGCCCGAGCTGACGCGCAGCCGGGACCGGGAGTCGCTGGCGCGGCTGATGCGGGTCTGGACCGGCGACGTGGAGTCGTCTGGCAGGCCGGGGGCACTCCCGGCGACACCGCTCCCTGGCTGGCCGCGGTCGCCGACCTGACCGTCACCGTCGGGCTCGGCCCGGGCCTGGTCGGGGAGGAGTGGGGGATCGCCGCCCCCGAGGGGTTCGCGCGGGTGCCCGCAATGAAGCACGACCGGCTCCAGGAGGAGTGGACCGGCGGCGACCTGGCTGCTGCTGGTCTGCCGGGGCGGACGCGACCACCGTCGGGCACGCCGTACGACGGCTGGTCGCCGACGCGCAGGCCCTTCGCCGACCCTGCGGTGGCGCCAGCAGGGCGCCTGGCGCGGCCGGGACGAGCAGGGGCGGCCGCAGACCGGGCGCAACCTGTTCGGCCAGGTCGACGGCTCGGCCAACCCGAAGCCTGGCACCGACCTGTTCGACACGACGGTGTGGATCGACCGCGGTCCGTGGGCCGGGGGCACCACCGCTGGTGGTCCGGCGGATCCGGATGGACCTGCCCGACCTGGGACGAGCTGACCCGGGCCGAGCAGGAGGAGTCGGTGGGTCGGCGGCTCGACGACGGCGCCCCGCTGACCGGCGGCACCGAGCTCTCCGACGTCGACCTCGCCGCCCGCAGGGACGGTCGCTGGGTGATCGCCGAGGAGGCGCACGCGCGGCGTACGCACCCGTCGACCAACGGCGGGCGACGGCTCTTCCGCAAGGGGGCGAACTACGAGCTGGTGGGTGCCGGGCGCGAGTCGGAGACCGGACTGATCTTCCAGAGCTTCCAGCGCAACCTGACCGGGCAGTTCGTGCCGATCCAGCAGATGATGGACGCCGCCGACGCGCTCAACGAGTGGACCACGGCGGTCGGGTCGGCGGAGTTCGCGATCCTCCCCGGGTTCGCCGAGGGGGAGTGGCTGGGCCACCAGCTGCTCGCCGAGCCTGGCGCCGGGGTCGTGCTTGTCCGGCCCGGGCAGCATGGGGGCATGGACGACAACCTGCCGCCCACCGCCCTCGATCCCCGCACCAGCCACGGATGCCGCTCGGGGTCCGGTTCGTGGGTGCGGTGATGCGCCGGGGGAGGGCCTTCTCGGTGGCGCACATGGACGAGGCCGCGCTGGCCCGGCTGCAGCAGCTGGCGCTTCCCGAGGTCGGGCCAGCGGACCTGGTGCTCGGACGGCGCCCGCGCAACGTGCACGTGGAGCGCGCCTCGCTGCCCGGTCCCCAGGCGACCTGCCGCTGCGGATCTACCGGCCTCGCGGAGTCACCGGGACGCTGCCCGTGGTCGTCGCCTTCCACGGCGGGGGGTTCTCGCTGGGCAGCGCCCGCCAGGGCGACTGGCTGCACGGCCGGGTCAGCGCGGGCGTCGGCGCGGTCGTGGTCGCCGTCGACTACCGGCTGGCACCGACCGACCGCTTCCCGGCCGCGGTCGAGGACTGCTGGGCTGCGCTGGAGTGGACCTCCGAGCAGGCGCGAGAGCTCGGCGCGGACCCGGACCGGCTGGCGGTGATGGGCGACAGCGCCGGCGGCAACCTGACCGCCGTGACGACCCTGCTGATGGCCCGGGACGCCGGCGGCCCGCCGATCCGGCACCAGACGCTGATCTACCCGGCCACCGACCTGACCGAGCGGCTCAAGGAGGACCGCTCCTACCAGGAGAACACCCTCGCGGTGGTACTGAGCAACGAGGACCTCGAGGTCTTCCACGGCCACTACGTCGACGACGGCGCCGACCCGGAGGACTGGCGGCTCTCCCCGATCCTTGCCCCGGACCTCTCCGGGCTCCCGCCGGCGACGGTGGTGCTGGCTGGCCGGGACCCGCTGCGCGACAGCGGTCTGCGGTACGCCGAGCGGCTCGCCGCCGCGGGCGTCCCGGTGCGGGTGGAGGAATTCGACCGGATGCCGCACGGGTTCCTGGGGGATCCGCACCTCGCGCGGGACTCGCGGGCGGCTGCTGCCGCGATCGTGGCTGCGCAGCGCGAGGCGTTGACACGCTGACGGCCCGTACGCCGTTCCTCCGCCCGTGGTCGCGATCGCCCGCTAACGCGCTCGAGACACGATCTCGGTGACCACCTGGGTCCTGCCGCGGATGACCAAGACCCTCAGCCTGCGTGCTGCTGGACGACGTTGAGCACGTTGCCATCGGGAGCGCGGACGAAGAAGCGAGTCACGCCCCATGCCTCGGTCGTCAGGGGATGCACGATCCCGTACCCACGCTCCTGTGCTTGGCGGTACGCGGCTTCCTCGACGTCGTCGACCATGACCGAGACGACGGGGTCCACGGGCGCGGTGGCATCGCTGGTCATCACCTGGAGCGTCGCTCTGGATGCCGGCGACGTGTGGCGGGCCACCCAGCCCAGGTTGAACTCTTCTTCGGTTAGTCCGAGGTAGTCGCTGTAGAAGTCCTCCCTGGAGGCGGGAAGGTCGGGTACGTGGAGGTCGGCGATGATCTGTGTGACGTGGATACGCGAGGGGTCGGCACTCCCCGTGGGGTCGGTTTCGCCTGAGGTCTGCCCCGGCACGGCGCCCAGGAGGTGGATCCAGCGCGGATCCTGCTGGCCGGACGAGCGCTCGAGCTTGCGCACCAGCGGTTGCGGGCGGTTCGCCATCCGTCGTAGGCACTCCTCGACCTGGCCCCGGTCGGCGAACCCGTGCAACCGCTCGGTGCGGGTGCGGCTCACCCGCGCCTGCGGGCCGCGGAGCAGCAGCACCGTCAGCAGCGCTCGCTCGTCGGGCTCGAGGGCGAGATGCTCGTCGAGGATCTGGTACTTCAGTGTCCGGCGCCCCGTGTCGGACCACACGATCCGGAGCAGCCCGCGTCCTTGAGCGACTTCGCGGTCCGCTCGACGGTCTGCTGGTCGAGGTCGGTGACGGGGTCGCGGCTGTTCCTCTGGTTGCACGCCGACACCAGCGCCTTCGCGGAGAGGGGATAGGTGGCGGGCACGGTCGTCTGCTTCTCCAGCAGGCTGCCGAGGATTCGCTGGTCGGTCGCATCGAGGACGGGGAACTCTCTCCACGTCACGACCTTAGATCTGCCTCGGCACGATCACGACCGGAGAGCGCCTTTTCGCCGCGTAGCGGTGTCGCTCATCCGGGCCCGACCTTGCGGGAAGTCCGCTCGTGGCTGCCATCACCGCGCTCCGTTCGGCAAGAGTGTCGCGTGGGCCGAGAGCCGTCGAACGCTGCCGAATCCCAGGTCCGGTGCTGACTAGGCTTCGGGCATGACGGCGCCGCCCCCCTTCAGCCCCACGATCGCGCTGCTCGCGATAGGCAAGCAGTGGGAGACCGCCTTCAACGATGCGTTGAAACCGTTGACGCTGACCGCCCGGAAGTACGGTCTTCTTGGCCACATCCGGAGCACCCCAGGGATCTCGTTCAGCGGCTCGCTCGGCGCTCACGCATCACGGTGCAGAGCGCGCACACGGCCGTCGCCTCACTGGCCGAGGCCGGCCTCGTCAGTGACGACACCGCGCATGCCGGGTCGGCCTCGAGCCTTGCGGTCACCAGCGCAGGCGAGGCGCTCCTCGGCGAGGTCGCCGTCATCGTCAGCCGCCTCGATGAGGAACTCACGGCGCTGCACCCGGGGCTCGTCGGCGGCCTGCGCACCTCTCTGCGTAGGGGTACAGGACTCACCTAACCTTCAGGTAGGCTGAAGGTGTGGTGAAAATACTCCTGTCCATCCATGTCGTGGCAGCGATCCTGCTGATCGGACCCGTCGCCGTGACGACGAGCCTCTTCCCGCGCTACGTCCCTCAGGCGACTCTGCCGTCACGTGGTGACCGGGTCGAGCGGAACGTCGAGACCGCCCAGATGCTCCACCGGGTCACACGCACCTACGGCAGAGTGGCGCTGGTCGTGCCGGTCGTGGGACTGGTCCTGGCCATCGTTCAAGGTCGGGCGTCCGAGATCTGGATCGTTGTCGCGATGGCTCTCACCGCCGTTGCGGGGGCGCTCCTGATCCTCCAGATCGTGCCACGTCAGCAGCACGCGCTGTGGGCCCCGGATGACCCCCAGCTGCGCGGGCTACGATGCTTGCCGGCATCTTCAACCTGCTCTGGGCAGCGGTGGTCGTCCTCATGATCGTGCGACCTGGATCGGACTACTCGTGAGCCCGCTCCTACGCGCGTTGAGCATCCTGTCGCTCCTGGAGCTCATCAGCGTCCTTGCCCTGCTCGTGAACCTCGCCACCGTTCACGACTCCACGATCGCAAGCATGCTCGGCCCCGTCCACGGCGCCTTCTACCTCGCGGTCGCCGTCACGGCTCTTTTCGGCCGCGGCCTCTCGACACGCACCCGCGCGTACGCCGTCCTGCCCCTGCTGAGCGGCCCGTTGACGCTCGTTCAGGTCCGACGGGAGACGACCCGGTGAGCCTTCGGCACTACCTCCGCCGCGCGCCGTCGGTGACCGCCGAGCAGGCGATGCGGCGAGCCAGCGAGGGCGCGGTGGTCATCGACGTGCGCCGTACCTTCGAATGGAATCGCACCCACATTCCAGGTGCAGTGCACATTCCGCTCGAACACCTCCTTGAGCGCTGCGACGAACTGCCGGATGACCGCATTCTGATCACCTTCTGCACAGGGGGGCTCCGCTCGGCCGGCGCGGCGAACCTGCTCAGGGAGAACGGCTTCGAGGCGGTCAACATGAACCGTGGCCTGATCGAGTGGCGCGCAGCCGGAGGCGAACTCACCAACTGAAGATGTCCGTCCATGTTTCCCC
>CAVPUI010000009.1:0-16384 GCA_963708945.1 uncultured Actinomycetota bacterium | reverse complement strand
GCGCGAGGACGTCGACGGCTTCCTGGCCGACCACGGGCCTGACCCGGGACGACATCGGCTTCTGGGTCTGCCACCCCGGCGGCCCGAAGGTGATCGACGCGCTCCGCGACACCCTGGAGCTCGCCGACCACGACCTGGCGCTGACCCGGGAGTCGCTGCGCCGGATCGGCAACCTCTCCTCGGCCTCGGTGCTGCACGTCTTCGCCGACACGCTGCGCGAGCGGCCCCCCGTCCCCGGCTCCTACGGGATGCTGCTGGCCATGGGCCCGGGCTTCTGCTCCGAGCTGGTGCTGCTGCGGGCGCGCGCGGAGCGCGGCGTGACCAGGCCTGACGGCCTTCGTGGTCGTCGTCGCCCTGGTGGTGCTCGAGCGCCTCGCCGAGATGGTGCTCTCGACCCGCAACGCCGCCTGGAGCATGGCCCGGGGCGGCGTCGAGTCCGGCCGGGGCCACTACCCGGTGATGGTGCTGCTGCACACCGGCTTCCTGGCGGCGATGCTGCTCGAGGCGTTCTGGCGCAGGCCCGACGTGCCCGCCGCCCTGGCCTGGTCGATGCTGGCGGTGGTGGTGGCCGCGCAGGCGCTGCGGTGGTGGTGCATCGCCACCCTCGGGCGCCGGTGGAACACCCGGGTGATCATCGTGCCCGGCCTGGCGCCGGTGCGGTCCGGGCCCTACCGCTGGTTCCGCCACCCCAACTACGTCGCGGTGGTCGCCGAGGGCGTCGCCCTCCCGCTGGTGCACGGCTGCTGGATCACCGCACTGGTCTTCACCGTCGCCAACGCGTTCCTGCTGCGGACCCGGATCAGGGTGGAGGACGAGGCGCTGGCCTCGCTGCCGCCCGGGTCCGAGCACAGCCCCGACCAGGCCCATGCGTGACCTCGTGGTCGCCGGCGGCGGCCCCGTCGGACTGGCCACCGCGCTGTACGCCGCCCGCGCCGGGCTCGACGTCGTGGTCCGCGAGCCGCGGGCCGGCCTGGTCGACAAGGCCTGCGGCGAGGGACTGATGCCGGGCGCGGTCGCCCGCCTGGGCGACCTGGGCGTGCGGCCGACCGGCCAGCCGCTGACCGGGATCCGCTACCTCGACGACCGCGGGCGCACCGCGGAGGCGCCCTTCCGCCACGGCACCGGGCTGGGGGTGCGCCGCACCACCCTGCACGCCGCCCTGATGGACCGGGTGGAGCGGCGTGGGGATCCCGGTGGAGCGCGCCCCGGTCAAGGCGGTGGTCGACCGTGGGACCCACCTGCTGGTCGACGGCTGCCCGGCCCGCTACCTGGTGGGCGCCGACGGCCTGCACTCCGCCGTACGCCGTCTGGTCGGCCTCGACGGCGCGCCCACCCGGAGCCGCCGCTACGGCCTGCGCCGGCACTTCGGCGTCATCCCGTGGAGCTCGCACGTCGAGGTGTACTGGTCCGCCCACGCCGAGGCCTACGTGACCCCGGTGGGCCCGCGGGAGGTCGGCGTGGCCGTGCTCAGCGCCGAGCGGGTCCCGTTCGAGGTGCTGCTGGACCAGTTCCCCCGGTTGCTCGACCGGCTGGACGGCGCCGACGGGGCCGGTGCCGTCCGCGGCGCCGGGCCGCTGCGCCAGCGGGTGCGGGAGCGGGTCCGCGGCCGGGTGCTGCTGGTGGGCGACGCCGCCGGCTACGTGGACGCGCTCACCGGCGAGGGCATCGCCCTGGGCGCCGCGCAGGCGGAGGCAGCGGTCCGGGCGGTCGCGGCGGACGACCCGGCGGCGTACGCGGTGAGCTCACGGCGGCTGGGGCGGCGCCACGAGCTGCTCACCCTGGGCCTGGTCACCGCGACCCGGGCCCGCCCGGTGCGGCGGGTGATCGTGCCGGCCGCCCGGCGGCTGCCCGGGGTCTTCGGGACCGCGGTCGACCAGCTCGCGAGGCCCCTGTGAAGAGACCTGCGACTGCCCTGCTACGGGCCAGCCACCCCGGACCGGTGGTCGCGGTCACCGCGCTGGCCGTCGCGCTGGCGGTGGCCGAGGGGACCTCCCCCGGCCGCACGGCCCTGGTCGCGGCGGCCGTGCTCACCGGCCAGCTCAGCATCGGCTGGTCCAACGACCTCCTCGACGCCGCCCGCGACCGGGCCGTGGGCCGCCGCGACAAGCCGCTGGCCACCGGTGAGCTCTCCGTCGCGTTGGTCGCGCACCGCGTGCCGGGCCTCGGTGGCCGCGACCGTGGTCCTCTCCCTGGCCTGCGGCTGGCTGCCGGGGCTGGTCCACCTGGTCTGCGTGGCCGCGGGCTGGGCCTACAACCTCCGGCTGAAGGCGACCGCCCTCTCCTGGCTGCCCTACGCGGTGGCCTTCGGCGGCCTGACGGTCTTCGTCGCGCTCGCCGGGCCGGACGCCGCGCTCCCCCCGGCCTGGGTGCCGGTGGCGGGCGCGATGCTGGGCGTCGGCGCCCACCTGGTCAACACCCTGCCCGACCTGGCCGACGACGCGGCGACCGGCGTCCGCGGGCTGCCGCACCGGCTCGGCGCCCGCGGCTCCACCGTCGCGGCGGCGCTGGTGCTGGTCGCCGCCTCGCTGATCGTCGCCGCCGGCGTGCTCGTGACCGGGGACGAGGCCACCCGGTCGGCGGCCTGGCCCCTGGTGCTGGGGGCGGTCGCCGTGGTGCTGGTGCTCGGCGGGGTCGCGCTGGTCGCCCGGGGCCGGACGCCGTTCCGGGCGGCGGTGGCGATCGCCCTGGTGGACGCGGTCCTGGTGGTGGCGGCGCGATGACCGGCCGGCCCACCACCGCCTGGGACCTGGCCGTGGTGGGCGCCGGTCCGGCGGGGGCCACCGCGGCGCTGGCCGCGCTGCGGCACGCCCCGCACCTGCGGGTCGCGCTCCTGGACCGGGCGGACTTCCCGCGCGACAAGTGCTGTGGTGACGGGGTCGCCCCGCACGTGCTGGACGTGCTGGAGCCGCTCGGAGCCGCCGACGTGGTCTCCGGCTGGACGCCGCTGGGGCGGCTCGACCTGGCCCGCGGCGACCGGCTGGTGGGCAACCGGATGGCGCGCCCGGTGCACGTGGTGCCGCGCCGGGTGCTGGACGCCCGGCTGGTGGAGCACGCCACCGCCGCCGGAGCCACGCTGGTGCACCACCGGGTCCGCGACCTCACCGTCGGGCCCGACGGGGTGCTGCTGGACGGCCGGCTGCTGGCCCGGGTGGTGGTCGGCGCGGACGGCGCCCACTCCGCGGTGCGCGCCGCGGTGGGCGCGCCCGAGCGGAGCCCGCAGGCGCTGGCGATCCGCGGCTACGCGCCGGTGACCGCTCGACTCGCCCGGCGCCAGCTGATCCGGTTCGGCGACCGGGCGCAGCCGGCGTACGCCTGGGCCTTCGACCGCGGCGACGGCCTGGTCAACGTGGGGTACGGCGAGCTCGCCGGTCACGGGGAGCCGCTGACCCGCGCCCTGCTGCTGGACCAGCTGGAACGGCTGGTCCCCGGCGCCGCCGCGACCGGGACCGACTGGCGCGCCCACCACCTCCCGCTCTCCTCCTGGGGCTGGGGGCCCGAGCAGCCCGACGGGCCGGTGCTGCTGGCCGGCGACGCCGCCGGGCTGGTCAACCCGATGACCGGCGAAGGGATCTACTACGCGGTGGCGACCGGCGCGCTGGCCGGGGTGGCGGCCGCCCGGTCCCTGGGCGCGGGAGCGCCCGCCGGGGCCGGCTCCCGGCACCGTGCTGCCGTGCGCGGGCTGCTGGGCCGGCACCTGCACCACACCTGGACCGCCGCGCGCCTGACCCGGCTGCCGATCGTGGTGGACGCCGGCATCCGGGCGGCCGCGGCCGACCGCCGGGTCTTCGACCAGCTGGTCGAGCTGGGACTGGGCGACGGACGGATCACCCCCCGCCTGGTCGGTCGGCTGGTCCGGCACCTCGTGCCGGTCCGTTGACACCCGCACCGGGCCGCGGTTCCATGACTCATGCCGTCCGACGATGTGAGCCAGAGCACACTGCGCGAGATGCGCCCGTTCGACACCGTGATCCGTCGGGCCCGGTGGTTCGACGGCACCGGTGCCGCCTCCGCGATCCGTGACGTGGGGGTGCGGCACGGGCGGGTCGAGTCGGTCTCCGCCCAGCCGCTGGACACCACCGGCTGCCCCGACGTGGTGGACGCGGACGGCCTGTGGCTGATGCCGGGGATGATCGACATCCACACCCACTACGACGTCGAGGTGCTCAAGGGCCCGTCGCTGGTGGAGTCGCTGCGGCACGGTGTGACCACGGTGCTGCTGGGCTCCTGCTCGCTCTCCACGGTGCACGTGGACAGCGTCGACGCGGGCGACCTCTTCGGCCGGGTGGAGGCGATCCCGCGGCAGCACGTGATCGAGCACGTGCAGGAGCAGAAGACCTGGCACGACGCGGCCTCCTACGTCGAGGCGCTCGAGCGTCTGCCGCTCGGGCCCAACCTGGCGGCGTTCCTGGGTCACTCCGACATGCGCACCGCCACGATGGGGCTGGACCGGGCGACCCGCGACGACGTGGTCCCCACCGAGTCCGAGCTGCGACGGATGGAGCAGATGCTGGAGTCGGCGCTGGCGGAGGGCTTCGTCGGCATGTCGGCCCAGCAGCTGCTCTTCGACAAGCTCGACGGCGACCTGTGCCGCTCCCGCACCCTGCCGTCGACCTTCGCGAAGAGCCGCGAGCTGCGCCGGCTCCGGTCGATCCTGCGCCGCCGCGACCGGGTGCTCCAGGCCGGGCCGGACGCCTCCCACCCGCACACCATCCTGGTGCAGGCGCTGCACTCGATCGGTCTGCCCCGCCTCGGCCGCCGTCCGCTGCGCACCAGCCTGCTCTCCGCCGCCGACCTCAAGGCGATCCCGTTCGTCATCCACCTGATGCGCGGCCTGGCCGGCACCGTCAACCGGCTCGGCGCAGACTTCCGCTGGCAGCACCTGCCGGTCCCGTTCGAGGTCTACGCCGACGGCATCGACCTGGTGATCTTCGAGGAGTTCGGCGCCGGCGCCGCGGCGCTGCACCTGAGCGAGAAGATCGCCCGCGACGAGCTGATGCGCGACCCGGCGTACCGGGCGGCGTTCCGCAAGGACTACGAGTCCAAGTACTCCCCGCGGGTCTGGCACCGCGACTTCTTCGACGCCCAGATCGTCGCCTGTCCCGACGCCGACGTGGTCGGCAAGTCGTTCGGCCAGGTCGGCGTGGAGCGCGGCGGGCAGCACCCGGTCGACGCCTTCCTCGACCTGGTGCTCGAGCACGGCACGGACGTGCGCTGGCGGACCACGATCTCCGGGCACCGGCCCGGCGTGCTCCGCAAGATCGCCGCCGAGAAGGGCGTGCAGATGGGCTTCTCCGACGCCGGGGCGCACCTGCGCAACATGGCGTTCTACAACTTCGGGCTCCGGCTGCTCAAGCACGTGCGGGACGCCGAACGGGCCGGCGAGCCGTTCCTGACCATGGAGCGGGCGGTGCACCGGATGACCGGCGAGCTCGGCGACTGGTACGGGATCGACGCCGGCCACCTGCGGATCGGCGACCGCGCCGACCTGATGCTGGTCGACCCGGAGCGGCTCGACGACTCCCTGGAGGAGTACGCCGAGGAGCCGTGCGAGCAGTACGGCGGGCTGTCCCGGATGGTCAACCGCAACGACGCGTGCGTCCCGCTGGTGATGGTCGGCGGACGGGCGGTGTGGCGCGACGGCGCCGCCACCGAGACGCTCGGGCGGGAGCGGACCGGACGCTTCCTGCGGGCCGGCCGGAGCGGGTCGCCGGCGTCGGCGCCGCCTTCAGCGCAGGTTCAGCCGGCGCGGGCGAGAATGGGAGCCCCGACCCCCGGAGGCTGACATGCGCGTACTCGTCGTCGACGACGAGCAGCGGCTCGCGCGCTCGCTCAAGGTCGGCCTCGAGGCGGAGGGGTTCGCGGTCGACGTCGCCCACGACGGCGTCGACGGGCTCTGGCTGGCCCGCGAGCACGACTACGACGCGATCCTGCTCGACCTGATGCTGCCCGGGCATCAACGGCTACAAGGTCTGCGAGGCGCTGCGCCGCGAGCGGAACTGGACCCCGGTGCTGATGCTCACCGCCAAGGACGGCGAGTGGGACCAGGTCGAGGGGCTGGACACCGGCGCGGACGACTACCTGACCAAGCCGTTCTCGTTCCCGGTGCTGGTCGCCCGGCTGCGCGCCGTCGTGCGCCGGGGCGCGCGGGAGCGGCCCACCCAGCTGGAGGCCGGCGACCTGCGGCTCGACCCCGCGGCCCGCCGCGCCTGGCGCGGGGAGACCGAGCTCGACCTGACCGCCCGGGAGCTCTCGCTGCTCGAGCACCTGATGCGGCACCGCGGCGACGTGGTCTCCAAGCGGCAGATCCTGGACTCCGTGTGGGACGTCGACTTCGAGGGCGACCCCAACATCGTCGAGGTCTACGTCCGGCACCTGCGCAACAAGATCGACCGGCCCTTCGGGCGGGAGGCGATCCAGACCCTGCGTGGCGCCGGCTACCGGCTGGCGAGCGACGGTGGCTGAGCGCTCCGCCCGGTCGTCGGTGCGGGTGCGCACGACGGCCGCGGCCACCCTGGTGGTGGCGGTGGCCCTGCTGGTCGGGGCGGTCGCCCTGGTCTGGCTGGTCCGCGACTCGCTCCGCGACGGCCTGGACGCGACCGCCGCCCAGCGGGTCGCCGCGCTGGCCCAGCAGGTCGAGTCCTCCGGGCTCCCCGCGCCGGGCGAGGACGACGACGACCTGGACGACGAGCTCGACGAGGTGGACGACGACGAGCCGCTCTGGCAGGTCCAGGACGAGCGAGGGCCGGGTGCTGCGCTCCTCCCAGCCGGGCCTGCCCGTGCTCCCCGCCTCCGACACCGACCGGGTCCGGATCCCGGGCACCGACGCAGGACTACCTGGTGACCACCGAGGACGTCGAGCTGCCGGGCGACCGCGAGGACGGCGACGCGGTCGTCGTGGTGGCCGTCTCCTGGGAGGAGGTCGACGACTCGATCGGCGCCCTCGTGCCGCCGCTGGTCGTTCGGGCTCCCGCTGGTGCTGCTGGTGGTCTCGGGGGTCACCTGGCTGGTGGTCGGGCGGTCGCTGGCGCCGGTCGAGCGGATCCGCCGCGAGGTCGAGCAGATCACCGGCGACCGGCTGGACCGTCGGGTGCCCGAGCCCCGCTCCCGCGACGAGGTGAACCGGCTGGCCCGGACGATGAACCTGATGCTGGGCCGGCTCGAGAGCTCACGCCGAGCGTCAGCGGCGGTTCGTCGGCCGACGCCTCGCACGAGCTCCGCTCCCCGCTGGCCTCGATCCGGCAGACCGCCGAGGTCGCGGTGGCCCACCCCGACGCGCTGCCCGAGGGCGAGCTGGCCGAGACCGTGCTCGCGGAGTCGGTGCGGATGCAGCACCTGGTCGAGCAGCTGCTCCTGCTCACCCGCAGACGACGCCGGGGCCGCCCTGGTCCGGCGCGAGGTGGACCTCGACGACCTGGTGCTGGCCGGCGTACGTCGCTCCCGGCGCGAGGGAGTGACCGTGGACGCCTCGGCCGTCGGGCGCGGCCCGGGTGCTCGGCGACCCGGTCGCGCTCGGCCAGGTCGTGCGCAACCTGCTCGACAACGCGGTGCGGCACGCCCGGAGCCGGGTCACCGTCGAGCTGCACCCGGCCGGACCCGGCGGCGGCGAGGTGGTGCTGGTCGTCAGCGACGACGGCCCGGGGATCCCGCCCGAGGAGCGGGAGCGGGTCTTCGAACGGTTCGTCCGGCTCGACGAGGCCCGGGCCCGCGACGCCGGAGGCAGCGGCCTCGGCCTGGCCATCGTCCGCTCGGTCGTCGAGGCCCACGGCGGGTCGGTCACCGTCCAGGACGGCGCGCGGTTCGTGGTCCGGCTTCCCGGCGTGCCCGACGCGGGGTGAAGCGGGCGGGCACTGGGTACGCACCGGGAGCCGCACCGACGACCCGAGGAGCACCATGGACCTCTTCGCCTCCCTGGCCACGAAGCTGCCCACGCGGGCCTACGACCCCGACGGCGAGGTCAACCTCGCCGGCTTCGCCGGGAGCATGCTCTCCTACTCCGCGATGGTCGGGCTGGTGGCGGCGGTCGCCCGCGCGCGACCCGGCACGGTGCCGGAGCGCTACGACCTCCAGGACCTGGCGCTGGGCGGGATCGCCGCGCACAAGCTGACCCGGCTCATCTCCAAGTCGTCGGTCGCCAGTCCGCTGCGCGCGCCGTTCGTCGAGTTCGACGAGCCGGCCGGCTCCGGGGAGCACGTGGAGCACCCGCGCGGCGACGCCGGCCCGGTGCGGCACACCGTCGGCGAGCTCCTCACCTGCCCGTTCTGCCTCGGCGTGTGGGTGAGCACGGCGTACGTCGCCGGCCTGACGTTCGCGCCCCGCGCGACCCGCGCGGCGGCCGCGGTGATGGTCGTGGTCTCCGCCTCGGACTTCCTCCAGCACGCCTACGCCCGGCTGCGGCAGGACTGACCGGCGGGCTTCGTCTTTGTCGATTCCCGCCCCCTCCGGCCCTCGGGCAGGCTTCACTGGCCCCCCGCGGGACCACGACGGTCTCGCCGCGCGCCCGTCGCGCAGACCAGACCGAGGACGACACAGCGCATGACCGAGACGCCGCACACCTGGAGGGACATCGCCAACGGGCGCTTCGACGTGGAGCCCAAGCCGCTCCCGTCGTACGAGGCCCCGCAGGAGGACGAGCTTCCGGGCCCCGCCCCCGAGGCCCCTGCCCCCGCGCCGGCCGACGACGGGCGGCGACGCACCTGGCCGATCGTGGTCACCGTGGCCCTGCTGGCCGGAGCGGCCGGCTTCGCCGGTGGCGCGACCCTCGACCCCCTCGACCGGGGCAGCGACCGTGAGGCGCGCGCCGCCGAGCTGCGCGTCCCGAGGACGACCTCGACGCACGCGAGGCGTCGCTCGCCGAGGACCAGGCCGACCTGGCGAAGGCGCGCAAGAAGGTCACCAAGCAGCGCAAGGCACTGACCCGCCAGGAGAAGGCCGTCGCCGCGCGCGAGAAGGCGGTGGCCCAGGCCGAGCAGGAGCTGGGCGACGGGGGCGCGGCACCGACGTCGTCGACTCCGACGGCGTCTTCGAGGTCGGCGTCGACGTCGGCGCCGGCACCTACGAGGCAGTGGCCGCGAGCGACGACTGCACCTGGGTCCAGACCGACGACGAGGACAGCGCGGTGCCTCCGGGCGACGAGCAGACCGCCGCTGAGGGCGAGACGATCACCGTCACCCTGCCGACGGCGGGTTCTTCCGCACCACCGGGTGCGGCGAGTGGGTCGCCCAGTCCTGAACGGCGCCGTCCTGACGGCGCCCCGATCAGGCGATCAGCGCGACCACCAGCACCATCGGCAGCGAGACCACCGACGCCACGGAGGTCGCCACGGTCAGCGTCTTCAGCGCACCCGAGGTGGAGAGGCCGAGCAGCGCCTTGAACATCCAGAAGAAGTTGCTGTTGACCTGGAGGGCGAACATCGCGCCCGAGGCGATCGCCAGCCCGACCGCCACCGGGGCGACGTCGAGCGAGCCGAGGATCGGGGCGATGATGCCGGCCGCGGTGATCGCGGCGACCGAGACCGAGCCGATCGCCAGGTGGAGCAGCGCGGCGATGAACCAGGCCAGCAGCAGGGTGAGGATCACCGGGGCGCCGGTGTCGGCGGAGAAGAGGTCGGCCAGCACCTGGTCGAGGTCGGTCGCCCCGATCACCGCGCCGAGCGACCCGCCGACGCCGGTGATCAGCAGGATCTCGCCGGTGGTGTGGAAGCCCTCCTCCATCGCGTTGCGGGTGTGGCCGATCCCCATCGTCCGCCGCGACAGCAGGTAGGCGCCGACCAGGCCGACGAAGAGCGCGAAGTTGGCGTTGCCGAGGAAGGCGATCACCGGGGTGGAGAACTCGAAGAGGTCGGCGAAGGCGCCGAACGCGATCATCGCCAGCGGCACCAGGATCGGCAGCAGCAGCACCACCAGCGGGAGCCGGCGTCCGCCCTTGGTCATCACCTCGTGCTCCGCCTCGCGCTCGGCGTCGGCCTCGGCCAGCGTCCTCGTCGCCCTCCTCGTCGTCGTCGGGGCGCCAGTAGCGGGTGCGCAGCACGACCCGCATCACCAGGGTGGTCAGCACCGCGGTGACCGGGCCGATCACGATGCCGTAGACCAGCCACGTGCCGAGGGAGACGTCGAGCAGCCCGGCGATGGAGATCGCGGCCAGGCCGGGGATGACGAAGACGTAGCCGGCGAAGATGCCGGCGCCCAGCGCGGAGGCGAACAGCGGCAGGCCGTGGCGGCCGAGCCGGGGCGCGGCCGACCGCGCCACCGGCGACGGCCAGCACCACCTGCACGTCGACGTAGATCGACGGCATCACCGTGGAGAGCAGCGCGGAGAGGGCGTACGGCAGGCGGCTCGCCCCGACCGCGCCGGACCAGCACCTCCACCAGCCGGCGGAACGCGCCCGCCTTGTGCAGCAGCGACCCGATCAGCACGCCGAAGCCGATGAGCAGGCCGACCTCGGCCATGATCTCGCCGAAGCCGGTGGCGATCGCCTCGATCGTGCCGGTCGAGCCCGACCCCCGAGGCCAGGCCGAGGTAGAGCGAGGCGACGATCAGCGAGATCACCGGATCGACCTTGAACCGGATGATGAGGCCGATCGCCAGGACGATCGCGACGGCGGTGTGGAGGGCGATCATGACCTCAGTGTGCCAGTTTGCGTGAGATGCGCGTCACAACGCAGAGTTGGGCCATGACGCTCGCGTATGCCGCCGGAGAGACCGACTCGCCGCTGCTCGAGGAGACCATCGGGGCCGACCTGGACCGCACGGTCGCCGCGCATCCCGACCGGGAGGCGCTGGTCGAGGTGGCGACCGGGCGTCGCTGGACCTGGGCCGAGCTGGGCCGCGACGTCGACCGGGTCGCCCGGGCCCTGGTCGCCGCCGGGCTGCGGCCCGGGCGACCGGGTGGGCGTCTGGGCACCGAACTGCGCGGAGTGGACGCTGGTGCAGTACGGCACGGCGAAGGCGGGCGTGGTCCTGGTCAACGTCAACCCGGCGTACCGCACCCACGAGTTCGCGCTTCGTCGCGAACCAGTCGGGGATGAGGATGCTGGTCGCGGCGGAGTCGTTCAAGACCAGCGACTACCGCGGCATGGTCGAGGAGACCCGCGAGCAGACCGGCGCTGGAGCGGGTGGTCTACCTCGGCACCCCGGACTGGGACGAGCTGCTGGCGGCCGGCGAGGCGTTGCCGGCCGACGCGCTGGCCGAGCGGGCCGCCGGCCTGAGCGCCCACGGACCCGATCAACATCCAGTACACCTCGGGCACCACCGGCTTCCCCAAGGGCGCGACCCTGAGCCACCGCAACATCCTCAACAACGGCTACTTCGTCACCGAGACGATCAACCTCACGCACGAGGACCGGCTCTGCATCCCGGTGCCCTTCTACCACTGCTTCGGCATGGTGATGGGCAACCTCGGCTGCACCACCCACGGCGCCACCATGGTGATCCCGGCACCGGGCTTCGACCCCGAGGTGACCCTGCGGACGGTCCAGGACGAGCGGTGCACCGCGGTCTACGGCGTGCCGACGATGTTCATCGCGATGCAGAACCACCCGGAGTTCGACTCCTTCGACCTCTCCTCCCTGCGCACCGGGATCATGGCCGGCTCGCCGTGCCCGGTCGAGGTGATGAAGCGCTGCGTCGACGACATGCACATGGCCGAGGTCTCGATCGCCTACGGGATGACCGAGACCTCCCCGGTCTCCACCCAGACCCGCGCCGACGACGACCTGGAGCGGCGTACCGCGACCATCGGGCGGGTCCACCCGCACGTGGAGGTCAAGGTCGTCGACCCGGTCAGCGGCGAGACGGTGCCCCGTGGGGCAGACCGGCGAGCTGTGCACCCGCGGCTACTCGGTGATGCTCGGCTACTGGGACGAGCCGGAGAAGACCGCCGAGGCGATCGACGACGAGGGCTGGATGCACACCGGCGACCTGGCGGTGATGCGCGAGGACGGCTACTGCACCATCGTCGGCCGGATCAAGGACATGGTGATCCGCGGCGGGGAGAACATCTACCCGCGCGAGATCGAGGAGTTCCTCTACACCCACCCCGACGTGGAGGACGTGCAGGTCGTCGGCGTCCCCGACGAGCGGTACGGCGAGGAGCTGTGCGCCTGGATCCGGATGCGGCCCGGCGCGACCGCGCTGGACGCCGGCCGCCGTGCGCGAGTTCGCCGCCGGCAAGCTGGCGCACTACAAGATCCCGCGCTACGTGCTGGCGGTCGAGGAGTTCCCGATGACCGTGACCGGCAAGATCCGCAAGGTCGAGATGCGCGAGGAGTCCGTGCAGCTGCTCGGCCTGGGCTGACCTTCGTGTGAACAGACCCACCCCTGCGGGCTTGGGCGGCACTCCGCCCGACGAGGGACGCTGGAGGTCGTGGACGTTCTCCTGGTCTTCCGGGTCGGCGCCTGGTCGTCGCCCTGTGCGCGCTGTGGGTGTTGCCCGAGTGGGACGCCTACCGCACGCGGGTACGCCGGACCGGTCGCAGTTGGGCCTGCTGACCCCGCAGCCCGAGATGCCGCACTGCCCGCCGGTGGAGAAGGCGCTCGCGGACGCGACCGGATCCGCGCCGACCTGCGGCACGCGCCTGCCGGGACGCCGGTGGCGCGCCTTCGCGGGTGGTTCGAGGCGTACGACGACGTCCTGCTCACCGTCTGCCACTCCCTGGAGTACGAGACCCGGCTCGACCTCACTGCCGTGGGGGGTCGAGCGCGAGCTGGAGCGCGAGCGGATCGAACGGATGCTGGTGCGCGCCGGTCTGCTCAGCGGCGCCGACCGCTGACGACCGGCTGCCCGGGCGAGACGAGCTGCCAGCCGGCGCCGACCAGCCAGCCGATCGCGCCGAGCAGGGTGAGGTAGAGCCCGACGGTCGCAGAGTCGTCCAGGTCGAGCAGCGCGACCACCGCGACCACACCGGCCAGGACCAGCAGCACCACGTCCCGGGCGCGGCCGGGAGCCGGCGCATTCCTCCTCGGCGGCACGTAGCCCGCCGGTCGTGGCGAGCACGACCCCGCCCACCACGGCGAGCACCAGGGTGATCACGCCGTCACCGGCGAATCCGGAGACGCTTCCGTTCCACTCGGACATCCACGGCAGGAACGCCGCCACCGCGACGACCAGGATCGAGCCTGCCGACAAGCGCTGAGCAACGCTCACGCGCACCACCTCCCCGCGAGTCAGGGTAGGGGTTCGTTGAGCAGAAGTCTACGAAGATCGAGGGGCGCGGGTGGTCAGGCGGCCTGGTCGCGGGCCGGGTTGATCCGCCGGGTGCCGGTGTGGTCGACGAGGTAGAGCGCGCCGTAAGGATCTCGCCAGACGAAGATGCCGGGGAACGGCTGATGCACCTGCCAGTCGGCGTGCGTCTTGAGCCGATGGTGGAAGCCGGTCATCGGGCCGTAGTTCCCGATCCGGGACTGCCCGGGTCTCCCGCGCTGGTAGGCGGTCGTGTGGTCGATCTGGTGCGAGCCGGGCATCGTGCTGGTGGCGAAGGGGAAGACGTCGGCGGGGTTGAGCACCTGCACGGCGCGCCGGTGGGAGTCGGGGACCTCGTAGGCATCCACCGGCGCCTGGCCCTCGACGGCGAGGACGGGGCGGATGGTGAACGCGGACCCGGCGAGCCACCGGCGGACCCAGTCGGTGGTGACCGGACCGTGGCCGGGGATCCGGGTGATCCCGGTGCCGGGCTCGTCGCACGCGCAGGCCGGGGCGTAGGTGTGGACGGTGACGGTGACCTGGGGCAGGACCTTGGTCCAGTCGAGCACCGGGCGCGGGCCGGTGCGTTCGGCGGAGCCGTTCTCGGCGGGTTCGGCGGGTTCGGCAGGTTCGGTGGGCCGGTCGCTCCACTGGGCGAAGGCGGTGATCAGCTCGACGGCCAGGTGCGGGTTGGCCAGGACGGCGACCGCCTTGACCCGGCGTCGGTCGACGGGGTCCGCGTCGCCCAGGGCGGCGAGGATGTCGGCGATGTACGCGACCCGGGCATCGAGCAGGGCGATGACGTGGAACGGGCCGCGGAGGTAGAACCCGCGGAGCCCGTGCTCGGTGGAGCGGGTGGGCTTGGCGAACTGGTCCTGGGCGGCGCGCTCCTCACGCTCGGCCGCGGCGACGGGATCGGCGGCCGCCACGGCCGCCGCCACCAGCTCCTCGAACCGCGACCAGGGGATCCGCCCGTCGGCGGACTCGGCGACCCGGCAGTCGACGTACCGCGCTTCGTCGGGGTCCAGGTCGCGGGTCTTGCGGGCGACGTGACGGGCGTAGGACGCCCGCACCTCCAGGGCCTGGACCCTCGACCACAGCCGGGGCAGCCGGGTGGCGAGGTCCAGGGCGTCGGCGATCAGCGAGGCTCCGGCCGCCGGACTGACGCCCAGGCGGGCAGCCAGCGTGGCGCAGCAGAACTCGGCGACCTCGGCAGTGCCCGGGCCGCCGTAGCGCCGCGCCCGCTCGCGACCCGGTAGCCGGGTCAGGTCGGGGTCGAGGGTGTCGGGGTTGTTCAGCACCGCGTGCTGCACCGCGATCCGCAGCTCTTGGACCTCGCACTCACGCCGGACCCGGGAGACCTCGTCGGCGTGGTCGAGCAGCCGCGTCTGCGACAGCTCCTCCAGCTCCACACCCGTCAGGTCCATGCGACAAGTCAACCGCCCACCGCCGACAGCCCGACCCCGAAAAGGCCCGTTCGTCCCACCTGAAGAGACAGCAGGGAAAACTCCCTGGAGGCCTCAGCCCTGGTCGACGCTGAAGGCTTCGGTCAGGTCGGAGACGTCGCCGTTCTTGGTGCCCGGCCCGATCGACGTACGGAACGAGAGGGCCCCGGCATCTGCGACGCACGAGCGCGGGATCGTCGTCCGGATGACCGACTTCTTGATGTTCCACTTCGTGCGGACACCGCACTCCGTCGGCACCAGGTCCCCGTCGGGACGGAAGTACCAGCTCTCGTCGACCTTGCCGTTGCGCTTGCGGTGGCTGGTGCCGGCGTAGCGCACGGTCGGGCCCTCGACGTAGTAGCCGTAGTACTGGGTGTCGCGCTTCTTCAGCTTGCGGACCTTGGTGGTGATGACGATCTTGGACGCGGTGTGGGAGACCTTCACCCGGGTCAGGTCCAGCTTGGCCGGGGCGTCTCCGGTCTTGTCCTTGGCGGCCCCGGTCGCTGCCTGGGACGGCGGCACGAGGGCAAGCGTGGCGGTGGCGAGCAGGGAGACGATCACGGCGGCACGCTTCTTCATGGGGCTCCTGTTCCTCGGGTGGGCGCTCACCGTAGCGGCGTCCGAGCGGCGAGTCCGATACGTTCTGGTCTCCGTGTCCGGAGGGGAAGCGCCATGGGTGACAAGTCGACGCGGGCGCTGCGTGCCGCTCGGGCGGGCCGATGGGTGGGCCTGGCCGGCCTGGTCTACGGGGTGGTCTGGGCAGTGGCCTGTTTCGCGACGGGCGACGTGGCCGACGGGTGGTTGGCCCTTGCCTGGGCCCTGTGCATGCTGGCCCTGTTCCTCACGACGAGGAAGGTGACCAACGACGCGGAGACGCCGACTGGACCGGGATCGTCCCCATGGACGTGACGTCGCGAGGGACTCACGGACGCTGAGCATGTCGCGCTCGCTCACGCGGAGCGACAACGTGCTCGCCACGAGCCCATCCGGTGCGGGGGTGGTTGAACGCCCACATTCCGCGGGAGGCCGCGTGTTTCGAGGATTCGCCACCCTGAGCTTCTACGCCGACGACCTGGGTGCAGCCCGCGACTGGTGCACCGAGGCGCTCCAGGTCCAGCCCTACTACGCCTTCCCGCACCCGCCGGCCGAGCCTGCGTACGTGGAGTTCCGCGTGGGGGACGACGAGGACGAGTTCGGAATCATCGACCGCGCCTGCGCTCCGGGTGCGGCTGGTGGCCCTGGAGGCGGCGTCCTCCCGTCTTGATGTGGTGCTCACGCTATGGGATCGGGGGTCTCCTCGCCGACCATCAGCCAACTCGGTCGACTCCTCGACCCCGTGGGAACGTGGTGCTGCCAAGACGAAGCACCGGGGTTTCGCCGGGATCCCGCGCCACTCCTGGACGCGAAGGAGGCCCCTGGTCTGCATCGCTGCAGGCCAGGGGCCCTATCTGAGCCGCCTGTCAGAATCGAACTGACGACCTAATCATTACGAGTGATTCGCTCTACCGACTGAGCTAAGGCGGCGTGCTGCCCGAATGTCCACGAGGGCGTGGTCGGGCAACCCGGGGAAGTATACGGACACCGGGCCCCGAGGGCGAAAACCGCCCACGGCCTGTCTCGCACTACCCCGTACGGCGCCGCTCGGCGTCCTCGCGCTCCTCGCGCTCCAGCTGTCGGCAAGCCGCTCCCGCAGGTCCGGGTCGGACATCACCAGCGCGACCAACGGGCAGTTCTCCGGGCCGCTGGCGCCCGGGACGCAGA
>CAVPUI010000008.1:0-26746 GCA_963708945.1 uncultured Actinomycetota bacterium | reverse complement strand
GCTCGGAGTGCCCGACGACGACGTAGGAGCAGCCGAGCTTGGAGAGCATCGAGGCGGAGACCTCGCCGGTGAAGGCGCCCTTCTCGTGCACGGAGACGTCCTGCGCGCCGTACCGCACCTGGAGGCGGTCGCCGTCGACCAGCGTCTGCACCGACCGCAGGTCGGTGAAGGGCGGGATGACGGCGACCTCGACCCGTCCGAAGTCGTGCCTCTTGTCAGACAGCGTCCAGGCGAGCTTCTGGACCAGCACCACCGCTTCCTGGTGGTTGAGGTTCATCTTCCAGTTCCCCGCGATCAGCGGCGTGCGTGCAGCAGCCATGGGTGCTGGGTTCCTTCTCGTTCTCGCTAGTTCGGCGTGGTCGTTCAGCGCTCGAGGACGGCGATGCCGGGAAGCACCTTGCCCTCGAGATACTCCAGGCTGGCGCCGCCCCCGGTGGAGATGTGCCCGAAGGACGCCTCGTCGAGGCCGAGCGTGCCGGACGGCCGCGGCGGAGTCGCCGCCGCCGACGACCGAGAGGCCGTCGACCCGGTCAGGGCCTGGGCGACCGCGCGGGTGCCCTCGGCGAAGGGCGCGAGCTCGAAGACGCCCATCGGCCCGTTCCAGAAGACCGTCCTCGCGTCGGCCAGCGCCGCGGTGAAAGCTCGCGCCGAGTCGGGCCCGATGTCGAGGCCGAGCGCGTCTGCCGGGATGGCGTCCGTCGGCCGCCACCGAGCGTGGGCTCCCGGTCGTCGGCGGAGAACTCGGCGGCGACGACCACGTCGATGGGCAGCACGATCTGCACACCCCGCTCGGCGGCCTCGGCGAGGAGCCGACGGCAGGTCTCGACCTGGTCCTCCTCGAGCAGCGAGTCTGCCGACCTCGTGGCCCTGGGCCGTGAGGAACGTGAAGCACATCCCGCCGCCGATGAGCAGCTTGTCGACCTTGGGCAGCAGCGTTTCGATGACCGCCGAGCTTGTCGGTGACCTTGGAGCCGCCGAGCACCACCACGTAGGGGCGCTCCGGGTCCGCGGTCAGCCGGCGCAGCACGTCGAGCTCGGCGCGCGACCAGCGCGCCCGTCGTAGTGCGGCAGCCGCTCGGCGACGTCGAAGACGCTGGCGTGCTTGCGGTGCACGACGCCGAACCCGTCGGAGACGAAGACGTCGGCGAGGGAGGCCAGCTCGTCGGCGAGCGCGCCGCGCCCGCGTCGTCCTTGGTGGTCTCGCCGCCGTCGAAGCGGACGTTCTCCAGCAGCACGACGTCGCCGTCGGCCAGGCCGCCGGCACCCGCGCGGGCCGACGTCGCCCGACGACGTCGTCGGCGAACGGCCACCGGCCGGCCGAGCAGCTCGCCGAGCCGGGCGGCGACCGGCGCGAGCGAGTACTGCGGGTCGGGGTCGCCCTTGGGCCGGCCGAGGTGCGCGGTCACGACCACCCGCGCGCCGGCGCTCGGAGAGCCGGCGGATGGTGGGCAGGCTGGCGCGGATGCGGCCGTCGTCGGTGATCTGGCCCGCTGCGTCCAGGGGCACGTTCAGGTCGCGAGCAGGACCACGGACCGCGCCCTCGCCGCGCAGGTCGTCGAGGGTCTCGCATGCCGCCCTGCGCTCACAGCGAGGCGCCGACGAGTGCGATCAGGTCGACGAGGCGGTTGGAGTAGCCCCACTCGTTGTCGTACCAGCCGACGACCTTGACCGTGGTGCCGATCGACCTTGGTCAGCCGCGGCGTCGAAGATGCACGAGGCCGGGTCGGTGACGATGTCGCTGGAGACGATCGGGTCGTCGGTGTAGGCGAGGATGCCCCAGCGGGCCGTCGGCGGCGGCCTTGCGGTAGGCGGCGTTGACCTCCTCGACGGTGGCCTCGCGGCTCAGCCTCGACGGTGAGGTCGGTGGCCGAGCCGGTCGGGCACGGGCACGCGCATCGCGTAGCCGTCGAGCTTGCCCTTGAGCTCGGGCAGCACCAGGCCGATCGCCTTGGCGGCGCCGGTGGAGGTCGGGACGATGTTGATCGCGGCGGCCCGGGCGCGGCGCAGGTCCTTGTGCGGTGCCGTCCTGCAGGTTCTGGTCCGCGGTGTAGGCGTGGATCGTGGTCATCAGGCCGCGCTCGATGCCGAACGTCGTCGTTCAGCACCTTGGCCATCGGCGCCAGGCAGTTGGTGGTGCACGAGGCGTTGGAGATGATGCGGTGCTGCGGCCGGGTCGTAGCGGTCGTCGTTGACGCCCATCACGATGGTGATGTCCTCGCCCTTCGCGGGCGCGGAGATGATGACCTTCTTCGCGCCGGCGTCGAGGTGCGCGCGGCCTTCGGCCGCGTCGGTGAAGAACCCGGTCGACTCGACGACGACGTCGACGCCGAGGTCGCCCCACGGCAGCGCGGCCGGGTCGCGCTCGGAGAGCGCCTTGATCTCGTGGTCCGCCGACCACGATGCGAGTCGTCGGTGGACGGCGACGTCGGCGGTCGAGCCGGCCCAGGACGCTGTCGTACTTGAGCAGGTGCGCCAGGGTCGCGGGGTCGGTCAGGTCGTTGACGCCGACGATCTCGATGTCGGCACCCGAGGCGCGCACCGCGCGCAAGAAGTTGCGGCCGATGCGGCCGAAGCCGTTGATGCCTACACGGACCGTCACTGATGCCTCCTGAGATTGCGATGGACTGGCGCGTCACCTCGAGCCCGACTCGCGGGCCCCGTCGAGCGTCGTCACCGCCCGCATCCCGCATGGGACCGGGGCGGCCTCAGGCCGTCTTCGGCGCAGCATGTCGGGGGTGACGACGGACTCGGTGTCGGGGATGCCGAGCTCCTCGGCCCGCTTGTCGGCCATCGCCAGCAGCCGCCGGATCCGGCCGGCGACCGCGTCCTTGGTCAGCGGCGGGTCGGCGAGCTGGCCCAGCTCCTCCAGCGAGGCCTGCCTGTGCTCCAGGCGCAGGTGCCCGGCGAGCTGCAGGTGCTCGGGAGCCTCGTCGCCGCAGGATCTCCAGGGCCCGCTCGACCCGTGCCGCCGGCGGCCACCGCCGCGCGCGCCGAGCGGCGCAGGTTGGCGTCGTCGAAGTTGGCCAGCCGGTTGGCGGTGGCGCGGACCTCGCGGCGCATCCGGCGTTCCTCCCAGGCCAGCACCGAGTCGTGCGCGCCGAGCCGGGTGAGCAGCGCGCCGATCGCGTCGCCGTCGCGGATCACCACCCGGTCGACCCCGCGGACCTCGCGGGCCTTGGCGGCGATGCCGAGCCGGCGGGCCGCGCCGACCAGGGCCAGCGCCGCCTCGGGCCCGGGACAGGTCACCTCCAGGGCCGACGAGCGGCCGGGCTCGGTGAGCGAGCCGTGGGCCAGGAACGCGCCGCGCCACGCGGCCTCGGCGTCGCAGCCGCCGCCGGAGACGACGGCCGGCGGCAGGCCGCGCACCGGCCGGCCGCGGAGGTCGAGCAGACCCGGTCTGCCGGGCCAGCCCCTCGCCGTCCTTGACCACCCGCACGCACGTAGCGGCTGCCCTTGCGCAGCCCGTTGCCGCCGCGACCATCGCCACCTCGGACGTGATGGCCGTAGACCTCGGCGATGTCCCTGCGCAGCCGGCGGGCGGCCGCGCCGGTGTCGAGCTCGGCCTCCACCACGATCCGGCCGCCGACGATGTGCAGCCCACCGGCGAACCGCAGCAGCGAGGCCACCTCGGCCTTGCGGCAACAGGTCTTGGTGATCGCGGTGTTGGCAAGCTCGTCCTTCACCTGTCCCGTCATCGCCATGGCGGGATCCTCCCACGCCCGTCAACGAGGCGGGACGGACTCCCCCACTCGGTCCCCTCCGGCTCCGTCCTCCCCCGCGAGGACGACGCGCAGCGCCTCCGCGAGCCGGACCGGGTCGTGCGCGCTGCTCCCGGGGTGGGACGGCCACGTCGGCGACGACCAGTCGCGCCCCCAGGGCCTCCACGGCGTCCTCGAGGTCGGCCCGTGCCGTCAGCACCGCGGAGGTGTCGGCGAGCACGGTGTGCGACCCGCAGCGTCGGGAGCGACCTCGCGCAGCGCCGCCAGGTGGTCGGCCGGACTGAAGCCGCCGGTCTCCCCCGCCTGCGGCCACGAGGTTGAGCACGAGCACGAGCCGGTCGCCGCGGTCCACGATCGCCCGGCGCAGCTCGGGCAGCAGCAGGTGCGGGAGCACCGAGGTGTACCAGGAGCCCGGTCCGAGGACCACCCAGTCGGCGGCCTTGACCGCTCGCCAGCGCCTCGGGGCAGGCCGGCGGGTCCGAGGGGGTCAGCGCCACCGACGTGATCCGGCCCTGGGCAGTGGCCACCTCGACCTGCCCGTGCGCGGTCTGCGGACCGTCCGGGGCCTCGACCTGCGCGGTGATGTCGAGCGGCACGGTCGACATCGGCAGCACCCGGCCGCGTGCGCTCGAGCAGCCGACCCACCATGTCGAGGCCCGCCACCGGGTCCCCCAGCAGGTCCCACAGACCGACGATCAGCAGGTTGCCGAGCGCGTGCCCGTGCAGCTCGCCGTCGCCGGAGAAGCGGTGCTGGAGCACCCGCATCCAGGTCTGCCCCCAGTCGTCGTCCCCGCACAGCGCCGAGCCAGCGCCATCCGCAGGTCGCCGGGCGGCAGCACCTGCAGCTCGCGGCGCAGCCGTCCCGAGGAGCCGCCGTCGTCGGCGACCGTCACCACGGCCGTGAGCTCGTCCGTGACGTGCCGCAGCGCGGTCAGGGTGGCGTGCAGCCCGTGCCCGCCGCCCAGTGCGACCGCCGACGCACCGGTGCGCTGCACCGTCACTCCCGTCCCAGGTCGCGGTGGGTGGCCCGGACGTCGTACCCCGAGGCCCGCATCCGCGCCACGATCTCCTCCGTCATCGCGACGCTGCGGTGCTTGCCACCGGTGCAGCCGACCGCGACGGTCATGAACCGCTTGCCCTCGCGCAGGTATCCCCCGGCGGCGATCTGGCAGCACCGGCAGGTATCCGTCGAGGAACTCGGCCGCACCGGGCTGGCTGCGCACGTAGTCGGCGACGTCGGTGTCCCGTCCGGTGTGCGGTCGCAGCTCGGGGATCCAGTGCGGGTTCGGCAGGAACCGCATGTCGGCCACGAAGTCGGCGTCCACCGGGATGCCGTACTTGAAGCCGAAGCTGACGATCGTCACCTTCAGGCTCCGGGCGGCCGGCGACCCGAAGTGCTCGGCGATCAGGGCGGTGCAGCTGGTGCACGTTGAGCGCCGTGGTGTCGATCACGAGGTCGGCGCTGCCCCGGATCTCCTCGAGCACGGTGCGCTCCCGCGCCAGCCCGTCGATCAGCCGGCCGCTGCCCTGCAGCGGGTGCGGACGGCGTACGGCCTCCTGCCGCCGGACCAGCACGTCGTCGCTGGCGTCCAGGTAGAGCAGCGTGGTCGGCCGCCCCGTCGTGTGCTCGTGCCGGTTGGCGGCGAGCGTCGGTGAAGAAGGACCCGGAGCGGACGTCGACCACGACGGCGATCGGCTGGTCGGTGCCCCGGCTGTCGTCGACCAGCCGGACCACGTCGCGCACCAGCGTCGGCGGGCAGGTTGTCGACCACGAAGTAGCCGAGGTCCTCCAGCTCCTTGGCGGCCGTGCTCCGGCCCGCCCCTGTCATCCCCGTGATGATCACGAGCTCTGCCGGCTGCCCCATCAGTCCTCCTCGATCTCGCCCGTGGCGGTGTTGATCCGCGGTCCTGCGCTGCGGGCGGCCCCCGCCCCGACGGCCTGCTTGATCGCCGCGGCGGTGGACGGTCCGATCCCCGGGACCTGGGCGATCTGGGCCTCGTCCGCCTCGCGCAGCTTCTTCAACGACCCGAAGTGTCGCAGCAGTGACTTGCGGCGCACCTCACCGAGTCCCGGGACGTCGTCGAGCACGCTCTCCACCATCGACTTGGAACGGCGCGAGCGGTGGTGGGTGATCGCGAACCGGTGGGCCTCGTCGCGGACCCGCTGGAGCAGGTAGAGCCCCTCGCTGGTGCGCGGCAGGATCACCGGGTCCTCCTCGTCGGGGACCCAGACCTCCTCCAGGCGCTTGGCCAGGCCGCAGACCGGGACGTCGTCGATCCCCAGCTCGGTCAGCGCCGCCCGGGCCGCCGCCACCTGGGGCGGGCCGCCGTCGACGACCACCAGCTCGGGCGCGTAGGCGAACTTGCGGGGACGCCCGGTCTCGGGGTCGACCAGCATCGGCCCGGAGTCGGTCACCACCTCGGTGGAACGCGCCTGCTCGTCCAGCAGCCGGCGGAAGCGCCGGGTGATCACCTCGTGCATCGAGGCCACGTCGTTCTGGCCCTCGACCCCGCGGATGACGAACCGGCGGTACTCCCCCTTGCGCGGCGAGCCCGTCCTCGAAGACCACCATCGAGGCGACCACCTCGGTCCCCTGGAGGTTGGAGACGTCGTAGCACTCGATGCGCAAGGGCGCCTCCTCGAGCTCCAGCGCCTGCTGGATCTCCTCGAGCGCCTTGTTGCGGGTGGTCAGGTCGCTGGCCCGCTTGGTCTTGTGCAGCGCGAGCGACTGCGCGGCGTTGCGCCCCACGGTCTCCAGCAGCGTCGCCTTGTCGCCGCGCTGCGGCACCCGCACCTGGACCCGGCTGCCGCGCAGCGAGCTGAGCAGCTCCTCCATCGTGGCGACGTCCTCGGGCAGCTCGGGCACCAGCACCTCGCGCGGGATCGACTCCGACTCGCCTCCGTAGAGCTGGAGCAGGAACTCCTCCACCAGGTGCGCGGTGCCGCCCTCGGCCATCCGGTCCGCGACCCAGCCCCGCTGGCCGCGGATCCGTCCGCCGCGCACGTGGAAGACCTGCACGGCCACCTCGAGCGGGTCTTCGGCCAGCGCGATCACGTCGGCGTCCGTGCCGTCGCCCAGCACCACCGCCTGCTTCTCCAGCGCCCGGTTGAGCGCGCCCAGGTCGTCGCGCAGCCGAGCCGCCTTCTCGAAGTCGAGCGCCTCCGAGGCGGCGTACATCTCCTTCTCGACCCGCTTCACGAAGGCCGTGGTGTTGCCGGCCATGAAGTCGCAGAAGTCGTCGACGATGCGTCGGTGCTCCTCGGCGCTCACGGCGCCGACGCAGGGCGCCGCGCACTTGTCGATGTAGCCGAGCAGGCAGGGGCGGCCGATCTGCGCGGAGCGCTTGAAGACCCCGTTGCTGCACGAGCGCATGCGGGAAGACGCGCAGCAGCAGGTCGACCGTCTCCCGGATCGCCCAGGCGTGCCCGTACGGCCCGAAGTAGCGCGTGCCCTTCTTCTTGGCGCCGCGCCCCACCATCACCCGGGGGAACTCCTCCCCCACGGTGACCGCCAGCCAGGGGTAGGACTTGTCGTCGCGGTACTTGACGTTGAACCGGGGGTCGAACTCCTTGATCCAGGAGTACTCCAGCTGGAGCGCCTCCACCTCGGTGCGGACCACGGTCCACTCGACGCTCGCCCCGGTGGTCACCATCGAGGCGGTGCGCGGGTGCAGGTTGCTGATGTCCTGGAAGTACGACGACAGCCGGGCGCGCAGGTTCTTCGCCTTGCCGACGTAGATCACCCGGCCGCGACGGTCCCGGAACCGGTACACCCCCGGCTGCGTCGGGATCGTCCCGGGAGCGGGACGGTACGACGCGGGAGAAGCCATGTGCAGAGCCTACGGTCCGGCACCGACGCTCAGACGACGGTGATCCGGTCCCCGTCGACCTCGATCTCGACCTTGGACAGCGCCTTGGTGGCCGGACCCTTCAGGACCGACCCGTCCTCGAGCGAGAAGTAGCTGCCGTGACAGGTGCACGGGATCTCCCCGCTCGAGCTGGTGGAGACCAGGCAGCCCTGGTGCGTGCAGACCGCGGAGAAGCAGGTGAAGGTCCCCTCGGCGGGCTGCGCCAGGACCACCTGCTCCTTCGGGAACACCACGCACGAGCCGACCTCGACGTCGTCCGTCGAGGCCAGGAGCTGGCCGCTCTCGGCCTTGGGCTTCGTGTCGACGGCCTCGCCGGTGTCGGAGCCGCACGCCGCCAGCAGCGGCACGCCGATCCCGGCCGCCGCTGCCCCGCTGAGTGCCTGACGTCGATTGAGGCCCTGCTTGCTCACACCTGCTCCTGGTCTGGACGACGAAGTCGCTCCGAGGATATCGGGTGGGTGGAGACCCGGAACGCCGCCGGGAGCCCCACGACACACCCCGCGGAACGGTTCCCAATCAAAGTCGTGTGACTTACTATGCTTTTCATGTCCTGTCGCGACCCGTTCGGGCTCCCGCTCACCACGAGCCCCGAGGCCGCCGCCGTCTGGTCTCGGGGACTCCTCGACCTGCTGCGACTCCGGGAGGGCGGCGCCGAGCAGGTCTCCCAGGCGCTCGCGCTGGATCCCACCTTCGCGCTGGCCCACTCCACCCTCGCCCTGCTGGGCCACGAGATGTGCCTGCCCGTGGACCTGCCGGCGCGGCTGCGCGACGCCCAGCTGCACGCCCGGCGCGCCACCGACCGCGAGCGGGCGCACGTGCACGCCGTGGTGCGGCACGTCGCCGGTGACCCCGCGCCCCTGGTGGCGCACCTCGTCGAGCACCCCCGGGACGCGCTGCTCCTCTCCACCGCCGTGCCGACCATCGCCTTCGCGGGGGTCACCGAGGTCCCCGAGCAGGCCTGGGCGATCGTCGAGGCGGCCGCCCCGGCGTACGACGGCCACTGGTGGAGCGACGGGCTGCTGGCCTTCATGCGGCAGGAGCAGGGGCGCTTCGACGAGGCGATGGAGCTCTCCTGCCGGTCCCTGGCCGCGGAGCCGTCGGCCGGGCACTCGGCCCACGCCCGGGCCCACGCCCACTACGAGACCGGCGACCACCACGCGGGGCTGCACTGGATGGACGGCTGGGTGACCGGGGACGGGGCACGCACGGTGAGCCTGAGCCACTTCTCCTGGCACGCCGCCCTGCACGAGCTGAGCCTGGGCGACACCGACGCGGTCCGGCGCCGGCACCGCGACCAGCTCGGCACCGACCGGGCCCTGGGCTGCCGCGCCCTGGTGGACACCGGTTCGCTGCTCTTCCGCTGGGCGCTGACCGCCGAGGGCGAGGACGTGCCGGGGCTCGCCGGTGTGCTGGCGACGACGGGCCGCGAGACGCTGGCCCGGCCGGCGACGCCGTTCCTGGCCCTGCACGCCGCAGTCGTGCTGCTGGCCACCGACGACGTGCCCGGGCTCCGGACGCTGGCGAGGTATGCCGAGTCGCACGTGCACCCGGTGCACCGCGAGGTGGTGGCGCCGGTCGTGCACGCCCTGATCGTGCTCGCCCGGGGGCTGCCAGGTCTGGCCGCCGACTGCCTGGGCGCGGTCGCGGACCGGACGTGGCGGCTCGGCGGCTCGGACGCCCAGCGCGAGGTGCTGGAGGAGATCAGGATCGCGGCCCTGCTCCGCGCCGGCCGGCTCGACGAGGCGCGGATGATGCTCGACCGACGCCTCGACCGCCGCGAGTCCCCCCGGGACCGGACCTGGCGCGGACGGTGCGCCCGCCCGGCCCGGCCGGCCGGGCCGGGCGGACCGGCCCGCGCCTCGGTCAGCGGCGCAGCTGGCCCTCCAGCAGGGGCTTGAGGAACGTCCCGGTGTGGCTCGCCTCGTGCCGGGCCACCTCCTCCGGGGTGCCCTCGGCCACCACGGTGCCGCCGCGGGACCCGCCCTCGGGCCCCATGTCGATGATCCAGTCCGCGGTCTTGATCACGTCGAGGTTGTGCTCGATCACCAGGA
Source organism: uncultured Actinomycetota bacterium (assembly GCA_963708945.1). Classification (GTDB taxonomy): domain Bacteria; phylum Actinomycetota; class Actinomycetes; order Propionibacteriales; family Nocardioidaceae; genus Nocardioides. Next base: position 17,106 of record CAVPUI010000008.1, on the reverse strand, counting down.
CGGTGTTGCCCTGGTCGACCAGCCGGCCCAGCACCAGCAGCAGCTTGCGGATGTCCTCGAAGTGCAGACCGGTGGTCGGCTCGTCCAGCACGTAGACCGTGCGGCCCGTGGAGCGCTTCTGCAGCTCGCTGGCCAGCTTGACCCGCTGCGCCTCCCCGCCCGACAGGGTGGTCGCGGGCTGCCCGAGCCGGACGTAGCCCAGCCCCACCTCGGTCAGGGTCTTCATGTGCCGGGCGATCGCCGGTACGGCGGCGAAGAACTCGGCCGCTTCCTCGATCGGCATGTCGAGCACGTCCGCGATGGTCTTGCCCTTGTAGTGCACCTCGAGCGTCTCGCGGTTGTAGCGGGCGCCGTGGCAGACCTCGCACGGCACGTAGACGTCGGGCAGGAAGTTCATCTCGATCTTGATCGTGCCGTCGCCCTGGCACGCCTCGCAGCGCCCGCCCTTGACGTTGAAGGAGAACCGGCCCTGGAGGTAGCCGCGCATCTTCGCCTCGGGGGTCTGGGCGAAGAGCTTGCGCACATGGTCGAAGACCCCGGTGTACGTGGCCGGGTTGCTGCGCGGCGTCCGCCCGATCGGCGACTGGTCGACGTGGATCACCTTGTCGACCTGGTCGACGCCGGTGATCGTCCGGTGCCGGCCCGGGACCGTGCGGGCGTTGTAGATCTGCTTGGCCAGCGAGGTGTAGAGGATGTCGTTGACCAGGGTCGACTTGCCCGACCCCGAGACGCCGGTGACCGCGACGAACATCCCCAGCGGGAACGCGACGTCGACGTTCTTCAGGTTGTGCTCCTTGGCCCCCTTGACCACCAGCTCGCGGCCCTTGGTCCGCGGACGCCGCACCTCCGGCACCGGGATCTCCCGGCGACCGGAGAGGTACTGGCCGGTGGCGGAGTCGGGGTGGGTGAGCAGGTCGGCGACCGAGCCCGAGTGGACCACCTGTCCCCCGTGCTCGCCGGCGCCCGGGCCGATGTCGACGACCCAGTCGGCGTGCCGGATGGTGTCCTCGTCGTGCTCGACCACGATCAGGGTGTTGCCCAGGTCGCGCAGGCGCACCAGGGTGTCGATCAGCCGCATGTTGTCGCGCTGGTGCAGGCCGATCGAGGGCTCGTCGAGCACGTAGAGGACGCCGACCAGGCCCGCGCCGATCTGGGTGGCCAGCCGGATCCGCTGCGCCTCACCGCCCGAGAGCGAGCCCGAGGGCCGGTCCAGCGACAGGTAGTCGAGACCGACGTCGAGCAGGAACTGGAGCCGCTCCTGGATCTCCTTGAGCACCCGCTCGGCGATCTGCGCCTCGCGCTCGCTGAGCTCGACGGTGCGCAGGAAGTCGGCGGTCTCGTTGATCGGCAGGGCGCAGACCTCGGCGATCGAGAGGCCACCGACCGTCACCGCCATCGAGACGGGCTTGAGCCGGCTGCCCCGGCAGGCCGGGCAGGGCACCTCGCGCATGAAGCCCTCGAACCGCTCACGGCTCGTGTCGGTCTCCGCGTCGTGGTGGCGGCGCTCGATGTACTGCGCGACGCCCTCGAACTCGGCGTAGTAGGAACGCTGACGCCCGTAGCGGTTGCGGGTCACCACGTGCACCTTGGTGGGGTGGCCGTGCAGGATCGCCTTGCGGGCCTTCGCGGGCAGCTTCTCCCACGGGGTGTTGAGGTCGAAGCCGAGCTCCTCGCCCAGCGCGCCCATCAGCCGCAGGAAGTAGTCGGCGACGTGCGCGCCGCTCCAGGGCTGGATCGCGCCCTCGCCCAGCGAGGCCTGGGGGTTCGGCACCACCAGCTCGGGGTCGACCTCCATCCGGGTGCCGATGCCGTGGCACTCCGGGCAGGCGCCGAACGGGGAGTTGAACGAGAACGACCGGGGCTGCAGGTCGTCGGTGTCGATCGGGTGGTCGTTGGGGCAGGCCATCCGCTCGGAGAACCGCACCTCGCGCCCGGGGTCGGAGGCCTCCAGGTCGACGAAGTCGAGGACGACCAGGCCGTCGGCCAGCTGCAGGGCGGTCTCCACCGAGTCGGTGAGCCGGCGCTTGGCGGACTCCTTGACCGCGAGCCGGTCGATCACGACCTCGATGTTGTGCTTGCGCTGCTTGTCCAAGGTCGGAGGCGCGTCCAGCGGGTACGTCTCGCCGTCGACCCGGGCCCGGCTGAAGCCCTGGGCCTGAAGGGTGCGGAACAGCTCGACGTACTCGCCCTTGCGACCGCGGATCACCGGGGCCAGGACCTGGAACCGGCGTCCCTCCTCCATCGCCAGGACCCGGTCGACGATCTGCTGGGGCGTCTGCCGCTCGATCGGGGCACCGCAGGTCGGGCAGTGGGGCCGCCCGGCGCGGGCGTAGAGCAGGCGCAGGTAGTCGTAGACCTCGGTGATCGTGCCGACGGTCGAGCGCGGGTTCTTCGAGGTCGACTTCTGGTCGATCGAGACCGCCGGCGAGAGCCCCTCGATGAAGTCGACGTCCGGCTTGTCCATCTGCCCGAGGAACTGGCGCGCGTACGCCGAGAGCGACTCGACGTAGCGCCGCTGCCCCTCGGCGAAGATCGTGTCGAACGCCAACGAGGACTTGCCCGAGCCGGAGAGGCCGGTGAAGACGATGAGGGAGTCGCGCGGAAGGTCCAGCGAGACGTCCTTCAGGTTGTGCTCCCGGGCGCCCCGGATGATCAGCTGGTCGGTCACAGAGAGATCCCCACACGTCGTTCGAACACGTGTTCGCCATGTTATCAACTCGGCGCAAGTCGGGGGGCGCGCGCCGGCCCCTCGCGGGTGTTCAATGACCCGCATGGATGATCGCGACCTGCTGCGCGAGGCGACGACCGCCCTGGTGCGCACGGTGGACACGCTCGATGACGCCGGCCTGCGTGCTGCCTCGGCGCTGCCGGGGTGGGACCGGGCCCAGGTGGTCGCCCACCTCGCCCTGAACGCGGAGGGGCTGGCGGGGTCCATCGACGCCGCCGGCCGGGGCGAGCACCGTCCGCAGTACCGCACCGGCACCGCCCGGGAGGACGACATCGACGAGCTCGCCTCGGCTCCGGCCGAGGAGCTGCGCGCCCGGTTCCTGGCCAGCACCACGCTGCTCGCGGAGGCGCTCGACGCCGTCCAGGGCGACGCGTGGCAGGCCCGTCTGGAGCGGGACCCGGGCGGAGCGACGTTCCTGGTGGCCGAGGTCCCGCGCAAGCGGATCGCCGAGGTCGTGCTGCACCACCTCGACCTCGACGCCGGCGCCCGCGCGGACGACGTCTCCCCCGTCGCCGCCGCGGCGGTGGTGGATGCGCTGGCCGTGCGGCTCAGCCGTCTCGGGCCGGTCCAGGCCCACGCCGTCGACCTCGACCGGACCTGGCCGCAGCCGGGCGAGGGACCTGTCGTCTCGGGGACCGCGGTCGAGCTCGCCCGCTGGCTGAGCGGTCGCACCCCGGTCGTGGGGCTGGCCTCGACCTCGGGCGTGGTGCCCGCGATGAAGCCCTGGTAGACCGGGTACCCGGCCAGCCACGTTCGGCGCCGGCGAGCTGCAGCGTGATGCACGGACGGCCGGCAGACGGCCCTCGGACGAGGAGGAGATGACCAGGTGGACGAGAAGACCGGCACGGAGCGGGCGGAGCAGGAGTACGACGGGAAGGTCGCCCCGGGTGGCCCCGCCCAGACACGCGAGCTGCCCGGCCTCCTGATCACCAAGGTGGCGGTGGACCCGAAGATGAGCAACAACTGCTACCTGCTCCGGTGCCCGAGGACCGGCGAGCAGGTGCTCGTCGACGCCGCGGCCGAGCCGGAGCGGCTGCTGGAGCTGGTCGGGCCCGACGGTCTGGCCAAGGTGGTCACCACCCACCAGCACTGGGACCACCACCGCGCCCTCGCCGAGGTCGTCGAGGCCACCGGCGCCGAGGTCCTGGTCGGCGGACCGGACGCCGACGCGGTCACGGAGCAGACGGGCGTCACCGTCGACCGGCGGCTCGCCGACGGCGACGAGGTGCGGGTGGGCGAGGCCGTGCTGCGCGTGGTCGCGGTGGCCGGGCACACCCCCGGTTCGGTCTGCCTGCGCTACGACGACCCCGACGGTCACTCCCATCTCTTCACCGGCGACAGCCTCTTCCCCGGCGGCGTCGGCAACACCTTCGGCGACGCCGACGCGTTCGCCCAGCTGATCGGCGACGTGGAGGAGAAGATCTTCGCCGCGATGCCGGACACCACCTGGTTCTATCCCGGCCACGGGGACGACGGAAGGCTGGGCGAGGAGCGCCCGCACCTGGACGAGTGGCGGGCCCGGGGCTGGTAGGACCGGCGGGTAACGTCGTCGACATGGCGACACGTGAGCTGACCCGACAGGACTTCGAGACCGCCGTGACCGCGCCCGGCATCGTGCTGGTCGACTTCTGGGCCGCCTGGTGCGGACCGTGCAGGCAGTTCGCGCCGGTGTTCGAGCAGGCGTCGGAGAAGCACTCCGACATCGTCTTCGGCAAGGTCGACACCGAGGCCGAGCAGGAGCTGGCCGCGATGGCCCAGATCACCTCGATCCCCACGCTGATGGCGTTCCGCGACGGGATCCTGGTCTTCTCCCAGCCCGGCGCGCTCCCGCCGCCGGCCCTGGAGGAGCTGATCACCGCCGTGCGCGGCCTGGACATGGACGACGTACGGCGCCAGGTCGCCGAGGCCGAGTCCGCCGCGGAGGTCGACCTCGAGCAGTTCGCGGCCCTGCACTCCGAGGGGGCCTTCGTGCTGGACGTCCGCGAGGACGACGAGTTCGCCGCGGGCCACGTCCCCGGGGCGAAGCACGTCCCGATGGGGCAGGTGCCCCAGCACCTCGACGAGCTGCCGCGGGACCGCCGGGTCCTGGTGATCTGCCAGAGCGGGAACCGGAGCCGCCAGGTCGTGGAGTTCCTCCGCGCCCAGGGCGTCGACGCGGTCAACGTCGCCGGCGGCACCGGCGGCTGGGCCGGCCGGGGCTGGCCGCTGGAGGCCTGACCCCGGGGCTACCCTGCTCCCGTGCTGATCTCCGACGCCCACCGGCTCCTCTTCATCCACGTGCCGAAGACCGGCGGGGTGACGGTGGAGTCGGTGGTCCGCGAGGGCGCCCACGACCTGCGCGACCTCGGTCCGCGACGGCACCCGCGGCTGCGCTGGGTGCTCCAGCAGGAGCCCGGCCTGGCCGACTACTGGACCTTCGGGTTCGTCCGGAACCCGTGGAGCCGGATGGTCTCGTGGTGGTCGATGATCGACCGCTGGAACCACCGGCTGGGACCGGCCTCCGGCAAGCCGCAGGTGGAGCAGGACGGCCCACGGGGCGGCAACCCGCTGTGGCGGGCGGTGGCGAAGTACGCCGACTTCGAGGAGTTCGTCCTGCGCGGCACCGAGGAGCACCCTCGGCTGGCGACGCCCCAGGTGGACTTCCTGGTCACCCCGCGCCGGCGCGCCGACCACATCGGCCGGACCGAGCGCCTGGCCGCCGACCTCGCGGTGGTGCAGAAGCGCCTCGGGCTGCCCGTCGTGGACCCGCCCCGGCGCAACACCTGGAGCACCGGGCCGTGGCAGGACTACTACGACGACCGCACCCGGCGGCGGGTGGCCGAGGTCTACGCCCGCGACCTGACGGAGTTCGGCTACACGTTCGACTGACCGGTGGCGGTGTAGTCGCCCCGGAAGTAGAGCAGCGCATCCCCCTCGCGGTCGACCTGCAGGTGCTGGACCCGGCCGAGCACCACGTGGTGGTCCCCGCCGTCGTGCACGGCCTCCAGCGTGCACTCCAGGTGGGCCAGCACGCCGTCCAGCACCGGGCTGCCCGACTCCGCGGAGGGCCGCCACCCGACCTGGGCGAACTTGTCGATCCCGCGGCTGGCCATCGCGTGCGAGACGTCGGCCTGGTCGGCTGCCAGGACGTTGACGCAGAAGCGGCCGGCGCGCTCGATCAGCGGCCAGGCGCGTGAGGCCCGGGAGGGGCAGAACAGCACCAGCGGCGGGTCGAGCGAGACGCTGGTGAAGCTCTGGCAGGTGAGCCCGACCGGCACACCGTCGTGGGTCGCGGTCACCACGGTGATCCCGGAGGCGAACCGCCCCAGGACGTCACGGAAGCGAGCGTGGTCGACGAGGCCGTCGGCCTCGGGATAGAGGTCGTCGTCCGGTTGCCAGGGCACGGCCCGCCCGTACGTCGTCATGGCGACCATTGTTGCGCCTGCCCGGTTGTCGGCCCTCGGGTGGCTCCTGGGGCGGCCCGGCCCCGGGCTCCTCGTCCAGCCAGACCGCGAGCCTGCCCTGGCGGCTGATCGCCTGCAGGCGACGCTCCGTCTGGTTGCGCACGCGCTCGGGGACCACCAGGAGGAGCTGGTCCCCCGGGCGCAGCGAGGTGTGCCGGTCGGGCACGCTCACCTTGCCCTCGCGCCCGACGAGGGCGAGCACCGCCCCGGAGGGCAGCCGCAGGTCGTCGGCGAAGACCCCGGCCAACCGGGACCCGGGGGGCACCTCGAACTGGAGCAGGCTGGCGTCGATCGACTCCAGCGGCGCCGACTCGACCTCGATCTCGTGCGCCCGCTCGACCACGACACCCGTGCGCCGGGCCAGCCAGGGCAACGACGGCGCCTGGATCAGCACGAAGGTCGTGACCAGGAGGAAGACCACGTCGAAGATCTGCTCCGCCTCCGGCAGCCCCTGGGTGATCGGGATCGTGGCCAGCACGATCGGGACCGCGCCCCGCAGGCCCGCCCAGGAGAGGAAGACCTGGTGGCGCCATGGCACCCGCCACCACACCGAGCAGAGCGCCACGGAGAGCGGCCGCGCGACGAAGGTCAGTCCCACCCCGACGATCAGCGCCGGCAGCACGGCGTCGGCGAGCCGGTTCGGGCTGGCCAGCAGGCCGAGCAGGACGAAGAGCCCGATCTGCGCCAGCCAGCCCATCCCGTCGGCGAAGCCGGCCGTCGCCTGGTGGTGCGGGAGCCGGGCGTTGCCGAGCCACATGCCGGCCACGTAGATCGCCATCAGGCCGCTGCCGCCCAGCACGCCGGCGGTCGAGAAGGCCAGGAACAGGATCGCGAACGTGGCCAGCGGGTAGAGGCCGGCCGCGGGGAGGGCGCTGCGGGAGAGCAGCCACTGCCCGCACATCGCGACCACCAGCCCGGTGACCAGGCCCACGACCAGCTGGAAGACCACCAGGGCGGCGATCTCCAGCCCTTGTGCCTCGTACCAGGCGTCGCTGGCCACCACCGTGACCAGGATGATCACCGGGGGGTCGTTGAAGCCCGACTCGGCCTCCAGCGTCGCCCGCAGCCGGGGGCGCACCGGGAGCCGCCGCATGATGGAGAACGTCGCGGCCGCGTCGGTCGAGCCCACCACCGCTCCGAGCAGCAGGGCGGTGCGCGGGTCGACGTCCAGGGCGACGTAGGCGATCAGGGCGGTGACCGCCACGCTGGCGGCCACCCCGACCGTGGCGAGCATCCCCGCCAGGCCGACCACCGGCCGGATCACGTCCCAGCGCGTGCTGAAGCCGCCCTCGGCGAGGATCACCGCCAGCGCCAGCGTGCTGAGCACCATCGTGAGCTCGAGGTCCTCGAACTGCAGCCCGAGCCCCGCCTCCCCGATGGCCAGACCGATGACCAGGTAGAGCAACAGACTCGGCAGTCCGGCGCGGGCGGAGACGCGCACGGCCGCCACCCCGGTCAGCAGGACGAGGGCAGCGCCGCCGATCACGAGGTTCAGGTCCATGTTGGTGCTGATCCTCTCCCGCCACCGGGCCCGGAACCATGGGGAGTCGTCCCCAGGTCTTCGCGTTCCACCTGGTCACCCGGCGTCCGCATCCGGCGTCCGCCCACCCTGGCGTGGACACCGGCGATGAGCGTGGGGAAGGGTGGGCGCATGGCCTCCGCCCCCCGGCTCTCCCTCGCCACGCGGGTGATCCTGATCAACGGGCTGCTGCTGGCCGTGGGCGCGGTGCTGCTGATCCTCTCCCCGGCCTCGGTCTCGTCCCGGCCCTCCACCCACCAGGTGCTCGTGCTGCTCGGCGGCCTGGTGCTGCTGCTGCTCGCCGACGTGCTGCTGGTCCGGCGGGCCGTGCTCCCGCTGGACCGCCTGGTCGAGCAGCTCGACCACGCCCGGAGCACCGAGCCGCTGGTGCGCCTCTCCGGCCCCGAACGCGGGCCGGCCGGGCGGCTGGCCCGGTCCATCGACGACCTGCTCGACCGGATCGAGGCGAGCCGGCGGGAGAACGCGGCCGCGGCGTCCGCCGCCCAGGAGGCGGAGCGGAGCCGGATCGCCCAGGAGCTGCACGACGGGGTCGGCCAGTCCATGACCGCGGTGCTGCTGGAGCTGACAGCCCTGGCCGCCACCGCGCCGCCGGAGGCCCGGGACTCCCTGGAGCGGGTGCGCGAGGGCGTCCGGGCCAGCCTGGACGAGGTGCGGTCGGTCGCCCGGCACCTGAGGCCGCACGTGCTCGAGGACCTTGGCCTGCGCAGCGCCCTGGCCGCACTCACCAACGACCTGTTCGGAGCGGGCGACACCCTGGTGCGCCGCGGCGTCCTCCCGGGCCTGCCGCCGCTGAGCGACGAGGTGGAGCTGGTGGTCTTCCGGGTGGCCCAGGAGGCGTTGACCAACGTCGCCCGGCACGCCGGGGCCAGGACGGTGGACGTGCAGCTGGGCGTCAGCGGCGACCAGCTGGTGCTGACCGTGGCCGACGACGGCAAGGGGCTGGCGGGTCGGCGCGAGGGCGTCGGCACCCGGGGCATGCGCGAGCGGGCCGCCCTGGTCGGCGGCCGGCTGGAGGTCGCCGGCCAGGACGGGGGCGGCACCCGGGTCACCCTCACGATCCCGCTGACCACCGGCCAGCCGACGCCGGCGTCCGAGGTCGCCGGATGAGCCCCGCCGACCGCCCGGCCCGGGTGCTGCTGGCCGACGACCACGCCCTGGTGCGCCGGGGCGTGCGGATGATCCTCGAGGCCGAGCCCGACCTGGAGGTCGTCGCGGAGGCCGCGGACGGGGCCGCGGCGGTCCAGGCGGTCCGGGAGGTGCCGATCGACCTGGCCATCCTCGACGTCGCGATGCCCCGGCTCACCGGCCTGCAGGCGGCGCGACAGCTCTCCCGCCGTACTCCCCCGCCGACGATGCTGATGCTCTCGATGCACGACAACGAGCAGTACTTCTTCGAGTCCCTGCGGGTCGGTGCCTGCGGCTACGTCCTGAAGTCGGTCGCCGACCGTGACCTGGTCGCGGCCTGCCGCGCGGCGCTGCGCGGGGAGTCGTTCCTCTACCCCCAGGCCGAGAGCGTGCTGGTACGCGACTACCTGGAGCGGCTGCGCCGCGGCGAGCGTCTGCCCCGGGCGGTGCTGACGGCCCGGGAGGACGAGGTGGTCAAGCTGATCGCCGAGGGCCACTCCTCGCGCGAGATCGCCCGGCTGCTCACCATCAGCGTGCGGACCGTCGAGCGGCACCGGGAGAACGTGCTGGGCAAGCTCGGGATGCGGGACCGCACCGAGCTGACCCGCTACGCGATCCGTGCCGGACTCATCGAGCCCTGAGGCGGTACCGGTGCGGCGAGCCGGCCGGGGCGTCCGGAAGGATGAGCCCATGACCACCTCCCCGATGCCCGAGGACCTGCGCACGCTCGCCCGGGAGGTGAAGGGGTTCATGCCCGAGGAGGAGGGGCTGCTGCTCTTCCGCCGGGCCGCCGGGCAGCTCCCCACCGGCCCCGCGCTGGAGGTCGGCACCTACTGCGGCAAGTCCGCGGTCTACCTGGGCGCCGCGGCCCTCGAGGTGGGCGGCACGGTCTTCACCGTCGACCACCACCACGGCAGCGAGGAGAACCAGGCGGGCTGGGAGCACCACGACCCCGAGGTCGTGGACCCGCGCACCGGCCGGATGGACACCCTCCCCTTCCTGCGCCGCACCCTGGAGCGGGCCGGGCTGGAGGAGCACGTGGTGGCCGTGGTGGGCCACTCCACGACCGTCTCCCGGCACTGGCGGACCCCGCTGGCCCTGCTCTTCATCGACGGCGGGCACGCCGAGGAGCACGCCCACAACGACTTCACCGGCTGGGCGCCGTGGGTGCAGCCGGGCGGCCTGCTGGTCATCCACGACGTCTTCCCCGACCCGGCGGACGGCGGGCGGCCGCCGTACGACGTCTACCTGCGCGCGCTCGCCACGGCTGAGTTCACCGAGGTCGAGGCACTCGGCTCGATGCGCGTGCTGGAGCGGACCTCAGGAACGACCGGAGCCCTGGGCGACCTCGCCTGACGGGCACCCGCACTCGAGCCCCAGCTCCGCCATCCGGGGAAGCGTCGTCCCGCGCATGATGTCGGAGCCCGGCGTGGTGCCGGAGAGCTGGTCGGCGGCCAGGATCACCGCGGCGGCGGTGTACGTGGTGTGCTCGCCCGGCCAGTTGACCTCGTCGGGATAGACGTAGCCGGTCCAGTACCGACCCTCGTCGTCGCGCAGGTGCTGCATGTCCGCGAAGAGGCGCAGCGCCCGGTCCCGGTCGCCGAGCGCCTCGAGCGCCATCACCAGCTCGCAGGTCTCGGCGCCGGTCACCCAGGGGTTGGTCGAGACGCAGAGGATCCCCAGGTCGTCGACCACGAAGGTGTCCCACTTCTCCGCGATCCGACCGAACCCGGCCTCGCCGCGCACCGCGCCGCCGAGGACCGGGTAGTACCAGTCCATGGAGAACTCGGACTTGTCCAGGAACAGGTCGCGGTGGTCGCGCAGGGCGTGCGCCAGCCGCCCGCCGGCCAGCTCCCACTCGGGCTGGGGCTCCCCCACCAGCTCGGCCAGGGCCAGGCCGGCGGCCAGGGCGTGGTGGATGCTGGAGGAACCTGCGACCAGGGCGTCGGCGTTCACCGGTCCCGGGGACCCGTCCTCCCAGGCCTGCGACCACGCGATGCCCCCGAAGGGCAGCTGCAGCGAGACGACCCAGTCCAGGCCGCGGCGGACCGCGGGCCAGTAGCGGCGGACGAAGTCAGCGTCGCGACGCACCAGCCAGTGGTGCCACACACCGACGGCCAGGTAGGCGGACATGTTGGTCTCGCCGCTCTCGTCGGCGACCGACCCCTCGACGATCTTCATCGGCCAGGAGCCGTCCGGGCGCTGCCAGCCCAGGGTCCACTCGTAGGCGCGCTCCGCGGCCTCGACCTCGCCGCCCACCAGCAGCGCCATGGCCGCCTCGACGTGGTTCCACACGTCGGTCTTGTCGCCGGGCGTCCAGGGGATCGCGCCGTCGGGCTCCTGCATCGCCGCGATGGTCGCAGCGGTCCTGGCCACCTCGTGGGAGGTCAGGACACCGGGGACCTGAGGAACCTCAGGCGACATCGGGCTTGGTGAAGTAGAGCACCATGCTCTTGCCGATCAGCGGGTCGAGGACCTTGCCGGCCACCTGCAGCACCTTGGGCTGCTTCATGATCTCCCAGACCAGCAGCTTGTGGTACGCCTTGGCCAGCGGGTGGTCGTCCTTCTCGACGCCGACCGCGCACTTGATCCACCAGTACGGCGAGTGCAGGCCGTGGGCGTAGGCGACGCCGTCGTGGCGCATCCCGGCCTTGCTGATCTTGTCGATCAGCTCCTTGTCGGTGTAGATCCGGATGTGCCCGCCGGGGGTGTTGTGGTAGTCCTCGGAGAGCTTCCAGTTGATCACCTCGGGCAGCCACCGCGGCACCGAGACGGCCAGCGTCCCGCCGGGGCGCAGCACGCGGACCAGCTCGTCGATCGCCTGGATGTCGGCGGGGATGTGCTCCAGCACCTCGGCGGCGACGATCCGGTCGAACTCGCCGTCGGCGAACGGCAGGGCGAGCGCGTCGCCCTCCTTGACGTCGGCCTCGGCGCCCTCGGGCACCTCCCCGGCCTCCTTCATCGCCACGAAGAGCTCGCGCACACCGGCGAGCTCGTCGGCGTCCTGGTCGAAGGCGATGACGTCGGCGCCCCGGCGGTACATCTCGAACGCGTGCCGTCCGGCGCCGCACCCCATGTCGAGGACCCGGTCCCCCGCCTTCACTCCCAGCCGGTCGAAGTCAACGGTCAGCACGGGGCTCCCCCTCTGCGGCCTTCTCGGCCCGGTAGTCGGTGATCACTTCGTCGTACGCGCGTGCGGTGGCGGCCGCCACGGCCCGCCAGCTGAACTTCTCCATCACCCGACGGCGTCCCGCCGCGCCCATCCGGGCCCGGCGCTCGGGGTCGTCGAGCAGGGCGCCGAGGGCGTCCGCCAGCTCGTCGACGTCACCGGGCGTGACCAGGTCGGCACACTCCCCGTCGGGGCCCACGACCTCGGGGATCGCCCCGGCCCGCGAGACCACCAGCGGAGTCGCGCACGCCATCAGCTCGGCGGTGGGCAGCGAGAAGCCCTCGTAGAGCGAGGGCACGCACGCCACCTCGGCCGAGCCCATCATGTCGACCAGCTCCTGGTCGGAGACGCCGCTGACGAACCGGACGGAGTCCTTGATCGCCAGAGTGTCGATCAGCTGCTCGGTACGGCCGCCGGGCACCGGCCTGGTGACCAGGAGGAGCTCGACGTCGCGCTCGGTGCGCAGCTTGGCGAACGCCTCGAGCAACGTCGCGATGCCCTTCATCGGGGCGTCGGCGCTGGCCATCGCCAGGATCCGGCCGGCGACCCGCGGCTCCGTCGGTGGCACGAACACGTCGTCGACGCCGAGGAGGATCACCTCGATGCGGGCCGGGTCGACCCCGAAGTCGGCGACGATGTCGCGCTTGGAGGACTCCGAGGGGGTCAGGATCTAGCGGGCCGGCGGGCCACCTTCGCCTGCATCCGCAGGAAGCCGTACCACCGGCGCAGGGAGAGCTTCTTGCGCCGGTCGGCGCCGCCCGAGGTCGATGCGGCGGTCGAAGGTGATCGGGTGGTGGATCGTGGTGAGCAGCGGGAGCCCCATCTTCTCGATGTCGAGCATGCCGTAGCCGAGGACCTGGTTGTCGTGGACGACGTCGAAGTCGCCGCGCCCGGTCCTCCAGCAGCCGGGCGACCCGGGTGCTGAAGGTCTTCGGCTCGGGGAAGCCGGCGGTGCACATGGTCGAGGAACTCCTCGACGTCCACCCGGTCGCGGAACTCGCGCAGCTTCGGGACGCGGAACGGGTCGGGCTCCCGGTAGAGGTCGAGCGAGGGGACCTTGGTCAGCCGCACCCCGTCGTCGAGGATCGGGTACGGCTGGCCGGAGAAGACCTCCACCTCGTGGCCGAGGGCGACCAGCTCGCGACTGAGGTGCCGGACGTAGATCCCCTGCCCTCCGCAGTGCGGCTTGCTCCGGTAGGAGAGCAGTGCAACGCGCAACGACCCGGTCCTTCCTCGATCAGGTAGAACGTGTTTCTATCACGCGGGCCGGTTGGTACCGTCGCCACCCAGTCGACGCACGAGCCCGATCCCGGATCCCCCGAATCGGCGTGCCTGGGTCCATCGGAGGATAACGTGAGTGCCCGCCTCAGCGCCCGCGCGTCTCGACGCCGTCCGGCCCCTCGGCGGCCCAGCTGGAGCGCCGCGACCGGATCCTGGACAGCTACCCGGGTCCTGGCCTCCGCGGGGCGGCTACGAGGCCGTGCAGATGCGCGCGGTGGCCGAGGGCGCCGGGGTGGCGCTCGGCACGCTGTACCGCTACTTCCCCTCCAAGGTGCACCTGCTGGTCTGCGCCCTGGAGACCGAGCTGCGCCGGGCCCGAGCTTGACGCCGCGCGCCCCCGGCAGGCACCGCGGCCGACCGGGTGCTCGAGGTGCTGCGGGTCGCCGGCACGAACCTGCGCCACGACCGCGGCTGACCGAGGCAGTGACCCGCGCGTTCATGTTCGCCGACTCCTCGGTCAGCGAGGAGATCGCCCGGGTGCTCGACCTGGTCACCGAGCTGGTCCCACCGGCGTCGACCCCGGCCGGAGCCCACGGACCAGGACCGCGAGGTCGCGGGCGTGCTCGCGGACCTCTGGCTGGCCGCGCTGATCGGCTGGGTCACCGGCCGCAGCACCGCCGAGCAGGCGAACGCCCGGATGGCCTAGGCGTCCGGCTGATCCTGCGAGGCTGATCCTGCGTCGCTGATCCGGGCCGCTGGTCCCGCCTGGCGGCCCTCAGGTCAGCCCGCCTCGCTGGAGTGGCCGGGGAACACGTGCGCCTGCGGGTCGATGGCCACGGCGGCGTTGTTGACCGCCGTGGCGGCCTCGCCGAAGCCGACCGCGATCAGCCGGACCTTGCCCGGGTACTCCGTGACGTCGCCCGCGGCGAAGACCCGCGGGAGGTTGGTGCGCATGGCGGAGTCGACGACGACGTGGCGCTTGGACACCTCCAGGCCCCACTGCTGCAGGGGTCCGAGGTCCGCGACGAACCCCAGGGCGGCGACCACGGCCTGGCAGGGCAGCCGGCGAGGTGCCTCCCGTCGACGGTGACCTCCACCTGCTCCACCCACTCCCCGCGCAGCGCGGTGACCTGGGCCCGGGTGATGATCTCGACGCGGGAGGCCCGCACCTGCTCCACGGTGCGCTGGTGCGCCCGGAAGGCCTCGCGGCGGTGCACCAGAGTCACCGACCGGGCGACCGGCTCGAGGTGCAGCGCCCAGTCGAAGGCACTGTCACCGCCGCCCACGATCACCACGTCCTTGTCGGCGTAGGGCTCGAAGGAGGGCACGAAGAACTCCAGGCCGCGACCGAGCCAGTCCTCGCCGGCGGGCAGCGGCCGCGGAGTGAACTTGCCGATCCCCGCCGTGACCAGCACGGCACCCGCGCGGACGCGCTGCCGTCGTCGAGCCCGACCGGACCCCGTCGTCGCCGTGCTCCAGGGTCAGCGCGGTGCGGTCCAGGAAGGTACGTCGGCGAGGCCGTGGCCGCCTGCGCCACCAGGCCTGCGACGAGGTCGCGGCCCTTCACGCCGGGGAAGCCCGCGACGTCGAGGATCTGCTTCTCGGGGTACATCGCGGTGATCTGGCCGCCGAGCTCGGGCAGCGAGTCCACGACGGCCACGCGAAGACCGCGGAAGCCCGCGTAGTAGGTGGCGAAGAGCCCGGTGGGCCCAGCGCCCATCACCAGCAGATCGGTCTCGACGACGCTCACGGGGATCCCTTCGGCCGGTGGCGGGGCGAGCGCTCAGGGTGCCCAGACTGCCAGGTATAGCACCGTCTGCCCCCTCCTGGCGCCGATCGCAGTAGCCTCGCCGGATGATCGCCCAGTCCGCTGCGACCCGACCTCGCCCCTGTCAGGTGCGGGAGGACGGGCGGTGAGCAGCCCGCGCCTGCTCCGCGTGGTCCGCACCCACCCGTCCGCGACCTGTCCGCCTCGCGGCTGGTGGTGCTGCACTACTACGTCCTGGACACGGTCATTGGCCGGGGCGGTGCTCGGGGTGGTCAACATGGTCGTCGTGCTGCGCGCGTGCTGGCTGTCCAACCGCACCCGGTATACGAGTCGGTGATCCTGGTGCTTGCGCTGCCCGCCCTGGTGCTCACCGTGCTGGAGGCGACCTTGCCGACTACGACGCGGTCCTGCTGATCTGGCCGTGCTGCACGCGCCGTTCTACCTCTACGTCTCCTACGCGATGGTCCGCTACCTGTCGAGGCAGCCGGTGACCCGTGACGAGCTGTTCGCCGCCGGCAGCGGCGTTCGCGGCGCTGTCGCCCTGGGCGTTCACGTTCATGTACGCTGCGTGCAGGTGGTGTGGCCCGGCTCGTTCGCCGGGGCGAGCGGGAACGACCTGCCGTGGTTCGACCTGCTCTTCCTCTCCTTCACCAACCTGACCAGCGTCGGGCTCTCGGACGTGCTGCCCGTGCTCGACCACGCCCGCTCGGTGGTGATGGTGCAGCCGGTGGTCGGCGTGCTCTACATCGCTTTGGTGGTCTCCCGGCTGGTCGGCCTGACGGTCGCCCGGGCCCGCAGCGTGCCTGGCCGGCTGTGCGTGGGTGCGGGCAGAGAGCGCAAAACCTCTGGCGGGAACGACAGAGGGACGGAACGGTCTGCTTGACCGCCTCGCGCACGGCGAGGCGCACGTGACGACCGGGGGCGGCGTTGCGAGCCGGGTGCCGTCGAGTGACGGAGGCGATCAGGGTGGCTGGTTACGGGGCGTTGTCCGACGTGTACGAGTGGCTGATCGGGGACGACAAGCTGATCCCCGCCCAGGCAGCCGCGGTCTACGGCAGCGACGTGGTGGGCTCTCTGCCGCCGCGTGCCCGCGTCCTCGACTGCGCGTGCGGGACCGGCCAGCTCGCCGTCGGCCTCGCGGGTCTCGACCTGGACGTGGTCGCGACCGACGCCAGCGATCGCATGGTCCGCCGGACCGAGAACCTGGCCGGCGAGCACGGCGTGTCGCTTCGAGCCCTCCGCGCGAGCTGGGGCGAGCTGCCCGACGACCTGGAGGACGCCGCGTTCCACGTGGTCTTCTGCGTCGGCAACTCGCTCGGGCACGCCAAGGGCGCAGCCGGACGCCTGACCGCACTCGAAGCGATGTCGCGGCTGCTGGGTCCGGGCGGACGCCTCGTGCTCACCTCGCGCAACTGGGCGCTCGTGCGCTCCGCCGGTTCGCGGGTAGAGGTCCGCGATCGACTCGTCCGCCGCCACGACCGCGATGCGGTCGTCAGCTACTACTGGCAGATCGAGCAGCGCTGGGAGCAGGAGCACGTCCTCGAGATCGTGGTCGCCCGGATCGAGCCGGAGGGGGCGGTGCGGGCCTGCTCGGAACGGTTGTCCATCTGGCCCTACCGGTACGAGGACCTCGTGGCGCAGCTGCGGAGCGTCGGACTCACGGTGCAGTCCACCACCTTCGACCCCGAGACCGAGGGATACCGGGTGATCGCCGGCCGCGACCAGGCGCCCGCGGCCGAGCCGGCGCGCTGATCCGCCTCCCGCCGGGAGAGCGGCGTCAGTCCAGGCAGAACTCGTTGCCCTCCGGGTCGGTCATCACCAGGTAGCCGTCGCTGCCCGGCTCCGCCCCGGGCTCGGAGCGCCGGACGCGGACCGCCCCGAGACCCACCAGTCGGGTGCACTCGGTCTCCAGCGCCTCGAGCGCGGCCTCGCCCTCCAGCCCCTGGGCTGCGCGCAGGTCGAGGTGGACCCGGTTCTTGGCCGTCTTCGCCTCGGGGACCTGCTGGAAGAAGACCCGGGGACCGGCGCCCCCTTCCGGCGGGACGATCGCCGACTTGGCGTTCCGCGCGGCGGGCGGCACGCCCCAGGCCTCCAGCGCCTGGTCCCAGCTGG
>CAVPUI010000007.1:0-20400 GCA_963708945.1 uncultured Actinomycetota bacterium | reverse complement strand
CGGCGGGCACCATCACCTTCAGCCGGTTCGACCAGGAGCTGGGGGTCGAGCCTCCGGCTGACTTCATCGACGCCCAGACGCAGCTCGACCAGATGAACCGCCAGCTGGGCAATCTCGACGAGGCGCTCGACAAGCTGGACAAGGTCCAGGAGCAGCTGGAGAAACGGTGACCGGGTCCCGCCTGCTCAGCCGCGCCGGGTGAGGGCCGCGAACAGCTCCTCGGCGGTGTCGCACGCGTCGATCAGGCCGCCGACGTGCGCCTGGGTGCCGCGCAGCGGATCCATCGTCGGGATCCGCTGCAGGGACTCGTGGCCGGCCAGGTCGAGGATCACCGAGTCCCACGAGGCCGCCGCGACGTCCGGGGCGTACTTCTCCAGGCACCGGCCGCGGAAGTAGGCACGGGTGTCCAGGGGCGGCTCGTGCATCGCCTCCTCGACCTCCGCGTCGTCCAGCAGCCGCTCGATCCGGCCGGCCTTCGCCAGCCGGTGGTAGAGCCCCTTCTCCGGCCGCAGGTCCGAGTACTGCAGGTCGATCAGGTGGAGCTTGGGGTCGTCCCAGTCGAGGCCGTCCCGGTCGCGGTACTGGGTGAGCAGCTTGAGCTTGGCCACCCAGTCGAGCTCAGCGGCGCACAGCAGCGGGTCACGCTCCAGCCGGTCCAGCACCGACTCCCACCGGGCCAGCACGTCCACGGTCTGGGCGTCGGCGTCGCTGCCGAGGGTCTGGTCGACGTACTTGCGGGCCAGGTCGAGGTACTCCCACTGGAGCTGGACCGCGGCATCCGGCGGCCGTCGTCCAGGGTCAGCAGGTGGCGACAGGGTCGGGTCGTGGGAGACCGCTCGCAGCGAGGCCACCGGGTTGGCCACGGCCAGGTCCCCGCTGACGAACCGGTCCTCGATCATCGCCAGGACCAGGGAGGTGGTGCCGATCTTGAGGTACGTCGAGATCTCGGCCATGTTCGCGTCGCCGATGATCACGTGCAGCCGCCGGTACTTCTCCGGGTCCGCGTGCGGCTCGTCGCGGGTGTTGATGATCGGGCCGCTTCAACGTGGTCTCGAGGCCGACCTCGACCTCGAAGAAGTCGGCGCGCTGGCTCACCTGGAAGCCGTGCTGACGCCCGTCCTGGCCCAGGCCGACCCGGCCGGCGCCGCAGACGACCTGGCGGCTGACGAAGAACGGGGTCAGGTGCCGCACGATCTCGTTGAACGGCGTCGACCGGCGCATCAGGTAGTTCTCGTGCGCGCCGTAGGAGGCGCCCTTGTTGTCCGTGTTGTTCTTGTAGAGCACGATCTGCGGCGACCCCGGCAGCTGCGCCGGCCCGGAGCGTGGCGTCGAGCATGATCTGCTCCCCGGCCTTCTCCCAGCGCACCGCGTCCAGCGGGTTGGTGACCTCCGGGGTGGCGAACTCCGGGTGCGCGTGGTCGACGTAGAGCCGGGCGCCGTTGGTCAGGATGACGTTCGCCAGCCCCATGTCCTCGTCGGTGAGCTGGCTCGGGTCGGCCACCTGCCGGGAGAGGTCGTAGCCGCGGGCGTCACGCAGCGGCGACTCCTCCTCGAAGTCCCAGCGCGCGCGACGGGCCCGCAGGGTGGCGCTCGCGTAGGCGTTGACCACCTGCGAGGAGGCGACCATGGGGTTCGCGTGGGGCTGCCCGGCCACGGAGATGCCGTACTCGATCTCGGTGCCCATGACCCGTCGTACGCTCATGTGACCCAGCGTACGGCGGTCGGCGCTCGCGTCTCAGGGACGACGGGCCTGGAGCGCGTGCGCGACGTTGATCGCGACGATCGCGGCGAGCACGAGCAGCAGCGGCCCCAGGTTCCCGGTGACCCCCAGGGTGATGCCCAGCGGGATGAACGCGACCAGCGAGACGATGCCCAGCGCCAGCTGGCGCGGGCCCGCGGCAGCCACGCTCCGGTCGGCGCTGCGTCGACGCTCGGTCTCTGCCGCCACCCGCTGCTCCACGACGCGCTCGATGCGCTCGGCGAACCCGTCGACGAGCTCGCGCTCGAGGGCGGGCCCGAGCTCGCGCCGGGTCTCCAGCAGCGCCTCGACGTCAGCGCGTTCGACCTCGTCGCCCTCCATGGGCGACAACGTACCCCGCTCAGGCGCCCGCGTCAGAGGTACTGACCGGTGTTGGACACGGTGTCGATGGAGCGGCCCGGCTCGGTGCCCTGCTTGCCGGTGATCAGCGTGCGGATGAAGACGATCCGCTCCCCCTTCTTGCCCGAGATCCGGGCCCAGTCGTCCGGGTTCGTGGTGTTGGGCAGGTCCTCGTTCTCCTTGAACTCGTCGACGCACGCCTGGAGCATGTGCTGGACCCGCAGGCCCCGCTGACCGTGGTCGAGCAGGTCCTTGATCGCCATCTTCTTGGCCCGGTCCACGATGTTCTGGATCATCGCCCCGGAGTTGAAGTCCTTGAAGTACAGGACCTCCTTGTCGCCGTTGGCGTAGGTCACCTCGAGGAACCGGTTCTCCTCGGACTCGGTGTACATCCGCTCCACCGTGGCCCGGATCATCGCGCCCACGCAGGCCTCCCGGTCGCCGCCGAACTCGGCCAGGTCGTCGGCGTGCAGCGGCAGGTCGGGCGTCAGGTACTTGGAGAAGATGTCGCGCGCGGACTCGGCGTCGGGGCGCTCGATCTTGATCTTCACGTCCAGCCGACCCGGGCCGCAGGATCGCCGGGTCGATCATGTCCTCGCGGTTCGAGGCGCCGATCACCAGCACGTTCTCCAGGGTCTCGACGCCGTCGATCTCGCTCAGCAGCTGGGGCACGATCGTGTTCTCCACGTCCGAGGAGACCCCGGAGCCGCGGGTGCGGAACAGCGAGTCCATCTCGTCGAAGAAGACGATCACCGGCGTGCCCGTGGCTGGCCTTCTCCCGGGCACGCTGGAAGACCAGCCGGATGTGCCGCTCGGTCTCCCCGACGTACTTGTTGAGCAGCTCGGGGCCCTTGATGTTGAGGAAGTACGACTTCCCCTCCGCGCCGGTGCGCGCGGCCACCTTCTTGGCCAGCGAGTTGGCCACCGCCTTGGCGATCAGCGTCTTGCCGCAGCCGGGCGGGCCGTAGAGCAGGACCCCCTTCGGCGGCTTGAGCTGGTGGTCGCGGAACAGGTCGGGGTGCAGGTAGGGCAGCTCGACCGCGTCCCGGATGGCGTCGATCTGGGCGACCAGGCCGCCGATCGACTCGTAGTCGATGTCCGGGACCTCCTCGAGCACCAGCTCCTCGACCTCGGACTTCGGGCACCTTCTCGTAGGCGTAGCCCGAGCGGCCGTCGACCAGCAGCGAGTCACCGGCGCGCAGGTGCGTCGTCCAGCAGCGGCTGGGCGAGCCGGACGACGCGCTCCTCGTCGGCGTTGCCGATGACCAGGGCCCGCTCGCGGTCCGCGAGCAGCTCCTTGAGCATCACCACGTCGCCGACCTGCTCGAAGTCGAACGCCGCGACGACGTTGAGCGCCTCGTTGAGCATGACCTCCTGGCCCCGCACGCAGATGGTCGACGTCGACGGCCGGGCTGGCGTTGACGCGCAGCTTGCGACCGCCGGTGAAGACGTCGAGCGGACTCGTCGTCGTTGCGCGCCAGGAACGTGCCGAACCCGGACGGCGGCTGGGCCAGCCGGTCGACCTCCTCCTTGAGCTTCATGATCTGGTCACGAGCCTCGCGAAGCGTCTGGGCCAGCCGCTCGTTCTGGCTGGTCACCGCGGCCAGCGACCGCTGGGTGTCGGCGAGCCTGAGCTCGAGGCCGTGCGAGTGGCCCGGCGACTCGGCCAACCGTCGCCTCAGGGCGACGACCTCGTCCTCCAGCGCGCCCACCTGGCTCATGAGCTCCTCGGGGCTGCGCCCCCGTGCACCGTCGGCAAAAGACATCTGCCTCACCTCCTGCTCTGTGACACTACTCATGCCGTCACAGATCGGAAGGGCTTTGTGCCCGGGTGTTGGGCCGGACCGCCCGGGCCACTCAGCCCTGGAGCGGCTCCTCCGCCGCCTGCGGGGGCAGGTCGGCGGGGCGCGGGCCGGAGTAGTCGCTGCCGTACGCCCCGGGGGCGGGGCGGCGCTTCTTCTGCGGCGGGCGCTGGCCGGGCGCCATCCGCCGGGCGGTGACGAGGAACGCCGTGTGGCCGATCATCTTGTGACCGGGCCGGACCGCTAGGCCCTCCACGTGCCAGTCGCGGACCAGGGACTCCCAGGCCTGCGGCTCGGTGAAGCCCCCGTGCGCGCGCAGCGTCTCCACCACGCGGGAGAGCTGGGTCGTGGTGGCCACGTAGGCGCACACGATCCCGCCGGGGACCAGCGCGCCGGCCACCGCGTCCACGCACTCCCACGGGGCCAGCATGTCGAGGATGACCCGGTCCACCTTGTCGGCGGGCTCCGCGGTCGCACCGGGCAGCTCCTCCGCCAGGTCGCCGAGCCGCAGGTCCCAGGCGGGGTGGGCGCCGCCGAAGAACTGCTCGACGTTGCGCCGCGCCACGTCGGCGAACTCCTCGCGCCGCTCCCAGCTGATCACCTGGCCGTGCGGGCCGACCGCACGCAGCAGCGAGCAGGTCAGGGCACCGGACCCGGCGCCGGCCTCGACCACCCGGGCGCCGGGGAAGATGTCGGCGGAGGAGACGATCTGGGCGGCGTCCTTGGGGTAGACCACGGCCGCGCCGCGCGGCATGGAGACCACGAACTCCGAGAGCAGGGGCCGGAAGACCAGGTACTCCCCGCCCGCCGAGGAGGCGATGGTGAAGCCCTCCTCGCGCCCGATCAGGTCGTCGTGCTCGAGGTGGCCGCGGTTGGAGAAGAACCGCTTGCCGGGCACCAGCTCGAAGTTGTGGCGCCGACCCTTCTGGTCCAGCAGCCGGACCCACTCGCCGGCCCGGAGCGGTCCGCGGTGCACCCCCGACCAGGAGTCGTGCGGGACGTCGGGAGTGGACGGGCGGAGCTCGTGGGACATGGGCCGGAACCCTAGTCGGCGGCCTCCCGCAGCGCGCGATCGACGTCGGTCGCCGACAGCACGCCGTAGAGCCGACCGGTGGGCTCGAGCAGCAGGTACTCCGGGACCGGGCACCGGTTGAGGGCTCCGAGCAGCTGCTCCCCCGCCAGGTCGGCGGGCAGCGACATGCCCCGGCGCAGCGCGCCGGCTCATCGCCGAGACCGGCACCCAGGGTCGACGCTCGACCGGGGTGGCCAGCACCGCGGCCTCGTCGACGATGCCCACCGGGTCACCCGCCGGCCCGACGGTCACGATGCTGCCGGCCTCGGCCTCCTGCGCGCGCCGGACCGCCTCGGAGAGCGGGAGGTCGGCCGGCACCTGGAGCGCGCGGCGGGCCAGGGCGCGGGCCCGGAGCGCCGGCAGCACGTGCTGGAGCCGGGTGTAGGCCAGCGAGGCGCTCGCACCCGCCCAGAGGAAGGCCGCCAGCACCAGGACGAGCAGGTAGTCCACCAGGACCGGCCGGACGCCCAGCACCTGCTCCTGGACCAGCGGCCAGCACAGCACCAGGAGCGCCACCACCCGACCGCCCCAGCCCGCCACCACGGAGCCGCGGTAGGGGCTGCCGGTGATCTGCCAGACCGCGGCCTTGAGCACCCGGCCGCCGTCGAGCGGGAGACCCGGGCACCAGGTCGAGGACGCCCACGATCAGGTTCACCACCGCGAGTCCGACCAGCGCCACCCGGAGCAGGCCGTCGGGGACCATCGCGGCCAGCAGCAGCGCGCAGCGCGCCCGCCAGCGAGGGAGACCAGCGGCCCGACCACGGCGATCCAGAACTCCTCGCGGGCGGTCCGCGGTCTCGCCCTCGATCTGCGGTGCGCCCGCTCAGCGCGTGCAGGGTGATGGAGCTGACCCGATGGCCCAGCCGTCGGGCGACCAGGGCGTGCGAGGCCTCGTGCAGCAGCACCGAGAGGCAGAGGACGAGGGCGAAGGCCGCCCCGGCGACGTACTTCCAGCCCGCCGAGCCCCGGCTCGACCTGCTCGATCCGCGGTGCGGCGACGACCGCGAGCAGCGCGGCGACCACGAACCAGGCACGGCTCACCAGCACGTCGGCCCCGGCGATGGCGCCGATCCGGAGGGTCCCGGGCGGCCGTGGCGCGGAGGGCCGGCTGGTCTCGCGCGGGCCGGGCGACGGCTCGGACACGTTCCCGAGCCTAGCCCAGGGATGCGGAGCCGCTGTCGGCGTGCTGGCCTAGGGTCGAGGACATGAGCAGCGAGGCGACCCCGGTGGACGGCATCCGGGTCCTGGACTCCCTGTCCCCCAGCCGGGCGGGCGACTTCCTGGCCTGCCCGCTGCGCTACCGGTTCCGCACCATCGACCGGCTGCCCGAGCGGCCCTCTCCGGCCGCGGCTCGGGGCTCGGTGGTCCACCGCGTGCTCGAGCTGCTCTTCGACCTTCCGGCCGGAGGAGCGCACGCCTGCGCGGGCCGCCGACGATGCTGCGGCCGGCCTGGGAGGAGCTGCTCGAGGCCGAGCCGGTGCTGGCCGAGCTGTTCGCGGACGCGCCTGCCCCGGCGGACGGATCCGACCGAGTCAGGCGGATCGCGGCCCGGACGAGGCGCCCGAGCTGGACTCCTGGCTGGCCGGCTGCGCGACCGTGCTCGAACGGTGGTTCGGCCTGGAGGACCCGCGGCGCCTGGAGCCGGCCGAGCGCGAGACGTACGTGGAGACCGTGCTGGACTCCGGCCTGCTGCTCCGCGGGTATCGTCGACCGGCTCGACGTCGCTCCCGACGGGCGGATGCGGATCGTCGACTACAAGACCGGCCGCGCTCCCGACGAGCGCTTCGAGGCCGCCGCGCTGTTCCAGCTGCGCTTCTACGCCCTGGTGCTGTGGCGCTCCCGCGGGGTGGTGCCGTCGATGCTCCAGCTGGTCTACCTGGGCAACGGCGAGATCCTCCGCTACCAGCCCGACGAGGACGACCTGCGCGCCACCGAGCGCAAGATCGAGGCCGTCTGGCAGGCGATCCGCAACGCCGCCGAGCACGAGGACTGGCGTCCCCGCCCCGGTCCGCTCTGCGCGTGGTGCAGCTTCCAGGAGCTCTGCCCGGCGTACGGCGGCACCCCGCCGCCGGTGCCCTCGGGCGAGCGTGCTGCCCGAGGGTCCGACGGACGCGGCGGATCAGGACGCGGAGTGGGCTCCGCGACGGCCACCTCGCGCGGCCTGATCACTCCCGAGGCGATCTCCTCGGCGTAGTGGCAGGCCACCCGGTGGCCCGAGTCGCCCGTGGCCGACGACCCGCAGCAGCGGGCGCTCGGTGTCGCACCGCTCGGCCTGGCGGAACGGGCACCGGGTGTGGAAGCGGCAGCCGGACGGCGGGTGCGGCCGGCGACGGCAGGTCCCCGCGCAGCAGGATCCGCTCCCGCGACGCCTCGACGTACGGGTCGGGCACCGGGCACGGCCGACATCAGCGCCTTGCGTGTACGGGTGCAGCGGCGTCGTCGTAGAGCTGGTCCGAGGGAGCCTGCTCGACGATGCCGCCGAGGTACATCACCGCGACGTCGTCCGAGACGTGTCGCACGACGGCCAGGTCGTGCGCGATCACCAGGTAGGTCAGCCCCAGCTGCTGCTGCAGGTCCTCCAGCAGGTTGAGCACCTGGGCCTGGATGGAGACGTCGAGCGCGGAGACGGGCTCGTCGGCGATCACCAGCCGCGGCTCCAGCGCCACCGCGCGGGCGATCCCGATCCGCTGGCGCTGGCCGCCGGAGAACTCGTGCGGGTACTTCTGCGCCGCGCTGGCGGGCAGGCCGACCTGCTCCAGCAGCTCCCGGACCCGCGGTGCGGCGGTCGTACTTCACCCCGTGCGCCTTCAGCGGCTCGGTGAGGATCGTCTCGACGCGACTGCCGCGGGTTGAGGCTGGCCAGCGGGTCCTGGAAGACCATCTGCATGTCCTGCCGGATGGCGCGCAGCCGCTCACCCTTGAGCGTCGCCACGTCGGTGCCGTCGAAGACGCACGCGACCCTCGGTGACCGGCGCCAGGCGCAGGACGGCGCGCGCCCAGGGTCGACTTGCCGCAGCCCGACTCCCCCACCAGGCCCAGCGTCCGCCCGGCGGCGATCTCCAGGTCGACCCCGTCGACCGCCTTGACCGCGCCGACCTGCCGGTTGAGCAGCAGCCCGTCGCGGATCGGGAAGTGGACCTTGAGCCCTTCGACCTTGAGCAGCGGCTCGCTCATCGGACCTCCTCCGTCTCGGTTGCCGGCCAACGGGTTGAAGCAGCGCAGCAGCCGGTCGGAGTCCGGCTCCAGCGCCGGCGGCTCGGTGGTGCAGCGCGTCGATCCGGTTGCTGGCACCGGGGCGCGAACGCGCACCCCTGTGTCCACGGGATCGTCTGCGTGGGTGAGCCGGGGATCGGCGTCAGCGGCGACGCCCGCGCGGGGAGTCGAGCCGCGGGATGCTGGCCAGCAGTCCGCCGGTGTAGGGGTGCCGCGGGCCGCACGAAGAGCGGCTCGCGACCGGTCGACTCCACGATCCGGCCGGAGTACATGACGTTGACCTGGTCGCAGAGACCCGCGACGACGCCCAGGTCGTGGGTGATCATCAGCAGCGCGGCGTCGGTGTCGGCGACCAGCTCCTTGAGCACCTCCAGGACCTGAGCCTGGATGGTCACGTCGAGCGCGGTGGTCGGCTCGTCGGCGATCAGCAGCTTGGGGCCGCAGGCGAGCGCGATCGCGATCAGCACGCGCTGCCGCATCCCGCCGGAGAGCTGGTGCGGGTACTCCCCCACCCGGCGCGCCGGGTCCGGGATGCCGACCTGCTCGAGCAGGTCGATCGCGCGGCGCTGGGCGCGCCTTGCGGCTGAGGTCCTGGTGCCTGCGGATCACCTCGGTGAGCTGCAGCCCGATCGGCACGACCGGGTTCAGCGAGGTCATCGGGTCCTGG
Source organism: uncultured Actinomycetota bacterium (assembly GCA_963708945.1). GTDB lineage: Bacteria > Actinomycetota > Actinomycetes > Propionibacteriales > Nocardioidaceae > Nocardioides. The sequence goes on along the minus strand of CAVPUI010000007.1, from coordinate 11,548 downwards.
AAGACCATCGCGATCTCCCGGCCCCGCAGCCGGTTCATCTGCCGCGGCGACTGGGTCAGCAGGTTCTCGCCCTCGTAGAGAACCTCGCCGCTGCACGTGCACCCCGCGGTCCGGGAGCAGGCCCATGATCGCCAGCGACGTCACCGACTTGCCGCTGCCGGACTCGCCCACCAGACCGACGTGCTCGCCGGCGTGGATGTCGAAGGAGACCTCGTCGACCGCGCGCACCCGGCGCTGGCCCTTCAGCCCGAACTCCACGCTCAGGTTCCGCACCTTGAGCAGGGGCTGCTCGCCGCCGGCCCGACGGGAGCCGGCCGGCCTGGGCACCGCGGAGACGGTGGTGCCGGGCATCCCGGTGCCCGGGCCGCCGGAGCTGGGAGGACTGGAGACAGTGTTCATCGTCGACTCCTGGGGTCGAGAGCCTCGCGCAGGGCCTCGCCGAAGAGGGTGAAGCCCAGGGCCGTGACGGCGATGGCCGCACCGGGGAGGATGGCGAGCAGCGGCGCCACCTGGAACCGGTCCTGTGCGGCCACCAGCATGCGGCCCCACTCGGCGACGGCCGGGTCCGGCTGGCCGAGGCCGAGGAAGGACAGCGCGGCGACCTCGATGATGGCCGTCGCGAGGTTGAGCGTGGCCTGGACGATCGTCGGGCCGAGCGAGTTGGGCAGCACGTGGCCCATCACGATCCGGCGCTTGCGGAGCCCGAGCGCCGAGGCGGCCAGCACGTAGTCGGACCGGCCCTGGGCCAGCATCGACCCGCGCAGCAGCCGGGCGAAGATCGGCACCTGGGCGACGCCGATGGCGATCATCACCGCGTACGGGTTCTGGCCCAGGACGGCGGCGATGCTGACGGCGAGCAGCAGGCTCGGCACCGAGAGCATGATGTCGACGACCCGCATCACCGCGGTGTCGATCCAGCCTCCGAACCGGCCGCCCACGCTCGCGGCACCGCCGGCCAGGATGCCGAGACCGGCGCCGAGCACCAGCCCGATGGCGGTGGCGACGATCCCGTAGAGGAGCGACTGCCGCGCGCCGTAGAGCATCTGCGTGTAGAGGTCGCGAGCCGAAGCGGTCCAGGCCGAGCAGGTGGTCCTCGCTGGGTCCCGGGACGCTGGACGGCGTCACCTGGCCGGACCACTCCGCGGTGCCGGGCTGGTAGGGGGTGAGCAGCGGCGCCGCGAGCGCGACCACCACGAACGCCGAGCACGATCAGCGGCCCCGACGATCGCCGTCGGGTTGCGGCGCAGGCGGCGCCAGGCGGCGCGCCACAGGCCGACGCCGCGGGGTCGTCGTCGACCGGCACGCAGGTCGACCGCGGTCGGCTGGGCGGGCGGGATGGGAATGGTCATGACACACGCACCCGGGGATCGATCACGCCGTAGGCGACGTCCACGGCCAGGTTGATGAGGGCGTAGATCACCGCGATGAACAGGATGTAGCCCTGGAGCACGGGATAGTCACGTTGCCCGATCGCCTCGAACAGGTACTTCCCGATGCCGTTCCAGGCGAAGACGGTCTCGGTGAGCACCGCCCCGCTGAACAGCAGGCCGGCCTGGAGGCCGATCGTGGTGACCACCGGCAGCAGCGCGTTGCGCAGCACGTGCCGGCGGGAGATGACCTGGCTGGCCAGGCCCTTGCTGTTCGCGGTGCGGACGTAGTCCTCGTCTGAGCACCTCGGCGACCGCGGCCCGGGTGATCCGGACGATGATCGCCAGCGGGATCGTGCCCAGCGCGATGGCCGGCAGGATCAGGTGCAGCGCCGCGTCCCAGGCGGCGTCCCACTCCTGGGTGAGGATCCCGTCCAGGACGTAGAAGTTCGTGACGTGCGTGGCCTCGATCCGCGCGTCCTGCCGCAGGCTGGTCGGCAGCAGGCCGAGCCAGTCCGCGAAGACCAGCTTGAGCAGGATGGCCAGGAAGAAGACGGGCGTGACGACCCCGAGCAGCGACCCGGACACGATGGCGGTGTCCAGGAACCGCGCCCTGGTGCTTGGCCGCGTAGTAGCCCAGGGGCACCCCGACCACGCACCGCGAAGCAGCAGGGCCGCCAGGCCGAGCTCGAGGGTCCCGGGGAACTGCTCCAGGAAGCTGCTCCACCACGGGCTGCCCGGTCCTGATCGAGCGGCCGAAGTCGCCGCTGAGCAGCGCCTGGACGTAGGTGACGTACTGCTCGAGCAGTGGTTCGTCGAAGCCGTACCGGTCGTTGATCCGCGCGATGCCCTCCGGCGTTGCCCGTTGTCCGAGCAGCGCCCGTGCCGGGTCACCGGGCAGGGCCCGGACCCACGCGAAGAGCAGGATCGAGAGTCCGACGAGCACCGGGACCATCAGGGCCAGCCGCCGGAGGACAAAGCGCAGCATCACTCAGCCTTCCGCCCCGCAGAGCGGGGGCAGTGGTTGTCGTTCCGGTACGGGTCGGTCAGCCGACCGTGACGGTGTTCCAGACCTCGTCGTTGACGGGGCTCTGCTGGTAGCCGTCGACATCGGCGCCGAAGGCCAGCGACGGCAGCCGGGTGCGCGATCGGGATGGCCGGCAGGAGCTCCATCACGTCGGCGTTGATCTCCTCGTAGAGCGGGGTCTGCTCCTCGACGGTCGGGATCCCGCGCGCCTCGGCCAGCTTGTCGAACAGCTCGGGTCCTTGAACCCGACTCGTCGCTCTCGGCACCGAAGAAGACGCCGACGAAGTTGTCGGTGTCGTTGTAGTCGCCGGTCCAGCCGAGCAGGTGCAGGCCGTGGTTCGGCGCTGCCCTGGATCTTGTCCAGGTAGTCCGGGGTCCAGCTGTCCGCGACCGGCTTGACCTTCAGGCCGACGGCCTCGAGCTGCGAGCGGATCACGTTGAACGTGTCCTCGGGCGCCGGCATGTAGGGACGGCGAGACGCTGGTCGGGTAGTTGAACTCCAGCGTGGCGCCGGTGGCACCGGCCTCCTTGAGCAGCTGCTCGGCCTTGGTCGGGTCGTAGTCGTACTCGGTGACGTCCTCGTTCCACCCGTTCACGCTCTGCGGGATGAACTGGGTGGCGATCTTGGTGCCCTCGGGGCAGCGAGGCGGCCGCGACCGTCTCCTTGTCGATCGCGTGCGCGATCGCCTGGCGGACCCGCAGGTCGTCGAACGGCTTCTGCTTCTGGTTGATGCCGAGGTAGAGGATCGTGAAGGGGTCGCGGGGCATGACCTGCATGCCCGCCTCCTCCAGCGGCTCGATGTCGGCCGGGCCGACCAGGTCGGAGCCGTCGACGTCACCGTTCTGCACGCGCGGTGGCACGCGCGGCCGGGTCGTCGATCGCGACGATCTGCACGGTGTCGACCATGGGCCTTCTCGCCCCAGTAGTCGTCGTTGCGCCTTCAGGGTGACCCGGTTGCCGCGGTCCCAGGAGTCGAAGACGAACGGGCCGGTGCCCGTCGGGTGCGCGGTCGAGTACTCGGTGGTCGTTGACGTTCGCCGCCGCGTCGTCCTGGTACTTCTCCAGGGCGGTCGGGCTCTGCATCGAGAACGCCGGCAGCGAGAGCGCCGCGACGAAGCCGGCGAACGGGCTCCTTGAGGTTGATCGTGGCCTCGAGGTCGTCCGTCGCCTCGCAGGAGTCGTAGATCGCCTCGCCCTTCTTCTCACCGGTGGCGAAGCCGCGGAAGAGCTTGGCGTAGTAGTAGGTGAAGTCGTCGGTCTGGACGGCCGCGGGGAAGTTGTACCAGCGGTCGAAGTTGGCGCAGACCGCCTCGGCGTCGAACTCGGTGCCGTCGTGGAACTTCACGCCGTCGCGCAGCTTGAAGGTGTACTCCAGCCCGTCCTCGCTGTTGTCCCAGCTCTCGGCCAGCAGCGGCGCCGGGTCGGGCGTGCCCGGCTCGGTCCCGACCAGGCCCTCGAACATCTGTCGCGCGACCCGGAAGGTCTCGCCGTCGGAGGCGAAGAACGGGTCGAGCAGCTTGGGCTCGGCCGCACCGGCGAAGACGAACGTCCCGCCGCTCTCGTTGCCGCCCTCGTCGGACCGCTCACTCTCCGCACAGGCGGTCAGCATCAGCGATGCCGCCGCGAGTCCGACGGTGGCGAAACGCACCCGTCGCATCGATGTCTTCTGCACCTCATCACCCTTCGCACAAAGTCGCGCCCGGCCGAACGGCCGGGCAGGTGCGCGTGACATTACTCAGCGTCGGTGGTCTGGGTCACGCCGTGAAACACCGAGGTGCCGCAACGTGTCCAAACTGATATCAGCCAGCGAATCTGCGAAGATCCGTCCGGGCCCCGGCGCGATCGGGACGTGGTTCGGCACGCACAGCACGTGGCACCCGGCGGCCACCGCGGACCGGGCCCCGGTGTCGGAGTCCTCGATCGCCACGGACCGCTCCGGCGCCGCCCCGAGGGCGGCCGCAGCCGCCAGGTAGGGCTCCGGGTGCGGCTTGCCGTGCGTGACCACGTCACCGGTCACCAGGGCGCTGAAGGTCCCCGCCGGCAGCTGCGCCAGCACCGGGTCGACGAACCGCCGGTACGACATGGTGACCAGCGCGCACGGGATCCCGGCCGCGACCAGCTCGCCGAGCAGCTCGCGGGCTCCGGGCCGCCAGGGCACGGACTGCTCGACCCGGGCCACCACCCCGTCGAGCAGCTCCTCGACGATCTGGGCGGGCTCGAGGTCGATGCCCATGTGGGTGCGGATGTAGCGCCCGGACTCCATCAGGTCGTTGCCGACCAGGTTGAGCGCGTGCTCGCGCGACCACGTGCCGCCGTACCGGTCGGCGAGCTCGAACTCGGTCTCGATCCAGTACGGCTCGGTGTCGACCAGCGTGCCGTCCATGTCCCACAGGACGGCCTCCACCCGGTGCTCCTCCCCGACCGTCCGGGGACCAGGATCAGCAGAAAGCTCGGTACTCAGGGTGTCCTCCGCAACAGCTCTGTACGAGGTTCGTCGGACCCACCCTAGGACCCCCGAGGCCGCGGTCGGAGAGCCAGCCCGCAGCGCGCCGAAGGGTTCGGACGCCGTTCAGTCCTCCGGGTCGTACCCCAGGTTCGGCGAGAGCCACCGCTCGGCCTCGGCCAGGGTCCAGCCCTTGCGCTCGGCGTAGTCGGCGACCTGGTCGCGGCCCAGCCGGCCGACCACGAAGTACTGCGACTGCGGATGGGAGAAGTACCAGCCGGAGACCGCCGCGCCCGGCCACATCGCCATGCTCTCGGTCAGCCGGATGCCGGTGCTCGCCTCCACGTCGAGAAGCTCCCACAGGGTGCTCTTCTCGGTGTGGTCCGGGCAGGCCGGGTAGCCCGGCGCCGGCCGGATGCCGGTGTACCGCTCGGCGATCAGGTCCTCGTTCGAGAGCTGCTCGTCGGTCTGGTAGCCCCACAGGTCGGTCCGCACCCGCTGGTGCAGCTGCTCGGCGAACGCCTCGGCCAGCCGGTCGGCCAGCGACTCCAGCAGGATCGCGGAGTAGTCGTCCAGCTCGCGCCGGAACTCCGCCACCCGCTCCTGGGCGCCCACCCCGGCGGTCACCGCGAAGGCGCCCACGTGGTCGGCCAGCCCGGTCTCGACCGGCGCCACGAAGTCCGACAGGGCCCGGTTGGGGATCCCGGCCCGGTGCTCGCCCTGCTGACGCAGGTGGTGCAGCCGGGTCAGCACGGTGGTGCGCGACTCGTCGGCGTACACCTCGACGTCGTCCCCCACCGCGTTGGCGGGGAAGAACCCGACCACCGCGTTCGCGGTCAGCCACTTCTCCGCCACGATCCGGTCCAGCATCGCCTGCGCGTCGGCGTAGAGCTTGCGCGCGGCCTCGCCGGTCGTCGGGTTGTTGAGGATGTCGGGGAACCGCCCCTTCATCTCCCAGGCGTTGAAGAAGGGCTGCCAGTCGATGTAGTCCCGCAGCTCGCCCAGGTCCTGGTCGGGCAGCACGTGCACGCCGGGCCGCGCCGGCACCGGGGGGAGGTAGCCCTCCCAGTCGATCGGCGTCCGGTTGGCCCGGGCCTGCTCGAGAGCGACCATCGGCCGGTCGTTCTTGGTCGCGTGCCGGGCCCGCAGGGCGTCGTAGTCGGCCTTCACCTCGGCCATCAGCGCGGTACGCCGCTCCGGGTGCAGGAGAGCAGCTGCGGTGGGCACCGAGCGGGAGGCGTCCTTCACCCAGACCACGGGGCCGTCGTACCGGGGGTCGACCTTCACCGCGGTGTGCGCGCGCGAGGTGGTCGCCCCGCCGACCAGGAGCGGGATCTCCAGCCCCTGGCGCTGCATCTCCGTGGCCACCCCGACCATCTCGTCGAGCGAGGGGGTGATCAGCCCGGAGAGGCCGATGATGTCGGCACCGACCTCACGGGCGGTGTCCAGGATCTTCTGCGTCGGCACCATCACCCCGAGGTCGATCACCTCGTAGTTGTTGCACTGCAGCACCACGCCGACGATGTTCTTGCCGATGTCGTGGACGTCGCCCTTGACCGTGGCCATGACGATCGTGCCGTTGGTCTCCTTCTGGGTGGCCAGCGCGGGGTTGTCGACCTTCTCCTGCTCGATGAACGGGATCAGGTAGGCCACCGCCTTCTTCATCACCCGGGCGGACTTCACCACCTGCGGCAGGAACATCTTGCCGGCGCCGAACAGGTCGCCGACGACGTTCATCCCGTCCATCAGCGGGCCCTCGATCACCTCGATCGGCCGGCCGCCCCGGGCCGCGATCTCTCCGCGCAGCTCCTCGGTGTCGGACTCGGCGTACGCGTCGATCCCCTTGACCAGGGCGTGGGTGATCCGCTCGCTGACCGGCAGCGAGCGCCACTCGTCCTGGACGGCCTCGTCCTGCGCCTCGCGGCGGTTGTAGGTCTCGGCGATCTCCAGCAGCCGCTCGGCGGCGTCAGGCCGGCGGTCGAGCACGACGTCCTCGATCCGCTCCCGCAGCTCGGGCTCCACCTGGTCGTAGACGACCAGGGCGCCGGCGTTGACGATGCCCATGTCCAGGCCCGCACCGATGGCGTGGAAGAGGAAGACCGCGTGGATCGCCTCGCGCACCGGGTTGTTGCCCCGGAACGAGAAGGAGACGTTGGAGATGCCGCCCGAGACCAGCGCGGACGGCAGGTTCTCCTTGATCCACCGGGTGGCCTCGATGAAGTCCAGCGCCGTAGGAGGCGTGCTCCTCGATCCCGGTCGCCACGGCGAAGACGTTGGGGTCGAAGATGATGTCCTCGGCCGGGAAGCCGACCTCGTCCACCAGGATCCGGTAGGCGCGCTCGCAGATGCTCTTGCGCCGGTCGAGGTTGTCGGCCTGGCCGTCCTCGTCGAAGGCCATCACCACCACCGCGGCGCCGTACTTGCGGCACAGCCGGGCGTGCTCGACGAACGCCGCCTCGCCCTCCTTCATGGAGATGGAGTTGACGATCGGCTTGCCCTGGACGCACTTGAGCCCGGCCTCGATCACCTCCCACTTGGAGGAGTCGACCATCATCGGGACCCGGCTGATGTCCGGCTCGGCCGCGATCAGCTTGAGGAACCGGTCCATCGCGGCGACGCCGTCGATCATCCCCTCGTCCATGTTGACGTCGATCACCTGCGCGCCGTTCTCGACCTGCTGCAGGGCGACCGTCAGGGCGGTGTCGTAGTCGCCGTCCTTGATCAGCGTGCGGAACCGGGCGGACCCGGTGATGTTGGTCCGCTCCCCCACGTTGACGAAGAGGCTGTCGGGGGTGATGGTGAACGGCTCGAGACCGGAGAGCCGCATCGCGGGCGGCACCTCGGGCACCACCCGCGGGGCCTTGCCGGCCACCGCCTGCGCGATCGCGGCGATGTGCGCCGGGGTGGTGCCGCAGCACCCGCCCACCAGGTTGACCAGCCCGGCGTCGGCGAACTCGGCGAGCACCGCTGCGGTCTCGGCCGCGGCCTCGTCGTACTCGCCGAAGGCGTTGGGCAGGCCGGCGTTGGGATAGGCGGAGACGAACGTGTCGGCGATCCGGCGACAGCTCGGCCACGTAGGGCCGCATCTCCTTGGCGCCCAGCGCGCAGTTGAGGCCCACCAGCAGGGGTCGCACGTGGCGCACGGAGTTCCAGAACGCCTCGGTCGTCTGCCCGGTCAGGGTGCGCCCGGAGGCGTCGGTGATCGTCCCGGAGACCACCACGGGCCACCGGCGGCCCTGCTCCTCGAAGAGCGTCTCGACGGCGAAGATCGCCGCCTTCGCGTTGAGGGTGTCGAAGATCGTCTCGATGACGATCAGGTCGGCCCCGCCGTCCACCAGGCCCCGGGCCGCGGTGCCGTACGCGGCCACCAGCTCGTCGAAGCTGATGTTGCGGGCCCCGGGGTCGTTGACGTCCGGGGAGATCGAGGCGGTCCGGGTGGTCGGACCCAGCGCGCCGGCGACGTAGCGCGGACGGCCGGGGTCGCGCGCCTCGGCGGCGTCCGCCTCGCGCCGGGCCAGCGCCGCGGAGGCGTGGTTGAGCTCGTAGGCCAGGTCCTCCATGCCGTAGTCGCCCAGGGAGACCGCGTTGGCGTTGAAGGTGTTGGTCTCGATGATGTCGGCGCCGGCCTCGAGGTACTCCCGGTGGATCGACGCCGACCAGCTCGGGCTGGGTGAGGGTGAGCAGGTCGTTGTTGCCCTGCACGTCGCAGTGCCAGTCGGCGAACCGCTCGCCGCGGTAGCCCGCCTCGTCCGGCCGGTCCCGCTGGATCGCGGTGCCCATCGCCCCGTCCACCACGAGCACCCGCGCACGCATCGCCTCCCGCAGCTCCTCGCTGGGGTCGGGTCGGTGCTGGATGGGGAAGTCCTGGGACACGCTGCTCCTCGGGGATGGATCCGGCTCAGGGCAGGGACGCGACCTGGCCTCCTGGCCACAGTAAAGGCCCGTCCGCAACCTGGACCGGCGTACCGAATCGTGACACCTGGGCGTGGAGCCGGGGAAATCTCCGGCAGCGCCTAGTCTGGGAGGCGTGATCGAGATCGACGAGCTGACCGACCTGGTCGACCCGGTGGTGATTGCCGCCTTCGAGGGCTGGAACGACGCGGCGGAAGCCGCCTCCGCGGTGGTGCTCCACCTGATGGAGGCGTGGGACGCCACGGTGGTCGGTGCCATCGACCCCGAGGAGTTCTACGACTTCCAGGTCAACCGGCCCGTCGTCGGCTCGGACGAGCACGGGCACCGGCGGCTGACCTGGCCCACCACCCGGATCGCCGTCGCCTCACCGCCGGACCTGGGACGCGACGTGATCCTGATCCACGGCATCGAGCCCAACATGCGGTGGCGTCAGTTCTGCGCCGAGCTGCTCGCTGCCTGTGACGACCTGGGCGGCGAGCTGGTGATCACCCTGGGCGCGCTGCTGGCCGACACCCCCCACACCCGGCCCATCCCGGTCACCGGGACGGCGTCCGAGCCCGACCTGATCGACCGCCTGCGGCTCGAGCAGTCGACGTACGAGGGCCCGACCGGGATCGTCGGGGTCTTCCAGGACGCCTGCGACCGGCTGGACATGCCGTCGGTCTCCTACTGGGCGGCCGTGCCGCACTACGTTGCGCAGCCGCCGTGCCCCAAGGCCACCCTGGCGCTGGTCGGCCAGCTCGAGGAGCTGCTGGAGACCCGGATCCCGCTCGGCGACCTGCCCGACGACGCCCGCGCCTGGGAGCGCGGCGTCGACGAGCTGGCCGAGGAGGACGAGGACATCGCCGACTACGTCCGCTCCCTGGAGGAGACGCGGGACACCACCGACCTGCCCGAGGCCTCCGGCGAGGCCATCGCCCGGGAGTTCGAGCGCTACCTCAAGCGGCGCGACGACACCGGCTGAACGCGCCGACCCTCAGAGGGAGAGGCCGAGCGCCGCGTCGAGCAGCTGGTGCACGGTCGTCGCGGCCGTCCGGTCCGAGGTGTCGGCCAGACCCTCGGTGCCCAGCGTCTCCGCGACCCAGCGGTCCACGGCCTGCAGGGCGCGGGGGGCGTCGAGGTCCTCGGCCAGCGCGGCCAGCACGGACTCCACGACCGGGGCCGCGGGGGCGCCCGCGCCCAGCGAGAGCGCTCGGCGCCACCGGTCCAGGGTGTCCACGGCGTCCCACAGCTCGGCGTCGGTCCACTCCCAGTCGCTGCGGTAGTGGTGACGCAGCAGCGCGAGCCTGATCGCCATCGGGTCGACGTCGCTGTGGCGCAGCTGGGAGACGAAGACCAGGTTGCCCCGCGACTTCGACATCTTCTCGCCGTCGTAGGCCACCATGCCGGCGTGCGTGTACGTGCGGGCGAAGGGCTCGCCCGTGGCGACGTGCGCCTCGCTGGCGCTCATCTCGTGGTGCGGGAAGACCAGGTCGGAGCCGCCGCCCTGGACGTCGATGTGTCGTCCCAGGTAGTGCTGGGCGATCGCGGTGCACTCCACGTGCCACCCCGGCCGGCCCGGACCGAACGGGCTCTCCCAGGACGGTTCGCCCGGGCGCTCGCCGCGCCACAGCACGCAGTCCAGCGGGTCCTTCTTGCCCTCGCGCTCGGGGTCTCCCCCACGCTCGGCGAAGAGGGCGACCATCCGCTCGCGATCCAGGCCGGAGACGGCGCCGAAGGCTGGATCCGCGGAGACGGAGAAGTAGAGGTCGTCCTCGACCTGGTAGACCGAGCCCGTCCGACGCAGCCGCTCGATGTAGTCGATGACCAGGGGGATGGACTCCACCGCGCCGATGTAGTGCTCGGGCGGCAGCACCCGCAGCGCCTCCATGTCCTGGCGGAAGAGCTCGGTCTCCCGCTCGGCCAGCGCGGTCCACTCCACGTTGACCTTCTGCGCCCGCTCCAGGAGCGGGTCGTCGACGTCGGTCACGTTCTGCACGTAGCTGACCTCATGACCCGCCGCCCGCCAGGCGCGGTTGAGCAGGTCGAAGCCGACGTACGTGGCGGCGTGGCCCAGGTGGGTGGCGTCGTACGGCGTGATCCCGCAGACGTAGAGCCTTGCGGGACCCTCGGGCACCGAGGGCACCAGGCCGCCGGTGGCCGAGTCGTGGACCCGGACCGGGGGCCCCTCGACGGGGAGGACCGGGACGTCGGGGGCAGACCAGGCGCGCATGCGCGCAGCCTACCTAGAACGGTGGCCAGGGGATCGTGGGCCACCCGTCCTGGGGTCTCGGCATCGTCGCGGTGGCCAGCAGCCGGTCCGCTCGCGCCCGGGTCGCGGCCACCTCCTCGGCGCTCAGCAGGTCCGAGAGCCGGCGACCCAGCGGGCCGTCCAGGGCGGCCCGGACCCGGCGCACGCCCTCGAGCTCGTCGGGGCTCGCCGGCGCGCCGGCCCAGCCCCACAGCACGGTGCGCAGCTTGGGCTCCTGGTGGAAGCAGACTCCGTGGTCCACGCCGTACCGATGGCCGTCGGGCATCGCCAGCACGTGACCGCCCTTGCGGTCGGCGTTGTTGACCAGGACGTCGAAGACCGCCATCCGGCGCAGCGCCGCCGAGTCCTCGTGCACCAGGGAGACCGGCCGGTCCGCACCGTCCACCCCGTCGAAGACGTGCAGGTAGCCCTCGGGCACCGCGTCCAGGTCGACGATGTCGACCGCCTGCTGGTCCGGGTCGGCGTCCTGCCAGCGCTGGACCATCCCGGGCCCGTGCGGGCCGTCGCGGAGCACCGTGTGCGGCACCACCCGCCATCCCAGGGCCTC
>CAVPUI010000006.1:0-12498 GCA_963708945.1 uncultured Actinomycetota bacterium | reverse complement strand
GGACTGCGTGGCAAGGTCGCGATGTCTGCGAGCAAGGCCAGATACTGGCGCAAGAGCGGCAGCTTGAGATTTCAGCCAGGGTCCGGAACAGCGCCGCGACGATCCGGCCCTGCGGCGGCTGTTGCTGCTATTGGTGGACAACGCAGTGAAGTACACGCCGGCGGGCGGGCGCATCACGCTGTCGGTGGGGCAGGATGGTCTGGGCGAGGAGGTCGTGGGCGCCGCGGTCGCCGAGGCCGGCGCAGCGGCTGATCTCCTCGGCCACCTCGTGCATCTGCTTGCCGGACTTCAAGAAGCCTTCGGCGTTGCGGCGGTCGAGGTGGCGGGCGTCCATCGGGACCAGGCGGCGGGCGGCGTCGAGGACGTCGATCGTCGGGGCGTCGAGGCGGTCGGCGAAGCGGACCGCGTTGGAGAGCGCCACCGGCACCCGGGCCGAGCCGCGGCCGGTGCGGGCCAGGCCGGCCATCCGGGCGGCGTGCGGCGAGGAGCCCGGTCCGGAGCCCGGCAGCCGGTGGGAGACCACCTCGACCGCGAGCTGCTCGGGCCCGACCAGGTCCAGCCAGCGGCGCAGCACCGCGGCCCCGAGGTCGTCGCGGCGCAGGGTGGCGGCCCGGCCCAGCTCCGAGGCCGGGCCGAGCAGCACCCGCACGTCGCGACCGGCGACGTGCTCGGCCACGAGCGCGGGCGTGCAGACCGGCGTCCCCCGCTCACCGGCGTGGTGGGTCGCCGAGACCAGCCGGCACACCGCGGCCCAGCCGGCCTTGCCGCTGGCCAGGAAGGTGACCCGGGGCAGCCGGGCGTCCCGGGTGGCGCCGCCCCGGGTCGGGGTGCGAGTCGGTGTGCTGGTTCTTGCGACCGCATCCATGGCTGAGCTCTCCTGGCCCTCTCCGGCGCGAAAGGCGAGGTCGACGCCGAGGATCGGCCGGATGCCGGCGCTCATGGCCGCCTTGGCGAACCGGACCGCGCCGTAGGTGCCGTCCCGGTCGGTCAGGGCGAGGGCGTCCATCTCCTGCTCGGCAGCCCGGTCGACGAGGACGTGCGGGTGCGAGGCGCCGTACTGCAGGGAGTAGCCGGAGGCGACGTGCAGGTGCACGAAGGGGTCGGACACGAGGTTCTCTCCGACCCCTCAGGCCACGCGGAACGGGGCGTGCTCGGTCAGGCCCAGCGAGGTCTCCACCAGCGCCAGGAACCGGTCGGCGTCACGGACCAGGTCGTCGGCCTCCCGCTCGGTGACCGCCCGACGCGACCCGGCCTCGGCAGCGGCTCGCTTGCCGGCACCCGCCGCGAAGAAGCTCGCCCACTCGGTGAACTCCGGAGCCACCTCGGTGAGCAGCACCCAGGCGTTCTTCTGCCGCCCTCGCCGGGCCGCCGGCACCGGTTGGGCACGGGCCGCCAGCAGCGCGGCCGTCGCCCGCAGCGCCGAGACGTGGGCATAGGCGTAGCGCTCGGGGACCCCGGCCGAGGTGATCGCCTCGCGCAGCGACTCGGCCGCCCGCTCGAGGTAGGAGTGGGTCGCCGCGGGCAGGAAGGCGGGAGCGGTCAGGCCGAGCTCCTGGGTCATCTCTCGGGTCATCTCGGGCATCTCAGTCCACCGCCCGGACGAGCTGCCAGCTGCCCTCGGACCAGCTGAACACCAGGTCGAAGACACCGAAGCCCGGGTCGTGCTCCGGCGAGGCGAACGCAGCAACCCTTCCCCGGGCCGCGGCCACCCGCCAGACCTCACGCTCGCGCAGCAGGTCGGTGTCGACGCCCCCGGCCTGGTGGGACTGGTCGGACTGGTCAGCCGTGCGCCTGGTCCACCACGCCCCGGTCTCCACCCAGTGCGCCACCACCTCGCGCACCTGCCACAACCGACCCCGCCACAGGAACTGCTCGGGATCCTCGTCTGCGCCCTTGCGCACCTCCACCGGATCGTCATAGCGCCGCACCGTCGTGCTCCTCATCTGTGTCCGCAGCCGTTCGACCCGCTGTCAGTGCCCTGGTGGAGGGTGGGGGTCGAGGTCACCCTCCACCAGGACGGGGTTCGAACAGATGTTCGAACAGTTCCCAAGGTACACCTCCCCTCCGACAACCCGTCAAGAGCTGATCAGCAGCTGTTCGCTACCTTGCGACCCATGAGTGAGCCCGCCCCCGGAGAAGCGTCCGAGCACGCGTCCATCAGCCGCTTCCGCAAGGAGCTCGAGAGACTCGGCGGCACCGGGCGGATCGTCGTGCTCCCCGACTCGGTGCACACCGCCCAGCTCGCGGCGGACGCCCTCGGCTGCGAGGTCGGTGCGATCGCCAACAGCCTGCTCTTCACCGTGCCGGCCGCTGGCGACGACGGGCACGGCGACGAGCCGCTGCTGCTCCTCACCAGCGGCTCGCACCGCGTGGACACCGACAAGGTCACCGCGACGCTCGGCATCCCCGCCCTGAAGCGGGCCAAGCCCGACTTCGTACGCCGCCACACCGGGCAGGTCATCGGCGGGGTCTCCCCGTTCGACCACCCGGCCCCGGTGCGCACCTACCTCGACCCGTGGCTGCGTCGGTACGACGAGATCTGGGCCGCCGCCGGGCACCCCGCCGCGGTCTTCAGCACCACCTTCGAGGAGCTGCAGCGGATGACCGGCGCCGAGGAGCTCGAGGTCGAGTGACGCCCGTGGGACCGGTCAGGCCCGCGCCCCCTCGACGTACGGCGTCCGACCGGCCACCTGCGTGACCACGACGGCCGTGACCGTCATCGTCAGCCCGATGCCGGCCAGCACGACGAGCTGGAACATCGCGGCCGTCGCCGGGCTGGCCCCGCCGAACAGTGCCCCGACGAACGCACCGGGCAGCGTCACCAGACCGGTGGACCGCGTCTGGTCGAGGCTGGGGACGAGCGCCTCGCGCACCGCCTCGCGACCGATCTCCTGGTGCGCCCGTGCCGGGGTCGCACCGAGCGACAACCAGCCCTCGATCTCGGCCCCGCGCACCTTCACGGCCCGCAGGAAGTTGCGACCGGACAACGTCGCGGCACTCATCGCGTTGCCGATGATGATCCCGCCGACCGCGACCAGGTAGCGGACCTGGAGGTCGACCAGGCCGAGCCCGAAGATCGCCAGCAACCCGACCGAGGCTCCCGCGAGCACGCCCGCCACGGCGGCCTGTCGACCGTGCCAGAGATCGCGCAGGCGGCCGACCGCGGTGAACGACGCGGTGCTCAGCATCAGCAGCACGAACGCCGCGACCGTCCACGGAACGGCGAGGATGCCGCGCAGCAGCAGCGCGATGACGGTGAGCTGGACCGTGGCGCGGACGAGCGCCCAGAACGGGAACCAGCGCAGTCCGGTGCCGACCCACGCACCCAGAGCCACGGTCGCCGTCGAGATGACGAGCAGCCCGGCCCCGAACCGGGCGTAGTCGACGACGTCCACCCGGGCATTGTGCCGCGTCGGACGCACGGCCCCCGGCGGCGGTGACCCTAGAGTGACCGCCATGGCACGCGTGGCGGTGATCGGCGGAGGGTACGGCGGGCTCGCGAGCGCCGTCCGGCTGGCCAAGATCGGCCACGAGGTCACCCTGCTCGAGGCGTCGGACCGGCTCGGTGGAGCCCTCGGGACCGTCGAGCAGGAGGGCTTCCGCTGGGACGCCGGGCCCACGCAGACGATGCTGCCCGCCGTGCTGCGCGACCTGTTCCGCAAGTCGGGTCGACCGCTGGAGAAGGAGCTCGACCTGGTCCCGGTCGACCCCGTGCGCCAGCACCGCTTCGAGGACGACGACGCCGTCCTCGACCTCCCGGGAGGCAGCCGGGCCGCGCAGATGGAGGCCGTCGAGACAGCGTTCGGCGACGGGGCGGGGGCGCAGTGGACGGCGTACGTCGATGCCTTCGTCGACGACTGGGAGGCACTCCGGCTCGACTACCTCGAGCGCCCCTTCTCCGCCGAGCACGCCTCCAGGCACGCCAAGGCCCTGCTCTCGACGCGGCTGACGATGCACAAGGTGATCTCCAAGGCCTTCAAGGACGAGCGGCTGCGCGACGTGGCCTCGTTCGCGATGGCGCTGGAGGGTCACGACCTGCGCAACGTGCCGGCCTGGATGGGGATGTGGTCCTACGTCGAGCAGAACTTCGGCGTCTGGACCGTGTCCGGTGGCATGGGGGTGCTGGCCGAGGCGCTCACCTCGCGGCTGCAGACGCGTGGTGTGACCGTGCTGCGCTCGACCGCGGCGCTGGACCTGGAGCTGTCCGGGGGCCGGGTGGCCGGCGTACGCACCGCGCAGGGGGTCGTCGACACCGACCTCGTGGTCTGCGCGATCGATCCTCGGCGACTGCCCGCGCTGGCGTCGTACGTCGACCGCACGATGCCCGCGATCCCTCCGGTGATCTGCCACGTCGGCATCGTCGGCCCGGTGCCCGACCTGCCGAGCGAGGTGGTGATCCACGGCGACCCGATGCTGGTGGTGCGCACCGGGGGCCAGGCGCCCGAGGGCGCGCACGCCTGGACGGTCCTCGGTCGCGGCCGGCTCGCCGAGGACGTGATGACGGCGCTGCAGCGGACCGGCATCCGGGTGCGCGACCAGGTGGAGGTCCGCGTCGACCGGTCACCCCTCGAGCTCGTGCAGGAGTGGGGCGGCTCGCCGTACGGCGTGCTCTGGCAGGGCCGCAACACGGTCAGCCGCCGCCTCGGCCCGCGCACGCCGGTCGAGAACGTCTTCATGGCCGGCTCGCACGCGACCCCGGGAGCCGGCCTGCCGTCGGTCGGCCTCTCCGCCGCGCTCGTCGCCCAGGTGGTCGGTCCGGCCTAGCCGGTGGGGGCTCAGACCTTGAGCGACAGCGCGGTGAAGATCTCGCGGGTCGCCTTGGAGCGGTTCAGCGTGTAGAAGTGCAGGCCGGGAGCGTCACCGTCGAGCAGGGCGTCGCAGAGCTCGGTGGCGATGGCCATCCCCTCGGCGCGTACGGCGGCCGGGTCGTCGCTCAACGGCTCGATCCGGGCCAGCACCTCGCTGGGCATGTCCCGCCCGGAGAGCTCGACCATCTTGCTCATCGAGGTGAGGTTCAGGATCGGCATGATCCCCGGGATGATCGGGAACTCGACGCCGGCGGCGCGCGCCCGCTCGACGAGCCCGAAGTAGTCCGACGCGCGGAGCACCATCTCGGTCACCGCGAACTCCGCACCGGCGTCCTGCTTGGCCTTCAGCACCGCCACGTCGTCCTCGGCGGAGAGCGCGTCGCGATGCCCCTCGGGGAAGGCCGCCACCCCGATGGAGTGGTCGCCGGTCTCGCGGATGAACGCCACCAGCTCCGAGGCGTAGTCGATGCCACCGGGCGTGGGCACCCACCGCGTGCCGGGGCCGTCCGCGGGGTCACCGCGCAGCGCGAGGACGTTGCGGACCCCCGACTCCGTCAGGGACTCGAGGATCCGGGTCAGCTCGTCGGTGGTGTGCCCGACACAGGTCAGGTGCGCCATCGGGAGCAGGGAGGTCTCGCGGGCGATCCGTCCGGTGATCGCGATGGTCCGGTCGCGCGTCGTACCCCCGGCGCCGTAGGTGACCGAGACGAACGTCGGCTGCAGGCTCTCGAGCTCGCTGATCGAGCGCCACAGCACCTCCTCGCCGGCCTCGTCCTTGGGCGGGAAGAACTCGAAGGAGAAGGAACGGCTGTCGCCCGCGAGGAGATCACCGATGCGCGACGGGGGGCCAGACATGGTGGTGAGGATACGGGTCTAGGCTCGCCGGGTGACCGAGCAGCACACTGGATGGGACGCATCCGGGTTCCGTTCCCAGATCGAGCAGGCGCTGCAGGAATTCATCACGACGCAGGCCGAACGGCTCGACCCGCTGGGTCCGGACGCACGCGGTCTGGTGGAGCACGCGCGCACCAGCGTCTCCGGCGGCAAGCGCTTCCGCGCCGCCTTCTGCTGGTGGGGCCACGAGGCCGTCGCCGAACCCGACGACGAGGCCGCACTCGTCCGGGCGTGCGCCTCCCTGGAGCTGCTGCACGCGAGCGCGCTCGTGCACGACGACTACATGGACGCCTCCGACGTACGCCGGGGACGGCCCGCGACGCACCGCGCGTTCGAGCAGCTGCACCGTGAGCGCGGCTGGTCGACGAGCGCGCAGCAGTACGGCGCCTCCGCCGCGATCCTGCTCGGGGACCTGCTGCTCAGCTGGTCCGACGAGCTGCTGCGCACCAGTGGCCTGCCGCCGGCCCGGATCCTGGACGCGCTCGGCTACTTCGACCTCACCCGGAGCGAGGTCGTGACCGGGCAGTTCCTCGACGTGTCGGCCCAGGCGCGGGGCGAGGCGGACGTGGACACGGCGATGACGGTGCTGCGCTACAAGTCGGCGAAGTACTCCATCGAGCGCCCGCTCCACATCGGCGCCGCCCTGGCCGGGGCCGACGAGCGCGTGATCACCCAGCTCAGCCGCTTCGGCCTCCCCCTCGGTGAGGCCTTCCAGCTGCGCGACGACCTCCTCGGCGTGTTCGGCGACCCCGAGGTGACCGGCAAGCCGGCCGGCGACGACCTGGTCGAGGGCAAGCGCACGGTGCTCGTCGCCCTGGCACTCGACGCCCTGCCCGCCCCCGAGGCCAAGCTCCTCGACACCAGCCTCGGCACCCCGCTCGACCACGGCAGCATCGAGCAGCTGCGTGCCCTGATCGACTCCTCGGGTGCGCGGATGCAGGTCGAGGCCGTCATCAGCGAGCTCACCGAGCGCTCCCTCTCGGCCCTCGCCGCCGCCGACATCACCGACCGTGCCCGCGGCGTACTCGCCGGGCTTGCTGCGGAGGCGACCCAGCGGGCGGTGTGAGGCCGCTGCGGTTTCACTAGGTCCCTAGGGAACCGTCACTTCCCCACCGTTGCAACGCGAGGGAAGTGACGGTTTCACAAGGGACCTGTGAAACCTGCGACACGTGTGACCGCCTACAGCGCCAGCACCTGCGCCCGCCGCTTGACCTCGGAGCCGCGGTTC
This sequence comes from uncultured Actinomycetota bacterium, assembly GCA_963708945.1. Taxonomy (GTDB): domain Bacteria; phylum Actinomycetota; class Actinomycetes; order Propionibacteriales; family Nocardioidaceae; genus Nocardioides. The sequence goes on along the minus strand of CAVPUI010000006.1, from coordinate 5,568 downwards.
TCGCGGAGGGCGTCGATCGGGCGGCCGGGGAGGGAGTCGTCGGCGGTGAAGAGCCACTCGAGCATCTCGCGGTCGGTCCAGCCGCCGTCGGAGAGCAGGGTCAGCAGGCCCGGGACGCCCTTGACGATCTCGCCGTCCATCACCAGCTCGGCGGGGACCTGCTGACCGGCGCCGGGGGCCGGTACGGCGGCGGCCAGCTGGTGCTCGCGGATCAGGGTGCGGACCTTGGTCACGCTGACGCCGAGGGCGGCGGCGGTCGCCTTCCAGTCGTTCCAGTCGGTGATCAGGGTCTGCAGGGCATCGGGCTCGGCACCAGGGGTGCCGGCGGGGGTGTTCTCGCTCACGCGCCCATGGTCCCATCACGCTCAGCGGAGTCCCAAAGGGCGCTCGTCGTGCCGCTCGCCTGCCGGATCTGGGCCTGCCGAGCATCTAAAGTGGCAGGTCAGTCGGGCACCTTCCCCGCCCGGCAGCTGGAGGTCAACCGTGGACAGGAGTGCCGACGCGCTCATCGGTCGCGTCCTCGACGGTCGCTACCTCGTCGGCCCCCGGATCGCCCGCGGCGGGATGGCCACCGTCTACGAGGCCACCGACCTCCGGCTCGACCGCACGGTCGCGGTCAAGGTGATGCACGAAGGGCTGGCCGACGACGAGGAGTTCGTACGCCGCTTCCAGCGCGAGGCCCGCTCCGCCGCCCGGCTCGCCCACCACAACGTGGTCGCCGTCTTCGACACCGGTGACGACAACGGGACGCTCTTCCTGGTGATGGAGTACGTCCCCGGCCTGACGATGCGCGACCTGATCCGCAAGGAAGCGCCGATGTCGCCCGCCCGGTCCTTGGCGATGATCGAGCCGGTGCTCGCCGCCCTCGCGGCCGCCCACGACGCCGGCATCCTGCACCGTGACGTGAAGCCGGAGAACGTCCTGCTCGCCGACGACGGCCGGGTCAAGGTCGCCGACTTCGGCCTGTCGCGCGCGATCAACTCCGAGACGCAGCACACCGCGACCGGGGGGATCCTGATCGGGACGGTCTCCTACCTCTCCCCCGAGCTGGTGGTCGACGGCAAGGCCGACGCCCGGTCCGACGTGTACGCCGCCGGCGTACTCATCTACGAGATGCTCACCGGCCACAAGCCGCACCAGGCGGACAGCGCGATCCAGGTCGCCTACAAGCACGTCCACGAGGACATCCCGGCCCCCTCGGCCAGCACCCCCGGCATCCCGCCGTACGTCGACGCGCTGGTCGCCCGCGCCACCTCCCGCGACCCGTCGTACCGCCCGGCCGACGCGCGCGTGCTCCTCCACCAGGTCCGTCGCGTCCGGCACGCGCTGGACCACGGCGTGGTCGACGACCAGGACCTGCTCGACGACCTGACGCCCACCACCCCCGTCGGCGGCGTGCGCACCCCGACCGGCGAGCTCCCCGCGCAGATCATCGACCCCCAGGACGTCGTCTCCCCCGCCGCGAGGAACGGCGACGTCTACGACCAGGAGCGCGACGCCCTGGTGCTGCCGCCCGGCCCTCCGCCGACGTCGGCCGGGCCACGCCCACCGGTCGCGCGCCACCCGCAGGCCCCGCCTCGCCGCTCCCGCCGCGGGCCGGTCCTGCTCACGCTCGTGGTGGTGCTGGCCGTCCTCGCGGCACTCGGCGGGTGGTACTTCGGGATCGCCCGCTACACCACGACCCCCGGCGTCATGAACCTCACCGAGGCCGCCGCCCGGGTGAAGCTCGAGAAGGCCGGGCTGTCGCTGGAGGTGAAGGACCGGGCCTGGTCCGAGACCGTGCGCAAGGGCCGCATCCTCTCCACCGACCCGGCACCCGGGGACCGTGTGGCCAAGCGAGGGCAGCGTCGGCGCCGTCGTCTCCCGCGGCCCGGAGCGGCACGACGTACCCCAGGTCCGCGGGAAGACCCTCGACGACGCCCAGCAGGCGCTCGACGAGGCCAAGCTCGCCTACGGCGACGCCGTGAACCGCTTCAACGAGAAGGTCCCCAAGGGCCGCGTCATCAGCACCGACCCCGTGCCCGGCACGGCGCTGTCGCGCAACACCGCGGTCGACGTCATCGTCAGCAAGGGCCCCCGGCCCGTCGCCATCCCCGACTTCACCGGCAAGCCGGCGGACCGGGCACAGGCCACGCTGGAGAAGAGCGGCTTCGAGGTGAAGACCACCGAGGTCAACAGCGACACCGTCCCGAAGGACCGGGTGATCTCGCAGAGCCCCGACTCCGGCACCGGCCAGAAGGGTGACGTCATCTCCCTGGTGGTCTCCCAGGGCCCCGAGCTGGTGACCGTCCCCCACGTGGTCCGCAGCGGCCTGGCAGCGGCCACGAAGACGCTCGAGGCGGCGGGCTTCAAGGTCAAGGTGCGCAAGGCCAGCCTCTACATCGGCGTCCAGTACGTCGTCGGCACCGACCCCGCCGGCGGCTCCAAGGCCCGCAAGGGCAGCACGATCGTGGTCAGCGTCGTCTGACGCGCAGACCCGACTCGCTGCCACATCAGCAACTTTCGTCACTCCAGTCACACTGGTACCGTCGTCGTTTGCCACGCTGCCCCGGCAGCAGACGGAGGATCACGTGTCACTTCCCCGACTCGCCATCCTGGCCGGCACCGCCGTGACGGCCACGCTCGTGCCCGCGCTCGCCGCCGAGCCTGCCCAGGCGACGGTCCACCCGGCCGCATCCCGACCCACCACAGGAGCCACCCCGTGGCCGGGCCACCCGGACCGGGCGATCGTGCGCCACGTCGTACGCCCCGGGGAGACGGCCGCCGGCCTGGCCGTGCGCTACCACGCCTGGACCGCCGAGCTGATCCGGCTGAACCGGCTCGGCCCCGCAGGCACCCTCTACCGCGGCAAGGCGCTCCGGATCCCGGTGGTCGTCTCCGCGGCCCGCAAGGCGCGCGGCCTCCAGGCGCCGCGCCCCCACCAGGGTCGCAAGCACCTGCCGGTCCTGATCCACAGCGTCACCCCGCCCACCCGGAAGTGGCTGCACGCCGACCTGACCCGGAGCCAGGTGCGTGACCTGATCGTGCGGATGGCCCGCCACTACGACGTACCTCCCAGGCTCGCGCTCGCCGTCGCCTGGCAGGAGTCCGGCTGGCAGCAGCGCCGCGTCTCCAGCACCGGCGCGATCGGCGTGATGCAGGTGATGCCCGACACCGGCCGCTGGATGCGCTGGTACGCCGGCCGCCCGCTCCGGCTGCGCGACACCCACGACAACATCCGCGCCGGGGTGCTCACCCTGCGGGTGCTGCGGTCCCGGACGAAGTACGACAACAACGCGATCGGCGCCTACTACCAGGGCCTCGGAGCGCTGCGGAAGCACGGCTACTTCAAGGACACCAAGCAGTACGTCGTCGCCGTGCGCGCCCACGAGCGCAGGCTGATCCGCACGGGTAGCCCGATCTGACGCAGCCGGGCCGACCTAGGCTGCGCGGATGGCTTCCACGCACAGGGTCACGCTGCTCGCGACCCTGGCCCTGCTGGCGATCACGGCGAGCTGGGGTTCCACGTTCATCCTGATCCACGACCTGCTGGATCGCGTGCCGGTGATGGACTTCCTCGCGGTGCGGTTCACGATCGCCTCGGTCGCGCTCCTGCTGGTCTCCCCGCGATCGATCGGCCGCCTCTCCCGCGACCGCACGCGGCACGCGATCGTGCTCGGCGGGCTGTACGGCGTGGCCCAGATCCTGCAGACCGCCGGGCTCGCGCACACCCCGGCGACCGTCTCCGGCTTCATCACCGGGATGTACGTCGTCGCCACTCCCCTGTTCGCGGCGTTGCTCCTGCACACCCGCATCGGCGCGATGACGTGGGCCGCGGTGGGGCTGGCGATGGTCGGCCTCGGAGTGCTCACCCTCGGCGACGTCTCGACCGGCGTCGGCCTCGGGTACGGCGAGGCGCTGACCCTCGTCTCCGCGATGATCTACGCGCTGCACATCGTGGGCCTGGGCGCCTGGTCGAACGCCCGGGACGCCCTCGGCATGTCGGTCGTGCAGTGCATCGTGATCGCCGTGATCTGCTCCGCGGCCGCCGCACCCGGGGGCATCGTCCTCCCGGACACGACCGCGGACTGGCTCTCGGTGGCCTACATGGCCCTCGTCGCCGGGGCCGTGGCCCTGCTCTGCCAGACCTGGGCGCAGGCGCACCTGCCGCCGACGCGCACCGCCATCATCATGAGCATGGAGCCGGTCTTCGCCGCGTTCTTCGCGGTCACGCTGGGCGGGGAGTCCCTGACCTCACGGATGCTCCTGGGCGGCGCGCTCGTGCTCGTGGCGATGCTGATCGTCGAGCTGGTGCCCCGCCGGCGGATCGAGGCCGAGGTCAGCCACATCGCCGTCTGACGAGAGTGTGACGGCTTCCACATCGTGGATGCTCGTCTCGCCCACCGGGACTCCGGCCTAGGCTCCAGCCATGGTCGTTGTGATGGCACCCGGCGCCACGGAGGAGCAGATCGCCCACGTCACCGAGAGGGTCGAGGAGACGGGCGGTCAGGCCTTCGTGAGCCGCGGCGTGGTGCGCACGATCATCGGCCTCGTCGGGGACATCGAGTCCTTCCACGGGCTCAACCTGCGCGGCATGCCCGGTGTCCAGGACGTCTACCGGATCTCCGACCCCTACAAGCTGGTCAGCCTGCAGAACCACCCCGGCCGCTCCACCGTCGCACGTCGGCCCCGCGGGCCACCAGGTGCCGATCGGCCCGGACACGTTCACCTTCATCGCCGGGCCGTGCGCGGTCGAGTCGGCCCAGCAGACCCTCGAGGCTGCCGAGATGGCCAAGGCCGCGGGCGCGAAGCTGCTGCGGGGCGGCGCCTTCAAGCCGCGCACCTCGCCGTACGCCTTCCAGGGGCTGGGCATCCCGGCTCTCGAGATCCTCGCGGAGGTCCGGCGAGGTCACGGGCCTGCCGATCGTCACCGAGGTGGTCGACGCCCGGGACGTGCCCGTGGTCGCGGAGCACGCCGACATGCTGCAGATCGGCACCCGCAACGCCGGCAACTTCGGGCTGCTCCAGGCCGTCGGCGAGTGCGGCAAGCCGGTGCTGCTCAAGCGCGGCATGACCGCGACGATCGAGGAGTGGCTGATGGCCGCCGAGTACGTCGCCCAGCGCGGCAACCTCGACGTGGTGCTGTGCGAGCGCGGCATCCGCACCTTCGAGCCGAGCACCCGCAACACCCTGGACATCTCCGCGGTCCCGGTCGTGCAGGCGACCAGCCACCTGCCGATCATCGTCGACCCGTCGCACGCCGGCGGACGCCGCGACCTCGTCGTACCGCTCTCCCGCGCAGCCATCGGTGTCGGCGCGGACGGGCTGATCGTGGACGTGCACCCCGACCCGGAGCACGCCCTCTGCGACGGGCCGCAGGCCCTCTTCGGCGCCGACCTCCGCGCGCTCGCCCAGGCCGTCCGCCAGCTTCCCAAGGCTGTCGGCCGGCACTGACCCTGCGGCTGGATCCGGTGCGGTCCTCGGTCACCCTGGGGGCGACATCGTCGCCGGCACCCACCTCCTGATCGGCTACACGACCCTCGGCCTCATCATCGCCGCCCGGCCGGGGCTGGTGATGGAGCGCGACTG
>CAVPUI010000005.1:0-26640 GCA_963708945.1 uncultured Actinomycetota bacterium | reverse complement strand
TACGGAGCCCGGCTCGCCGAGCGCTGGCAGACCTCGGTGCTGCTGGAGAACGACGCCACGTGTGCGGCGGTGGCCGAGTCGGAGCTGGGGGCTGCCCGAGGGGCCGGGTCGGCCGTGCTGGTCACCCTCGGCACCGGCATCGGTGGCGGCATCGCGGTCGGCGGCACGGTGCTGCGGGGTGCCGGCGGGATGGCTGGCGAGGTGGGACACATGAAGGTCCAGCCGGGGGGCGCTCGGTGTGAGTGCGGCGGCCGGGGGGGCCTGGGAGCAGTACGCGTCGGGCCCGGCTCTGCTCCGCGGGGTCAGGGCCGCCTGGGAACGCCGCGGCCCCGTGCTCCAGGCACGCACCGGCGGTGACCCGGACCTGCTCACCGGGCCGTCGGTGACCGAGGCGGCGGAGCGGGGCGACCCGCTCGCGCGGGAGGTGCTCGCGGAGGTCGGACGGTGGCTGGGCCTCGGCCTGTCCAACCTGGTCGCCGCCCTGGACCCGGAGCGCGTGGTGGTCGGCGGGGGACTGGCCGCCGCGGGGGAGGCACTGCTCGCCCCCGCTCGCCTCGAGCTGGAGGCGGAGCTGGTCGGTCGGGGCCACCGGTCGGCGCCGCCGGTGCTGGCCGCCCGGCTCGGGCCGCAGGCCGGGCTGGTCGGGGCGGCGCTGCTCGCGCGGGCCGCCGAGGCCTGACCCGGACCCGCCCTCAGCCCCGGACGTGTCGTCAGTCCCGGCGGTAGCCCGGGACCAGCTCGAGCGCGAGCTGCTCCAGGAACAGCCCCACGTCGGTCACGATGCCGAGCGCCTGGTGGGTGCCGCGGTCGGCCAGCTTGGTCACGCGGCCTGGTTGATGTCGACGCAGAACAGCTGGACGCCGGCCGGCAGCAGGTTGCCGGTGGCGATGGCGTGCAGCGTGGTGGCCAGCATGAGGCCACGCCGACGCCCGGCAGCAGGTAGCGCATGGCGTCGCGGCCCTCCACCACGTCGGTGTAGACGTCGGGCAGCGGCCCGTCGTCGCGGACCGAGCCGCCCAGCACGAACGGCACGCCCCGGTGGCACGCACTCGTACATGACGCCGCCGTTGACGTACCCCGCCTCGACCGCGGCGGCGATCGAGCCGTAGCGGCGGACCTCGTTGATCACCCGCAGAGTGGTTGCTGTGCCCGCCCTCGGTGCCGAGACCCTCCGACAGGCGACGCCGAGCGAGGTGCCCGTACGTTGGACTCGATGTCGTGGGTGGCGAACCCGTTGCCGGCGAACAGCACGTCGATCCACCCGCCCTTCACCAGGCGGCCACGTCGGGCCCGGCGCCGGTGTGGATCACGCGCCGGCCCGCACACCGCCAGCACCTTCTTGCCGCCTGCCTTGGCCATGCGGATGCGGTCCGCCACCTGGCGGACCAGGACGCCTTGGGCTTCTCCGACGAGACCTCGGACGCCATGAACTCGAACGGGTGGCGTCCCGGGTCCCGACCGGCGTCACCCGCACCCCTGCGGCACCACGACCCGGTCGCCGGTCCGCACCCGGTGCATCGGCACGGTGCGCAGCGGGTCCGGCTCGCGTCGTCGACCACGACCAGGCCGCAGTCCATCTCCGGGTTCTCGACCTCGACCCAGTGCCCCGTCGATGCGCACCGGCGTGGGCAGGTTGGTGGTCGAGTAGAACCCGGCGGGGAAGACCCCGTCCTGGGTGCACTCCGAGACCGACGCCTCGCCGGGGTCGACCATGTTCACCCCGCGGGTCTGCAGGCGCATGAGCAGGCGCTGCAGGGCCTCGTCGTCCTCGGCCGACACGGTGATGGTGGCGGTGGAGGTGTCCGAGGCCTCCCGCCCGACGTCGATCCCGTCGATCACCCAGTCGCCCTCGTACTCCCGGATGTCGTCCAGGATCTGGGAGAGCACCCCGCTGTCCATCAGGTGCCCGGTCACTTCCACGTTCTCGCTCACGCTCACCGGTCTGACTCTAGTGAACCCCGGGGAGGACCGAGCGACCCGGCGCGCCCGGTCTGGTCCGGCGTGGTCCGGACGCGTGCCGCAGGCTCAGACCACCGCGCCGTCGTCCCACGGGTCCCGCGGCTCGCGACCCATCGTGGAGATCAGGTAGACGAAGCCGGCCACGAACGCGAAGCAGAGCACCAGGGTCAGCCAGGTCGGCGGCCGGAGGCCGACGACGGCGAGCACGAGCATCGCCAGCGGAGCTCCCAGCACGCCGGTCCACGCGGCGAGACGCACGGGCGTGGTCCGGGGCAGGGGAGCGGGCGGCGGGGGCACGAACCGGTCCTCGGTGCCCGGCGCCGGCTCGCGCTCCTCCGGCTCCGGCTCGACGTCGCGGTCGGGCTCGCGGAACGGGCCGGGCTGCTCCGGCTCCTCGACGGACGGCGGGGCCGTGGGGCCGTCGTCGTCCAACCGGGCGCGCTCGCCGTAGTTGTCGACGATGGAGCGCCAGAGCTCGTCGTCTTCCCGTCCACTCACGTCTCGAGGCTAGCCCGCGACCCCTGCGGCCGCCGTCCCGGTGACCCGGGAGACGAAGGCCGCGGACTCCGCGAAGATCGTCTGGGCGTCGTGGTCGAGCGTGGCGACGTGGTAGCTGTCGGGCAGCACCCGCTCGGTGACCTCCCGGCTGGAGACGTCGCGGGCGATGATCCGGGCCGACGACGGGTCCACCACGTGGTCCTCCGCGGAGCGAAGCAGCAGCAGCGGGCTCGTCACCCGCGGGAGGTCGGCCCTCAGCAGTCGCCACTGCCGGGTCAGGGAGTGCAGGGCCCCGAGCGGGGTGCGGTCGTAGCCGTGCTCGGTCACGCCGGGCTTGCGGATGTCGTCGGCCAGCCCCGGCACCGAGCCGACCAGGTGCTTGAGCAGCGGCAGGGCGAGCAGGTCCTTGCGGGTGGAGTGCACCGCCGGGTTGACCAGGACCAGACCGGCCACCGCGTCGCCGTGCTCCGCCGCGAGCCGCAGCGCCAGGGTCCCGCCCATCGAGAGGCCGCCGACCACCACCGCGTCGCAGCTGCGCACGAGCCGGGCGAAGGTGCGTTCGATCTCGGCGTACCAGTCGTCCCAGCGGGTGGCGTCGAGCTCGCGCCACGACGTCCCGTGGCCGGGCAGCCGGGGGACCTCGACCGCGTACCCGTGCTCAGCCAGCGACTCGCCCCACGGCCTGATCGAGGCCGGAGACCCGGTGAAGCCGTGGCTCAGCAGGACTCCCACCCGACGCCCGCCGGTGGCCTCGGGACGGGCCGGCAGCGAGAGCGGACGGGCCCGCAGGTCGATCGACATGGCCGCATTCTGCCCCAGGGGTTTTCCAGGGGCTAGGCTCGCGTCGTGCTCTACTGGTTCCTGAAGCGGATCGCCCTCGGCCCCCTCCTCCGTGTCGTCTTCCGTCCGGAGGTCTCGGGCCTGGAGAACGTCCCGTCCGAGGGGCCGGCGATCCTGGCCAGCAACCACCTCTCGTACGCCGACTGGCTGTTCATGCCGCTGACGCTGCCGCGTCGCGTGACCTTCGTGGCCAAGGCGGAGTACTTCAACTCACCGGGCATCAAGGGCTGGTTCCAGAAGCAGTTCTTCAGCGGGTCCGGCCAGGTCCCGATCGACCGAAGCGGGGCGAACGCCGCGGAGGGTGCGCTGAAGTCGGCCAAGAAGATCCTCGCCCAGGGCGACCTCTTCGGGATCTACCCCGAGGGGACGCGGTCCCACGACGGGCGGCTCTACCGGGGCAAGACCGGGGTGGCCCGGCTGGCGCTGGAGTCCGGCGCGCCGGTGGTCCCGGTGGCGGTCGTCGGCACCGACGTGGTGGCGCCCCCCGGCAAGAAGTTCGGCACGATCACCCGTCCGTTGGTGCGTTTCGGCAAGCCCCTGGACTTCTCCCGCTACGAGGGGATGGAGAACGACCGCTACATCCTGCGGTCGATCACCGACGAGATCATGTACGAGATCATGCGGCTCTCGGGCCAGGAGTACGTCGACATGTACGCGGCCCGCGCCAAGGAGGAGTCCCGGAAGTCCTCCGACGACACCCGTCGTCTGGAGCGCGGGGGCGCGGGGGACCCGTCGCTCGACCCGGACCGGTCGAAGAAGGCGTCCTGACCGGCGCCGCCGCGTCGTCGTCCTCCCGGCCCGACCCCGCGGTGGTCGCCGTCGAGGACCGGCTGCACGCCGCACTGGCGGTGCTGCGGGTCGTGGTCACGGTCAACATGCTGGCGATGGCCGCCTGGCGCTGGGACAACCACGTACGCCCGACCGCCACGCTCGTGGTGCTGGCCGGGCTCACGGCCTGGACGCTCCTGGTCCTGTACGCCTACCGGACGCCGCTGCGGCGTACCGCCTGGCTGCTGGTGGCCGACCTGGCCGTGGCGGTCTCCGCCCTGGCCGTCACCCCGTGGCTGAAGGGTGAGGGGTTCCGGGCCACGGTGCCCGGCTACTGGGTGATGGGGGCGCTGCTGGTCTGGGCCATCCACTGGCACTGGCGCGGCGGACTGCTCGCCGGGGCGGCCCTGGCACTCACCGACGTGGTCGTCCGCGACCACCTCACCCAGACCAACTACGGCCACGTCTTCCTGCTGCTGCTGGGTGGCTGCGTGGTGGGCTACCTGTGCCAGTCGCTGCAGCAGATGGCGGCCGAGCGGGCCCGCGCCGAGCGCGAGACGGCCGCCGCCCAGGAACGGGCCAGGCTCTCCCGGGCCGTGCACGACGGCGTGCTTCAGGTGCTCAGCCTGGTGCAGCGCGCCGGGCGCGACGCCCCCGCGGTCGCGGATCCCGCCGGGGTGCTGGCCACGTTGGGGACCCTGGCGGCCGAGCAGGAGTCCCGGTTGCGCTCGCTGATCCGGGCCCAGGACAGCGTGCAGCCGTCCGCCCCGCCGCAGACCACGGGGACCACGGGGACCACGTGGACCAGCGGGACGAGCGGTGCCCCGGTGGACCTGTCGGCGGCGCTCGAGACGCTGGCCTCGACCACCGTCACGGTGGTCACGCCGGGGGCGGAGGTGCCGATGCCGGCGTCCCGCGCGGTCGAGCTGGTCGCAGCGGTGGCTGCGTGCCTGGACAACGTGCGGATGCACGTCGGACTGACGGCCCCCGCCTGGGTCTTCCTGGAGCAGGTGGGGGACCAGGTCACGGTGAGCGTGCGGGACGAGGGGCCGGGGATCGCCCCGGCGCGGCTGGCCGAGGCCGAGCGCCAGGGGCGGCTCGGCGTCGCCTCCTCGATCCGCGGACGGATCGAGGAGCTCGGCGGGTCCTGCGTCCTGAGCACGGGGAGCGGTGGCACGGAGTGGGAGCTGAGCGTGCCGATGACCTCCCAGCCGTCGGAGCGGTCGTCGGAGCGGACGTCGGCGTCGCCCTCGCCCGCGGGCCCGGCTGCGACAACGGCTGAGACACCGGCTGCAGGGGCGGTGCGGCGATGACGATCCACACCACCCATCCCTTCGCCACCCCGGAGCCCGAGCGGAGCGCCGCCCGGCGCCTGCGGGGACGTCTCGGCGGCGCGGTGAGCCTGTGGACGGCGGGGCAGGGCGACCAGCGCGCCGGGCTGACCGTCTCCTCCCTGCTGGTGGCCGACGGTGAGCCGGGCCGGGTGCTGGGCCTGCTGGACCCGGACGCCGACCTGACCGAGGCGCTGCTGGAGACCGGCCGGGGTCTGGTCCACCTGTTGCGCTGGGAGCACCGCGACCTGGCCGAGGTGTTCGCCGGGGTCGCACCGGCCCCTGGCGGACCGTTCCGGACCGGCGACTTCGCGGAGCATCCCGCCGGCCCCCGGCTGACCACCGCGGAGGCGTGGGCGGCGGTCACCGTGCAGGAGGCCACCGACGTCGGCTGGTCCCGGCTGGTCACCTGCGTGCTGGACGAGGTGGTCCTCGACGCCCCCGACGGCCGGGAGGAGGACCCGTTGGTGCACCGGCGGGGCCGCTACCGGCGGGTGCGCGGGACGGTGCCCGGCGCCGAGCAGTAGGGTCCCTGCCGTGGGGGAGCAGCCGGTCCGGGTGATGGTGGTCGACGACCACCCGATGTGGCGCGACGCGGTCGAGCGGGACCTGCAGCAGGCCGGCTTCGACGTGGTGGCGGTGGCCGCCGACGGCCGGCAGGCAGTGGCCAGGTTCACCGCGGCCCGCCCACAGGTGGTGGTGCTGGACCTGCAGATCCCCGACCCGAACGGGGTCGAGGTCACGCGCCAGGTCCTGGCCGCCGACCCCGCGGCCCGGGTGCTGATCCTGTCGGCCTCCGGCGAGCAGGCCGACGTGCTCGAGGCGGTCAAGGCCGGGGCGACCGGCTACCTGGTGAAGTCCGCGTCCCGGCGCGAGCTGCTCGACGCGGTGCGCCGGGTCGCGGCGGGCGACACCGTCTTCACCCCGGGGCTCGCCGGGCTGGTGCTGGGCGAGTTCCGGCGGATGACCGAGCCGTCGGCGCCGCGGCCCGCCGGCGGTCTCACCGAGCGGGAGACGGAGGTCCTGCGGATGGTGGCCAAGGGGCTGAGCTACAAGCAGATCGCCGACCGGCTGGTCCTGTCCCACCGGACGGTGCAGAACCACGTCCAGAACACCCTGCGCAAGCTGCAGATGCACAACCGGGTCGAGCTGACCCGGTTCGCCATCGAGCAGGGGCTCGACCTGGAGCCCGATCTCGACTGAGGGTCACGGGCCGCCCGCCCCGCGGGACCGCCGCCCTATGCTCGAGGGCGTGCCCCCGGACCCCCTGCTCGACGTGGCCGACGAGCTCTACGCGCTGCCGCTGGGCGAGTTCACCCGCGCCCGCGACCTGCGCGCCAAGGAGCTCAAGGGGCAGGACCGGGCGCTCGCAGACCGGGTGAAGGCGCTGCGCAAACCCTCGTTGGCTGCCTGGGTGCTCAACCTGCTGGTACGCCGCGACCCCGAGCAGGTCGCCCAGGTGCTGGCTGTCGGGGAAGCGCTCCGCGAGGCCCAGGCCACGCTGGACGGCGAGCAGCTGCGCGCCCTGACCCGGCAGCGCCGGCAGGTGACCGGAGCGCTGGCGAGCACCGCCCGGGCCCGGGCCCGGGAGGAGGGCCAGCGGGTCACCGAGGCGGTCGCCGAGCAGCTGGAGTCGAGCCTGACCGCGGCGCTGCTGGACGAAGGGGCCGCGGCCGCGCTGCGCTCCGGCCTGCTGGTCGCGGCACTGCGCGCCACCGGGGTCGAGGCGGCGGACGTCTCCGCGGCAGTGGCCCTGCCCGAAGCCCTGGGGCAGTTGGCGAGCCCGCAGGCCGCCCGCGCCGGGACTGAGGGGTCAGGGGGGTCAGAGCAGTCAGGGGGGTCGCCTCGGCCCGAGCTGCGGGTGGTGCCGGACCCGGACGCCGCCCTGAAGCGGCGCCGGGCGGCGACCGAGGCGCTGGCTTCGGCCCAGGCGCAGCTCGCCGTGGTGCAGCAGGAGGAGCGGGAGACCGGCGAGACGGTCGCGGAGCTGGAGGCCCGAAGCCTGCAGCTGGTCGCGGAGGCCGAGGAGCTGCGCCGCCGCCTGGCCGAGCTGGACAGCGCGGCCGAGGAGGTCGACCAGGAGCTCGAGGAGGCCGAGGACGAGGCGGGTGAGGCGCGCGCGAGCGTCGAGGAGGCCGAGGCGGAGGTCGCCCGCGCCCAGGCGGCGCTGGACGCGCTGGGCACGCCCGGCACTCCACGCGGGCACCGCTGACGGTCAGCGTTCGCCGGGGCGCGTCAGTCCTGGTCCCAGTCCTTGGCGCGCTCCACGGCCCGGCTCCAGCGCCCGTACGCCGCCTCCGCGACCTGCGGGTCGCCCGCGGGCTCGAACCGCCGGTCGAGCTGCCAGGTGTCGCGCAGCTCGTCGGTCGAGCCCCACACCCCGGTCCCGAGGCCGGCGAGGAAGGCCGCCCCGAGGGCGGTGGTCTCCACGATCCGGGGGCGCTCGACCGGCAGGCGCACCTGGTCGGCCTGGATCTGGCAGAGGAGGCTGTTGGCGGCGGCGCCGCCGTCGACCCGCAGGGAGGAGAGGGCCGGCATGGTGCGCAGCACGTCCTGCACCTCGAAGGCGATCGCCTCGAGGGTCGCCCGGACCACCTGTGCCCGGGTGGTGCCGCGGGTGAGGCCGATCAGCAGCCCGCGGGCACGCGGGTCCCAGTGCGGGGCACCGAGCCCGGTGAGGGCGGGCACGAAGACCACCCCGCCGGAGTCCGGGACGGTGGCGGCGATGCCCTCGGTCTCCGCGGCCGACCCGATGATCCCCAGACCGTCACGCAGCCACTGGACCGCGGCCCCGGTGACGAAGATGGAGCCCTCGAGCGCGTAGGTCAGGACGCCGTCCGGGCTGCGCCAGGCGGCGGTGGAGAGCAGGCCGGCGTCGGAACGGGGGAGCGTGGTGCCGGCGTTGGTCAGGATGAACGAGCCGGTGCCGTAGGTGCACTTGGTGTCGCCCTCCTCGAAGCAGGTCTGGCCGAAGAGGGCCGACTGCTGGTCGCCGGCGATGCCGGCCACCGGGAGGGAGAGCCCGCAGAACGCCCTCGGGTCGGTGACGCCCACCTCGCCCCAGCTCGGCACGATCTCTGGCAGCGCGTCCCTCGGGACGCCGAAGAGCGCGCAGAGCTCGTCGGACCAGTCGCCGGTCTGCAGGTCGAAGAGCAGGGTGCGCGAGGCGTTCGAGACGTCGGTGACGTGCCAGGTGCCCCGGGTCATCCGGGCGATGAGGTAGGAGTCGACGGTGCCGATCGCGTAGCGCCCGGACTCCACCAGCGCCCAGGTGTGCGGCTCGTGCTCCCGCATCCAGGTCAGCTTGGTGGCGGAGAAGTACGGGTCCAGGCGCAGGCCGGTCAGCTCGGCGACCCGGTCCTCGTGCCCCTCCTCGCGCAGCCGGGTGCACAGGTCGGCGGTACGTCGGTCCTGCCAGACGATCGCCCGGCGTGGGGCGCCGAGGGTCTCCCGGTCCCACAGCAGCACGGTCTCGCGCTGGTTGGTGATCCCCAGGGCGGTGAGCTCGGCCGCGTCGACCTGGTCGAGCACCTGCCGGGTCGCCTCGAGGGTGGCCTGCCAGATCTCCTCGGGGGAGTGCTCGACCCAGCCGGGCCGCGGGAAGTGCTGGCTGAACTCCTGGTAGCCCCGGGCGGTGATCGTCCCCTTCTCGGAGATCACCACCGCGGTGACCCCCGTGGTGCCGGCGTCGATGGCCAGGATGCTCATGCCCCTGCTCCTTCCTCGTGCTGCGTGCTGGTCTCGTCGCTGTCGGCCCGCAGGACCGCCAGCACCCGTCGGTCGATCCACTCCGGTCGCAGGCCCGGGGCCACCCGCATCTCGTAGTTCTGCGACCCGACCCACTCCGCGACGTGCTCGTGGCCCAACCGCTCGACCCGGCGGGCCAGCTCCTCGGCGAGCGCGGGGGTCACCGGGACGCGCTCCTCGGGGGTGGAGGCGGTCAGGTAGAAGTCGTGGAGGTCGAGCAGCCGGCCCAGCTCGGCGACCGGGTCCGGGTGGTCGTCGACCCGGAGGTCGATCGCCACGTCGTCGCGGCCGCCGTACCCGGCACCCTGGCGCACCACGAGCAGGGCGGCCGACTGGCGGCCCCGCCGGTCGCCCCCGGCGGCGTCACCCGCCGCCAACGAGGTCAGCAGCCTGCGGCCGAAGGGCAGCGCGGCTCCGTCCTCCCACACCCCGGACATCGCGTCCAGCACCTGCGGTCCGGCCAGGATGTTGCCCTGCGCGCAGTACCCGTCGCCGGTGCGGTGGCCCGCCCAGTCGAAGCAGCGGTCCCCGGTGAAGGCGGCGACGCGGCCGTCCGCGTCGACCAGACCGACCTGGCGGTCGTCGCGGTCCGGGTCGTCGGCCAGCAGCCCGGCCAGGACGGTCTCGGCGGTGGCGCCCTGCGCCAGCAGGGCCAGGGCCTCGGCCTTCCAAGCCACCTGGGCATCGGCCTGGGTGGCGATCGCGCCCAGGCCGGCGGCGGCCGCGGGCACGGCCCCGCCGACCGCGAGGAACTTCGAGGCGACCACGACCCCCCAGGAGAGGCCGTCGTCGCTGCGCGCCACCAGCGAGAACGTCATGGCCAGACCCTAGTGGTCCGGCGTACGCGGGCCGGGAGCGCGCGGGCAGCTCAGCGCTGACCGGTCCAGCGCAGCACGTCGGTGAACCACGGCTGGTCCACGTCGAACGCCTTGTGGCCCGCGATCCGGTCCAGCTCGATCGCGCGCAGCTCGTCGCCGCGGTCCTCGTCGTGGCCGATCACCCCGGACTCGCCACGGAGCGCGGAGGCGACCGCGAGCTCGGCGAACTCCGCGATCATCGCCAGGTCGGTCTCGTTCGCCGCCGCGGACCGGGAGAAGTACCCGGACTTCTGCACCATCTTCTTCTCCGCGCCGATCCGCTCCGCGAACGCCTGGGCGAAGTACTTGCCGGGGTTGATGGTGTCGAGCTTGACGTGGCCGAACGCGTCCCGCTCCACCGACGTGCCGGAGCGCTCCAGGTCCTCGACGATGTCGGCGACCCCGGCGCCCTCGGCCAGGAAGATGTTGACGCAGCCGATCTCGTCCATCACCTGGCGCAGCCGCCGTCCCTCGGCCTCCAGGTCCACGTGCAGCTCGGGCAGGTAGACCGCGTGCACGGCCCACCGCTCCGGGGTGAGCCCGAGGCTCGGCAGCCACTCCTGCTGGCCGTGCCAGGCCATGTAGTCGCGCGCCGCGGCGGCGGTCAGCCACCCGCAGTTGCGGCCCATCACCTCGTGCACGATCAGCATCCTGGGGTTCGAGCCGTGCTCGGCCAGCACGTTGCGCGCGAACAGCGACGCCTGCTCGGCGGCGGTCAGGGCGCCCAGGCTCTGGCGCACCGGCACGATGTCGTTGTCGATGGTCTTGGGCAGCCCGACCACGGTCAGCTCGATCTCGCGCTCCGCGAGGTAGGCGGCCAGGTCGGCGGCCGCGGTGTTGGTGTCGTCACCGCCGATGGTGTGCAGCACCGAGACGCCGTCGGCGACCAGCCGGTCCGCGGCGACCTCCAGGGCCGTCTGGTCCGGGCCGATCAGGCCGCGCCGCCGGCAGTCCTCGTCGTTGGTGAGCTTGACCCGGCTGTTGCCCAGCGGGCTGCCGCCGAACCGGTCCAGCACGGCGGCACCGCTGCGGGCGGCCTCGTCGACCAGCACGCTGTCGCCGGTGAGCAGCCCCTGGTAGCCGTGGCGGTAGCCGAGGATCTCGGTGTCGGGGGACTCCCGGCTCCAGGTCCGGATCAGCGCGCCCACAGCAGCAGAGAGGCAGGGGGCGTATCCGCCGGCGGTCAGGACAGCGACGCGTTGGGGTGCCATCGCTCCATCCTAGGTCGTCCCGGGCCCGACGGGTTGGTTCCTTGCCAGTCCTCACGGTTGGGACCAGAGTGGTGCCGACAGCTCGGGCGCAGGGAGGGAAAGCGATGTCGGACTCACAGGGTCACGCGGCACCGGCCGCAGAGCCGGGCGAGGCCCGCGGGACGGCGACGACCCAGGAGCCCGAGCTGCGTCGGGTGATGGGGCCCAAGCTGCTGCTGCTCTTCATCGTCGGCGACATCCTGGGCGCGGGTGTCTACGCGGTCACCGGCCAGATGGCAGGCCTGGTCGGCGGGCTGGTCTGGGTGCCCTTCGTGCTCGCGTTCATCGTCGCGGCCCTGACCGCGATGTCCTACCTGGAGCTGGTCACCAAGTACCCCCAGGCCGCCGGCGCCGCGCTCTACACGCACAAGGCGTTCGGCATCCACTTCGTCACCTTCCTGGTCGCGTTCGCGGTGGTCTGCTCCGGCATCACCAGCGCCTCCACCTCGGCCAACGTGCTCGCCCAGAACCTCACCGGCGGCCTGGTGGTCAACGGCTGGCTGGACCAGGCGCCGGGGACCGGCGTGATCATGGCGATCGCGATGGCCTTCATGGTCCTGCTGGCGCTGATCAACCTGCGCGGGGTGGGGGAGTCGGTGAAGTTCAACGTCGTCCTCACCCTGGTGGAGATGACCGCGCTGGCCATCGTCATCGGCGTCGGCTTCTGGGCGATGGCCCAGGGGGAGGGGGACGTGGGTCAGGTCTTCACCTTCCGCGACGCCGACGACAAGGGCATGTTCATGGCCATCACCCTGGCCACCTCGATCGCGTTCTTCGCCATGGTGGGCTTCGAGGACTCGGTCAACATGGTCGAGGAGACCCGCGACCCCGAGCGGATCTTTCCCCGGGTGATGCTCACCGGCCTGGGGATCGCCGTGCTGATCTACGTGCTGGTCGCCGTGGCCGTGGTCTCGGTGCTGACGCCCGGCGAGCTCGACTCGATCAACGAGTCCGAGGGCCGGGCGCTGCTCGACGTGGTCAGCAAGGGCGCTCCGGACTTCCCGATCGACCGGGTCTTCCCGTTCCTGGCGGTCTTCGCGGTGGCCAACACCGCGCTGATCAACATGCTGATGGCCAGTCGGCTCCTCTACGGCCTGGCCCGCCAGGACGTGCTGCCCCGGGTGCTGGGCAAGGTCTCCTCGGGTTCCCGGGCGCCCTGGGTGGGCATCCTCTTCTCCACCGTGCTGGCCCTGGCACTGCTCTGGTACGTGGCCCGCCAGTCCGACTCCCCGGTGGTCACCAGCCTGTCCACCACCACCGCGCTCCTGCTGCTGGCCGTCTTCACGGTGGTCAACGTCGCCTGCCTGGTGCTGCGCCGCGACCCCGACGGCGGGTTCTTCCGCTCGCCCGGGCCGACCCCGGCGCTGGCGGCGGTGCTCTCGGTCGCCCTGATCGTCATCCCCTGGGGCGAGCGGGAGGCGATCGTCTACGAGGTCGCGGCCGGCCTCCTCGGCATCGGCGTCGTGCTGTGGGTGGTCACCTGGCTGGTCAACCGAGGTGGGCGGGCCAAGAAGACCGGGTTCCGCGACATCGAGCACCTCGAGGACCGGGACTGATCGGTCCCAGCCGCCGACCGTGCGTCCGGGGTGACCCCGGGGCGCACGTAGGCTGGTCGGGTGAGCAACGTCCCCACCCTCGAGCAGCTGCACGCCATGGGCGCCGCCCAGCAGCCCACCTACGCCGACCCCCGCGAGCTGGAGCGCGCCGTCGCCCGGCTGCGCAAGTCCCCGCCGCTGGTCTTCGCCGGCGAGTGCGACGACCTGAAGGAGAAGCTCGCCGCGGTCACCCGCGGCGAGGCGTTCCTGCTCCAGGGCGGCGACTGCGCCGAGACGTTCGACGGGGTGACCGCCGACAACGTGCGCAACAAGCTGCGCGTGCTCCTGCAGATGGCCGTCGTCCTCACGTACGCCGCCTCGGTCCCGGTGGTCAAGCTCGGCCGGCTGGCCGGCCAGTACGCCAAGCCCCGGTCCTCGGACACCGAGACCCGCGGCGACCTGACCCTGCCGGCCTACCGCGGCGACGCGGTCAACGGCTTCGACTTCACCGCCGAGTCCCGCGAGCCCGACCCGCAGCGGCTGGTGGAGGTCTACAACGCCTCGGCCGCCACCCTCAACCTGGTCCGGGCGTTCGTCACCGGCGGGTACGCCGACCTGCGTCAGGTGCACGCCTGGAACACCGACTTCGTCCGCGACTCGCTGGCCGGCCAGCGGTACGAGAAGGTGGCAGCGGAGATCGACCGGGCGCTGACCTTCATGCGCGCGATCGGTGCGGATCCCGACGAGTTCCACCGCGTCGACTTCCACTCCAGCCACGAGGCCCTGCTCATGGAGTACGAGCACGCGATGACCCGGATCGACAGCCGGACCCAGGCGCCGTACGACGTCTCGGCCCACTTCCTGTGGATCGGTGAGCGCACCCGCCAGCTCGACGGCGCCCACGTGGAGCTGCTCAGCCACGTCCGCAACCCCGTCGGCGTCAAGCTCGGCCCGACCACCACCGCGGACGACGCCCTGGCCCTCGCGGCTCGGCTCAACCCCGACAACGAGCCGGGGCGCCTGACCTTCATCACCCGCTTCGGTGCGCACCGCATCCGCGAGTCGCTGCCCGAGCTGGTGGAGAAGGTCACCGTCGCGGGCGTGCAGGTCGCGTGGGTCTGCGACCCGATGCACGGCAACACCTTCGAGGCGTCCTCGGGCTACAAGACCCGGCGCTTCGACGACGTGATCGAGGAGGTCCAGGGCTTCTTCGACGTGCACCGCGCGGCCGGCACCTGGCCGGGCGGCGTGCACGTCGAGCTGACCGGCGACGACGTGACCGAGTGCGTCGGCGGCGGCGAGCTGCTCGACGAGGCCGGCCTGGCCGACCGCTACGAGTCGGTCTGCGACCCGCGGCTCAACCGCGTGCAGTCGCTGGAGCTGGCCTTCCTGGTCGCGGAGATGCTGCGCAAGGCCTGAGCGGCGAGCGAGCATCGCGTCGCGCCCTAGGATCGAACCCGTGACCACGCTCGTCGACCTGCGCTCCGACACCCTGACCCGGCCCACCGAGCAGATGCGCCGGGCGATGGCCCGGGCCGAGGTCGGTGACGACGTCTTCGGCGAGGACCCCACGGTGCTCACCCTGCAGGAGCGGGTGGCCGACCTGCTCGGGCACGAGGCCGCGCTCTTCACCCCGACCGGTTCGATGGCCAACGTGCTGGCGGTGCGTGCCCTGGTCGGTCCGGGCGAGGAGGTGCTCTGCGAGGAGTCGGCCCACATCGCCCGCGCCGAGCTGGGAGCCCACGGGGCCTTCACCGGCCTGACGATGCGCACCTGGCGGCACCCCCGCGGCGGGGTCGACCTCGAGGCGGTGGCGCGGATGTTCGCGCCCGACCTGGGGCCGTACTTCGTGCGCACCCGGGCGATCTCGGTGGAGAACACCCACAACTTCGCCGGCGGCACCGTGCTGCCGCTGGCCGACCTGGACGCCCTGCGTCGGTTCGCCACCGAGCAGGGGGTGGGGGTGCACCTGGACGGGGCACGGATCTGGCACGCCTCGGTGGCCACCGGCACCCCGCTCGCGGAGTACGGCGCCCGGGCCGACGTGCTCGCCGTGTGCCTGTCCAAGGGCCTGGGTGCTCCGGTCGGCTCCCTGGTGGTGGGGCCGGCGGACGTGATCGCCGAGACCCGGGTCTGGCGCAAGCGGATGGGTGGCGGCATGCGCCAGGTCGGCGTCCTGGCCGCCGCCGGGCTGCACGCCCTGGACCACCACGTCGAGCGCCTGGCCGACGACCACCGGCGCGCGCGCCGGCTCGCCGAGGCCTGCGGTCTCGACCCCGAGGGGGTCGAGACCAACATCGTGCTGCTGGAGCGCGAGGACGCCGCCGACTTCGTCGAAGCTGCGGGGGCCGAGGGCGTCCGGGTCAGCCGGGTCGGGCCGCGGACGGTCCGTCTGGTCACCCACCTCGACGTGGACGACGACGCGGTGGAGCGGGCCGCGCTCGTCCTGGGCCGGCTCTGCTCCCAGCGCTGAGGCGCGGCAGCAGCGCTGCGGTGCCGCTGTGCCGCCAGGACGGGAGGCTCAGGCGCCGCCGCGGGCAGCGGGGACGGCGGGGGCGCGGTCCACGGCCGGGGGCAGCCGGCGTACCACCTGGGCCAGCTCGCGCAGGTCGTTGCCGAGCAGCGCCTGGGGGCCGTCGCACAGCGCGACCTCGGGGTTGGGGTGGACGTCCACGATCACCCCGTCCGCACCGACCCCGATGGCCGCCCTGGTCAGGGGCACCACGAGGTCCTTGCGGCCGCCCGCGTGCGAGGGGTCGACGATCACCGGGAGGTGGCTGGCTGCCTGGACCACCGGCACCGCGGAGATGTCCAGGGTGTTGCGGGTGGCGGGCTCGAAGGTGCGGATGCCGCGCTCGCACAGCACGATGTGCAGGTTGCCGCGCTGGGCGATGTACTCCGCGGCCATCAGCCACTCCTCGATGGTCGCGGTCATCCCGCGCTTGAGCAGGACCGGCTTGCCGGCCGAGCCGACCGCCTGGAGGAGACCGAAGTTGGCCATGTTGCGGGTGCCGACCTGGAGCATGTCGGCGTGCTCGGCGACCACGTCGACGTCCCGGGCGTCGACCACCTCGGTGACGATCGGGAGCCCGGTGGCGGCACGCACCGAGGAGAGGATCTCCAGCCCTTCCTCACCCAGGCCCTGGAAGGCGTACGGCGAGGTGCGGGGCTTGTAGGCCCCGCCACGCAGCAGGGTCGCCCCGGCCGACTTGGCCATCCGCGCCGCCGCGAGCGTCTGCTCGGCGGACTCCACGGCGCAGGGACCGGCGATGAAGGTGAACGTGCCCGGGCCGATCGGCACCTGCTGGTCCTCGGGACCGACCCAGACGGTCGAGCGCTGGGGGTGGTGCTGGCGGCTGACCAGCTTGTAGGGGTCGGAGATCCGGTAGACGTCGGCCACCCCGGGGAGGGCACGCAGGTTGAGGTGGTGGAACGACTCGATGTCGCCGACCAAGCCGATGATGGCGCGCTCGACCCCCTTGGAGACGAAGGCCTCCCCGCCCACGCCCTGGACCCGCGACACGACGTGCGCGATCTGCTCGTCGGTGGCTCCGGGGGACATGACGACGACCATGGTCTGCTCCTTCCGGGTGGCCGGCTCGGCCACCGGACGCAGGTCCGCCCTCGGCCGGGCCGAGGGCGGCTGAAGATGGTGCTGGCGCTGATGCCCTGGACGGTAGTCGACCCGTGCGGCACCCCGGCCCGGCTCCTCAGGATGTGGACCCGGGGGAGCCTCACACGGGCAGGGTCGGCACCTCGTCGCCGACCCGGCGCCGGGGGAGCAGCTCGACCAGGAGCATCGCGGAGAGCACCATCAGGCCACCGAGCACGAGCCGGGCGGTGACGGCCTCACCCCCGAGCAGCACGGCGAAGCCCGCGGCGAAGACCGGCTCCATGCTCATGATGATCGCGGCGCGGGTGGGCGGCAGGTGGCCCTGCGCCCAGGTCTGGACGAAGAGCGCGGCGGCGCCGGCCACCAGCGCCATGTAGAGCACGGAGAGCCAGTCGCCCGTGCCCGAGGGCAGCACGATCCCGTCGGGCACGGTGGCCACCAGGCAGACCGCCGTGATCACCAGCAGCTGGAGGATCGACATGCCGAAGGCCTCCTCGGGCCGGGACCACGCGCCCAGCCCGACGATGTGCAGGGCGTAGATCGCCGCGGCCACGAGCGTGATCGCCTCCCCGTAGCCGACGGTGAGGCCCTGCAGGGTCAGCACGGCCAGCCCCGCGGTGGCCAGCAGCACCGCGCCCCAGGTGACCCGGGTGATCCGGGTGCCCAGCAGCAGCGCGGCGAGCAGCGGCGTGCACACGACGTACATGCCGGTGATGAAGCCGGAGACGCTCGCGGCCGTGTGTGCCAGTCCGGCGGTCTGCAGGATCTGGGCGCACCCGTAGAGCAGTCCCAGCACCAGCGCGTGCCGACGGGACTCCGGCGAGAGCCTGGCCAGCGCGCGCGGTGCGACCAGCAGCATCGCCAGGCTGGCGATGGCGAAGCGCACCGCGAGGAAGTCCAGGGTCGGGACCCGGTCGAGCAGGTCCTTGATCAGGTAGAAGGTGCTGCCCCAGCTCGCGGTCATCGCGAGCAGGGCGACGCTGGCGACGAGGCCCGTCCGCCGCTCAACCAACCGGCACGGCCTCTCGCAGCGTGCGCAGCACGGCCAGGTCGGGGTCGCCCGGGGTGCGGGAGCCCGGGGTCTCCAGGACGAACGGGACGCCGGCGGTCGCCGGGTGCGCGAACAGCTCGCGGAACGCGCCGAGGCCGATGTGCCCCTCGCCGATCTTCTGGTGCCGGTCCTTGAACGCGCCGCGGACGTCCATCGAGTCGTTGGCGTGCACCAGGCGCAGCCGCCCGGGCCCGCCGATCTCCACGATCCGATCCAGGGTGGCGCTGGCGCCGCCGGGCTCGTCGAGCGGGGCGCCGGCCGCGAAGACGTGGCAGGTGTCGAGGCAGATGCCGGCCCGCGGGTGGAGGTCGAGGGCCGCCAGGTAGGGCTCCAGGTCCTCGACGCCCGCGCAGAGCGAGCGGCCCTGGCCCGCGGTCGGCTCGAGCACCAGCCACGGGGCGTCGTCGCCGTCCAGGGTCTCCAGGATCGGCAGCAGGCCCTCGCGCACCTGGCGCATGGCGGCGGCGTACCGGTCCGCGTCCCCGGTGGGGTCCACGAACGAGCCCGTGTGCACGACCACGCCCTCGGCGCCGATCTGGGCGGCACGCCGCAGGTTGTGCGCCACCACGGCCACGGACCGCTCGTACGTCGCGGGTGTGGGGGAGCCGAGGTTGACCAGGTACGGGGCGTGGATGAAGCTCCGGATGCCCGCCGTCTCGCAGCCCTCGCGGAAGCGTGCGTCCTCCGTCGGGTTGCCGGCCGAGAGCGCCCAGCCGCGGGGATTGCCGACGAAGACCTGCAGCGTCTCGCAGCCGAGCTCGCGGGCGCTGGCCAGGGCGCCGCTGGCGAGCCCCTTGCCGACCTGGAGATGGGTGCCGATCGGGTTGCGGAGCTCGGGTGTCACAGGACGCAGCCTAGTGCCGGAGGGTGTGCGGACCGGCCGCCGGGGGAGCCCTGCGGCGGAGGTCGGACCAGGTCTCACTGGGTGTGTCCCTATTGCGGCACGCTGATGGCGCCCGCGAACACTCGAACTGCCAGCTGAAGACGTTCCCAAGTCGCAGTTCAGCGCGCGAGGGCGTCACGCCAAGCCGTGGCGGTTTCAGGGTCGAAGTAGCGGCTGAACCCGCAGCCCCAGGCGATGGGAGACTTGAGCGGGGAATCGCCCCACCTAGCCTCACCGCTCACGAGGAGCCGTGAACCGACTCCGTAGGCGTACCCCGGGTCAGACGGGTCGGTGGAACCTGTGGTCGGGGGTTGCACGTCAACCGTGACCGTGTCGCCCCGGCCGCCGGAAAACCACTCCCGAACCTCAAAGGTGACTCCAGGCAGTCCCAGGTCCGCCCTGTCACCGCGGTCGGAGACCGAATCACCTACGGCCACCACCACTCCATCGAACGCGAACGCGCGCCCCGTGACGGCTTTCGGGTCGTATGACTCAACACACGAGGCTGCCCCTCCATCGGGGAGCGGTCCGCGACGATCCGCTGTGGGATTCTGCGATCCGTCTCGGCTAGAGCCGTCGAGGACGCGAACTTCGCCTTCCTGACTGGCTGCCCCAGTGTCGCTGGCGGTCCCCTCCCCGGCACAAGCGCTCACGACGGCTAGGAGCCCAAGGCAGGCTCCAGTCAAGGCGACGCGTCTCATCACTAGCCATCCCATCTGCGTGGTTCCTGGTCGTCAGTAGGACGCTACGTCCGGTTGAACGGTTCCATTGGTCAAGCTGCGAGCGCGACCGGGCGTCGGCGGCTCGGTCCCGGGACAGATGGCGCAGCGTGGTGGCGATGCAGGCGACCTGGAGCCAGCCGGTCGCCGAGGTGGTGGTGTTCTCGAACGACTTCGCCAGCCGGCGGGAGCGGCCGAGGCGGCCGTGGGCGACCTCGACGCGCCAGGCGTGCCGGATGGGGCGGAAGACCGGCTGCTTGTCGTCCCACCCGACCCGGCGGACCTCGACGTCGTGGTCGCGGCCGAGGGTGCGGGCCGCAGCGGCGTGACCCCGCGGTCCACCAGGACCAGCTCGAGCCGGTCGGTGACGCCCTGCCGGGTCAGGTGCTCCAGCATCAGCTCGCTGGCCCGATTCTCGTGGGTGGAGGCGGGCACGACCAGCGCGGCCACCGGGAGGCCGGTCACGTCGACGGCGACGACGCGCTTGGCGCCCTTGGTGCGGCCGTAGGGGCCGCCGCGGTCGTGGAAGGTGAACCCGCCGTTCGACGCGCCGCGGGCCAGGTGGGTGTCGATGACGACCATCGAGGGCGTCTGCTCGGCCCGCCCGTCCGCCTGCGCGCGCGGCCGCGTGCAGCACCGTCAGGGCCTGCGCCCAGGTGCCGTTGCGTGACCAGCGGCGGAACTGCGACCAGACCCGCGTCCACGGCCCGAACGACTCCGGCAGGTAGCGCCACTGGCAGCCGGTCTGGGCGATGTACAGCATCGCGTCCACCACGGTCCGCAGGTCATCGGCGTGCTTGCGGCCGCGCTTGCCCGGCGCGTTGAACACCGGCTCCAGCAGGTCCCACTGGTCATCGGTCAGGTCACTTGGGTACGACATGCCCCGCACGGTGACGACGCGCTCGCTCCGTGCAATAGGGACACACCCAGTCAGATCAGGTTCAGGTCAGATCAGGTTCAGGTCAGATCAGGTTCAGGTCAGATCAGGTAGAGCGTGACCGTGGAGCCCTTGGGCACCATGTCGCCGGTGTCGGGGTCGCTGTTGAGCACGAACCCCAGCCCGATGTACTGCCCGGACTCCTCGACGACGACCTCGAAGCCGAGTGCCTCGAGCTCCTCGGTCGCCGCCTCGACGCCCTTGGCCACCACCCGCGGCATCTCCACCAGCTCGGGACCGAGCGAGACGGTCAGCGTCACGGTGTCGCCCATGTACAGGGTCCCGGTCGGCGGGTCCTGGCTGATCACCGCACCCTCGGGCACGGTGTCGCTGTGGACCTCCTCGCGGACCACGACCAGCTTCTTGCGCTCCAGCGCCTCCTGGGCCTTGGCGGCGCTGCGCCCGGTCCAGTCCGAGACCTCGCGCGGCTTGCGGCCCTTGCTCACCACGACGTCGACCGCGGAGCCCGGCTTGAGCACGGTGCCGGCGGGCGGGTCGGTGGCGATCACGGCGCCCTCGGGCACGGTCTCGCTCCACCGGTCGACCCGGTCGCCGTAGTCGAGGTTGGTGCCCAGCAGCGTGTCCTGCGCCTCGTCCAGGCTCGCGCCGGCGACGGCCGGCACCTCGTAGCGCTCCGGGCCCTGGGAGATGGCCAGGGTCACGGTGCCGCCGTCCAGGACCCGGTCACCCGGCGCCGGGTCGGTGGAGACGACCTGGCCGGGAGGCACGGTCTCGGAGAAGGCGGGCTCGCCCACCTCGCCCTCGAGGCCGGCCGACTCCAGGGTGGCCACCGCCTCGGCCTGGCTCATCCCCAGCACCCCGGGGGTGCTGGTCCAGCGGGCGTAGCCGAACCACCAGGCTCCGCCGCCGACCCCGGCCACCAGCAGCAGGGCCAGCACCAGCAGCAGCGGTCCCCGCCAGGAGCGCCGGGTCCGGCCGGTCGCCCGGTCGGTGGGCACGTCGGCCCGGGGGCTGGGCAGCCGGGGGATCGTCGAGGGCTCGTCGAGGCGCCCGGGAGCCTCCGTGGTCGGCGCCGTGTGGGCGGGGTCCAGCGCGGGCACCGTCGCCGTCCGTCCGGAGGCGGCCAGGGCAGTCGGGGGGAGGGTCTGGATCTGCCGCGTCTGGTTGACCTCGAGGTCGGTGTCCCCGTCAGCGTCCGGGTCGCGGGCAGGATCGTGGTGCGCGCCGGCGGCGACCGCGGCGACGTCGTCCTCGTCGACCAGGTCGACGAAGCCCTCGCGGTCCGCCTCCACCTCGACGTCGAGCGGCGCGACGATCCGCACCGGGCGCAGGTCGGACTCGAGCTCGGGGTCCTCGGTCACGCCGTCGCGCAGGGCCTGCGCCACCCGGTGCACCTGGTGCAGCAGCACCGAGGCGTCGGCGGGCCGCTGACCGCGGTCACGGGCCGTGGCCCGGGCGACCAGCGCGTCGACGTACGCGGGGATCGACGGGACCCGGGCCGAGGGGGCCGGGACGTCCTCGTGCACGTGCTTGTAGGCCACCTGGATCTGCGACTCGCCCTCGTGCGGCTTGTGGCCGGTGAGCAGCTCGTAGAGGACCACGCCGGTGGCGTAGACGTCCGCCCGCGGGTCGGCCTGGCCCTGGACCACCAGCTCGGGGGCGAGGTAGGAGACGGTGCCGATGAGCACCCCGGTGGCGGTGTGCTGGGTGTCGGCGCTGACCGCCTTGGCCAGCCCGAAGTCGGCCACCTTGACCTGCTCCCCGGACTCCCGGTCGCCGATCAGCACGTTCTCCGGCTTGATGTCGCGGTGCACCAGGCCGGCCCGGTGGGCGGTGGCCAGGGCCTCCAGGATCGGCTCGACCAGGGCGAGCGCCCGGGCAGGCCGCAGCGGCGCCTCGGACCGGATCACGTCCCGCAGGGTGTGTCCGGGGACGTACTCCATCGCGAGGTAGAGGGTCCCGTCGTCGTCGCCCTGGTCGTAGACCGAGACCACGTGCGGGTGGGAGAGCTGCGCGGCGGCCCGGGCCTCCCGCACGAAGCGGGCGGCGAACGCGTCGTCGTCGCCCATCCCGGCGTGCATGACCTTGATCGCCACGGTCCGGTCCAGGCGGGTGTCGACCGCCTCGTAGACGCCGGCCATCCCGCCGCGGGCGATCCGGCGGCGGAGCCGGTAGCGGCCCTCCAGCAGGCGGCCGACCAACGGGTCGGCGGTCGCCTGCGGGGCGCGCCGCGAGGCTCGCTCGTCTGGCTCCACGGGGACCTCCGACGTCACTGCTGGGGAAGAGTGCGTGGCGCCATCGTACGGAGCGGACGCGGACGGGGGTGGGTGGGCCGCCTCCCGGCGTGGCGGCGGGTGGCAGCATGGTCCCCATGAACGACGTACCGCTCGCTGACGCAGACCTCGACGCACTCGTCCCCGAGTGGGTGGACTGGGCCGGCGCGGCCAAGGCCCTGGGGGTCACGGTGAGCCGGATCCGGACGATGATCCGCGAGCACGAGCTGGCCGCGGCCGTGCCGCGGCCGGGGGCGGGCCAGCAGCTGCCGGCCGCCTTCTTCCAGGACGGCCTCGTGGTCAAGGGCCTGCCAGGGCTGCTGACCGTGCTGCACGACGGCGGGTACGACGACCGGGAGTGCATCGCCTGGCTCTTCACCGACCTCGACCTGCCGGGTCGCCCGATCGACGCCCTGCGGGAGAACCGCGGCTCGGAGGTCAAGCGCCGGGCCCAGGCGATGGCGTTCTGAGGTCATGCTGACCTCTGCCGGGGGCGCCCCGGCCTAGACGGTGCGCTGGGTGACCGCGGTCGCCAGGTCGCGCAGCACCTCGCGCGCGTGGTCGTCGACGTCCGCGCCGTCGAGCGCCGTCAGGGCCTGGGTCACCAGCTCCTCGATCAGCGACTCGACCCGGTCCCGGGCCCCCGCGGCGTCCATCAGCGAGCGCAGGCGGCGCACAGCCGCCTCGTCCAGCGGGGTGCCGAGCGCCCGGTCGAGCTCCTCGGCCCCCGGGCCGCCGGCGGCCAGGGCCAGCGCGACCAGCACGGTGCGCTTGCCCTCCACCAGGTCGTCGCCCGCGGGCTTGCCGGTCACCTCCGGGTCGCCGTAGACCCCGAGCAGGTCGTCGCGCAGCTGGAACGCCTCGCCCAGGGGGAGGCCGAACGAGGTGAGCTGGGCCAGCACGCCCGGACCCGCGCCGGCCAGCGCGGCGCCCACGTGCAGCGGACGCTCGACGGAGTACTTGGCCGACTTGTAGCGAAGCACGGTCATCGCGGTCGCCTCGTCGGCGTGCGCGCGGGCCTGGACCGAGACGTCGAGGAACTGGCCGGCGATCACCTCCGAGCGGCACAGGTCGAGCACGTCGAGAGCCGGCGCCACCTCGGTCAGCGGCAGCCCGCACCGGCGCAGCAGCTCGTCGGACCAGGAGAGCAGCAGGTCGCCGAGGAGCACGGCCGCCGCCTCGCCGTACTGCGCGGGGTCGCCGCGCCAGCCCTGCGCCCGGTGCTCGGCCTCGAAACCGCGGTGCGTGGCCGGCCGGCCCCGGCGGGTGTCGGAGGCGTCCATCAGGTCGTCGTGCACCAGGGCGCTGGCGTGCAGCAGCTCGAGCGAGGCGCAGGCCCGGGCCAGCGCGCGCTCGTCGACCCCGTCGGGCCGCACCGCGCGGTAGCCCCACCAGCAGAAGGCGGCGCGGAACCGCTTGCCGCCCTGGGTGGCGGCGCGGGCCTCGGTGAGCAGCCGGCCGGCGTCCGGGCCGAGCGGACGCAGCCGGGTCTCCTGCCCGGCGAGGAACTCGTCGAGCTCGCTCTGCACGGCGGCGCGGAAGGCGGAGCCGTCCCACCTCGCGGCGCTGGGATCCGAGGGACGGGGCGAGGCGGAGGGTGCGGGCACCCGGCCAGACTAGCCAGTGGACGGTCGGCCCCGGGCCTGTGGCCCGAGCCTAGGATCCCTGGCATGAGCCCTGCCCGCCCGGCCCGGATCGGTGAGCTCCTGGGCGACGGTCGCCGCAGCTTCTCCTTCGAGTTCTTCCCGCCCAAGGACGAGGAGGGGGAGCGGGTGCTCTGGCGCTCGATCAGCGAGCTCGAGCCGCTCCACCCCACGTTCGTCTCGGTCACCTACGGTGCCGGCGGCTCCACCCGCGACCGCACGGTGGCGATCACCGGCCGGATCGCCCGGGAGACCACGCTGCTGCCGATGGCGCACCTGACCTGCGTGGGGCACACCCGGGCCGAGGTCTCGGCCGTCCTCGACGAGCTCGGCAGCGCAGGCGTGCGCAACGTGCTGGCCCTGCGGGGCGACCCGCCCACCGGCCCCGGCACGGCGTGGGTGCAGACCGAGGGCGGTCTGCGCTACGCCAGTGAGCTGGTGTCGCTGGTCCGCGCCGAGCACGCCGACCTGTGCGTGGGCGTGGCGGCGTTCCCCGAGGGGCACCGCGACGCCGAGAGCCTCGACGCCGACGCGCGGGTGCTCCGGGCCAAGTACGACGCGGGGGCGGAGTTCGCCGTCACCGACATGGTGCTGCGCGCCTCGGACTACTTCGGCCTCGTGCAGCGCGCCCGCGACCTGGGCGTCGACTTCCCGATCATCCCCGGCATCATGCCGATCCTGAGCCTCGCCTCCATGCAGCGGATGGTGGAGATGTCGGGCCGGGAGATGCCCGCGGAGGTGGCGGAGCGGATCCGCCCGCTCGCCGCGGACCCCGCCGCGGTGCGAGCGGAAGGGGTCCGGCTCGCCACCGAGCTGTGCGAGGACCTGCTCGCCGGCGGGGCGCCCGGCCTGCACTTCTACACGCTGAACCGGTCGCGGGCGACGCGGGAGATCTGGGAGGCCCTGAGCCTGAAGGTCTGACTGGGTGTCCCTGTTCGAGACTCACCGACTTCCCTTGACCCGTACCCCTGACGGTGTGCGACACCATCACGGCATCGGATCCAGCACGGGGACTGAGTCAGGCCCGGCCGATCGCCTGCGCGACGAGGGCGGCGGAGAGTCCCACGAAGGGGATGCCCGACCCCGGGGTGGCGTGCGAGCCCGCGGCGTAGACGCCGGGCACCGGCGTGGTCGGTCCCAGCCGGCGGCGGACGGTGCCGCGTCCCTGCCACCGCACGCCTAGCGGCGAGCCGCCCCACTGGGCGCTGAGCTGGGCCGGGGTGCGCTCCACCCGCTCCACCACGCAGGCGCGGACGTCGAGCCCGCGCCGGGCCATCAGCTCGAGCACGTCCTCGGAGGACCGGCCGCGGTGGGCGACCGTCCAGGAGGCGCCGCCGTCCGGCGCCGTCCCGCCCGGGTGCACCGTGAGGTCCGGCGTCCCGTGCAGCACCACCTCGCAGTCGAGCGCGGGGACCTCGCCGAGCAGTCCGAGGTGTACGAGCGACGGCGGGATGGTGCTCCGGGTCCGTCGTACGTGCCGGGCCAGGGTCGGCAGCCGGGTGGGGTCGACGGCGCACACCACGGCGTCGGCGTCGAGCTCACCGGCGGAGGTGGCGAGCGCCACCGCCCGCCCGGAGCGGACCACCACGTCGGTCGCGGTCGTGCCGGTGAGCACCTCGACCTTGCGGGTGGCCAGCCGACGGGCCAGGGCCTCGCCGACCTGGGCCATCCCGCCGGGCACGGTCCAGGCGCCGAACTTCTGCTCCACGTAGGAGACGGTGCCGAGCCAGGCGGGGACGCGGGCCGGGTCGTGGCCGTCGACGGTGAAGGGGTGGCTGGCGACCAGCTGGAGCCGCTGCTCGCCGAGGGCCTGGCGCAGGCGCGCCCGCAGGGACTGCCGGCTGGCCAGCCGCCGGACGGCGCCGGGGTCGGCCAGGCCGGGGTCCCAGGGGCGCTCGAGGTAGTCGCGGCGCAGCAGCTCCCAGTCCTGCCCCAGGGCGTCGACGTACGCCGTCCAGCGCTCGCCCAGGCCGGGTGCCAGCTCCTCGAAGGCGGACCTCTGCGCCGCTCGCGACCCCGCGGGAAGCCGGAGCGTGCTGCCGTCGGCGAAACGGTGCTCGCGGATCGCCGTCAGCGGGACGAGCTCGAGCTCGCGCTCCAGCGGACGGCCCGACTTGCGGAACAGGTCCCGGAGCACGGCGGGCAGCAGCGTCGTGGTCGGACCGGCGTCCCAGGTGTGGTCGCCGGAGCGGACCGTGCCGAAGGCACCGCCGAGGTCCGTCGACCGCTCGACCAGGACCACCTCGTGACCGAGCTTGGCGAGCCTGGCCGCGCTGGCCATGCCGCCGAGACCGCCTCCGACCACCACGACGCGCATGGGTGGGAGGCTAGCTCTCCGGGTCCGCCGGCCGTGCGTCAGCCCGGGCCTGGGCCGTGACCACCCGGGCCAGGGAATCCGGGTCCCGGCCCACCACGGTGGTGCCGTCCGCGGCCGTGAGGATCGGTCGCTGGATCGCCCGGGGACGGGCGGCGAGCGCGACCAGCCAGTCGTGGCGGTGCGCGGCGTCCCGGGGGAGGTCCAGACCCTCCTCGCGGGCCTCCTTCGGCCGGGCCAGGTCCCACGGCTCGACGCCGAGCCGGGCCACCACCTCCCCGAGCTCCTCGACGGTGGGCGGCTGCTCCAGGTAGCGGCGCACGGTGTAGTCGACGCCGGCCTCGTCGAGCGTGGCCGCCGCGGTCCGGCACTTGCTGCAGGCGGGGTTGAGCCAGATCTCCATCAGTCGACCTCGATCTCCCGGGCCCCGGTCATCGCGACCAGCTCGTCGTAGGTGGTCG
>CAVPUI010000004.1:0-388339 GCA_963708945.1 uncultured Actinomycetota bacterium | reverse complement strand
CGGACGCGATCCCCAACAGGTCGACGTGGAGGCGATCCTCGGCGACGTCTTCGCCGACGTGATCACCGACGCGCCGCGCCTCCAGGCACTGATCGGGCCGCTCGCCGGCGCGATCGACGGGCTCATCGACGCCCAGGTGCGCCGGCTCGTCTCCTCGGACGCGTTCGCCGACTTCTGGGTGGCCGCCAACACCAGGGCCCAGGCGACCCTGGTGCGGCTGCTGGAGGGCGAGCGGTCCGGGGCCGTGGCGCTCCAGGACGAGCAGGTGGTGCTCGACGTCTCCGACCTGGTCGAGGAGGTGCAACAACGCCTGGTGGACCGGGGTCTGACCGTCGTGGAAAACGTGCCGGTGCCCAAGACGGATCGGGAATGATCCTGCTCCGCGAGGCGCCTGACCCGGCAGCTCCGCACGATCTACGCGTTCACCGACCCCCTGGCACCCTGGCTGCTGGCCGCGAGTCGTCGCGCTCTACCTCGCCGCGTCGTCCTCGCGCGCCAGCGGCCCGGATGGGCGTGCTGATCGGAGCGGTGCTCGTGGCCGACGCCCTGCTCCTCGCCTTCCTGGTGTCGGTCACCGAGCAGCTCTTCGTCGAGCAGGCTGGCCGGCACCACCTTGATCGCGGCAGGCCGGTCGTCTACTCCCAGCTCGTCTCGTTCCTCGACGAGCGGCGGGCGTCATGCTGTGGCTCGGCCTGCTGCTGGTGCTCGCGGACTTTTCGCGGGCCGCAACGCCGTGGGCACCGCCGTACGCGGCAGTGTGCGTCGAGGACTGGAGTCCGTCGGCCGGGAGCTCGCGGACGGTCCCGCCGCGTCGGCGGGGCGTTAGGTGCGGGCCAACGAGGATGGCTCAGGTACGCGGTCGGAGCCTGCGGGGCGGTCGTGCTCGTGTGGGGTCGGCGACGTCACGCAGGCGCACCTGGCCTGGGCTGCGGTCGTGGTCGTGGCGCTGATGGCGACCCTGCAGGTCATGGTGGGCGTGGGCGCGCGCCCGGCGGGTGCGGTTTCATCCGCGCCGGATGATCCGCACCCCTAGGGAGGCCGCCGATCCTGGGAGGCGAGGGTCCATCCCCGGAGAGAGAGGGT
The DNA here is from genome assembly GCA_963708945.1 of uncultured Actinomycetota bacterium. GTDB lineage: Bacteria > Actinomycetota > Actinomycetes > Propionibacteriales > Nocardioidaceae > Nocardioides. The sequence continues at coordinate 387,256 of CAVPUI010000004.1, read as the reverse complement.
CCGCCATGTCTCACGCCACCACCCCCGGCGACGCTTCGTCGCGCATGGAGGCACAGCCACCCGTCGGCCACGTCCAACCCACCACGATGTCCGGCTGGGTGGGATGGATCGGATTCGCCGGCGTGATGATGCTGCTGGTCGGGTCCTTCCACGTCATCCAGGGCCTGGTCGCGATCTTCCAGGACGACTACTACCTCGTGACCCGGTCCGGCTTGATCGTGGACGTGGACTTCTCGGCCTGGGGCTGGGTCCACCTCGTGGCCGGGCTCGTGGTGATGGGCGCGGGCATCGCGGTCTTCATGGGCAAGGTCTGGGCCCGGGTCGTGGGCGTCGTGCTGGCGGTGCTCAGCGCCGTGGTCAACATCGGCTTCCTGGCTGCCTACCCGATCTGGTGCACGATCATGATCGCCGTCGACATCCTGATCATCTGGGCCCTGACCGTGCACGGGGGCGAGCTCCGGGACTAGCCCCTGGAGCACGCCTGGCCGAGGCCTCGCGGGCGTCATCCCGTGCGGAGGATGAGGGGGCGGGCGGCCTCCGCGAAGGGGGAGGCATGGGGAACGGTGCGAGCCGATCACGGGCCACGAGGATCCTCGTGGCATCGGCCGCGGCCGTGGTGGTGGTCGCGGGGCTCAGGGCCGCGGCCGGGATCGTGGGCCCACTCATGCTGGCTCTCGCCCTCACCATCGTCTTCCACCCGCTCCGCAGACGACTGGAGCGCCGGATCCCGGGGTGGGGGGCCTCGATCGTCCTGCTGCTCTGCGTCTACCTGCTGCTCGGGGCGCTGGTCCTCTCCCTGGTCGTCTCCCTGGGCAGGCTCGCCACCCTCGTCGCCGGCTACGGCTCCGAGGCGGACGGACTGGTCACGGACCTCGCCGACCGGTTGCAGGCGAGCGGGCTCACCGCAGCGCAGGCCGAGACCGCGACCGCGCCGCTGGACCCCACCCGGATCGTGGACCTGACGACCTCCGTGCTGTCCGGGAGCCTCGCCATCCTCTCCGACCTGCTCTTCCTGGTCACCCTGCTCCTCTTCCTGGCCTTCGACGCCGCGCAGGCGTCCCGGCTCTCCGAGCGCGCCGGCCGGAGCAGACCCGAGCTGGTCGCCTCCCTGCGTTCGTTCGCCGGCGGGACCCGCACGTACCTGGGCGTCTCCGCGGTCTTCGGCCTCATCGTGGCGGTGATCGACTCCGCCGCGCTCTGGGCGATGGGTGTCCCGGGCGCGTTCGTGTGGGGGGTGCTCGCCTTCGTCACCAACTTCATCCCGAACATCGGGTTCGTGATCGGCCTGGTGCCACCGGCGCTGATCGGTCTGCTCGAGGGCGGCCCCCGGATGGCGCTGGGCGTGGTGCTGCTCTACTGCCTGATCAACGTGATCATCCAGTCGATCATCCAGCCGAGGTACGTCGGGAACGCGGTCGGGCTCTCCACCTCGCTGACGTTCGTCTCCCTGGTCTTCTGGACCTGGGTGCTGGGGCCGCTGGGTGCCCTGCTCGCCGTGCCGATGAGCCTGCTGTGCAAGGCGGTCCTGGTCGAGGCCGATCCACAGGCGCGGTGGCTGGAACCACTGATCAGTGGTGACCCGTCCTCATCCGAAGGCGACGGACCGCCACGAGCCTGAAGGTCCTGACGTGCGGGCGGACCCGGTCACGCCTCCCGCTCCCGCCAGACCGCCTCGATCCGCACGCCGCGTGCCTGGAGGCTCTCGACCAGTCTCACCAGGTCCACCTCCACCCCGACGAACCTCACGGTCGTCAGGCTCTGGGGCGGCGAGACGACGTACGACCGCAGCGTCGACCGCAGGACCGGCCCCAGGCTGCCGGCGACGGCGAGCTCGAAGTTCCCGCCGTGCCTCGAGGTCACGGGGTCCGCCTCTCCCCCGGCGGCTGCTCAGGCGTCTGGTCAGGCGTCTGGTCCGGCGTCTGGCGCGACGCCGCATCGTCCGCTGCGGGCTCCGGGGCGGGCGGGAGCCTGCGGACCTCCACCACCTCGAGCCCGAGCGTGCGCAGGGTGGCAAGCAGCCCCGCCAGCTCCGCCTGGTCGCGGAAGGTGCCGCGCAGCGAGGTCCACAGGTCCCGCGAGACGCTCTCCACGTGCGGCAGCCCGTCGAGCAGCGCGTCGTCGACCAGTCCGTCCATCCGCACCTCGAAGGCCTGGACCTCAGGCGGGTACGACGGCGCCGCCGGGCGTGGTGCTCCGCGGTCCCTCGGGGAGTTCTCCATCAGCTGCCATCCCTCGTCACCAGGTCGTGAGCCTCTCCCTGCATCCTGGGCGCTCCCGTGCTCCCGGTCATCGTCCGAGGGGGATGACGTCCCTCCGGCCCAGGCGCATGCTGGGGAAGGTGGAGCCCTCTGCCGTCGCGCCGCGCCCGGCGCGCACTCGCCCGCCCTGGTTGGTCGCCCTGGTGGTGGCGACGCGGGTGACGCTCTCCCTCGGCGCCCTGGGTGCGGCGTACTTCCTCCTCCCCACGGCGGGGTCGGACCGGGAGCCGAGCGCGTGGTGGTTCGGGCTCCAGCTCGTGCTGTTCCTGGTCGTCGGTGCCGTCCAGCTCCCGGCGATCGTCCGGTCCGCGCACCCCATGGTCCGTGCCGTCGAGGCGATGTCGCTGACGGTCCCCCTCTACCTCCTGATCTTCGCCCGGATCTATCTGGCGGTCTCGCTGGAGGATCCGGGAGTCTTCAGCGAGCGGCTGAACGCGGTCGGCGCGCTGTACCTCACGGTGACGATCTTCGCCACCGTCGGCTACGGGGACATCGTGGCCGTCAGCGACGGTGCCCGGCTCCTCGTGACCCTGCAGATGCTGCTCAACCTGGTCGTGCTGGGAGCCGGGATCAGGCTCCTGTTCTCGGCGGCCCGGCGCGGAGTGGCAAGACGCGACGGCCTGAACCGGGAAGGCGGGGCGCCGGGATCACCCGCTGCGAGTGAGGCAGGTGACTCGGTCTCCTGAGACGCTCGATGGACCGATCCGGAGACCCGGACGAGCGCGAGAGGAACGAGACCATGGACTCACTCACCACGGACTTCTGGGACGTCCTCCTGTGGAGCTTCTGGTTCTTCGTCTGGGTCACGGCCCTGGTCGTCTGGTTCCGCTGTCTCTTCGACCTCTTCGGCGACCGTTCGCTCAGCGGGTGGGCCAAGGCGGGGTGGGCGATCCTGCTCGTCGTGGTCCCGTGGCTGGGCGCCTTGATCTACATCATTGCGCGCGGGCGGAGCATGGCGGAGCGACGGCAGGAGGCGGCCGAGCGACTGATGTCGGACCAGGAGGCCTACATCAAGCAGGTGGCAGGCTCCGAGCAGAGCCCCGCGGACCAGATCGCCGCCGCCAAGTCGCTGCTCGACTCCCACACGATCACTGCCTCGGAGTTCGAGTCGATCAAGGCCAAGGCCCTGCTCTGACCGTTCCTCGCCGGGCGGATCGCCGCCGGCTCACTCGGGCGGTCGTCGCGTACGCGCGTAGCGACCGGCCAGGGGCCCGGCGGTGACTCCGTGCAGGACCACGCTCAGCACCACGGTGAGCGTCACGGCGCTGACGGCCGCCTCCATCACCGGGTCCTCCCCCACCCGCTCGAGCGCCAGCAGGGCGAAGACCACGGACGCGAGCCCGCGGGGGCCGAACCAGCCGACGAGCAGGACGGTGCGGGGCGCCAGCCCCGACCCGAGGGCGGCCAGGCCCACCGGCAGCATCCGCACGATGGTCAGGCTGAGCAGCGCGTACACCACGACGCCGGGCTCCCAGCGGTCGAGGGCCACCGGGACGAGGGCGGCGCCGAAGACGAACCAGGTGGCCAGCGCCAGCACCTCACCCAGCAGCTGGGGAAGCTCCTCGACCTCCGACCGGCTCACGACCCCGTCGTCGCGTCCCTCGACGATCGCGCCGAACGCCAGGCCGGCCACGAACGCCGCGATGAACGCGTTGCCCCCGAGCGAGGACGCCGCGGCGAAGCTGCTCAGGGCCGCCCCCAGTGTCGCGATCCGCCGTTCCCCCGGGCCGCTCCACCTCCGAGCGCCGGCACGGGCGACGAGCCAGGCGCCCGCTGTCCCGACCGCGACCCCCACGCCGACGCCGATCGCGAGCCCGAGCAGGGCTCCCGGCCCGCCGGACCGGCCCTCGCCGGACGCCAGGACCGGCCCTGCGGCCACCGCGAGGACGAAGGTCACGACCGGCGTGATGATCCCGTCGTTGAGCCCACTCTCGACGTTGAGCAGGCGCCGCACCCGGGCAGGGACCCGTTCGTCGTCGATCACCTGAGCACTCAGCGCCGCATCGGTGGGGGCGAGGGCCGCGCCCACGAAGGCGGCCCACGCCCAGGTGAGGTCGCCCAGCAGCAGGCCCGCGAGCGCCGAGCCGAGGACGACCGAGAGGGGCAGCCCGATCCCGAGCATCCGGACCGGAGGCCCCAGGTCCCGCCGCAACGCGCGGACGTCGACCCGGGAGGCGTCCGCGAAGAGCAGCAACGCGAGCGTCACCTCAGCGAGCAGGTGGACCGAGCCCGTCCGGGGGTCCACCTCCACCGGACCCCAGGTGCCAGCGCCCAGGAGGAAGCCCGCGGCGAGGAAGACGATCGGACCGTCGACGTTCCTGGCGGCCAGCAGGCCCGAGAAGGCGGCCCAGACGAGGAGCAGCAGGCTGAGGACGGCGAGCGTGCCGGCCGTCATGACCTCTCGCGACCTGCTCCGAGCGAGCCCTGCCCTCGGGCAGCCCGACTCGTGCTCCCGAGCATCCGTCCACCCTGCCGCCCGCCGCGGTGGTCGGCATCACTCCCCGCGGATGACTCCGGCTCCTGCTCCGGACCGCCAGGGCTCCTGGCGCCTGCCTCAGTCCTCCGGGTCGTAGCCGAGGTTCGGCGAGAGCCAGCGCTCGGCCTCGGCCAGGGTCCAGCCCTTGCGCTCGGCGTAGTCCGCGACCTGGTCCCGGCCGAGCCGGCCGACCACGAAGTACTGCGACTGCGGGTGCGAGAAGTACCACCCGGAGACCGCCGCCCCCGGCCACATGGCCATGCTCTCGGTGAGCCGGATGCCGGTCGCCGCCTCCACGTCGAGCAGCTCCCACAGCGTCTGCTTCTCGGTGTGGTCGGGGCACGCCGGATAGCCCGGCGCCGGCCGGATGCCGGCGTACTTCTCGGCGATCAGGTCCTCGTTGCTAGCTGCTCCGAGGCCGCGTGCCCCCACAGGTCGGTGCGCACCCGCTGGTGCAGCCGCTCGGCGAACGCCTCGGCCAAGCGGTCGGCGAGGGACTCCAGCAGGATCGCGGAGTAGTCGTCGAGCTCCCGCCGGAACTCCTCCACCCGCTCCTGGGCGCCCACCCCGGCGGTGACGGCGAAGGCGCCGACGTGGTCGGCCAGCCCGGTCTCGAGCGGGGCGACGAAGTCCGAGAGCGCCCGGTTCGGCACCCCTGAGCGGTGGTCGCCCTGCTGGCGCAGGTGGTGCAGCCGGGTGAGCACGGTCGAGCGCGACTCGTCGGTGTAGACCTCGACGTCGTCGCCGACCGCGTTGGCCGGGAAGAACCCGACGACCGCGTTCGCGGTCAGCCACCCCTCGGCCACGATCCGGTCGAGCATCGCCTGGGCGTCGTCGTAGAGCTTGCGCGCAGCCTCGCCGGTGGTGGGGTTGTTGAGGATGTCGGGGAAGCGCCCCTTCATCTCCCAGGCGTTGAAGAAGGGCTGCCAGTCGATGTAGTCGCGCAGCTCGCCGAGGTCCTGGTCGGCCAGGACGTGCACGCCCGGACGCGCGGGGACCGGTGGGAGGTAGCCCTCCCAGTCGATCGGCGTCCGGTTGGCGCGCGCCTGCTCCAAGGTGACCATCGGACGGTCGTTCTTGGTCGCGTGCCGTGCACGCAGCGCGTCGTAGTCGGCCTTCACGTCGCTCATCAGGGCGGCCCGCCGCTCGGGGTGCAGCAGGGCGGCGGCCGTCGGGACGGACCTGGACGCGTCCTTCACCCAGACCACGGAGCCGTCGTACCGGGGGTCGACCTTGACCGCCGTGTGCGCGCGCGAGGTGGTCGCGCCCCCGATCAGCAGCGGGATCTCCATCCCCTGGCGCTGCATCTCCGTCGCCACCCGCACCATCTCGTCGAGGGAGGGGGTGATCAGGCCGGAGAGTCCGATGATGTCGGCGTCCACCTCACGGGCGGTGTCGAGGATCTTCTGCGTCGGCACCATCACCCCGAGGTCGATCACCTCGTAGTTGTTGCACTGCAGGACCACGCCGACGATGTTCTTGCCGATGTCGTGGACGTCGCCCTTGACGGTCGCCATCACGATCGTCCCGTTGGTCTCCTTCTGGGTGGCCAGGGCGGGGTTGTCGATCTTCTCCTGCTCGATGAAGGGGATCAGGTAGGCCACGGCCTTCTTCATCACCCGGGCCGACTTCACCACCTGGGGCAGGAACATCTTGCCGGCGCCGAACAGGTCGCCGACCACGTTCATGCCGTCCATCAACGGGCCCTCGATCACCTCGATGGGCCGTCCGCCGCGGGCGGCGATCTCGGCGCGCAGCTCCTCGGTGTCGGACTCGGCGTAGGCGTCGATCCCCTTGACCAGGGCGTGGGTGATGCGCTCGCTGACCGGCAGCGAGCGCCACTCGTCCTGGACCGCCTCGTCCTGCGCCGTCGCGACGGTTGTAGGTCTCCGCGATCTCCAGCAGCCGCTCCGCGGCGTCGGGACGACGGTCGAGCACGACGTCCTCGATCCGCTCGCGCAGCTCGGCCTCGACCTGGTCGTAGACGACCAGCGCGCCGGCGTTGACGATGCCCATGTCGAGCCCGGCGCGGATCGCGTGGAAGAGGAAGACGGCGTGGATCGCCTCGCGGACCGGGTTGTTGCCCCGGAACGAGAAGGAGACGTTGGAGATGCCTCCGGAGACCAGGGCGCCGGGGAGGTTCTCCTTGATCCACCGGGTCGCCTCGATGAAGTCCAGCCCGTACGAGGCGTGCTCCTCGATGCCCGTGGCGACGGCGAAGACGTTGGGGTCGAAGATGATGTCCTCGGCCGGGAAGCCGACCTCGTCCGACCAGGATCCGGTAGGCGCGCTCGCAGATGCTCTTGCGCCGGGCCAGGTTGTCGGCCTGCCCGTCCTCGTCGAAGGCCATGACGACCACGGCGGCGCCGTACTTGCGGCACAGCCGGGCGTGCTCGCGGAACGCCTCCTCGCCCTCCTTCATGGAGATGGAGTTGACGATCGGCTTGCCCTGGACGCACTTGAGCCCGGCCTCGATCACCTCCCACTTGGAGGAGTCGACCATCACCGGCACCCGGCTGATGTCGGGCTCGGCCGCGACGAGCTTGAGGAACCGGTCCATCGCGGCGACGCCGTCGATCATGCCCTCGTCCATGTTGACGTCGATGACCTGCGCGCCGTTCTCCACCTGCTGGAGAGCCACCGAGAGCGCGGTGTCGTAGTCGCCGTCCTTGATCAGCTTCCGGAAGCGGGCCGACCCGGTGATGTTGGTCCGCTCCCCCACGTTGACGAAGAGGCTGTCGGGGGTGACGGTGAACGGCTCGAGGCCGGAGAGCCGCAGGGCGGACGGCACCTCGGGCACGACCCGCGGCGCCTTGCCCCGACCGCCTCCGCGATGGCGGCGATGTGCGCCGGGGTGGTGCCGCAGCACCCGCCGACCAGGTTGACCAGGCCGGCGTCGGCGAACTCGGCCAGCACGGCCGCGGTCTCCGCGGCCGCCTCGTCGTACTCGCCGAAGGCGTTGGGCAGGCCGGCGTTGGGGTAGGCGGAGACGAAGGTGTCGGCGATCCGGCTGAGCTCGGCGACGTAGGGACGCATCTCCTTGGCGCCCAGCGCGCAGTTGAGCCCGACCAGCAGCGGCCGGGCGTGCCGCACGGAGTTCCAGAACGCCTCGGTCGTCTGCCCGGTCAGGGTGCGTCCGGAGGCGTCGGTGATCGTGCCCGAGATCACCACCGGCCAGCGTCGTCCCTGCTCCTCGAACAGCGTCTCGACGGCGAAGATCGCCGCCTTCGCGTTCAGCGTGTCGAAGACGGTCTCGATGAAGATCAGGTCCGCCCCGCCGTCGACCAGGCCCCGCGCCGCGGTGCTGTACGCCGCGACCAGCTCGTCGAAGCTGATGTTGCGCGCCCCGGGGTCGTTGACGTCGGGCGAGATCGAGGCGGTCCGGGTGGTCGGACCCAGGGCGCCCGCGACGTAGCGCGGCCGGCCGGGGTCGCGTGCCTCGGCGGCGTCCGCCTCGCGCCGGGCCAGCGCCGCGGAGGCGTGGTTGAGCTCGTAGGCCAGCTCCTCCATGCCGTAGTCGCCCAGGGAGACCGCGTTCGCGTTGAACGTGTTGGTCTCGATGATGTCCGCGCCGGCCTCGAGGTACTCCCGGTGGATCGACGCGACCAGCTCAGGCTGGGTCAGGGTGAGCAGGTCGTTGTTGCCCTGCACGTCGCAGTGCCAGTCCGGCGAACCGCTCACCGCGGTAGCCGGCCTCGTCCGGACGGTCCCGCTGGATGGCGGTGCCCATCGCGCCGTCCACCACGAGCACCCGTGCACGCATCGTCTCCCGCAGCTCCTCGCTGCGGTCCGGACGGTGCTGGATGGGAAAGTCGTGGGACACGCTGCTCCTCGGGGATGGATCCGGCTCAGGGCAGGGACGCGACCTGGCCTCCTGGCCACAGTAAGGGCCGGTCCGCAACCTGGACCGGCGTACCGAATCGTGACACCTGGGCGTGGAGCCGGGGAAATCTCGCGGCAACGCCTAGTCTGGGAGGCGTGATCGAGATCGACGAGCTGACCGACCTGGTCGACCCCGTGGTGATTGCCGCCTTCGAGGGCTGGAACGACGCGGCGGAAGCCGCCTCCGCGGTGGTGCTCCACCTGATGGAGGCGTGGGACGCCACCGTGGTCGGTGCGATCGACCCCGAGGAGTTCTACGACTTCCAGGTCAACCGGCCCGTCGTCGGCTCCGACGAGCACGGGTACCGGCGCCTGACCTGGCCCACCACCCGGATCGCCGTCGCCTCCCCGCCGGACCTGGGCCGCGACGTGATCCTGATCCACGGCATCGAGCCCAACATGCGGTGGCGGCAGTTCTGCGCCGAGCTGCTCGCGGCCTGCGACGACCTGGGCGGCGAGCTGGTGATCACCCTCGGCGCGCTGCTGGCCGACACCCCGCACACCCGGCCCATCCCGGTCACCGGGACGGCGTCCGAGCCCGACCTGATCGACCGGCTCAGGCTCGAGCAGTCGACCTACGAGGGCCCGACCGGGATCGTCGGGGTCTTCCAGGACGCCTGCGACCGGCTCGACATCCCGTCGGTCTCCTACTGGGCGGCCGTGCCCCACTACGTTGCGCAGCCGCCGTGCCCCAAGGCCACGCTGGCGCTGGTGCGGCCAGCTCGAGGAGCTGCTGGAGACCCGGATCCCGCTCGGCGACCTGCCCGACGACGCCCGCGCCTGGGAGCGCGGCGTCGACGAGCTGGCCGAGGAGGACGAGGACATCGCCGACTACGTCCGCTCCCTGGAGGAGACCCGGGACACCACCGACCTGCCCGAGGCCTCGGGCGAGGCGATCGCCCGGGAGTTCGAGCGCTACCTCAAGCGGCGCGACGACACCGGCTGAGCTCCGCGCCGAGCAGGTCGGGCCACCCGGCGCCCGCCGGGTCAGAGGCACGGGGTCACAGGACAGGTCAGAGGGAGAGGCCGAGCGCCGCGTCGAGCAGCTGGTGCACGGTGGCCGCGGCGGTCCGGTCCGAGGTGTCGGCGAGACCCTCGGTGCCCAGCGTCTCGGCGACCCAGCGGTCGACGACCTGGAGCGCGCGGGGGGCGTCGAGGTCCTCGGCCAGGGCGGCCAGGACGGACTGCACCACCGGGGCATCGCGGGGGCGCCCGGCGCCGAGCGAGAGTGCGCGGCGCCACCGGGCCAGCGTGTCCACGGCGTCCCACAGCTCGGCATCGGTCCACTCCCAGTCGCTGCGGTAGTGGTGGCGCAGCAGCGCGAGCCGGATCGCCATCGGGTCGACGTCGCTGTGGCGCAGCTGGGAGACGAAGACCAGGTTGCCCCGCGACTTCGACATCTTCTCGCCGTCGTAGGCCACCATGCCGGCGTGCGTGTACGTGCCGGGCGAACGGGCTCGCCGGTCGGCGACGTGCGCCTCGCTGGCGCTCATCTCGTGGTGCGGGAAGACCAGGTCGGAGCCGCCGCCCTGGACGTCGAAGTGCCGTCCCAGGTAGTGCTGGGCGATCGCGGTGCACTCCACGTGCCAGCCCGGCCGGCCGGGACCGAACGGGCTCTCCCAGGACGGCTCGCCGGGGCGCTCGCCGCGCCACAGCACGCAGTCCAGCGGGTCCTTCTTGCCCTCGCGCTCGGGGTCTCCCCCGCGCTCGGCGAACAGGGCGACCATCCGCTCGCGGTCCAGGCCGGAGACCGCGCCGAAGGCGGGGTCCGCGGAGACGGAGAAGTAGAGGTCGTCCTCGACCTGGTAGACCGAGCCCGTCCGGCGCAGCCGCTCGATGTAGTCGATGACCAGCGGGATGGACTCCACCGCGCCGATGTAGTGCTCGGGCGGCAGCACCCGCAGCGCCTCCATGTCCTGGCGGAAGAGCTCGGTCTCCCGCTCGGCCAGGCGCGATCCAGTCGACGTCGACCTTCCGCGGCACGCTCCAGCAGCGGGTCGTCGACGTCGGTCACGTTCTGCACGTAGCGGACCTCGTGGCCCGCCGCCGCGCCAGGCGCGGTTGAGCAGGTCGAAGCCGACGTACGTCGCGGCGTGGCCCAGGTGGGTGGCGTCGTACGGCGTGATCCCGCAGACGTAGAGCCGGGCGGCGACCCTCGGGCACCGAGGGCACCAGGCTGCCGGTGGCCGAGTCGTGGACCCGGACCGGGGGCCCCTCGACGGGGAGGACCGGGACGTCGGGGGCAGACCAGGCGCGCATGCGTCGCAGCCTACCTAGAACGGTGGCCAGGGGATCGTGGGCCACCCGTCCTGGGGCATCGGCATCGTCGCGGTGGCCAGCAGCCGGTCCGCTCGCCGTCGGGTCGCGGCACCTCCTCGGCGCTCAGCAGCTCCGAGCAGCCGGTCGACCGAGCGGGCCGTCGAGCGCGACCCTGACCCGGCGCACGCCGTCGAGCTCGGGCGGGGCTCGACCGGCGCGCCGGCCCAGCCCCACAGCACGGTGCGCAGCTTGGGCTCCTCGTGGAAGCAGACGCCGTGGTCCACGCCGTACCGATGGCCGTCGGGCATCGCCAGCACGTGACCGCCCTTGCGGTCGGCGTTGTTGACCAGCACGTCGAAGACCGCCATCCGGCGCAGCGCGGCCGAGTCCTCGTGGACCAGGGAGACCGGCCGGTCGGCACCGTCCACCCCGTCGAAGACGTGCAGGTAGCCCTCGGGCACCGCGTCCAGGTCGACGATGTCGACCGCCTGCTGGTCCGGGTCGGCGTCCTGCCAGCGCTGGACCATGCCGGGCGCCGTGCGGGCCGTCGCGGAGCACCGTGTGCGGCACCACGCCCCATCCCAGCGCCTGCGGACACCTCGTACGCGGCCACCTCGCGGTCGGCCAGGGTGCCGTCCGGGAAGTCCCACAGCGGACGCTCGCCGGCCACCGGCTTGTAGACGACCCGGACGCCGTCGACCTCGCCCACGAAGGTCGCGTTGGAGGCGGGCATCACCCGGCCCTGGAGAACGATCTCGCCCCGCTCCGGCACCACCTGCGCGGCGCCGGGGCCGGCGCCGGCGGTGCTCACTGCTCCCGGCGGCGGAACCCGTTGGCGCGCACGCACAGGTGGCCGTCGGGGTCGACCGGGTTGCCGCAGAACGGGCAGGGCGGGCGCCCGGCCTCGACCACGTGCAGCGCGCGGGCGCAGAACGCGCGGGCCACCCCCGGCGGTGATCCGCACCAGCAGCAGCTCGTCGGGCTCGGGCTCCTCGAAGGTCTCCTGGGAGAGCTCGTCGAGCTGATCCGGAGACACCACGGCGGCCTCGCTGAACGGGAAGACCTCGATCACCACCCGCTGGTCCCCGGGGTCCCAGGACAGGGTCATGGTGCCGGCCCGGAACTCCTCGTCGATCGGCTGCTCCAGCGGCCCGCGGTCGTCCAGGTCGACCGGCGCGACCGCCGGGATCAGGGCGTCGCTCATCGCGCTGGCCATCAGCTCGTCGAGAAGCTCGTCGATCCGCTCGACCAGGGCGATCACCTGCTGCTTCTCCAGCGAGACGCTGACCAGCCGCCCGCCCTCGCGGGCCTGGAGGAAGAAGGTCCGCTGCCCGGGCTCGCCGACCGTCCCGGTGACGAAGCGCTCGGGAGGATCGAAGGAGTGCACGACAGCCATGTCCACCACCCTAGGTCCGGGCGCCAGCGACTGTCGCCGGGCCCGCTCCCCGCCGACCACCGCGTCCTGGGCCGGGCGCCTCCGCGCCGGGCCGGCGGCCAGCCAGGACAGGTCGCCGGCGTGGGTGTTGACGCCGAGCACGAACGGGCGACCGGCCGCGTAGCGCACGCATGCTCAGCGAGGCGGGGTCGGCCACGATCCGCTGGAACTGGTCCAGGTGCATGCCGAGGGCGTCGGCGAGGATCGCCTTGATCACGTCGCCGTGGCTCACCGCGGCCCACACGGCGTGACGGCCCGTGCTCCGGCCTCGACGGCGGCGTCGCGCTCGCGGACCGCGGCCACCGCGCGCGCCGACATCGCCGCCAGCGACTCTCCGGCGGGGAAGACCGCGGCCGAGGGGTGCTGCTGCACCGTGCGCCACAGGTCCTCCTTGGCCAGGTCCGCGATCTTGCCGTCCCTGCCAGTCGCCGTAGTCGCACTCGGTGAGCCGCTCCTCCGTCATCGAGCGTCGCGCGTCTCGGCGCTGCTTGCTCCAGCAGCGCCCGCGCCGTCTGCTCGCACCGCTCCAGCGGGCTGCTCACCACGACGGCCAGCGGGACGTCGGCCAGCCGCTCCGCGGCGGCTCGGGCCTGCCGGACGCCCTCCTCGTCGAGCCGGACGCCCGGCTGCCGTCCGGCCAGCATCCCGGACGCGTTCGCGGTGGTGCGTCCGTGCCGCACCAGGATCACCGTGGCCATGCGCTCGAGCCTAGTGGCGCTACCCTCGGAAGGTGATCGTGGACAACGCGGTGTACCGGGCCGGCCACCGGATCGAGCACGACCAGTCGGTCGACGACGTCGTCGGCGTCTCGGCGACCCGGCAGCCCGGGTGACTTCCAGTGGGTGGGCCTGCACGACCCCGCACACGACGAGATGCAGTCGGTCGCCTCGACCTTCGGGCTGCACCCCCTCGCCGTGGACGACGCGGTCAACGCCCACCAGCGACCCAAGCTGGAGCGCTACGACGAGATGATCTTCATGGTGGTCAAGACGCTCTGGTACGTCGACGAGCTGGACGCCGTGGAGACCGGCGAGATCGCGGTCTTCGTCGGTGCCGACTACGTGGTCACGGTCCGGCACGGCGACGGCTCGGACCTGCAGGCGTCCCGGCGCGACCTGGAGTCGCGGGCCCGGCTGCTGGCGCACGGTCCCACCGCGGTGCTCTACGCGGTCTGCGACAAGGTGGTCGACGACTACGAACTGGTGGCCGCCGGGCTCGAGGTCGACATCGACGAGATCGAGACCTCGGTCTTCTCCGGCTCGCGTGACGTCAGGTCCCGCGACGCCGAGCGGATCTACACCCTCAAGCGCGAGATCGCCGAGGTCCGCCGGGCCGCCCACCCTCTGCGCGAGCCGATGCGCCTGCTCTCCATCGGACACGTGCTGCACGTCTCGGACGAGGGCATGGAGTACTTCCGCGACGTCTCGGACCACCTGATCAGGTTCTGCGAGTCCGTCGACTCCATGGACTCGCTGCTCTCCAGCGCCTTCGACGCCCACGTCTCGCAGATCTCGTTGCAGCAGAACGAGGACATGCGGAAGATCTCCGCAGCCGCGGCGCTGGTCGTCGTCCCGACCCTGATCGCCGGCGTCTACGGGATGAACTTCGACTACATGCCGGAGCTGGGGTGGCACTACGGCTACCCGTTCTCCCTGGCGATGATGATCGGCGTCGCCGCGGGCCTCTACGTGTGGTTCAAGAAGGTGGGCTGGCTGTAGCCGCTCAGGCGACCAGCACGCCGGCGGTCAGCAGCGCCATCGTCGCCAGGCCCAGGACCACCCGGTAGATCACGAACGGGGTGTAGGAGCGGGTCGAGACGTAGCGCAGCAGCCAGGCGATCGCGGCGTACCCGACCACGAAGGAGACGACGGTGGCCAGGATCGTCGGGCCCCAGCCGTAGCTGTTGGCTCCGTGCGGGATCTCCTTCAGCTCGAAGAGACCGGCGCCGACCACGGCGGGGATCGCCAGCAGGAAGGCGAACCGGGTCGCGGCCTCGCGCTCGAAGCCCAGGAAGCGACCCATGGAGATGGTCGCCCCCGAGCGGGAGACTCCCGGGATCAGCGCGAGTGCCTGGGCACCACCCATCAGCAGGGCGTCACGCAGGGTGATGTTCTTGATCTTGCGGTCGTTCCTGCTCACCCGGTCGGCGATGCCCAGGACCACACCCATCACGACCAGCGCGGTGGCGATGATCCACAGGTTGCGGAAGTCGCGCTCGATCACGTCCTTGAGCGCGATGCCCAGCACCACGATCGGCAGCGAGCCGACGATGATGAACCAGCCCATCCGGGTCTCGAGCGTCCCGCGGTACTCGGGCTTGAAGATGGACCGGATCCAGCTGCTGCCGATGTTCCAGATGTCCTTGCGGAAGTAGATCAGCACCGCGAGCTCGGTACCGATCTGGATCACCGCGGTGAACGCCGCACCCGGGTCTCCCCAGCCGAAGAGCTCGGGAAAGATCCGCAGGTGGGCACTGCTGGAGATCGGGAGGAACTCCGTCAGACCCTGGATGGTCCCGAGCACCACGGCCTTGAACAAGTCCCACATGAGCGCACAGCCTAGGGGCGGACGCGGCCCCGCCCTCGGACGGGTCAGCGGCGAGCCGTGGCACGGCCTCCCGAAGGCGCTGACTAGCCTGTGCCACATGCAGCAGCGCATGGTCGGTCGGTCCGGCCTCTCCGTCTCCCGGCTCGGTCTCGGCACCATGACCTGGGGGCGTGACACCGACGAGCACGAGGCCCGCGACCAGCTGATCGCGTTCGCCGAGGCCGGCGGCACCCTCGCTGGACACCGCAGCGGGCTACGGCGACGGTGCCTCCGAGTCGCTGATCGGCAGCCTGCTCGGCGACGTCGTACGGCGCGACGAGGTCGTGCTGGCCACCAAGGCCGGGGTCAGCCGGCGCGGCGGGCGATCGGCACGTCGACACCTCCCGCGGTGCCCTGCTCCGCGCCCTGGACGGCTCGCTGCGCCGGCTCGGCGTGGACCACGTCGACCTCTGGCAGGTGCACGTGTGGAGCGACGCCGCGCCGCTGGAGGAGACGCTGGCGGCGCTGGACACCGCGGTCTCGTCCGGACGCGTCGCCTACGCCGGCATCTCGAACTACACCGGCTGGCAGAGCGCGCAGGCGGTCACCTGGCAGCGGGCGCTGGCCCGGGACGGGCCCCGATCGTCTCCACCCAGGTGGAGTACAGCCTGCTCAGCCGGGACGTGGAGTTCGAGGTGGTCCCGGCGGCCCGAGCGCTGGGCCTGGGCGTCTTCCCCTGGTCGCCGCTGGGCCGCGGCGTGCTCACCGGGAAGTACCGCACCGGCACCCCGTCGGACTCCGCGCGGCGCCACCCCGCACTTCGCCGACCGGGTCGGCTCCTACCTCGACGACCGGGGCCGGCGCATCGTGGAGGCCGTCGTCCGGGCCGGCGAGGGCCTGGGCCTGGAGCCCGCTCGAAGTCGCCCTGGTCTGGGTCCGCGACCGTCCGGGGGTCACTGCGCCCCTGCTCGGCGCGCGGACGGCCGCCCAGCTGCACGACGCCCTCGGGGTGGAGGAGCTGGCCCTCCCGCCGGAGATCGTCGCGGCCCTCGACGACGTGTCGGCGGACTGATGAACCGGGTGCTGCGCCGGCCGACCAGACCCGGGGTGGAGTGGGAGTTCGACTCGGTCACCTACCCCCCGGAGGTCTCCCGCAACACCGTGCGTCAGCTGCTCGTCGAGCGTGCCGAGCACGGTGGCTGGGAGCTGGCGCGGGTACGGATCGCGGCTGACGGCATGCGCCGCGTGGTGCTGCGGCGCAAGATCATCCGCCAGACGCGTCCGACCTTCTACTGACCCCGCACCGGCTTGGTGACGACCACGCGGTACTTGGTGTAGTGGAAACGGCCGTTCCGGTAGACGACGCGGTCGGTGCAGCTGATCAGCACCAGCCGGTGAGCCCCGGTCGTGCGGAAGAACCGTGACGGCAGCTTCCGGGTCCGGTCGTACTTCTTGACCTCTGTCACCTGGTAGCGGTGGGTCTTCCCGGCCGAGCGCACGGTCACCTTCTGCCCGGGCTCGGCGCGACGCAGTCCCCACATGGCACCGGGCCGGTCGTACCAGTCGGAGACGTGACCCGCGACCACGGCAGTGCCGATCCTGTCGCCGAAACCGGCGGACCGGTTCAGCCAGGCCGTGACCGCCACGTCCGACGGGAGCTGCATCCGGCCCCGCTTGATCGTCGTGGGGACGACCCGAGCCTGGAGGCCGAAGCCGAGGGCACGGATCACTGTCCTGGCGGTGCGGGCCGCCTCCGGGCCGCCGCGGATGCCCGAGAATCCTCCGTCCACCACCGGCACCGCGTACCTCGGCTTGGCCACGGTGGTGCGTCTCGGACGCGAGGCCGCACCGGGTGGAGGCGGCCTGGTTCGCCGGGGTCGCACGGGTCGTCACCTTCCAGGTGTAGACGCCCGGCGCCGCGACGCTCACCTGCGGGCTCTTCGTCCACCCGGAGCGGGCCCGCCAGGTGACGCTGCGGACCAGGTGGTCGCGGCCGCACGAGGCCGCGGCGCGTGAACGGAACGGGCCGTAGAGGCGCGCTGTGGCCGGCACCGTGGTGCCGATAGCGAGCCCGCTGATGCGCACCCGGTCGTGGAACCCCTCCCTGGGCTCGACCTGCTTCTGCGAGGTGCGGGTGCGGATCCTGGGCGCGGCGGGCTGGTCGACCGTCACCGCTGCTCCGTCGGGCGGGGAGGAGACTGCTCCCCCGGTGACGTCCGTGCCGGTCGCGCGCGCCGTGTTGCGCAGCCCCTCACCTCGGAGGTCCGCGGTCGTGACCGTGTAGGTGCTCGTGCAGACCACACTGGCCCCCGGCGCCAGTTGGGCCGCCTCGGCGGGGCACGTGGGTGTGGGCAGCTCCCCGGACCCGGTGAAGGCGTCCTCCGCGATGGTCACCCCACTGACCGGGACGTTGCCGGTGTTGGTGACCCGGAACGAGTAGGTCACGCGCTGGCCGGCCGCCGTCACGGTGCTGGGACTGGCGGACTTCTCCACCGTCAGCCCGGGGGCCTGACCGGCGGTCACCACGGCCCGGCTGGTGTTGTTGCTCGGGTCCGGGTCGTAGGGGAACGAGTCGGACCGGTCCGAGGTCGCGGTGTTGGGGAAGGCCCCCGCCTCGCTGGCCCGCGCGGTGATCCGCAGCAGCGCCTGGGGACCTCCCGACGGCGGATCGAGCGGGGCCAGGTCACCGATGTCCCAGGTGCCGGTTGCCGGGTCGTAGGTCCCCCGGGTGGCAGAGCTGCTGACGTAGGTGAGTCCTGCGGGCAGCCGGTCGTCGACGGTCACGCCCGTCGCCGTGTCGGGCCCCAGGTTGCGGACGCCGACGGCGAACGTCACGGTCCCGCCGAGCACGGGGTTCGGCTCGTCGACCGTCTTGTCCACGGCGATGTCGGCGGCCGGAACGAAGAGGTCGGTGAACGCGGTGTTGTTGTCCGGCTCCGGGTCCTCGACCCGGGACTCCTGGATCACCACCAGGTTGCGGTAGGTGCCCGACGCGGCGGCACTCGGGCGGACGGAGACCCGCAGCGTCGCGGTCTCACCCGACTCCAGCCGAGGGATCGTCCAGATCCGCAGCTCGTCGTCGAAGGTGCCGACGTCGGCCGTGCTGTCCACGATGGTCGCCGCGGTGATCGCCGGGTCGGCCGCCGTGATGTCGTCGGTGGCGTTGGGGCCGTTGTTCGTCACGGCGATCGTGTAGACCACCGTGTCCCCGGGTTGGGCCACCGCGGGCTGGACCTCCTTGTCGATCTCCAGGTCGGCCAGCTCGACGAACTCCGGCGTCGCGGAGGCGGAGTTGTTCGTCGGGTCGGTGTCGCGCTGGTCCAGCGTGCTCAGGGCGAGCGTGTTGGTGCGCTGTCCCACCTGGGTGCCGGTGACCCGGATGGTGCGGGTGACCGTGGCCCCGACGGCGAGCGAGTCGACGCTCCAGGTGCCGGTCTCGGGGTCGAACGTCCCGTCACCGGTGGAGGAGACGAACGTCAGTCCTTCCTCCAGCACGTCGGCGAAGACGGCGTTCGTCACCGTGGTCGCCGGCTGGCCCGCCACCGGGTTGTTGGTGGCGGTGAGGGTGAAGACGGCGTCCTGGCCCAGCGGGATGTCCGAGGTCGAACCGGGCCCTTCGGCCCGGTCCACGGACTTCGTCACGCCCACGTCGACCGCCGGGGCCACTGTGGTGACCGTCGCGGTGGACTCGTTGTCCTCCGGGTTGGCGTCGTCCAGGTAGGGGGCGTTGACGGTGGCGACGTTGACCTTGGTGCCGACCGTCTCGAGCCGCGCGGTGATCCGGAGCTCGGCGGAGCCGCCGGGGGCCAGGGTCCCCACGTCCCACCGGAGGCCCGGCACGTCCACCGTCCCCTGGGAGGCTTCGGTGTCCAGCACGGTGACGCCCTCGGCGCCCGTGTCGGTGACGTAGATGCCCGCGACCGGGTCGGGGCCACGGTTGAGGACGGTGACCGAGTAGGTGACCGTCTCCCCGACGACGGCCTCCTGCGGCGAGACGCCCTTCACGACCGCCAGATCGGCGACCGGCGCGCGCACCTCCACCCCGGCCGAGGCGGAGTTGTTCGCGCTGTTGACGTCGACCGGTGAGACGGTGGCGAGGCTGGCCACGTTGGTGAACGTCCCGGGCACGGTGGTGTCGAGCACGAAGTCGAAGGACGCGGAGTCCCCGACCGCCAGCGACCCGACCTCCCACGTGTCGGTCTCGGGCGAGTAGGTGCCCGTGCCGCCCGAGTCGCCGGGGCGGTAGTCCAGGCCCGGTGGCAGGGGGTCGCTCAGGGTGATCCCGGTGCCGGGGCGAGGCCCCTCGTTGGTGACGGTCACCCGGAAGGTGACGGTCTCGCCGGCGGCCACCTGGTTGCGCCCCACGACCTGCTTGGTCACGGCCAGGTCCAGGGACCGGGCGTCCAGGGTCACCGTCGCACTGTTGTTGGACGCGTCGGTGTCGACCTGGGTGAGCTCGGCCAGGCTCGCGGTGTTCGACACCACCCCGTTGGTCTCGACGCGGGCCGTGATCGTCAGGGTGACCGCGTTGCCCACCGCCAGAGCCGGGATCGACCACTCCCCGGTGGTGGCCGAGTAGGTGGAGGCCTGGGGCCCGGCGGTGGAGGAGGACAGCAGGGTCAGCCGCCCGCCGGGCAGCTGGTCCTCGATCACCACGTCGGTCGCGGCCGCCGGCCCGTTGTTGGTCGCCGTGACGGTGAAGGTCACGGTCTCCCCCACGTCCGGGGTCGGCTCGTCGATCGTCTTGGTGACGGCGATGTCGGTGTTCACCGGGATCCTGGCCTGCGCCTCGGGCGATTCGACGTCCTGACCGATCGGGGTGACACCGGTGGCGATCGCGGTGTTCACGATGTTCCCGGCGGGATCGGCCTGTCCGGTGTCCACCTGATAGCTTCCGCTGCAGGTCGTCGACGCTGCCGGGGCCAGCACGTTCGACTCGCACACCAGGTCTGCCGAGGTGACGAGGTCGTCGGTGACCGCGACGTTGGTCACCGTGGAGCCACCGGTGTTGGTGACGGTGTAGGAGTACTCCACCACCTGGCCCGCGCTGTACGGCGGGTCAGTCGCGACGCTCTTCTCCAGCGCGAGGCTGGACACCAGCGGCACGGTCACGGTGGCCTCGGGCGAGGTGACGTCGTCCCCGCCCGGGTTCACAGCGGTGGCCGTGGCGGTGTTGACCACCTCGCCTGCGTCGACGTCGTCGGCCGTGACGGTGTAGGTGCCGCGACAGACCGTGGTCGAGCCGGTCGCCGGGGCAGGTGGCAGCGTGGTGCTGTCACAGGTGATGGGTCCGGTGATCTGGTCGTCGGCGATCGAGAGCGTGGACAGCGTCTCGCTGCCGGCATTGGTCACCGTGTACTGGTACGGGATCTGCGTGCCGGCCGTGATCACGGCGGGCAGCGGGTCCCCGGTCCGGTCGACCTGCTTCTCCAGCTGCAGCGCGGAGAGCGGGTTCACGGTCTGCACCACGGCGTTGCGGATCAGGTGCACGTCGTTCTGTCCTCCGGTCGAGCCGGAGAGACCGAACTTGTAGGTGCTCGGCAGGTCGCTCGGGGCCGGGATGTCGAGCTCGGTGACCCAGGGCGAGGCGGGGTTCGCCGGGTTGTAGCGCACCTGGACGATCACGCGCGGGTCGGGAGCGGGGGTGACCTGGACGTTCACCTGACGCCAGGACGCAGCCAGGGTCCGGGCGCGCAGCGTCCCGCTGAGCGTGGTGCCGGGCTTGTCCGGGTCGGCCGGGTTCGTCGGCGTCGTCGAGCCGAGGTAGCAGTAGCCAGTCGTGCCCTCGCCCGGCCCCCTGACCGTGATCACGTTCGGCGCCACGGCGCCCTCGGCGGTCGAAGGAGAGCGCTGGTCGGCGGGACAGCCGGCACCCCGGTCCTCGCCGTCGTCGTAGTAGTTGCCGAAGGCGTCCAGCCCCACGCCGAGGACGCCGCCCACGATTCCTGGCTCGGAGCCGCCCTCCGCCGTCCGCTGGGCGTACCCGAGGCTGCCGCCGGCACCGCCGGGATCGGTCAGGTCGGTGGAGCCGTCGACGAGGAAGAAGCCGATGCCGTCGGCCCCCGTCCCGCCGTACTGGAACTGGTCGAAGGTGATGGAGACACCCGCCGTGGCGGGAACAGGCCGGTTGTAGAGGATGCTGCCCGCGGACTGGAGGCTCTCGTCCGTCAGCTGGAGGTAGCCGGGTGTGCCCGTCGGAGGCACGTCACCGACACGGTTGCCCGCACAGGTGGGGATCTGGGCCTCGCCGGGGGCCGGACCCGTGGTGGCACCGGTCAGGCAGGTCTCGCCCTGGACCGTCCAGGCCGGGTCGGGGACCGACGAACCGGTGAACGTCTCGGAGACGATCGTCGTCCCGCCCGTGGGCGGGTCGGCAGACGCGGGGGCGCGCAGCGCCTCGGGCGCCACCACCAGGGTGGCGGTCGTCATCAGAGACGCGATGATCCAGACGATGGCACGACGCAGGTTCGGCACGGGTCCTCCTCAGCAGGAGCGCCGCACCCCCCAACGGCCGGCCCGACGCGTCCTCCGAGTGTTTTCCCCGACATCGCCGAGGTGCAGGGTCGAAGGTCCCAAGAATCTTCGGACCCATCCCCTTGTGCTCCTGCTCAGACCTCGTCGAGGAAGCGGTCGAAGACCCGGGCGCCGAACTCGAGCGCATCGACCGGGACCCGCTCGTCCACCCCGTGGAAGAGCGACCCGAAGTCGAGGTCGGCGGGCAGCCGCAACGGCGCGAACCCGTAGGACGACATCCCGAGACGACGGAAGTGCTTGGCGTCCGTGCCCCCGCTCATCAGGTACGGCGCCACGATCGCCGTCGGGGTCCTCGGCCAGGATGCGAGCGGGTCATCGCGTCCATCAGACGGCCCTCGGTCGGCGACTCCCAGGGCTGCTGGTGGCTGATGAACTCCCGGGTCACGTGCGGTCCGCAGCAGCTCGTCGAGGGTGGCGAAGAACTCGTCCTCGTAGCCCGGCAGGAACCGCCCGTCGACGTGCGCGGTGGCCTCGGTCGGGATGACGTTGACCTTGTAGCCGGCCTGCAGCATCGTCGGGTTGACGGTGTTGCGGATGACTGCGCCGAGCATCCGGGTGGAGCTCTCGAACTCCTCGACCAGCGCCTCGGCGTTCTCCGGGGTCGCCTCGGTCCCGGCCGAGCTGCGCCACCGAGGCGAGCAGCACCTCCATCGCCGGGGTCAGCCGGACCGGCCACCGGTGGGCCCCGATCCGGGCCACCGCGCCCGCCAGCTCGGTGACCGCGTTGTCGTGGTTGACCATCGAGCCGTGCCCGGCCGTGCCGCGGGCGCGCAGCCGCATCCAGGCCATGCCCTTCTCGGCGGCCTCGATCAGGTAGATCCGCTGGCCGCGCACGGTGGTGGTGAACCCGCCCACCTCGCCGACCGCCTCGGTGCACCCCTCGAGCAGGTCGGGCGCGGTCCCGGACGATCACCTCCGCGCCCTGGTGACCGCCCGCCTCCTCGTCGGCGGTGAAGGCCAGCACGATGGGACGCTCGGGCACCCGGCCGGACCGGACCCGCGCGCGGACCACCGAGAGCAGCATCGCGTCGAAGTCCTTCATGTCGACCGTGCCGCGGCCCCACAGGTAGCCGTCGGCGATCTCGCCGGCGAACGGGTCGTGGGTCCAGTCCTCCGCGGCCGCCGGGCACGACGTCCAGGTGCCCGTGCAGCAGCAGCGCGTCGCCCTCGGTCCCGCCCCACCGGGCGACCAGCGACGTCCGCCCGGGCGCTCCCTCGACGACCTCGCAGTCGATCCCGACCTCGTCCAGCAGGGCCGCGACGTGCTCGGCCGCCTTCCGCTCCCCCGGCCCGGAGTCGTCCCCGTAGTTGGACGTGTCGATCCGGACCAGGTCCCGGCACAGGTCCACGACCTCCGCCGCGGGGTCGTGGTTCCGGTCGGCGTACTTGCGCTCCTCGACGTTGGCCATGGCCCCATCCTGACCCGGGCGAGCGGTGCCGGGGAAAGCGGGAGGACCCCGATTGCGTCATCGGGCCCACTTGTTGCTAGGGTTTCCCCGCACTCGTCCGGGTGGCGGAATTGGCAGACGCGCTAGCTTGAGGTGCTAGTGCCCGTATTAGGGCGTGGGGGTTCAAGTCCCCCCTCGGACACCACGACTCGATCCGGGTCCCTGCAGGTCAGGGGCCCGGATTCGTCGTTTCTGACCCGCCCTCACCGCGACTGAGTACCGCGACCCATGCGCGCCACCGCCTTCCCCGAGCACGATCAGGGCATGGAAACCACCAGGAACACCCCGATCAAGACCACCTCCGCCTTCTTCGCCCAGGCGGCCATCTCCTTCGGCGTCTCCGTCATCGGCCTCCTCTGGGCCGTGCTCTACCTGCCCATCGACCCGTGGCAGCGCGGCTTCATCGCGATGACGTCGCTCTTCCTCGTGTCCTCGACGTTCACGCTCGCCAAGGTCGTGCGCGACAAGCACGAGGAGCAGAACGTCGTCTCCCGCATCGACCAGGCCCGGGTGGAGAGGATCCTGGCCGAGCACGACCCGTTCCGCTCCGTGGCGTGAGGCGCAACCTCGGGCCTCAGGACGACCAGGAGGCCCGGTACCGGCCCGGGGTCGCGTCGAAGACGGCGTACGCCACGCCCTTGACGACGCGGACCTCGTGCTGGACCGGGCGGCCGGCCCGACGGATCGAGGTGAGCTCCCCGCCGAGTGACTGGACCGGGAGCATCCCGCGCAGCATCCCCTCGGTGCGCTCGTCCGCCCGGACGCTGAACCGCATCCCCGCCTCGTCCCAGGCCACGTCCTCCACCGTGGAGGCGTTGCGGCCGTCGACCCAGTCGAGCATCTGGTCGGCGGAGACCAACGGGACGTCGAGCTCGCGGCCCACCGCCAGCAGCTGGTCGCCGAAGTCGTCGGTGAAGTCCAGGTGGGTGCCGAACGCTCCGTAGTAGCCCTCGGGCCCACGAGCCCGGGAGACCAGTCCGCGCACCGCCTCGGCCCCGTCGGCGAAGACCTCGTCCACCAGGTGCGTCTCCTGCTGGTAGACGTCGATCAACCCGCCGTCCAGGTCGCTGAACCGCATGGGCATCCCCGAGCCCGTCATGAACCCCTCACGACCGCGCACCCACTCACGCGGCCAGTAGTAGTAGTTCATGTCGAAGCGGACGCCGTGCGCCCGACCGATCCTGGGCTGGGTCACCGGGTCGCTCCACACGATGCAGTGCAACCGGCTGCCACGCTGCGCCGGCAGGCCGGGGAACCGCTCGCGGAACCTGCGCAGACCGTCGGTGAACGCCAGGTCGAGCGACTTCCTCGACCAGTTCTGGCAGTGGGTGGTGACGTGGGCCCCCAGGTCGAAGCCCTGCCGGGAGAGCCGGTCGGCGCGCTCGGCGGTCATCCCTGACTCGGGGTAGAGCCAGGACGTGGCGCGGGCACACTCCCAGCGGGCGACGTCGCAGCCGGCCGAGTCACCCGCCAGCATGCGCTCGAAGAAGTCGGCGGTGCCGGACTCGGTGGCGTGGTCGTCCGCCGCCACCACCAGCACCGCCTCCGCGTCGTCGGGGAAGTACCACCACCGAGGCAGCGGACGGGTCGACGCCGTGACCCGGGCCAGCAGGGTGCTCAGCACCCGCATCAGCTCGTCGGCGTGCGGCACCTCCACGGAGTCCAGGTCGACCCAGTCGGGCCGCGGGTCGTCCTGGCGAGCCCCGTAGAAGAGGTCGTTGGACCGGATCGGAGCGATCCCGTCGCGCTCCTCCCCGACCCAGGCCGGGTTGCCCTGCCGGGTGAGCACGACCGAGCGGGCGAGGTCGAAGGTGAACGCCGCGACCGTCCCGCCGGCCGGCCCGACCTCGCGGACGGTGACGCCGGGGACGGAGCCGACCCGGCCGACGACCTCGACGTCGTCGGACGCCACCTCACCGGACGCCCGGGCGTGCAGCCGCAGCGGCACACCCACAGGCTGGTCCCCGGCCCCGAGGCCGGAGTCCACCTCCAGCGCGCCGTGCCGTACGGCGCTCGTGCCGGGTCCCAGGCCGGCCAGGCGCGCCAGGTCCCCGCCGGGCGTGAACAGCACCGCGTCCCCGCCCCGCAGCCACCCACCGGCCCAGCGCCGCCGACGCCCGCGGTCCTGGATCGCCGGAGACGAGGGCGACCTGGTGCTCGGCCAGCGCCGACGCTTCCAGGTCGGGCAGCTCGACGGTGGTGAACGAGGGGTAGCCCTCCGCGCGCAGGATCTCGGCGAGGAAGTCGTCGTACCGGTCGTCGGGGTCCAGGACCAGCAGGATCGGCCCCCCGGGGCCTCGGGTCGGGACGTCCCGTGCGGGCACCGTGAAGGTCCACTCCACGGGATCGAGCACCCCGGGGACCGCGACCACCGCCGTGTACTCCCCCGGCGCCAACGCCTCGACGGGCTCGAGCTCCGCCGCCCGTCGCGCAGGGTCGACGTGCACGGCGGCGGGAACGTCGCGCCCGCCCCGGTCACGCAGGACGAGCCGGAGCTGGTCGACCTGGTCCGCCACCGGGTGGGAGAGGACCACGTCGACCCGCGCCGTCGACGGCACGTCCCCCGCCCCCGCCGCAGGGAAGTGGGCGACCACCTCCACCGTGGGCTCGCGGGCCGACCACCATGCCTCCCCCGCCACGACCGCGACTGCGAGCAGGCCCAGCACCGCGATCCGGACGGCCCATCCGGGCCGCCGGCCCGGCGCCGCGCGCGGCGCGTCCCCCGACCCACCGGGCCGTGGTCCCGGCGGCGCCCAGCGCGGTGCGGCCATCGCAGAGCCCTACCCGCGGGAAGCGGCCGAGCGAAGCAGGAACGGCGTGCCGCCCAGCATCCGCAGCACAGGACGCTGCACCAGCGTCATGCCCAGGTAGCTGCCGTCCGGGCCGGAGCCGGATCTCGTCGCGCACCCAGCGCCACGGCACCGGGGCATCGGCGGCGTAGGAGACCGCCACCGCGGGCCGCCCGTCCAGCAGCGAGGGCTCGACCCGGGCCGTCATCGGCAGCGTCTCGGCCAACGCGTCCCGTCGCGCCGGAGCAGGTTCATCCCCGCGAGGTGGTCGCCCTCGCGGTGGAACCGCTTGCCGAACCAGCGCGGCAGGCCGATCAGGCCCGAGCCCCGCCGGGGCGACGCGGCGCAGCGGGGCGACGAACGAGGCCTCGAGGTCGCCGACCAGGTCGTCGAGGCGGGCGCGGCCAGGCCCGGCCACTCCCGGCGCAGGGAGAGCAGGGTCGGCGGTTCGGACTGCTGATCGAGATGGGGTTCACGAGGCCTCCGGGACGGCGGGTCAGGTCGGACGGGGCGGGCGCCGGCGAGCGCGGCAGTCGCGGTGACGGGAACCCGCCGCGGGACGTGCCGGGTCGAGCGGGGCGGGGAAGCCGGCGGCGAACCGCTCGGCGAGCGCCGTGATCGTCAGCGACGGGTTGACCCCCAGGTTGGCGGGGATCACGCTGGCGTCGGCGACGTAGAGCCCGGGATGGCCGAAGACCTCGTGGTCGGCGTCGACCACGCCTTCCTCGGCCGCTCGGCCCATCACCGCGCCGCCGAGCACGTGGGCGGTCACCGAGAGCCCGCCGAGGGTCTCGCCCAGCAGGTTGAACGGCCGCCCGCCGGAGGCAGCCGGCGAACGCGCGGGTGACCTCGTTGGCCACCGGCAGGTGGCTGGGCGCCCGCGCGCCCGCGCGTCACCCGCGAGCGCAGCACCCGGCGCCACGGCCGGACCGGCGAGCGCCGCAGCTCCAGGGCCAGCTCGTTGTCGACGTGCTGCATGGTGGTCAGCACGGTGAGCCGGCGCTCGAAGTCGCGTGCGCCAGTGCGACCCGGACCTGCGCCGCCGGAGCACGCAGCAGCTCGCCCGAGCGTGCGCGCCGCCCGCGGGCCGGGTCGGTCGCCGTCGACCAGCGGGCCGAGCTGGAGGCGCATGTGCCAGCCGCCCGACGTACCGGTTCTGGGTCACGTGGGTCTGCGGGTCGGGGTGGAAGTCGCTGGTGATCGTCGGCCCGCGCGACAGGTCCTGGCCCGGCGGCTGGAGCACCGCGGTGAGGGCCTCGCTGTTGGTGCGCACGTGCGCGCCGAGCTCCGCGGAGACGCGCGGCAGGGTGCCGAGCTCGTCGCGGCACCGGAACAGCAGCTCGAGCGTGCCGAGCACGCCCGGCGGCCAGCACCACCCGGTGCGCCCGGAGCACCTGCTCCTCGCCGCGAGCGCCACGGGTGGCGGGTCCGGAGCTCGTAGCCGCCGCCGGGCAGCGGGCGCGACGCGACGTGACCTCGCTGCTCGGGCCGGATCTCGGCGCCGTACCGCTCGGCCAGGTGCAGGTAGTTGCGGGTCAGCTGGTTCTTCGCGCCGTAGGGGCAGCCCAGCAGGCACTCGCCGCAGAGCCGGCAGCCCGTGCGCTCCGGTCCCTCGCCGCCGAAGAAGGGGTCGGGCTCGGTCACTCCCGGCCGGCCGAAGTGGATGGCCAACGGCACCGGCCCGTACGTCGACTCCGCGCCGACCGCCCGCGCCGCCTCGCGCAGGTGGTCGTCCATCGGGCCCCGGTGCGGGCTGGTGACCCGGCCCAGCATCCCGGCCGCCCGCCGCAGGTGCGGCCCCAGCTCCTCGCGCCAGTCCACGCCGAGCCGGCGCATCGGCGGCGGCGGCGTAGAACTCCTCCCCGGGCTCGAGCAGCACGCCCGCCCAGACGATCGAGCCGCCGCCGACGCCCGAGCCGCCGATCACCGCGACGTGCCGGAAGATCCGCTGCCAGAAGAAGCCGCGCAGCCGCGGCGCCCGGCTGCCACAGGTAGGCCCGGGGGTCGCGACGCGCAGCCTGCAGGTCGGCGTCGCTGAGCCGTCGTCCCTCGCTCCAGCACCAGCACCCGGTGACCGGCCTCGGTCAGTCGCAGGGCGCTCACCGAGCCGCCGAAACCGCTGCCCACCACGATGACGTCTGCGTCCATCGGGACGGCTCCGCTGTGACCCACGTCATGCACCCTAGTGGCGGCTCCGGGCACCCGTCGTACGCTTGCCCATTCTCCGGACCGGGCGCCCGCCTGAGGGCGCCTGCGGACCGCGTGAAAGGCTGGGCCGCATGACCCTGCGTGTCGCCTTCGTCCCCGGAGCCACCCCCGACAAGTGGGCGCGGGCCTGGCGGGAGCGCACCCGCGAGCCGCTCGAGCTGTTCCTGGTCGAGGAGTCCGAGCAGCGCGTCGTGCTCGAGGACGGGCGGGCGGACATGGTGCTGGCCCGGCTCCCCCTCGGTGGCCCGGAGGACGACCTCTTCTGCGTGCGCGCTCTACGAGGAGCTCCCGGTCGTCGTGGTCAACCTCGAGCACCCGGCCTCGGTGCTGGAGGAGCTGCGGGCCGAGGACCTCTCCGGCGAGCAGTTCGCGCTCGGGGTTCCCGACGGGATCGAGCCGGCCGTGCCGCAGCTGCCGTTCGGCCCGATGTCGGTCAAGGACGCCGTCGAGGTGGCGGCGAGCGGCAGCGCGGTGGTGGTCCTGCCGATGTCGGTCGCCCGGCTGCACCACCGCAAGGACGTGACGGCACGTCGTGGTCACCGACCTGGCGCCGACCCGGATCGGCCTGGTCTGGCGGCGCCAGCGCGACGACGCCAGCACCCAGGCCTTCGTCGGGGTGGTCAAGGGCCGCACCGCACGCAGCTCGCGCGGCTGAGCGGCCCGCCCGCCCGCGCCGTGGATCGATGGGTGACCATGGGGACATGACCGGACAGCCCCGCTGGTTCACCGACACCAAGGACGGCCACTCGCAGTGGTACGTCGACCGTTTCCGCACCCTGGCCGCCGAGGGCGCCGACCTGGAGGGCGAGGCCCGACTGGTCGACGCGATGCGTCCTCGCGGTGCCCGCATCCTCGACGCCGGCTGCGGCCCCGGCCGGCTCGCCGGGCGCGCTGCACGCGCGCGGGCCACCGGGTCTGGGGCGTCGACGTCGACCCGGTGCTGGTCGAGGCGGCCGAGGTCGACCACCCCGGGCCGACCTACCGGGTGGCCGACCTGTCGACCCTCGAGCTCGACACCGACCCGTTCGACCTGGTGGTCTCCGCGGGCAACGTGATGCTCTTCCTCGCACCCGGCACCGAGCGCCAGGTGCTGGACCCGGTCTGCGCGCCCAGCTCGTGCCGGACGGCCGCCTGGTCCTGGGCTTCCGCCAGGACCCCGAGGCCTACACCGTGGCCGACCTCGACGCCGACGCCGAGGCGGTCGGGCTCTCGCCCTCGAGCACCGGTTCGCCACCTGGGACCTGGTCCCGTGGACCGAGGAGTCGGACTTCGCGGTCACGGTGCTGCGCCGACGGTGATGTAGGCCGCGGTGAGCTAGGCCGGCAGTGAACCTGTCGTCCGGGCCTTGATCGAGTGCGGGACGGCGAGGGTGCGCGCGATGCGCTCCTCGTCGAACCGCTCCCCCAGCCAGGCGAAGAGCCCGCGCAGCGCGCCGGGGTCGTCGCGGTAGTCGTCGTAGTGCACCCGGTACGCGGTGTCCCCGAGCTGGTCTGCGACCCGCAGCATCCGCTCCTCGATGACCTCGAGCCGGCCCAGCGGGTCGTCCTTGTGCCGCCAGAACGCACTGGCTGCCACGTCCGGCAGGTTCCGGGTGTTCACCACGAACCGCGCCCCAGGGAAGACCTGGCGGACGAAGTCGACGTACTTCTCCAGGTCCTGGTCGTACCAGCGGATCTCCTTGAACCCCGTCACCCGGGTGCCGGGCTCGGGACGCAGCAGCGTGTCCAGCACGAGGCGCCGGATGTCGCGCAGCGACGCGTCCTCGTCGAAGCCGTGGATGCCGAACCAGGGGTGGGTGGAGGCCTGGGCGTTGCGCGGGTTGACGCGTGCCTGCTCCACCAGTCCGCTGCGGTGGAACTCGTAGAGGTGACGCAGGGCGTGCCGGTTCTCCCCGCGGATCAGGTAGCCGGGGATGGAGTTGAGGAGTCCCATCAGCAGCGTGGAGCCTGAGCGCCCGTAGGTCATGACGAAGACGTAGTCGAGCTCCTCGTCCGTCGCCACCCTGCGCCTGAGCCTCACGGGCGGATCCTATCCGCCGCCGGCCCCGATCAGCTCCTCCACCCAGCGGCCCAGCTCCCGGGCGCTGGCGTCGACCAGGGTCGGCCAGTCGACCGACTGCTCGTCTGCCTGGTCCGAGACGTGCTTGACCAGGCGCACCTCGACGCCGAACTGCGCGGCGGCCCACGCCACGGCGTACCCCTCCATGTCGACCAGGTGGGCACTCGCGGCCAGCCGGTCCCGGACCTCCGGATCGGCGACGAAGAGGTCGCCGCTGGCCAGCACCACCTCGCTCGGGCCCACCTGCAGACGCTCCTGCGGGTCGTAGCCCAGCGCCCGGACGGCGTCGGCGTTCATGTCGTGGTTGAGCACCACGCCCGGCTCGTGCAGCCCCGACATCCCGGGACGCAGCGCCCCGGCGGTCCCGAGGTTGACCACGGTCAGCCCGGCCAGCCCGTTCCGCGCCTCGAGCCCGGCCAGCGCCCGGGTGGTGGCGACGGCGGCCGCGGTCTTGCCGAGCCCGGTCAGCACCACCGGCACACCTGGGGGCACGTACGCCGTCTCGACGGCCGTCGCGGCGACCACGAGGACGTGGGCCGCGTTCGGCTCCGGGCTCACCTCGGGGCTCACCTCGGGGCTCACCAGCTGCTCGTGAGGGGACGACCCTCGTGGTAGCCGGCCGCGGACTGCAGGCCGACGACCGCTCGCTCCTGCAGCTCCTCCAGGCTCCGCGCCCCGGCGTAGGTGCACGCCGAGCGGACCCCGCTGCAGATCTCGTCGATCAGGTCCTCCACCCCGGGACGCGCGGGGTCCAGGTACATCCGCGAGGAGGAGATGCCCTCCTCGTAGAGCCCCTTGCGCGCCCGGTCGAACGAGGACTCGCCGCTGGTCCGGTTGGCCACCGCCCGCGCGGACGCCATCCCGAAGGACTGCTTGTACCGGCGCCCCTCGGCGTCCTCCATCAGGTCGCCGGGGGACTCGTGGGTGCCGGCGAACCAGGAGCCGATCATCACGGCCGACGCACCCGCGGCCAGTGCCAGGGCGACGTCCCGCGGGTGCCGCACGCCGCCGTCGGCCCACACGTGGGCGCCCTGCTCGCGCGCCGCGGCCGCGCACTCCAGCACCGCGGAGAACTGGGGCGACCGACTCCGGTCATCATCCGGGTGGTGCACATGGCGCCCGGCCCCACGCCGACCTTGACGATGTCGGCTCCGGCCTCGAGCAGCGCGCGGGTCCCGTCGGCGGAGACCACGTTGCCCGCGACCACGGGCACCTGGGGGCTCAGCGCGCGCACCGCGCGCAGCGCTTCCAGCATCCGTTCCTGGTGACCGTGGGCGGTGTCGACGACCAGGCAGTCCACCCCGGCCTCCAGGAGCGCCGAGGCCTTGCCCGCCACGTCGCCGTTGACCCCGACCGCCGCGGCGATCCGCAGCTGACCGTGGGCGTCCACCGCAGGCGCGTAGAGCGTGGAGCGCAGCGCGCCGAGCCTGGTCAGCACGCCCCGCAGGTCGCCCTGGTCGTCCACCGCGACCGCCAACGGCGCCCGCGCGTGGTCGAGCCGGTCGAACGCCTCCCGGGCCTCGGTGCCGGCGTCGAGCAGCACCAGGTCCGGGCTCATCACCTCCCGCACCTGGGTGAACCGGTCCACCCCGGCGCAGTCGCCGGCGACCACGACCCCGACGGGGCGGCGGCCCTCGAGGACCACCGCGGCGCCGTGCGAGCGCTTGGGGATGAGGGCGAGGGCGTCGCCCACCGTGTGCTCCGGGGTCAGCTCGATCGGGGTGTCGAGCACCAGGTCACGGCTCTTGACCCAGGCCACCACGTCCGCGACCACCGCGTGCGGGATGTCCTGGGGGATCACAGTCAGCGCCCCGCGCCGTGCGGTGGTCTCCGCCATCCGGCGGCCGGCGATGGCGGTCATGTTGGAGACCACCAGCGGCACGGTGGCCCCGGTCCCGTCGACGGTGGCGAGGTCGACGTCGAACCTGCTGCCCACCGTCGAGGACTGCGGCACCATGAAGACGTCGTCATAAGTCAGGTCGTGCCCGGGCGTTCGGTCGTGGAGGAATCGCACGCCCACCAACCTACCGGCGCACGCCGTAGGATTCTCCTATGCCGTCCCTGCCGTCGCCGGACCGAGGCCTCGACCTACGGTCGCGCTTCGAGGAGATCTTCGGTCGCCCCCCGGCGGTGGTCGCGCGGGCTCCCGGACGGGTCAACATCATCGGCGAGCACACCGACTACCACGGGGGTCTCTGCCTCCCGATCGCGCTGGACCAGGCCACCTGGGTCGCCACGGCGCCCCGGGAGGCGGGCGACGACCGGGTCGAGGTGGTGAGCACTGCGGTGCCGAAGCCGTGGCAGGGGACGGCGGGCAGCAGGGGCGAGGGATGGGCCCGTTACGTGACCAGCACCCTGGCCGAGGTGGGTCACCGCGGCGGGGCGGACCTGCTCATCGACAGCACCCTGCCGGTCGGCGCGGGTCTGGCCAGCTCCGCAGCACTCATCTGTGCGGTCGCGACGGCGACCTCCACCGCTGCCCCGGACGAGCTCGTCGAGCCCTGCGTGCGGGCCGAGGTCGAAGGCGTCGGGGCTGCGACCGGAGGACTGGACCAGACGGTGTCGCTGCTCGCCCGACCCGGCCACGCCCTGCTGCTCGACTTCGGGTCGGGCGGCCGGGAGTACGTGCCGTGGCGGCCCGAGGACGCAGCGCTCGAGCTGCTGGTCGTGGACACCCGTACCCGGCACGCCCACGCCGAGGGCGACTATCGACGGCGCCGTGCGGAGAGCGAGGCCGCGCTGTCCGGGGATCCGGACCGGCTGGACGCGATGCTGGCCAGACGTCGGCGACACGTCGAGACGGAGAACGCCCGGGTACGGGAGGTCGTCTCCGCGCTCACCCGGGGGGATTGGCCCTCCGTCGGCGCCGCCCTCACGGCGTCGCACGTGAGCCTACGCGACGACTACGAGGTCTCGACCCCGGAGCTGGATGCCGTGGTCGAGGCCGCGCTCGCCGCGGGGGCCCTCGGCGCCCGGCTGACCGGCGGTGGTTTCGGTGGCTGCGCGATCGTGCTCACGCCCGCCGACCTCCGGGACCGGGTCGTGGGCTCGGTCCTGGACCGCTACCGCGACCGCGGGTGGGCGGAGCCGTCCTGGTGGGTGGCCGAGGCGGGGGGTCCGGCCGCCCGGGTGGTCAGAGCTCGAGGATGAGCCGGCCGCGCACTCCCCCGGCCTCGAGCATGCGGTGGGCCTGCGCCGCGTCGGCGGCCGGCATGGTGCGGGCCACCCGGAGGGTGAGGAGCCCGCTCTCGACCTGCTCGCGCAGCCGCTCCAGCTTGGCCCGCTCCTCGGCGTACTGGACGATCCACACCTGGTGGTTGGTGATTCCCCGCGGCGGCTCGGCGCGCGAGCCGCGCACGGTGGCGAAACCGCCGCCGTCCCGGATCGCCGGGAACAGCGCCTCCTCCTGGACCGAGCCGTCGACCAGCGCGTCGACCCCGCCCGGCACCGCCTCGAGGATCCGGTTCGCCACCTCGTCGCCGCGGCGCACCACCAGGTGCGCGCCCAGCGACCGGACCAGCTCCTCGTCCGCCTCCGAGGCGTCGGCGACGACCGTCAGCCCGTCGGCCCGGGCCAGCTGGATCAGGTAGCCGCCCAGGGCTCCCGCCGCCCCGGTGACCGCGAGCACCTGGCCGGCCTCCAGCCCCAGGAGGTCCAGGGCCAGCCGGGCGGTCAGCCCGTTCATCGGCAGCGTGGCCGCCTCGGCGTGGCTGGTGCCCGCGGGCGCCGCGGCCACCGAGCCGACCGGGAGGGCGAGCATCGACGAGTAGCCACCGTGGTGACCGTGCGGGACCACCACGGCCATCACCCGGTCCCCGACCTGCAGGTCGGTCTCCGTCTCGGGCCCGATCGCCTCGAGCACCCCGGCCACGTCCATGCCCGGCACGTACGGCGGGGGCGACTGCTTGGCCTGCGCCTTGGCGCGGTCGCCGTTGCGCACGAAGGTGTCGGTGGGGTTCACCGCCGCCGCGTGCACCCGGACCAACAGCTCCCCCTGCCCGGGGACCGGCTCCGGGAGGTCGACCACCTCCAGTGCGTCGGGTCCGCCGTACTCGTTCACTCCGATGGCCAGCATGGCCTCGACGATGACACACCGCCCCTGAGGGCCGACTCACCTCGGATCAGCCGGCACCAGAGCGGTCAACGCACGCCAGGTGCGCTCGACGTCCTCGGGGGTGGTCCGCCATCCCCCCACGGCCACCCGCATCGCGGTACTCCCGTCGACGGTGGTGTGGCTCAGGTAGGCCTCCCCGGAGTCGTTGAGCTCCCCCATCACCCGCCGCGTCTCCTCGTCCCCGGCACGCAGCCGGAAGACCACCAGTCCCAGCACCGGCTCGGTGACCAGCTCGAACCGCTCGTCGGAGCGCACCAGAGAGGCGAACCTGTCCGCCCCGGCGACCCCCGCGCGAATGTGCTCGGCCAGACCGCGCCGTCCGTAGGTCCGCAGCACGGCGAACAGCTTGAGGGCGCGGAACCGCCGTCCCAGCTGGGGGTGCCAGTCACGGAGGTCGGTCACCGCCCCGGAGTCCGCGGCAGGGGTGCGCAGGTACTCCGGCAGCAACGACAGCGCGCCCCGCAGCGCCGCGGAGTCGCGCACCCAGAACGCGCTGCAGTCGAACGTGGTCAACAGCCACTTGTGCGGGTTGGTGACGTAGGA
Organism: uncultured Actinomycetota bacterium; assembly: GCA_963708945.1. Lineage (GTDB taxonomy): Bacteria > Actinomycetota > Actinomycetes > Propionibacteriales > Nocardioidaceae > Nocardioides. The sequence continues at coordinate 352,726 of CAVPUI010000004.1, read as the reverse complement.
GTCGGCGTGCTCGGCGACCCCCTCGTTGATCCACCGGTGCTCGGGGCAGACGGCCGCGGTCCCGGCCCACGCGGCGTCCACGTGCAGCCACGCCCCGTGCGCCATGGCCAGCGGTCCGATCGCGGCCACGTCGTCCACCGCGCCCGTCGAGGTGGTCCCGACCGCCGCCTGGACCATCACCGGACGCAGGCCGGCGGCCACGTCCTCCTCGAGCGCGCGTGCCAGGGCCGCGACGTCCATCCGTCGCGTCCGCGGATCGACGGGGACGGTATGCAGCGCACGCTCGCCGAGGCCGCTCATCATCACCGCCTTGTGCAGGGAGGAGTGCGCCTCCTCGGAGCCGTAGACCCGGAGCAGGGAGGTGACGCCCTCGGCCCGGGCCGCGCCGTCGGTGGTCCGGTGGAGGGCGGCGAGGAGCGCGGTGAAGGTGGCCGTCGAGGCGGTGTCCTGGATGACACCGCCGCCCGGACCGCCACTGCGGAACGCCTCGGGCAGGCCCAGCCCCTCGGCCAGCCAGTCCAGCACCACCTGCTCGACCTCGGTCAGCGCCGGGCTCGTCGCCCAGAGCATCCCCTGGGCGCCGATCCCGCTGGAGAGCAGGTCGCCGAGCACGGCCGCCGGGGAGGAGTTGGCCGGGAAGTAGGCGAAGAAGCGCGGGTGCTGCCAATGGGTGATCCCGGGCAGGATCATCCGCTGCACGTCCGCGAGCACGGCGTCGAACTCCTCGCCGGTCTCCGGCATCGTGTCCGGCAGAGCCGCGGCGATCTCCCCCGGCGCGACCCGGGACCGGACCGGCAGCTCGTCGAGCGAGGACCAGTAGTCGGCGATCCAGTCCACGACCGCGTGGCCGTGCCGGCGGAACTCCTCCGGGGACATGTGCGGGCCGGTCATGCTCGCGACCCTAGTACGGCTACTTCAGCTCAGTGCGGCTACTTCAGCTCGGCGCTGGTCAGCCCCAGGACCCGGCGGGCCACGATCAGCTGCTGGATCTGCTGGGTGCCCTCGAAGATGTCGAGGATCTTGGAGTCCCGGGACCACTTCTCCAGCAGCTCGGCCTCGCTGTAGCCCAGCGTCCCCGCCAGCTCGACGCAGGAGAGGGTGATGTCCGACCCGACCCGACCCGCCTTCGCCTTGGCCATCGAGGCCTCCAGCGAGTTGGGCTTGCGGTTGTCGGCCATCCAGGCCGCCTGCATGGCCAGCAGCCGGGCACCCTCCCAGTCGGCCTCCATCTGGAGGAACTTCGCCGCCGCCGCGCTCTGCACCTGGGCGGGGCGGTCGTAGTCGATGGTGATCCCGGCCTGCTCGAGCAGGTCGCGGGTGAGGTCGAGCGAGGCCCGGGCGCAGCCGACGGCCATCGCGGCCACCATCGGCCGGGTGTTGTCGAAGGTCGCCATGGCGCCGCCGAAGCCGGCCTTCACGTCGATCTCGGGCGACCCCAGCAGGTTCTCCGCCGGCACCCGGCAGTCGGTGAAGGTGATCACCGCGGTGTCGGAGGCGCGGATGCCGAGCTTGTGCTCGAGCCGCTCCACCTTCATCCCGGGCGTGCCCTTCTCCACCACGAACGACTTGATCGCTGCCCGCCCCAGGCTCTTGTCCAGGGTGGCCCAGACGACGACCGCGCCGGCGCGCTCCCCGGAGGTGACGAAGATCTTCTCGCCGTTGAGCACGTAGTGGTCCCCGTCGAGGGTGGCGGTGGTCGACAGCGCGGCGGAGTCCGAGCCCATGCCGGGCTCGGTGATCGCCATCGCCGCCCACAGCCCGGCGAACCGCTTCTGCTGCTCGGCGTCGGCCACCGACGCGATGGCGGCGTTGCCCAGGCCCTGGCGCGGCATGGAGAGCAGCAGGCCGGTGTCGCCCCAGCACATCTCCGCGATCGAGAGGATGGAGGCCAGGTTGGCGCCGTTGCGCACCCGCGACGGGATCGTCGTCCTTCTTCTTCGCGCCGGGGTCTCCGTGCTGACGCCGGTCGCGCCGGCGCCCTCGGTGGTCCCGGACTCGGAGAGCCCGTCGATCATCGCCGCCAGCATGTCGAGCTCCTTGGGGTAGGAGTGCTCGGCGGCGTCGTACTTGCGGGAGATGGGCCGGAGCATGTTCATCGCGACCTGGTGGGCCTGGTCGATCAGCATCCGGTGCTTGCGGGGAGTCTCGAGGTTGATCATCGTGGTGCCCCGTCCTCAGACGAGGACGCCTCCTTCCATCACGCCGAGGGCTCGGAGGTCGCGGTACCACCGCTCCACCGGGTGCTCCTTGACGAAGCCGTGTCCACCGAGCAGCTGGACGCCGTCCAGCCCGATCTTCATGCCCTTCTCCGCGCACAGCCGGCGGGCCAGCGCCCACCTCGCGGGCGAACTCCTTGCCCTGGGCCGCCCGGGAGGCGGCGCGCCAGGTCACCAGACGCATCGCCTGCAGCTCGATGGCCATGTCGGCCACCATGAAGGCCACGGACTGCCGGTGGGCCACCGGCTCGCCGAACGCCTCACGCTCCTTGACGTACGGGATGACGTAGTCGAGGACGGCCTGCCCGGTGCCCACCGCCAGGGCGCACCAGGCCAGACGGGAGAGCCGCACGCACTCGGTGTACGTCGTGCCGTCGCGCCTCGCCGAGCAGCTCGGCGGGCGTGCCGTCGAGGTGCAGCCGGGTCAGGCTCGCCGCGCGCACCCCCATCGAGGGGTCGGCGACGACCTCGATGCCGGCGGCGCCGGACTCGACCAGGAACAGGGCGGGTCGGCCGTCGAGCGACGCACCGACGACGAAGAGCTCGGCCTCGGCACCGCGCGGCACCGCCGACTTGACCCCGGTGAGCAGGTAGCCGTCGCCCGACCGGGTCGCGGTGGTCTGCGGGGCGAGCGCGTCGAAGAGCACCCGCGGCTCGGCCAGCGCCAGCGCCGCGGCGGGCACCTGGTCGCCGGTGAACGCCGGGAGGTAGGTCTGCTGCTGCTCGTCGGTGCCCCACAGCGACAGCGCGGTGGCCACGGCGCCGGGGGCCAGCGCGGCCACCGCCAGGCCCATGTCGCCGCGGCGCCAGTGCCTCGGCGACCAGGGTGCCGGCCACCGCGGAGCGCTCCTCGCTGATCCCGCCCAGGGACTCGGGCACGCCCGAGGATCGACAGCCCGATGTCGGCGCTGGCGCGCAGCACCTCCTCGGGGGCGGCGCAGGCCTCGTCGGCCGCCGCGGCCGCGGGTCGGACCACCTCCGCGGCGTACTCGGAGACCACGTCGACGAGCATCTGCTCGTCCTCGGTGGGCGTCAGGTCGAAGACCCCGGTCGGCTTGGTCGTCCGGGACCCGGACGCCCGGACCCTTCTTGCCCACCCGCGCGAAGGTGCGGCCCGCCGCCGCAGCGGTACGGAAGCCGCTGCGGGTGGCGGTGAAGACCACCTGCTCAGCGGTCCGGCGCAGGCCGACGCGGTCCAGGAGGTCGCTCTGCGCGAGCTTGCTGAGGGCGGCCACGGCGTAGCCGAGCGGGGCCCGCGTCTCGGCGGACGCGACCCCGTTCCTGCCACCCGGGCCCAGCACGGAGGAGAAAGCCATGCCCTGAATGTAACTGGGAGTTACACACGGCGCCACAGTCCCGGGTGTGGTGCAGGTCACAGCAGGCTCCGTCCTAGGATCTCAGGCATGTCCGAGACACCGCACGCACCCCACGGCCCGCTGCCCACGGGCGGCCGGGTCCGGTCGATCACCCGCTGGGGCACCCCGGTGATGCACCGCCCCCAGGCCCGGGTCACGTCCTTCGACGCCGACCTGACCGCGCTCGCCGCCGACATGGTGGCGACCATGTACGCCGCCGACGGGGTCGGCCTGGCCGCCTGCCAGATCGGCGAGGACGTGGCGATGTTCGTCTTCGACTGCCCCGACGACTCCGGTCGGCACACCGTCGGGGTCGTCTGCAACCCCGAGCTGGTGCTGCCCGAGGGCAAGGACCGTCAGCTCGAGGAGGACGACGAGGGCTGCCTCTCCTTCCCCGGCGCGTTCGTCCCGTGCGCGCGGCCCGACCACGCCAGGGTCGAGGGCGTCGGTCTGGACGGGCAGCCGGTCTCGTTCGAGGGCGACGGCCTGCTCGCCCGCTGCCTGCAGCACGAGACCGACCACACCCTCGGCACCGTGTTCGGCGACCGGCTCGCCACCAAGCAGCGCAAACGGCTGCAGAAGGCGCACGACAAGGCGGTCGCCGACTACCCGCTCGGCTGGCCCGCCGAGGAAGCCTGACCCACCCTGCCGGTTCGGCTGCGCGAGGCCTCTGCGCGCAGCGATCATGACGCCATGGACGTGAGGCACCGGGTCTTCGCCCGTATGTGGGCGGTGGCCGCGCTGGCTCACCTGGCAGGCAACTGGCGCGGCGGCGACCTGTGGCCCACGCCCAGCGTGCTCGGCGTGCTGCTCGCCGGCCTGGGGGCGGCTGCCACGCTCGTGCTGCTGGCCCCGCGACGCGGCAGCACCCTGGTGCTGATGGCGCTGGTGCCGGCCACCGCGGCACTCGAGGCCCCGGTGCTGGGCAACCACTGGCTGCTGGCCGCCCTGGTCTCGCTCGGCTACCTGCTCACCGGAGGCAGGTGGCCGAGGTTCGAGCCCCTGGCCCGGGTCGTGCTGCTGTCCTTCTACGTCTTCGCGGCGTTCGCCAAGCTCAACACCGGGTTCCTGGACCCGGTCCTGAGCTGCGGCCCCTTCCACCTGGACGAGGCGCTCGGCGCGGTGGGCGTCGCACCGGTGGACCGCGGCGGGAGCCTGGGGCTCCTGTCCACCTGGGTCCCGGCCGCGATCGAGCTGGCGGTCCCGGTCCTGCTCCTGGTACGCCGCACGCGGCGCGCCGGCGTGCTGCTGGCCATGGCCTTCCACTCCGCCCTCTCGTTCGACCTCGGGCAGCACTTCTACGACTTCACCGCCGTCCTGCTCCCGCTCTTCGCGCTCTTCCTGGCCGACGGGTTCTTCGAGCGCTTCGACGCGGCGGGCCGCGCGTTCGGCCGGCGAGGGCGCACCGTCCTCCAGGCAGCGGTGGTGCTGGTCGGCACGTCGGTGACCGCGGCCAACGTCCTCCCGATCACCGTGGGGTCCCACGCCTGGCTCAGCGCCGGGACGTTCCTGTGGTGGACCCCCTTCGTCGCCCTGGTCGCCTGGTCGGCCTGGCCGTCGGCACCCTCGCTCGGGCTCGACTGGCGGCTCGGCCCCGCCGCGGTTCTGGTCGCCGGCCTGGTGGTGGTCAACGGCCTGACCCCCTACCTGGAGCTCAAGTCCGGTTTCGGCTGGCACATGTACTCCAACCTGGTGCTCGTCGACGGGGCCTCCAACCACCTGGTCGTCCGCCGGAGCCTCCCGGTGCGCGAGGGACACCAGGACCTGGTCACCGTCCTGGCCAGCAGCGACCCTGGCCTCGCGGCGTACGTCGACCAGGAGTACCTGCTGCCCTGGCCCACGTTGCGCGTGCACGCCCGGCAGGTCCCGGACGCGTCGCTGACCTACGAGCGGGCCGGCGCGACCGTGGTCGTCGACCGCATCGGTGACTCGGCGCTGGCCGACCCCGTGCCGTGGTGGTGGCCCTGGATGCCGCTGCGCTCGGTGCACGCCACCACACCGGCGACCTGCCAGGACTCCTACCTCCCGGTCCTGTGACGGGCAGGCGCGGCAGGCCGCCCCCGATCAGCAGCCCGGGAACAGCCGCCAGACTCAGCGGTGGGCGGCCACGTAGCAGGCGACCGCGCTGGCCGCCGCCACGTTGAGCGAGTCGATCCCGGCCTGCATCGGGATCACCGCCCGGCGGTGCGCGCTGCGCTGCCAGCGCTCGGAGATCCCGGGGCCCTCGGAACCGAGCACCAGGGCCAGCCGGTCCACCCCGTGCACGGCGTCGGGCACCGGCACCGCGTCCTCGGCCAGGGTGAGTGCCACGGTGGTGAAGCCCGCCCGCTCGAGCATGGGCATCGCGTCGTACCAGTCGTCGAGCCTGGTCCACGGGAGGGCGAACACCGCCCCCATCGCCACCTTGACCGAACGCCGGTAGAGCGGGTCCGCGCACCGGGGCGAGAGCAGGACCGCGTCGAACCCCAGGGCGGCGGCCGAGCGGAAGACGGCACCCACGTTGGTGTGGTCGACCAGGTCCTCCAGCACCAGCACCGACCTGGCGCCGGCGAGCACCTCCTCGACCGACGGAAGCGGACGGCGGCGCAGCGAGGCCAGGGCGCCGCGGTGCACGTGGAAGCCGGTGACCTCCTCGGCCAGCTGCTCGTCCAGCACGTAGCAGGGCACGTCGGCGCGGGAGAGCACGTCCTCCAGGCCGTCGAGCCACCGGGGCGCCATCAGGAACGAGCGGGCGTCGAACCCCCGCTCGACCGCCCGTCGCACCACCTTCTCGCCCTCGGCGATGAAGAGGCCGTGCTCGGCCTCCAGGCTCTTGCGCAGCTGGACGTCGCGCAGGTCGCGGTAGTCGGCCAGCCGGGGGTCGTCTGCGGAGGTGATCTCGATCAGGTGCGCCACGCGACTACTCTGCCGCCTGCGTGGTCGCCGTCCGGTACCGGTCCGGGTGGGCGACCCGGACGACCTCGCCGACCACGATGATCGCCGGCGGGCGCACCCCCTGCGCCTCGACGTCGGCCGGCAGCTCGGCCAGGGTGGTGAGCACGGTCCGCTCCCCCGGCATCGTGCCGTCGACGATCACCGCCACCGGGGTCCCGGGCTCGCGGCCGCCCCGCACCAGCGCCTCGGCGATCGCGGCGGCGTTCTCCACCGCCATCAGCAGCACGACCGTGCCGCGCATCGCGCCCAGGGCCGACCAGCTGACCAGCGACTCCGGGTGCCCCGGCGGCAGGTGCCCGCTGACCACCGTGAACTCGTGGGCGACGCCGCGGTGGGTGACCGGGATCTGCGAGATCCCCGGCACGGTGACCGACGAGGAGAGCCCGGGCACCACGGTCACCGGCACGCCGGCCTCCCGGCACGCCAGGACCTCCTCGAAGCCACGGCCGAAGACGAAGCTGTCGCCGCCCTTGAAGCGGACCACCCGCTTCCCCTCACGCGCACGGTCGACCAGCAGCTCGTTGATCTGCTCCTGCCGGGCGCTGCGGCCTCGCGGCAGCTTGGCCACGTCGACCAGCTCCACGTGCGGGCCGAGCTCCTCCAGCAGCGCCCGGGGAGCCAGGCGGTCGGCGACCACGACGTCGGCCGAGGCCAGCGCGTGCCGGGCCGCGACGGTGACCAGGTCGGGGTCGCCCGGGCCACCCCCGACCAGGACCACCCCGGGGCTCCGGTCCAGCGCGCCCGAGGTCGCCAGGTGGCCGTCGCGCAGGCGCGGTGACGATGTCGTCGCGCAGCGCCGCGGACTGCCGCGGCTCGCGGTTGCCGAGCACCGCCACCGTGACCGAGCCGTGCCGGCCGACCGCAGGCGTCCACGCCGTCGCCTCGGTGGCGTCGTCGCTGCGGACGCAGAAGATCCGGCGCTCCTCGGCGGCGGCCGAGACCTCCCGGTTGGCGTGCGGGTCGTTGGTGGCCGCCACGACGTACCAGGCCCCGTCGAGGTCAGAGGGCCGGAACCGGCGCAGCTCGAGGGTGAGCTCGTCGGCCATCCCCTCGATCGCCGGGGTGACCTCGGGCGAGACCACGGTCACCACCGCGCCCGCCCCGAGCAGCGACGGGAGACGGCGCTGGGCGACGTGTCCGCCACCCACCACCACCACCTTGCGACCGGACAGACGGAGACCTACGGGATACGGGGGGAAGTCGTTCACTCCCCCATTGTCCCCGGGCCTGCGTCCGGGCGTCTTCTGGCTAGAGTCCGAGGCATGAGCATCGAACGCCCGATCGCCCCCAACCCCTACGACTACCTCCCGCCGGTCCCGTCCTTCACGGTGACCAGCACCGACGTCGTCGACGGAGGTCCGCTCAAGGACGACCAGGTGGCCCACCTCGGCAACACCTCCCCTCACCTGAGCTGGGAGGACGCCCCGGAGGGAACGAAGTCGTTCGTGGTGACCTGCTTCGACCCCGACGCGCCCACCCCCTCGGGGTTCTGGCACTGGGCCCTGGTCGACATCCCCGCCGCGGTCAGCGAGCTGGAGCCCGGCGCCGCCGGCGGCCCAGCTGCCCGGCGCCGCCTTCCAGCTGCGCAACGACGGGGGCGAGATCGGGTTCATGGGAGCGGCCCCGCCCGAGGGCGACCACCCCCACCGCTACTTCTTCGTGGTGCACGCGGTGGGTGAGGAGTCCCTCGGGATCGACCCGGACGCCTCCAACGCGGTGATGAGCTTCAACCTGGCGTTCAAGACGCTGGGCCGGGCCATCCTGCACGGCACCTACCAGCGCTGAGCCGGCCTGGACCGGCCGGCCGGCCGGTCCGGCCCGTCAGGCCCGGCGCATCAGCTCCTCGAACGGGGTCGGGTCCGGCCAGCTCCTGGCCGACCGTCCGGAGATGCCCCGGCACGGTACGCCGACCACCGGCGCGCACCGCCGCCCAGCAGAGCCACCAGCTCGGCCGCCGCACGCTGGATCCGGGCGCTGAGCCGCTGTCGCCTCGACGCCGCCGAAGTCCTCCGTGGCGGCGAAGACCGCGGTCGGCACCGGCGACTGCGCCCAGGTAGGCGAAGAGCGGGCGCAGCGCGTGCTCGAGCACCAGCGAGTGCCGGGCCGTGCCCGCGGTCGCGGCCAGCAGCACCGGGGTGCCGGCGAGGGTGCGGGGCTCCAGGACGTCGAAGAAGGTCTTGAACAGCCCGGAGTACGACGCCGAGAACACCGGCGTCACCGCGATCAGCGCGTCCGCACCGGCAACCAGCCGGATCGCCTCGGCCAGGGCGCCGGTCGGCGAACCCGGTGAGCAGCCGGTCGGCGAGGGCGTGCGCGTGCTCCCGCAGCTCGACCACCTCGACCTGGACGTCCCGTCCGGCGTCGCGGAGCGCGGTGGCGACGGCCTCGCTCAGCTGGTCCGCCAGGAGCCGGGTGGAGGACGGGGTGCCGAGGCCCGCGGTGACGACCACGACCCGGTCATGCGACCACCTCCTGCTGAGCGTGCCGCGGCCGCCGAGGCACCCGCGAGGCGTGGGTGGGCGCGTCCGGCACGTGCGCCGGACGCAGGGCGGCGAACTCCCTGCGCAGGACCGGCACGACCTCCTCGCCGAGCAGGTCCAGCTGCTCGAGCACCGTCTTGAGCGGCAGTCCTGCGTGGTCCATCAGCCAGAGCTGGCGCTGGTAGTCACCGACGTACTCCCGGAAGCCCAGGGTCTTCTCGATCACCTGCTGCGGAGACCCGACCGATCAGCGGGGTCGCCGGCCATGAACTCCTCCAACGACGGGCCGTGACCGTAGACCGGCGCGTTGTCGAAGTAGGGGCGGAACTCCCGCACCGCGTCCTGGCTGTTCTTCCGGCATGAAGGCCTGCCCTCCCAGCCCGACGATCGCCTGGTCGGCGCGGCCGTGACCGTAGTGCTCGAACCGGCGGCGGTAGAGCCGCACCATCTGGGCGGCGTGCGACGAGGGCCAGAAGATGTGGTTGTGGAAGAAGCCGTCGCCGTAGTAGGCGGCCTGCTCGGCGATCTCGGGGCTGCGGATCGAGCCGTGCCACACGAACGGCGGCACGCCGTCGAGCGGACGCGGGGTGGCGGTGAAGCCCTGCAGCGGGGTGCGGTGCTTGCCCTGCCAGGTCACCACGTCCTCGCGCCACAGCCGGTGCAGCAGCGCGTAGTTCTCCACGGCGAGCTCGATGCCGTCCCGGATGTCCTTGCCGAACCACGGGTAGACCGGCCCGGTGTTCCCGCGACCGAGCATCAGGTCCACCCGCCCGTCGGCCAGGTGCTGCAGCTGCGCGTAGTCCTCGGCGATCCGCACCGGGTCGGTGGTGGTGATCAGCGTGGTCGAGGTGGAGAGCAGCAGCCGCTCGGTCTGCGCCGCGACGTAGGCCATCGTGGTGGTCGGCGAGCTGGCGGCGAAGGGCGGGTTGTGGTGCTGCCCGAAGGCCATCACGTCCAGCCCGACCTCCTCGGCCTTGCGCGCGATCGCCACGGTGGCCTTGATCCGCTCGTGCTCGGTCGGGGTGCGCCCCGTGGTCGGGTCCGTCGTGACGTCGCCGACGGTGAAGATGCCGAACTGCATGACCCGCTCCTCTGATTGAATCCTGAACTATCGACGGAACCTCGCGGCACCTCCCCCGGCTATTCCCGGCACCCCCGGGGCCGACGACCGATCTCCCGCGGCTGTCAGACTGAGGGCCATGCGCTCCGTGGCTCCCGGACCGGCCGTCGACATCCTCGGCGCTCCCGTACGAGGTGGAGAACATCGACCTCGGCGAGGACGACGAGGGGCCGGTGGTGGCCACGCTCGTCCGGCGCCCCACCCACGGCGAGACCAACTGCGCCGTCCTGCACCTGCACGGGTTCGCCGACTACTTCTTCCAGACCGAGTACGCCGAGTGGTGGACCGAGCGGGGGTACACCTTCTACGCGCTGGACCTGCGCAAGTACGGGCGCTCGATCCGAGGAGCACCAGACCCCCAACTACGTCAGCGACCTGAGCGAGTACTTCCCGGAGATCGACGAGGCCTTCCGCCGGATCACCGAGCGGGACGGGCACGAGGCCGTCGTCGGCTCCGCCCACTCCACCGGCGGCCTCACGCTCCCCCTCTGGGCCTCGCGACCGGCACCGCGGCGCTGGCCGGGATGGTGCTCAACTCCCCGTGGTTCGACCTGCAGGGCGCCGTGGTGGCTGCGCACCGTCGGCACCGAGCTCGTGCGACTCGTCGCCGACCTCGCGCCCCGGGCCGTCGTGCCCCGCACCGTGAGCGGCCTCTACGCCCGCTCGCTTCACCTGGACCACGACGGGCGACTGGGCCTTCGACCTGGCCTGGAAGCCGCTCGAGTCCTGGCCGGTGCGCACCGGCTGGCTGCGCGCGGTCCGCGCCGGGCACGCCGCCGCTGCACCGCGGGCTGGAGGTCGGCTGCCCTGCGCTGGTGCTCTCCTCGGCCCGCACCGGGCGCCCGGTCACGATGGACGAGGACGTGCACACCACCGACATCGTGCTGGACGTGGAGCAGATCCGCCGGTGGGCGCCCTCGCTGGGACGCGCACGTGACCAGCGTCGCGGTGCCAGGTGCGCCGGCACGACGTGGTGCTCTCCCGCCCCGCAGCCGCGAGCCGAGGTCTACCGCGCGCTGGACGCCTGGCTCGCCGCCTGGGTGGAGGCCGCCCCGGAGACCGGCCCGGAGGCCGCCACCCAGGACGGCCCCGTCGGTCAGCCCGCCAGGAACGCGGCCAGCGCGACCAGCCCGACCACCACGATCGTGGCGCGCAGCCAGCGGGTCCGGCAGCCGTCGACCCACCTTGGCTCCGAGCTGACCGCCGACCACGGCGCCGACGGCGATCAGCAGCACCACCTGCCAGTCGACCGGCGCCGACGACGGCGAAGACCAGTCCGGAGACGCCGTTGACGACCGCGCCCAGGATGTTCTTGATCCCGTTGAGCCGCTGGAGCGCCTCGTCGATGCCGATGCCGAGGATGGCCATCAGCAGCACGCCCTGGGCGGCGCCGAAGTAGCCGCCGTAGATCCCGGCCAGCAGCACCGACGGCCACACCCACCAGGCGCCGTGGTGCGGGAGCCCGCCGCGCTCGGCGTGCCGGGCCGCGACCCGGCGGGAGATGCTCGGGCCCAGCACCACCAGCACGATGCCCAGCAGGATCAGGGCCGGGCACGATCGCCTCGAAGGCGCTCGCCGGCAGCACGAGCAGCAGCAGCGCCCCCAGCACTCCCCCGACCAGCGAGGCGGAGGCGAGCCGCAGCACGCGGGCGCGCTGACCGGCCAGCTCGCGGCGGTAGCCGATCGCCCCGGAGATCGAGCCGGGCACCAGCCCGATGGTGTTGGAGACGTTCGCGGTCACGGGAGGCACGCCGAACGCCAGCAGGGTCGGGAACGTGATCAACGTTCCCGACCCCACCAGCGTGTTGATGCCTCCTGCCAGGACCCCGGCGAGCGCGACCAGGATGCCCTCGAGGAGTGTCACGGTGCCGGCGGCTCCTCAGGCCTGGACCCGGAGTGCGTTCCCGGCGCCGTCCCACCGGTCGGTCCGGCTGCGCCACCCCCGGTCGGCGTCTGGGAGGCCTCCTGCGCGGCGGCGATGGCCTCCTCGACCGCCTTGCTCGCCGATCCGCTCGCCTCGGTCTGGCTCAGCGGCAGCTGCGGCTCCGTCGGGCCCATGTCGACCCGCTTGGTCGGCGTCGCGTCGCGCGGGATCCCCGCCAGCTCGGTCATGCGTCGAACCCAGGCCCTCGAGCGCCTTGCCGATCTCGGACGGGACGATCCACACCTTGTTGGCGTCGCCCTCGGCGATCTTCGGCATCATCTGCAGGTACTGGTAGGCCAGCAGCGACTGGTCCGGCGCGCCCGTCGTGGATCGCCTGGAAGACCGTCTGGATGGCCTGTCCCTCACCCTGCGCGCGCAGGATCTGCGACTCACGCTCGGCCTGGGCGCGGAGGATCTGCGACTCCCGGTCACCCTCGGCGGAGAGGATCGCGGCCTGCTTGTAGCCCTCCGCGGTGAGGATCGCGGACTGCCGCTCACCCTCGGCGGTGAGGATCGCGGCCCGCTTGTCGCGGTCGGCGCGCATCTGCTTCTCCATCGAGTCCTTGATGGACGGCGGCGGGTCGATCCCCTTGATCTCCACCCGGCCGACCCGGATGCCCCAGCGTGCCGGTGGCCTCGTCCAGGACGCCGCGCAGACCGGAGTTGATCTGCTCGCGGCTGGTCAGGGTCTCCTCGAGGTCCATGCCACCGACGATGTTGCGCAGGGTGGTCATGGTCAGCTGCTCGACCGCCTGGATGTAGTTGGCGATCTCGTAGGTGGCGGCGACCGGGTCGGTGACCTGGAAGTAGATGACCGTGTCGATCGAGACCACCAGGTTGTCCTCGGTGATCACCGGCTGCGGCGGGAAGCTGACGACCTGCTCACGCAGGTCGATCAGGTAGCGCACCCGGTCGATGAACGGCACGACGATGTTGAGGCCAGCGGGCAGCGTCTGCTTGTACTTGCCGAAGCGTTCCACGATGCCGGCGCGGGCCTGCGGCACGATGCGCACCGTCTTGGCCAGCACCACGACGACGAAGACCACCAGCAGTGCGAGCAGGATGAAGAAGAACTCCATCGGCCCTCCGTTCCGAAGTAGGAGTTGTGCGGGTCAGGGTTCGAGCTGGGCGATCGGGTGGACCAGGGCGGTCGCACCGCGGATCTCGAGCACCTCCACCGTGGCGCCTGCCGGGATGGTGAGGGTGTCGTCGTACGGCAACGCGGACCAGATCTCGCCGTCGAGCCGGATCCGGCCGACCAGGGTCCCCGTGATGTCCTCGGTGACCAGCGCCTGCTTCCCGACCAGCCGGGTGTGGCCGAGCCGGAGCTCGGGCCCGCCGTGCAGCCGGCCGACCAGCGACGGACGCAGGAGCAGGCAGCGCCGCCATCGAGGTGGCGGCCGCGGCGACCACCTGGATCCCCACGTGCAGGTCGAGCATCGCGGCGAGCATGCCTGCCACGGCACCCGCGGCCAGCATGATCAGGACCAGGTCGAGACTGAACATCTCGGCGACCCCGAGGAGCACGGCGATCGCCCAGCCACGTCTCCCAGGCATGATCGCGGAACCAGTCCATGCGGCAACCCTATCTGCTGGCGTGAGGGCCCTCACGCCATACCGGCAAGCAGGTTCAGCCGGCCCGACGGGCGGGGCGACGGCGGGCGGTGTACCGGCCGTCCTCGACGCGCAGCACCAGCGGCATGCCGTAGGTCTCCGAGAGCGCCTCCTCGGTGACCACCTGGTCCAGCGGGCCCTGGGCGACGACCCGGCCCTGGCGCAGCATCAGCGCGTGGGTGAAGCCGGGCGGGATCTCCTCGACGTGGTGGGAGACCAGCACGGTCGCCGGCGAGTCGGGGTCCATCGCGAGCGCCGACGAGCGTGGAGACCAGGTCCTCGCGGCCGCCGAGGTCGAGGCCGGCGGCCGGCTCGTCGAGGAGCAGCAGCTCGGGGTCGGTCATCAGCGCCCGGGCGATCTGCACCCGCTTGCGCTCACCCTCGCACAGCGTGCCGAAGGTGCGCTCGGCCAGGTGCCGGGCGCCGACCTCGGCGAGCAGCATCGCGGCGCGGCTCGTGGTCCAGGCCCTCGTACTCCTCGCGCCAGCGGCCGAGCACGCCGTACGAGGCGGAGACGACGACGTCGTGCACGCGCTCGTCGCGCGGGATCAGGTCGGCCAGCGCGGCGCTGGTCAGCCCGATGCGGGTGCGCAGCTCGAACACGTCGACCGTGCCGAGCACCTCCTCGAGCATCCCGGCGACGCCGCCCGAGGGGTGCATCTGCGCGGCAGCCACCTGCAGCAGCGTCGTCTTGCCGGCGCCGTTGGGCCCGAGGACGACCCAGCGCTCGTCCTCCTCGACCGTCCAGGTCGACGCTGTCCAGCAGGGTGGCCGTCCCTCGTCGCACGGTGACGTCGGCGAACTCCAGCACGGCGACCATGGACCTCACCCTATCCAGACCTGCCCGGGCCGCCGCGGACCCGGTGCCGGGTAGCCTCCCGGGCGTGAGCACCGCCCTGCCCGACGCCGCCCTCCTCGCCTGGTGGGGCGACGGCTGGCTCCGCGGCCACGTGCTGGCCGACCACCTGCTCGACGCCCTCGAGGCGACCGGCTCCGCGCACAGCGCGCGTCCTGGCCGCCGACGCCGGCCGCGCGGTCTTCCCGGGCACCGGGGTCCTGCGACCTGCTCGCGGGCTCGTGCGCGAGCGCCGGCGGCGACCACCTCGCGCTGGCCCTGCCGGTCGACGGGGACCCGCTGGGCCTCGGCGGCCCCGCCGGCGTTCAACCTCGCGCGCGCTCGAGGCCGGCCAGGCGGTCCTGGCGCCCGGGCGCCGGGCTGGGTGCGGTGCCCGAGGTCGTCGGCGCCGGGCACCACCTGGCGTCGCTGCGGCCCGCGTCCCGGGCCGCCGTCCCGGACGTCGGCGAGGCCGACCGCGGTCTGCGCGCGCGCAGTGCCCGAGACCGCCGAGGCCCTCGCCGGCTCGACGTCGCCCGACTGGCGCCCGGAGGTCGCCGACGCGATCATGGACCTGCACCACGTGCCGGACCGTCGGACGCCCCGCCCGGCACCCCGCGCCGGTGCGTCGCCCTGGCCGCCCGGTCGCTCCAGTGCTGGGCGATCGCCGAGCTCGCGAGCCGAGGACGACGGCGCCGCCGTCACGGCCTCGGAGATGGCCCGGCGCGAGGCGGCGCTCGCAGCCGCTGCGAGCGCGCCGCCGCGGCGGCGGGCTGGTGGCGGCGTGCTCGCCCGAGGTGTGGCCCGCGTGGCTGATCCCCTCGTGGCGTCGCGCGCCGACGCGCGAGTAACCTCGCGGCTTGCCATGGACTCCGAAGCCCCGAAGACCCTGCTCGTCACCTTGACCGGCAAGGACCGGCCGGGCGTCACCTCCGCGGTGATGACCGCCTCGCCCAGGCGGGCGTCGAGGTCCTCGACATCGAGCAGATCGTGATCCGCGGCCGGCTCGTGCTCGGTGTGCTGTTCACGCGCGACCCGCGCGACTGGAGGACGCGGTCGACGCCGCGGTCCGAGCGGGCCGCCGACCGAGCTGCGGCATGGACGTCGAGATCGAGCGCGAAGGTCGGCGACGACCGGGCACCGCGCGGCGCGACCGCGCGCCACGTCACCGCTGCTCGGCTCACCCGCTGCGAGCCCGGCGCGATGGCCGCCATCGACCCGGCCGGATCGCCGACTGCGGCGGCAACATCGACCGCATCGTGCGGATGGCCCGCTACCCCGTCACCGCGATCGAGCTGCAGGCCTCGGGCTCGCGACCCCGCGCGGCTGCGGGCGTCGCTGGCCGATCGAGGCGGCGGCCCAGGGCGTCGACGTCGCCGTCCAGCCCGCCGGCCTGCTGCGCCGCGCGAAGCGCCTGGTCGTGATGGACGTCGACTCGACGCTGATCCAGGACGAGGTGATCGAGCTGCTCGCCGCGCACGCCGGCTGCCTCGACGAGGTCGCCGGAGTCACCGAGCGCGGCGATGCGCGGCGAGCTGGACTTCGCCGAGTCGCTGCACGCGCGGGTCGCGCTGCTCGCCGGGCTCGACGCGCCAGCGCCCTGGACAAGGTCACGCGACGAGGTGCGGCTCACGCCGGGTGCGCGGACGCTGTGCCGCACGCTGCGCCGGCTCGGCTACCGGTTCGCGATCGTCAGCGGCGGCTTCACGCCACGATCACCGACGCGCTCGCCGCGGAGCTGCGGCATCGACTTCGCCCACGCCAACGAGCTGGAGATCGGTCGACGACGGGCGCCTGACCGGACGGGTCGTCGGCCAGGTCGTCGACCGGGCCGGCAAGGCCGACGGCGCTGCGCGAGCTTCGCCGCCGCAGGCGGGGTCCCGCTGTCGCAGACGCGTCGCCATCGGCGACGGCGCCAACGACCTCGACATGATCGAACGCGCCGGCCTGGGCATCGCGTTCAACGCCAAGCCGGTGGTGCGCGACGCCGCCGACACCGCGATCAACGTGCCCTACCTGGACGCGATCCTCTACCTGCTCGGCATCACCCGCGAGGAGGTCGAGGCGGCCGACGCCGACGCCGGGATCGTCACCCCGTCCCCACCCGTCTGAGCCGGCTCGGTCAGTCGTGCCCGGGCGGCAGCGAGCGCCGGCCCACCACGCAGGTGGCGTCCAGCTCGTCGTCCAGCACGACCTCCGGGACGAATCCGCGCCACACCATCCGGGCCGCGGTCTGCTCCGCCTCGGCGCGGCTCGCCTCGACCACCACCACCCCGGTCGGGGAGAGCAGCCCGACCGCCGCGGCGATCACCCGGTCCTGCACCTTGGTCCCGTCCGGCCCGCCGTCCAGGGCGAGGACCGGCTCGTGCAGCCTGGCCTCGGCCGGCATCAGGCCGAGCTGGCGAGTGGGCACGTACGGCGCGTTCGCGACCACCACGTCGACCCGGCCCCACAGCTGCTCGGGCACGCCCGAGGCGATGTCGCCTGACGCCACCTGTCCCCCGTAGCGCTCCAAGTTCTCCCGGGCGCAGTCGACCGCGGCCCGGTCCAGGTCCGAGGCCAGCACGGAGGCGTCCGCCCGCCCGGCCGCGACGGCCGTCGCCAGCGCCGCGGAGCCGCAGCAGAGCTCGACCAGGAGTCCGTGCCGGGGCAGGTGGGCCAGGGCCTGCTCGAGCAGCAGCTCCGTGCGTCGTCGCGGCACGAAGACCCCCGGGTGCACGACGACCCGGAGGCCCGCGAACTCCGCCCAGCCCAGGATGTGCTCCAGCGGCTCGCCGGCGACCCGGTCCTGGATCGCCAGCTCGAGCTCGTCGCCGGCCAGCTCGGCGAGGAGCAGGTCGGCCTCCTCCTCGGCGAAGACCGAGCCCGCCGAGCGCAGCCTGGCCGCGACCTCGGCGCGGGCGCCGGCGTCAGCGACGTCCGCCACGGAACCCGACCACCCGGGCACCGGCCACGTCGAGGTCGGCCCACGTCGTGTCGACCGTCATCAGCACGGCAGTCGCCGGGGGGAAGCCCAGCGCCATCTGCCTGACCAGGTCCGGGTCCCCGGCACCGTCGGAGAGGAGCTGCGCCAGGTAGGCCACGGTCGGGTTGTGCCCCAGCACGAGCAGCGCACGAGCCTGCGCCGGCACCGCACGGACGAGGTCCAGCGTGGCGTCCGGCCCCGCGGCGTACAGGCCGTCGTCGGGCTCCACCGGGACCGACCAGCCGGCCGCGCCTGCCGCGGCCGCCCAGCTCTGCCGCGTGCGCGTGGCCCCGGACACCAGGGCGTGGTCGGGCGCGAAGCCCTGGCTCGCGAGCCACAGCCCGGCGTCCGTCGCCTCCTGCTCGCCGCGAGGAGTCAGCGCACGCGCCACGTCGGTGGCGCCGGTCGGCTCCGCGGTGGCATGACGCATCAGCACGAGCGTCCGAAGGTCGGTGGTCACGCCCTCACCCTCTCAGTCCGCCCTGTCCCGCGCCAAGGCCGTCCAGTCCACACCCGGTCCCGCACGGCCCACCGCGAGCCGAGGCACAGACCAGGGCACGGACCAGGGCACAGACAAGGTCACAGACCCATGGCGTGGAAGCCCCCGTCCACGTGCACGATCTCGCCGGTCGTCGCCGGGAAGAAGTCGGAGAGCAGCGCCACCACCGCGCGGGCGGTGGGGTCCTGGTCGCTCTCGTCCCAGCCGAGCGGGGCGCGGTCCTTCCAGGCCGACTCGAGTCCCTCGAAGCCCGGGATCGCCTTCGCCGCCAGGGTCTTCAGCGGACCGGCCGCGACCAGGTTGCACCGGATCCCCTCGGCGCCCAGGTCCCGTGCGAGGTAGCGCGAGGTGGACTCCAGGGCCGCCTTGGCGACCCCCATCCAGTCATAGGCGGGCCAGGCGGTGGACGCGTCGAAGGTGAGACCCACCAGGGAGGAGCCCCGGGTCATCAGGGGCGCGGTGGCGACCGCCAGCGCCTTGAGCGAGTACGCCGAGACGTGCACCGCCTGCGACACGTCGTCCCAGGGACCTTCCAGGAACCGGCCACCGAGCAGGGTCTCGGGGTTGCCGTAGGCGATCGAGTGCACGACGCCGTCCAGTCCGTCGACGTGCGCCCGGACCTGGTCGGCCAGACCGGCCAGGTGGTCGGGGTCGGTGACGTCCAGCTCGAGCACCGGCGGCTCCACCGGCAGCCGCTTCGCGATCCGTCGGGTGATCCCCAGGGCACGCCCGAAGTTGGAGATCAGGACCGTGGCGCCCTGCTCCTGCGCGACGCGTGCGGTCGCGAACCCGATCGAGCTCTCCATGGTCACTCCTGCGACCAGGATCCTCTTGCCCTCCAAGATGCCCATCCAGCTGCCTTTCCTCGTGGTGCGGGTCGTCCTGCGGTGTGTGATCAGTGCCCCATGCCCAGTCCGCCGTCGACCGGGATCACCGCGCCGGTCACGTACGCGGCGCCGGGCGAGACCAGCCAGGCCACCGCGGAGGCGACCTCCTCCGGGCTGGCGTAGCGCCCCAGCGGGACCTGGGCGCGGATCGCCTCGCGCTGCTCGTCGGTCAGGACCGCGGTCATGTCGGTCTCCACGAACCCCGGCGCCACCACGTTGGCGGTGATGCCCCGGCTGCCCAGCTCGCGGGCCAAGGAGCGAGCCAGCCCGACCAGACCGGCCTTGGAGGCCGCGTAGTTGGCCTGGCCGGCGGACCCGAGGAGCCCGACGACGGAGGAGACCAGGACGATCCGGCCGCGCCGCATCCGGAGCATCCCGCGGGCGGCGCGTTTGGCGAGCCGGAAGGAGCCGGTCAGGTTGGTGTCGATCACCGAGGCCCAGTCGTCCTCGCTCATCCGGAGCAGCAGGGTGTCGGCGGTGATGCCGGCGTTGGCCACCAGCACCTCGACGGGTCCGTGGGCTCGCTCGATCTCCAGGAAGGCGGCCTCGACCGCGTCCGGGTCGGTGATGTCGCACCGCAGGTCGAGCGCACCCTGCGGGCCCCCGCCGGAGCGGGAGGTCACTGCGACGCGGTCACCGCGCGCGAGCAGCTCCTCGGCCACCGCACGGCCGATGCCGCGGTTGCCCCCGGTCACCAGGACGGACCTGGGGGCTGTCGGGGCGGGGTCGGGCTGAGGGGACTCGTGGCTCTGGTCTGTCACGAGGCCCGACGCTAGTGATTACCGCGGGGTACGCGAAAAAGGTGCCGCCGCGCTACTCGTCCTCGAGCCGGAAGCCGATCTTCAGGCCCACCTGGAAGTGCTCGACCTGGCCGTCCTTGGCCTGGCCGCGGACCTGGGTCACCTCGAACCAGTCGATGTGGCGCAGGGTCTGGCCGGCGCGCTCGATCCCGTTGCGGATGGCGGCGTCGATCCCCTCGGGAGAGGTTCCGACGATCTCGGTGACGCGATACGTACGATTCGACATGGACAGACTCTAGCCCCGGGCTCGGGTGAGCGGCTCCCACGTACGATTGCTGGCATGGCCACGCGCAAGAAGCCCTCGGGCCAGGACGCCGTCCGGATCACCACGGCGGCAGCGAGTCGCGAGGCCGACATCGCCGCCCGGCAGCTCCGCTACGTGCTGTCCATGGCGGTCCGGGTCGTGTGCTTCATCGCGGCCGTCGCTGGTGGGGCCGGGCTGGCTCCGCTGGGTGCTGGTGGCCGCAGCGGTCCTGCTGCCCTACGTGGCCGTCGTCATGGCCAACGTCACCGACACCCGCGACGACACCTTCTCGCTGCGCGACGCCCCTCCCCAGCACGAGCTCCCTCCGGGCGCCGCGGGTCCGGCGGTCCCCCCGGCCAGGACCCCACCCAGACCCCACCGGACGACACCGAGAACGGAGGGCCTTCGGCGTGACCGAGCCCGACACCTGCTCCGCCAAGGGCTGCACCGCCCCCGCCGCCTGGGCGCTGCAGTGGAACAACCCGCGACTGCACACCCCGGAGCGGCGCAAGGTCTGGCTGGCGTGCGAGGAGCACCGCACCAGCCTGTCGGAGTTCCTGGCCGCCCGGTCGTTCCTGCGCGACGTCGTACCGCACGCGCCGGCAGCTGAGGCGACGTTGGGACGCGTCCGGCGAGGCCGACCCGCACCCGGCGGCCGCGGGCGTCTGAGGCCGTCAGCCGCCGATCGCGGACATCGGCCGGTCCGGCTGCAGGAACGTCGGGTCGTCGATGCCGTGCCCGGCGCGCTTGCCCCGCATGGCGGTCACCCACCGGTCGGCGAGCTCCTCGTCGCTCGCGCCGGCGCGCAGCGCCGCGCGCAGGTCGGACTCCTCTCGGGCGAACAGGCAGTTGCGCACCTGGCCGTCCGCGGTCAGCCGCACCCGGTCGCAGTCGCCGCAGAACGGCCGGGTCACCGAGGCGATCACCCCGACCGTGCCCGGGCCGCCGTCGACGGTGAAGAGCTCCGCCGGCGCGCTGCCGCGCGGCTCGGCGGCCGGGGTGAGGACGAACTCCGCCTCCAGGGCCGCGAGGATCTCCTCGGCCGTCACCATGGCGTCCCGGTGCCAGCCGTGCTGGGCGTCCAGCGGCATCTGCTCGATGAACCTCAGCTCGTAGCCGTGCTCCAGGCACCAGCGCAGCAGCTCGGGGGCCTGGTCGTCGTTGATGCCGCGCAGCAGGACCGCGTTGACCTTGACCGGACCCAGCCCGGCGTCCTCGGCCGCCGCGAGACCCGCCACCACGTCGTCGCAGCCGGTCGCGGCGGGTGATCTGCGCGAAGCGTGTCGGGGCGCACGGTGTCCAGGCTGACGTTCACCCGGTCCAGCCCCACGGCGGCCAGCGCGTGTCGGCCATCCGGTGCAGCCCCAGCCCGTTGGTGGTCAGCGAGGTCTCGACCGCCGCCCAGGTCGTGGGTGCGGCGGACGATGTCGACCAGGCCGCGGCGGATCAGCGGCTCGCCGCCGGTGAACCGCACCTCGTCGATGCCCAGGAGGCGGACGCCGATCGGTGATCAGCCGGACGACCTCGTCGTCGTCCAGCGTCTGGTCGGTCGGCAGCCAGTCCAGGCCCTCGGCCGGCATGCAGTAGGTGCAGCGCAGGTTGCAGCGGTCGGTCAGCGACACGCGCAGGTCCGTCGCCACCCGGCCGAACCGGTCCTCCAGAAGCTGCCCCATCCAGCCAGCATAGGGGCAGGCACCCGACCGGGCTGTCCGAGCGGTTTCGTCTCCCGGATAACCTCGGGTCGTGAGTCGTCTGCAGTTCCTGCTCAGCAAGCGCTGGGCCCTCTTCTTCCTCGCCGTGACCCTCCTCACCTGGCTCGCCTGGGAGCTGGGCCAGTGGCAGTTCGACCGGCTCGAGGACCGCCGCGACCGCAACGCGCAGATCCAGCGCAACGAGGAGCTCGACCCGGCCCCGGTCCAGGAGGTCCTCTCCGTCGGTCGACCTGTCGACAAGGCGCTGGAGTGGCGTCTGGTCGAGGCCACCGGCACCTACGCGGTCGAGGACACGGTCGTGGTGCGCTACCGCACCCGGGACGGCGGCCCGGGCGTGGACGCGGTGGTCCCGCTGGTGCTCGACGACGGCACGTCCCTGCTGGTGGACCGGGGCTGGTGGCCGACCCAGAACCGGGGCGAGGTGCCCGAGGACCTGCCCGACCCGCCGACCGGTGAGGTCACCATCACCGGCTGGGTGCGGATCGACGCCACCGGTGACGCCGCACAGGTCACCGAGCAACGGACCCGGGCGATCAGCAGCGAGGAGATCGGCGAGGCGCTGGACCGCGAGGTGCTCCGCGGCTTCGTGGACCTGGCCACCGAGGACCCGGAGGCCGCGGTGCCGCTCGAGCGGGTCGAGCTGCCCGACCTCGACGACGGTCCGCACTTCTTCTACGGCCTCCAGTGGTGGTTCTTCGGCGGGCTGGCGGTCTTCGGCTTCTTCTACCTGCTGTTCGACGAGTGGCGCGACCGGCGGGCCGCGTCACAGGCCGCGGAGCATGCCGCCGTCGACCGGGAGCATGACTCCACTGAGGTATGACGCGGCCGGCGAGAGCACGAAGGCCGCGACCCGTCCGAACTCCTCGGGTCGCCCGTAGCGCCCCAGGCGGGATGCTCCGCTCGGCCGCCGCGCGCGCTGCCGCCGGGTCCGGGGCGCCCGCGTCGAGGCTGAGCACCCGGTCGGTCTCGATCCGGGCGGGCAGCAGCCCGTTGACCCGGACCCCCCGCGGGCCGAGCTGGTCGGCCAGTTCCTTGGCGACCATGGCCAGGCCCGGTCGCAGCCCGTTGGAGATGCCCAGTCCCGGCAGCGGCGGCGCGCACGCTCGAGGAGAGCACCAACGGCGAGCGAGCCGCCGTCGGGGAGCTCCTCCCCCACCACCCGCAGCAGGCGCACCGCACCGAGGAAGACGGACTCGAAGGAGTCGCGCCACTCCTGGTCGTCCATCGCCAGCGAGCCCCCGGCGGGCGGGCCGCCCACGCTGATCAGGGCGCCGTCCAGCCGGCCGCCAGCGTGTCCGGGCGGCGGCGACCAGCCGTGACGGGGTATCCGGGGTCGGCGTTGTCGGCGACCACGCCCTCGGCCCGCTCCTCGCCCAGGCGGCGCACCGCGCGTCGACCCGTTCCTGGGTCCGCCCGGAGACCACGACCCGGGCACCCTCCGCGACCAGGCACTCGGCGGTGGCCAGGCCGAGCCCGCCGCTGCCGCCGGTGACGAGATAGACGCGTTGGTCCAGCTGGAGGTCCATGCCCCAGGAATCTACCCCCGCAGGGGCTCCTCCACGGGCCGCGACCGCTCGGAGAAGTACTGGGTCCGGTAGAGGTCGGCGTACAGGCCACCCTGCTCGAGCAGCTCGCTCGTGCGTGCCGGACGCGACCACCCGGCCGGCGTCGACCACCAGGATCTGGTCGGCCTCGCGCACCGTGGAGAGCCGGTGGGCGATGACCAGCGAGGTGCGCCCCTCCAGCGCGACCTGCGAGCGCCCGCTGCACGGCCGCCTCCGACTCGCTGTCCAGGTGTGCGGTCGCCTCGTCGAGCACCACGATCGCACGGCGCCTTCAGCAGCAGCCGGGCGATCGCCAGGCGCTGCCGCTCGCCGCCGGAGAGCCGGTAGCCCCGGTCGCCCACCACCGTGTCCAGCCCCTCGGGCAGGTTGCGCACGAGTCCGTCGATCTGGGCGGCGGCGAGCGCCTCCCAGAGCTCCCGGTCGTCTGCCCCGGGCCGGGCGTAGGCCAGGTTGGCCCGGATCGTGTCGTGGAACATGTGCGAGTCCTGGGTGACGTAGCCGACCACGTCCTCCAGGGACTCCAGGGTGACGTCGCGGACGTCGTGCCCACCCACGCGTACCGTCCCCGAGGTCACGTCGTAGAGCCGGGCGACCAAGTGGGTGATCGTGGTCTTGCCGGCGCCCGAGGGGCCGACGAGGGCCACCATCTGACCCGGCTCGGCGACGAAGCTGACGTCCTGCAGCACCAGGTCGCCGGCCGGGCCCTCGGTGCGTGCCACGCTCTCCAGCGAGGCCAGGGAGACCTCCTCGGCCCGGGGGTAGCGGAAGGCGACGTGGTCGAACTCGAGCCGCGCCGCGCTCGGCGGGAGCGCGACCGCGTCCGGCTTCTCCTGGATGGTCGAGGGCAGGTCGAGCACCTCCAGGACCCGGTCGAAGGAGACCAGTGCCGTCATCACGTCGATCCGCACGTTGCTCAGGCTCTGCAGGGGTCCGAGCAGCCGCAGCAGCAGCGTGGCCAGCGCCAGCACGGTGCCGATGCTCAGCGTCCCCTCGATGGTCAGCCAGCCGCCCACGCCGTAGACCAGCGCGGTGGCCAGTGCGGGGATGAGCAGCATGGTGGCCATGAAGATCCGGGTCACCAGGGAGATCTGGATGCCCAGGTCGCGGACCTTGGCCGCCTTCTCGGAGAAGAGCCGGTCCTCCCCGTCGCGTCGGCCGAAGAGCTTCAGCAGCATCGCGCCGCCCACGTTGAACCGCTCGGTCATGGCGTTACCGAGGTCTGCGTTGCCGTCCATCTGCTCGCGGGTCAGCCCCGCGAGCCGGCCCCCCACCCACCGGGAGGCACCCAGCAGGAGCGGGAAGAGCAGCAGGCAGAGCAGGGTCACCTGCCAGCTCAGGGCGAGCATGGCGATGCTGACCACCACCACCGAGACCAGGCTGGAGACGGTGGTGGAGAGCGTCGAGGTGAAGGCGCGCTGCGCCCCGATGACGTCGTTGTTGAGCCGGGAGACCAGGGCACCGGTCTGCGTGCGGGTGAAGAAGGCCAGGGACTGACGCTGGACGTGGCCGAAGACCTGCGTGCGCAGGTCGTAGATCAGGCCCTCACCGATCCGGGAGGAGAGGAAGCCGCCGATCACCGAGAGCACGGCGCCGAGCACGGCGACGCCAGCCATCGCCAGCGCCACCCACCCGACCAGCCTCGCGTCCCCCTGGGTGATGCCGTCGTCGACCAGGGTCTTGACCAGCAGCGGCGTCGCCACCACCAGGGCGGCGTCGAAGGAGGTGACGGCGAGGAAGAAGCCGATCGTGCGCTTGTGCGGGCGGGCGAAGCCGAGCACCCGGCGCACGGTGCCGCGGTCCACCCGCTGCCTCCCGATGCTCCGGTCGGTGCGCATGTGTCGCCACGCAGGGCCCATCCCCATCTGCAAGGACATCGGCGCCTCCTCCTTCCGGGCCTTCGCCCGTCCGCAACCGGGTCAGATCCCGGCTGCGACCTCTCGGAAACGCAGGACCTGCGCCTCCCGCTCGAGCCGCCGCTGGTCCTCCAGCGAACGGTCGTCCGCACCCTGGAGGAGCTGCTTGGTCGCACGCACGGCCCCGACCATCGGTGCCGTCAGACCCCCGATCGAGCTGCTCCACGGCCGCGTCGAGCTGGTCACCCGGGACCGCGGCCTGGACCAGACCGATCCGGACCGCCTCCTGAGCACCCACCATCCGTGCCGTCGCGCAGATCTCCAGGGCCCTGCTGTAGCCAACCGCCTCGACCAGCGGCTTTGTTCCCGTCAGGTCGGGCACCAGGCCCAGCGCGGACTCCTTCATGCAGAACTGCGTCTCCTCCGAGACGACCCGCAGGTCGCAGGAGAGGGCGAGCTGGAAGCCCGCGCCGACGGCGTAGCCGCGCACCTTGGCGATCGAGACGAAGCGCGGGTCGCGCAGGAAGGTGAAGCCCTCCTGGTAGGCGCCGATGGTGTCGGCGACCTCCTGGTCCGACAACGCCAGCAGCCCCGCGACCGTCTCGGTGCCCTGGCCGCCACCCCGGGGGTCGAGCATCGAGCGGTCCAGGCCGGCGGAGAAGGTCTCCCCCGCTCCCGTCACCACGACGACGCGGACGTCCTCGGGGATGGCCTCGCCCAGCTGCGCCAGCGCCCGCCACATCGCCGGGGTCTGCGCGTTGCGCACCTCGGGACGGTCCAGGGTGATCGTGGCGACCGGTCCGGCCACCTCGTAGCGGAGGCCGACGGCGGTGAGTTCCTCAGGAGTCATGACCGCATCCTAGGTTACCGAGCAGTAGTCACAGGCTGTTCCGGTTCACGCTGGCCGGTTCACGCTGGCCGGTTCACGCCAGGGACACCAGGTCGGCGTAGTCCTCGTTCCACAGGTCCTCGTCCCCGTCGGGCAGCAGCAGCACCCGGTCCGGCTCCAGGGCCCGCACCGCGCCCTCGTCGTGGGTGACCAGGACGATCGCGCCCTCGTAGGTGCGGATCGCCGCCAGCACCTCCTCGCGCGAGGCCGGGTCCAGGTTGTTCGTGGGCTCGTCGAGCAGCAGCACGTTGGCGCTGGAGACGACCAGGCTGGCCAGCGCCAGCCGGGTCTTCTCCCCGCCGGAGAGCACCTTCGCCGGCTTGTGGGCGTCGTCCCCGGAGAAGAGGAAGGAGCCGAGCACCGAGCGGGCCTCGGTGTCGGTCAGCTGGGGCGCCGCGGACTGCATGTTCTCCAGCACCGTGCGCGAGGTGTCCAGGGTCTCGTGCTCCTGGGCGTAGTAGCCGACCTTGAGCCCGTGCCCCGGGACCACCTCGCCGGTGTCCGCCTTGTCCACCCCGGCCAGGATGCGCAGCATCGTGGTCTTGCCCGCGCCGTTGAGCCCCAGGATGACCACCCGCGACCCCTTGTCGATCGCGAGGTCGACGTCGGTGAAGACCTCCAGCGACCCGTAGGACTTGGAGAGCCCCTCCGCGGTGAGCGGCGTCTTGCCGCACGGCGCGGGCGCGGGGAACTTGATCCGCGCGACCTTGTCGGCCTGCCGCTCGCCCTCGAGACCGGCGACCATCTTCTCCGCCCGCTTGAGCATCGACTGGGCCGCGCTCGCCTTGCTCGCCTTGGCCCGCATCCGGTTGGCCTGGTCGGTGAGCATCTTGGCCTTCGACTCGGCGTTCATCCGCTCGCGCTTGCGTCGCCGCTCGTCGGTCTCCCGCTGCTCCAGGTAGGCCTTCCAGCCCATGTTGTAGACGTCGATGGTGGCGCGGTTGGCGTCCAGGTGGAGCACCTTGTTGACCGTCTGCTCCAGGAGCGCGTTGTCGTGGGAGATCACGATCAGCCCGCCCTTGAAGGACCGCAGGAACTCCCGCAGCCAGACGATGGAGTCGGCGTCCAGGTGGTTGGTGGGCTCGTCGAGGATCAGCGTCTCGGCGCCGGAGAACAGGATCCGGGCCAGCTCGACCCGGCGTCGCTGACCGCCGCTGAGGGTGCGCAGGGGCTGGCGCAGCAGGCGCTCCTCGATGCCCAGGCTCTGGGCGATCTGCGCGGCCTCGGACTCCGCGGCGTACCCACCGCCGCGCGTGCAGCTCACTGTCGGCGCGGCTGTAGCGGCGCATCGCCTTCTCGCGCACCCGCTCGTCGTCGGAGCCCATCTGCTCCTCGGCCTGACGGAGCCGGCGGACGACGTCGTCCAGACCGCGGGCGGACAGGATCCGGTCGCGCGCGAGCACCTCGGGGTCGCCGGTGCGCGGGTCCTGGGGCAGGTACCCCACCTCGCCGCGTGCTCAGCACGCTCCCCGGAAGCGGGCTGCGCCTCCCCGGAGAGCACCTTGGTGAGAGTGGTCTTGCCGGCCCCGTTGCGTCCGACGAGTCCGACCTTGTCGCCGGCCGCTACTCGGAACGTGACGTCCTCCATGAGGAGGCGGGCGCCGGCGCGCACTTCGAGGTGTTGGGCTGTGATCATGAGGGTAGTGAGTCTACGGAGCGAGAGCCGGTTTCCCGTGAGTCGGCGTCGTCGCGCCCGCCCAGGAAGGACTCACATGCGCTTCAACCCGAAGGCCGACATCCGGCGTGGTTCGGTCCGCGACGCCGGCGGTCGCCGACGGGGCGGTGGCGTCCTCGCGCGCCTCCCGATGCCCGGCGGCGCCAAGGCCGGCGGCGGCCTGGCGGGCGATCCTGCTGGTCGTCCTGTTCCTCGTGCTCACCCAGTGCGTCGGCGGGACTTGGGCAGGCACCGGCGGCGGGACCGCCTTCGACCTGGGGGCGGCACCGGCGGGCTGCCGAGCGGACTCGAGTCCGAGAGCGAGCGCTACGACCACTGCCGGACCGGCGCCGACGCCCAGGGCGACCCCGACTGCGCCCGCAAGGCGGTCGCGCTCTCCTCGGAGCGGTTCTGGACGAAGACGCTCCCTCAGCAGGCCGGCGCGCGGCTACTCCCCGCCGCGGATCAACACCTTCACCGGTCGGGTCGCGACGGCGTGCGGTCAGGCGTCCTCGCAGGTGGGGCCGTTCTACTGCCCCGCCGACGAGCAGGTCTACCTCGACACCACGTTCTTCGACGACGTGCTCGAGGGGCGACTCGGTGGGCAGGGCGGTGACTTCGTGGAGCCCTACGTGCTGGCCCACGAGTACGGCCACCACATCCAGAACCTGCTGGGCACGATGGGCAAGGTGCGCACCCAGCAGGGACCGGAGAGCGACGCCGGTACGGCTGGAGCTGCAGGCGGACTGCTACGCCGGGATGTGGACCCGGGCCGCGGCAGGGCACGACCGACGACAGCGGCGTGGCCATCTTCGCCGAGCTGGACGAGGGCGACATCGCCGAGGCGCTCGACTCCGCCAAGGCCGTGGGCGACGACCGGATCCAGCAGCGCAGCGGCGGCCGGGTCGACCCGGAGGGCTGGACCCACGGCTCCGCGGAGCAGCGGCAGCAGCTGGTTCCGGGTCGGGCACGACCGCGGCGACCTCGCGGCCTGCGACACGTTCGCGGCCGACGACCTGTAGCGCTCGGCACCGCTCAGGTCCCGTCGTCGGCGCCGAGGAGCTGCTCGCCTGAGACCACCCGGAAGCCCGAGGGGTCGGCGGAGTCCATCACCGCCACCACCTCCGCGTCGTCCTGCTCGAAGGAGCACGTCGCCGCCTCGCCCATCAGCACCTTCGGGTCGCCGGGCCCCTCGGTGCCGACCACGGCGAGGTAGACCCCGGAGTCCCGGCCCACCAGGCACACCTCGTCCGGGGTGACCGAGTCGACCCGGGCACGGGAGCCCTCGTCCCAGCCGAACGCCTCGTTGAGCGCCTCGGCCGAGGGCTCCTCCCCCGCCGGCTCGGAGACGTGCAGCACGGAGCGGAACTCGTCCCACAGCTCGACGTAGGCGGCGTCGGCCCGGCCCGTCTCGGGGCTCTCGTCGCCGCAGGCGCCCAGCGCGAGCACGCCGAGCAGACAGGTCCCGAGGGTGAGGGTGCGCAGCATGGCGGCGACCCTAGCGGTCGGCGAGCCCTGCGGGGCAGCCCCTCGAGGGGCGGACGTCCGGCCCCGCGCGCGCATGGCGGGGCACCTCCGGGGGGTACGGCGTACCGAGACCCACGACCCAGGAGAAGCCATGCACCTGACCCAAGTCCCGCTGCGAGTCGCCACCGGCGCCTACATCCTCAACTCCGGCCTCGGCAAGCTCAACGCCGACGAGGGCACTGCCGAGTACCTGCACGGTGCCGCGGCCGGCGCCTACCCGGCCCTGGTCAAAGACATGGACCCCAAGGGCTTCACCAGCCTCCTGGCCTACGGCGAGATCGCTGTCGGCGCCGCTCTGCTCGCCCCCATGGTGCCGGCCACCGTCGCCGGTGCCGCGCTGACCGGCTTCGGCTCCGCACTGGTCGGCATGTATCTCCGGACCCCGAGCATGACCCTGGACGACGGCATCCGGCCCAGCCAGGAGGGCGTGGGCCTCGCCAAGGACGTCTGGCTGGTCGGCGCGGGCCTGACCCTGTTCACCCAGGGGCTCACCGGGATGGCCAAGTCGGGCGTCAAGCGCTCCAGGAAGGCCGTCAAGAAGGCCAACCCGCTGACCTGACCCCGCTGGCTCAGCCGTGCTGCCGCAGGTCGAGGAGTGCCTCGACCTGCGGCAGCTGGCGTTGCATCGCCCTCAGGAACGGCGCCACGCTGGGGTGCCGGAACTTGCCGGCGAGCGCCCCCTCGCCCTGTGCCGCCCGGGCGAGCGCCCAGTCCGCCCGGGTCAGCACCGTGTAGACCGAGGAGACCCTGGCCCCGAGCTCCACCTGGGCACGGGTGGCCAGGCCCCCGGGCAGTCCCGAGCAGTACGCGACCACCAGCGGCTCGAACGCCTCCCGGGTCGAGAGCGAGAGGTAGCCGAGGTCCGAGCCCACCGGGCCGCGGCCCAGCGTCGACCAGTCGACCGCGACCACCTCGTCCTCCGCGTGCCCCAGCAGGTTGCTGGGCACGGGATCCCCGTGCTGGGGCACCTGCGGCAGCAGGGCGACCTCTCGAGAGCAGGGTGTGGCGACGGCGCCACAGGTGCTCGGCGAGGTCCGCCATCGGGGTGCGCGCCAGCGTCTGCCAGCCCCCTCGTCGCTCGACCTGGGCCAGCCGGGCCGCGAGCTGGTCCACGACCAGCCACGGCGGTGACCCCAGGTCCGCACCGGCGAACCGGCCGAGCCTGCTGGCCAGGAAGAGCCCTGAGCTGCCCGCGTCCTCCACCCAGGCGTGGACCAGGGTGACGCCGTCCGGGTCCTCCTCCACCTCCAGCAGCTCGGGCTCGCGCAGGCCGGGGGTGTGGGCCACGACCCCGCTCAGGGCGACGTCGGCCGCCCGTCGCCAGTACGCCGGGTGCGTGCGCAGACCCGTCTCGGGCGGGTCGTGCGGCGAGGGCGCGACCAGCCGCTTCACGACGACCCGGCGGTCGCCGGCACGGGCGGCCCACACCCCCAGCGTGGACGGGCCGGCACCGGGCAGCCGCTGCCACCCCGGGAGGGGTTCCCACATGCGGCTCATCCTGGCAGAGCCGCGCCCGGCTCAGGCGTTCTCGACCTCGACCCGCGCGGCGCAGGCACGCTCGACCGCCTCGTCCAGCACTCGGCGCCTCGGGTCAGGCACGTCCAGCCAGTCCCCCACGACCCGTTGGCCGGCGAGCCGGCGGTCCTCGAGCACCTCGGTGACCGCCGCCCGGTCTCCGCCCACCACCAGCGCACCTGGGCGCAGGATCCTCGCCGCGTGGTCGGCGGCGGCCTCGTAGGCGATCCGGGCCTGGTTGTCGCGACGCCGGGCGAACCGCTGCTGGCTCTGTCCGCCGGCCTTGCTCCGTCCCTGGACGTGCCGCTGGCCGATCTTGTGCTCAGCCAAGGCGCGCCCTGAGAGGCGGGCGACCGCGAAGCCGCCCTTGCGGACCAGCAGCACCCCCCAGGACTCGGGCGGCTCGCAGGCCGCGGCGAACGCGCCCGGGTCGGCGGGACCGTCGTGCCCCCGGGAGAACGGGAGGTGCGCGCGGAACACCGAGCCGTCCTCGGCGGTGCCGGTCAGGCAGCCGTCGCGGACCGAGAGCACGACCTCGCCGTGCCTGGCGACGAAGTTGGCCACCCACCGCTCGACCCGCTCCGCGGGCACCGGGACGACTGGCATCCGGTCACCCTAGACCGCTGGCCGCGCCGGCCTGCGCAGTGGCTACGGTGCGCGGTAGAGCACCCGCAGGTGCTCGACGACCTCGTCCCCGTCGCGCTCCACCGACGAGGTGACCACCAGCGCGCCGGGGTGTCCCTGGCCGTCGGTGACGATCCCCAGCACCCCCTCCTCCGGCAGCGGCTCGCCGGAGTCGGCGTACTCCTCGGCGGGGGTGCGCAGGGTGGTCTGGCTGCCGTCCAGCAGCGCGCCCAGCGCCGCGTCCGCCTCCGCCGGGGTGCTGCCGAGGCTCCAGACGGGAGGCGGCACCGAGGCGATGACCGTCGGGCCGAAGTACGACGGCATGTGGGTCAGCTTGGCGTGGAACCGGGCGACGTCCCAGAAGCTCCGGACGAGCTGCTCCAGCTCGTCCTCGTGCGCGGGGGTGTGCACCCGCCCTCAGACGTTGAAGCCGAGGGCCCGCAGCTGCTCGCGGCCGTCGTCGGTGATCTTGTCCATCCCCCACGGCGGCATCCAGACCCAGTTGATCGCCACGTCGTTGACCAGGCCCTCGAGCGCGGAGTTGGTCTGGTCCTGGATCACGTCGGTGAGCGGGCAGGCGGCCGAGGTGAGCGTCATGTCGATGACGCAGTTGGAGCCCTCGTCCACGTGGACGCCGTAGACCAGGCCGAGGTCGACGACGTTGATCCCGAGCTCGGGGTCCACCACGTCCTTCATCGCCTCGGTGACGTCCTCGACGGTGGCCGTCGTGGTCCCGGACGAGCCCTGGACGTCGACCTCGGGGAGGTCGGAGTGGGCGGGGTTCTGGCTGTTCATGCTGTCTCCTGCGGGTTGTCGTCGTTGCGGAGCACCTGGGAGGTCGCGTCCTTCCAGGCCATCCAGCCGAGCAGCGCACACTTGACGCGCGCCGGGAACTTCGCGACGCCGGCGAAGGCGATCCCGTCCTCCAGGACCTCCTCGTCCGGCTCGACCTGCCCCTTGCCCTGCATCAGGGCGAGGAACTCCTCGTGCACGGTCATCGCCTCGTCCACCGTGCGGCCGATGACCAGGTCGGCCATCACCGACGCCGAGGCCTGGGAGATCGAGCACCCCAGGGCGTCGTAGGAGACGTCGGCGACCTTGCCGTCCTCGAGGTGCACCCGGAGGGTGACCTCGTCCCCGCACGTGGGGTTGACGTGGTGCACCTCCGCCTCGAAGGGCTCCCGCAGTCCGGCGTGCAGCGGGTTCTTGTAGTGGTCCAGGATGATCTCCTGGTAGAGCGAGTCGAGCTCTGCGGACACCTGGATCACCCGACCTTGAAGTACGAACGCGTGTAGTGGAGGCCCTCGACCAGGGCGTCGATCTCGGCCGGGGTCGTGTAGAGGTACGACGACATCCGGGTCGAGCTCTGCACGCCGAACCGGGCGTGCGCCGGCTTGGCGCAGTGGTGACCGGCGCGGACTGCGATCCCCCGGGTGTCGAGCACCTGGGCGACGTCGTGGGGGTGCACGCCGGCCAGCTCGAAGGAGATCGCCCCGCCGCGCGAGGCGGCGTCCTGGGGACCGAGCACGGTCAGGCCGGGCACCGAGAGCAGGCCCTCGAGGGCGTACCCGGAGATCGCCTGCTCGTGCGCGTGGATGGCCTCCATGCCCACCGCCGCGAGGTAGTCGACCGCCGCACCGAGCCCGACCGCCTCGACGATCGGCGGCGTCCCGGCCTCGAACTTGTGCGGGATGTCGGCGTACGTCGAACGCTCCATCGAGACGGTGGCGATCATCTCGCCGCCACCGAGGAACGGCGGCAGCTGCTCGAGCACCTCGCGACGGCCCCAGAGCACGCCGATCCCGGTCGGACCGACGACCTTGTGACCGGTGAAGGCCACGAAGTCCGCCCCGGTGGCGGCCACGTCGACCGTCAGCTGGGGCGCCGCCTGGGCGGCGTCCAGCACCACCAGGGCGCCGACGGCCTTGGCCCGCCGGGCCACCTCGTGCACCGGGTTGATCGTGCCGAGCATGTTGGAGACCCAGGTGAGGGAGACGACCTTGGTGCGCTCGGTGAGCAGCGTGTCGAGGTCGGAGAGGTCGAGCCGTCCGTCCTCGGTCAGGCCGATCCACCGCAGCGTCGCGCCGGTGCGCTCCGCCAGGAGCTGCCACGGCACGATGTTGGAGTGGTGCTCCATCTCGGTGATGAGGATCTCGTCCCCCTCACCCACGGCCAGTCGGGCCCCGCGCCCAGGCCAGGGTGTTCGCCACCAGGTTGAGCGCCTCCGAGGCGTTCTTGGTGAAGATCACCTCGTCGCGCGACGGGGCGTGCAGGAACGCGGCCACCCGGTCGCGCGCCGACTCGAACGCCTCGGTCGACTCCGCCCCCAGCGTGTGCATGGCCCGGGAGATGTTGGCGTTGTGACGCTCCAGGTGGTCGACCATGGTGTCGATCACCACCTGGGGCTTCTGCGAGGTGTTGGCGCTGTCGAGGTAGACCAGCGGCTGCCCACCCGCGACCGTGCGCTCGAGGATCGGGAAGTCCTTCCGGATCACCTCGAGCTCGGGGAGCAGACCGGGGAGCGTCATGTCAGACCGCGGCCTTCGTGTACTTGTCGTAGCCCTCGGCCTCGAGCTGGTCGGCCAGCTCCGGGCCGCCCTGCTCGGCGATCCGGCCGGCGACGAAGACGTGGACGAAGTCGGGCTTGATGTAGCGCAGGATCCGGGTGTAGTGCGTGATCAGCAGCACGCCCTTGTCGCCGCCCTCGGAGAACCGGTTGACGCCCTCGGAGACGACCTTGAGCGCGTCGATGTCCAGGCCCGAGTCGGTCTCGTCGAGGATCGCGACCTTGGGGTTCAGCAGCTCGAGCTGGGCGACCTCGTGCCGCTTCTTCTCGCCGCCGGAGAAGCCCTCGTTGACCGAGCGGCTGGAGAAGGTCGGGTCCAGGTCGACCCGCTCCAGGGCGGAGTTGACGTCCTTGACCCAGGTGCGCAGCTTGGGCGCCTCGCCGTCGATGGCGGTCTTGGCGGTCCGCAGGAAGTTGGCGACCGAGACGCCCGGCACCTCCACGGGGTACTGCATGGCCAGGAACAGGCCGGCGCGCGCCCGCTCGTCGACGCGACATCGCCAGCACGTCCTCGCCGTCGAGCAGCACGCTGCCGCTGGTGACGGTGTACTTCGGGTGCCCGGCGATCGAGTAGGCCAGGGTGGACTTGCCGGACCCGTTCGGGCCCATGATCGCGTGCGTCTCGCCGTCCTTGATGGTCAGCGTCGACGCCCTTGAGGATCTCCTTGGCGCCGTCCTCGGTGTCCACCGAGACGTGCAGGTCCTTGATCTCCAGAGTGCTCATCTGTGTTCTGTCTCTCTAACTCTCGTCGAAGTCTTGGGTCAGGCCGGCGTGACGCCGTTGAGCGGGGTGGTCACGTCGACGAACACGTCGTCGCCGCGCACCTCCACCGCGAAGGTCGACACCGGCTCGCTGGCGGGCAGTGCGGTCGGCTTGCCGGTGCGCAGGTCGAACGTCGAGCCGTGCAGCCAGCACTCGATGGCACAGTCGGCCACCTCGCCCTCGGAGAGGGCCACGTGGGCGTGGCTGCACAGGTCCTGGACGGCGTAGAAGTCCTCGCCGTCCCGGGCGACGGCGACGTCGATCCCCCCGAGGGTGACCGAGGTCGCCTGGTCCTCGCGCACCTCGGCGGTGGCGCAGGCTCGCTCGAACGCCATCAGAAGTGCTTCCCGATGACGTTCTTGGCCAGCTCGGCCTCCACCGTGGCGACGAGGCGCTCCTCGATCGCGGGGACGTCGACCTTGCGGATCAGGTCGTTGAAGAACCCGTGCACGACCAGACGCCGGGCCTCGCTCTCCTCGATCCCGCGCGAGCGCAGGTAGAAGAGCTGGTTGTCGTCGAAGCGGCCCGTCGCCGAGGCGTGCCCGGCGCCCTCGATCTCGCCGGTCTCGATCTCGAGGTTGGGCACCGAGTCGGCCTGGCAGCCGTCGGTGAGCACCAGGTTGCGGTTCTCCTCGTAGGTCTCGATCCCCTCGGCGACCTTGCGGATCAGCACGTTGCCGATCCACACGGTGTGCGCCTTGGCGCCCTGCAGCGCGCCCTTGTAGACCACGTTGCTCTTGGTGTGCGGAGCGTTGTGGTCGGCGAAGAGCCGGTGCTCGATGTGCTGGCCGGCGTCGGCGAAGTAGAGCCCGAGCATCTCCGCGGAGCCGCCGGGGCCGTCGTACGTCACGTTGGCGTCCATCCGCACGACGTCGCCGCCGAAGCTGATCGCCGCGTGCTTGTACGTCGCGTCGCGACCCACGAGCGCCTGGGTGTGGGTCAGGTGCACCGCGTCGTCGGACCAGTCCTGGACCGAGACCACGGTGACCTCGGCGCCGTCCCCCACGGCGATCTCCACGACCTGGGCCAGCGAGGCGCTCCCGGTGTGGTTGAGCACCACGGTGGCGCGGGAGTGCCGGCCGAACCGCAGCGCGACGTGCGCCTGCCTCGGTCGACGAGGCGTCGGTCCCGGTCACGTCGACGACGAGCGGCTCGGCCACGTCGGCCTCGGCGGGGACGTCGACCAGCAGGGTCGAGGGCACCTCGGCCAGCACCCGGGCGCCGAACCGGCTGTTCGGCACCAGCCCGGAGATGCCCCGCAGCGCCTTGGCCTCGTCGCCCTCCACGGTCTCGGCGCGCACGCCCTCGGGGGTGTTCCAGGCGTAGCGAGTGGTGGCGGCGCCGAAGACGGCGTCGCCGTGCAGGTCGCGCAGGCGCTTGAGCGGGGTGAACCGCCAGATCTCCTCGCGTCCGGTGGGCACCGGGTGGTCGGCCACGTCGAACGACCCCTCCGGGTGCAGGTGGCTCTCCACCTTGTCCATCTCGAGGGCCGAAGCCACGCTCTCGCGGGCGGTCTCGGTCACAGTCACAGGTTCGGCTTCCTAGTTCGTTGCTGGGGGGAGTTGGTGCGCGAGCACGGTCAGCCGACCGCGCCCTCCATCTGCAGCTCGATCAGGCGGTTGAGCTCCAGGGCGTACTCCATGGGCAGCTCCTTGGCGATCGGCTCGACGAAGCCACGGACGATCATCGCCATCGCCTCGTCCTGCTCCATGCCGCGCGACATGAGGTAGAAGAGCTGGTCGTCGGAGACCTTCGAGACGCTCGCCTCGTGACCCATGGACACGTCGTCCTCGCGGATGTCGACGTACGGGTAGGTGTCCGACCGGCTGATCTGGTCGACCAGCAGGGCGTCGCAGAGCACGTTGGACTTCGAGCCGTGGGCGCCCTCGTTGACCTGGATCAGGCCGC
Organism: uncultured Actinomycetota bacterium; assembly: GCA_963708945.1. Lineage (GTDB taxonomy): Bacteria > Actinomycetota > Actinomycetes > Propionibacteriales > Nocardioidaceae > Nocardioides. The sequence continues at coordinate 316,277 of CAVPUI010000004.1, read as the reverse complement.
GGTACGACGTCCGGCCGCCACCGCGCGCCACCGACTTGCTCAGGATCGAGCTGGAGGTGTTCGGCGCGGCGTGGACCATCTTGGCGCCGGCGTCCTGGTGCTGACCCTCGCCGGCGAAGGCGATCGACAGGGTCTCGCCCTTGGCGTGCTCGCCCATCAGGTAGACGGCCGGGTACTTCATCGTCACCTTCGAGCCGATGTTGCCGTCGACCCACTCCATGGTCGCGCCGGCCTCGCAGGTGGCGCGCTTGGTGACCAGGTTGTAGACGTTGTTCGACCAGTTCTGGATCGTCGTGTAGCGCACGCGGGCGCCCTTCTTCACGATGATCTCGACGACCGCGGAGTGCAGCGAGTCGCTGGAGTAGATCGGCGCGGTGCAGCCCTCGACGTAGTGGACGTAGGAGTCCTCGTCGGCGATGATCAGCGTCCGCTCGAACTGGCCCATGTTCTCGGTGTTGATCCGGAAGTAGGCCTGCAGCGGGATGTCCACGTGGACGCCCTTGGGCACGTAGATGAACGAGCCGCCCGACCACACCGAGGTGTTGAGCGCGGCGAACTTGTTGTCGCCGACCGGGATGACGGTGCCGAAGTACTCCTTGAAGAGGTCCTCGTGCTCCTTCAGCGCGGTGTCGGTGTCGACGAAGATGACGCCCTTCTCCTCCAGGTCCTCGCGGATGGAGTGGTAGACGACCTCCGACTCGTACTGCGCGGCGACACCGGCGACGAGGCGCTGCTTCTCCGCCTCCGGGATGCCGAGCTTGTCGTAGGTGTTCTTGATGTCCTCGGGCAGGTCCTCCCACGAGGTCGCCTGCTTCTCCGAGGAGCGCACGAAGTACTTGATGTTGTCGAAGTCGATGGTCGACAGGTCCGAGCCCCAGGTGGGCATCGGCTTGCGGTGGAACAGCTTGAGGCCCTTGAGGCGCAGGTCCAGCATCCACTGGGGCTCGGACTTCTTCCCCGAGATGTCGCGCACGACGTCCTCGTTGAGTCCGCGCTTGGCGATGGCGCCGGCCTCGTCGCGGTCGGCCCAGCCGAACTCGTAACGCCCGATGCCCTTCAGCTCGGGGTTGAGCTCCTCGATGGAGGTCATGGATCAGCCTTCCTTGCTCTTCGGGATGCAGGTGGTGCAGACACCGTCGCCGTGCGCGATGGTGGCAAGCCTTTGGACGTGCGTGCCGAGGACCTGGGAGATCGCCTCGGTCTCGGCCTCGCACAACTGGGGGAACTCATGGGCCACGTGGGCCACGGGGCAGTGCTGCTGGCAGAGCTGGTCGACCGCACCCGCGACCGGGAGCTCCCGGACGTTGGCGGCGTAGCCCTCGGCCGTGAAGACTCGGGCCAGCGCCTCCGCCGGGGTCAGGTGCGGCTGCTCACGGACGACGACCTCGTAGTCGCGCTCGATGAAGGCCGCCCGTCGCCGGGCGAACTCCTGCACGGCCTCGTCCCCCCGGTCTCCGCGAGGTAGCGGAGCGCCTGGGCGGCGAGGTCGTCGTAGTGCTGGTCGAACTGGTCACGTCCACTCTCGGTCAACGCGAAGACCCGTGCAGGTCTTCCCCGGCCGCGCTGTGCGCTCGTCCGGGGCTCCCGGGACTCCACGACACCCTCGCCGAGCAGGTGGTCGAGGTGGCGACGGACCGCCGCCGGCGTCAGGTCCAGCCCCGCCGCCAGGCTGGCTGCGGTGGACGGACCGTTCTCCAGGATCGACCGCACCACCCGGGCCCGGGTGGAGGCGTCGACGCCTCTGCCAGGGGCAGCGGCGGTCGTGCGGTCGAATTCCACAACGCAATTGTTACGTTATTGATCGACGTGGTTCAACGAAGGGTCACCTAAGTAGCTCGCCCGGGTCGACCGGCCCTGTTCACCGTCTCCCTGGCCTCGGCGACGATGCCGGTGGAGAAGGGAGTCGACCATGGTCGCCACCGAGCACGTGCCCGCCGCCCGGCCGGTAGCCGGCGCCGTCGCCCGATGGGTGGCGCTGCAGGGACTCTGGGTCTTCGTCGGCGTGCTCGTCTACTTCTCCGTGCGAGGCCTGACCGAGGGCTCCGTCGACCAGTCGGACGCGCAACGCCCGCGACCTGCTCGGGCTGGAGCGGCGCCTCGGCCTGGACCTGGAGGCACGACCTGCACGGGCTGGCCACGGGCTCGGACTCGCTCGTCCACCCTGGCGAACTGGGTCTACATCTGGGGGCACTGGCCGGTGATCGTGGCCACGATGATCTGGCTGGCGCTGCGGCACCGCGACTCGTTCCTCCGCCTGCGCGACGCGATGCTCATCTCCGGCGCGGTCGGCATGGCGATCTTCGCCCTGTACCCCGTGACCCCGCCCCGGCTGCTCGACCTGGGGCTCTCCGACACCGTCGCCGAGCGCTCGCACGCCTACCGCGTCCTCCAGCCGCAGGCCTTCACCAACCAGTACGCCGCGATGCCGAGCCTGCACACCGGCTGGGACCTGCTGGTCGGGATGGCGATCGTGACGGCGGCCGGCTCGCTGTGGCTCCGCGTGGTCGGGTTCGTCCTGCCCACGTTGATGTGCCTGGCCGTGGTGGTCACGGCCAACCACTACCTGCTCGACGTCGGCGCAGGCGTCGCCCTGGTGCTGGTGGCCGATCGGCTGGCCCTGGTGCTGGCCCGTCGACGGTCGCGGCAGCCGGCCGCCCGCGCAGGTCCGCGAGCCACCTCGGTGGCGCTGCCCGACCCGCACCGTGGGCCCCCTGGGGGATCTTCCTAGACTGTGAGCGTGCCTGCCTCCTCCCCCGCCGTCCAGATCGACGGGCTGGTGATGAGGTACGGCGACAAGGTCGCGGTCGACGACCTCTCGCTGACCATCGACCGCGGCTCGATCACCGCGGTCCTCGGGCCCAACGGTGCCGGCAAGACCACGACGCTCGAGACCTGCGAGGGCTACCGCCGCCCCCAGCGTGGCAGCGTCCGCGTCCTCGGCCTGGACCCCACCCGGGACCGCAAGGAGCTGCTGCCGCGCATCGGCGTGATGCTCCAGGGCGGCGGCGCCTGGTCGGGGGTCCGGGCGATCGAGATGCTGCGGCACGTCGCCTCGCTGCACGCGCACCCGCTGGACGTGGACGCACTGGCCGAGCGGGTGGGCCTCGACGACTGCGGCCGCACCCCCTACCGCCGTCTCTCCGGCGGGCAGCAGCAGCGGCTCGGGCTGGCGATGGCACTGGTCGGCCGCCCGGAGCTGGTCTTCGTCGACGAGCCGACCGCGGGGATGGACCCGCAGGCCCGGCGCGACACCTGGGAGCTGCTGGAGGAGCTCCGCGAGCACGGGGTGACCGTCGTGCTCACCACGCACTACATGGAGGAGGCCGAACGACTCTCCGACGTCATCCACATCGTCGACCACGGGCGGCTGATCACCAGCGGGAGCCCGCTGGAGCTGACCCGCGGCGGCACCCACACCACCATCAGGCTGGTCGTCACCCGCCCGTTCCCCGACGGGGCGCCGGAGTCCCTGCAGGCCGAGCTCGGCGCCGGCACCGACGTGCGCCAGCTCGACGACCTGAGCATGGTGATCTCCGGCCGGGCCGACTCGACCACCCTGGCCGTCGTCTCCCGCTGGTGCGAGGCCACCGGCGTGCTGCCGGACTCCCTCAGCCTGGGCCGACGTACCCTCGAGGACGTCTTCCTCGAGCTCACAGGACGGGGACTTCACCCATGAGCCGCCCGCTGGACCTCAGCCCTGCGCCCGGGAGCGCCTCGCCTCCGCACAGGTCCTCGCCCAGACCCGGATGGAGTTCCGGCTCATCCTCCGCAACGGTGAGCAGCTGCTGCTCGCCCTGGTGATCCCGGTGATCGTGCTCGTCGGCGGGGTCGCGGCCGCCGACCGGGTAGGGCTGGAGCTTCGACCACCCGGTGGTCGACGTGCTGGCGCCCGGCATCCTTGCCCTGGCGGTGATGTCGACCGCGTTCACCTCCGTCGCCATCGCCACCGGGTTCGAGCGGCGCTACGGGCTGATCAAGCGCCTGGGCACCTCCCCGCTCCCCCGGCACGGCCTGCTGCTCGGCAAGGTCGGGGCCGTCCTGCTGGTCGAGCTGCTGCAGATCCTCGTCCTCGGCTCGGTCGCCGGCCTCCTGGGCTGGCGGCCGGACGCCTCCGGCTGGCCCGCCGCCGTCCTGGTGCTGCTGCTCGGCACTACCGCCTTCACCTCGCTCGGCCTGCTGATCGCCGGCACCCTACGGGCCGAGGCCACCCTGGCCGCCGCCAACCTCGTCTACCTGCTGCTGCTCGCGGGCGGCGCCGTGGTGGTGCCCGCCGACTCGTACGGCGCCTTCGCGGACGTCGCGGCCTGGCTCCCGTCGGGGGCCCTCGGCGAGGGCATGCGTGCCGCCCTGCTCGACGGCCGTCTGGACGCCGGCTGCGTGCTGATCCTTCTCGTGTGGTCGGTCGTCGGGGCGACGGCCACCGCGCGTACCTTCAAGTGGGAGTGACCCAGATGAACCTCGCCCGTCTTGCCCCCTGGCTGTGGCCGCTGGCCATCGCCAACCTGCTCGCCAACATCGGCATCGTCGTCACCGGCGCCGCCGTCCGGCTCACCGGCTCCGGGCTCGGCTGCCCGACCTGGCCGCGGTGCACCGACGAGTCCTTCGTGGCCCACGGCGAGCTTGGGATCCACGGCGTGATCGAGTTCGGCAACCGACTGCTCACCTTCGTGCTCGCTGCGGTCGCGCTGCTCACCTTCCTGGCCGCCGTGGGCGCGGCCGCACCGCAAGGCGACGCAGGCTCTCCTTCGTGGTCGGTCTCTCGATCCCGCTGCAGGCGGTGCTCGGTGGCATCACCGTGCTGACCGACCTGAACCCCTGGGTGGTCTCGCTGCACTTCCTGCTGTCGATGGCGATCATCATGGTCTGCGTGGTGCTCCTCGACGAGCTCCGCAGCCCTGACCGCGGTCCGGCGCCGGCGCTGCACCGCTGGCTCGCCTTCGCCAACCTCGCCGTCGGCTGGGTGGTCCTCTACCTCGGCACCGTCGTGACCGGTGCCGGCCCGCACGCCGGCGACGACCTCGCGCCCCGCAACGGCCTGGACCCGGCGCTCATCTCCCAGGTCCACGCCGTCTCGGTCTACGTGCTCGTCGTGCTCACGGTGGCGCTGCTGGTCGCGGCGCTGCGCAGCCGGATGCGCTGGCTCTCCCTGGTCACGGGGCTGGTGCTCGCCATCGAGCTGGCCCAGGGCGTGCTCGGCTGGGTCCAGTACTGGCTGGACCTGCCCATCGCCGCTGGTCGCCCTGCACATGCTCGGCGCGGGCCTGCTCGCGGCCGGTCTCGGCCCGGATCACCCTGGCGGTCCTCCCCCACCGCTCCGCCGCCGAGCCGGCTGAGCACCCCGACCCGGACGCACCCACCCAGACCGACGCCGCCACCACCCTCACCCGCTGACCCGGCGTCGACCCGGCGCTACCCGGGAACGACGGGTCGTTCGCCCGGCCCTGACCGGGCGCACCTCGCCGCCGTACGCCGCGGTGCGGGGCGGATCAGAAGAGCAGCGGGTCCAGGGCCACGGCCACGAACAGCAGCGACAGGTAGAGGTTCGAGCTGTGGAAGAGCCGCATCGGGGCGATGTCGGTGAGGCTCGTCGGAGCGCTTGGTGCGCGACCACATCTGGTGCGCCTCGTAGAGGAAGACCGCGCCCAGCACCGTGGCCACCACCGGGTAGACCGGTCCGGTGCCGGCGACCGGCCAGAGCAGGAGCGAGGTCGCGACCATCACCCAGCTGTAGAGCACGACCTGGCGGCCCACCTCGCGCGCCGGGCGCGACCACGGGCAGCATCGGCACGTCGACGCCGCGGTAGTCCTCGCGGTAGCGCAGGGCCAGCGCCCAGGTGTGCGGCGGCGTCCAGAAGAAGACGACCATGAAGAGCACGACCGGCGCCCAGTCCAGGCGACCGGTGACCGCGGTCCACCCGATCATCGTCGGGAAGCAGCCCGCGATGCCGCCCCAGACGATGTTCTGGGTCGTGCGCCGCTTGAGCAGCATCGTGTAGACGAAGACGTAGAACGCGTTGGCGAGCAGCGAGAGCGCGGCCGAGAGCACGTTGACCCAGACCGCCAGCACCACGGTCGAGAGCACCGCCAGCGCGGTCGCGAAGACCAGCGCCGAGCGTGCGGAGACGATGTGCCGGGGCAGGGCCCGGCGGCGGGTCCTGCGCATCTGCTCGTCGATGTCGCGGTCGTAGACGCAGTTGTACGCCGAGGCGGAGCCGGCGCTGAGCGCCCCGCCGATCACGGTGGCCACGACCAGGCCCAGGGGCGGCACCCCGCGGGCGGCGAAGAACATCACCGGCACCGTGGTCAGCAGCAGCAGCTCGATCACCCGGGGCTTGGTCAGCCCCACGTAGGCGGCGATCACGTCCTTGAGGCTGGCGCGCTGCTGTGAGGGGTCGTCGGGAGTCCCATGGGGTCGGGACTGCTCGGCGTCGGAGGCCGACTGGCCGACGTACGTCACGGAGATGAACCTCGGTTGAGTGGGGTACAGGCGGAGTCGAGTCTAGCCCGACGCCTGAGTAGGCTCGTGCCTGCCCATCGGCTGCGCCGAGATGTATGAAGAACGTTCGAAGGGAAGCACGTGACCGCACGGACCAAGGGATCCCCCGCTCTGGAGTGGACCGACCTCGACGACCGGGCCGTGGACACCGTCCGCGCCCTGGCGATGGACGCCGTCCAGAAGGTCGGCAACGGCCACCCCGGGCACCGCGATGAGCCTCGCGCCGGTGGCCTACCTGCTGTTCCAGAAGGTGATGCGGCACGACCCCGCCGACCCGGACTGGATCGCGCCGCGACCGGTTCGTCCTCTCCTGCGGTCACACCAGCCTGACCCTCTACCTCCAGCTCTACCTGGCCGGCTTCGGCCTGGAGCTCGACGACATCAAGGGCGCTGCGCAGCTGGGGCTCCAAGACCCCCGGCCACCCCGAGTTCGGGCACACCGCGGGCGTCGAGACCACCACCGGCCCGCTCGGCCAGGGCGTCGCGAACGCCGTCGGCATGGCGATGGCCGCTCGCCGCCAGCGCGGCATGCTCGACCCCGACGCCGCTCCGGGCGAGTCGCTCTTCGACCACCACGTCTACTGCCTCGCCTCCGACGGCGACCTGCAGGAGGGCGTCAGCGCCGAGGCCTCCTCGCTCGCCGGCCACCAGCAGCTCGGCAACCTCACGCTGATCTGGGACGACAACCAGATCTCCATCGAGGACGACACCGACGTGGCCTTCACCGAGGACGTGGCGCTGCGCTACGAGGCCTACGGCTGGCACGTGCAGACCGTCGACTGGGCCGGAGACCGCGCCGACACCGACGCCTACCGCGAGGACGTCCAGGCGCTGTACGACGCCCTGGAGGCAGCCCGCGCCGTCACCGACCGGCCCAGCTTCATCAAGCTGCGCACGATCATCGCCTGGCCCGCGCCCACCGCGCGGGGCACCGGCGCCGCGCACGGCTCCGCGCTCGGCGCGGACGAGGTGGCCGCCACCAAGGAGCTCCTCGGCTTCGACCCCGCGCGGACCTTCGAGGTCCCCGACGAGGTGCTCGCCCACACCCGCAAGGCCGCTGGAGCGCGGCAAGGCGGCCGGCGAGGCCTGGGACGAGCAGTACGCCGCCTGGGCCGCGGCCAACCCGGAGCAGCGCCGCCCTGCTGCACCGGGTCAAGGAGCGTCGTCTGCCCGACGGCTGGGCCGACGAGCCTGCCGACCTGGGAGGCCGACGCCAAGGGCGTCGCCACCCGCAAGGCCTCCGGCGAGGTGATCAACGCGGTCGCCGGCGTCCTGCCCGAGCTGTGGGGCGGCTCCGCCGACCTGGCCGGGTCCAACAACACCACGATCAAGGGCTCCCCCTCGTTCAACCCGGTCGCGCGCACCACGGCGACGTGGAAGGGCGAGCCCGTACGGCCGGGTGCTCCACTTCGGCATCCGCGAGCACGCCATGGGCGCGATCATGAACGGCATCACGCTGCACGGCGGCACCCGCGTCTTCGGCGGCACGTTCCTGCAGTTCGCCGACTACATGCGCCCGGCCGTCCGCCTGGCCGCGATGATGCAGGCGCCGGTGATCTACGTCTGGACCCACGACTCGATCGGTCTCGGCGAGGACGGCCCGACCCACCAGCCGGTCGAGCACCTCGCCGCGCTGCGCGCGATCCCGGGCCTGGACGTCGTCCGCCCCGCGGACGCCAACGAGACCGCGGCGGCCTGGAAGGCCGTCCTGGAGAACACCGACCGCCCGGCGGGCCTCTGCCTGACCCGGCAGGACGTCCCGGTGCTTCCCCGCGGCGACGGTCGACGGCGTCGCACTGGGGCGCACCGACGGACGTCGCCAAGGGCGCCTACGTGCTGCTCGACGCCGAGGGCGGCCAGCCCGACGTGGTGCTGATCGCCACCGGCTCCGAGGTCCAGCTCGCCGTCGAGGCGCGCGCCACGCTGGCCGAGCAGGGCGTCGCGCGCCCGCGTCGTCTCGATGCCGTGCCGTGAGTGGTTCGACGCGCAGAACCAGGCCTACCGCGACGCGGTGATCCCGCCGATCGTCAAGGCCCGGGTCAGCGTCGAGGCGGGCATCGCCCAGGGGTGGCGCGACATCGTCGGCGACGCCGGGCGGATCGTCTCGCTCGAGCACTACGGCGCCAGCGCCGACTACACCAGGCTCTACACCGAGTTCGGCATCACGGCCGAGGCCGTGGTCACCGCCGCGCTCGACAGCATCGCCGCCGCGGAGGCCTGAGCACCCTCGGACACCCCGGCCGGGACCAGCGACACCGACCAGGACACAGGCGACACAGTGGGAGGCACCTGACATGTCCGATCGTCTGAAGTCACTAGCCCGAGCCGGGGTGTCCATCTGGCTCGACGACCTCTCCAGGGAACGCCTGGAGACGGGGAACCTGGCCGACCTGGTCAAGGACTCCTCGGTCGTGGGCGTGACCACCAACCCGTCGATCTTCGCCACGGCGCTGGCCGACGGCGAGCGGTACGACGAGGAGGTACGGCGGCTGGCCGCCGACGGCGCCGACGCCGAGGCCGCCGTGCTGGCGCTGACCGCCGCGGACGTCCGGAGCGCCTGCGACGTCCTGCGCCCGGTCTGGGAGGCGACCGACGGGGTGGACGGACGGGTCTCCCTCGAGGTCTCCCCCACCCTGGCCTTCGACACCGACGCCACGGTGGCCTCGGCCAAGGAGCTGTGGGCCAGCGTCGACCGGGAGAACCTGCTGATCAAGATCCCGGCGACCACCGAGGGCGCCGCGGCGATCACCGCCGTGCTCGGCGGAGGGGATCAGCGTCAACGTCACGCTGATCTTCGGTCCCGACCGCTACCGGCGAGGTGATGGAGGCCTACGTGCGCCGGCCTGGAGCGCGCTCGCGAGCGCGGGCACGACCTCTCCCGGATCCACTCGGTGGCGTCCTTCTTCGTCTCCCGGGTCGACACCGAGATCGACCGCCGGCTCGAGGAGTCCGGCGCGGACCCCGCGCTCCGGGGCCGGGCCGGCGTGGCCAACGCCCGGCTTGCCTACCGCGCCTTCGAGGAGTTCTTCGCCGGAGAGCGCTGGGAGTCCCTGGCCGCGGACGGCGCCCGGCCGCAGCGTCCGCTGTGGGCCTCCACCGGGGTGAAGAACCCGGAGTACCGGGACACGATGTACGTCACCGACCTGGTCGTGGCCGGCACCGTCAACACCATGCCGGAGAAGACCCTCGAGGCGTTCGCCGACCACGGGGAGGTCCGGGGCGACCAGGTGACTCCGCACCTCGCGGAGGCCGAGGCCACGATGGCGGCCCTGGCCGAGGCCGGGATCGACTACGACGACGTGATCGCGGTCCTCGAGCGGGAGGGCGTGGAGAAGTTCGTGACCTCCTGGCAGGAGCTGCTCGAGACCGTCGACGGTCAGCTGGCACAGGCCGGCCCGACGATGAGCGCGGTCACGGGGGACGCTCAGGTGACGGTGGACGCTGGAGCTGGCCCACCCGGAGGCCTTCGACGCGGTGATCGGCGACCTGGTCGCCGGCCGCGTGGCCAGCAGGCTGGCCGCGAGCGATCCCGGGCTGTGGGGCCCGGACGCCGAGGCGGAGGCCGCCAAGCGGCTCGCCTGGGTCGACCTGGCCGCGCGCCTCCCGCCCGCTGGTGCCGGAGGTGACCGCGCTGCGCGACGAGCTGCGCGGCGCGTGGTCTGGACCGGGTCGTGCTCTGCGGCATGGGCGGGTCCTCGCTCGCCCCCGAGGTGATCTGCGCCTGGGCCGGGGTCGACCTGGTGGTGCTCGACTCCTCGGACCCCGACGTCGTACGCCGTGCCGTCGAGACCGAGCTGGCCCGGACCGTGGTGGTGGTCAGCTCCAAGTCCGGCGGCACCGTGGAGACCGACAGCCAGAAGCGCGCCTTCGAGAAGGCCTTCGCCGACGCGGGCATCGACCCGGCCGAGCGGATCGTCGTCGTCACCGACCCCGGCTCGCCCCTCGACGAGGCGGCCACCGCGGCCGGGTACCGGGTCTTCCGGGCCGACCCCGACGTGGGCGGCCGCTTCTCCGCGCTGAGCGCCTTCGGCCTGGTGCCCAGCGGGCTGGCCGGCGCGGACCTCGACGCACTCCTGGACCAGGCGCAGGCGCTGCGGCCCGAGCTGGGGCTCGACGACCCGGCCAACCCCGCCCTGCAGCTCGGCGCCCTGCTGGGGCTGACCGCGACCCGCGGCGTGGACAAGCTGGTGCTCGCCGACGCGGGCTCGGCGTACCCCGGGCTGGGCGACTGGATCGAGCAGCTGGTCGCCGAGTCGACCGGCAAGCACGGCGTCGGGATCCTGCCGGTCGTGGTGGAGAGCCCCGAGGCGCCCAACGCCGACCCGGCCACCGAGGACTCCCTGCTGGTCCGCTACGGCCCGGGACCGGCCCCGGCCGCCTCGTCGGGCGTGGTCGGCCCGCCTCGACGGACCGCTCGGCGCCCAGCTGCTGCTCTGGGAGTTCGCCACCGCCGATCGCCGGCGGCGTCCTGGGGATCAACCCCTTCGACCAGCCCGACGTGGAGAGCGCGAAGGCCGCGGCCCGGACCATGCTGGAGGGCGGCGGAGACTCCCGCGACGCCGCTCTTCTCGGAGGGCTCGGTCACCGTCTTCGCCTCGCCCGGCTGGCTCCCGGAGGGGACCTCCTCGGTGCGCGACGCGGTCGCGGCGCTGCTGGACCGGATGGACGCCGAGCACGGCTACCTGGCGGTGCAGGCCTACCTGGACCGGTCCCGCGACTCCGCTCTCGAGGACGTCAGGCCCGCCCTCGCCCGCCGGACCGGCCGTCCGGTCACGTTCGGCTGGGGCCCGCGCTTCCTGCACTCCACCGGGCAGTACCACAAGGGCGGGCCCGAGACCGGGCTCTTCCTGCAGGTGACGAGCCAGCCGGAGGCCGACCTGGCCGTGCCGGACCGGCCGTTCACGTTCCACGAGTTCCTGCTGGCGCCAGGCCGTCGGGGACGGGCAGGTCCTCGCGGACAAGGGACGTCCGGTGCTGCGCCTGCACCTGGGCGCCCCGTCCGACCTGGCGGCGGTCGTCGACCTGCTGGCCGGCCGATGAGCCCGGTGCCGTCGCAACCCGCTGCGCGACCCGCAGGACCGGCGCCTGCCCCGGATCGCCGGTCCGTGCAGCATGGTGCTGTTCGGCGTCACCGGCGACCTCTCGCGCAAGAAGATCATGCCGGCCGTCTACGACCTCGCCAACCGCGGCCTGCTCCCTCCGGGGTTCAGCCTGGTCGGCTTCGCCCGGCGCGAGTGGGAGGACCAGGACTTCGCCGAGATCGTCCGCGACTCGGTCAAGACCCACGCCCGCACCGAGTTCCGCGAGGAGGTCTGGGACCAGCTGGCCGCCGGCTGCCGGTTCGTGCAGGGCGAGCTCGACGACGACCAGGCCTTCGCCACCCTGCGCAGCACCCTGGAGGAGCTCGACGAGGCCCGTGGGCACCGGCGGCAACCACGCCTTCTACCTGGCGATCCCGCCGAGCCTGTTCGCCGACGTGGTCCACCAGCTGAAGCAGCACGGACTCGCGGAGAACCCCGACTCCTGGCGACGGGTGGTGGTGGAGAAGCCGTTCGGCCACGACCTGGCGTCCGCCCGGGAGCTCAACGACATCCTGGCCGGGGTCTTCCCGTCGGGCTCGGTCTTCCGGATCGACCACTACCTCGGCAAGGAGACGGTGCAGAACGTGCTGGCGATGCGCTTCGCCAACACCATGTTCGAGCCGCTGTGGAACTCCCACTACGTCGACCACGTGCAGATCACCATGGCCGAGGACATCGGCATCGGCGGCCGGGCCGGCTACTACGACGGCATCGGCGCCGCCCGCGACGTGATCCAGAACCACCTGCTCCAGCTGATGGCGCTGGTGGCGATGGAGGAGCCCGACCTCCTTCGACGCCGACCAGCTCCGGATCGAGAAGGAGAAGGTGCTCTCCGCGGTGGTGCTGCCCAGGTCGCTGACCCGCTCGACCGCCCGCGGCCAGTACGCCGAGGGCTGGGCCGGCGGCGAGAAGGTCCGCGGCTACCTCCAGGAGGACGGCATCCCGGCCGACTCGACCACCGAGACGTACGCCGCGATCACCCTGCACGTGGACAACCGGCGCTGGGCCGGCGTGCCCTTCTACCTGAGGACCGGGAAGCGGCTGGGCCGCCGCGTCACCGAGGTCGCCGTGGTCTTCAAGCAGGCCCCGCACCTCCCGTTCGGCGAGCACTCCACCGAGCAGCTCACCCATAACGCCATGGTCATCCGGGTCCAGCCGGACGAGGGCCTGACGGTCCGGTTCGGCTCGAAGGTGCCCGGGACGTCGATGGAGATCAGGGACGTCTCGATGGACTTCGTCTACGGCGGCGCGTTCACCGAGTCGTCGCCCGAGGCCTACGAGCGGCTCATCCTCGACGTGCTGCTCGGCGACCCGCCGCTGTTCCCCCGGCACGAGGAGGTCGAGCTCTCCTGGAAGATCCTCGACCCGATCCTCGAGCACTGGGCCGGTCAGGGCGCCCCCGAGCCCTACGAGGCCGGGACCTGGGGGCCGGAGTCCGCGACCGAGATGCTGGCCCGCGACGGACGTACCTGGAGGAGACCGTGATCGAGCTCGAGGACACCACCGCGGCCGAGATCTCCAGCGCCTTCGGCCGCCAGCGCACCTGGTCGGGCAGCCCGGTGATGGGGATGGTGATGACGCATGGTCGTCGTCACTCCCGAGGACCACGCCGAGCAGGCGATGCGCGACGCCCAGGAGGCCTCGCACGAGCACCCCGCGCGAGTGCTCGGCATCATCCTCGGCAAGGCGTCCGGCCCGCCCCGGGTCGACGCCCGCATCGGCATCGGCGCCGGGTGGAGCGGCGAGATGGCGTTGATCAAGCTCAGCGGCGCGGTGGTCCACCACGACGAGTCGGTGGTCCTGCCCCTGCTGCTGCCCGACTCCCCCGTGGTCGTGTGGTGGCCGGTCGACCCGCCGAACGACCCGGCAGCGGACCGGCTCGGGGCGCTGGCGCAGCGTCGGATCACCGACGCGGCCGCCGTGACCCGCGGACACCGCAGCGCGCTGCTCCACCAGTGCAGCGCGTACACCAGCGGGAACACCGACCTGGCCTGGACCCGGCTGACCCCCTGGCGGGCGCTGCTGGCCGCCGCCCTCGACCAGTTCCCGGAGAAGGTCATCGCCGCCTCGGTGACCGGCGAGCGGGTCAGCCCGTCGGCCGACCTGATGGCGGCCTGGCTCTCGGACCGGCTCAAGGTCGACGTGGAGCGGCACGCCTCGCAGGGCCCCGGACTGACCGAGGTGGTCCTGACCACCAGTGCCGGCGACGTGCGACTCTCCCGCCACGACGGCGTGCACGCCGTCATCTCCTCCCCCGGGGCGCCCGACCGACCGATCGCCCTGCCGCGGCGCGAGGTGCCCGCGCTGCTGACCGAGGAGCTCAGGCGGCTCGACGAGGACGAGGTCTACGCCCGCACGGTGGCCCACCTGCTCGAGCTGGAGGAGCAGAAGTGACCGGACCGGAGGTCCAGGTGGTCGAGGACGCGGCCGCCCTGGCCGGCGAGACCGCGAGCCGCCTCCTGGCGCGCCTCGAGGAGGTCCAGGCCGCCGGGCGGGTCCCCCACGTGTGCCTGACCGGTGGCGGGATCGCCGACCTCGTGCACCGCGAGCTCGCGCGCCGCAGCGACACCGCGGTGGACTGGTCACGGGTCGAGGTCTGGTGGGGCGACGAGCGCTTCCTGGCGCGCGACTCCGACGAGCGCAACGCCGTGCAGGCCCGTCGTGCCCTGCTCGACCACGTGCCGGTCGATCCCGCCCGCGTGCACGAGATGCCCTCGCGTGACGACGTGCCCGACGTCGACGGCCGCCGCCACGGCGTACGCCGACGAGCTGGCCGCCTCCGGACCGGCCGCTTCGACGTGGTGATGCTCGGTCTGGGCCCCGACGGGCACGTCGCCTCGCTCTTCCCCGGGCACGGCGAGGTGCACCGGGCAGGACGTGTCGACGGTCGCGCGTGCACAGCTCGCCGAAGCCGCCCCCGGAGCGGGTCTCCCTGACCTTCGAGCGGCTCAACGCGGCCGACGCGGTCTGGGTGATCGTCTCCGGGGCGGTCGAAGGCGGCCGCGCTGGCGGCCGCCCTCGAGCCCGGCGAGGTGAGCGACTGCCCGGCCCGCGGCGTGCGCGCGGACGGCGAGACCCTGTGGCTGGTCGACGCGGAGGCCGCGCTGAGCCGGCGCCGACGCGGACGCCGGCTAGAAGATGATGTCGCCGGACTTGCGGCGACTGCGCAGCAGCTGGACGGCCTCGTCGAGGATGTCCGCGGCCTCCGCGTCGGAACGACGTTCCTTCACGTAGGCCAGGTGCGTCTTGTACGGCTCGATCTTCGGTGCTGGCGGGGGGTTGTCGCGGTCCTGGCTCGCGGGCAACCCGCACTTGGGGCAGTCCCACGTCTCCGGGGCCACCGCCTCGACCGCGAACGTGACCACCGAACGGTGGCCGTGCGAACAGAAGTAGCTCACCGCTTGACGCGGCGCAGCGTCACCTCGTTCTGCCTCCCCCATCGGACCGGCCCCAACCCGACTCCCCCGGATCGCGCTTCCTCCACCAGCCATCTCAATCCCTCCCAGAAATGAAATGAAACGAAAAAACTAAGACCCGTAGGCCAGCAGCAGTCCCAGTGCCACGATGCAGGCGAACCAGATGACGCCCACCCCGACGGTGAACCGGTCGAGGTTGCGCTCGGCGACCGACGATCCCCCCAGAGTGCTGGACATGCCCCCTCCGAACATGTCCGACATGCCTCCGCCGCGGCCCTTGTGGAGCAGCACGAGGAGGATCAGGATGAGGCTCGTCAGGACGAGCAGGGACTGGAAGAGCAGAATCACGGCATCAGCCTACGTCACGTCGAGGGGTGGTCAGAGGGTCGGCAGGTCGTGGAACCGGCAGATCGCGGCGAACTCGTCGGCCTGAAGGCTCGCGCCGCCGACCAGGGCGCCGTCCACGTCCTCCTTCTCCATGATGCCGGAGACGTTCGAGGACTTCACCGAACCTCCGTAGAGGATCCGGCAACCGTCGGCCGCCTCGTCCCCCCAGGTCTCCCGGATCCGGGTGCGGATGGCCGCGCACACCTCCTGCGCGTCCTCCGGCGTGGCCACCTCGCCGGTGCCGATCGCCCAGACCGGCTCGTAGGCGACGACCAGCTCGGCGACCTGCTCCGCGGTGAACCCGGCGAGCGACCCGTCGACCTGTCCCAGCGTGTGCTCCACGTGACGGCCGGCCTGACGCACCTCGAGCCCCTCGCCGACGCAGACGATCGGCGTCATGCCGGCCTCGAGCGCGCGGTGCGCCTTGCCGTTGACGAGCTCGTCGGTCTCCTGGTGGTGCTCGCGGCGCTCGGAGTGGCCGACCACCACGTAGGAGCAGCCCAGCTTCGCCAGCATCGAGGCGGACACCTCACCGGTGAAGGCGCCCTTCTCGTGCACCGAGACGTCCTGGGCGCCGTACCGCACCTGGAGGCGGTCGCCGTCGACCAGCGTCTGCACCGACCGCAGGTCGGTGAAGGGCGGGATGACGGCGACCTCGACCCGGGTGAAGTCGTGCCGCTTGTCCGACAGCGTCCAGGCGAGCTTCTGGACCAGCACCACCGCTTCCTGGTGGTTGAGGTTCATCTTCCAGTTGCCCGCCATCAGCGGGGTTCGAGCAGCAGCCATGGGTGCCAGGTTCCTTCTTGTTCTCGCGAGTTCTGGCTTGGTCGGATCAGCGTTCGAGCACGGCGATGCCGGGGAGCACCTTGCCCTCGAGGTACTCCAGGCTGGCCCCGCCCCCGGTGGAGATGTGGCCGAAGGACCCCTCGTCGAAGCCGAGCGTCCGGACCGCCGCGGCGGAGTCGCCGCCGCCGACGACCGAGAGGCCGTCGATCTCGGTCAGGGCCTGGGCGACCGCACGGGTCCCCTCGGCGAAGGCCGGCACCTCGAAGACCCCCATCGGGCCGTTCCAGAACACGGTCCGCGCGTCGGACAGCGCCGCCGCGAAGGCGCGCGCCGACTCGGGACCGATGTCCAGGCCGAGGGCGTCGGCCGGGATGGCGTCCGCGGGCACCACGCGGGGCGTGGGCTCCCGGTCGCCGGAGGGGAACGCGGTGTCGACCACCACGTCGGTGGGCAGCAGGATCTGCACCCCGCGCTCCGCCGCCTCGGTGAGGTAGCGCCGGCAGGTCTCGACCTGGTCGTCCTCCAGCAGGCTCTTGCCGACCTCGTGGCCCTGGGCCTTGAGGAAGGTGAAGACCATGCCGCCGCCGATCAGCAGCTTGTCGGCCTTGCCCAGGAGGTTGTCGATGACCCCGAGCTTGTCGGAGACCTTCGAGCCGCCGAGGACCACCACGTAGGGGCGCTCGGGGTCGACGGTCAGCCGGCGCAGCACCTCGATCTCGGCACCGACGAGGGCGCCCATCGCGCTGGGCAGCCGGGTGGCCACGTCGTAGACGCTGGCCTGCTTGCGGTGCACGACGCCGAACCCGTCGGAGACGAAGGCGTCGACCAGCGAGGCCAGCTCGTCGGCGAACGCGCCGCGCACCCGGTCGTCCTTGCTGGTCTCGCCCTCGTTGAACCGGACGTTCTCCAGCAGCGCGACGTCACCGTCGCCCAGGCCCTGGACCACGCGCCGGGCCGAGGGCCCGACCGTGTCCTCGGCGAAGACGACCGGCCGGCCGAGCAGCTCGCCCAGCCGGGCGGCCACCGGAGCCAGCGAGTACGCCGGGTCCGGGGCGCCCTTGGGCCGGCCGAGGTGCGCGGTGACGACGACCCGGGCACCGGCGTCGGAGAGCCGGCGGATCGTCGGCACGCTGGCGCGGATGCGTCCGTCGTCGGTGATCCGGTCCCCGTCGAGGGGGACGTTCAGGTCCGAACGGATCAGGACGCGCTTGCCGCGCAGGTCACCGAGGGTCTCGATACCCCCTGCGCTCACAGCGAGGCGCCGACGTAGTCGATCAGGTCGACGAGGCGGTTGGAGTAGCCCCACTCGTTGTCGTACCAGCCGACGACCTTGACCTGGTTGCCGATCACCTTGGTGAGCGGCGCGTCGAAGATGCAGGACGCCGGGTCGGTGACGATGTCGCTGGAGACGATCGGGTCGGTCGAGTACTTGAGGAAGCGCCCGTCGGCCGCCTTCTGCACCGCGGCGTTGACCTCCTCGACGCTGGTCTCACGACCCGCCTCGAAGGTGAGGTCGGTGGCCGAGCCGGTCGGGGTCGGCACGCGCAGGGCGTAGCCGTCCAGCTTGCCCTTGAGCTCGGGCAGCACCAGGCCGATCGCCTTCGCGGCGCCGGTCGAGGTGGGGACGATGTTGATCGCCGCCGCGCGGGCACGGCGCAGGTCCTTGTGGATGTTGTCCTGCAGGTTCTGGTCCGCGGTGTACGCGTGGATGGTCGTCATCAGACCCTTGACGATGCCGAACTCGTCGTTGAGGGCCTTGGCCATCGGCGCGAGGCAGTTGGTGGTGCAGGAGGCGTTGGAGATGATGTTGTCCTTCGCCGGGTCGTACAGGCCCTCGTTGACACCCATCACGATGGTGATGTCCTCGTTCTTCGCGGGCGCGGAGATGATGACCTTCTTCGCGCCGGCGTCGAGGTGCGCCTTGGCCTTCGTCGCGTCGGTGAAGAACCCGGTGGACTCCACGACCACGTCGACGCCCAGGTCGCCCCAGGGCAGCGCGGCGGGGTCCCGCTCGGAGAACGCGCGGATCTCCTGGTCGCCGACCACGATGGAGGAGTCGGTCGAGGAGACGTCGGCGTCGAGCCGGCCCAGGATGGAGTCGTACTTGAGCAGGTGCGCGAGGGACGCGTAGTCGGTCAGGTCGTTGACGCCGACGATCTCGATGTCGGCACCCGAGGCGCGCACAGCGCGGAAGAAGTTACGGCCGATGCGGCCGAAGCCGTTGATTCCCACACGGACAGTCACGATGACTCCTGGATTGCGAT
This sequence comes from uncultured Actinomycetota bacterium, assembly GCA_963708945.1. Classification (GTDB taxonomy): domain Bacteria; phylum Actinomycetota; class Actinomycetes; order Propionibacteriales; family Nocardioidaceae; genus Nocardioides. Next base: position 297,847 of record CAVPUI010000004.1, on the reverse strand, counting down.
GGACGACTTTCACCTCGAGCCTATCGCGAGCCCCGTGAGCGTGGTCACCCCCCGTCCGGTGTGGGACCGGTCGGGCTCAGGCTTCCTCGGCCAGCATGTCCGGGGTCAACGAGGCCTCGGTGTCGGGGATCCCCAGCTCCTCGGCACGCTTGTCCGCCATCGCCAGCAGCCGGCGGATCCGCCCCGCGATCGCGTCCTTGGTCAGCACCGGGTCGTGCAGCTGGCCGAGCTCCTCCAGCGAGGCCTGCTTGTGCTCCAGGCGCAGGTGCCCGGCGAGCTGGAGGTGGTCGGGGACCTCGTCACCCAGGATCTCCAGAGCCCGCTCGACGCGCGCCCCGGCCGCCACGGCCGCACGCGCGGACCGCCGCAGGTTGGCGTCGTCGAAGTTGGCGAGCCGGTTGGCGGTGGCACGCACCTCGCGGCGCATGCGGCGCTCCTCCCAGGCCATCAGGGTCTCGTGCGCCCCCAGCCGGGTCAGCAGGGCGCCGATCGCGTCGCCGTCGCGGATGACCACCCGATCGACCCCGCGGACCTCTCGCGCCTTGGCCGAGATCCCGAGCCGGCGGGCCACCCCGACCAGCGCGAGGGCCGCCTCGGGACCGGGGCAGGTCACCTCCAGCGCCGAGGAGCGTCCAGGCTCGGTCAGGGAGCCGTGGGCCAGGAACGCGCCACGCCACGCGGCCACCGCGTCACAGCCGCCGCCGGAGACCACGGCGGGCGGGAGACCACGCACCGGCCGGCCCCGCGGGTCGAGCAGACCCGTCTGCCGGGCCAGCGCCTCGCCGTCCTTGACCACACGCACCAGGTAGCGGCTGCCCTTGCGGAGCCCGTTGCCCTGGACCATCACCACGTCGGACTGGTGGCCGTAGACCTCGGCCACGTCCTTGCGCAGCCGCCTGGCCGCCGCTCCGGTGTCGAGCTCGGCCTCGACCACGATCCTGCCGCTCACGATGTGGAGCCCACCTGCGAAGCGCAGCATGGAGGCCACCTCGGCCTTGCGGCAACAGGTCTTGGTGATCGCGGTGTTGGCAAGCTCGGCCTTCACCTGTCCCGTCATCGCCATGGCGGGATCCTCCCACGCCCGTCAACGAGGCGGGACGGACTCCCCCATCCGGTCCGCTCCGGCTCCCTCGTCCCGGGTGAGGACGGGACGGAGCGCCTCCGCGAGCAGCGCCGGGTCGTGCGCGCTGCTGCCGGGGTGGGTGGCGACGTCGGCGACCACCAGCCGCGCTCCCAGGGCGGCCACGGCGTCCTCCAGGTCGGCCCGGGCGGTCAGCACCGCGGAGGTGTCGGCGAGCACGGTGTGCACCCGCAGCTCGGGCGCCACCTCGCGCAGCGCCGCCAGGTGGTCGGCCGGGCTGAAGCCCCCGGTCTCGCCGTCCTGCGCGGCCAGGTTGAGCACCACCACCAGGCGATCGCCGCGGTCCACGATCGCCCGGCGCAGCTCGGGCAGCAGCAGGTGCGGGATCACCGACGTGTACCAGGAGCCCGGTCCCAGGACCACCCAGTCCGCGTCCTTGACCGCGACCAGCGCCTCGGGACAGGCAGGCGGGTCCGTCGGGGTCAGCGACACCGAGGTGATCCGCCCGCGGGCGGTGGCCACCTCGACCTGCCCGTGCGCGGTCTGCGGCCCGTCCTGCGCCTCCACCTGCGCGGTGATGTCGATCGGCACGGTCGACATCGGCAGCACCCTGCCCCGGGCCTCCAGGAGCCGCCCGACCATGTCGAGCCCCGCCACCGCGTCGCCCAGCAGGTCCCAGAGGCCGACGATCAGCAGGTTGCCGAGCGCGTGCCCGTGCAGCTCGCCGTCACCGGAGAAGCGGTGCTGGAGCACCCGCATCCAGGTCTGGCCCCAGTCGTCGTCCCCGCACAGCGCCGAGAGCGCCATCCGCAGGTCGCCGGGCGGGAGCACCTGGAGCTCGCGCCGGAGCCGCCCCGACGACCCGCCGTCATCGGCCACGGTCACCACGGCCGTCAGCCCGTCGGCGACCTGCCGCAGCGCGGTCAGGCTGGCGTGCAGCCCGTGCCCTCCACCCAGCGCGACCACCGAGCCCCCCGTCCGCTCCACGTCACTCCCGTCCCAGGTCGCGGTGGGTGGCCCGGACGTCGTACCCCGAGGCCCGCAGCCGCGCCACGACCTCCTCCGTCATCGCCACGCTCCGGTGCTTGCCCCCGGTGCAGCCCACGGCCACGGTCATGAACCGCTTGCCCTCGCGCAGGTATCCCTCCGCGGCGATCTGGAGCACCGGCAGGTACCCGTCGAGGAACTCGGCCGCGCCCGGCTGGCTGCGCACGTAGTCGGCGACGTCGGTGTCCCGCCCGTTGTGCCGCCGCAGCTCGGGGATCCAGTGCGGGTTCGGCAGGAACCGCATGTCCGCCACGAAGTCGGCGTCGACCGGGATGCCGTACTTGAAGCCGAAGCTGACCACCGTGACCTTGAGGCTCCGGGCGGCCGGCGAGCCGAAGTGCTCGGCGATCAGGGCGGTGAGCTGGTGCACGTTGAGCGCCGTGGTGTCGATCACCAGGTCGGCGCTGCCGCGGATCTCCTCCAGCACGGTGCGTTCCCGGGCCAGGCCGTCGATCAGCCGGCCGCTGCCCTGGAGCGGGTGCGGACGGCGCACCGCCTCCTGGCGACGGACCAGGACGTCGTCGTTGGCGTCCAGGTAGAGCAGGGTGGTCGGACGCCCCGTGGTGTGCTCGTGCCGGTTGGCTGCCAGGGTGGTGAAGAACGACCCCGAGCGGACGTCGACCACGACGGCGATCGGCTGGTCGGTGCCGCGGCTGTCGTCCACCAGCCGGACCACGTCGCGCACCAGGGTGGGCGGGAGGTTGTCGACCACGAAGTAGCCGAGGTCCTCCAGCTCCTTGGCGGCCGTGCTCCGGCCCGCCCCCGTCATCCCCGTGATGATCACGAGCTCTGCCGGCTGGCTCATCAGTCCTCCTCGATCTCGCCCGTGGCTGTGTTGATCCGCGGTCCTGCGCTGCGCGCGGCCCCCGCCCCCACCGCCTGCTTGATCGCTGCGGCGGTGGACGGCCCGATGCCCGGGACCTGGGCGATCTGGGCCTCGTCCGCCTCGCGCAGCTTCTTCAACGAGCCGAAGTGTCGCAGGAGTGACTTGCGACGCACCTCACCGAGTCCCGGGACGTCGTCCAGCACGCTCTCCACCATCGACTTGGACCGGCGGGAGCGGTGGTGGGTGATGGCGAACCGGTGGGCCTCGTCACGGACCCGCTGGAGCAGGTAGAGCCCCTCGCTGGAGCGCGGCAGGATCACCGGGTCCTCCTCGTCGGGGACCCACACCTCCTCGAGGCGCTTGGCGAGGCCGCAGACCGGGATGTCGTCGATGCCGAGCTCGAGCAGCGCGGCCCGGGCCGCCGCCACCTGCGGCGGACCGCCGTCGACCACCACGAGTCCGGGGGCGTAGGCGAACTTGCGAGGCCGGCCCGTCTCCGGGTCCACCAGCATCGGCCCGGAGTCCGTCACCACCTCGGTCGAGCGCGCCTGCTCGTCCAGCAGCCGGCGGAAGCGGCGGGTGATCACCTCGTGCATCGAGGCCACGTCGTTCTGGCCCTCGACCCCCCGGATCACGAACCGCCGGTACTCGCCCTTGCGCGGCAGCCCGTCCTCGAAGACCACCATCGAGGCGACCACCTCGGTGCCCTGGAGGTTGGAGACGTCGTAGCACTCGATGCGCAGCGGCGCCTCCTCGAGCCCCAGCGCCTGCTGGATCTCCTCGAGCGCCTTGTTGCGGGTGGTCAGGTCGCTGGCCCGCTTGGTCTTGTGCAGCGCCAGGGACTGCGCGGCGTTGCGCCCCACGGTCTCCATCAGCGACGCCTTGTCACCTCGCTGCGGCACCCGCACCTGGACCCGGCTGCCGCGCAGCGAGCTGAGCAGCTCCTCCATGGTGGCGACGTCCTCGGGCAGCTCGGGCACCAGCACCTCGCGCGGGATCGTCTCCGACTCGCCCCCGTAGAGCTGGAGCAGGAACTCCTCGACCAGGTGCGCGGTGCCGCCCTCGGCCATCCGGTCGGCCACCCAGCCCCGCTGTCCCCGGATCCGGCCGCCACGCACGTGGAAGACCTGCACGGCGACCTCCAGCGGGTCCTCGGCCAGCGCGATCACGTCCGCGTCGGTGCCGTCGCCCAGCACCACCGCCTGCTTCTCCAGCGCCCGGTTGAGCGCGCCCAGGTCGTCGCGCAGCCTGGCCGCCTTCTCGAAGTCGAGCGCGTCGGAGGCGGCGTACATCTCCTTCTCGACGCGCTTGACGAAGGCCGTGGTGTTACCGGCCATGAAGTCGCAGAAGTCGTCGACGATGCGCCGGTGCTCCTCGGCGCTCACCGCGCCGACACAGGGCGCGGCGCACTTGTCGATGTAGCCCAGCAGGCAGGGGCGGCCGATCTGCGCGGAGCGCTTGAAGACCCCGTTGCTGCACGACCGCATGGGGAAGACCCGCAGCAGCAGGTCGACCGTCTCCCGGATCGCCCAGGCGTGGCCGTAGGGCCCGAAGTAGCGGGTGCCCTTCTTCTTGGCCCCGCGCCCGACCATCACCCGCGGGAACTCCTCGCCCACGGTGACGGCCAGCCACGGGTAGGACTTGTCGTCGCGGTACTTGACGTTGAACCGGGGGTCGAACTCCTTGATCCAGGAGTACTCCAGCTGGAGCGCCTCGACCTCGGTGCGCACCACGGTCCACTCGACGCTGGCCCCGGTCGTCACCATCGAGGCGGTGCGCGGGTGCAGGTTGCGGACGTCCTGGAAGTACGACGACAGCCGGGCGCGGAGGTTCTTCGCCTTGCCGACGTAGATCACCCGTCCGTGACGGTCCCGGAACCGGTACACCCCCGGCTGCGTCGGGATCGTCCCGGGAGCAGGACGGTACGACGCGGGAGAAGCCATGCAGAGAGCCTACGGGCCGGTGCCGACGCTCAGACGACGGTGATCCGGTCTCCGTCGACCTCGATCTCGACCTTGGGCAGCGCGGTGGTGGCCGGCCCCTTCAGGACCGACCCGTCCTCGAGGGAGAAGTTGCTGCCGTGGCAGGTGCACGGGATGTCGCCCTCCGAGCTGGTGGAGACCAGGCAGCCCTGGTGCGTGCAGACCGCGGAGAAGCAGGTGAATGTGCCCTCGCTCGGCTGTGCCAGCACCACCTTCTGGTCCGGGAACACCAGGCAGGCGCCGACCGCGACGTCGCTGGTCTTGGCCAGCACCTGGCCGCTCTCGGTCGCGGGCTTCGCGCGCACCGGCTCGCCGGTCTCGGAACCGCACGCCGCGAGCAGCGGGACGCCGATCCCCGCCGCTGCCGCTCCGCTGAGTGCCTGACGCCTGTTGAGGCCCTGGTTGCTCACACCTGCTCCTGCGCTGGACGACGAACTCGGTCGAAGGATATCGGGTGGACCGAGACGACCCACGCGCGTCGGGCGGCCGAAGGCCCCGAGGCCGAGGGACGACACACCTCGCTGGACGGTTCCCAATCAAAGTCGTGTGACTTAGTCTGCTTTCCATGTCCTGTCGCGACCCCTTCGGGCTCCCCCTCACGACGAGCCCCGAGGCCGCCGCCGTCTGGTCGCGCGGACTGCTGGACCTGCTGCGACTGCGCGAGGGCGGCGCGGAGCAGGTCGCCCAGGCGCTGGCCCTGGACCCCACCTTCGCGCTGGCCCACTCCACCCTGGCTCTGCTCGGGCACGAGATGTGCCTGCCCGTGGACCTCGAGGCGCGACTGCGCGACGCCCAGCTGCACGCCCGCCGGGCCAGCGACCGGGAGCGTGCGCACGTGCACGCGGTGGTGCGGCACGTCGCGGGCGACCCGGCTCCCCTGGTACGGCACCTCGCTGAGCATCCCCGTGACGCGCTGCTGCTCTCCACCGCCGTGCCGACCATCGCCTTCGCCGGGGTCACCGAGGTGCCCGAGCAGGCCTGGGCGATCGTCGAGCAGGCCGCCCCGGCGTACGACGGCCACTGGTGGAGCGACGGGCTGCTGGCCTTCATGCGCCAGGAGCAGGGCCGGTTCGACGAGGCGATGGAGCTCTCCTGCCGTTCCCTGGCCGCAGAGCCCGCGGCCGGGCACTCGGCCCACGCCCGGGCCCACGCCCACTACGAGACCGGAGACCACCGGGCGGGGCTGCGCTGGATGGACGGCTGGGTGACCGGGGACGGCGCGAGCACGGTCAGCCTGAGCCACTTCTCCTGGCACGCCGCACTGCACGAGCTGAGCCTGGGCGACACCGAGGCCGTCAGGCGACGACACCGCGACCAGCTCGGTCCCGACCGGGCCCTGGGCTGCCGCGCCCTGGTGGACACCGGCTCCCTGCTCTTCCGCTGGGCGCTGACCGCCCAGGGCGAGGACGTGCCGGGCCTCGACGACGTGGTCGCAGCCACCGGACGCGAGACGCTGGTCCGGCCGGCGACGCCGTTCCTCGCGCTGCACGCCGCGGTGGCGCTGCTGGCCACCGAGGACGTACCGGGGCTGCGGGCCCTGGCCCGGCACAGCGAGGCCCACCTGCACCCGGTGCACCGGGAGGTGGTGGCCCCGGTCGTGCACGCCCTGGTCGTGCTGGCCCGGGGGCTCCCCGACCTGGCGGCCGACTGCCTGGCCGCGGTCGAGGGCCGGACGTGGCGCCTCGGCGGCTCCGACGCCCAGCGCGAGGTGCTGGAGGAGATCAGGATCGCAGCCCTGCTCCGCGCGGGACGGCTGGACGAGGCGCGGGTGGTGCTCGACCGGCGCCTGGACCGGCGCGAGTCGCCCCGGGACCGGACCTGGCGCGGCCGGTGCGCCCGCCCGGCAAGTCAGTCAGCTGTGCCGGGGCCGAGCCCGGTCAGCGGCGCAGCTCTCCCTCGAGCAGGGGCTTGAGGAACGTCCCGGTGTGGCTCGCCTCGTGCTGGGCCACCTCCTCCGGGGTGCCCTGGGCCACCACGGTGCCGCCGCGGGACCCGCCCTCGGGTCCCATGTCGATGATCCAGTCCGCGGTCTTGATCACGTCGAGGTTGTGCTCGATCACCAGGACCGTGTTGCCCTGGTCGACCAGCCGGCCGAGCACCAGCAGCAGCTTGCGGATGTCCTCGAAGTGCAGTCCCGTGGTCGGCTCGTCGAGCACGTAGACGGTCCGGCCCGTGGAGCGCTTCTGCAGCTCGCTGGCGAGCTTCACCCGCTGCGCCTCGCCACCGGAGAGCGTAGTCGCGGGCTGCCCGAGACGGACGTAGCCCAGACCCACCTCGGTCAGGGTCTTCATGTGCCGGGCGATCGCCGGGACCGCGGCGAAGAACTCCGCCGCCTCCTCGATCGGCATGTCCAGCACGTCCGCGATCGTCTTGCCCTTGTAGTGGACCTCGAGCGTCTCCCGGTTGTAGCGGGCGCCGTGGCAGACCTCGCACGGCACGTAGACGTCGGGCAGGAAGTTCATCTCGATCTTGATCGTGCCGTCGCCCTGGCAGGCCTCGCAGCGTCCGCCCTTGACGTTGAAGGAGAAGCGGCCCTGCAGGTAGCCGCGCATCTTCGCCTCGGGGGTCTGGGCGAAGAGCTTGCGCACGTGGTCGAAGACCCCGGTGTACGTGGCCGGGTTGCTGCGCGGCGTCCGGCCGATCGGCGACTGGTCGACGTGGATCACCTTGTCGACCTGGTCGACGCCGGTGATCGTCCGGTGCCGGCCGGGGACCGTGCGGGCGTTGTAGATCTGCTTGGCCAGCGAGGTGTAGAGGATGTCGTTGACCAGGGTCGACTTGCCCGACCCGGAGACCCCGGTGACCGCGACGAACATCCCCAGCGGGAACGCGACGTCGACGTTCTTGAGGTTGTGCTCCTTGGCCCCCTTGACCACCAGCTCCCGGCCCTTGGTCCGGGGCCGCCGGACGTCGGGCACCGGGATCTCCCGGCGCCCCGACAGGTACTGGCCGGTGGCGGAGTCGGGGTGGGTGAGCAGGTCGGCGACCGAGCCCGAGTGGACCACCTGTCCACCGTGCTCGCCGGCGCCCGGGCCGATGTCGACGACCCAGTCCGCGTGCCTGATGGTGTCCTCGTCGTGCTCGACCACGATCAGGGTGTTGCCCAGGTCGCGCAGGCGCACCAGGGTGTCGATCAGCCGCATGTTGTCGCGCTGGTGCAGCCCGATCGACGGCTCGTCGAGGACGTAGAGGACGCCGACCAGGCCCGCGCCGATCTGGGTGGCCAGCCGGATCCGCTGCGCCTCGCCGCCCGAGAGCGAGCCGGAGGGACGGTCCAGGGAGAGGTAGTCCAGACCGACGTCGAGCAGGAACTGGAGCCGCTCCTGGATCTCCTTGAGCACCCGCTCGGCGATCTGCGCCTCGCGCTCGCTGAGCTCGACGGTGCGCAGGAAGTCGGCGGTCTCGTTGATCGGCAGCGCGCAGACCTCGGCGATCGAGAGCCCGCCGACGGTCACCGCCATCGAGACCGGCTTGAGCCGGCTGCCCCGGCAGGCCGGGCAGGGCACCTCCCGCATGAAGCCCTCGAACCGCTCGCGGCTGGTGTCGGTCTCCGCGTCGTGGTGCCGGCGCTCGATGTACTGCGCGACGCCCTCGAACTCGGCGTAGTAGGAGCGCTGCCGCCCGTAGCGGTTGCGGGTCACCACGTGCACCTTGGTCGGGTGACCGTGCAGGATCGCCTTGCGGGCCTTCGCGGGCAGCTTCTCCCACGGGGTGTTCAGGTCGAAGCCGAGCTCCTCGCCCAGCGCGCCCATCAGCCGCAGGAAGTAGTCCGCGACGTGTGCGCCGCTCCACGGCTGGATGGCTCCCTCGCCCAGCGAGGCCTGGGGGTTCGGCACCACCAGCTCGGGGTCGACCTCCATCCGGGTGCCGATGCCGTGGCACTCCGGGCAGGCGCCGAACGGCGAGTTGAACGAGAACGACCGGGGCTGGAGGTCGTCGGTGTCGATCGGGTGGTCGTTGGGGCAGGCCATCCGCTCGGAGAAGCGCACCTCGCGCCCCGGGTCGGCGGCGTCCAGGTCCACGAAGTCCAGGACGACCAGGCCGTCGGCCAGCTGCAGCGCGGTCTCGACGGAGTCGGTGAGCCGGCGCTTGGCGGACTCCTTGACCGCGAGCCGGTCGATCACGACCTCGATGTTGTGCTTGCGCTGCTTGTCCAGGGTCGGGGGCGCGTCCAGCGAGTACGTCTCGCCGTCGACGCGCGCCCGGCTGAAGCCCTGGGTCTGCAGGGTGCGGAACAGCTCGACGTACTCACCCTTGCGCCCGCGGATGACCGGGGCCAGCACCTGGAACCTCCGGCCCTCTTCCATCGTCAGGACCCGGTCGACGATCTGCTGGGGCGTCTGCCGCTCGATCGGGGCGCCGCAGGTCGGGCAGTGGGGTCGCCCGGCGCGCGCGTAGAGCAGCCGCAGGTAGTCGTAGACCTCGGTGATCGTGCCGACGGTGGAGCGCGGGTTCTTCGAGGTGGACTTCTGGTCGATCGAGACCGCCGGGGAGAGGCCCTCGATGAAGTCGACGTCGGGCTTGTCCATCTGCCCCAGGAACTGGCGCGCGTACGCCGACAGCGACTCGACGTACCGACGCTGGCCCTCCGCGAAGATCGTGTCGAAGGCCAGGGACGACTTGCCCGAGCCGGAGAGGCCGGTGAAGACGATCAGGGAGTCGCGCGGAAGGTCCAGCGAGACGTCCTTGAGGTTGTGCTCCCGGGCGCCCCGGATGATCAGCTGGTCGGTCACAGAGAGATCCCCACACGTCGTTCGAACACGTGTTCGCCATGTTATCAACTCGGCGCAAGTCGAGGGGCGCGCGCCGGGCCTCCGCGGGTGTTCAATGACCAGCATGGATGACCGCGACCTGTTGCGCGAGGCGACCACCGCCCTGGTGCGCACGGTGGACACGCTGGACGCCGACCGCCTGCGCGCCCCCTCGGCGCTGCCCGGCTGGGACCGCGCGCACGTCGTGGCGCACCTGGCCCTCAACGCGGAGGGCCTGGCCGCAGCGGTCGACGCGGCCCGCGTGGGCGAGAGCCGACCTCAGTACTCCACCGACACCGCGCGCGACACCGACATCGAGGAGCTCGGCGCGGCGCCGGCCGACGAGCTGCGGGCCCGGTTCCTGGGCAGCACCACGCTGCTCGCGGACGCGCTCGACGCCGTCGAGGGCGACACCTGGCGGGCCGTGCTGGAGCGCGACCCCGGGGGGACGACGTTCCTGGTGGCCGAGGTCGCGCGCAAGCGGATCGCCGAGGTCCTGCTCCACCACCTCGACCTGGACGCCGGCGCCCGCCCCGAGGACCTCTCCCCCGCCGCCGCAGGGTTGGTGGTGGACTCCCTCGCCGTGCGTCTCACCCGCCTCGGGCCGGCCCAGGCGCACGCCGTCGACCTGGACCGGACCTGGCCGGAGCAGGGCGAGGGCCCCGTCGTCTCCGGGCCGGCGATCGCGCTCGCCCGCTGGCTGAGCGGCCGCACCCCGGTCGAGGGGCTGACCTCCACCGCGGACGTGGTGCCCCCGATGAAGCCCTGGTAGAGAAGACCGGAACGACGACGGGACAGACGAAGGAGACGCCCAGGTGGACGAGACGACCGGCACGGACGAGGCTGCACCGACGGGGTACGACGGGAAGGTCGTCCCGGGCGGCCCCGCCCAGACCCGCGAGCTGCGCGACCTGCTCATCACCAAGGTCGCGGTGGACCCGGAGATGAGCAACAACTGCTACCTCCTGCGGTGCCGGACGACCGGCGAGCAGCTGCTGGTCGACGCCGCGGCCGAGCCCGAGCGCCTGCTCGAGCTGGTCGGCCCCGACGGCCTGGCCAAGGTGGTCACCACCCACCAGCACTGGGACCACCACCGGGCGCTGGCCGCGGTGGTGGAGGCCACCGGGGCCGAGGTCCTGGTCGGCGGCCCGGACGCCGACGCGGTCACCGAGCAGACCGGCGTGACGGTCGACCGGCGACTCGCCGACGGCGACCGGGTGCGGGTCGGTGACGCCGAGCTCCAGGTGATCGCGGTGGCCGGGCACACCCCCGGGTCGGTCTGCCTGCGCTACGACGACCCCGACGGGCACCCGCACCTCCTCACCGGCGACAGCCTCTTCCCCGGCGGGGTCGGCAACACCTTCGGCGACCCTGACGCGTTCACCCGGCTGATCGGCGACGTGGAGGAGAAGATCTTCGCCGCCATGCCGGACGACACCTGGTTCTACCCCGGCCACGGCGACGACGGCCGGCTGGGCGAGGAGCGCCCGCACCTGGACGAGTGGCGGGCCCGGGGCTGGTGAGGCGGCGGCGGGTACCGTCGGCGCCATGGCGACACGTGAGCTGACCCGACAGGACTTCGAGACCGCCGTGACCGCACCCGGCATCGTGCTGGTCGACTTCTGGGCCGCCTGGTGCGGTCCGTGCCGACTGTTCGCCCCGGTGTTCGAGCAGGCCTCGGAGAAGCACCCGGACATCGTCTTCGGCAAGGTCGACACCGAGGCCGAGCAGGAGCTGGCCGCGACGGCCCAGATCTCGCTCCATCCCCACCCTGATGGCGTTCCGCGACGGCATCCTGGTCTTCTCCCAGCCCGGCGCGCTCCCCGCCGCCGGCGCTCGAGCAGCTGATCACCGCCGTCCGCGGCCTCGACATGGACGACGTACGCCGTCAGGTCGCCGAGGCGGAGTCCGCCGCGGAGGTCGACCTCGACCAGTTCGCGGCCGAGCACTCCGACGGCGCCTTCGTGCTGGACGTGCGTGAGGACGACGAGTACGCCGCCGGCCATGTCCCCGGCGCCGTCCACGTCCCGATGGCCCAGGTGCCCCAGCAGCTCGCCGAGCTGCCCCAGGACCGCCGGGTGCTGGTGATCTGCCAGAGCGGGAACCGCAGCCGCCAGGTCGTGGAGTTCCTCCGCGCCCAGGGCGTGGACGCGGTCAACGTCGCCGGTGGCACCGGCGGCTGGGCGGCCCGCGGCTGGCCCCTGGAGGCCTGAGCCCTGCCGGGCTGAACCCGGGGCTACCCTGCTCCCGTGCTGATCTCCGACACCCACCGGCTGCTCTTCATCCACGTGCCGAAGACCGGCGGGGTGACGGTCGAGTCGGTGGTCCGCGAGGGTGCCGACGACCTGCGTGACCTCGGTCCGCGGCGCCACCCGCGGCTGCGCTGGGTGCTCCAGCAGGAGCCCGGCCTGGTCGACTACTGGACCTTCGGGTTCGTCCGGAACCCGTGGAGCCGGATGGTCTCGTGGTGGTCGATGATCGACCGCTGGAACCACCGGCTCGGCCCCGCCTCCGGCAAGCCGCAGGTGGAGCAGGACGGCCCGCGTGGTGGCAACCCGCTGTGGCGGGCGGTGGCGAAGTACGCCGACTTCGAGGAGTTCGTGCTGCGCGGCACCGTGGAGCAGCCCAGGCTGGCCACCCCGCAGCTGGACTTCCTGGCCACCCCGCGCCGGCGCGCCGACCACATCGGCCGGACCGAGCACCTGGCCACCGACCTTGCGGTGGTGCAGAAGCGCCTGGGGCTGCCGGTGGTCGACCCGCCGCGGCGCAACACCTGGAGCACCGGCCCGTGGCAGGACTACTACGACCCCCGCACCCGGCAGCGGGTGGCGGAGGTCTACGCCCGCGACATCACTGAGTTCGGCTACACGTTCGACTGACCGGTCGCGGTGTAGTCCCCGCGGAAGTAGAGGAGGGCCTCCCCCTCGCGGTCGACCTGGAGGTGCTGGACCCGCCCGAGCACGACGTGGTGGTCCCCGCCGTCGTGCACGGCCTCCAGCGTGCACTCCAGGTGCGCCAGCACCCCGTCCAGCACCGGGCTGCCCGACTCCTCGGAGGGGCGCCAGCCGACCTGGGCGAACTTGTCGATCCCGCGGCTGGCCATCGCGTGCGAGACGTCCGCCTGGTCGGCGGCCAGCACGTTGACGCAGAACCGGCCGGCACGGGCGATCAGCGGCCAGGCCCGCGAAGCCCTGGAGGGGCAGAAGAGCACCAGCGGCGGATCGAGGGAGACGCTGGTGAAGCTCTGGCAGGTCAGTCCGACCGGCACCCCGTCGTGGGTCGCGGTGACGACGGTGATCCCGGAGGCGAACCGTCCCAGGACGTCACGGAAGTGTGCGTGGTCGACGAGCCCGTCGGCCTCGGGAAAGAGGTCGTCGTCCGGTTGCCAGGGCACGGCCCGCCCGTACGTCGTCATGACGCCCATTCTTGCCTCTGCCCGGTTGGCGGTCCTTCGGCGGCTCCTGGACCGGAGGCGGGCGCTCCTCGTCCAGCCAGACCGCGAGCCTGCCCCGCCGGCTGATCGCCTGCAGCCGCCGCTCGGTCTGGTTGCGCACCCGCTCCGGCACCACCAGCAGCAGCTGGTCCCCCGGCCTCAGCGAGGTGTGCCGGTCCGGCACGATCACCTTTCCTCACGCCGGACGCAGCGCGAGCACGGCCCCGGTGGGCAGTCGAAGGTCGTCGGCGAAGACGCCGGCGAGCCGCGAGCCCGGCGGGACCTCGAACTGGAGCAGGCTCGCGTCGATCGACTCCAGCGGCGCCGACTCGACCTCGAGCTCGTGGCGCTCGCTCGACCACCACGCCCGTGCGCCGGGCCAGCCACGGCAGCGACGGCGCCTGGAGCAGGGTGAAGGCGGGACCAGGAGGAAGACCACGTCGAAGATCCGCTCCGCCGCCGGCAGCCCCTGGGCGATCGGGATGGTGGCCAGCACGATCGGGACCGCGCCGCGCAGGCCCGCCCAGGAGATGAACACCTGATGACGCCAGGGCACCCGCCACCAGACCGAGCACAGCGGCCACGGAGAGCGGCCGGGCGACGAAGGTCAGCCCGACCCCGACGATCAGCGCCGGCAGCAGGGCGTCCGCGAGCCGGTTCGGGCTGGCCAGCAGGCCGAGCAGCACGAAGAGCCCGATCTGGGCCAGCCAGCCCATCCCGTCGGCGAAGCCGGCGGTGGCCTGGTGGTGCGGGAGACGGGCGTTGCCGAGCCACATGCCGGCGACGTAGATCGCCATCAGCCCGCTGCCGCCCAGCACCCCGGCGGTGGCGAAGGCCAGGAACAGGATCGCGAAGGTGGCCAGCGGGTACAGGCCGGCCGCGGGCAGGGCGCTGCGCGACAGCAGCCACTGCCCGCACCAGGCGACCACCAGCCCGGTGACCAGGCCCACGACCAGCTGGAAGACGACCAGGGCGGCGATCTCCAGCCCCTGCGCCTCGTACCAGGCGTCGCTGGCCACCACCGTGACCAGGATGATCACCGGGGGGTCGTTGAAGCCCGACTCCGCCTCCAGCGTCGCCCGCAGCCGCGGGCGCACCGGCAGCCGCCGCATGATGGAGAAGGTCGCCGCCGCGTCGGTGGAGCCCACCACGGCCCCGAGCAGCAGTGCGGTCCGCGGATCGACGTCCAGGGCGACGTAGGCGATCAGCGCGGTGACCGCCACGCTGGCCGCCACCCCGACCGTGGCGAGCATCCCCGCCAGGCCCACGACCGGGCGGATCACGTCCCAGCGGGTGCTGAAGCCGCCCTCCGCGAGGATCACCGCGAGGGCCAGGGTGCTGAGCACCATCGTGAGCTCGAGGTCCTCGAACTGCAGGCCGAGTCCCGCCTCCCCGATGGCCAGACCGATCACCAGGTAGAGCAGCAGGCTGGGCAGCCCGGCGCGTGCCGAGACGCGCACGGCCGCCACCCCGGTCAGCAGGACGAGGGCGGCGCCGCCGATGACGAGGTTGAGGTCCATGCTGCTGCCGATCCTCCCGGGGCGTCGACGCGCGCGCCATGGGGAGTGGTCCCCAGGTGGTGCGCGCTCTCCCGCCGTTCTCCCGGTCTGTCGCCCACCCCGTGGCGTGGACACCCTGCCCGGGGTGGGGAAGATTCGCGGCCCATGGCCTCCGCCCCCCGGCTCTCCCTCGCCAGCCGGGTGATCCTGATCAACGGCCTGCTGGTGCTCCTCGGGCACCGTGCTGCTGGTGCTCACCCCGGTCTCGGTCTCGGCCCGGCCCTCCGCCCACCAGGTGCTCGTCCTCCTCGGTGGCCTGCTGGTGCTGCTGGGCGCGAACACGCTCCTGGTCCGCCGCGCGGTGCTCCCGCTCGACCGGCTGGTGGCGCAGCTGGACCAGGCCCGCAGCACCGAGCCCCTGGTGCGGCTCTCCGGCCCCGAGCGCGGGCCGGTCGGCCGGCTCGCCCGCTCCATCGACGACCTGCTCGACCGGATCGAGGCGAGCCGGCGGGAGAGCGCGGTCGCCGCCTTCGCCGCCCAGGAGGCCGAGCGCAGCCGGATCGCCCAGGAGCTGCACGACGGGGTCGGGCAGTCGCTGACCGCGCGTGCTGCTCGAGCTGGCCGCCCTGGCCGCCACCGCCCCGCCCGAGCAGCGGGACTCCCTGGAGCGGGTGCGCGAAGGCGTCCGGGCCAGCCTGGACGAGGTGCGGTCGGTGGCCCGGCACCTGCGTCCGCACGTGCTGGAGGACCTGGGCCTGCGCAGTGCGCTGGCCGCGCTCACCACCGACCTGTTCGGGACGGGCGACACCCTGGTGCGCCGGGGGGTGCTTCCCGGCCTGCCGCAGCTGGGCGACGAGGTGGAGCTGGTGGTGTTCCGGGTCGCCCAGGAGGCGCTGACCAACGTCGCCCGGCATGCCGGCGCCCGGACCGTCGACGTGCAGCTGGGCGTCACCGGCGACCGGCTGGTGCTGACCGTGGCCGACGACGGCAAGGGGCTGTCCGGCCGGCGCGAGGGCGTGGGGACCGCGCGGCATGCGCGAGCGCGCCGCCCTGGTCGGCGGCCGGCTCGAGGTCACCGGTCAGGACGGCGGAGGCACCCGGGTCACCCTGACCGTCCCGCTGGCCACAGACCACCCCTCGACCGCGGTCGAGGTCGCCGGGTGAGCGCCGCGACCGGACCCTCGCGGGTGCTGCTGGCCGACGACCACGCCCTGGTGCGCCGGGGCGTGCGGATGATCCTCGAGGCCGAGCCCGACCTGGAGGTCGTGGCCGAGGCCGCGGACGGGGCGGCGGCGGTGCAGGCGGTCCGGGACGTGCCGATCGACCTGGCGATCCTCGACGTGGCCATGCCCCGGCTCACCGGGTTGCAGGCGGCCAGACAGCTCTCGCCGCCGTACTCCCCCGCCGCCGATGCTGATGCTCTCGATGCACGACAACGAGCAGTACTTCTTCGAGTCCCTGCGGGTCGGCGCCTGCGGCTACGTGCTCAAGTCGGTGGCCGACCGCGACCTGGTCGCCGCCTGCCGGGCGGCCCTGCGCGGCGAGTCGTTCCTCTACCCGCAGGCCGAGAGCGTGCTGGTCCGCGACTACCTGGAGCGGCTGCGCCGCGGCGAGCGACTCCCCCGGGCGGTGCTGACGGCCCGGGAGGACGAGGTGGTCAAGCTGGTCGCCGAGGGCCACTCCTCGCGGGAAATCGCCCGGCTGCTCACCATCAGCGTGCGCACCGTGGAGCGGCACCGCGAGAACGTGCTCTCCAAGCTGGGCCTGCGGGACCGCACCGAGCTGACCCGCTACGCGATCCGGGCCGGCCTGATCGAGCCCTGACCGGGCTCCGCCCCGCGGGACGCTGTCTCGGGCCGGACAGGATCCCCGCACAGGCGGGGATCGCATGGGTTGGCACGTGTCGTATCCCGTGCCAACCCGCGGAACACCCGGTCAGGCGGGGATTCGTGGGTCGCACGCCCGCGGCTAGCATCCACGCCGTGGGCTTCCTCCGTCGTCAGCTGATCACCGCCGCGCTGACCGCCAACGCGGTCCGGCCACCTCGCGGGTTCCGCCGTGGCGTCGGGGCGTTCCTGGCCGGGTGGCTGACCGGCGAGCTGGCTCCCCAGCTCGCCGCGTGGACGGCGGCCGACGCGGCCCTGCAGCTGACCCGGCACCCCGACGGCCGGCACCCCGACGCGCGACGCCGGGCCGGCCTGGTGCTCGCCGGCGGGTCGCTGCTTGGCCTGGCCCACCTGGTCCGCGGCAGCACCCGCAGCCGGCACGAGGTCGAGGCGGCCCTGGTCGAAGGGATCGGCGTCGACTACGTGGAGCAGCTGGACGCGCCGCCGACCCCCGCCGAGCTGGCCACGCCGTGGCGTTCCCTGCTCACCCCGTTCCGGCTGCGTGACCCGCGGGTCCGGGTCGACCGCGACCTGCCGTACGTCGAGGGCGGGCGCCGCGGCACGCTGGACCTCTACCGTCCCGCGGACCCCGCGACCCTCTCGAACGCCCCGGTCCTCCTGCAGGTGCACGGCGGCGGATGGACCTTCGGGCGCAAGGACCAGCAGGCGATGCCCTTGATGCAGCACCTGGCCGCCAAGGGGTGGATCTGCGTGGCGGTCAACTACCGGCTGGCGCCCAAGCACCCGTTCCCGGCCCAGATCGTCGACGTGAAGCGGGCGATCGCCTGGGTCCGCGAGCACGTGGCCGACTACGGGGGCGACCCCGACTACCTGGTGATCACCGGCGGCTCCGCGGGCGGGCACCTGGCCGCCCTGGCCGCGCTCACGCCCGGCGACCCGGCGTTCCAGCCCGGCTTCGAGGACGCCGACACCAGCGTCCGGGCGGCCGTCCCGGTCTACGGCGTCTACGACCTCGCCGGCGCGACCGGGTTGCGGTCCGCCGAGCTGATGCGCGACCTCTACCTCGCTCCGCGCGTGTTCCGGAAGCGCTGGCCGGCGACCCGGGAGGCGTTCGAGCACGCCTCGCCCCTGCTCCGGATCACGCCTGAGGCCCCGGACTTCTTCGTCGTCCACGGCCGGGAGGACTCCCTGGTCGACGTCCGGCAGGCGCGGCACTTCGTGGAGGCACTGCGCCGCGACTCCTCCGCCTCGGTGGTGTACGCCGAGCTCAGGGGCGCGCAGCACGCGTTCGACACCTTCCACTCGATCCGCTCCGCCCACGTGGTCCGCGCGGTCGACCGCTACCTGTCCTGGCACTGGGCCCGGTACCGGTGCGGCGAGCCGGTCGAGGTGTCGTGAAGGATGAGGCCATGACGACCTCCCCCATGCCCGAGGACCTGCGCGCGCTCGCCCGCGAGGTGAAGGGCTTCATGCCCGAGGAGGAGGGTCTGCTGCTCTTCCGCCGGGCCGCCGAGCAGCTCCCCACCGGCCCCGCGCTGGAGGTCGGCACCTACTGCGGCAAGTCCGCGGTCTACCTGGGCGCGGCCGCGCTGGCGGCCGGGGGCACGGTCTTCACCGTCGACCACCACCACGGCAGCGAGGAGAACCAGGCGGGCTGGGAGCACCACGACCCCGACGTCGTGGACCCGCGCACCGGCCGGATGGACACGCTCCCGTTCCTGCGTCGCACGCTGGAGCAGGCCGGGCTGGAGGAGCACGTGGTGGCCGTGGTGGGGCACTCCACCACCGTCTCCCGGCACTGGCGCACTCCGCTCGCCCTGCTCTTCATCGACGGCGGCCATGCCGAGGAGCACGCGCACAACGACTTCACCGGCTGGTCACCCTGGGTGCAGCCGGGCGGCCTGCTGGTCATCCACGACGTCTTCCCCGACCCGGCGGACGGCGGCCGCCCGCCGTACGACGTCTACCTGCGCGCGCTGGCCACCGGCGAGTTCACCGAGGTCGAGGCACTCGGCTCGATGCGGGTGCTGGAGCGGACCTCAGGCTCGGCCGGCGTGCTCGGCGGCGTCGGCTGACGGGCAGCCGCACTCCAGGGCCAGCTCGCCGAACCGGGGCAGCGTGGTGCCGCGCATGATGTCGGCACCCGGGGTGGTGCCGGAGAGCTGGTCCGCGGCCAGGATCACCGCGGCCGCGGTGTAGGTGGTGTGCTCGCCGGGCCAGTTGACCTCGTCGGGGTAGACGTAGCCGGTCCAGTACCGGCCCTCCTCGTCGCGTAGGTGCTGCATGTCCGCGAACAGGCGCAGCGCCCGCTGGCGGTCGCCGAGCGCCTCCAGCGCCATCACCAGCTCGCAGGTCTCCGCGCCCGTGACCCACGGGTTCGTGGCGACGCAGAGGATGCCGAGGTCGGCCACCACGAAGGTGTCCCACTTCTCCGCGATCCGACCGAACCCGGCCTCGCCGCGGACCGCCCCGCCGAGGACCGGGTAGTACCAGTCCATCGAGAACTCGGACTTGTCCAGGAAGTCGTCGCGGTGGTCGCGCAGAGCATGCGCCAGCCGCCCGCCCGCCAGCTCCCACTCCGGCTGGGGCTCCCCCACCAGCTCGGCCAGGGCCAGCCCCGCCCCGAGGGCGTGGTGGATGCTCGAGGAACCGGCCACGAGGGCCTCGGCGTTCACCTCGGCCGGGCGGCCGTCCTGCCACGCCTGGGACCAGGCGATGCCGCCGAACGGCAGCTGCATCGAGACCACCCAGTCCAGCCCGCGCCGGACGGCCGGCCAGTAGCGCCGGACGAAGTCGGCGTCGCGGCGGACCAGCCAGTGGTGCCACACGCCGACCGCCAGGTAGGCGGACATGTTCGTCTCGCCGCTCTCGTCGGCGACCACGCCCTCGACGATCTTCATCGGCCAGGAGCCGTCCTCGCGCTGCCAGCCGAGGGTCCACTCGTAGGCCCGCTCGGCGGCCTCGACCTCACCGCCCACCAGCAGGGCCATGGCGGCCTCGACGTGGTTCCACACGTCGGTCTTGTCGCCGGGCGTCCAGGGGACGGCACCGTCGGGCTCCTGCATCGCCGCGATGGACGCGGCGGTCCTGGCCACCTCGTGGGCGGTCAGCACACCTGGGACCTGGGGGACCTCAGGCGACATCGGCGTCGACAAGGGGCTTGGTGAAGTAGAGCACCATGCTCTTGCCGATCACCGGGTCGAGCACCTTGCCGGCCAGCTGGAGCACCTTGGGCTGCTTCATGATCTCCCACACCAGCAGCTTGTGGTACGCCTTGGCGAGCGGGTGGTCGTCGTTCTGCACCCCGACCGCGCACTTGATCCACCAGTACGGCGAGTGCAGGCCGTGGGCGTAGGCGACGCCGTCGTGGCGCATCCCGGCCTTGCTGATCTTGTCGATCAGCTCCTTGTCGGTGTAGATCCGGATGTGACCACCGGGGGTGTTGTGGTAGTCCTCGGAGAGCTTCCAGTTGATCACCTCGGGCAGCCACCGCGGCACCGAGACGGCCAGCGTCCCGCCGGGGCGGAGCACCCGGACCAGCTCGTCGATCGCCTGGATGTCGGCGGGGATGTGCTCGAGCACCTCGGCGGCGACGATCCGGTCGAACTCGCCGTCGGCGAACGGGAGGGCGAGCGCGTCACCCTCCTTGACGTCGGCCTCGGCGCCCTCGGGCACCTCGCCGGCCTCCCTCATCGCGACGAAGAGCTCGCGCACCCCGGCGAGCTCGTCGGCGTCCTGGTCGAAGGCGACGACGTCCGCGCCCCGGCGGTACATCTCGAACGCGTGCCGTCCGGCGCCGCACCCCATGTCGAGGACCCGGTCCCCGGCCTTCACGCCCAGCCGGTCGAAGTCAACGGTCAGCACGGGGCTCCCCCTCTGCGGCCTTCTCGGCCCGGTAGTCGGTGATCACTTCGTCGTACGCACGTGCGGTGGCGGCGGCCACGGCCCGCCAGCTGAACTTCTCCATCACCCGGCGGCGGCCAGCAGCGCCCATCCGGGCCCGACGCTCGGGGTCGTCGAGCAGGGAACCGAGCGCGGCGACCAGCTCGTCCACGTCGCCGGGGGCGACCAGGTCGGCGCACTCGCCGTCGGGCCCCACGACCTCCGGGATCGCACCCGCGCGGGAGACCACCAGCGGGGTCGCGCAGGCCATCAGCTCGGCGGTCGGCAGCGAGAACCCCTCGTAGAGCGAGGGCACGCAGGCGACCTCGGCGGAGCCCATGATGTCGACCAGCTCCTGGTCCGAGACGCCGCTGACGAACCGGACGGAGTCCTTGATCGCCAGGGTGTCGATCAGCTGCTCGGTGCGTCCGCCCGGCACGGGCTTGGTCACCAGCAGCAGCTCGAGGTCACGCTCGGTCCGCAGCTTGGCGAACGCCTCGAGCAGGGTCGCGATCCCCTTCATCGGGGCGTCCGCGCTGGCCATCGCCAGGATCCGGCCCTTGACCCGCGGCTCGGTCGGGGGCACGAAGACGTCGTCGACCCCCAGCAGCACGACCTCGACCCGGGCCGGGTCGATACCGAAGTCCCGGACGATGTCGCGCTTGGAGGACTCCGAGGGGGTGAGGATCTTGCGGGCCCGCCGGGCGACCTTGCCCTGCATCCGCAGGAAGCCGTACCAGCGACGCAGGGAGAGCTTCTTGCGCAGCGTCGGTGCCGCCTCGAGGTCGATCCGCCGGTCGAAGGTGATCGGGTGGTGCAGCGTGGTCAGCAGCGGCAGCCCCATCTTCTCGATGTCGAGCATGCCGTAGCCGAGGACCTGGTTGTCGTGCACGACGTCGAAGTCGCCGACCCGGTCCTTGAGCAGGCGGGCGACCCGGGTGCTGAAGGTCTTCGGTTCGGGGAAGCCCGCGGTGCACATGGTGAGGAACTCCTCCACGTCCACCCGGTCGCGGAACTCACGCAGCTTCGGCACCCGGAACGGGTCGGGCTCGCGGTAGAGGTCCAGCGACGGGACCTCGGTGAGCCGCACCCCCTCGTCGAGGATCGGGTACGGCTGGCCGGAGAAGACCTCCACCTCGTGGCCGAGAGCGACCAGCTCCCGGCTCAGGTGCCGGACGTAGATGCCCTGCCCCCCGCAGTGTGGCTTGCTCCGGTAGGACAGCAGTGCAACTCGCAACGACCCGGTCCTTCCATCAGGTAGAACGTGTTTCTATCACGCGGGCCGGTTGGTACCGTCGCCACCCTGACAACGCGTGCGCCCGCCACCGGCGTTCCTCCGGAGCGGCGTGCCTGGGTCCATCGGAGGATAACGTGAGTGGCCGCCTGAGCGCCCGTGCGTCTCGACGCCGACCAGCCCCGTCGGCGGCGCAGTTGGAGCGTCGCGACCGCATCCTGGCGAGCACCCGGACCCTGGCCTCGCAGGGCGGGTACGACGCGGTGCAGATGCGTGCGGTGGCCGAGGGCGCAGGCGTGGCCCTGGGCACGCTGTACCGCTACTTCCCCTCCAAGGTGCACCTGCTGGTGTGCACCCTCGAGGAGGAGCTGCGCCGGACCCAGGAGCTGCTGGACGCCGTCCCGCTCCCGGCCGGCGCGGCGGCCGACCGGGTGCTCGAGGTGCTGCGCGTCGCGGGCACGAACCTGCGCCACGACCGGGGACTGACCGAGGCGGTGACCCGGGCGTTCATGTTCGCCGATGCCTCGGCCAGCGAGGAGATCGCCCGGGTGCTCGGACTGGTCACCGACCTGGTCTCCACCGCGATCGACCCGCGTCGTGAGCCCACGGACCAGGACCGGGAGATCGCCGGGGTCATCGCCGACCTGTGGCTGGCCGCCCTGATCGGCTGGGTCACCGGCCGCAGCACGGCCGAGCAGGCGAACGCCCGGATGGCGTCGGGCGTCCGGCTGATCCTGCGCGGCTGAACGCCGCCGGCGCGCGGCGCCTGCGGGCTCCCCCGCACCTACGCGCAGGGCCTCGCTGGAGTGCCCCGGGAAGACGTGCGCCTTCGGGTCGAGCGTGACCACGGCGTTGTTGACCGCCGTGGCGGCCTCGCCGAAGCCGACCGCGATCAGCCGGACCTTGCCGGGGTACTCCACGACGTCGCCCGCCGCGAAGACCCGCGGGAGGTTGGTGCGCATGGCGGAGTCGACCACGATGTGCCGCTTGGACACCTCCAGTCCCCACTGCTGCAGGGGTCCGAGGTCCGCGACGAATCCCAGGGCGGCGACCACCGCCTGGCAGGGCAGCCGCCGGGGCGCCTCGCCGTCGACGGTGACCTCCACCTCCTCCACCCACTCCCCTCCCAGCAGCCCGGTGACCTGGGCGGGGGTGACCAGCTCGACGCTGGAGTCCTGGACCGCCTCCACGGTCCGGGGATGCGCCCGGAAGGCGCTGCGGCGGTGCACCAGGACCACCGACCGGGCCACCGGCTCCAGGTGCTGGGCCCAGTCGAACGCACTGTCCCCGCCGCCCACGATCACCACGTCCTTGTCGACGTAGGGCTCGAAGGAGGGCACGAAGAACTCCAGGCCGCGTCCGCGCCAGCCCTCACCGGCGGGCAGCGGCCGGGGGGTGAACTTGCCGATGCCCGCGGTCACCAGGACGACGCCCGCGCGGACGACGCTGCCGTCGTCCAGCCCGACCTCGACCCCGTCGGCCCGGTGCTCCAGGGTCAGCGCCGTCCGCTCCAGCAGGTACGTCGGCTTCGCGGTGTCGGCCTGGGCCACCAGCCCGGCGACCAGGTCGCGGCCCTTCACCCGGGGGAACCCGGCCACGTCCAGGATCGCCTTCTCCGGGTACATCGCGGTGATCTGGCCGCCGAGCTCCGGCAACGAGTCCACCACGGCCACGCTCAGCCCGCGGAAGCCCGCGTAGTAGGTGGCGAACAGTCCGGTCGGCCCGGCTCCCAGCACCAGCAGATCGGTCTCGACGATGCTCACGTGGTTCCCTTCGGCCGGTGGCGGGGCGAGCGCTCCGGGCGCCCGGACTGCCAGGTATAGCACCGTCTGCCGCTTTCCTGGCGCCGATCGCAGTAGCCTCGCCGGGTGATCGCCCAGTCCGCCGCCGCTCGGCCGCGCCCACCCGCGTGGCGGAGGAACCGACGATGAGCAGCCCGCGCCTGGTGCGGGCGGTCCGCACGCACCCCTCCGCCGGGCTGCTGGCCGCCCAGCTCGTGGCGGTCCTTGCCTACCCGTTCCTCGACCACACGGTCGTCGGCCGGGCGGTGCTCGGGGTGGTCAACATGGTGGTGGTGCTGGCCGCCGTGCTCGCCGTCCGGCGCACGCCGGTCTTCGGCTGGGTGATCCTCGTGCTCGGTCTGCCGGCACTGGTGCTCACCGTGCTCGAGGCGACCCTGCCCGACCACGACACCGTGGTGCTGATCTCGGCCCTGCTGCACGCGCCGTTCTACCTCTACGTCTCCTACGCGATGGTCCGCTACCTCTACGAGGACGACCGGGTCACCCGCGACGAGCTGTTCGCCACGGGCGCGGCGTTCACGGTGGTCGCCTGGGCGTTCGCGTACGTGTTCGCTGCCGTCCAGGTGGTGTGGCCGGGCTCGTTCGCCGGGGCCTCCGGCGACGACCTGCCGTGGTTCGACCTGCTCTTCCTCTCCTTCACCAACCTGACCAGCGTGGGGCTCTCGGACGTGCTGCCCGTGCTCGACCACGCCCGCTCGGTGGTGATGGTGCAGCAGGTGGTCGGCGTGCTCTACATCGCCCTGGTGGTCTCCCGGCTGGTCGGCCTGACGGTCGCGCGGGCCCGCAGCGCCCCGTGAGACCGGCCGCGCCGGGGCGCTGCTCCCGGCTCCGCCCGGGTCGGCTGGACGCCCGGTCCAGGCTGGCGTCAGTCCAGGCAGAACTCGTTGCCCTCCGGGTCGGTCATCACCAGGTAGCCGTCGCTGCCCGGCTCCGCCCGGGCTCGGAGCGCCGCACGCGGGCGCGCCCCGAGCCCCACCAGCCGGTCGCACTCGGTCTCCAGCGCCTCGAGCGCGGCCTCGCCGGTCCAGCCCCGGGGCGGCGCGCACGTCGAGGTGCACCCGGTTCTTGGCCGTCTTGGGCTCGGGGACCTGCTGGAAGAAGACCCGGGGACCGGTGACCCCCTCCGGCGGGACGATCGCCGACTTCGAGTTCCGCGCGGCTCGGGCGGCACACCCCAGGCCTCCAGCGCCTGGTCCCAGTCGGCGAAGGGCGCCGGCGGCGGCTCCAGCCGGTAGCCGAGCGCCTCGGCCCAGAACCGGGCGAGCCGGTCGGGGTCGTGCGCGTCGAAGGTCACCTGGAACTCGCGAACGGCACTCACTTGGTCGCCTCCATCATCTGCCGCAGCTCCTTCTTCAGGTCACCGATCTCGTCGCGCAGCCGGGCGGCGACCTCGAACTGGAGCTCGGCGGCGGCGGTCTTCATCTGGTCGGTCATCTGCTGGATCAGCTCCGCCAGGTCGGTGGACGGGATGCCGGCCGTGTCGGGCAGCCTCTCGTGCAGCTCGGCGGTCTTGAGCTTGGACAGCCCGGGCACCGGCGACTTCTTGGACTTGTCGCCGCGGGCACCGGTGCCCTGCCAGGTGGCGAGCAGCTCGGCGGTGTTCTCGTCCTCGCGAGCGAGCATCTCGGTGATGTCGGCGATCTTCTTCCGCAGCGGCTGCGGGTCGACGCCGTGCGCCTTGTTGTAGGCGACCTGCTTCTCCCGGCGGCGGTTGGTCTCCTCGATCGCCGCCTCCATCGAGGGGGTGATCTTGTCGGCGTACATGTGCACCTGGCCGGAGACGTTGCGGGCGGCTCGGCCGATGGTCTGGATCAGGGACTTGTCCGAGCGCAGGAAGCCCTCCTTGTCCGCGTCCAGGATCGCCACCAGCGACACCTCGGGCAGGTCGAGGCCCTCGCGCAGCAGGTTGATGCCGACCAGCACGTCGTACTCGCCCATCCGCAGCTCGCGCAGCAGCTCGATCCGGCGCAGGGTGTCGACCTCGGAGTGCAGGTACCGGGTGCGGATCCCGGCCTCCAGCAGGTAGTCGGTGAGGTCCTCCGACATCTTCTTGGTCAGCGTGGTCACCAGGACCCGCTCGTTCTTGGCGGTGCGCTCCCGGATCTCGTGGATCAGGTCGTCGATCTGGCCCTTGGTCGGCTTCACCACGACCTCGGGGTCCACCAGCCCGGTGGGCCGGATGATCTGCTCGACGGCGTTGTCGACGCCGCCGATCCGGTCGAGCTCGTAGTTGCCCGGGGTGGCGGAGAGGTAGACCGTCTGGCCGATCCGCTCGAGGAACTCCTCCCACTTGAGCGGACGGTTGTCCATCGCGCTGGGCAGCCGGAAGCCGTGGTCGACCAGGTTGCGCTTGCGGGACATGTCGCCCTCGTACATGCCGCCGATCTGCGGCACCGCGACGTGGGACTCGTCGACGACCAGGAGGAAGTCCTCGGGGAAGTAGTCGAGCAGGCAGTTGGGCGCCGACCCCGGCTGGCGCCCGTCGATGTGCATCGAGTAGTTCTCGATGCCCGAGCAGGAGCCGACCTGGCGCATCATCTCGATGTCGTAGGTGGTGCGCATCCGCAGCCGCTGCGCCTCGAGCAGCTTGCCCTGCCGCTCGAACGTGGCCAGCTGCTCGGCCAGCTCGTGCTCGATGCCCGCGATCGCCCGCTCCATCCGCTCCGGGCCCGGCGACGTAGTGGGTGGCCGGGAAGACGTAGAGCTCCTCGTCCTCGGTGAGCACCTCGCCGGTGACCGGGTGCAGCGTCATCAGCCGCTCGATCTCGTCGCCGAAGAACTCCACCCGCACCGCCATCTCCTCGTAGACCGGGAAGATCTCCAGGGTGTCGCCGCGCACCCGGAACGTGCCGCGGGTGAAGCTCATGTCGTTGCGGGTGTACTGGATGTTGACCAGCTGGCGCAGGATCTCGTCACGGTCGCGCTCCTGGCCGACCTTGAGCCGCAGCATCCGGTCGACGTACTCCTGGGGCGTGCCCAGGCCGTAGATGCAGGAGACGGTCGAGACCACGATCACGTCGCGCCGGGTGAGCAGCGAGTTGGTCGCGGAGTGGCGCAGCCGCTCGACCTCCTCGTTGATCGAGGAGTCCTTCTCGATGTAGGTGTCGGTCTGGGGGACGTACGCCTCCGGCTGGTAGTAGTCGTAGTAGGAGACGAAGTACTCGATCGCGTTGCTGGGGAAGAGCTGGCGCAGCTCGTTGGCGAACTGGGCGGCCAGCGTCTTGTTGGGCTGGAGCACCAGCATCGGCCGCTGCACCTGCTCGGCCACCCACGCCACCGTCGCGGTCTTGCCGGTGCCGGTGGCGCCCAGCAGCACCACGTCCTGCTCGCCGGCGTCGAGCCGACGGCTGATCTCGGCGATCGCGGTGGGCTGGTCGCCGGAGGGCGTGTAGTCCGACTCCACCCGGAACGGGGCGACCCGGCGCTCGAGGTCTGTCACTGGACGCATGCCCCGAGCCTACGTCCCGGCACCGACAGCGCCGGTGCTCCGCGGGACCGGCCCCGGCCCCGTGGGACGAGAGGGACGCGCGGGGACTGCGTGGACGGCTCGCTACGCTGTGCCTGTGAGCCGGAACACGAGCGCAGAACGCACGCTGAGAGCCGTCCGGCGCGCACTCGTGGCGGTCGTCGGCACCCCGTTCCTGCTGGCCTTCGCCCTCACCCTGGTCGACTCCTACCGTCGTCGCGGGAAGAAGCCCAAGCCGTTCCCGCGGGCCGCGCCGAGCACGGTGGCCGTCGGCGACGGCACGATCACCACCTACACCTACGGCCAGGACCTGTACGACGCGATGCTGGCCGCGATCGACGGCGCCCAGCACCAGATCCTCTTCGAGACCTACATCTGGAAGGGCGACGAGGTCGGCGAGGCGTTCAAGCGGGCCCTGGTCGCGGCCGCCGAGCGCGGGGTGGAGGTCTACTGCATCTACGACGCGTTCGCCAACCTGGTCGTCTCCCCTCGGTTCAAGCGGTTCCCGCGCTCGCTGAAGGTGCTGCGCTACCCGCTGTACAACGCCGGCCTGAAGTTCTGGGACCTCAGCCGCTACGGGCGCGACCACCGCAAGATCCTGGTCGTCGACGACACCGTCGGCTTCGTCGGCGGCTACAACATCGGCACGGCGTACGCGACCGAGTGGCGCGACACCCACATCGCGATCACCGGCCCCGCGGTCTGGGACCTCAAGCGGGCCTTCGCCGACTTCTGGAACCTGCACCGGCGCAACCGGCTGCGGCCCAGCGAGCGCCCGCTGCTCCTGGAGGCCCACTCCACCTGGGAGCCCCGGATCCGGTTCTCGCGCAACATCCCGCGCCTGTGGATGTTCCCGATCCGCTCGATGTACCTCGAGGCGATCAACCGGGCCACCGACAACATCTGGATGACCCACGCCTACTTCACCCCGGACCAGGACTTCGTCGACGCCCTCAAGCACGCGGCCGAGCGCGGGGTCGACGTCCGGATCCTGCTCCCGCTGAAGTCCAACCACATCGTGGCCGACTGGATCTCGCGCGGCTACTACTCCCAGCTGCTCGCCGCCGGTGTCCGGATCCTGCGCTACCGCGACGCGATGGTGCACGCCAAGACCTCGACGATCGACGGGCAGTGGACCACGGTCGGGACCGCGAACGTCGACCGCCTCAGCCTCACCGGGAACTACGAGATCAACGTCGAGCTGATCGACGACAAGATGGCCGCGCTGATGGAGAAGATCTTCGCCATCGACGAGTCCAACTGCCTCGAGATCACCCGCGAGGAGTGGGAGGCACGCGACCTGCACCGCAAGTTCACCGAGTTCGTGCTGGCCCCGCTGCGACCCCTGCTCTGAGGGGCTCCCCTCAGGCCGGCGTCACCGGCGCCGCGTCACCGGCCTCGCCGGGAGGTGGGTGCGCGGCGCCATCCGCGGCCCGCGCCGGGGCCGGTGACCGGCCGTCATGCCCAGGTAGGCGACCACCCGGCCACGGTGCGGGCGCCACGGGCTCCAGGAACTCCGCCATCTCCTCGTCGGAGAACGGCTGGCCGGTCACCGCCCAGCCGACGTCCTTGGCCACGTGGTAGTCGCCGAAGCTGACCGCGTCCGGGTCGCCGAGCGAGCGGGCCCGGACCTCCGCGCTGGTCCAGACCCCGATCCCGGGCAGGCTGCGCAGCCCTCGGTCGAGCTCGACGGCGCCCTGGCGCCCCAGCCGCTCCAGGGAGTCGGCCACCGTGGCGGCCCGGACCAGGGCGCGCGAGCGGGCGGGGTCGACGTGCAGGTGCAGCCACTCCCAGGAGGCGATCACGCGGATCCGCTCGGCCGGCGGCTGCGACCCACAGGTCGCGGCTCCACCCCCGGGCCCGGGGCGGGCTCGCCGAACCGGCGCACCAGCGCGGCGGAAGCCGGCGAAGGCCTCCTGGCCGGTGACCTTCTGCTCGATGATCGACGGGGCCAACGACTCCATCACCAGGTCGGTCCGGGAGAGCCGCCAGTGCGGCATCCGGCGCAGCCCCTCCGCCGACCAGGGGATGCCGAGGCTCGAACCCGGTCAGGTCGTCGTCGGCTCCGAGCAGGGCGGGCAGCTGGTCCAGGGCCCACGCCGCTCCGTCACCCCAGGCCTGGGCCACGACCTCGCCCGTCGCCCGGTCGGGGCTCCACCCGCAGCGTGACCGCCCCGTCGGGCGTGCGGCAGCCGCGCCAGACCACCTCCCCCCGGGTGCGGAGGGTCGGGTCGCCTCCTCCCCGCCGGTGCTGGCTGAGCAGCTGCCGCACGGGGCACGGCCAGCCCGGCCGCCACCGTCGCTCGAGAGGTCCGCTCATGCCTCCGACGGTAGCCCTCGACCCTCAAGCCAGGTCGGCCGCCGCGGCCCGTCCGGCGGCCCGCCCGGAGAAGAGGCAGCCGCCGAGGAACGTGCCCTCCAGCGCGTTGTAGCCCATCATCCCGCCGCCGCCGAAGCCGCTCACCTCGCCCGCGGCGTACAGCCCGCGCAGCGGCTCGCCGGTGCTGGTCAGGCACCGCCCGCCCAGGTCTGTCTCCAGGCCGCCGAGCGTCTTGCGGGTGAGCACGTTGAGCCGGACCGCGATCAGCGGACCGTTGCTCGGGTCCAGGAACTTGTGCGGTCGTGCCGTGCGGACGATCTTGTCGCCCCGGTGCCGGCGGTGGGAGCGCAGGAAGGTCACCTGGGCGTCCTTGCCGTAGGCGTTGTCCAGCTGACGGTCACGCGCCTCCAGCAGGGCGCGCAGCCGCCCCTCGTCGATCGTCGCGTCGGGGCCCACCTTGTTCATCCCGGCGACCAGGCCGGCGACGTCGTCGGCGACCACGAAGTCGTCCCCGTGGTCCAGGAAGGCCTGGATCGGGGCCGGGGGGCCGTCGCCGGTGACCCGGGAGAGCAGCAGCCGGACGTCCTTCTCGGTCAGGTCCGGGTTCTGCTCGGAGCCGGAGAGCGCGAACTCCTTCTCGATCACCCTGCGGGTGAGCACGAACCAGGAGTAGTCGTAGCCGGTGCCCCGCAGGTGCTTGAGGGTGCCGAGGGTGTCGAAGCCCGGGTAGAGCGGGGCCGGCAGCCGGTTGCCCTCCGCGTCCAGCCACAGCGACGAGGGCCCGGGCAGGATCCGGATGCCGTGGTTCTCCCAGACCGGGTCCCAGTTCCGGATCCCCTCCACGTAGTGCCACATCCGGTCCGGGTTGATCAGGGACGCGCCGGCATCGGTGGAGATGGCCACCATCCGCCCGTCCACGTGGGCCGGGACGCCCGCCACCATCGTCTTCGGCGGCTCCCCCAGCCTCGCCGGCCAGGCCTTCCGGACCAGGTCGTGGTTGCCGCCGATCCCGCCCGAGCACACGATCACCGCCGAGGCGGAGAGCTCGAAGTCGCCGAGCACCATCCGGGTGCTCGCGACCCCGCGCGGGGCGTCGGTGGGCGCCAGCACCACGCCCCGGACCCCCGTGACGGCGCCCTGGTCGACCACCAGCTCGTCGACCCGGTGCCGGAAGGCGAGCACGATCCGGCCGGCCTCCACGTGCTCGCGCACCCGGCGCTCGAACGGCGCGACCACCCCCGGCCCGGTCCCCCAGGTGAGGTGGAAGCGGGGCACCGAGTTGCCGTGCCCGTCCGCCCGCCCGTCCCCGCGCTCGGCCCAGCCGACCACCGGGAAGACCCGGTGCCCCATCTGCCGGAGCCAGGACCGCTTCTCCCCCGCGGCGAAGTCGACGTACGCCTCGGCCCAGGCACGCGGCCAGCGGTCCTCCTCCCGGTCGAACTGGGCGCTGCCCAGCCAGTCGGAGAGGGCCAGCTCGTGGCTGTCCCGGATGCCCATCCGGCGCTGCTCGGGGGTGTCGACCAGGAAGAGGCCGCCCAGGCTCCAGTGCGCCTGACCGCCGAGGGACTGCTCCCCCTCCTGGTCGAGCAGCACCACCCGGCGGCCGGCGTCCGCGGCCTCTGCGGCGGCCACCAGGCCGGCCAGTCCGTGACCGACGACCAGCAGGTCGGCGGCACCGGGGATGCCGACGGCAGTGGAGGGGGTGGGCGACGGGAGCGGTGAGCTGACCATGCCGCGACCCTCCGGACCAGGCGGGGTCTGCGTCAACCGGAACCACCTCGGCTGAGCATGGATATTGTCACCCGGTGAGCATCCAGACCCGACGCACGGTGCGTGACGAGCTGATCGCCGACCTGGAGGAGGTCACCCGGATCATCGTGGCGGCGGTGCGGGCCGAGATCCCCGCGTACGACGCGCTGCAGCCGACGCAGCTGGACGAGGTCGCGGCGATCGCCGGGTGGGGCGCGTCCCGGGTGCTCGACGCGTGGGTCGAGGACTCCGCGCTCGACGAGCAGGACCTGCTCCGGTTCCGGGGCATCGGGGCGGCGCGGGCGCTGGACGGGCGCCCGTTGCCGGTGGTGCTCCGCGCCTACCGGGTGGCCGGCGCCGCAGTCACCGACCTGGTCGCGGCCCGTGCGGTGGAGCGGCTCGAGGTGACCGACGCGCTGGCCCTGGCCCGGCTGTGGATGGCGAGCATCGACGCCCTCTCCGAGGCGCTGTACGCCGGCCACTCCGCGACCGCCGAGCGGCTGGGCGGCGACCGCGACCAGGCGCTGCAGGACCTGCTCGACGACCTGCTCACCGGGCGGCACGCGACCCCGGCCGCGATCGCCGACCGCACCCGCGAGCTGGGTGTGCGGCTGCCCGCGCGCCCGGTGCTGGTGGTCGCGGCCCTGCCCCCGGACGGGAGCGCCGACGGCTGGTGGCGCGCCGGGGTCGCCGCTCCGGCGGACCGGTCGGCGACCCCCGCCGACGTCCTGACCCGGACCCGCGACGGGCTGGGCGTGGCCCTGCTCCCCCCGGAACCACCGGGGGCCCTGGCGGGGCGGCTCGCCGCGGCCCCCGAGCCGCTCCGCGCCGTCGCGCTCGCCGGCCACACCGTGCGCGACCTCCCGCGCGCCTTCCGGCTGGCGCGGCACGCGCTCGAGTCCGCGCCCGACCGGGCCCTGGCCGGACGGGGCTCCTTGCCCGGGCCCCGGCTGCTGGACGACGCCGACGCCGCGGCACTGGCGGTGGCCACAGGGCACCGGGACGCCGACCCTGCCGGGCTGCACCGACGGGTCGTCGGTCCGCTGCGCGAGCACCGCGCACTGCTCGCCGGCCTGGACGCGTTCCTGGCCACGGGCAACGCCTCCGACGCGGCCAGGGCGGCGCAGTGCCACGCCCAGACCATGCGCTACCGGCTGCGCCGGATCCGCGAGGTCACCGGTCGCGACCCTCGGGTGCCCTGGGACCGGCTGGTCCTGGAGCTCGCACTCCTGGGCGCGCCCGCCGGCGGCGGCCAGCGGCCTCCCGCGGGCCTCGCGCCCCGGCATACGGTGGGCCCATGAACTCCCCGCAGACAGGCCCGGAGCAGGGCCAGGAGACCCGCCCCGAGCACGCCGCCGGGCCGCGACGCGAGCTCGAGGAGTCGATCCAGACCGACCTCGGCGGGCGGATGTCCTACGCCGACTACCTCCAGCTGGACCGTCTGCTCTCGGCCCAGGTCCCGCGCTCGGTCCCGCAGCAGCACGACGAGCTGCTCTTCATCGTCCAGCACCAGACCACCGAGCTGTGGCTCAAGCTGGTCGTGCACGAGCTGCGCTCGGCCCGCGACCTGCTGCGCGCCGACGACCTCCCCCAGGCACTCAAGCGACTGGCGCGGGTCAAGCACATCCAGCACACCCTCACCGAGCAGTGGTCGGTGCTGGCCACCCTGACCCCCAGCGAGTACGCGCAGATCCGGCCGTTCCTCGCCACCTCGTCCGGCTTCCAGTCCGCCCAGTACCGCGAGGTGGAGTTCCTGCTGGGCAACAAGGACGCCGCGATGGTCACGGTCTTCGAGCACGACCCGGACAGCCGCGCGACGCTCGCCGAGCTGCTCGCCGAGCCCTCGCTCTACGACGAGCTGATCGCCTTCCTCGCCCGGCGCGGGCTCCCGGTGCCCGCCGACCTGCTCGACCGGGACTGGACCCGGCCCCGGCCCTCGCACCCCGGCCTGGTGGACGTCTTCGCCGAGGTCTACGCCGACCCGGAGCGGCACTGGGGGATCTACGAGACCTGCGAGGAGCTGGTGGACCTGGAGGACGCCTTCCAGCAGTGGCGGTTCCGGCACCTGCAGGTCGTGCAGCGCACCATCGGCCACAAGCCGGGCACCGGCGGGTCGTCGGGGGTCGACTTCCTGCGCCGGGCCCTCGACCTGACCTTCTTCCCCGAGCTCTACGCGGTTCGCGGCCGGATCGGCGGCTGACGGTGCTCCTGGCCCGGGTGGTCCGCGCCTCCGGCGAGGCTGCCGCCACCCGCTCCCGCAAGGCGAAGGTGGAGATCCTGGCCGCCGTGCTCGGAGAGGTCCGCGACACCGAGACCGAGGTGGCGGCCGCCTACCTGTCGGGGCGGCTGCTCCAGCGGCGCACCGGTCTCGGATGGCGGAGCCTGTCGGCCCTGCCCCCGCCGGCGGACGAGCCGTCGGTGGAGCTGCGGCGAGGTGCACGAGGCGCTCGAGCAGATCTCCGGCCTGGCCGGACCCGGCTCCCAGGCGGCCCGGGCCGCCGCCGCCGACGCCTTGATGCGCCGGGCCACCGTCGCGGAGCAGGAGTGGCTCCGGGCCGTGCTCACCGGACAGGTCCGCCAGGGCGCCCTCGACGCGGTGCTCCAGGAGGCGGTCGCGCAGGCCTCCGGGATCCCGGTGACCCTGGTCCGCCGGGCCGCGATGCTCTCGGGCAGCACGGTGGAGGTGGCCACCGTCGCCCTGCGCGAGGGCGCCGACGCGCTGGACCCGGATCGGGCTGACGGTAGGACGCCCGGTCCAGCCGATGCTCGCCTCCAGCGCCCCCGTGGTGGCCGCGGCGATGGCCAAGGCCGCGCCCGGCCGGGCCGTGGGGATCGACACCAAGCTGGACGGGATCCGGATCCAGGTCCACCGGCGGGCGTGACGACGTACGGATCTGGACCCGGTCGCTGGACGAGATCACCGCCCGGCTGCCCGAGGTGGTCGAGGCGGTCGGGGTCGCTGGCCGCCGACGACCTGGTGCTCGACGGCGAGGCGCTGCTGCTGGGTCCGCGACGGTCGGCCACGGGCCTTCCAGGAGACCGCCTCCCGGGTCGCGACGGCCGGCGGCGACCTGCGGGTGACGCCGTACTTCTTCGACGTCCTGCACGCCGACGGCCACGACCTGCTCGACTCCCCCGCCGCCCGGCGCTGGCAGGTGCTCGCCGACCTCGCTGCCCGAGCGGCACCTGGCGCCCCGCCTGGTCACCGACTCCGAGGAGGAGGCCGCCGCCTTCCTCGCCGCGGCACTCCAGGCCGGGCACGAGGGGGTGGTGGTCAAGGACCCGGAGGCCACCTACGCCGCAGGTCGGCGCGGCGCCTCGTGGGTCAAGGTGAAGCCCGTGCACACCCTCGACCTCGTCGTGGTCGCCGTCGAGCGGGGCTCGGGCCGGCGCAAGGGCTGGCTCTCCAACATCCACCTGGCCGCCGCGCGACGGGGACTCCCTGGTCCTGCTGGGCAAGACCTTCAAGGGCATGACCGACGAGATGCTCGCCTGGCAGACCGAGCGGTTCACCGAGCTGGCCACCTCCCCGGTCGACGGCTCCTCGTACGTCGTGTCGCTGCGCCCGGAGCAGGTGGTGGAGGTCGCCTTCGACGGCGTGCAGCGCTCCGGCCCGCTACCCCGGCGGAGTCGCGCTCCGGTTCGCCCGGGTGCGTGCGCTACCGCGACGACAAGGGGCCGCGAGGAGGCCGACACGCTGGAGACGGTCCGCGACCTGCTCCCGCCTTCCTGAGCCGGCGCCAGCGCCCATCTGGTTGCCCTCACACGCGTGTCACACGGAGTTGCACCTGGCCTACACTGACGGCCATGGAGCAGACGGCAAGCCTGTCGCAGCCGACCCGGCGCGGCGCCGCGGCTGCCCGGCGCCGGGTGCGGACGCAGGAGATCCTGGCCGCGACCCGCGCGCTCTTCGACGAGCGTGGCGTGCGCGACGCCCAGATCGAGGACATCGCCCGCGCCGTCGGCATCAACCGGGCCATCGTCTACCGGCACTTCAGCGGCAAGGAGGAGCTCTTCGCCCTCACCCTCGTCGGCTACCTGGACGAGCTGCGCGGCCTGCTGGACGCCGCCGACGATCCGACCGCGTCGTGCACGGACCGGCTGGTCGCCCTGGTGAGCACGTTCGCGGACTACGGCATCGGGCACCCGGCCTTCGTCGACTGCGCCCAGTCCCTGATGGGCCGGACCGGCCCCGAGCTGCTCGACGAGGTGAGCGAGGAGACGGCGGTCAAGCTCGGCCGCGCCATCTCCGGCTGCCTGGTGGTGCTGACCGCCGTGCTGGACCAGGGCTGCGAGAGCGGGGAGTTCTCCGTCAGCGACCCGCACGTGCTGGCCAACGTGCTCTACGCCAGCGCCCTCGGGGCGCTGCAGCTGGCACGCGTCGGGCATCCTGGTCCGCGAGCTGGCCCCCGGCACCCCGGCCACCGCGGAGATCTCCGCCTCGCAGGTCAAGGACTTCCTGGTCAGCTCGGCGCTGGCCCTCGCGGTCCACGGATCACGTGCGCGACGCGGGCTGAAGGCGCCACGCGGCGTCCTCGAGCAGCCAGGATCGCCCCACGTCGGATGGGGTAAGGTGCCGCTCGCACACTGGCAGCGATCGGGACGTGGCTCGGCGCTGGGGGTCGATGGACGTAGGGACGTTTATTGATGTCGTTGCAGGACAGAGCGCCGGTCACCGACGGGACCACGTCGGAGGACTGCGGCGACCCTACTACACCGCGGCCCACCTCGGGGGAGAGGGCGACTACTCCTGGGAGAGCGAGCACTGGCGGGGCTTCAACCGAGCCGTCGCCGAGCGCATCGTCGCGATCGCCAACCCCAAGACCACCTTGGACGTCGGCTGCGCCAAGGACTGCTGGTGCAGGCGCTGGCCGAGAAGGGGGTCGACTCGCGCGGCCTCGACATCTCCGAGACGCCATCGCCAACGCCCACCCCGACGTCCGGCCCCGGCTCGAGGTCCAGTCCGGCACCAAGCCGATCTCGGGTCGCTACGACCTGATCTCGTGCATCGAGGTCGTCGAGCACATGGATCCGCGATCCGCGCAGGCGACCATCGACGCCATGTGCGCGGCCACCGACCGCATCCTCTTCTCCTCCTCCCCCGCCGACCACGCCGAGCCGACGCACATCAACGTGCACCCGACCAGCGACTGGACCGCGACCTTCGCCGAGCGGGGCTTCTTCCGGCGCACCGACGTCAACCTCGACTTCCTCACCACCTGGGCGGTGCTGTTCGAGCGCTCCGACCTGCAGCCCCGTGACATCGTCCACCGCTACGAGTCGCACCTCGTCCCGCTGGCCACCGAGCTCCGCGAGAAGCGCCAGGCGCTGCTGGAGATGCACCGCGAGGTCTCCCAGCTGCACGACAAGCTCGCCGACCCCGCCGCGACGGCGGTCGACCGACCCGAGACCATCCAGCACATCGAGAACCTCGAGGCCTCGCTCCGGTCCGCCCAGCACGACCTCCTCACCAGCCGGGACCACATCATCGGGCTGGAGGCCGAGAGCGCCCAGCTGCGGTCCCTGAACGCCAAGCTCGAGCTGCGCCGGGCCAGGCAGCGCAAGCGCGCCGACGCCCTCCTGGACCGCCTCGCCACCCAGCGCAAGCGCGCGGTGAGCGCCGAGCGCAAGCTGGCGGCGGTCAAGGCGTCGCGCGCGTGGCGCATCGGCACCGCCCTGACCCGCTCCTCCAAGAACCCCAAGCTCTGAGCGCGGCATGCCCGCTGTTCTCGATCGTCACCCCCGTCTACGACCCGCCGCTCGACGTGCTGCGAACAGACGATCGAGTCGGTGCTGGCCCAGGAGCTCGACGACTGGGAGTGGATCCTGGTCGACGACTGCTCCCCGACGCCGGCGGTCCTGGCCCTGCTCGACGCGCACGCGGCAGCGCGACGAGCGCATCACGCGTGATCGCCCGCGAGACCGAACGGTCGCATCGTCGCGGCGTCCAACGACGCCATCGAGGCGCCGTCGGCGAGTTCATCGTCCTGCTCGACCACGACGACCTGCTGACCCCGGACGCGCTGCGCGCAACGCGACGATGATCGCCGCAGCACGACGACGTCGACTACCTGTACTCCGACGAGGACAAGGTCGACGCCGGCGGCCGGCACTACGACGCGTTCCGCAAGCCGACTGGTCACCCGAGCGGCTGCGCGGCCAGATGTACACCTGCCACCTCTCGGTGATCCGCACCGACCTCGTGCGCCGAGGTCGGGCGGCTTCCGCGACGGGTTCGACGGCTCGCAGGACCACGACCTGGCGCTGCGGGTGACCGAGCAGGCCCGGCGCGATCGTGCACATCCCACGAGATCCTCTACCACTGGCGGGTGGTCCCCGGCTCGGCCGCTGGCGACGCGAACGCCAAGCCGTACGCCTGGATCGCCGGTCGGCGGGCCGTCCAGGACCACCTGGACCGGCTCGGGACTGAAGGCCGACCGTCGACGATCGGCCCGGTCCCCGGCACCTACCGCCTCGAGCGCCGCCTCGACCCCGACCTGCGGGTCAGCCTCATCATCCCGACGCTGGGCAAGCCGCGGACTGGTCTGGGGCGGCAGCGCGTCCTACGTCGTCGAGGCCGTGCGCTCGGTGCTCGGCCACCACCCAGCACCGCGACCTCGAGATCGTCGTCGTCTACGACACCGCCACCCCGACCGAGGTGCTGGACGAGCTGCGAGAGATCGCCGGCGACCGCCTGGTGCTGGTGCCGTTCACCGAGTCGTTCAACTTCAGCCGGAAGATGCAACCTGGGCATCGTCGCACGCCACGGGCGACCGGATCGTCCTGCTCAACGACGACGTCGAGGTCTGCTCCGAGGGCTGGCTCGAGGCCCTCGTCGGTCCCCTGGACGAGCCGGGCGTCGGTCTGACCGGAGGGCGCCTCTACTTCACCAACTCGACGGTGCAGCACGCCGGGCACATGTACGAGGGCGGCAACTACCACCACGCCTTCATCGGGTACCCGCGCACCTCGCACGGGCCCTTCAACGCGCTGGCCATCGACCGAGAGGTCAGCGGGGTGACCGGCGCCTGCGCCGCCATGCGTCGCGACGTCTACTTCGAGGTGGGCGGCTTCACCGAGCTGCTCCCGGGCAACTTCAACGACGTCGACCTGTCCTACAAGGTGCGGCACGCCGGCTACCGCATCGTCTGGACGGCTGCCTGCCAGATGTACCACTTCGAGTCGGTCACCCGGATCCCCGAGGTCAAGGCCTGGGAGAAGGACGTCACCGTCGGCCGGTGGGGTCGGCCCGCCGACGACACCTACCTGCGCGGCGTCTGGCCGTCGAACCAGACGGCACAGCCCTGACGAGTCCGACCGTCGCGGCGACGTAGCCGCGGCACCCGGGCCCCGGCACCTGACAGGCAGACGCCCCCCGCACGCACGTGCGGGGGGCGTCCGTCAGGATCACTCAGGACGGTCAGTCCAGCGCGTCCTTGTGCCGGACGATGTTGCCCAGCACGCCGTTGACGAAGCTCGGCGAGTCGTCGGTCGACAGGTCGCGCACCAGGGCCATCGCCTCGCTGACCGCGACCGGGTCCGGCACGTCGTCGACGAAGAGGAGCTCGTAGACCCCGAGGCGCAGGACGTTGCGGTCCACCGCGGGCATCCGCTCGAGCGTCCACCCCTCGGCGTACGCCGGAGCACCTCGTCGATCCGCTCGCGCTTCTCCCAGACCCCGCGGACCAGCACCGAGGTGTAGTCGTTGGTGGGCCCCTCGCCCTGCTCGATCGCGCGGTCGAGCGCGACGACCGGGGACTCCGAGCGCATCTCGGAGGCGTACAGGACGTCCAGCGCCCGCTTGCGCGCCTTGCTGCGTGCCGACATCAGGGTGTCCTCGTGCTCCGGATCGCGATCAGCTCTTGACCCGGCCGAGGTAGGACGAGTCGCGCGTGTCGACCTTGACCTTCTCGCCGGAGGTGATGAACAGGGGCACCTGGATGACGTGACCGGTCTCCAGGGTGGCCGGCTTGGTGCCACCGGTGGAGCGGTCGCCCTGCAGGCCGGGCTCGGTCTCGGCGATCAGCAGCTCGACCGAGGCGGGCAGCTCGATGTAGAGGACGCGGCCGTCGTTGGTGGCGACGATGGCGTCCTGGTTCTCCAGCATGAAGTTCTTGGCGTCGCCGACGATCTCCGGCGGGACCTCGAGCTGCTCGTAGGACTGGGTGTCCATGAAGACGTAGGAGGTGCCGTCGTTGT
The DNA here is from genome assembly GCA_963708945.1 of uncultured Actinomycetota bacterium. Lineage (GTDB taxonomy): Bacteria > Actinomycetota > Actinomycetes > Propionibacteriales > Nocardioidaceae > Nocardioides. The sequence continues at coordinate 258,729 of CAVPUI010000004.1, read as the reverse complement.
AGAGGTACTGCATCGTGCGCTTGTCGACGTTGGCGGTCTCCACCTTGGTGCCCGCGTTGAAGGTCTTGTCGACGCTCTTGCCGGACTCGACGTTCTTCAGCTTCGTCCGCACGAACGCCGGGCCCTTGCCGGGCTTGACGTGCTGGAACTCGACGACGGACCACAGCTGTCCGTCGAGGTTGAGAACCATGCCGTTCTTGAGGTCGTTCGTCGTTGCCATGCGCGAGTGCCAGCCTTTGTCGTGGGAGAAGGGACAGCCGCTGAGTCTATCGTCCGACCCCCGGCAGCCGGAAAAGTGCCTGGCGGTGGACCGCCCCGGCGCCCGTGCGAGTGCTCAGAGGTGCGCGGCGAGCCAGGCCAGGGCGTCCCGGTAGCCCTCGACACCACGGCCGGCCACGGTGGCGACCGCGTGCGGCTCCACGTACGAGGTGTGCCGGAACGTCTCGGGCCGGTTGCGCGGGTCGGAGATGTGCACCTCCACCAGCGGCGCCTCGAGCTGGGCGCAGGCGTCGTAGAGCGCCAGCGAGTAGTGGGTCCACGCCGCGGCGTTGAGCACGACGGGCACCCGGTCGTCGGCGGCCTCGTTGAGCCAGTCGAGGAGCGTCGCCCTCGTGGTTGGTCTGGCGCACCTCGACCTGCAGGCCCAGCTCGGCGCCCCAGGAGACGCAGAGCTCGCCGAGCTCCGGGTAGGTCGTCGTGCCGTAGATCTCCGGCTGCCGTCGCCCCAGGCGGCCCAGGTTGGGGCCGTTGAGCACGAGCACCGGCCGGGGCTCCCGCGCCTCGGTCACGGCGCAGTGCCCGTGATCAGCCGGTACGCCGCCCGAGGTGCTGCTCGTCGGGGCCGGCCAGCACCCGAGGACGTGCCACGTCCTCCAGCACCACGAAACGCAGCTGGGAGCCGCGGGACTTCTTGTCCACCGCCATCGCTGCGCGCAGCTCGGCGAACTCGGCCCCCGACCAGGTGACGGGCAGGCCCACGCGGGTCAGCACCTCGCGGTGCCGGTCGACCACGGCAGCGGGCAGGATCCCGGCCAGCCTGGCCACCTCGGCGACGAAGACGAAGCCGATCGCCACCGCCTCGCCGTGCCGGACCGAGTACCGCGAGGCCCGCTCGATCGCGTGCGCCAGCGTGTGCCCGTAGTTGAGCGCCTCGCGCCCGGGGTGTCCCGCCGCTGCCGCCGGTCTCCTTCAGGTCGTCGACGACGACGTCGATCTTGACCCGGATGGCGCGCTCGACCAGCTCGCGCAGCACCGGGGAGCCGGGGACCAGCGCGTCCGGGTCGCTCTGCTCGACCAGGTCGAGGATGCGCGGGTCGGCGATGAAGCCGCACTTGACCACCTCACCGAGGCCGGCGACCAGCTCCTCGCGCGGCAGCGTCTCCAGCAGGCGCAGGTCGCACAGCACCCCGGCGGGCTCGTGGAAGGCGCCGACCAGGTTCTTGCCGGCACCGGTGTTGATGCCCGGTCTTGCCGCCCACCGCGGCGTCGACCATGCCGAGCACGGTGGTCGGCACGTGCACGACCCGGACGCCGCGCAGCCAGGTGGCGGCCACGAAGCCGCCGAGGTCGGTGGTGGCGCCGCCGCCCAGCGTCACCACCGCGTCGGAGCGGGTGAAGCCGGCCTCGCCGAGCGCCTCCCAGCAGTCGGCGGCGACCTCGATCGTCTTGGTCGCCTCGCCGTCGGGGAGACCGAGCGCCAGGACGTCGTAGTGCGGCGCCAGCGCGTCGGCCACCGGCTGGGCCAGGGCGCCGAGCTGGCCGGCGTAGAGCAGCGCGACCCGCTGGACCTGGTCGCCGAGGACCTGCCGGCAGCCGGCCGGCCAGGTCGTGTGCCCACGACCACGTCGTACGGCGAGGCGCCGCCGACGTGCAGGACGGTCTCGTCGGGGGTGGCGGTCATGCGAGAGCCTCCAGGATCTCCTCGGCGACCTCCTCGGGCGTGCGCCCGTCGGTGTCGACGGTCACGGTCGGCGACCGCTCGTAGACGGGGGCCGCTCGTCGAGCAGGGCCTTGATCTGGGCGCGGACGTTGCCCAGCAGCAGCGGCCGGCCGATGCCGAGGCCCGACCCGCTTGACCGCGTCGGAGAGGCCGACGCGCAGGAAGACCACCCGGTGGCCGGCGCAGCGCGCTCGCGGGTGCCGGGGTCGAGCACCGCGCCGCCGCCGAGCGCGAGCACGCCCGGGTGGTCGCGCAGGGCCCGCTCCACGGCCGCCCGCTCGAGCTCGCGGAAGTGCTCCTCGCCCGTCGTCGACGAAGATGTCGGAGATGCTCCGCCCGTCGACGGCCTCGACGTCGTCGTCGGTGTCGCGGAACTCGACGTCCCAGGCCTGCGCGAGCAGCGCCGGCGACCGTGGTCTTGCCGGCGCCCATCGGGCCGACCAGGACGACGCGGGGCCCGGTGGTGCCGGGCTCCGCTCACCGGAACCTCAGCGTGGACAGGTAGCTCTCCACGTTGCGGCGGGTCTCGGCCGACCGAGTCGCCGCCGAACTTCTCCAGCACCGCGTCGGCGAGCACCAGGGCCACCATCGCCTCGGCGACGATGCCGGCCGCCGGCACCGCGCAGACGTCGGAGCGCTGGTGGTGGGCCACCGCCTCCTCGCCGGTGGCGACGTCGACGGTGCGCAGCGCCCGCGGGACGGTGGCGATCGGCTTCATCGCGGCCCGGACCCGGAGCACCTCCCCGGTGCGACATGCCGCCCTCGGTGCCGCCGGAGCGGCCGGAGGTACGCCGGAGCCCGTCGGCGGCCGGCGACGATCTCGTCGTGGGCCAGCGAGCCCGGGGTCGCGGCCAGCTCGAACCCGTCGCCGACCTCGACGCCCTTGATCGCCTGGATGCCCATCAGCGCACCGGCCAGCCGCGCGTCGAGCCGCCGGTCCCAGTGCACGTGCGAGCCGAGGCCCGGCGGCAGCCCGTGCACCACCACCTCGACGACGCCGCCGAGGGTGTCGCCGTCCTTGTGGGCCTGGTCGATCGCGGCGACCATCGCCGCGGAGGCCTCGGGGTCGAGGCAGCGCACCGGGTCCTCGTCGAGCCGGGCCACGTCGTCGGCGCTGCGGGACCAGCGCCGGCCGGGGCCGGCCACGCCGCCGAGCTCGACGACGTGCGAGACCACCTCGGCGCCGACGCGCCTGCTCGAGGAAGTTGGTCGCCACCGCGCCCAGCGCCACCCGGGCCGCGGTCTCCCGGGCGGAGGCCCGCTCCAGGATCGGCCGGGCCTCGTCGAAGTCGTACTTCTGCATGCCGACCAGGTCGGCGTGGCCGGGCCGCGGCCGGGTCAGCGGCGCGTTGCGGGCCATGGTCGCCAGCTCGTCGACGTCGACCGGGTCGGCGGACATGACCTTCTCCCACTTGGGCCACTCGCTGTTGCCCGACCTCGATGGCGACCGGGCCGCCCTGGGTCTCGCCGTGCCGGACGCCGCCGAGGAGGCGCGACCTCGTCCTGCTCGAACTTCATCCGGGCGCCGCGGCCGTAGCCGAGTCGTCGCCGGGCCAAGGCGTCGGAGATCTCGTCGGTCGTCACCTGGACGTGGGCGGGAAGGCCCTCGAGGATCGCGACCAGGGAGGGTCCGTGGGACTCGCCCGCAGTGAGCCATCGCAGCATGGCGGCAGTCTTTCACGAGGGGGTCGACGACCGATCAGGCTCCGCCCCCGACGAGACGCGCGGCGACCTCCGGGCCGACCACCACGCCCGACCAGCGCACCGAGCACCATGAACGGTCCGAACGGCACGCCCTTGCGGTCCGCGACGCCGACCAGGGCGAGCAGCCCGCCCCCCACGCCGCCGAGCAGGAAGCCGCTGTAGAGCCCGGTGAGCAGCTCGGCCCAGCCCAGGTGCCCCAGCGCCAGGCCCAGCACCCCGGAGAGCCGGACGTCGCCGTAGCCGAGCCCGCGCGGGTAGATGAACCACAGCACGAAGTACGACGCACCGGCGACCAGCCAGCCCCACCCGGCGCCGACCAGCCCGCCCGGGTCCCGGGCCAGCAGCGCGGTCAGGACCAGCCCGACCAGCAGCGCCACGTAGGTCCGCGAGACCAGCCAGGTCGGCAGCAGCCGGGTGCGCCAGTCGACCACCGAGAGCGCGACCAGGACCGGCACCAGCGGGAGCAGGAAGAGCAGGGACCAGTCCCAGCCCAGGGTGGCGCCGAGCACGGCACCGACGAGCCCGGAGGCGGCGGCGGTGCGCCAGCGCAGCCCGGGCGCCGCGGCGATCTCGGCGTAGGGCACCTTGACCTCCGCCTTGACCTCGGGCGCCGTCGGGACCTCCGCCTGGACCTCCGCCTGGACCTCCGCCTTGACCTCCGCCTGCTCGGCCGGCGGGCGCTCCTCGGACAGGTCGCCCTCCTCCGCCGGCTCGTCGACGGGCTCGGGGATGCGGCGCGATCAGGGGCGGGACCAGCAGGCCGCCCACGCCCGAGACCAGCAGCCCCAGGCCCGCCGCCTCGATCACGTGTCCGCCCCCGCGCGCTGCCGCTCCACCAGCGCCCGCTCCCCGGCCGCACGCATCCGCGCCAGCGGCGCCGTCTCCCCGGTGAACAGGGCGAACTGCAGCGCCGCCTGGTGCACCAGCAGGTCGAGCCCGGAGACCACCACGCCGCGGGCGGCTGCGGCGAGCGGGGTCGGCCACGGGTCGTAGACGACGTCGAAGAGGCAGCCCACGTCGGCCAGGCGCTCGACCAGCTCCGGGGTCTGGGCGGCGGCGGGCACGGTGGAGACGACGATGTCGGCGCTGCCCTGCTCGGCCGTCCCCTGCTCGACGGCGTCCGACTGGTCCGGCGTGAGCGGCAGCACCCGGACCCGGGGCGCCGCCGGGTGCGCCCGCAGCGCCGCCGCGGTGCCGGAAGCCCGCTCCGGGGTGCGCACCCACAGGTCGACCGAGGTCACGCCCAGCCCCACCAGGGCCAGGCCGACCGAGGTCGCCGTCGCGCCGCCACCCAGGACCACGGCGTGGTGCAGCGCGGCGTCCGTCCGCTCCCGCACCGCCGCGACGGCACCGGGCAGGTCGGTGTTGTCCCCGAGGACCGCCCCGTCGTCGGCCAGGACCAGGGTGTTGACCACCCCGGCGGTCCGTGCCACCTCGGTCAGCCGGTCGGCCCGAGCGTGCGCCTCGTGCTTGAGCGGCATGGTCACCGAGAGGCCTCGCCACGTCGCGTCCAGGCCGTCCACGAACCCGGCGAGCCCGCCGGCGGGGACGCGGCGCGCCTCGTAGCTCCAGTCCAGGCCGAGCTCGGCGTACCCGGCGCGGTGCAGCACCGGGGAGAGCGAGTGCGCCACCGGGTCCCCGAGGACCGCGCACCTGCGCGGGGACCGTGTGCCCGGCATGGACGACGAGGAGCGCGCGCTCATCGCCTCAGCACGCGTCCGAGGTCTCGCAGTAGGTCAGGTACTCCTGCTTGAACGCGAGGAACTCGTCGTAGGACTCGGCGAACTTGGTCTCCCCCGTCGCCAGGTCCACGGTGACGTAGTAGTACCAGGGTCCCTCGGCCGGCTCGACCGCCGCGGCGATCGCGTCGTCGCCCGGGGCCTCGACCGGGGTCGGCGGCAGCCCGGGGTAGAGCCGGGTGTTGTACGGGGTGTCGACCGCAAGCTCCTCGGTGCTGAGCGCCGTGGTGCCGGACTTGCCGATGCCGTAGGCGTTCGAGGCGTCGATCTGGAGCAGCCCGTTGGTGCCGCCCTTGTCGCCCGGACCGTCGAGCCGGTTGTAGATCACCCGGGCGACCTTGGGCATGTCGTCGCCCCGGCCCTCGGCCTCGACCAGTGAGGCGATGATCATGACCTCCGCCGGCGTCTTGCCGAGCGCGGCCGCGCGCTCCTCCAGCCCCACCTCGTCGGCGGCCTGGCGCCAGCGGCGCACCATCGCGGCCAGGATGTCCTTCGGCTTGTCCTTCGGACCGATCTCGTAGGTCGCCGGGAACAGGTACCCCTCGGCGTTGCCGCCGGCGTAGTCCGGCAGCCCGAGCGCCGCCGGGTCGGCCAGCGCCTTCTCGTAGCGCTTGCGGTTGAAGTCGGTCTCCTCGACCAGCACGTCGACGATGTCGGTGACCCGCAGCCCCTCGGGGATGGTCACGGTGTTCTTCACCTGGTTCGAGGGGTCCAGCAGGATGTCCAGCGCGTCGACGGCCCGCATCTCCTCCTGCAGCTCGTAGGAGCCGGGCTGGATCCGGGAGGAGTCCGGGTTGGCCGCGGCCGCGTCGATGAAGGCCTGCACCGAGGCGACCACCCCGGCGTCCTTGAGGTTGCGGCCGATCTGGGCCGCCACGTCGCCCGGGCTGACCTCGAACATCACCGACCCCTGGCCGGGGCCCGGGTAGTCCTCGACCGAGCCGAACTGGTCGGAGACGAACTCGATCCCCTTCTGCGCGCCCACGAAGAGCCCGGCGGCCAGCGCGGCGACGAGCGACCAGCGCGACCAGGCAGCCCCCGGGCTGCGGCGGCGCTTCTTCCGCCGGCGCCGCCGGAGCCGCCGTACGTGCGCCCCTCGGTCTGCCGGTGGTCCGCGTCCGTGTGCTCACTCATCGTTGACCTCGACGATCTCTCCGGGCGCGGATCCGGTGCTTCGCTCCGTGTCCAACGCGTGCTGCAGGATGACGACGGCAGCGGCCTGGTCGACCACCGCACGGCGCTTGCTCCCCTTGCTCCCCCGATCGCGGAGCATGGACTCCGCGCTGACCGTGCTCAACCGTTCGTCGCACAGGCGCACCGGCACCGGCGCGACCCGCCGGGCCAGGGCTTGGGCGAACTCCCGTGCCTTGGCCGCCGCCGGGCCCTCGCTCCCGGACAGCGAGCGAGGCAGTCCGACGACCACCTCGACCGCCTCCTCCTCGGCGAGGATCCGCTGGATCCGGCGCAGGTCGCCTCGTCCCCGCGGCACCGTCTCGACCGGGCGTGGCCAGGAAGCCCGACGGGTCGCTGCGGGCGACGCCGATCCGGGCGTCCCCCGGATCGATCCCCAGCCGCACGCCCGTCCGCACCTCAGGCACCCCCGACGGCCCGGGCGATCTCCGGAGCGACCGCGGCGACCGCCGCGTCGACGCCCGACACCTCGGTGCCGCCGCCCTGGGCCAGGTCCGGCTTGCCGCCGCCCCGGCCGCCGACGTGCGGACCGAGCGGCCCTGACCAGGTCGTTGGCCGAGAGCCCGCGCTCGCGCGCTGCGTCGTTGGTCGCCGCCACGACGGCCACCTTGCCGTCGGCGACGCCCACGAGCGACGACGACGCCGGGACGGTCGGCGGCGAGCCGGGCGCGCACGTCGGTCGCGAGCGTCCGCACGTCACCGCCGCCGGCTCCGTCGACCCGGTGGGCGACGACCGCCACTCCCCCGACGTCCTGGGCGCCGGCCGCGAGGCCGTCGCCGCCGGCGAGCAGCTGGCTCAGGCGCGCCCGCTCCAGCTCCTTCTCGGTGGCCCGGAGCCGCTCGACCATGTCCCGGACCCGGCCGACCACGTCGTCGGGCTGCGCCTTGAGCATGGTGGTCAGCTCGTGCACGACGTCGCGCTCACGGGCCAGGTAGGCGAAGCCCTCGACCCCGGTGAACGCCTCGATCCGCCGGTTGCCGGAGCCCACCGACGCCTCGCCGGTGACCACGACCGTGCCGATCTGCGAGGAGTGCTCCACGTGCGTGCCGCCGCACAGCTCGCGCGACCAGGGTCCGCCGATCTCGACGACCCGGACCTTCTGGTCGTCGTAGGTCTCGCCGAAGAGCGCGATCGCGCCCCACTCCTTGGCCTCGGCCAGCGTCATGTACTGCCAGCCGACCGGCAGGTCGGCGCGCAGCGCCTGGTTGGAGACGGCCTCGATGTCGCGGACCTGGTCCGGCGAGAGCGCGGAGGTCCAGCCGAAGTCGAGGCGCAGGTAGCCGGGCCGGTTGTACGAGCCGGACTGCAGCGCCGTGGGGCCGAGCACCTCGCGCAGGGCCGCGTGCACCACGTGGGTGCCGGAGTGGGCCTGGCGGGCGCCGGTGCGCCACTCGGGGTCGACCTTGGCGTGCAGCGTCGCGGCGTCGGCGGGCAGCTCGCCCTCGAGCACCCGGACCTGGTGCACGACCAGTCCGCGGACCGGACGCTGGACGTCGAGCACCTCCAGCACGCCGCCGTCGAACTCGATCCGGCCGGCGTCAGCGGCCTGGCCGCCGGACTCGGCGTAGAACGGGGTGCGGTCCAGCACCAGCTCGCCGACCTCGCCGGCGGCCAGGGCGGGCACGCTGCGCCCCTCGCGCAGCAGCGCCAGCGGCCGCGGACTCGGTCTCGAGCGTCTCGTAGGCCAGCCACTCGGTCGGTCCGTGGGCGTCCAGGACGCCGCGGTAGGCGCTGGTGTCCGCGTGCTGTCCCTTCTTGGCCCGGGCGTCGGCCTTGGCGCGCTCGCGCTGCTCGGCCATCAGGCCGCGGAAGCCCGCCTCGTCCACCGACAGGCCCTGCTCGGCGGCCATCTCCAGGGTCAGGTCGATCGGGAAGCCGTAGGTGTCGTGCAGGGAGAACGCCTGCTGGCCGGAGAGCACCCTGCCGCCGCTCTCCTTCACCTGGCCGGCGGCGAGGTCGAAGATCGTGGTGCCGGCCTGGAGGGTCTTGCGGAACGCGTCCTCCTCGGCGTAGGCGACCCGGGAGATCCGCTCCCAGTCGCTGTGCAGGTCGGTGTAGGTCTCGCCCATCCGGTCGCGGCTGACCGGCATCAGCTCCGGCAGGGCGGGGTCCTCGTAGCCGAGCAGCCGCATCGAGCGCACCGCGCGGCGCAGCAGCCGGCGCAGGACGTAGCCGCGGGCCTCGTTGCCGGGGGTGACGCCGTCGCCGATCAGCATCATCGAGCTGCGCACGTGGTCGGCGACCACGCGGAACCGGACGTCGTCGTCGCGGTCCGCGCCGTAGCGTGCGACCGCTGAGCTCCTCGGCGCGGGCGATCACCGGCGCCATCACGTCGATCTCGTACATGTTCTCCTTGCCCTGCAGGAGGAACGCGACCCGCTCGAGACCCATGCCGGTGTCGATGTTGCGGTTCGGCAGGGAGCCGGCGATGTCGAAGTCCTCCTTGGACCGCACCGCGCTCAGCTCGTCCTGCATGAAGACGAGGTTCCAGATCTCCAGGTAGCGGTCCTCGAGCTCGACCGGCATCTCGGTCCGGCTGGTGGTGCCGAACTCGCCGTCGGGGCCGTACTGCGGGCCGCGGTCGTAGAGGATCTCCGAGCACGGACCGCCGGGGCCGGGCACGCCCATCGACCAGTAGTTCTCCTTGCGGCCGCAGCCGGACGATCCGGTCGTCGGGCAGGCCGGTGACCTTCTTCCACAGCGCGAGCGCCTCGTCGTCACCGTGCAGGATCGAGGGCCACAGCCGGGACTCGTCGAGGCCGAAGCCGCCGTCGGCGACCGGCTTGGTGACCAGCTCCCAGGCGAGCTCGATCGCGCCTTCCTTGAAGTAGTCGCCGAAGGAGAAGTTGCCGCACATCTCGAAGAACGTGCCGTGCCGCGTGGTCCGGCCGACGTCCTCGATGTCGGGGGTGCGCACGCACTTCTGCACGCTGGTGGCGCGCGGGTACGGCGGCTTCTCCTGGCCGAGGAAGTACGGCTTGAACGGCACCATGCCGGCCGGCACGAAGAGCAGGTTGGGGTCGTCGGCCAGCAGCGACGCCGACGGGACGGCGGTGTGCGCGCCCCAACGCGATCCGTTCTCGAAGTGCGCGAGGAAGCGGCGGCGGATCTCGGCGGTGTCCATCAGGCGGTGTCTCTCGTGTCGTCGGTGGGGAGGAGCTCGGGCGCGCCCGCTGGTCGCGGGGCCTCGAGCACGCGAGTCGGATCGGAGGGCTCGGGGTGGGCAGCCCCAGGCGGTCGCGCAGCTCGGTCTCGCGCTCGGCGCGAGCCTGGCCGAGCTCCTCGCCGGCGAGCCGGGCGGCATGCGTCAGCCCGTGCCAACGGGCGCGCAGCCCTTCGGCGGAGAGGCTGTCCAGGGCGCGTCGCGCCCTGGCCGCGCCGTAGAGGCCGGCGCCGGCGCCGGCGACGAACCACAGACCGCGGCTCACGCCAGATCACCCCGCTCGCGCGGCGTAGTACTGGCGCAGGGCTTCCTTGACGTCCGCCCTGCGCCGGCGGGTGGCCCGCTTGGTCTCCTGCCGCATCTCGAACCGCAGCCGGTTGCGGGACTCCGCGGAGAGCGACCCGTCGTACGCCGTACGCCCAGGAGGCCGCCTTGACCGCGGACTCGCGCAGCACCAGGTCGGCGAAGAGCCGGCCCTCGATCCGTGCGGGCTCCGGGGCTCGACGGGCGTCCTCGAGGCTGGTCGCCGACGTCGGTGATCACGAACTCGGCCTCGAGCCGCTCGGAGGTCCGGTGAGCGGTGTGCGCGAGCTCGTCGAGCCGGGCGCGCGAGGGCTGCCTGGTCGGCCTCGGCACGCGCCAGCGCGGCCCTGGTCTGCCGGTGCAGGCGGACCAGCGCCAGCACGAGCGCGAGGACCACGACGGCCAGCACGGCCGCGCCGGTCAGCACCAAGGTCGTCGGGACTGTCACAGAGCGGAACCCTACCTGTCGCCGCGTGCGCCCCGGATGAGGCTGCGGATCCGCTGCCAGCGCTCCTTGACCGCGGCCTCGGCCCCCAGGTTGGTGGGCCGGTAGTAGGTCGCGTCGAGGACCACGTCCGGGGCGTACTGCTGCCGGGCCACCCCGTACGGCTCGTCGTGGGAGTACTTGTAGCCGCCGCCGTGGCCGAGGGACTTGGCGCCCCCGTAGTGCGCGTCGCGCAGGTGGGCCGGCACCGGCCCGATCTTCCCGGCCCGGACGTCGGCGCTGGCGGCGTCGATCGCCTTGATCACGGCGTTGGACTTGGGTGCGGCGGCCAGCGCGATCGTGGCCTGGGCCAGGTTGAGCCGCGCCTCCGGCATCCCGATCAGCTGCGACCGCCTGGGCGGCGGCCACCGCCGTGGTCAGCGCGGTCGGGTCGGCGAGGCCGACGTCCTCGCTGGCCAGGATGACCAGACGACGGGCGATGAACCGAGGGTCCTCCCCCGCCTCGACCATCCGGGCCAGGTAGTGCAGCGCGGCGTCCACGTCGGAGCCCCGCACCGACTTGATGAAGGCGCTGGTGACGTCGTAGTGCTGGTCGCCCTGGCGGTCGTAGCGCACGGCCGCCTGGTCGACCGCGGTCTCGGCCAGCTCCAGGTCGATCGTGGGGCGGTCGCGCGTCGCCCACCGAGGCGGCCGCGCCGGCGGCCGCCTCCAGGTAGGTCAGCGCGCGGCGGGCGTCACCGCCGGCGAGCCGGACCAGGTGGGCCCGGGCGTCCTCGGTGAGCTCGAACCGGCCGCGCAGGCCCCGCTCGTCGGTCAGCGCCTGCTCGATCACCTGGTCGACGTCGTCGTCGGTCAGCGACTCCAGCCGGAGCAGCAGGCTGCGGGAGAGCAGCGGGGAGATCACCGAGAAGAACGGGTTCTCCGTGGTGGCCGCCACCAGGGTCACCCAGCGGTTCTCCACGCCGGGCAGCAGCGCGTCCTGCTGGGCCTTGGTGAACCGGTGCACCTCGTCGACGAAGAGCACCGTCTCCCGGCCACCCCGGGAGAGCTCGGCGCGCGCGGCGTCGATCGCCGCGCGGACCTCCTTGACCCCGGCGGCCACGGCGGAGACCTCGACGAACCGGCGGTCGGTCTGCTGGCTGACGATCCCGGCGATGGTGGTCTTGCCCGTGCCCGGCGGCCCCCACAGCAGCAGCGACATCGACTGGTCGCCCTCGACGAGCCGACGCAGCGGCGACCCCGGCGCCCGCAGCTGGGCCTGCCCGACGAGCTCGTCCAGGGTGCGCGGACGCATCCGCACCGCGAGCGGGGCGGAGGCGTACGTGTTGGCGCCCAGCGATCCGGCGCCCGGGTCGGGGGCGTCGAAGAGTCCGGGCTCGGAGATCGTGTCACCCACGTCGTTCAGCCTAGGCGTCGCCGTCGACCCCGCTCGCGCGAGGTCACTGGACCACGTAGCAGGTCGCGGTAGTTCGGCGCCGCCGGAGGCGGCCTCGCCGGTCGGGTTGCCGACGCCCTGCCCGAAGGCGAGCAGCTCGCGCCGGAACCCGGTCGGGACGTACGGCAGCTGCTCGGCGCTCACCCGCTCGTCGAGCTCCGCCCAGGCCTCGTCCTGCTCCGTCGGCGGCAACGCCGCGATCCGGTCGAGCTCCTGCTCCACCGACTCCTCGGCGAACCGGGCGGTGTTGTAGTCCGACCCCGCCCGCAGCAGCGGCTCCACCAGGCCCGAGCCCGACGGCCAGTCCGCGCACAGGCTGACCGCGCGGACGTTCAGCTTCTTGTCCAGCGCGGACTTCGGCTCGCCCCAGACGTTGTACGGCGACTCCGCCACCGGCAGCACCCGTACCGCGAAGCCGCCCCGGCGCAGCGCCCGGGTGACCCGCTCCTGCACGGCGACGGCCCGGGGGTCGTCCTCGTGCACCAGCATCGTCAGCTCGTAGTCGCCCGGCTCGTGGCCGGCCTCGGCGAGCAGCTCGCGGGCCCGCTCCGGGTCGGTGCGCGGCGAGGAGCCCTCACCCGCGTCCACCGCGTCCCGGTCCTGTCTCGCCCGGGAACCACGGCGGAACCAGCGAGTCCGCGTGCATCCGGGTGATCCCCGGGACCTCGCCGGCCGCCAGCCACGCCTCTTCGTAGGGATAGGCGAGGGCGAGCGCGCGGCGTACCGCGAGCGTCGGTGATCTTGGTGTGGTCCGGCGCCAGCGTGGAGACGCACGGGCGCCGCCTGCGGCACGAGTCGGTCGCCCAGCGCCTGGGCGGCCTCGGGGTAGGCGTGGCCGCTCACCGTCGCCACCGTGTGCCGGGCCCGCTTGCCGCCGGCGAGCACCAGTCGGTCGACCTCGGCCTGCGTACCGGTCGAACCGGAAGACCCAGCGGTCGAGCGTACTGGTGGCGAGCCCGGGTCGCTGGCCGGCTGCCACTGACCGTTGGCCACCAGCACCAGCCGTTTGCCCGGCACCAGCCGCTTCACCCGGTAGGGGCCGGTCGCCCAGGGCTTGCGGCCGTAGCCGGGCGGGTCCGACACCTTCCCCTCCGGCACCGGGCCGAAGCCCGGGCAGCGAGACCAGGCGATCCATCTCGGGATAGGGCTCGGTGGTGGTGAGCACCACGTCGCGTCCCTCGACCCGGACTCCGGTGAGCTCATGCGGCTCAGCCGGCTGGCTCGGTCCGGCCTTGCCGGCCTTGCCCTTCTTGGCGTTCTCGTCCTTCTTCGCCTGCTGCGCCGGGCGTAGGGACCGGAGTGCTCCTGGCGCCCCCGGCCAGGTACGCGCCGGGTGTAGTCGGCGCCGGGCCCGAGGGGGAACGCCTTGACGTCCAGCGTGCGGGTGATCCCGAAGGCCACCTGGGCGGGGGTGACCGCGCTGCCGTCCTCCCAGGTCGCGCCGTCGCGCAGGGTGAACCGCCACTCGGTGTGGTCGTCGTTCGACCGGCCGAGGTCCGTGGCCAGGTCCGGCACCAGCACCGGGGCCCCGTCCTCGCCGCGGACGTACTGGGTCAGCGAGCGCTGGGTGAGGGCCTGCATGACCGCCCGGGTCTCGTCCTGCCCGAGCCCGGCGGGGTCGAGCGACGACCGGTCCCGGCGCCCCCGGCAGGTGGACCGTGAGGGTCCCCCCGGCGACCGCGCCCTCGACCGGCCGCGCCCGCTCCCTGGCGGTCGGCCACCGAGTCGCGGGCCCGCCCTGCTCCCCTGCCCCTCGCTCCCGCGTCGCGCGGGTCGTCCCCACCCCCGGTGCAGGCCGTGGCGCAGGCCGTGAGCAGCAGCCCCGCGGCCACGGCCGCCGTCCGCGGCCTCCAGCGGCTCATCGAGGCGCTCAGGCGCCGGCGGCGTCGGTGTCGGTCTCCTCCGGCACGGCGTCGACCCCGGCCTCGGCGCGCTGCTGCGCGGTGATCGGCGCGGGCGCGGCGGTGAGCGGGTCGTAGCCGCCGCCGGACTTCGGGAACGCGATCACGTCGCGGATCGAGTCGGTCCCGGCCAGCATCGCCGCAGATCCGGTCCAAGCCGACGGCGATGCCGCCGTGCGGCGGGGCGCCGTACTTGAACGCCTCGAGCAGGAAGCCGAACTTCTCCTCCGCCTCGGCCTCGTCGATGCCCATCACCTCGAAGACGCGCTTCTGCACGTCCTCGCGGTGGATACGGATCGACCCGCCGCCGAGCTCGTTGCCGTTGCAGACGATGTCGTAGGCGTAGGCCAGCGCCGAGCCGGGGTCGGTGTCGAAGGTGTCGAGGTACTCCGGCTTCGGGCTGGTGAACGCGTGGTGCACCGCGGTCCAGGCGCCGCGCGCCGACGGCGACGTCGCCGCTGGCCACCGCGTCCGAGGCGGGCTCGAACAGCGGCGCGTCGACGACCCAGGTGAAGGCGAAGGTCGGACTCGTCGATCAGGCCGCCGCGGCGGCCGATCTCCAGCCGGGCGGCACCGAGCAGGGCGCGGCTCGGCTTGGCCGCGCCGGCGGCGAAGAAGATGCAGTCGCCGGGCGCCGCGCCGACGTGGTCGGCCAGCCCGGCCGCCTCGGTCGTCGGAGAGGTTCTTGGCGACCGGGCCGGTCGAGCGCGCCGTCCTCCTGCGACGAGCACGTAGGCCAGGCCCTTGGCGCCGCGCTGCTTGGCCCACTCCTGCCAGGCGTCGAGCTTCTTGCGCGGCTGCGAGGCGCCGCCGGGCATCACGACGGCACCGACGTACGGCGCCTGGAAGACCCGGAACGTGGTGTCGGCGAAGTACTCGGTGCACTCGACGAGCTCCAGGCCGATGCGCAGGTCGGGCTTGTCGGAGCCGTAGCGGCGCATCGCCTCGGCGTAGGTCATCCGCGGGATCGGCGCGGGATCTCGTGCGCCGCATCGGCCCACATCGCCTCGCAGCACGTCCTCCATCAGCGCGATGACGTCGTCCTGGTCGACGAAGCTCATCTCGATGTCGAGCTGGGTGAACTCGGGCTGGCGGTCGGCGCGGAAGTCCTCGTCCCGGTAGCAGCGGGCGATCTGGTAGTACCGCTCCAGCCCGCCGACCATCAGCAGCTGCTTGAACAGCTGCGGGCTCTGCGGCAGGGCGTACCAGCTGCCGGGCTGCAGCCGGGCCGGCACCACGAAGTCGCGGGCGCCCTCGGGGGTGGAGCGGGTCAGCGTCGGGCGTCTCGACCTCGACGAAGCCGTGCTCGTCGAGCACCGTGCGGGCCGCCCGGTTGAGCCTGCTGCGCAGCCGGATGCGCGGCGGCGGGGCCGGAGCGGCGCAGGTCGAGGTAGCGGTGCTTGAGCCGCGCCTCCTCGCCGACGTCGCCGCCCTTGTGCGAGCGGCGTCGTCGATCGGGAACGGCAGCGGCGCCGCGGTCGCTGAGCACCTCGACGTCGGCGGCGACGACCTCGATCTCGCCGGTGGGGATCGCCGGGTTGTCGTTGCCCTCGGGACGGGCGCCGACCTCGCCGGTGACCTTGAGGCAGTACTCGTTGCGCAGGCTGTGGGCCACCGCCTCGTCGCGGACGACGACCTGGACGACGCCGCTGGCGTCGCGCAGGTCGATGAAGGCGACGCCGCCGTGATCGCGGCGCCGCGCCACCCACCCGGCGAGCGTGACGGTCTGGCCGACGTGCTCGGCGCGCAGGGTGCCGGCGTCATGGGTGCGGATCACGGTGTGTTCTCCTCGGTGGTGGTGACGGTGGGCTGGGGGTGGCGGTCGGGGTCAGCACCTGCGGTCGCAGGTCCTCGGCGGGTGGGGTCCAGGTCGCCGGATCGGCCGCGACCTGCTCCCCGGACCGGATGTCCTTGACCTGGTGTCGGCGCCGTCGTCGCCGGGGAACCAGACGCAGGGGATGCCGCGGCGCTCGGCGAACCGGATCTGCTTGCCGAACTTGCTGGCGCTGGGCGCCACCTCGCACGGCGACGCCGCGACGACGCAGGGCGGCGGCCACGTCGGTGGACCGCGCGCGGCTCTCCTCGTCGACCACGGCCACGAGCACCGCGCTGGGCACCGGGCGGGACCGGCGAGCACGCCGTCGGCCAGCAGCGGCAGCAGGCTGCGGGAGACGCCGAACGAGACGCCGACGCCCGGGTAGGTGGTCTTGCCGTCGGTGGCCAGCGCGTCGTACCGACCGCCGCAGCAGACCGACTTGAGGCGCTCGTAGCCCTCCATGAAGATCTCCACGACGGTGCCGGTGTAGTAGTCGAGGCCACGGGCGATGCGCAGGTTCGCCTCGACGCTCACCGACGGGGCCTCGACCGCCGCGCAGCCCTCGATCACGGCGGCCGAGCTCGGCCAGGCCCTCGTCGAGCAGCGTCGTCGCTGACGCCCAGCGCGCGGACCCGCTCCACGAAGGAGGTGTCGGGCGACCCGGATCGTCGGCCAGCTCCAGGCACCGCTCGGCCTGCTCGGCCGTCGCTCCGGCCTGCTCGACCAGCAGCCGCGCCACCTGCTCGGCGCGGCAGCTTGTCGAGCTTGTCGATCACCTTGATCGCGGCGGTCACGTCGCCGATGCCCGAGGCCGCGGTAGAAGCCCTGGATCAGCTTGCGGTTGTTGAACTGGAACGCCACCGGCGGGATGGGCAGCCGGTCGAGGGCGTCGACCATCACGGTCATCACCTCGACGTCGTGGTGGAACGCCAGCGTGTCGCGCCCGACGATGTC
The DNA here is from genome assembly GCA_963708945.1 of uncultured Actinomycetota bacterium. Taxonomy (GTDB): domain Bacteria; phylum Actinomycetota; class Actinomycetes; order Propionibacteriales; family Nocardioidaceae; genus Nocardioides. Next base: position 242,138 of record CAVPUI010000004.1, on the reverse strand, counting down.
GACGTCGGCCTGGGTGAACTGCCGGTACCGGCCCTCCTGCGGGCGCTCGCCACGCCAGGCCGGCTGGATCTGGTAGCGGCGGAACGGGAACTCGCAGGTGGCCGGCGTGCTCGAGCACGTAGCGGGCGAACGGCACGGTGAGGTCGAAGTGCATGCCCAGGCCGGTGTCGTCGGCGCTGTCGTCGGCCTGCAGCCGGCGCAGGACGTAGATCTCCTTGTCGATCTCGCCCCCTTGGCCAGCCGGTCCAGCGGCTCCACGACGCGGGTCTCGATGTTGGCGAAGCCGTGCAGCTCGAAGGTGCTCGACAGGGACGCGATCACGTCGCGCTCGACCACCGCTGGGCGGGCAGCAGCTCGGGGAACCCGCTCAGCGGGGCGATCCTGGCCATCTCAGAGTCCTCGGGTCACGCGGGCGGAGTCGCCCTGGTCGATCAGCTCGCGCAGGTAGGGGTTGGTCGCCCGCTCCCGCCCGATCGAGGTCTGCTCGCCGTGCCCGGGCAGCACCACGACGTCGTCGGCCAGCGGCAGCACCTTGGAGGTCAGGCTGCGCAGCATCGTGGGGTGGTCGCCGCCGGGCAGGTCGGTGCGGCCGATGGAGCCGGCGAAGAGCAGGTCGCCGGAGAACATCACCTCCGAGACGTCCGCGCTGCCGGCCGACTCGCCGTACGGCGTGCGGAAGGTGACCGAGCCCTCGGTGTGGCCCGGCGTGTGGTCGACCACGAACGAGAGGCCCGCGATCTCCAGCGTCTGCTCGTCGGAGAGCTCGCGCACGTCGTCGGGCTCGGCCCACTCGTAGGAGCCGCCCAGCAGCATCTGGCGTGCTCTCCCGCGACATGCCCGCCATCGGATCGGTGAGCAGGTGCCGGTCCCGGGGGTGGATCCAGGCGGTGGCCTCGTAGCTGCCGGCCACCGGGGCGACGCACCACATGTGGTCGATGTGCCCGTGGGTCACCAGGACCGCGACCGGCTTGAGCCGGTTCTCGCGGACGACCTGGTCGACCCCGGAGGCGGCGTCCTTGCCCGGATCGACGACGACGCACTCGTTGCCGGGACCGGTCGAGACGACGTAGCAGTTGGTTCCCCAGGGGCCCGCGGGGAAGCCGGCGATGAACACGGTGATGGACCTTCGATCGACTCGGGAGGGGTTGTCGGTCAGCAGCCTACCGAGCAGCGCCGGTTCATTGACTAGCATGGGCCGCTATGAGCGCGCAGAAGCAGTCCGAGTGGGGCCGGGTGGCCGAGGACGGCACCGTCTACGTCAAGACCAGCACGGGTGAGCGTGCCGTCGGGTCCTACCCCGCCGGCACCCCCGAGGAGGCGTTGACGTTCTTCACCGAACGCTTCGCGGCCCTGGAGTTCGAGGTCGGCCTGCTGGTCCAGCGCGTCGCCGCGGGCAAGGTGACGCCCGGAGGAGGCCACCACGCGCGGTCAAGACCGTGCGGGCCCAGGTCACCGAGGCCAACGCGGTCGGCGACCTGGACTCCCTGCTGGCCAAGCTGGACGCCCTCGGGCCGGTGATCGCCACCCAGCGGGAGGCACGCAAGGCCGAGAAGGCCCAGCGCACCGCGGAGTCGAAGGCGCGCAAGGAGGAGCTGGTCGCCGAGGCCGAGAAGCTCGCCGCCGGCGACGACTGGCGCAACGGCGCCAACCGGCTCCGCGACCTGCTCGAGGAGTGGAAGGCGCTCCCCCGTCTGGACAAGTCGACCGACGACACGCTGTGGCGCCGGTTCTCCTCGGCCCGCACCACCTACACCCGTCGCCGCAAGAGCCACTTCGCCGAGCAGCACGAGAAGCGCGACGCCGCCAAGGCGGTCAAGGAGCGGCTGGCCAAGGAGGCCGAGTCGCTCGCCGACTCGACCGACTGGGGTCCGACCTCGGGCCGGTTCCGCGACCTGATGCGGGAGTGGAAGGCCGCCGGCCCCGCGCCGCGCGAGGTCGACGAGAAGCTCTGGCGCCGGTTCCGCGGCGCCCAGGACACGTTCTTCGGCAACCGCGACGCGGCCAACGCGGCGATGGACGCCGAGTTCGCCAGCAACGCCGAGGTCAAGGAGGCCCTGCTGGTCGAGGCCGAGGCCCTGCTCCCGATCACCGACCTGGAGGCCGCCAAGGCCGCCTTCCGCGACCTCGCCGAGCGCTGGGACGCCGCGGGCAAGGTCCCGCGGGACCGGATCAAGGAGCTCGAGGGCCGGATGCGCGTGATCGAGCAGACGATCCGCGGCGCCGAGGACGACCAGTGGCGCCGCACCGACCCGGAGAAGTCGGCCCGTGCCGACGACATGGTCGGCAAGCTCGCAGGCGGCGATCGACGACCTGCAGGCCCAGCTGGCGAAGGCCCGGGCCGCCGGCCAGGACAAGAAGGTCCGCGAGCCTGCGAGGAGAACCTCGCCTCCCGGCAGGCCTTCCTGGAGATGGCCCGCCGGGCCGCCGAGGAGTTCTCCGGCTGAGCCGGGGCCTTCCCGCCGCAGAGATGCAGCGGCCCCGCACCGAGGTGCGGAGCCGCTGTCGTGTCCGGCTACTGGGTGACCCGGTAGGCGTCGAAGACGCCGGGCACGCCGCGTACGGCGCGCAGCACGCTGTCCAGGTGCGTGGCGTCGGCCATCTCGAAGGTGAACCGGCTCTTGGAGACCCGGTCGCGGGTGGTCTGCAGCGTGGCGCTGAGGATGTTCACGTGGGTGTCCGCCAGCGCCATGGTGATGTCGGAGAGCAGCCGGGCCCGGTCCAGCGCCTCGACCTGGATGTTGACCAGGAACGTCGAGTGCGCGTTCGGCGCCCAGTCCACCTCGATCAGCCGCTCGGGCTGGGACTGCAGGCTCGCGGCGTTGGTGCAGTCGCGCCGGTGCACCGAGACTCCCCCGCCCTTGGTCACGAAGCCCAGGATCGGGTCGGGCGGGACCGGCGTGCAGCACTTGGCGAGCTTGACCCACACGTCGCCGGTGCCCTGGACGACCACCCCGGAGTCGCCGGCGGCGGCGACCTTCGGCGGGCGGCTGCGGCGACCGGTGATCGTCACGCCCTCGGCGAGGTCCTCCGCGGCACCCTCGTCGCCGCCGTGCAGCTCGATCACCCGGCGGACCACCGCCTGGGCCGAGAGGTTGCCCTCGCCCACCGCGGCGTAGAGCGCGGAGACGTCGGCGAGCTTGTAGTGCAGCGCCACCTCGGTCAGCGACTCGTGGGAGAGCACACGCTTGAGCGGCAGGCCCTCCTTGCGCATCAGCCGGGCGATCTGGTCCTTGCCGCGCTCGGTCGCCTCCTCGCGCCGCTCCTTGGTGAACCACTGGCGGATCTTCGAGCGCGCCCGCTGCGACTTCACGAAGTTGAGCCAGTCCAGCGACGGGCCGGCGGTCGGCGACTTCGAGGTGAAGACCTCCACCACGTCGCCGTTGTCCAGCGTGGACTCCAACGGGACCAGCCGGCCGTTGACCCGGGCGCCGATGGTGTGGTGCCCGACCTCGGTGTGCACCGCGTAGGCGAAGTCGATCGGGGTGGCGCCGGTCGGCAGCGCGATCACGTCGCCGCGCGGGGTGAAGACGTAGACCTCGGCCCGGTTGATCTCGAACCGCAGCGACTCCAGGAACTCCCCCGGGTCCTCGACGTCGCTCTGCCAGTCCATGAGCTGGCGCAGCCAGTGCATGTCGTCCATGTCGCCGGCCCGGTCGGTGTCGACCCCGTTGCGCGAGTCCTCCTTGTACTTCCAGTGCGCCGCCACGCCGTACTCGGCCCGGCGGTGCATCCCGAAGGTGCGGATCTGCACCTCGACCGGCCGGCCGGACGGACCCATCACCGTGGTGTGCAGCGACTGGTACATGTTGAACTTGGGCATCGCCACGTAGTCCTTGAAGCGACCCAGCACCGGGTTCCACCGCGAGTGCAGGACGCCCAGGACCGAGTAGCACTCCCGGTCCTCCTCGACCAGGATCCGGATCCCCACCAGGTCGTAGATGTCGGAGAACTCCCGGCCGCCGACGATCATCTTCTGGTAGATCGAGTAGTAGTGCTTCGGCCGTCCGGTGACCTTCGCCTTGATCCGGGCGTTCTTCAGGTCCTGCTTGACCTGGGCGATCACCTGGGTGAGGAACTGGTCGCGCGAGGGCGCCCGCTCCGCGACCATCCGGACGATCTCGTCGTAGATCTTCGGGTGCAGCGTGGCGAACGCCAGGTCCTCCAGCTCCCACTTGAGCGTGTTCATGCCCAGGCGGTGGGCCAGCGGGGCGTAGATGTCCAGCGTCTCGCGCGCGGTCCGCTCCTGGCTGGCCTGCGGCACGTAGCGCAGCGTGCGCATGTTGTGCAGCCGGTCGGCCAGCTTGATCACCAGCACCCGGATGTCGCGGGACATCGCCACGATCATCTTGCGGATGGTCTCGGCCTGCGCCGCGTCGCCGTACTTGACCTTGTCCAGCTTGGTCACGCCGTCGACCAGGACGGCGACCTCGTCGCCGAAGTCGGCGCGCAGCTCGTCGAGGGTGTACGGCGTGTCCTCGACCGTGTCGTGCAGCAGCGCGGCGACCAGCGTCGGCTCGGTCATGCCGATGTCGGCCAGGATCGTGGTCACCGCGAGCGGGTGGGTGATGTACGGGTCGCCGCTCTTGCGGGTCTGGGTCCCGTGCATCCGCTCGGCGGTCACGTAGGCCCGCTCGAGCAGCGCGAGGTCGGCCTTGGGGTGGTTGGCCCGCACCGCCCGGAACAGCGGCTCGAGCACCGGGTTCCCGGGCAGGCTCCGGGTGCCGATCCGGGCCAGGCGGGCGCGCATCGAGCGCGCCGAGACGGGCAGCTCGCTGCTGCCCTGCTCCGGTGTCGTCCCCTGCTGCTCGGTCACCGGGTCAGTCTAGTCCGGCTCAGACCGACTGAAGGACCGTCAGGGGTACCCCGTCGCAGGAGCCGCGCCCGTCGAGCACGGCGATCTCCATCAGCACCGCGACCCCGACCACCGTGCCGCCGCACGAGGCGACCAGCTCGCGGGTGGCGGCGACACGGTGCCGCCGGTGGCCAGGACGTCGTCGACCAGCAGCACCCGGTCCCCGGGGCTGATCGCGTCCTGGTGCAGCTCCAGCGTCGCGGACGCGTACTCCAGGTCGTAGGAGACCTGGTGCGTCGCGCGGGGCAGCTTGCCGACCTTGCGCACCGGCACGAAGCCGGCCCCCAGGGCGAGCGCCACCGGGGCGGCGAGGATGAATCCCCGCGCCTCCATGCCGACGACCTTGTCGACCACCCCGTGCTCGGACTGGTCGAGACCGGCCTCGGCCAGGGCCGTGATGGTCTGCTCGAACGCCGTGTGGTCGGCCAGCAGGGGCGTGATGTCCTTGAAGATCACTCCGGGCTCGGGGTAGTCGGGCACGTCGACGACCAGCCGGGTCATCGCCTCGCGGGCGGCCACGGCAGCGGGAGAGACCACGCCTCAGGCCCCGGGGGCGGTCGGGCCGCTCAGCCCGTCGTCACCGGAGCGCGCCTCCTCGGCGGCGGACTGCTCGAGCGAGGCCTGCTCGATCGCGGCCACGGCGCCGCGGGCGACCTCGACGACGACGCCGTCCGCGATCTCGACCCGCACCCGGTCCTCGGCGGTCTCCCGCACGAGGGCGAAGATCCCGGAGCTCAGCAGCACCCGGTCACCCACCTTGAGAGCCGCCTGGAGCTTGGCGATCTCCTTCTGGCGCTTGCCGGCAGGACGGACGATCAGCAGCCAGAAGACCAGGGCGATGGCGACCAGGGGCAGGAACTCCACGAGAGACCTCTCGAACGGGGGCGGTGTGCTCTCGTGAGTCTACGTCGCCCTACTCCTCGAACAGGATTCCGTCGGCCGGCAGGGCCGCCGCCGCAGGCACCGGAAGGCCCAGGTGCTGCCACGCGGCCGCCGTGGCGACCCGCCCGCGGGGCGTCCGGGCCAGGAACCCCTGGCGCACCAGGAACGGCTCGGCCACCTCCTCCACCGTCTCCCGCTCCTCCCCCACGGCGACCGCCAGGGTGGAGACTCCGACCGGACCGCCGCCGAAGCGGCGGCACAGGACGTCGAGGACGGCCCGGTCCAGCCGGTCCAGGCCGAGCTCGTCGACCTCGTAGAGGTCCAGCGCGGCCCGGGCCACCTCGCGGGTCAGCACGCCGTCGGCGCGGACCTGGGCGAAGTCGCGGACCCGGCGCAGCAGCCGGTTGGCGATCCGCGGCGTGCCGCGCGAGCGCGAGGCGATCTCGGCCGAGCCGCCGTCGGTGAGGTCCACGCCGAGCAGGCCCGCGGAGCGGTGCACGATCCGGTCGAGCTCGGCGGGCTCGTAGTACTCCAGGTGGGCGGTGAACCCGAACCGGTCGCGCAGCGGCCCGGGCAGCAGCCCGGCCCGGGTGGTGGCCCCGACCAGGGTGAAGGTGGGGATCTCCAGCGGGATCGCGGTGGCCCCCGGGCCCTTGCCGATGACCACGTCGACCCGGAAGTCCTCCATGGCCATGTAGAGCATCTCCTCGGCCGGCCGCGACATCCGGTGGATCTCGTCGACGAAGAGCACGTCGCCCTCGTTGACCGCGCTGAGGATCGCCGCCAGGTCGCCGGCGTGGGTGATCGCGGGCCCGCTGGTCAGGCGCAGCGGCACGCTCATCTCGGCGGCGATGATCATCGCCAGCGTCGTCTTGCCCAGCCCGGGGGGACCCGAGAGCAGCACGTGGTCGGGCGCCCGGCCGCGCTGGCGGGCGGCCTCCAGCACCAGGCCCAGCTGGTCGCGGACCCGGGCCTGGCCGACCACCTCGTCCAGCGAGCGGGGACGCAGCGCCGCCTCGACGGCCCGCTCGTCGCCGTCGGCCTCGGCCGCGGTCAGCGAGCGCAGGTGCTCCTCCTCGCCGGCGCGGAGCAGCTCCTCGGGGTCCATCTCAGGCCTTCCTCAGCGTCTGCAGGGCGGCCCGCAGCAGCGCGGCGACGTCCGGCTGGTCGCCCGCCTGGTCGGCGACCTCCTCGACCGCCCGGTCGGCCTCGCGGACCGACCAGCCCAGTCCGACCAGGCCCTGCTGGACCTGGGCCCGCCAGGGCGCCTCGGCCGGCACGGCGGCCGGCCCCGGTCCGGCGAGGCCGGCGACGCCGATCCGGTCCTTGAGCTCGAGGATGATCCGCTGGGCGCCCTTCTGCCCGATGCCGGGCACCTGGGTGAGGGTCTTGACGTCCTCGGTGCCGATCGCCCGGCGCAGCACGTCGGGGCTCAGCACGGCGAGGATCGCCTGGGCCAGCTTGGGCCCGACCCCGCTGGCGGTCTGGACGAGCTCGAAGCAGGTCTTCTCGTCGTCGTCGGTGAAGCCGAAGAGGGTCAGCGAGTCCTCCCGCACCACCATGCTGGTGGGCAGGGTCGCCTCCTGGCCGGTGCGCAGGCCGGCCAGGGTGCCGGGCGTGCACATCAGCTCGAGGCCGACCCCGCCCACCTCCAGCACGGCGCTGGACAGGGTGACGGCCGCGACGCGGCCACGGACGAACGCGATCATGCGGGTCTCCTGGTGGTGGGGCGTCGTACGGCGGCGCGCGCCGGCGCCCGCTGGCCGGACCGCCGGCGGTCCTGCGGCGGCCGCGAGCTGGGCGGCCTGAGCCGCGGCGGCGGCCGCCAGGCGCGAGCTCGCCCCGCCGCGCCAGATGTGGGTGATCGCCAGCGCCAGCGCGTCGGCGGCGTCGGCGGGCTTGGGCGGCGCGTCGAGCCGCAGGATCCGGGTGACCATCGCCCCCACCTGGGCCTTGTCCGCGCGGCCGCTGCCCGAGACCGCGGCCTTGACCTCGCTGGGGGTGTGCAGGGCGACCGGCAGCCCGCGGCGGGCCGCGGCCACCAGCGCGATCCCGCTGGCCTGGGCGGTCCCCATGATCGTGCTCGAGTCCGAGCGGGCGAAGACCCGTTCCACCGCGACCGCGTCCGGCCGGTACTCGTCGAGCCAGGCGTCGATGCCGCGCTCGATGGTGACCAGGCGCTCGGCGATCGGCAGGGTGGCGCTGGTGCGCAGCACGTTGACGTCGACCAGGCTCAGCGGCCGCCCGACCTCGCCCTCGACCATGCCGATGCCGCACCGGGTCAGGCCAGGGTCGATCCCCAGGACACGCATCGCCACCCTCTCGTCCGAACGTGTGTTCGCACGCCACGCTAACCCGAACCGGGACTCCGCCCGGCGACGACACGCGAGGCGCCCCGCCGCCGGCCACATCGGGGTCGAGGCGGCTCAGCCCTCGAGCTGCGGCCATCACCTCGTCGGGCACGTCGACGTTGGCGAAGACGTTCTGCACGTCGTCCAGGTCCTCGAGCGCGTCCATCAGCCGCATCACCTTGCCGGCGGCGTCGGCGTCGACCGGGATCTCCATGCTCGGGACGAACTCGACCTCGGCCGAGTCGTAGTCGATGCCGGCGGCCTGGAGCGCGGTGCGGACCTCGACCACGTCGGTGGCCTCGGCCAGCACCTGGAAGGACTCGTCGAACTCGTTGACGTCCTCGACGCCGGCCTCGAGGGTCGCCTCGAGCACGTCGTCCTCGCCGACCTCGCGCCCCTCCTGGTCCTTGGGCACCATCACCACGCCCTTGCGGGAGAAGAGCCGCGAGACCGAGCCGGGGTCGGCCATCGTGCCGCCGTTGCGGGTGACCGCGGTGCGGACCTCCATGGCCGCCCGGTTGCGGTTGTCGGTGAGGCACTCGACCAGGAAGGCCACGCCCTGCGGGCCGTAGACCTCGTACATGATCGTCTGGTACTCGGCGCCGCCGGCCTCCGCACCGGAGCCGCGCTTGACCGCGCGGTCGATGTTGTCGTTGGGCACCGAGGACTTCTTGGCCTTCTGGATCGCGTCGTAGAGCGTCGGGTTGCCCGCGGGGTCGCCGCCACCCTGGCGCGCCGCGACCTCGATGTTCTTGATCAGCTTGGCGAAGAGCTTGCCGCGCTTGGCGTCGATCGCGGCCTTCTTGTGCTTGGTCGTTGCCCACTTGGAGTGGCCTGACATGAGTCCCTCTATCAGTGTCGGAAACGGCTTCTCGGGTGCAGCTGCGGTCGGTGCGTCCTCAGGCCGAACGCACCAGGTCCACGAACATGCCGTGGATCCGGTCGTCGCCGCCGACCTCAGGGTGGAACGAGGTCGCCATCAGGGAGCCTTGACGGACCGCCACGATCCTACCCGCGGCCGGGCCCGTGCCGACCCGAGCCAGCACCTCCACGTCCTCCTCGGCGGACTCCACCCAGGGCGCGCGGATGAAGACCGCGTGCACCGGGTCCGCCAGCCCCGCCACGTCCAGGCGGTCCCTCGAAGGAGTCGACCTGGCGGCCGAACGCGTTGCGCCGCACCGTGACGTGCAGGCCGCCGATCGTCTGCTGCCCCGCGGCGCCGTCGGCCAGCCGGTCGGCGAGCAGGACCATCCCGGCACAGGTCCCGAGGACCGGCAGGCCGGCCCGCACGGCCTCGCGCAGCGGCTCGAGCAGACCGGAGAGGCCGGCGAGCCGGGCCATCGTGGTGGACTCCCCGCCGGGCAGCACCAGGCCGTCGCAGGCGGCCAGCTCGGCGGGTCGGCGGACCGACACCGGCCGGACGCCGAGGGCGCCGAGCACCCGCACGTGCTCCTGGACGTCGCCCTGGAGCGCGAGCACGCCGACGGTGGGGGTCACGGACGGCGATCCTAGGGCGGTGCGAGGACGCGCCTGGACGCGTGTCAGCCCGCGGCCCCCGGACAGGTGGGTGACGTCGCGGCCCGGCGTTGCGGCACACTCGCGGGATGGGCGGAGTCTGGGGGCATCCTCCGGCGGCGCGGGTACCCGCGTCGTTGCGCCGCCACCTGGTCGCGATGTTCGGCTACTCCGCCGACGGCCTGACGCCCGGCGTGCACCGAGGCCTCCCCTCGCACGGCCTGACGCTCGTGCTCAGCCTCGAGCGTCCGCTGCGCACCGCACCCACCGAGGCGGACTGGGCGCGCGGCGTCCGGGACGCGCAGTGGGTCTCCCTCGGCGGCCTGCACACCCGAGCCGCGATGGTGGAGAACCCGGGGCGCTGGGCCGGGGTGCAGCTGAGCCTGCACCCGCTCGGGGCGCGCGAGCTGCTGGGCGCGCCCGCGAGCGAGCTCCCGGTCGGCAGCTGGGACGCCCGCGACCTCCTGGGCAGCCGAGGTCGACCGGGTGGTCGAGGAGCTGCACGACGCGACCGACTGGCCCGGCCGGTACGCCGCGGTGCTCGCGTTCCTGGACCGGCGACGGCGGGCGGCCGCGCGCGGCGCACGAGCCGCTGGCGCCCCGCCCCGAGGTGCGCGAGGCGTGGCGGCTGCTCACCCGCGAGCCCGCTCGCCCGGTGCAGGCCGTGGCCGCGGAGGTGGGCTACAGCCGGCGACGGCTGGCCCAGCTGCTCGCCGCCGAGGTCGGTCACGGCCCCAAGACCGTCCAGCGGCTGGCGAGGTTCGACGCCGCCCGTCGTGCTGGTGGCGCGGGCCGCGACCGCGGGCGTCCCGCTGGCGCAGGTGGCCGCCCGGGCCGGCTACTACGACCAGTCGCACCTGGTGCGCGACTTCCACGAGTTCGCCGGGCTGAGCCCGTCGGCCTGGCTGGCCGCCGAGCGCGGCTCGCAGGAGTTCCCGAATCTCCAAGTCGGCCGGCGGGACGACCAGGCAGCCTCGTGGGCATGAGCAACCACCACCAGCCCACCGTCTGGCCGGCCTTCCAGGCCCACGACCCCGACCTGCTGATCCGCTCCCTGGTCGCCCTCGGCTTCGAGGAGACCGCGGTCTACCGCGACGACGACGGCGTCGTCCAGCACTCCCAGCTGGACTGGCCCGAGGGCGGCGGGGTGATGCTCGGCTGCCACAAGCCGGAGGGCCCGTTCACCCAGCAGCCGGGCACCACGTCGGCGTACGTCGTGACCGCCGACGTCGACGCGGTCTGGCAGCGGGCCGAGGAGGCCGGGCTCGAGCCGGGCGACGTCGAGGAGAAGGCCTACGGCGGTCGCGAGTTCCGGCTGCGGCGACGCCGAGGGGAACCAGTGGTCCTTCGGCACCTACGCCGGCGAGCCGCGACGCAGCTGAGCCCGCGGGCGACCCCGGGTCACCAGCCTCGCTCGGAGAGCCGGTGCGGCTGCGCCACCTCGTCGACGTTGAGGCCCACCATCGCCTCGCCCAGGCCGCGGGAGACCCTGGCGACCACGTCCGGGTCGTCGAAGAACGTGGTCGCCTCGACGATGGCCGCCGCCCGGCGCGCGGGGTCGCCGGACTTGAAGATGCCGGAGCCGACGAAGACCCCCTCCGCCCCCAGCTGCCGCAGCATCGCGGCGTCCGCCGGGGTGGCGATGCCGCCGGCGGTGAACAGCACCACCGGCAGGCGTCCGGCCTCGGCGACCTCCTTGACCAGGTCGTACGGCGCCTGCAGCTCCTTGGCCGCGACGTACAGCTCGTCCGGGGCCAGGCCGTGCAGCCGGCGCAGCTCGGCCCGGAGGGTGCGCATGTGGGTCACCGCGTTGGAGACGTCGCCGGTGCCTGCCTCCCCTTTGGAGCGGATCATCGCCGCCCCCTCGGAGATCCGGCGCAGGGCCTCCCCCAGGTTGGTCGCACCGCAGACGAACGGCACGGTGAAGGCCCACTTGTCGATGTGGTGGGCGTAGTCGGCCGGGGAGAGCACCTCGGACTCGTCGATGTAGTCGACCTCGAGGCTCTGCAGCACCTGCGCCTCGGCGAAGTGACCGATCCTGGCCTTGGCCATCACCGGGATCGAGACCACCTTCTTGATCCCCTCGATCATGTCCGGGTCGCTCATCCGGGAGACCCCGCCCTGGGCCCGGATGTCCGCGGGCACCCGCTCCAGTGCCATCACGGCCACCGCGCCGGCGTCCTCGGCGATCTTCGCCTGCTCCGGGGTGACCACGTCCATGATCACGCCGCCCTTGAGCATCTCCGCCATGCCCCGCTTGACCCGGGTGGTGCCGGTGCCCGTGCCAGTGCCGGTGGACGTGCTGGACGGGCCCTGCGCGATGTCGTCGACCATTCCCCCACCCTAGGGCCCACGGCACCCGTGGGGGCGGCTGCCCACGGGTCGGTCATCGGCTCAGGAGGGCGTCGCCGGAGACGGCTCGGTGTCGGTGTCGTTGAACGGGCGCCCGCCGCCGAAGGTCTCGGCGACCCGCGGCCCGGCGACGATGCGGAAGTCGCTCGGCCGGGAGCGCAGGAACTCGGTCGAGCGGTCCACCGGGGCGCCCTCGGCCGAGGCGACCAGCAGGACGTTGCCCGCCCGGCGGCCTCGCTGGGTCGCACCCTCCACGTGCAGGGACACCGCACCGAACACGGTGCGCACGCCCGCCAGCACCCGCCGGGTCCAGGCGAACGGTGCCCGGTCCACGAGGTTGAGCAGCAGCAGCCCGCCGGGCTCCAGCACCCGGGCCACGGTGGCGAAGCACTCCGCGGTGACCAGGTCGCCCGGCACCCGGCCACCCGCGAAGGCGTCCACCAGCACCACCTCGACGCTGTCGTCCCGGAGCCCCGCCAACCCGGTCCGACCATCGGTCGGACGGACCTTGATCCCGCTGCGCGGGGGCAGCGGCAGCTCCGCGCGCACGAGCGCCGTGAGCGCCTCGTCCGGCTCGAGCACGACCTGGGCCGAACGCGGGCGCGTCCGGCGACGTAGCGGGGCAGGGTCAGCCCGGCCCCGCCGACGTGGACCACCCGGACCGGGCGTCCGGGCTCGGCGAAGCCGTCGAGCACGTCGCCCAGCCGGCGGACGTAGTCGAAGGCCAGGAAGCCCGGGTCGTCCAGGTCCACGTAGGACTGCGCCTGGCCGTCCATCCGCAGCACCAGCGCCGAGCGCCGCTCCGTCGGGACGATGACCGCCCCGTCGTCCGGGTCCGGCACGTGGGTCAGCCGGCTTCCGGGGCGTCCGTCGCGGCCAGCGCCTGGCGGCGCACGCTGAGGATCCGCTGCAGCACGGTCACGGTGCTCAGCGCCCCGAGCAGCGCCAGACCCCAGGCGAAGACCATCGGGTCACCGGCGATCTCGGCCGCGATCGCCGAGAGACCCAGCAGCACCAGCCGGTCGGCCCGCTCCATGATCCCGACCCGGGCGGTGAAGCCCACGGACTCGGCGCGGGCCCGGGCGTAGGAGGTGGAGACGCCGGTCACCAGGCACCACAGGGCCATCGCCTGCCCGAAGACGGAGTCGCCGGGCCCGGCGAAGTAGAGCATCACCGAGCCGAAGACCACCGCGTCGGCGATCCGGTCCAGGGTGGAGTCGAGGAAGGCGCCGAACGCGCTGGTCCGCCCGCTCAGCCGGGCCATCGTGCCGTCGAGCAGGTCGAAAAGGGCGAACACGGTGACCAGCACCAGCGCGGTCATCAGCTGCCCGCGGGGCGCGAACCAGAGCGCGGAGGCGCAGGTGAGCACCGTCCCGATCACGGTGATCGCGTCGGGCCCCAGGCCCAGGCGCAGCAGCAGGCGGGCGATGGGCGCGATGAGGATCTTCGTGACGAGACCGCGGAGATGTTCGAGCATGGCGTCAGCAGGCTATCGGTCGGCGAGCGCCGCGCAGACCTCGGCCACGGCGGTCGGCGCGCCCGCGACGTACCAGTCCACCCCGGCGGCGCGCAGCCGCTCGGTCCGGCCGCCGACTCCGCGGATGATCGCGGCCCCGGGCAGCTCGTCCCAGGACGGCACCGAGTGCTGGCACAGCACGTGCAGCCGGCCCGAGGCGATCGCCATCGCGTCCATCGTCCCCGACCCCAGCATCCGCACCGTGGCCGCGCCGTTGGCCATCCGGCCGAACGCCTCCCCCACCGCGCCGCCGTAGAACGGCGGGTGCAGGTAGGTGGTCAGGCACGACTCGGCGAGCGCCCGGTCGGCCAGCGGCGCCAGCGGGCGGCCGTCGACCGTCGGGGGCAGCTGTGGGCCGCCCACGTACGTCGAGGACGAGGCCTCGTGGTGCACGGCGCCGAGCAGCAGCCGCTCCCCGTCACGCAGCGCCAGCGCGGAGCACCACCAGTCCAGCCCGGCCGCGAAGTTGTAGGTGCCGTCGACCGGGTCGATCACCCAGGTCCGCCCGCTGCTCCCGACGTGGTCGGCACCCTCCTCCCCCAGGATCGAGTCGTCCGGGCGCAGCCGGCGCAGGGTCCGCACGACCAGCTCCTCGGCCGCCCGGTCCGCCGCGGTGACCACGTCGGAGACCGACGTCTTGGCCTCGACGGCCAGGCCCTCGGCGCGCATCCGCGCGGCCAGCCCGGCGGCCTCGCGCACCAGCCCTGCGGCCAGACGGGCGTCGTCGGCCGAGCCGGCGTCGCCCGTCCCGAGGACCGGGCTCATGCGTCCCAGGCCTCCGCGAGCAGCTCCCGGGTGTCGGTCAGCAGCTGGGGCAGCGTCTTGGTGTGGCCGATGATCGGCATGAAGTTGGCGTCGCCGACCCACCGGGGCACCACGTGCTGGTGCAGGTGGGCGGCGATGCCGGCACCCCCGGCGGTGCCCTGGTTCATCCCGATGTTGAACCCCTCGGCGCGCGAGACCCGGCGCAGCGTCCGCATCGCCTCCTTGGTGCAGCCGGCCGATCTCGACGGCCTCCTCGTCGGTGGTCTCGGTCCAGTCGGCGACGTGCCGGTAGGGGCAGACCATCAGGTGGCCCGACGAGTACGGGTAGAGGTTGAGCACCACGTACGCCGTCTCGCCGCGGTGCACCACCAGCCCGTCGGCGTCCGTCGAGTCCCGGCACCCGGCAGAACGGGCACTCCTGGCTGCGACGGGTCGGTCGGCTTGTTCTCGCCCCGGATGTAGGCCATCCGGTAGGGCGTCCAGAGCCGCTCGAGCTCGTCGGCCGGCCGATCCCGTCCTGGTGCGCGCGCTCCCGGCTCCATCCCGCCCGGCACCATCAGACCTGCTCGCGGCTCGTCACGGCGCTGGCCACCCGCTCGATGGCCTCCTCGAGCGGCACGCCGTTGTCCTGGCGGCCGTCGCGGTAGCGGAACGAGACCGCGCCGGCCTCCACGTCCTGGTCGCCGGCGATGATCATGAACGGCACCTTCTGCAGCTGCGCGTTGCGGATCTTCTTCTGCATCCGGTCGTCGGAGTCGTCGACCTCGACGCGCAGGCCCAGCGTCCTCATCCGCTTCGCCACCTCGAAGAGGTAGTCGTTGTGCCGCTCGGCGATCGGGATCGCCTGGACCTGCACCGGCGCGAGCCAGGGCGGGAAGGCGCCCGCGTAGTGCTCGACCAGCACGCCGATGAACCGCTCGATCGAGCCGAACTTGGCCGAGTGGATCATCACCGGCTGCTGGCGGGAGCCGTCGGCGGCGACGTACTCGAGGTTGAAGCGGTCGGCGGAGGGCTGGTTGAAGTCGTACTGGACGGTGCCCATCTGCCAGGTGCGGCCGATCGCGTCGCGCGCCTGCACGGAGATCTTCGGGCCGTAGTAGGCCGCGCCGCCCGGGTCCGGGCACCAGCTCGAGGCCGGTCCGGGTGGCCACGTCCTCGAGCACCTGGGTGGCGGTCTCCCAGTCCTCGTCGGAGCCGATGAACTTGTCCTTGGCCGCGTCCCGGGTGGAGAGCTCGAGGTAGAAGTCGTCGAGGCCGAAGTCGCGCAGCACGCTGAGCATGAAGTCGAGCAGGTGCGCGACCTCGTCGGGCGCCTGCTCGGGGGTGCAGTAGGAGTGCGAGTCGTCCTGGGCGAAGCCGCGGACCCGGGTCAGCCCGTGCACCACGCCGGACTTCTCGTAGCGGTAGACGCTGCCGAACTCGAAGAGCCGCAGCGGCAGGTCGCGGTAGGAGCGCTGCCGGGAGCGGTAGATGAGGTTGTGCATCGGGCAGTTCATCGCCTTGAGGCGGTAGTCCATGCCGTCGACGTCCAGCGCCGGGAACATCCCCTCGCCGTAGTACGGCAGGTGCCCGGAGGTGTGGAAGAGCCCCTCCTTGGCGATGTGCGGGGTGCCGACGTAGTCGAAGCCCTCCTCGATGTGCCGCTGCCGGACGTAGTCCTCCATCGCCCGCTTGATCACCCCGCCCTTGGGGTGGAAGACCGGCAGGCCGGAGCCGATCTCGTCGGGGAAGCTGAACAGGTCGAGCTCGCGGCCGAGCTTGCGGTGGTCGCGGCGCTCGGCCTCCTCGATCCGGTGCAGGTGCTCCTCGAGCGCCTCCTTGGACTCCCACGCGGTGCCGTAGATCCGCTGGAGCTGCTTGTTCTTCTCGTCGCCGCGCCAGTACGCCGCCGCGGTGCGCATCAGCTTGAACGCCGGGATCCGCTTGGTGGTGGGCAGGTGCGGGCCGCGGCACAGGTCGGACCAGGCCACGTCGCCGTTGCGGCGGACGTTGTCGTAGATGGTCAGCTCGCCGGCGCCGACCTCGACCGCGGCGCCCTCGACCGCCTCGCTGGTCGAGCCGGCCGAGGCTCCGCCGCCCTTGAGCCCGATCAGCTCGATCTTGTAGGGCTCGTCCTGGAGCTCGTCGATCGCCTCGGCGTCGGTGGTGACCCGGCGCTCGAACCGCTGGCCCTCCTTGATGATCTTCCGCATCGCGGTCTCGATCTTGGCGAGGTCCTCGGGCACGAACGGGGTCTCGACGTCGAAGTCGTAGTAGAAGCCGTTCTCGACCGGCGGGCCGATGCCGAGCTTGGCCTCGGGGAAGAGCTGCTGGACGGCCTGGGCCATCACGTGCGCGGTCGAGTGCCGCAGGATGTCGCGGCCGTCGGCGCTGTCGATGGCCACCGACTCGACCACGTCGCCGTCGGCCAGCTCGTAGGCGAGGTCCCTGAGCTGACTGCCCTCGCCGGTCGACCCGGACGAGACCCGCGCCGCGATCACCGCGGGCTCGTCGGCGAAGAGCTCCCAGGCCTTGGTGCCCGCGCTGGTGGTCCGTTCCTCGCGCTCTCCGGCGTGGATGCGGACGACCTTGATCTCGGGCACGGCGGACTCCTGCTTGTCGTTCGGCGGTGTGCGGAGACACTCCCCCGATGCTATCCGGGTCGCTACGCCGCTCGACGACCAGCGCCGTCCGCGACCTCCCACCACCGGTGCTCCTCCGCGCGTAGGGTGGCCGGCACCGACGTGGACCGCACCGGCTCGGGATGCGGACACGGGACATCCCGGAGGCCCCATGAGCCGACCAGCCCCCAGTCCACGTCTCCCTCGGCTCCGGTGCTGCTGCCCCGCGGCCTGGTGGTGCTGCTCGGACTGGCCTCTGCCTTCCTGGTGATCTCCGGCATGCGGAGCGCGTCGGGCCTGATCGGGTCGGCGTTCCTGGCGCTGGTCCTCACCATCGCCGTCCACCCGCTCCGGGTCAGGCTCGAGCGGTGGGTGCCGGGCTGGGTCTCGGTCACGCTCTGCGTCCTGCTGGTCACCGGGCTGGTGCTGGTGCTCGCCCTCTCCCTGGTCGTCGCCACCGCGAGGTTCGCGGGCCTGCTCCCCCGCTATCGCAGCGACTTCCACGATCTCGTCCGCACGGGCGAGGACGAGCTGGACCGGCTCGGCATCAGCGACGACCAGTTCGGCAAGCTCCTGGACAGCCTCGACCTCGGCAAGGTCGCCGGGCTGGTCACCGACGCGCTTCCCCCCTCTCCGGCGCCTACGGCGTCGTCACCAGCGTGATCTTCATGTTGACCCTGGTGCTGTTCATGGTGCTGGACGGACGGACGTTCCCCTCGCGGCTCTCCGAGGTCCGCGAGTCCCGGCCCGACCTGATCGACGCCCTCACGGGGTTCGCCCGGGGCACCCGCCAGTACCTGGTGGTCTCCACCGTCTTCGGGTTCATCGTCGCCGTGCTGGACACGATCGCGCTGGAGCTGATGGGCATCCCCGCCCCCGTCCTGTGGGGTCTGCTGGCCTTCCTCACCAACTACATCCCCAACATCGGCTTCGTGATCGGGCTGGTGCCGCCCGCCGTGCTCGGGCTGCTGGAGGGCGGGCCGTGGTTGATGGTCGCGGTGATCGTCGTCTACTCGGTGCTCAACTTCGTCGTCCAGTCGGTGATCCAGCCCAAGATCGTCGGGGACACGGTCGGTCTCTCCCCCACCCTGACCTTCCTCTCGGTGCTCTTCTGGTCGTGGGTGGTCGGACCGGTCGGGGCGATCCTGGCCGTGCCGTTCTCGCTCCTGGTCCGGGCACTGCTGGTGGACGCCGACCCACGCAGCCGTTGGCTCGCCCCGCTGGTCGCCAACAGCGCCCCCGACTGAGCGGGTCAGCCGGTGTTCTGCAGACCTGCGGCCGCCCCGTTGACGGTCAGCAGCAGCACCCGCGACCAGGCCGCCTGGTCCTCGGAGCGTCGTGGCCGCCCGGAGCTCGGCGCAGCGCCCGCAGCTGCAGCCACCGACAGCGCGTCGACGTACGGCGCCCGCAGCGCCAGCGCCCGGCGCAGGTGCGGCTTGCGCTGCAGCAGCTCGCCCTCCTCGTCGAGCACGGCAGCACCTGCGCCGGGTCAGGTCGAGTCTCGGCGAGCACCCGGTCGGTCAGGTCGGGGCGTCCGCCCAGGGCCAGGAACTCGCTGCGGCGAGCCCGCGGTCCGTCTTCGCCAGGCTCATCTCGGCGACGTCGATCAGGGTCGCGAACAGCGGCCACTCGCGGTAGCGGCCTCGCGCAGCTGCTCGCACGTCGCCGACCGCCTCCAGCGCGCTGCCGAGTCCGTACCAGCCCGGCACGTTGGCCCGGGTCTGCGCCCAGGCGAAGACCCACGGGATGGCCCGGAAGTCGGACAGGTCGCGCCCGGGTCGCCCCGCTGCGCCGGGCCGGACGCGAGCCCAGCCGCAGCTCGCCGAGCTCCTCCAGGGGCTGGCCAGCG
This sequence comes from uncultured Actinomycetota bacterium, assembly GCA_963708945.1. Lineage (GTDB taxonomy): Bacteria > Actinomycetota > Actinomycetes > Propionibacteriales > Nocardioidaceae > Nocardioides. The sequence continues at coordinate 223,456 of CAVPUI010000004.1, read as the reverse complement.
CGGCCAGGCGTCGGCGAAGCCGGGGATCTCCACCAGAGCCCGGTACTCCTCGCGGGACGCCCGGTCGACCACGGTCCGCGAGATCGGCGAACCGCTCGGCCGCAGCGGTCGTCCGAGCTGCCGCGTCGTCCGGGGTGGCCGCCCGCAGCACCGCGGTGGTCAGCCGCTCCAGGTGCCGCTGCGCGATCGGTCACGTCGGCGTACCGGGCGAAGATCACCTCGCCCTGCTCGGTCACCTTGAACCGGCCGTCGACCGAGCCGGGCGGCTGCGCCAGGATCGCCCGGTGCACCGGGCCCGCCGCCACGGCCGAGCGACCCGCCGCGCCCGTGGAAGAGGGTGAGCTCGCACGTCGTGCTCGGCGGCCCAGCGCGACCAGACCGACCTCGGTGTCGTAGAGGGTGAGCGTGGCGCTGGCCGGGCCGACGTCCTTGGCCGAGTCGCGAGTAGCCGAGCATCACCTCGACGTGCCCGGTCCACGCCGGCGAGCCAGGCCTGGGTGCTCTACAGCTCCCATCCAGCCATCCAGCACCTGGTCGCGCCGCGCCAGGTCCTCCCCGGTCTCGAAGAGCGGCACGACGTCGAGCTTCAGCGGCCTGTCGCCGACGCGCCAGCCGGGCCAGCGCCCGGACCGCGACCAGGTGGTCGGTCTGCTGGCTGAAGCTGACGACGTAACGCCCGCAGCTGCGCCGGCCCCCAGCGCTGCTGCAGCCAGGCCATCACCCGCAGCGTGTCGAGCACCTCCTGGGTCTTCTCGCTGGTCGGCTCCACGTGCTACCGGCCAGCCCTCGACGGCCAGCCGGTCGAGCAGCTCGGCGTCCTGGGCGGCCGCGGCCGGGTCGTCGACCCCGGCCACCTGGGCCAGCAGCTCGGCCAGCGCGGCCTTGTGCACGTCGCTGTGCTGGCGCACCTCGAGCTCGGCGAGGTGGAAGCCGAAGGTCTGCACCTGCCAGACCAGGTGCTGCAGCTCGCCGTACGCCGCGCGGACGGGCACCTGCCTGGCGTCCAGCGACTCCTGCACCATGCGCAGGTCCGCGAGCAGGTCGTCAGGGCTGCGGTAGGCCAGGTCGAGCTCGCCGCGCCGGGTCGCCTCCACCCGTCTCGCGACCTGCAGCAGCATCTGCCGGTGCGGCTCCTCCGGGGAGCCGACGTCGGATCTCCGCGGCTGCCTGCGGGTCGGCCACCGCCATCGTTCGCCAGCGCGTCGAGCAGCGCGCGGCTCGGTGGCGTCGAGGTCGACGTCCAGGGTCAGGGTCCGGCCGACCCGCTCGACGCTGGAGGTCGAGCAGCCGCGCAGCACGTGCTCGGCGTGGATGCCAGCGTCTCCCGGGTGACCTCGGCGGTGACGAAGGGGTTGCCGTCCCGGTCGCCGCCGATCCAGCTGCCGAAGCGCACGAACGGCTCGACGACCGGCGCGGCGGTCCCGGGGTCGGCGGACCCGACGGCCAGCTCGGCGGACCGGTAGAGCCGCGGCACCGCGCGGTACCAGGGTCTCGTCGAACACCGTCATCACGGTGCGGACCTCGTCGTTCGGCTCGGGACGGGTGGTCCGCAGGTACGCCGTGCGCCGCAGCATCTCGATCTCCTCGCGGATCCGGCGCAGCGCCACCTCCCGCTCTGCGGCCCCGCGCAGCGGGTCGTCGTACCGGTCGAGCTGGTCGGCGATGCGCCGCAGGGCCGAGGCGACCGCCCGCCGACGTGCCTCGGTGGGGTGCGCGGTCAGCACCGGGTGCAGGTGCAGGCGCCGGAACGTCTCCGGGTCGACGCTGCCCCCCTGCAGCGCCGGCCAGGCGCTCGGACCGCCACCGGAGCGGAACCCGCGGATCCGGTGCCGTTCCTCCGCGAGGTTGACCAGGTGCAGGTGCACGGTCAGGGACCGGGCCACCTGCTCCAGCTCGCTGGTGGAGAGGTGCTCGGTGGCGTCACCGAGCTGCGCGTCGTCCGAGCCGGCCCGGGCCAGTCGGGCGAGCAGGTCCTGCGCCGCGACGAGCACGTCGCCGGCGCCGGACTCCTCCAGCACCGACTCGTGCATCCGCCCCAGCAGGGCGACGTCGGCGGCGAAGAGCGGGTCGCCGAAGAGCTCGTCGGCGAGCGGATGGCTGTGCGGCTGCTCCATGCCGAACCATCAAACACCACCTCGGGGTCGATCGCGCTGCGCCGACCTCGACCGCCCGCCGCACGGTGGGTGCCGCTGACGGGTGCGGACACCACCCGGGGTGTCAGACGCGGTAGATGCCGGGACGCAGCACGGTGCCGTCCCCCCGCCGGAACTTCGGCTTGACCAGGTCGTCGAAGAGCAGCTCGCGGCGCGCCAGCCTCCGCCGGGCCCGGCTGGTCACCAGGTCGGTCAGGCGCAGGATGGCCCGCGCGGTCAGGTCCTTGGAGTGCCCCGGCTCGGTGAGGGCGGCCTGCATGAAGTCGGCGGGCACCTCGCCCTCCACCCGGTAGTCGATGCGGTCCGACCAGTGCAGCATGATCACCCGCTCCTCGAACCGGCTGTCGAGCACCTTGCGGACCCGGTCCTCCAGCCCCGAGCGCTGCAGGTAGCGTCCGATCTCCTCGTCGAACCAGCGACGCTCCTTCGGGCTGAAGACAAGCGTCCCGCCCTCCATCCGGCACCACCACACGTGACTGGGGAAGTCGACGATCTTCGCGCTCGCGGCCTCCGGGACCTCGATGTAGCCGGACCGCGAGACCCGCATCAGCTCCTCGATCACCGCGCCCGGGTCCGGGACGTGCTCGAGCAGGTTGGAGCAGATCGTGTAGTCGAACGCCTGGTCCGCGAAGGGCATCTCCGCAGCGTCGGCGTCGAACAGCGGCCGCGTCACCCGGGCCGCGCTGCTTCCCGAGCGCTGCGCGGCGTACTGCTCCCCGGGGTAGAGGTCGAGCAGCACGTCCGCTCGCCAGGAGGGCTTGTCGCCACTGCCCACGTCGAGCACCAGCGCGTCCTCGGGGATGGGCAGCTTGAGGCGGCGCTGGACGAACAACGCGATCTGGCTGGCTGTCGACATGGAGGGAGTGTGGCAGGTCGAAGCCCCGGATGTGCGTGAGCCCGGGGCACCAGGTGGGGCACCGCGGCCCGCCGTCGCACGAGAGCGGTCAGAGCCAGTGCAGCCGCAGCACCGTGCTCGCGGCGAACGGGTCGGCGCCCCGCTGGGCCGCCAGCACCCCGGCTCCCTGCGGGCTGCCGGCGGCGACCAGGTCACCGCCGCCGACCCAGCGCCGCCAGGCGTCGAGGTAGCGCTCCGCGCGGGCCCGGTTGACCCCCAGGAGGCTCGGCACCGGATGCCAGACCTCCCCGTCCGGACGGAGTGCCCGCACCGCCCGCCGGGCGTCCTCGCCGGTGCGGACCCGGAGCCCCCGCGGCAACGCCGTGGCGGGATCGAGGGTGTAGCGGGAGACCAGGTAGCGCGGCGCCGAGACCGGTCCGAGCGCCTCGTCCAACGCCGACGCGAACAGCTGCGCCTCGGCCTGCGGCGCGTCCAGCCGGCAGCGGTGCTCGCCTCCGGGGTGGACCTCGACCACGACCCCGTCGACGCCCACGCCGACCAGGTCGCAGGACCGCAGCGCCTCGGCCACCGCGGTCGCGACCTGGACCGGCGTCGGCCCGGACGAGGCGGCGACGACGGTCTCCCGGAGCCACCGGGCGAGCGCGCGGCGGTGCGGTGCCCGCACCCTGGGGACCGCACCGAGACCCGCCAGGCCGACCACCACCCCGGCCGCCGCCGGCCAGCCGACCGCCGGGGCTGAGGCGACCGACGCCGCGCCCGCGGCCGCGGAAGCCACGAGCACGGCACGGGCGGTCCGGCCCTCGTCCGGCGGGGCCAGGTCGGGGCCGAGGACCGCACCCTCGGGTCCCAGGGTCAGGGGGGACAGTTCCGCGACCACCCGCAGCACGCCGCTCGTGCCTGCGTGCGGCTCGGCCGCGGACCCGGCACCGGCCCGGGACAGGACGCGCAGGGTCGGCGCGACCTCGTCCCGGTAGGGACTGCCGATCCGCCACCGGGCGCGGATCTCCTCGCGCTCGGCCGCCCGGGCGCGCATCCGGCCGTTGATCTCCTCGAACAGCTGCTCGGGGGGCGGGGCGTACGGCGAGAAGGTCGGGGTCGATGTGCGCGACGCCGTCGACGATGTCGCCGTCGTCGTCCACGCCGTGGAAGCCCTCGTGCTTGCGCACCAGCCGGTCCCAGTCGTTGCCGCCCTTCGGGTGGTCCTCGGAGACGCAGACCACCGACCAGTTCACCGCCACCTTCTCCGGCCACGTGCGGGTCGGTGCGCAGCGCCCGGCCGCGGGTCTGCACGACCGCGGTGATGGTGGTGGCCGTGGTCAGGTCGACCAGCCCGGTGATCCGCCGGGCGTCCCAGCCCTCGCCGAGCAGGCCGCGGGTGCCGACCAGCACCTGGCTGTGGCCGGCCTCGAAGAACGCGGTCACGGGCGCCACCCAGTCCGCGACGGTCCACGGCCCGGTCGAGCGTCGCGACCGGGCCGCCGCCCGCCGACCTCGAGCCTGCCCGCGAGCGCCGGATCGCGTCGCTCCCACGAAGGCGGTGAGCGCCGCAGGGTCAGCGGCGAGCCGGCGACGGTCCGGCCGGTGACCAGCAGCGGGGAGAGCAGCTCGGTGCGTGGCGTCGGTCAGCAGCGTCTCCAGCGTGGCGTACGCCGACCCCGACTGCTGCGTCGATCACTCCCTGGAGCTCGGTGGGCAGGGTCGGGGACGCCCGCTCGTGGTCGCAGAGCACCAGCATCCGGGTGCGCTCGCCGAGGTGCGCGTGCTCGGCGGCGACGATCTCGGCGACCGCGACGGTCTTGGCCTCGGTGCGGGCCAGCACCCGGTCGACCGGGCTGCGGCCGCGGCGGATGCCGCGCCTGGTCAGCACGTAGCCGACCGACGGCAGCGCGCGCGCGGATCCGCTCGACGACCTCGTCGTCGCGCGGGTCCGCGCTGCGCGCCAGGTGGGTGCAGCGCCCAGTCGTCGAGGAGCGCGACCCAGTCGTCGGCGTCCGGCGCGCGCCGGTGCTCCTCGGTCAGCCGCGCGCCGGCAGGCAGCGCCGAGCAGTCCGTGGTGGCACAGGCGCAGGGCCGCGTCGCTGAGCTCGGGCTCGGCGCTCGCGCCAGGGCGGCCCAGCGACACCTGGGCGGGCACGGGCTCGACGAACCGGTGCCGAGCCACTCCAGGAACGGCACCGAGCCGAACGTCGGGGTCGCTCAGGTAGGCGACCAGCTCCGCCACCGCGCGGCCTCCTCGCCCAGCCAGTCGCCTCGGCCGGCGTCGGGGTGGTCAGCCACGCGAGCTCGGCGAACGGCGCCAGGTCGCCCCTCCCGGACGACGGCCGGGACGCCTGCCCGGAAGACCGCGCTGCCGAACAGCTCGTCGACCAGCTCGGCCTGGTCGGCGCTCAGGGCCTCGGGCGGGGTCGCGGTCAGGCCGAGCACCAGCGCGTCCGGCAGCTCGCGCGAGCAGCTCGCCGAGCAGCCGCCCCCACACCTCGAGCAGGTGGTGGCACTCGTCGAGCACCAGGAGCAGGCCGGGGCTGGCACGCATCGCCTCGACCAGCGCTGCGCCGTTCGGGTGCAGCCTGGCCAGCTCGGGGCCGAGCCTGCTCCTGCGGGTCCTCGGGGTCGTCGGCCACCTCGGCGTCGGGGTCGAAGACCGCGAGCGACTGGTAGGTCAGGCAGGTCACCGGGGTGTCCAGGCTGCGGTCGCTGCCCGCCGCGAGCCCGTGCTCGGCGGCGCCGCGCAGCCACTGGGACTGGATCGCCGTGTTGGGTGCCGAGCACCACCGTGTGCGTGCTGCTGCCCTCGGCGTGCGCCGCGGTGATCGGTCTCCAGGCCGACCCGGGTCTTGCCCGCACCCGGCGGGAGGACGACCCAGGCCCGGCGCCGTCCTGCGTCCCACGCGTCCGCCAGGGCGGCCAGCGCCCTGGCCTGGTGGGTGCGCAGGGGTGGGCGGATCACGGTGGTCGAGGACACGGCACCTTCGGTGGTTCTGGGACGGCGGTCGGGGTGGAGGGGCGTCAGGCTCGCACACCCCGGGCCCTTCGACCGTGGCGGCCCCGGTGAGGAGTGCCCCATGCTGGGCTGCATGGAGACTCCCGGTCCCCTGCCACTCCCATGGAGGTCGATGATGAGTGCGCTCGTGGTCTACGAGTCGATGTGGGGCAACACCGAGGCGGTCGCCGAGGCGGTCGCCCGCGGTGTCGGACCGGACGTGCCCACGGTCGATGTCCTGCGGGCCCCGGACGTCATTCCCTCGGACGTCGACCTGCTGGCCGTCGGCGGTCCGACCCACGCCTTCTCGATGAGCCGCGAGTCCACCCGCAGGGACGCGGAGCAGAAGGGCGCGCCGCAAGGCCACCAGGGCCGAGGGATCCGGGAGTGGCTCGAGGCGCTGCCGTCCTCGGACCGGGTCGACGTGGCGACCTTCGACACCCGGGTGGCGAAGGTGCGCAAGCTCCCGGGATCCGCGGCGAAGGCGGCCGGGAAGGCGGTCAAGCACCACCACCTGGGCCGGCTCATCGCCTCGGAGAGCTTCTACGTCGACGACCTGGACGGACCGCTGCTCGACGGTGAGCTGGAGCGAGCCGTGGCCTGGGGTCAGACCCTCCGCACCGCTCGGTCGACCCGCACCGGCCGGACCCACTGACCCACGCACCCACCGCGCCGGTCGAGCGGCCGACGGCCCTCTCCCGAGGAGCTACCCGGACAGGATCTCCAGCTCGCGCGCCAGCCGCACGGCGCTGTTGCGCCGGTTCACCCCGAGCTTGCGCAGGATGTTGCGCACGTGCGTGCGGACCGTGTTGACCGAGACGTACATGACGGCGGCGATCTCGTCGGTCGTCAGCATCTGGGCGAGGTGGCCGAGCACCTCCATCTCCTTGCCGGTGAGCGCCGTCACCGGGAGCGGCGGTCCGTGTCCCGCGTCGGCGACCTCCAGCCGACGCGACCTGGGGGCTGTCGGCGCGGCCATCCCCGGCACGTCGAAGAGCCAGGCGTGCTGAGCGGACAGCAGGGGCTCCTGCAGCAGGAGCTGGCGAACCGGGGCGGGAGCCTCGTGCAGCGGCCGGCGCAGGCAGGGCCCGGCGGCGAGCCTCAGAGCCTTGTCGAGCGCCTGCCCGGCCTGCGCGGTCGACCCCCGCCGGAGCCGGCGGGCGCACTCAGCGAGCCAGCCGCCGACGCGGATCGGCGGAGGAGTGCCGCGGTCGAGCACTCGCGCCAGCGCCTCGTCCGCCGCAGCGTCGTCCTCGTGGAGCAGGTGGGCCACCAGGAGCACCAGGGCAGCCTCCGGGACGGTCCGTGGGTCCACCCCGGTCAGCCCGGCCAACGCGGCGTCGGGCTGACCGGCCGTGACCCGCAGCCAGGACGCCTCGACCCGCAGTCGGTCCGCGAGCCCCGGGCTGTGCATGTCGGGCCCGTCCTGCGCCGCGTCGAGGTTGGCGAGGGCGCCGGACCGGTCCCCGTGGGCGACCTGGAGCCGTGACTTGACCAGGGTCAGCAGGCAGCGGGACACAGGGTCGTCGAGGGCGGAGTCGCACTGCTCCGCGAGGCGCACCCGCTGCACCGCCCGGCGCAGGTCGTACTGCTCCACGGCGACCCACGCCAGCGCCACCTGTGCCGCGGCGGAGCGGTCGGAGTCCGGGGCGCCGGCGGCATCGCCCGCCTCCAGGGCCCGCGCGGCGAGGGCACGGGCATGGTCGACGTCCCCGGCGCAGCAGGCCAGGAGGGCGAGGTGGCCCAGGCACGCGACCCTCAGGGGCGCGCAGTCCGCGTCCAACGCGGCGCGCGCACCCGCCTCGCCGGCCACCTTCGCCTCGGCCAGTCGTCCGAGCCGGACCAGGGCGAGAGCCTTGCTGTCCAGCACCAGGGCGGCGAGCTCAGGGGGGGTCTCCGGGCGGCGTCGGACGTCGGGACGGGCGAGGGCGTCCTCGGCGACGAGCGCCAGGCCCTCCGCCTCGTCCGGGTCGTCCGAGGACCGGGCCCGCAGCGCCTGGAGGACGGCTACGGCCAGGGGTACGGCCTGCTCGGAGGCCGGATCGTCCGGCCGGGGCTCGTGGCCGGCGAGGAGCTGGTCGAAGCGCTCGGTGTCGCCGTCCCGCAGGGCGAGGGTGGCCCGCACGACCAGTGCGGCCGGGTCGTCCAGGTCGAGCGGCATTCGTCTCAGGGTGCGCACCAGCGGCTCGGACGGCTCGTCGAGCAGCAGCCTCCCCACGGCGAGACCTTCGACGACGCTGCGCGCGGCCTCCTGCCAAGCCCCGGCGGAGACGTAGTGGTGCACGGCGGGGGCGAGCATCCCCTCGCCTGCGAACCACTGAGCGGCACGTCGCTGCAGGAGGGCCATCGTCTCCGGCTCCGTGTAGGCCAGCTCGGCGCGCAGGAGCTCGCGGAAGAGGGGGTGGTAGCGGTAGAAGCCCACGCGTCCGGGCACCTGCTCGATGAACGCGTTGACCCGGGTCAGGGAGGCCAGGGTGCGGGCGGCGGAGCGGCCGGCGAGCGCCTCGGCCAGGCCGGGGCGGACGACGTCGGGGACGCTGGTGGCCATCAGCACCTCGCGCAGCTGGGGCGGGTGTGCGGCCAGCACCTCACCCATCAGGTACTCGCCGATGTTGCCGGCATGCCCGGTGAGCTCGTCGAGGGCCGTGCCGGGGTCCTCGTGCTCGCCCAGCACGCTGGCCGTGAACCGGAGACCTGTGACCCATCCGCGGGTTCGCCGGTTGAGGGCACGGACCGCCTTCGGCTCCAGGTGCACACCCATCAGGTCCATGAGCTGCGCGGTCTCGGCGTCGTCGAACGCGAGGTCGGCCATCCGCACCTCGATCAAGGACTCGTCAAGCCGGTAGCGGTACAGGGGCAGCACCGGGTCCGCCCTGGTCAGCAGCACCAGGCGCAGCCGGTGGCCGCTGCGCCGGAGGACGTAGTCGAGGTCGGCCGCGAGGGAGGCCGAGCCCAGCTCGTAGCCATCCACCACCACGGTCACGGGTGCACGCTCGGCGGCCAGGGCGGCAGCGATCCTGCGGCGCACGCCCGGGTCCAGCGCGGCGTCGTCGGACGGGAGCGCGGCCTCGGCCACCGGCACCCCGAGCTCCTCGAGGCAGCCCCCCAGTCCGGGCCAGAACCCGGTGTCGGACTCGTCGAACGTGATCCAGGCGCTCCGCTCCGTCGCCCGGGTGGTCACCCAGTGGGCGACCAGGCACGTCTTGCCGCTTCCGGCGGGCGCACTGACCAGCACCAGCGGATGGCCCTCCGACTCGTCGAGCCGGTCCAGGAGCCGTTCCCGGGCGACGTGGGGTCGTGGGGTCGGCGGTACCCCCAGCCATCCGTGGCCGAAGGAGTCGTCGGGGGTGCCCCGCCCCGGTCGCTCGCGTCCACCTCTCATGAGGACCTCCGCAGCCAACGTAGGAGCGAGGTCCGAGCACGGGCAGGGACCTTCTCCCCGGGCCCCCCGGGTCCCGGGTCCCTCCCGCCCGGGGCGGCGCAGGGCCACGCGACGAGGCCGCCTCCCGTACGCACGCGCCCATGGGCACCCGCGGCAGCAGGTCGGCGCCGGGGCTCATCCGAGGTCCAGCCTCTCCCCCGGGGGCTTCGCGGGTCGGGGTAGGCGCGTCATCCGGAATGAGACGACCAGACCGGCCAGGGCTGCGAGGACTGGCACCAGCAGACCGACCTGGAGAGCGAGGGGCCGGACCTCGGTGTTGATCCGGACCGACCTCGTCGCGCACCTCGTCGGGCTCACCGGCGAGCTGCTCCTCCAGCTGGGTGTTGCTCATGACCTGGGCGTCGTCCTCGAGCGCCTGGCCACCCGCTCCTGGTCCGCGGGCGGGAGCACGGAGCTGTCCTCGGTCTCGGTCGTGAAGGACCAGGAGAGCGTCGCCAGCATGATCGCGCCGGCGAACGCGAGCCCGAACGAGAGCCCGAACGAGCCGGCCGCCGAGTTCACGGCCGCGGCCTCGCTGACCCGCTCCTCCGTGACCGGCGAGAGGGTGTAGTTGTTGAGCTGGGAGACGAGCAGGCCGAGGCCCGTACCCGATCACCGCCAAGGGCCGCCGCGAGCAGTCCCAGCCCGAGTCCGCGCGCGGTACGACGGCGCCGACAGAGGACGCCGACCGGCAGCAGGAGCGAAGCCCCAGGTCGGATGATCCTGCTGGGCGGTCGGCCCGCCGCCTTGCGGCCGACGAGGGACGAGACGGCGAACATGCTCAAGCGAGAGCGGGCGCCAGCGAGAGACCTGCCTGGAGCGCGTCGTACTCCAGCACCATCTGGAGGTAGATCGGCAGCGTGATCATCGCGCCGCCCGAGGGCGATCTGCTGGAGCATCTGGCCCGAGATGCCGAGCCGGAAGTGGGCCGAGCGGAACAGCCTGGGTCGAGCGAGCGTCGGTCTGCCCGGCACGAGCGCGGCGCCGGAGCCAGCCACCAGTCGCGAGCCAGCGCGCACGGCCCCGCGGCGCAGCAGGCGCCAGCACCGGTCGCCGCCCTCCTGCCACACCAGGATCCCGAGCACGAGCCCGCCCATCGCCGAGCACCGACGAGCAGCGCCCCGACCAGGTCGATCCCGCGAGGACCGGAGTAGGGCACGTCCTTCACCAGCCCGAGCCCCGACAGCACGACCGCGATGATCACCGCCTCCAGGAGGAAGCCCACCCGCCAGGAGAGCGTCGTGGTGAGCAACCCGCCGACCAGGGGACCGACTGCCGCCGCGATCGCCGCGGCCGCGCCGACCAGTGCGTAGACCTTCTTCTGCGCCTCGCCCCTCGAAGTTGCCGTGGATCAGCGACTGCATCCCGGGCAGGAGCAGGGCGGCGCCGATTCCGCCGAGGACCGCCCAGAAGACGATCACCGCGGTCAGGCCCTGCGCCAGGGTCATCGCGACGGCGCCCAGGCCGTAGCCGCACAGGCCGAGGGTGTAGGCGCGCTTGCGCCCGATGAGGTCCCCCACCTTGCCGCCGATCAGGATGAAGGCGGCGGAGACGAGCGCCTCCAGCGCGATCGCGGACTGCACCCCGCTGACGGTCGCGTCCGAGGTCCTGCACCACGGCGGAGATCGACACGTTCATCAGCGAGGTGTCGACCACCAGCACGAACATCGCCATCGGCCAGCAGCACCGCCAGCCGGCCGTTGAAGGCCGGCTGCGGACCCGTGGTCTCCTGTCCAGCCAACGCGACCTCCCATGGCACCGCGTGCCGCCCCGTCCACCCTAGGAAGGTCCGCGGGGTCGACGGATCACCCTGCGCGGGTGGGGCGCACTCACCTCTCCGGGGGCCACGCTCGGGTGACGGCTCCACGTCGTCCATTCCGAGGAGGAACCCATGCACCGCACCACCCGCCGGCGTCTCACCGGCCTCTGCCTCGCCGCCACCCTCAGCGTCCCGGTCGCGGCGTGCGGCGGCTCCGACGACTCCGGGGACGCCGGATCCGAGACACCGACGAACGAGGAGTCGCCCACCGACTCGCCGGCCGCGCTCCAGTGGGCCGACGACGTCTGCTCCGACGTGGCCGACTGGAACGCGGTCCTGACCCAGGCGCGCGAGACGCTGGCGAACCCGCGTGAGCTCAGCGTCGCCGCCGTCGAAGGCACCTTCGACGAGGTGCAGACGGCCACCGCCGCGCTGGTGGAGGAGCTGCGCGGTCTCGAGGCGCCCGACACCGAGGCCGGCGACGAGGCCAGCCAGCGGGTGAGCGACCTCGCCGACGACCTCGCTCAGCAGGCCGACGCCGTCGGGGAGGCCACCGCTCAGAAGCCGGAGGACGCGCAGCAACGCCTCGCCCAGGTGTCGACCGTCACGGGTGCGGCCTCCACCATGGCCAGCGAGACGAAGGCAGCCGTGTCGGACCTGCGGACCCTCGACGGAGCCGAGGAGCTCCAGGCCGCGTTCGCGGACGCGGACTCCTGCCAGGGGCTCGGGTCCTGCACCTCGCCGGCCCGTCAGGCCGCCGCGGGCGGGGGAACCGACGGTCGACGGGCCTTCCAGGCCAGGTCGAGCACCAGGCTCACCAGCAGGATGACCACCAGGGCCACCGTGGTCGCCGGCTCGTCCAGCAGGGTCGTGGCCACGAACGAGACCAGCACGACCACGGTGGTCAGGTCCGCGACGACGAGCAGCCACAGCCGCGCACCCGTCTCGCGCCGGATCCGTACGTGTCCCAGCGTGACCAGGGTGAAGACCACCAGCGCGACCGCGCTGCCGATCGAGGCGATGGCGGTCAGGTCGAAGAAGACCACCAGCACCAGAGCGGTCACGAGCGTGACGCACGATGCCCATCGGGGCTCGGCCACCCAGCCGCTTGCTCATGAGCGGAGGGAACTGCCCCGCCGCGACCATCCCGTCCCCGAGCCCGGCCGCCGGGAAGAGTCCCGAGTTCGTCGCGCCGGCCGTGGCGAACAGCGCGGTGACCGTCATCATCCAGTAGCCGGCCGTGCCGAGGACCGGCTCGGCCGCCACCGCCAGCGCGGTCCCGCCCGGAGTCGATCACCTCGTCGACGGTGAGCGTGCCGAAGACGCCCGAGCGCGACCGCGACGTAGACCACGGTCGCGATGCCGAGCGCCAGGTAGACAGCCCGCGGCAGCTCGCGTCGCGGGTCGCGCAGATCGCCGGCGGTGAAGGTGATGACGCCGAACCCGAGGAAGGCGAAGAAGGTGAGCGCGACGCTCGAGACGATCTCCCGGAAGCGACGGGTAGCCCGAGAAGGACAGGAGCGCCGGGTCGAGGTCGGAGAGCGTCGCCACCGAGAACACCGTCAGGATCCCGACGACCACGATCACCACCACGGTCTGGGCCTTCGCCACCGCACCCGAGCCCAGGACGTTCAGAGCCGCCATCAGCACGAGGACGAGCACCGCGAACGGGATGGTCCAGCCTGCGTCGTCGGCGACCGCGTCGCTGGCGTAGCTGCCGAAGGAGACCGCGACCATGGCCGTGATGATGGAGTTCACGGCGAGGAGGAGCCACGCGATCACGCCGCTGAGGTGCCCCTCGCCCCAGCCCCGGATGACGTACTCGAGGAACCCGCCCGCCGAGGGGTAGCGGGCGCCGAGACGGGCGAACGAGTAGCCCTGGAGTGCGGCGACCCCGCCGGCCAGCAGGAACGAGATCCACACTGCCGAGCCGGCGACCTCCCCGGCCGCTCCGAGGAGGGCGAAGATCCCCGCCCCGACCATCGAGCCCACGCCGATGAAGGCCGCCTGCCGCACGGAAAGCCCACGGGCGGCGGGCTCGCCTGAGGTCGGTGCACTGGGCGGCACGGGACCGCTGGGGGATGGAACCACTCGGGCGGCATGAGAACCCTGTGCGGCCCTCCGCCGCGGACCTTGCTCCCCCGACGCGGATGAGCCTGAGCCCGGGCCGCTCCCGCGGCTCGCGCCGCGAGCTCCGTCAGGGGCCACCCGTCCGGTCCCCCGGAGACGCACCGCCGCGGATCCACTCCCCCAGCCATCCCTCGTCCGTGGCGACAGCACGACCCGCGATCGCCGTCAGGCAGCACGCAGAAGGCCACGACGTACAGCCAGGCGAGGTAGGTGAAGGCCACGCCGATCGTGCCGTACCGGTTGTCGCTGACCTCCAACGCGCGTGGCAACCACAGCGCCGAGGCGGGGCGGACCGCCAGCATCACCACGGCGAACAGGACCGAGGCCGGGAGCAGCTTGCGAGCCGGGACCGTCCCCGAGAGCAGCAGCCAGGGCACGAACACCGTCACCAGCAGGTCGCCGCTGAAGGCCACGAGGCGCGGCCACACGTTGCCCGGCGGGACGCTGCCGGCGAAAGCCCCGAGTGCGCCCACCACGACGAGCGACAGCGCCAGGGCGAGCACCACGGCCACCCACCGCCATGCTGACCGCAGGCTGCTGCGGGGGCGCGGGAGCTGCCAGATCGCGGCGTACGCCCGGGTGAGGGCCCGCGAGAGGCTGGTGGCGGAAGCGAGGACGATGATCACGCCCACGACACCGAACGCGGCACCGCCCGAAGCCGTCAACGCCTCGTCGAGCACCGAGCGGGACTGCTCGGGCAGGTCGATCGCGGTCGCGATGCCGCCGCTCTCGGCCCCGCCGAAGAGCGTGGTCAGCAGGATGAGGACCGGGAACACCGAGGTGAAGAACTGAGCGGCGATGGTCATGGACCGGTCGAAGATCTCCACCTGGACGCACGACGCGGCGCTGCGGAACGCGACCCGGCCGGGCCACCGGGCCAGCAGCTGCTCGACCCTGCGGCGCAACCCCGCCGGGAGCCGCTTGAGCGCGGCCCGCGCTGCCTCCTCGGCCGCCCCCGGCTCCTGCAGGTCCGGCGACTCGGGCAGGTCGGGGCCGGGCTCTGGCGTACCCATCGGCGGCTCCTCGGCTCGGGCAGCTCAAGCCTCGTCCGCCGACGCGGACCCCGCACCCTCCGCCCGGGATGAGGGCACGGCTCGTCCCGCCGGGGGGAGGAAACCGGACCGTCGTACCGGCGAGCATCGTCGTACGCCCGGCCAGGAAGGAGCACCCCATGTCGCAGACCGCCCCGGTGGAGGGTCCCGCTCGCGAGGAGACCCGGCCCTCGCGCGTCCGGCCGTTCACGGCGGTCGTGTGCCTGGTCCTCGCGGCGGTGCTCACCGTCCCGGCCGGGTTCGCCTTCTGGGGCCAGCGGACCATCGACGACGGACAGCGGTACATCGACACCGTCGGCCCTCTGGTGGAGGCGCCCGAGGTGCAGGACGCCGTGGCGACGAAGGTCACCCTGGCGATCCAGGACCAGGTGGACGTGGAGGCGATCCTCGAGGACGTGTTCGCCGAGGTGATCACCGAACGGCCGCGGCTGCAGGCGCTGGCCGGGCCGCTGGCCGGCGCGGTCAACGGGCTCATCGACTCCCAGGTGCGGGCGTTCGTCGCCTCCGACGCGTTCGCCGACCTCTGGGTCGCCGCGAACACCCGGGCCCAGGCCGCGATGGTCCGGCTGCTCCGGGGGGAGGAGTCCGGCGCGGTCGCCCTCCAGGGCGACCAGGTCGTCCTGGACGTGTCCGAGGTGATCGACCGGGTCAAGGAGCGGCTGGTCGACCGGGGGCTGACCATCGTCGAGCGGGTGCCGGTGCCGCAGGTGGACCGGGAGATCGTGCTTCTCGACGCGCCCCAGCTGCGGCAGGTGCGCACGATCTACGCCTTCGCCGATCCGCTCGCGAGATGGCTCCTGGCCGGCGTGGCCGCCCTCTACCTGGCCGCCTTCCTGCTCTCTCGCAACCGGCCGCGCACCGGCGTCGTGATCGGGGTGGTGCTCGCGGGCAACGCCGTGATGCTGGGCCTCCTGGTCGCGGTCTCCGAGCAGCTGTTCGTCAACCAGCTCAGCGGCACGGTCTTCGGCCCCGCCAGCCGGGTCTTCTACGAGCAGCTGGTCTCCTTCCTCGAGCGCGGCCAGCGCGTGATGCTCTGGTTGGGGCTGCTGCTGGCGCTGGCCGGGCTCTTCGCCGGCCGCACGGCCCTGGGGACGGCCACGCGCCGGACGGTGCGGGGCGGCCTGGAGACGGTGGGCGCCCAGCTCTCCCACGGCCGGGCGGCGCCCGCAGGGCGCTGGGTCGCGGCCAACGACCACTGGCTCCGGTACGCCGTCGGGGCGCTCGGTGCCGTCGTCCTGGTGTGGGGCAGCGACGTCTCGGAGTCCAGGCTGGCCTGGTCCGCGATCGTCGTGGTCGTCCTCCTCGCCGCGGTGCAGGTGATGGTGGGGCTCGGGAAGGCGTCCCGGCTCATCCCCGCGGGGTGAGCCGCGGCCCCCGGACGGCGCGGATCCTGGGGCTGATGGATCGTCACTGTCACGAAGGGGACCGAGATGTCGCACGCCACCACACCCGAGGACGCCTCGCGCGCTCCGGAGCAGGACCCGGTCCACCACGTCGAGCCGAGCCAGGTGACCGGCTGGGTGGGCTGGATCGGCTTCGCCGGCGTGATGATGCTGCTGGTGGGCTCGTTCCACGTCATCCAGGGGCTCGTCGCGGTCTTCCAGGACGAGTACTACCTGGTCACCAGGTCGGGCCTCATCGCCGAGGTGGACTACACGGCGTGGGGCTGGGTCCACGTGATCGTCGGGATCGTCATCATGGCCGCCGGCATCGCCGTCTTCACGGGCAAGGTCTGGGCCCGGCTGGTCGGCGTCGTGCTGGCCGCGCTCAGTGCCATCGTCAACATCGGCTTCCTGGCCGCCTACCCGGTGTGGTGCACGATCATGATCGCCGTGGACGTCCTGGTGATCTGGGCGCTCACGGTGCACGGCGGCGAGCTGAAGAACGCGGACTACCTGTAGTCCCCTGTCACCTGCAGCCTGCCCCGGGCGTCACCCCGCCGGGAGGATGGGGACCAGCGCCGCACTCCGCGACAGTGGGCGCATGGACAAGGGCACGGGTGGACCTCGCACCGTGAGCCCGTCGCGTGCCACCACCCTCTTGGTCGGCGTCGCGGCAGCCGTGGTCGTCGTGGCCGGGCTGCGGTCGGCCGCGGGCATCGTCGGGCCGCTGATGCTGGCGCTCGCCCTGACGATGGTCTTCCACCCGCTGCGGGCCAGGCTGGAGCGCCGGATGCCCGCGTGGGTCGCGTCCGTCGTCCTCCTCGTCTGCGTCTACGTCCTCATCCTCGCCCTGACCCTGTCGCTCGTGGTCTCGCTCGGTCGGCTCGCCTCCCTGGTCTCGACCTACAGCGCGGACGCGGACGACCTCGTCTCGCACGTCTCGGAGTGGCTGCGCTCCACCGGGATGGACGACGAGCAGGTGGAGGCCGTCGCCGGCTCGCTGGACTCCAGCCGGTTGGTCGACCTGACGACCTCGGTGCTCTCGGGCACTCTCTCGATCCTCTCCGACCTGCTGTTCCTGGTGACCCTCCTGCTCTTCCTCGCGTTCGACTCCGCGCACGTCGCCCGGCTGTCCGAAGGAGCGCGCCGGCACCGGCCCCACCTGGTCGAGGCGATGGGGGAGCTTCGCCCGGGGCACCCGTACCTACCTCGGCGTCTCCGCCGTCTTCGGTCTGATCGTCGCGGTGATCGACACGGCCGTGCTGTGGGCGATGGGGGTGCCCGGGGCGTTCGTGTGGGCGTCCTGGCCTTCGTCACGAACTTCATCCCGAACATCGGGTTCCTGATCGGTCTGGTCCCGCCGGCGTTCATCGGGCTGCTCGAGGGTGGTCTGCCCCTGGCCCTGGGGGTGGTCCTGGTCTACTGCGTGATCAACGTGGTCATCCAGTCGATCATCCAGCCGCGGTACGTCGGCAGCGCCGTCGGTCTGTCGACCACCCTGACCTTCGTGTCCCTGGTCTTCTGGACGTGGGTCCTGGGTCCGCTGGGCGCGCTGCTCGCGGTGCCGATGAGCCTGTTCTTCCGGGCGGTGCTCGTCGAGGCTGACCCCGCCGCGCGGTGGCTGGAACCCCTGATCAGCGGGCACCCCGCGGAGCGCAGGCCTGGCAGCGACCCGGGGTGAGCGGCGCGTCAGGAGACGTCGGGCAGCCTCCAGACGCTCTCGATCCGCAGTCCGCGGGTGTGGATCCGCTCGACCAGCCCGGCGATGTCGGGATCGTCCGTGACGACCCGGAGGGTGGTGACACGCCGAGCCGCGTCCACGGCGTTCGGTCTCAGGGTCCACCGCAGGACCGGGCCGAGCGCCCCGTCGATCACGACCTCGAAGACGCCTCCCTCGGACTCGTTCACGGTCCCTCCCCCCAGGTCTCGCCCACCTCGGCCGAGCCGGCGAGTCGCCTGATCTCGACGACGTCCAGGCCCAGGGCCCGCAGCGTCGCCAGCATCCCGTGGAGCTCGGCCTGGTCGCGGAAGCTGCCCCGCAGGGACGTCCTCAGGTCCTGCGAGACGATCTCGACGTCCGTGAGGTCGTCCAGCACCCCGTCGGGCACCAGTCCCGTCACCCGCATCTCGAAGACGTGGGGGTGAACCTTCGCCGTCGGGCGGGGCTGGTCCGCCCCGTGCTCTTCTCGAGGGGATCCATCCATCAGCTTCCATCCCTCACGCCGGTCCTGAACCACTTCCTGCATCGTGGTCGGTCCCGCGGCCGGGGTCATCGTCCACCACAGATGACCGGCCGGGATCCGGAGCCTTTCCCGGGTCACCCCATCCGGATGACGCTCACGACGGAGCCGCCGGCGCATGCTCGAATGACAGGCCGGACGGACCGAGCCGGCGGACGAGGGAGGTGCCCAGGTGACTGCCCGCAAGCTCGTGGTCGCCGCGGTCGTCGCGGCCGGACTGCTCTGTTCCCTGGACCGCTGGGGGTGGGTGCAGGTCCTGGTGTTCTCACTCATCTGCGCCACCGTGGTCTCGCTCGCCGTCGCCGCGTTGACGGTGACGGAGGGCAGGGTGCGCGGGAGGCGGGCGACCGAGCTCGGCCTCTCGGCGACCGCATGGGTCGTGGGCGGGGGCGGTCTCGTCGCCACGTTCGGCTGGATCGGGATGACCGTGGTGCTCGCGCTCGCCGCGACCTCGGCCCCGGTGCTGCTCCGCCTGCGTACGTCGGCCAGGTCCGCGGGGGGCGCGGTTCGTCGCCTGGAGACCGAGGAGCGCCGGAGCCGCGGGTCGGACCGTGGCGCCCGCCCGGAGACCGGGGACGAGCTCGTCCGCGGTACCGGGTCCGAGGGCGGCGGGCCGCCGCCGGTGCCGGACGTCCGCCCACTGGATGACGCGGCCCTGTGCCGTGCCTGGCAGCAGAGCTACTTCCGGCTCGTGTCGGCGGAGACGACCGCCGCCCGGCTGGCCGTCGTCCGGGAGCGGCAGGCCTACCTCGACGAGCTGCAGCGACGCCATGCCGGAGTCTTCGCCAGCTGGCTCGCCGGGTGCCCGCGCGCGTCGGCCAGCCCGCTGCGCCACCTCCGCGAGGCGCGCCGCCAGCACGGGTCCGGCTGAGGTCGCGCCGCGGGCGAGGCGCGCCGGCCTCAGTCACTGGTCCGCGTAACGGCGTGCCAGCGGACCCGCCGACACCCCGTGCAGCACCACGCTCAGCAGGACGGTGAGCGAGACCGCCCCGACCGCCCGCTGGGCCAGGGGGTCGTCCCCGAGCTGTTCGACGGCCAGCAGCGCGAAGACCACCGAAGCCAGTCCCCTCGGCCCGAACCAGCCGACGACCGTGACGGTCGAAGCGGTCCAGCCCGGAGCCGAGCAGGGCGAGCGCCACCGGCACCATCCGCACGAGCGTGAGGCTGAGCAGGGCGTACGACACGAGGGCGAGGTCGACCTGCTCCAGGGCCGGCGGCGCGAGCACGGCCCCGAAGATGAACCACACCGTCAGCGCCAGCACCTCGCCCACCAGGTCCGGCAGCTCGTCCGCCCGGGAGAGGTCCACGACCTGCTCGTCGAGCAGGGCACCGAACGCCAGTCCCGCCACGAAGGCCGCGATGAACGCGTTGCCGTGCAGGGTCCCTGCGGCGGTGAAGGCACCGAGCGCGGTCGCGAGCGTCGCCACCTCTGCCCCGCCTGGCGGAGATCCACCCGCGCCGGACGCCCAGGCTGACGAGCACGGCGCCGACGGCGCCCACGACCAGGCCGACGGTGGTGCCGGTCGCGAGCTGCACCAGCGCCCCTGGCCCCCCGGAAGGCTCCGTGGCCGCCCCGAGCTGGCCGGCGGCGACCGCCAGCGTGAACGACACGAGAGGAGTGGCGAGACCGTCGTTGAGCCCGCTCTCCACGTTGAGCAGGCGGCGTACCCGGACCGGGATCCTCGGGTCGTTCACCACCTGGGCGCTCAGCGCGGCGTCGGTGGGCGCCAGGGTGGCGCCCACGAACCCCGCCAGGGCCCAGGTCAGGTCGTCCAGCAGCCACGCCGCCAGCAGGGAGCCGAGGAGGACCGAGAGCGGGAGCCCGAGACCCAGCAGTCGCGCCGGAAGCCGGAAGTCCCGGCCCAGTGCGCGTACGTCGACCCGCGAGGCGTCGGCGAAGAGCAGCAGCGCCAGCGTGACCTCCGCGAGCAGGTGGATCGAGGCTGTCTCGACGTCGACCGTCAGCGGCCCCCAGGCGGGGTTGCCCAGGAGCAGACCGGCCACGAGGAAGACGAGCGGCCCGTCGACCTGCCGCTCCGCCAGCAGGAGGGAGACGACCGCCCACCCGAGCACGAGCAGGCTGAGGACCGCGAAGGTGCCCTCCGTCATGTCTCTGTCATGTCCCCGTCGTCTCCTCATCACGCGGCCTCGCCTCGGACGTCCCGCGCCCCGAGCCGTCGGAGCGATGGGCAGACGTGCCCACCCTGCCCGGGCCTCGCGTCCCCCGGCATCACTCGGCCCGGGTGAGGGCGACCTCGCCCGTGCGACCGGACGCGCAGGAACGTCGCTCTCGGGCGATTCCGCCGCCGCCGCCGCGCTCCTAGCATGGGTGGGTGGGAGTGACCGCCGTGAGCGATCGCCGGGGCGACCAGCTGTTGTGCGTCCTGGTGGTCGTCGTGCTGTCGGTGATCGTCACCTCGAACCAGGGCGAGGCCGGGCCGGTCGACCCGCTGGCCTACCTGTGGGTGGGTGCCCTGGGTCTGCTCATGCTGATCCGCCGCAGCCACCCGCTGCTCGTGCTGGCCCTGACGACGGTCATCTTCTTCGGCTACCACGCCGCGGGCTACCCGGCGCTGGGGGTCGCGATCCCCGTCGCTGCCGCGCTGTTCTCCGCGGCCCAGACCGGTCACACCCGCGCTGCGCTGGCCACCGGCGCGGTCACCCTGGCCGGCGCCACCGCCTACCGCCTGGCCGACCGGCAGAGCGTCGCCTACGTGCTGGGCTGGGAGCTGGCCACCCACGTCGCGCTGATCGCCGCGGTCGTGGCCCTGGGGCACAGCGCCAGGACCACCCGCGAGCTCCGCGAGCGGACCGAGCAGGTGACCCGGCTGCTGGACCGCCAACGATCGATGGACGCAGAGGCCCGGATGAGGGACGACCGCCTCTCGCTGGCGCGGGACCTGCACGACTCGATCGGCCACTCCCTGACCCTGGCCGCGATGCACGCCGGCCTGGCCCAGGACCCGCGTGCCGGAGCCGCCCAGCGGGAGCAGTCGCTCGGGCTGGTGCGTACGGCGGTCTCCGACGCGCTGTCGCACCTGCGGCGGACGGTGCGGGTGCTGCGCGGAGGAGCAGGTCCCCGGACGACGCCGGGGCTGGACGACCTGGACCGACTCGCCCGGGCCGCGGACTCCGCCGGGTACGACGTACGCGTGGCCGTCGACCGCCTGGACCTCTCCCCCGAGGTCGAGACGGCGGCCTTCCGCCTGGTCCAGGAGTCGGTCACCAACGTGCTGCGTCACTCCAGCGGTCGCCGGATCGACGTCCGGGTCAGCGAGCCGACGCCGGGGACCCTGGAGGTGCGCGTCGCGGACGACGGACGCAACGCCGAGGTCCCCGAGCTGGTGCCCGGCCACGGGCTCAGCGGGATGCGCGAGCGGGTCGCGACGCTCGGGGGCACGATGCACGTCGACGCCGACGCCCGGGGCTGGGTCGTCCGAGCACTGCTGCCCCGGGAGGGATCGCGGTGACCGGGGTGCTGCTGGTCGACGACCAGCGCCTGCTGCGCGCGGGGCTGCGCGCCATCCTGGAGGCGACCGACGACGTCGAGGTGGTCGGTGAGGCCGACAACGGACGCCAGGCCCTCGAGCTCGGACGCCGTCTGCGTCCCGACGTGGTCCTGATGGACCTGCAGATGCCGGTGATGAACGGTCACGAGGCGATCCGAGCGATGCGGGCCGACCCCGTGCTCGGGCGTACGCCGGTGCTCGTCCTGACCACGTTCGACGACGACGACGACGTGGTCGAGGCCATCGCGGCCGGGGCCGACGGGTACCTCCTCAAGGACCTCGACGCGGAGGACCTCCGGCGGGCCGTCCGCCACGCGGCCGCCGGGCGGGTCGAGATGGATCCGGGTGTGCTGCGGCAGATGATGGACCGGATCGCCCGGATGCCCACGCTCCGCCAGCGCGACCAGGAGCTGGACGGGCTCACCGATCGCGAGCTGCAGATCCTCACCCACGTCGGGCGGGGCTTGACCAACGACGAGATCGGCAAGGCCCTCTTCCTCAGTCCGGAGACCGCCCGCACCTACGTCAGCCGCCTGCTCACCAGGCTGGGAGCCAGGGACCGGGCCCAGCTGATCGTGCTGGCCCACCGGGCGGGCCTGGTGGACCCCACGGCGCAGTGACCGGCCGCGTCGCTCAGCCGGTCCCCTGGTCTTCGTGATTCGCCCGGCCTTCGGGACTCGCCTGGTCTCCCCGGCTGCCCCCACCGGCGCCCACGTCGTCGCGAACGAACGTGGCCAGCTCGGCGGCGAGCCGGGCGGGCTGGTCGACCGGGAACAGGGTGTAGCTGTCCTCGACCTCGACCAGCCGACCCGCGGGAAACAGCGACGCCAGCCGGGGGCCGTGCTCCCGGGGCATCAGCCGGTCCTCCGGCGCCCACACCACCAGCACCGGGAGCCGGAACGAGGACAACCGGACCACGAGGTCCGCGAGCTCGCTCCTGCTCGGCGTCGACCGCGCGAAGGTGCTCAGGTCGCGCCGGATCTCCCGGTCCCGTTGCGCCGGGCCGAACCACCGGTCCATCACCGGGGTGGGCACCGGTCGCTTGCTCATCCAGCCCCACCCTCCAGGGGCACGCCGGAACCAGTGGAACCGCTGCAGCTGCATCGCCACCCACAGCATCCCGGGCACCCGCGCACTGAGGGCAATGGCCTTCCCCGGGACGTCCAGCAGGAAGATTGTCGAAGGCCTCGCACGCCACCAGCGCAGGCTCCGGCGAGCCGGTCGGTCGGCCCGTCGGCGAGCAGGAACTGCGCCCCTCCCCAGTCGTTGAGCACGAGGGTCACCTCGCGCAGGTCGAGGGCCTCCAGCAGCTTTCGCCCACGAGTGCGGCGATCCCTCGGTGGGTGACCCGGTCCCGCCGCTCCATCGGCCGGGTGTGGCTGCCGAGCGGCAACGTGGGGACCACGCACCGGAAGTCGGTACCGAGCTGCTCCACCACGTCCGCCCAGAGGCTGGCGTCCATGTTGACCCCGTGCAGGAGGACGAGGACCGGCCCCGGTCCCCCGGTGTCCAGGAACTCGATCTCCCCTGCGGTCAGCTGCACGCGCTCCATGACCTCATCCCTTCTCGATCGGTGTGTCGCTCCATGAACCAGTTCGGCAGGCCCAGCACCGGCCCTTCGTCGACCAGGACGAAGCCGAGCCGCCGGTAGAACCCGACGTTCGCCTCGCGGTCCGTCTCCAGGTAGGCCGACAGGCCGGGGTGGAGGCGGCCGCCCTCGGCCGGGCCCGGAGCAGCAGCGCAGCACCCGGCCCAGGCTCCCCGGTCCCGTCCGAGCCAGGCTGGGCATCAGACGCGCCACCTCGACAGGCCTGGGCCGGCACCCGGGGGTCGGCGTGATCGCGACGGCGCCGACGACCTCGGAACCGTGGAAGGCGGCCAGCACGATCTCACCACGTCGACGCCCCAGCACCCCGCGCATCAGGAGGGTGTGATGCCTGGCGCGCGTCGTCTTGTCGTCCCCGTAGGCGGCGACGTGGAGCGGGTTGTCGGCCATCGCCAGGCCGAGGAGCGCCGCCGTCGCGCCGAGCTCCGCGGGGTCCGGCGGCCGGATCCGGACGTGCTGCCCGGCCTCCCCGGAGGTCGTCTCGCGCTCGGGTCCGCCGGTCACGACGTGACTCCGACCTTCTCCGGACGCGGTGCGTGGTCCACCGGGTCCGGCCGCCCCTCGACGTGCAGCTCGGGGAGCAGCCGGTCCAGCCACCGCGGCAGCCACCAGTTCCGGTCGCCGAGCAGCTCCATCAGCGACGGCACCAGGACCAGGCGCACCAGCGTGGCGTCCACGAGCACGGCGAACGCCAGGCCGAAGCCGAACAGCTGGAGCTCCCGGCTGGACCCGAGGACGAAGCTGCCGAAGACGCAGATCATGATCGCGGCGGCCGCGGTGATCACCCGGGCGGTGCGGGCCAGGCCCTCGGCCACCGCGCCCGCATTGTCGCCGGTCCGCACGTACTCCTCCCTGATCCGGGACAGCAGGAACACCTCGTAGTCCATGGACAGGCCGAAGACGATCGCGATCAGCATCATCGGCACCCACGCCTCCACCGGCGCGCCGGCGCCGAGGTCCAGGAGCTCGACCCCCCACCCCCACTGGAAGACCGCCACGGTGGCGCCGAACGCGGCCCCGATCGAGAGCAGGTTGGCCAGCACGGCCTTGAGCGCGACCGCGACGCCCCGGAACAGCGCCATCAGGAGCAGCATGGCCAGGCCCAGGACCACCCCGAGGAAGAGCGGCAGCCGGTCGGAGACGTAGTCGGCGAAGTCGACGGCCGCGGCGGTGGATCCGCCGAGCGCCACCTCCGGCTCCGTCCCCGGTGAGTCATCCACACCGGCCATCTCGTCGCGCAGCCGGTGGACGAGGGCCGTCGTGCGCTCGTCGCTCGGGCCGGTCGAGGCGATCACCTGGAGCAGACCGACCTCGCCGCTCTCGTCCGTCACCGGCCCCTGGACGTCGGCCACGCCCGGGGTCTGCGCGACCCGCTCCCCCAGGCGCTCCAGCACCTGCGCCGCGTCGCCCCCGGGGTCGCGCGCGGCCAGCACCAGGGGGCCGCTGGCTCCCGGCCCGAACCCTTCGGCCATCAGGTCGTGGGCCCGTCGTGCGGTATCGGACTCCGGCCTGGTCCCGGCGTCGGAGAAGCCGAGCCGCATGTCGATCGCCGGGACGGTCATCACCGCGAGCAGGACCACCGACACCACCGCCCAGAGCAGCGGGCGCCGCTGCACCTGACGACTCCAGCGCCGGGCCAGCCGACCCTGCTCCCGCCCCGAGCGGTCGCGCCGGTGCACGGAGAACCTGTCGATGCGTCGTCCGAGGATCGCCAGCAGCGCGGGCAGCAGGGTCATCGCCGCGAGCATCGTGACCAGCACCGCGCCGGCGATGCCGAGCGCCACCGCGGTGATCAGCTTGAGGTCCATCAGCACCAGTCCCAGGGACGCGATCACCACCGTGACGCCGGCGAAGAGGACCGAGCGTCCCGCGGTCGACTGGGCCGTGACCACCGCGTCGGCCGGCGCCTGTCCGCCGCGGAGCGACTCCCGGTACCGGGTGACCACCAGCAGCGCGTAGTCGATCCCGACCCCGATGGCGATCATCGCGGCGACGGGAGCAGCGAAGCTCGGGGTCTCGACCCACCGGGCTCCGAGGCCCGCGAGCGCCAGGCCGCTGAGGGCCCCCATCACGCCGACCAGGATCGGCAGGGCCATCGCGAAGACCGAGCCGAAGGCGAACAGCAGGACGACGACCGCAGCCAGGATGCCCACCAGCTCGCTGGGCGGGCCGGACTCCGCCTCCTGGTCCACCGCCAGGCCACCGATCTCGACGTCGAGCGTGTCGTGCCGGTCGCGGACCTCCGCAAGCCGCTCCTGGACCACCGCGAGATCCTCCGCGGGCAGGCTCGGCAGCTCCAGCGAGACGTAGCCGATGGACCCGTCCGGAGAGAGCTGGTGGGCGCCCTCGGGCGCGTACGGGCTGACCACCCTGGCTTCGGGGACCGCCTCGCTCACCTCGTCGCGGAGGCGCTCCACCCGCGTCACGAAGTCGGTCTCGGCTCCGCCGTCCTCGGCGCGGAAGACGAGCTGCACCTGGCTTCCGGTCCGGAAGTCGAAGCCTCCGTCGCGCATCAGCTCGGCCGCCCGGTGGCTCTCCGAGCCCGGCAGGTCGAAGTCGTCGCTCACGTCGCCGCCGAGGGCGGTGGACAGCGCCATCAGGGCCACCACCAGGGCCAACCAGCCGCCCACCACGGCGTACCGCCAGCGCTGGCACCACCAGGCCAGTCGTCTCATCTGCCCGCTCCCCTGCCCGTTGCGTCCTAGCCGTCCTGTTCTTCGACGCTAGGTCGCGACGGCCGCGTACGCCGTCCCCTGACGTGGTCGGTCGGATCGCCCGCAGGCGTGAATGCCGTCTCCTTCCTGGGACGCCGCGTCCTGCTCGGCGGACGTGCGAACCGGCCCGGACGGCTCAGGCCGGGTCAGGTCAGGGGCATCTCCCGCAGCTGACGGCGCGAGCTGATCTCCAGCTTGCGGAAGATGCTGCGCAGGTGCGCCTCCACGGTGCGAGGACTCAGGAACAGGTGCGTGGCCACTTCCCGGGAGGTGGCTCCGGTCGCCACCTGTCGCGCGATCTGCAGCTCCTGCGCCGTGAGGGCATCGACGGGGTGGGCGGTGCGCTTGCGCGGCCGTTCCCCCGTCGCTCGCAGCTCGCGAGCCGCCCGTGTCGCGAACGCCTCCGCGCCCATGTCCGACAGCATCTGGTGGGCGGTACGGAGCTGTTCGCGAGCGTCCTTCCGCCGCTCCTCCGCGGCGGAGCCACTCGCCGTAGACGAGATGGGTGCGAGCGAGATGAGCGGTCATCCGGGATCGGCCGAGCCTGGCGATCGCCTCGCGGTAGTGCTCCTCGGCCTCAGCACCGCCGCTCGTGAGCGCGCGCGACCTGGCCGTCAGGCCGAGCGCCCACTCCGTGCCACTGGCGCGGGCACGCTCGTCGAGCTGGTCGAGTGCGTCGGTCGCGAGCTCCAGGTCGCCGGCTCGCGCGGCCGCCTCGACGAGCTCGGGCAAGGCCATGCTGCTGTGCCCCAGCTCGCGGGACTGGCACGCCTGCGCCGCTGCCTTGGCCGCGGCCGGATAGTCGCCCAAGCCGTTGTGCAGCACCGCGAGGATGTAGTTGGCCAGCATGGCCTCAGTGCCCCCCGGACGGCCCGTCGTCTGCGCCGCGATGTCGGCGTGGAGTGCGACGGTCTCGGCTTCACGCCCGCGCCAGGCAGCCAGCATGAGCCGATCCAGGCGAAGGGGCGTCCCACCGATGGCCTGGGTGATCGCCGCCTGCTCGGCGGCCAGCTCGTCGGCCTGGGACAGCTTCCCGGCGAGCACCAGCGCCATGGACCGGATCAGGAGCGCGGCCGGGAGCGCGAAGATGGCGCCGGAGTCTCGGGCAAGGCGGACGTTGCGGCTGGTGAGCACCTCGACGAGGTCGTCGTCGAACAGCACCATGGCGGTACGGCTGGCGAACCACCACAGCTGGCTCTCGCTGACGTTCACCGACGTGGCGCGGGAGACGTCCGCGCGGAACGCCTCCAGCGCCCGGCGCAGCTCCGGGACGCCCGACTCGATGCCTTCGGTGTAGGTACGCGCCAGCCCGTCCAGCAACAGGTCCAAGGGCCGCGGCGGCACGGGGGCCGCGGGTGCGGCGAGGGCCGCCTCGGCGACCTCGCGGAAGCCTCGCCCGTCCTGCGGGCCGATGATGATCGCCGCGTTGAGGGCGTGCAGGTAGGCGCCGCGCGCCATGCCGGCGTCGAGTGGGGCCAGCGCGGTGGCGGCTTCCAGCATGACCGCGGGAACATCGCGCCCGAGCGACCGGTGGAACGCGATCTGGGCCCGCACGAGCTTGACCTGGGCGTCCTGCAACGGCGCGAGCGGCCTGGACTCCGCGACGGCCAGCAGCTGCAGCGCGGCATCCCAGGCACCAGCCTCCTGCTTGAGGGCCGCGGCCCGCAGCGCGCGGCGCGCGCGGTCCTCCGGCTCGGGAGTCAGCTCGGCCGCACGTTGCAGGAACGCCGCGGCCGCGGCCACGCCGCCGCGGGCCTGCGCCCGTCCGGCCGCGCGCTCGAGCTGCAGGGCCGCCTCCTCGTCGGTGGACATCACGGACTGGGCACGGTGCCAGGCGTGCCGGTCGGGATCGACCTGCGGGTCCGTGGCCGCGGCCAGTGCGTGGTGGGCGCGGCGGCGGTCCGAGGGCGCAGCGGCCGCGTAGATCGCCGAACGGACGAGCGGGTGCCGGAACCGCACGCGGGTGTCGAGCTCCAGCAGGCCGGCGTCCTCGGCGGGGGCGACCGCCTCGCGGACGATGCCCAGCTGGTCCGCCGCGCGCCACAACAGCGCCGGCTCGCCGGTGGGCTCCGCCGCCGCGGTGAGGAGCAGCAGCTGCGTCTCGGCGGGGAGGCTCTTCGACCTGCGCGAGAAGCTCTCCTCGAGGCGGCGCGGAACGTCCTGGGCGTGTGGTGTCGCGAAGCCCCCCGCCAGCGCCGCCGGCTGCACGCTCCCGGGCAGCTCCATCAACGCGAGCGGGTTGCCCCGTGCCTCGGCGACGATCCGGTCGCGCACGCCGTCGTCCACCGGCGCTCCGATCGCCGCGGACAGCACCTGACGCGCATCGCGGTCGGTGAGCCTGGCGACGCGCATCTCCGGCAGCCCGATGAACGGCTGCGCGTCTCCCCCGGGCTCCCGGACGGCGAAGAGCAGCACCACGCGCTCCGCCTGCATCCTCCGGGCCACGAAGGCGAGGACCTGGGCCGAGGCCTGGTCCAACCACTGCGCATCGTCGACGAGACACGCCAGCGGCTTCTCCTCGGCGGCCTCGGCCAAGAGGTTGAGGGTCGCCAGACCCACCAGGAACCGGTCCGGGGCGGCGCCCTCGCTCGAGCCCGAAGGCCACGCCGAGAGCTGACTGCTGAGGGGCAGGCAGCGAGCCGGCGCGGGCCAGCAAGGGGGCACACAGCTGGTGCAGTCCGGCGAACGCGAACTGCGTCTCCGACTCAGACCCGACCGAGGACGTCACCTGCATCCCCGCGGCCTCCGCGACGTCGCGCGCGTGGCGCAGGAGCTCGGTCTTGCCGATCCCCGCTTCGCCGCGAACCGTCAGCACCGCGCTGTGACCAGCCCGCGCCTGGTCCAGCAGCTGTTCGATCGACGTGAGCTCTGCGTGCCGGCCCACGAGTTTCACGATTAACGCTCCTCTGCGGTCGGCTAGCGGAGCACGTGATTCTCACAGAAGCGGACCTGCCGGGCAACGAGTGGGAAGCGCGTGTGGACGTTTCTCGGCACGCGCGTGGCACGGATCGGCGAGACGAAGCGCCCGACCAGCACCGTCTTCGTCGACTTCGTGTCTCCGGCCTTGTTGATTCCCCCCTGGTGTCCGGCGCGGCGTCTGGCCTCGTCGTACATGTGGCACTGGGTTGGCTTGAGCACAGCCTCGGTCTGCTCTCCGGGATCTACTTGAGCGGTCAGGCTCGCGAGGCACGGCCGTAGGACTAAACACGTCGTCCACGGGGGCCCAGTGGTTTGTCCGGCGGGCTCCCCCGGGGGGCGATGGACACGTAGTGGACACGCTCCCGAAATGCGAACAGCCCCCGACCGCGTTTCCGCAAGTCAGAGGCGGTTCAGATGGTGGGCGATACTGGGTTCGAACCAGTGACCTCTTCGGTGTGAACGAAGCGCGCTACCACTGCGCCAATCGCCCGTGTGGTGCGGCGGAAACACTAGCGCATGCCTCGGCGGGAACTCACATCGGCCTCCCCCGCACGGCGGTTCACATGCCCGGGAGGTCCGGGACGAACGGCGAGATGTCCTGCACCCAGTCCCACCCGTCGACCGCCAGCGAGGGCCAGCCGAAGTAGGCGAGGTAGGCCCAGACGCAGCAGGGCCGCCACGAGCGCGGCACCGACGGCCAGGGCGATCCGCCGGCGGCGGACCGCGGGATCCATCTGCGCGCGCCTTCTCCGCCGCCTCGTGCGCGTAGGCCCGCGCCGGTCGACCCAGCGGTCGGCCCACGCCCACTCGGTGGAGAGGATGCCGCAGCCCGACCAGGATCGCGACGATGCCCGGGCCCGGCGCCACCATCATCACCAGGCCGGCGACGATCACCAGGCAGCCGACGAAGGTGACCACGACCTTGGTGATCAGCCCGGTGAGCCGGTTGGCGTGCGCGCGGGCGTGCAGGCGGCGCACCACATGGGCCCGTAGTCGAGCTCGGGGCCTTCAGCTGCCTCGGCGACGGTGCCGGGGGCTCGCCAGGGGCTCTCGGGGGCTCCCGACGATCGGTTGCGCCAGGTCCGGGCCCGCCCTGCCCGCAGAGAGGATCGGGTCGGTCCTGGGTCGCCTCGTCACGCACCCCCTGAGGGTACCGGGCGCGACCATGCGCAGCACTGGTCTAGATCGTTCGCCGGTTTCCCCCATATGAATCTTGACGTTTCCGTCTCAAGGGTGCTGGCCAGGTGAATTACTGACCTCCACACAGAACGCAGCGGAGGACAACCATGGCCGGAAGGTACGACCGTCGACTGGTCGGCGCAGTCGAGCAGGAGATCACGATGCAGTGCCTCGACTCCCTCGGTCGGGCCCATGCCATGGAGACGGTCTTCGCCTATCGGCGAGGACGACCCGTTCGCGGTCACCATCACCTTCCGCACCCACGAGGGCGACCTGCCCTGGACCTTCAGCCGCGACCTGCTGGTCTCCGGTCTCTCCGAGCCGGCCGGCCTGGGCGACGTGCTCGTCCGTCCCGAGGTCGACGACCACGGACAGTGCGGTCGTGATGGTCGAGCTCAGCTCCCCCGACGGCCACCTCGCGACCCGAGCCTGCGCCCGCGACGTTCGCCGGTTCCTGCGCCGCTCCCTCTCCCTGGTGCCTGCGGGCGAGGAAGCGCAGCACCTGCGCATCGACACGATCATCGGCCAGCTGCTCGCCTGAGTCGCACCACTCCCCTCCCTCTCCCGGATCAACCGCGACCGGCTCAGGGATCGACGTCCTGCGCCTCGCGCTCGCGCCAGACCCGCGCCACCTCCTGGGTGACCGGGCCGGGCGCCACCAGCTCGCGCCCGTTCCACCGGCTCACCGCCTGGACGTCGCGGGTGGTCGAGACGAGGAAGACCTCGCTGGCCTCCTCCACCACCTCGATCGACTCGTCGACCTCGCGCCCGCCGAACCACTCCAGGACCAGCGCGCGCGTCACCCCGGCCAGGCAGCCGGACGCCAGGGTCGGCGTACGCAGCTCGCCGTCCACGACGTAGAAGACGTTGGAGCCGGTGCCCTCGCACAGGTGGCCGGCCAGGTTGGCGAAGATCGCCTCGGTGGCGCCGCGTGCCGACGGGCGTGCGCGAGCGCGACCACGTTCTCGGCGTACGACGTCGTCTTGAGGCCGGCCAGGGCGCCTCGCTCGTTGCGTGGCCACGGCACGGTCACCGCCTGGGTGGCTCGGCGGGTTCGCGTCCATCGGTGCCGCGACCACGACCAGGGTGGGGGCGCCGTCCCCGCGGCCGCTGCCCAGGGGCGCAGCACCCGCGGTGTAGGTGATGCCGGAGCCGGCCGAGCGGCAGCGGCTCGCCGGCCAGCACCTCGGCGACGCCCCGGCGTACCTCCTGCTCGTCGACCGGCGGCAGGCCCAGCCCCTCGGCCGAGGTGGCGAGGCGCCGGAGGTGACGGCTCAGTGCGAACGGCACCCCGTCGACGATCTTCACCGCCTCGAAGACTCCGTCGCCCACGGTGAACCCGTGGTCGGTGACGGGAAGGGCAGGGCCTCGCGGGTCCTCGAGCAGACGGCCGTCGATCCAGGTGCGCATGCTCCGAACTCTAGGCACCGGCTCGTCGGAGCGACCCGCGCAACACTCCGGAGGGGACCCCGTTTTGGCACGCCCCTCACCATGGGCTAGTGTTCTGCTCGCAGGAACGGCCGGGAAACCGGCCGGGAAACGCAAGCGGACATAGCTCAGTTGGTAGAGCGCAACCTTGCCAAGGTTGAGGTCGCGAGTTCGAGTCTCGTTGTCCGCTCGGAGAGGTCTTTCCACCGGTCCTTCCCTGGAAGGATCCTTGCAGGGTGGGTTGGCCGAGAGGCGAGGCAACGGACTGCAAATCCGTGTACACGGGTTCAAATCCCGTACCCACCTCCACCGAAAATTCAAGACCTGGGCGATTGGCGCAGCGGTAGCGCGCTTCCTTGACACGGAAGAGGTCACTGGTTCAAACCCAGTATCGCCCACCACGTTCTCGCACTTCAGAGGCGATTCTCTGAACTGCTGACACGAGGACATGCGGGAACGAGGAGCGGCCAGAGATGGCCGCTCCTGTTCTGTTTCTGGGGCCCGCTGACTAGTCGTGCCTCAAGGTCCGATCACGTGCCTCGACAAGCTCGCGTCGACGTCGGGAGACCAGAAGTGCTGGGTCGCCGACCCGGAGCGAGCCGTAGGTCAGCCGCAGGTCGATCCCGGCCGCCCGGATCAGCGACTGGGCGCGGTCCGAGACCGACCCGGTGATGCCGAAGTGGGCGAGCAGATCCTTGCTGGTCATCGGCGATCGGTAGGAGCCGACCGTGCGGTTCGCGGTGGCGATCACCCAGGCCACCGCCGCAGCCCCGCGCACCGACGAGGCCTTGCGCCGGAACAGCCCGGCGTCGCGTCTCGCTGCCCGGGCGAGGAAGCGACGCATCGCCGTACGGTGCTCGACGTCGAGGATCGCGTCGGCGCAGGCATCGCACTGCTCGAGGATCGCCCGCACCGTCGGCGCTGACCTCCTCAGGGATGCCGGTCCAGTCGAACTCCTCGTCCGCGCAGCGGCACGGCGTCGAGCGCTCAGCAGGGTCTCGCACGCCGCCGACCTCGTCGGCGATGTAGTCCAGGTGGATCTCCTCGTCGCTGAGGTGCTCGACCCGCTCTGCTCCGAAGAGCGCCTCAGCGAGCCCAGCCATCGCCTGGTGGCGGTCACTGGCGGATCAGCTCCAGGTACTCCGGTTCGTACCGGTCGACCGCCGCCAGGGTCTCCTCGGTCAGGTCGCCCCGGATCCCGTTGCGGTCGTGGCAGTAGCGGATGTAGGCGCGCACCAGGTCGCGGCAGCTTCGCCAGGTACGCCGCCTCGGCGATCACCTTGCGCGGGAACCAGTCGGCGAGCAGCATCTCCACCGTCACCGGGCTCCACCGCCACGGGTCTCCGGTCGCGTATGCGGTGCAGAACCACAGCACGCTCTCCAGCAGGCTGCGGTGGTCGTCATCGTCGAAGGCGACGCCGAACGGGGAGGCGAAGAACTCGGCCGCGACCGCGGCCGTCTCCTCCTGCGACCACTCCTTCCGCTCCGGAGCCACGCCGCCGGCCGGCAGCATCCGCAGCATCCACTCCACCAACGGCCGGCACATCGGCCAGCTCTCCGAGGTCAGTGGCGGGTACAGCCGGGACCCGGAGTCGATCGCCGCCTCGATCACCGCCCGTGCCGTGGCCGGGTCGGTGCGGGTCAACGACTGGTCCGCGTCGTCGATCAGGGTTCCCATCTTGATCGCCAGATCCTCCAGCGGCTCCGGGACCACGAACGCGTCCTTCACCACCGTGCCCAGGTTGTGGTCGACGTACACCAGCGCCGACAGCGCGTGTCCCGACGGCAGCGTGACGCCGAGCAGGTAGTCGTCGCCGTCCCCGAGCACGTGGGTCATGAACCACACGTCGGGATCGATCCGAGCCTCGTCGAGCCCGGTCAGCCAGTCCGGCATCGGGTGCCGTCGGTCTCCAGCTCCCGGCCGATCCGCGCCGCGAGAACCTCGTCGGCACTCAACGCCCTGATCACGGTCAGCGCCGCGGTCGTCTCGGCGTACGGCGTCCCGACGAACGACTCGACCAGGTCGTCGAGGCCCGCGCGCCGCTGCATCCGGCGCGAACGGATCCCGGCTCCGCGGATCGGTCACCTCCAGGAACCCGCTCACCACCGCGAGGAAGTCCAACGGCTCCCCCGACCGCAGCGCCCTGCGCAGCGTCCGGAGCAGGTCCGGGTCCTCCGGACCACGCTCCGCCCTCCTCGACCGCGAGGACGGGGCGTCGTCGCTGCGGCTGCCGCCGCCCGTCATGACCATGCTTCTTCTTCGGCTTCTTCTTCGGCACGGTCAGACTCTAGGGATAAAGGCGCACCGCTCGGCCGAGGGTGCCGCCGGCGGTGCCAGGCCCGCGCCGGTCAGTGCGTGGCGAGGCCGCGGCGCGCCAGCGCTGCCACGTCGTCGGGCACCACCTGGTCGAGCACCTCGCACACCGCGTCCAGCCCCGCGGGCACCTGGGCTGGAGGCACACCACGCGCCTCGAGCAGCTCGGTCAGCCACGACACGAGCTCGGTCAGCACCGACTCGTCGTCGACGAGGCTGGCCGCCGCCACGAAGCGCACCACGTGCTCGAGGTCCTCCAGGGTCCGGGTCCGGGCCTCGTCCTCGTAGCGGACCACGGACGGCGCGCGGCCCTCCAGCCCCTTCCACGCGAGCCGGGCCAGCTCCGGGGCCCTCGCCTCCAGCACCGCGCACCCCGGCGGCACAGGTGCCGCCCGCCTCAGCAGCGTCGGGGACCTGACCGCCCAGGACTGGACGATCTCCTCGGCGGCGTTCGGCTCGAGCGCCCACCCGTCCGCTCCCAGCGCCGTGGCGCGGCGGGCACCGGCTCCGAAGGCCGGGCCACCGGCGAGCACCGGGACCCCCCGCTGGTGGGCGACTTCCACGACCCGCCTGACTCCCCCGAAGAAGAGGGGCACGCTGCAGGAGACGAGCACGGCCGTGGCAGGCCGTCTGTCCAGGTACGCCGCGACGTGGCGAACCGGAGTCGATGCCCCGAGACAGCTCGACGTCCCACCCCCGCAGCCGCAGGATCTCGGAGACGAACTGCGCAGGCAGGGCGTGCCAGTCACCTTCGGCACAGACCACCAGGAGGTGTCCGTGACTCACCTCGACCGCTGGGATGCCCGCGACGACCGCATGGAGCACCCGGGTGGTGAGACCGCTGACCACGTGCTCGTCGGCCACCGACCACTCATTCCGGTGCCACCGTCGCCCCACCTCGTGCTGGGCGGCCGTCAGGAGATCGACGAGGACGGTCTCCGGGCCGGACCCCTGGTCGAGCAGGCGCAGAGCGACGTCGCGCACCCCGGCCAGGTCACCGGCGCGTGCGCGGTCGAGATAGCGACTCACCACCGCGTCGGTGATCGCACCGTGCCCCGACGTCACGGGTAGTCCTCCGGGGTGGCCGAGCACCAGCAGTCGCGCCCCGTGCGCTTCGCGCGGTACAGCGCCCGGTCCGCCGCGGTCACCGCCTCCTCGGCACGCCCGCCCACCGACGCGGTGCCGGCCGAGAAGGTCAACGGCTCGTGCCGCGTCGAGTGCCACGTCCGACGGAGCCGCTCGAGGAACGGGCCCGGGTGCGGGCTGTGCAGGACGACCAGGAACTCCTCACCCCCGGTACGGGCCACGTAGTCGGCGGTCCGCGCGGTGCCGAGCAGTGCCTGGGCGAAGTCCCGGAGCACCCGGTCGCCGGCATCGTGCCCCAGGGAGTCGTTGACGTTCTTGAAGTGGTCGAGGTCGATGGCGATGATCGAGCCCTGCCGGATACGCGGCAGGAGCCTGGTCACCATGCGTCGGTTCCACAGCCCGGTGAGCGGGTCCCGGGTGGCCTCGTCGGCGAACCGCTGGGACCGGTCGAGCAGCTCCAGGGCGCGATAGGCGTCCTGGACGAACATCGGGAGCTGGGTCTGCAGCGCTTGACGAGCGGCACTCCCCGCGGGTGCGGTGGCCAGCACGGGCGTACCCGTGCCGAGCGCCAGATCCACCGCCAGGGCGTCCGCGTGGACCGCGCCAGCAGGGACCAGCGATCCGCCCAGATCCCGGACCAGGTCCCTGACTGTCGCCAGGACGGCCTCGACGTCCGCTGCCCACAGCAGGCGTCTGGTCGCCTCGAGGACCCTGGTGGACGGCGGACCGCCGGATGATGAGCGGTACGGCTCGCTGCTGCTGTCTATAGCGGCATCATGGCACGGGACAGCTGCTCCTCCCGGGTGCCGCACCTGAGGCCGGACCAGACGCACCGTCATGGCGCGGACGGGAGCTGCAGGGTGAACACGGAGCCGTGCGGCACGTTGTCCGAGACCAGGATCCGCCCCGCGTGCTCCTCGGCGACCGTGGCGGCGATGCCGAGCCCGAGGCCCGGGCCGGCGACGGTCAGCTCCTGGCTGGCGCTCCCCCGGAAGAACGGGGTGAACAGGTGCGGAAGCTCGGCGTGTGGGACGCCCGGCCCGGTGTCAGACACCTCGATCGTCGCCGTCCCGGCGGACTCCGAGACCCGGCAGACGACCCGGCCGCCGGCCGGAGTGAACGTCACCGCGTTGTCGACGAGCTGACGTAGGAGCAGCTCGAGCCTCGGGGCGTCACCGAGCACCAGCACGGGGCGCACCGGGCAGACGACCTCCAGGAGGACGGCGTCCGCTCCTCGATCACCGGGCAGGCCGGCGCGCACGACCTCCACCACGTGCCGCAGGTCCACGGGGACGGTTGCCGGTGTGCGGTCCGCCGTGGTGTCCGAGAGGGTCACGAGGCTCTCGGCCAGGTGCTGAAGCCGGGCGACGTTGCGCCTGATCGCGTCGGCGAACCGCGTCCGCTGGTCCTGGTCGTCGATCCCGTGCTCGAGCAGCTCGAGGTACCCGAGGATGCTGGTCAGCGGCGTCCTCAGCTCGTGACCGGCCGTGGTCACGAAGTCGTCGCGCATCCGCTCGAGCTCTGCCAGCCGCCGCGCCGCCCGCTGCTCGCGGAGCAGGGCTTGGGCCAGGAGCTCGCTGGCACGGCGTTCCTCGGTCACGTCCAGACCTTGCGCGAAGTAGCCGTGGACCTGCCCGGAGTCCGCGACCAAGGGCTGGACGTTCACCGACACGATCCGCCGGGAGCCGTCAGCGGCCCTGACGTCCCACGAGCCGCTCGTGGCCACCGTCCCTCCACCCTCGGCACCGTCCGTCGCGGCGTCCGCGCCGGGCTCCGGGTCGAAGGTCTCCATCGGGAAGGGACGACCTTGGAGCTCGGCGGACGATCGTCCCACCAGGCTCTCGACCGCGGCGTTGCACCACGTGACGAACCCGCGGGAGTCCGTCGAGACCGCCAGGAGGCCGGCAGGCACTTGGATCTCAGCCCTTCCGTCGACGCCATGCGACGGACCGGTTCGCCAGACAGGCGAGCGCCAGTCCAGCCACGGTGCCGACCGTCGCGTCGCCGTCGACACGGACCGAGTGGGCCAGGACGGTGGAGTCGCCTGGCCCGAGGGCGTCGCCAGCGGAAGCGACGCCCGGCAGCGCCAGCCCGACGACCAGGGCGCCGATGGCCAACCTCGGTAGAGGCGAAGTCTTCATGGGAGGAGAGGACCAGCTTTCTGTGGTGGCGATCCCCGCCCAGCAGAGCTGCCCGTGCGCAGAACTCGCTCCGCAGAGGCACGACGAGGACCTCGTGTTCGGTAGCCCGGCTGACCCTGGTGGGCCCCGTGGCTTTGCGTCCCCGACTCACATCGGGTTTGCCTTTGTCGCACTGACACCCAGGCACGAGCCTGCCGTCAGGATCCGGATCGCGGTGCACCGCTCCCCCGTCTCACGCCCGAGCGTGCCACGGCGGGCCGGGCCCGTCCTGCGAACCAACGAGCCCGAGGTGTGATCCGAGCCTCCCCGTCACCCAGGCCGCTCAGCCGCCCCGGACCTCCTGCCAGACCAGCACGCGCTGCAGCCGTCGCGCTCCGCGGGCCAGGGCCACGGCGGGCACCGCCGAGAGCACGGTCAGGAGTGCCAGGGCCGCGGCCATGGCGCCGAGGATGCTGAGGTCGCTCCCCGGTCGCCCCGGGCAGCTGCACCAGGCAGTAGCCGGTCATCGGACCGAAGCAGAAGACCGCGAGGCCGGTCACCGACGACAGCATCAGTCGGAAGAAGACCGGTCCCCGGTAGAGCACGCGACGCGAGACGGCGTACTGCTCGAGACCGGTGATGGACTCCTCCGCGTCTCCCAGCCACCCCACAGCCGCCCGGGTCACCGCGCGCCCCGCGCGCAGGAGCGGGACGCCGTAACGCCAGGACAGCCCGACCAGCGGCAGCCCGGGCAGGAGCAGGACGACCCCGGTCAGCGTGAACCCCGGCTCGCTGGTGGCGATCCCCTCCGCGAGCATCCCGGTCCCCACGCAGAGCAGCACCGCGCCCAGGGCGGCGCCGAGCCACAGCGTGATCCCGGTCAGGACCCGCCGTTCCTTGGTGTAGGCCGCCACCAGCGTCTCGAGGGCTCGCGCGCGACCGTAGGGGACGCGTCCCTCAGGCTCGAGCCACTCCAGGACCTCGGGGCGGAGAAAGTGCCTGTCCCGGGGGCGGATCTTCTTCCCGGTCGCGTCGAGGTAGGCCTGGGAGGTCATGGCCCGCAGTGTGGCAGGCGACAGCCTCTCGGGCCACGCACCTTCCTCCACGCCCTACGCTCGCGTCATGAGGCTTCCCACTCCTGCCGCCCTGCTCCCCGTCCTGCGCCGCACGCCGCTGGGCGGCGGCCGGGAGAGGATCCTGCTCGAGCTCGACCTGGGCCGCGGGTTGGCGGAGAGCCCGCCGGGCAGTCCCGTCGAGGCGCTGCGCGCCCTGCACACCCCGCTGCTGCGCACCCTGGTCGAGCACCTGGGCAAGGCCGCGCAGGACCCGGACGTGTTCGGGCTGATCGCCACCGTCGCCGAGCCGCCCCTCACGCTGGCGCAGTCGGCCGAGCTGCGTACGGCGGTCGCCGCCTTCCGTGCCGCCGGCAAGTCGACGCTCGCCTGGAGCCCGTCGTTCGGCGAGCTCGGCCCCGGCAACACCGGCTACCACCTCGCCGCCGCCTTCGAGGAGGTCTGGCTGCAGCCCAGCGGCGCCGTGGGGCTGGTCGGCTTCGCCGGCGAGGCGACCTTCCTGCGTGGCGCGTTGGACAAGCTCGGGGTCCAGCCCCAGCTCTCCCAGCGCTACGAGTACAAGACCGCCGCCGACCAGCTCATGCGCAAGGAGATGTCCGACCCGCACCGCGAGATGCTCACCCGGCTGATCGAGTCGACCACCGAGACCCTGGTCGCCGACGTCGCCGCCGACCGGGGCCTGACCGAGGACGAGGTCCGCGCCGTGCTCGCCGATGCTCCGCTGCGGGCCGCGGACGCCCACGACCGGGGCCTGGTCGACACGCTCGGCTACCGGGACCAGGCGTACGGCGTGATGCGGTCGCGCGCCGGGGCGCCGAGCCGACCCTGCGGTACGTCGAGCGCCACGGCGCCGGCCCGTTCGACGCCTTCCTCGGCCCGGTCAGCCGCCTGCCCGGCCGCAAGCCGGTGATCGGCCTGGTCCAGGCCACCGGACCGATCACCCTGGGGCGCGCCGACGCGTCTCCCTTCTCCGGCTCGGCGGTCGGCTCCGACACCCTCACCGCCGCCCTCCGGGCCGCCGGCCGGGACGAGCACGTCAAGGCCGTGGTCCTGCGGATCGACTCCCCCGGCGGCTCCTACATCGCCTCGGACGTGATCCGCCGCGAGATCCAGGTGCTGCGCGAGTCCGGCACGCCGGTGGTCGCCTCGATGGCCTCGGTCGCGGCCTCCGGCGGCTACTACATCGCCATGCCCTGCGACACGGTCCTGGCCAGCGCCGGCACGATCACCGGCTCCATCGGGGTGCTGGCGGGCAAGAACGTGCTGCGCGACGGCCTGGCCCGCCTCGGCATCACCCGGGAGACCCTGGCCGGGTCGCCGCGGGCCGCGATGTTCTCCTCCAACCGCCCGTTCGACGACGACGAGCTGGCGGTGCTCGACACCTGGCTCGACGACGTCTACGCCGACTTCACCGCCAAGGCGGCGGCCGACCGCGGGATGGACGTCGAGGAGCTGCGCGCCGTGGCCAAGGGCCGCGTCTGGTCGGGGGCCGACGCCCAGCGGCACGGCCTGGTCGACTCCCTCGGCGGCCTGGACCAGGCGGTCGACGAGGCCTGCCGGCTGGCCCGGGTTGACCGGCGCAAGGTCGAGGTGCGCAGCATCCCGCGGCACCGTCCGCTGCAGGGACTGTTCCCCCGGGAGAGCTCCGAGGCGGTCGAGGCGACCGTCTGGGGCGGCTCGGGCAGCATGCGCACCCCGCTCCCCGGACTCTCGGTGGGCGAGGGTCCGGCGCTGTGGCGTCGCCTCCTGCCCGAGCTCGGCGCGCTGTGGGGGACGCCGTACGCCGGTGTGCTGAGCCTGCCCCCGGTCCGGCTGCCCGGTCTGCTCCCCGGTGGCTGGCAGGGCTGAGAACGGCTGAGGAGGGCGGTCAGCGCACCCAGCCGACCGCGATCGCGAGCACGCCGAACCCGGCGCTGGCCCACAGCGCCCAGCAGCCCACCCGCTCGGGTCGGGTGAAGACCACCTCCCCGCGCTCGCGACGCGCCTTGCGGTACAGCAGC
Organism: uncultured Actinomycetota bacterium; assembly: GCA_963708945.1. GTDB lineage: Bacteria > Actinomycetota > Actinomycetes > Propionibacteriales > Nocardioidaceae > Nocardioides. The sequence goes on along the minus strand of CAVPUI010000004.1, from coordinate 183,535 downwards.
GTTCCCGGGGCGTAGATCAGGCAGTTGAGGACCAGGTACTCCGGGCCGGCGGCGTAGAGCATGAAGATCGAGAACGCGACCGCCAGCACCGCCACGACCAGCTCGCGGCGGCGCAGCCGGGCGTCGCCCTCCCCGTAGGTCTCGCCCGGTGACGCCGAGCTTCAGCGCGTAGGCGGCGACCAGGAGGTAGGGCACCAGGATCAGGCTGGTGGCCAGCTTGAGGGTGAGGTTCAGCGCGTCGTCGACGAAGAGCACCAGGACCAGGAAGAGCTGGACGGACACGTTGGTGGTCAGCAGGGCCGTCGACCGGGTTCCGTGCCGGTTCTCCCTGGTCAGGGCGCGGGGCATCACCCCGGTGCGGGCCGGGCTGAAGAGCATCTCGGCGCTCACCAGCGTCCAGGCCAGGTAGGCCCCGAAGACCGAGACCACCACCCCGACCCGATCAGCGTCGCGCCCCAGGACCCCACCACCGACTCCAGGACCGCACCCATCGACGGCTGCCGGGCCTCCGCGAGCCGGTGCTGCGGCAGCACGCCGTAGGAGACCATGGTGACCGAGACGAACAGGATCAGGTGCTGAAGAAGCCCAGCAGGGTCGCCCGCCCGACGTCCTCGCGGCGTCGCGCCATCCGGGAGTAGACGCTGGCTCCCTCGATCCCGATGAAGACGAAGACGACGACGAGCATCGAGTCCTTCGCCTGGTCGAGCAGCGCCCCCACGCTGCGTCCGTGCTCCTCGTCCCACAGGTTGTCGGCGAAGACGGCCGGGTCGAAGGCCAGCGCGGTGACCACGATGAAGACCAGGATCGGCACCAGCTTGGCCGTGGTGACGATCCGGTTGACCACGACCGCCTCCCGGATGCCCCGGGCGATCAGCACGTGGAGCACCCAGACCACCACCGAGCTGACCAGCACCGCGAGCAGGGTGTTGCCCTCCCCCAGCCCCGGGAAGAAGGTGCCCAAGGTGGTCATGGCGAACGTCAGGAAGAAGACGTTGGTCACGACGTTGCTGGCCCAGTAGCCCCAGGCGGCGTTGAACCCGGCGTAGCGGCCGAGCCCGGCCTGGGCGTAGACGTAGATCCCGTCGTCGAGGTCGGGGCGCCGGATGGCGAGGGACTGGAAGACCAGGGCCAGCATCAGCATGCCGAGGCCGGCGAGGGCCCACGCGATCACGGTGCCGTAGACCCCGGCGGCGCCGGCGAGGTTGGCGGGCAGGGTGAAGACGCCGCCCCCGACCACCGAGCCGACGACCAGGCCAGCCAGGGTCAGCACGGAGACCTTCTGGGTCTCCGGTGCCGGCGCCTCGGCCTCCGTGGACGGGTCCGTCATCGCGTCACTGCTGGGGCTTGACGCAGCGGGAACAGGATCGTGTCCCGGATGCTCAGACCGGTCAGGTTCATCACCAGCCGGTCGACGCCCAGGCCCATGCCGCCGGTCGGCGGCATGCCGTACTCCAGGGCCTGGAGGAAGTCCTCGTCGACCTGCATCGCCTCGGCGTCGCCGGCGGCCGCCAGCAGCGACTGCGCGACCAGCCGCTCGCGCTGGTCGACGGGGTCGACCAGCTCGGAGTACGCCGTGCCCTGCTCGGCGCCGAAGATCACCAGGTCCCACTTCTCGGCTGAGCCGCGGGTCGCGCCGGTGCGGCCGGGTCAGCGGCGCGTTCTCCTTGGGGAAGTCGGTGTAGAAGACCGGCGTCGTGGTCCGGCCCTCGCACAGCTCGCCGTAGATCTCCTCGAGGACGAAGCCCCAGGACGCGTCCAGGTCGAGCTCGAGACCGATCCGCTCGGCGTGGCGCGATCAGGTCGATCAGCGGGGTGTCCGCGGTGATCTCCTCGCCCAGCGCCTCGGAGACCGCCTCGCAGATCGGTCTTCACCGGCCACTCCCCGGACAGGTCGTACTCCACGACGTGGCCGTCGGCGTCGGTGCGCCGCGCGACCGGCGCGCCGTAGACCGCGGTCGCGGCCTCCTGGATGAGCGCCTGGGTGAGGACCCGCATCGAGTCGTAGTCGCCGTAGGTCTCGTAGACCTCCAGGGAGGTGAACTCGGGGTTGTGCTTGAAGTCGGCGCCCTCGTTGCGGAACTGGCGGCCGATCTCGAAGACCTTCTCCATGCCGCCGACGAGCAGCCGCTTGAGGTGCAGCTCGGTGGCGATGCGCAGGTAGAGGTCCAGGTCGTAGGCGTTGATGTGGGTCTCGAACGGCCGCGCGTTCGCGCCGCCGTGGACGGTCTGCAGGACCGGGGTCTCGACCTCGGTGAACCCCCGGGCCTGCAGCGAGTCGCGCACGCTGCGGACGACGGTGGCCGCGCTGGTAGGCGATGGTGCGCGACTCGGGACGGACGATCAGGTCGACGTAGCGCGGCCGGACCCGGGCGTCGGGGTCGGTGAGCCCGCTGTGCTTGTCGGGCAGCGGGCGCAGCGACTTGCTGGTCAGCAGCACCGACCGGCGCGCGCACGGAGAGCTCGCCGCGGCGGGTGGTGACCACCTCGCCGGTGACGCCCACGTGGTCGCCGAGGTCGATCGTGTGCTCCCAGAACGCCAGGTCGGCCGGCGCCACGTGCTCGGCGTCGACCATCACCTGCAGGTCGCCGCTGCCGTCGCGCAGCGTGGCGAAGCCGAGGTGGCCGATGTCGCGCTTGAGCATCACCCGGCCGACCACCGAGACCTCGATCGCCGGTCGCGGTGTCCGGGCGCAGGTCGCCGGCCACCGGTCCGCGCACCTCGGCGAGGGTGTGGGTGCGCGGCGCGGTCACCGGGTAGGGGTCGATCCCGATCGCCGCGGATCCGGTCGAGCTTCTCCCGGCGCACCCGCATCTGCTCGGGCAGGTGGTCGGGCGAGAGCGCCTCCGCCACCACGTCGGGGGCCGGCGGGATCAGGGCGAGGACGGCGGCCGCGTGCTCGGCGCCGCCGGTCTCGAGGCGTCGTCGGCGTGGTCCGTGCGCCGACGGAGTCCTGGCGATCGACGGAGTGGTCAGGAAGCCCTCGGCGCTGCCGGCCGCGGTGCCGACCCGCGGCAGGTCGGAGGCGTACTCGTAGCCGAGGTAGCGCGGCTGCCAGTCGGGCAGGTACTTCGCGTTGGAGCGGTAGAGCGACTCCAGCTGCCAGTTCCGGCTGGCCAGCAGCAGGCGCCTGGCGCCACAGCCGGGCGACCGGACCGGCGCCGATCTCGGCGCCGCGCTCGAACGCCTCGCGGAACATCGCGAAGTTGAGCGAGACCGGGCCGACCCCGAAGGTCGTGGACTCGGCGGCCAGGCTGGCCACCATCAGCTCGACCAGGCCGTTGTCGGCCGACGGGGTCGCGCCGCATCAGGTCCAGCGAGAGCCCGGTCCGTCCCCACGGCACGAAGCTGAGGAAGCCGCGCAGCGCGCCCTCGGCGTCGCGTGCCTGGACCAGCACGCAGTCGCCGTCGAGCGGGTCGCCGAGCCGGCCGAGCGCCATCGAGAAGCCCGCGCTCGTCGCCACCGTCGCCGCGCCAGGAGCCGCGGCCGCGCCGCCAGCGCGGTGAAGTCGGCCTCGCTCAGGTGGCGTGCCGGACCACCCGCGTGGTGTAGCCGCGTCGCTGCAGCCGGGAGACCGGCTGCCGCACCGCCTTCATGCCGGGCCGGTTCAGGGAGAAGGACCCGAGGTCGATGACCGCCTCGTCACCGAGGTCGAGCATCGACAACCCGGCCTCGGCGTAGGCCAGCGCACCTTCGTGCCCGGCGCCCATCACCGCGACCGACCAGCCGTTCGCCCGGGCCTCGGCACGCCACCGCGCGATCGCCTCGGGCCAGTACGCCGGGTCGCCGACCGGGTTGCCGCTGGCCAGGCTGACCGAGCCGACGGCGCGGTAGGAGACCCCGGCGCGCGCGGTCTCGGGGTCCCCGGTGTCCCAGACGACCGCCTTGTCGCGCCGGGTCGCGAAGTAGCCGAGCGAGTCGTGCTCGCCGAAGTCGCGCAGCATCGCCCGGACCCGGCCTCGTCGGCGACGCCGAGCGTGCGGGTGTCGCGCGGGGCGCGGAACAGCACGGTCATCGCGCCCAGGACGACGACGGCGCCGAGCAGGCCGATGCACCAGCCGGACCCACCACGGCGCCCAGGCGGAGGTCTCCAGCGCCGGTGCGGCCGAGGTCGAGCAGCATGGAGTCCAGGACGTACGCCGCGGCGTCGCCGTAGCTGGCCGAGCGGCCGAGCTCGCGGACCAGCGCGGCGCCGCCCAGCGACCATGGCCAGACCGCCGAGCAGGAGGACCGCCAGCGGCTCGCCCAGGTTGCCGGGCACGCGGCGGGCCACGAACTGGGAGCGGACCCGCAGCGCGAGCACGATCGCCGCACCGACCAGCACCAGCCCGAGCGTGGCGAGCACCACGTGGTCGCCCTGGGCGATCAGCACGACCCGGCCGAGCTCGGGCAGGCCGAGCCACCAGACCAGCACCACCCACCAGGCAGCCCGGAGCCGCCGGCGCAGAGCCGACGGCCGTGACGAACAGCAGCGCCGCGTAGACCAGGCTCGGCACCACCGGGATCGTCAGCAGCGAGACCGGGTCGTCGGACTGCGCGAAGTAGCCGTGCCACGGCAGGCACCAGCGCGACGACGGCGGCGAGGCCGGCGAAGACGAACATCACGCCCGCGAACCGGTCGGGCCACAGGTCGTCGGCCGGAGGGCGCAGCGGGTGCGGCCTGCGCGCGACGGCTGGCTGGCTCATCCCGGCCTCCCCTCACGGTGTGATGAGCGCCACGTTACGTCCTGGTCGCCGGCACTCTCGTCCGGCCAAAAGTCCCAGACAGACGAGCCAGCTGCTGATCCCGACGATGTGCACCCGCTGGACGCCGCCGGTCGCCCAGCCCGGCGCGCCGCGCGCGACCAGGGCGCCGTACGCCACGCTCGTGCGCGACCCCCGGGACCCAGAAGGTCCACCAGGCGGTCCGGTGCAGCCACGTCGGACCGGTCGCGCCGGGTGCCTGCCCAGGCCGCTGCCACCCCCACGAACAGGCCCAGGTCGGAGGCGACCGTGATCGCGTTGTGCAGGGCGGCCTGACGTCGTTGTTCCGGGGCGTCGCAGACCACGCCGGGTCCGCAGGGCGCGGTGACCACGGCGGCGGCCGCCGCGCCCAGCGCGAAGACCGCCGTCCCCCACACCACCCCTCGACGACCTCGCCCCTCCGGCAGCACCGTCCGCACCTGCGGGAGCAGGACCAGCACCAGCACGGCGCAGGCCCCGTCTGCCGAGCGCAGCAGCACGGCGTGCGGCTCGCCCACGGCCGCGAGCTCGCTCACGACGTGCGTCATCCCCTCGAACCCGCGCAGCACCCAGTCGAGGACGAAGCCGGAGTACAGGACCCCGGCCAGGGTGCCGGTCGAGCGTCAGCAGGCGCCGTCGGGAGGGCCGCCTGGGCCGGCGTCTCATCCGGCAACCCGTCCTGCCACGGTCTCCCGGGACCCGAGGGCGTAGTCCCGGGCCGCCTGCCCCGACAGGGCGAGGATCATCAGGATGCTGCCCCCGGAGGTGAGCAGCGAGGACAGGTCGTCGGGCCACCGTCCTCCGACGAGCGCGGCAGCCATGGCGCTGAGGGCGGTCACGGAGCAGGCGGTCATCAGCAGCAGCCGGGCCCAGTTCCGCCCGTGCACCACGCCGACCGCCAGACCAGGTCGAGCACGGCGGCGAGGAGCAGCAAGGAGACCTGCGAGGGGTCGGCGTCGCCGGACCTCGCCGTCACCACGCCGCCGAGGTAGGCCACCGCCCTGGCCACGGCGACCCCCGCGGCCAGCGCCACCACCTGGGGGCACCGTCGCGGCGGCACCGTCGGCTCCGGATCAGGTCCGGCGGCGCGTGCCCCGCAGGTCGAGGACCGGCAGGTCCCCGTCCGTCCGGATCCGGTCCCCTCCCCCGTTGCGCTGGTGGTAGCCGGAGGAGAAGTTCGCGATCACCGAGAGCCCTGCCGAGGGCACCGCCCGCTGCACCGACCTGAGCACGAAGTCGCGCTCGACGTCGATGTCCGCGTCGATGCGGTGCGTGAGCTGCCCGGTGAAGAGCGAGAGCCCGACCCGGCGGTCGAAGGTGGCAGCGGCGCAGCCAGTCGGTCCGGAACCCTCCGGGCAGCAGCCAGTCGTCGGGACAGCGCCAGAACCGCACGTGGTGGCGCTTCGTCGGACTCCCTGCGACCTCCTGCTCGTAGGCGAAGTCCTGCTGGCGGTCGAAGAGCTTCAGCGGGCTGACCGGGGCGCTGGCATAGCTGCGCCTCCGGAGCACGCCGACGACGATCCGCCGTCGAGGAGCGCAGGTCCAGCGGGTCGGCCTTGGTCCAGCCCGCGGCGTCGAGGGCGGCGTGCACCTCGCCCTCCCGCCCCAGGAACGCGAGGTTGACCGGGTCGCCGAGCAGTCCGTCGCTGGTGCGGGTCCGCCCGACGAAGTAGCCCGGCAGGTAGATCGAGGTCAGGATCCGGTGCACCCGCGGCAGCACCAGGTAGGCCGAGAACGCCCAGAACGCGACGAGGAGCAGCGTCCGCCAGCCGGACCGCAGACCGTCGCGCAGCAGCACGTAGGAGAACCACACGCCGGCGACCGCCGAGAAGGCGAAGAACCAGTCGTCAAGGACGGAGGCGGACTGCCTCCGGTCCTCGTGAGGGCCCTCCGGGTCGATGCCCCGCATCTGGTCAGGATGCACGAGCGACCCCGGGGCGACCAGGGTCTGCGGGGCTATCGTGGCTGGGTGCTCGCGGGGCTGGTCGCTGCAGCGGGGGCCGCCTGGTGCTACGGCGTGTCCTCGATCCTCCAAGCGCTCGCCAGCCGCAGCGCCGCCCCGGTCGAAGGGCTGGACCCCCGCCTGCTGGTCCGGCTGCTGCGCAACTGGCGGTACGTGCTGGGCGTCTGCCTCGACGGCCTCGGGTTCCTGCTCAGCCTGGTGGCGGTGCGCAGCCTCCCGCTCTTCGTCGTCCAGTCGGTGGTGGCGAGCTCCTGGCGATCACCGCGTCCTGGCGCCGTCTTCCTGCGGATGCCGTTGCGCCGGCTCGACCGGATCGGCCTGGTGGTCGCGGTCGGCGGACTGGTGCTGGTCGGGGCCTCGGCCACCGAGGACCGCAGCGTGGACGTCAGCCGCGCCGAGGCGTGGGGGACCCTGGTCGTCGCCGTGCTCCTCGGGCTGGTGGCGGTCCCGCTGGCCCGGCTCCGCGGTGCCGCGGGCGCCACCGCACTGGGCGCCGTCGCGGGCCTGTCGTACGGCGTCACCGCGGTGGCCTCCCGGATCCTCCCCGGCGACCTCTCCCCCGGGCACCTCCTCGACGAGGTAGGACCCCTGCTGCGCAGTCCGGCCACCTACGCGCTGGCGGTCGCCGGCGGGGTGGCCATGCTCAGCTACTCGATCGCCCTGCAGCGCGGCAGCGTCACCCGGGCGACCGCGCCGCTGGTGGTCGGTGAGACGGTGGGGCCGGCCCTGGTCGGGCTCCTCCTGCTCGGCGACCAGACGCGGGAGGGCTGGGGGCCGGTCGCGGCCGCCGGCTTCCTCCTGTCGGTCGGCGGGGCGGTCAGCCTGGCGCGGCACGGCGAGGTGGAGGCACCGAGCGGGGACGCTGCCCGCGTGCCGTAGGCTCCTGTTGCAAATTGTTCGCAACAAGGGGGATCCCATGGGTCGCGCCGGCACCAACCCGCCTCGCGCACCCTGCTGACGGTCGTCGCCCTGGGCACTGGCCGGCTGCGGCGCACCGCGGCACGACGTCCGCCGGTGACGAGCCCGCCGTCCGAGCTGCGCCTGGCCATCGGCGGCGAGTCCGAGGACGGGCTTCGACCCCACGCTCGGCTGGGGCCGCTACGGCGCTCCGCTCTTCCAGTCCACGCTGCTGACCCGCGAGCCCGACCTCGGAGGTCGGCCTCGACCTGGCCACCGACTACGAGGTCAGCGACGACGGGCTGATCTGGACCGTCGACCTCCGCCAGGACGCCCGGCTTCACCGACGGCGAGCCGGTCACGGCCGAGCGACGTCGCCTACACCTTCAACACCGCCGCCGCAGCAGGGCGGGCTGACCGACGTCACCGCGCTCGAGCGGGCCGTGGCCGTCGACGCCGACACCGTCGAGCTGCGGCTCGCGAGCGCCCGCAGAGCACCTTCGTGAACCGGCTGATCAGCCTCGGCATCGTGCCCGAGCACGCCCACGACCCGGCTACGCCCAGAAGCCCGGTCGGCTCCGGCCCCTTCGCGCTCGTCGACTGGGAGCAGGGCCAGCAGCTGGTCGTCGAGCGCAACGAGGACTACTACGGCGAGAAGCCGGCGTTCGAGCGGCTGGTCTTCGTCTTCACCGACGAGGACGCCAGCCTCGCCGCCGCGCGCGCCGGGCAGGTCGACGTCGCCGGCGGTGCCCTCGACGCTGGCCACCCAGGAGATCGCCGGGCATGCGCTGCTCACGCGGTCACCTCGCCTCGACAACCGGGCATCGTCCTTCCCGACCGTCCCCGACGACGGGACGCCGCACGCACCGGCCGGCGCAGCCGATCGGCAACGACGTGACCGCCGACCTCGCGGTCCGACGGGCCGATCAACCTCGCCGTCGACCGCGAGGCCCTGGTCGAGGGCGTCCTCGAGGGCTACGGCTCCCCCGCCACCGGCCCGTCGACGGGGCGCCGTGGTACGAGCCGTCCTCGAGCGATCGAGGACGACGACGTCGACGCGGCGCCGCCGCAGCTGCTGGAGCAGGCCGGCTGGACCGACGAGCGACGGCGACGGCGTGCGCGAGAAGGACGGCATCCGCGCGTCGTTCTCGCTGCTCTACCCGGCCGACGACTCGCTGCGCCAGGGCCTGGCGCTCACGTGGTGGACATGGTCGGCGCCGCGCGGGCATCGAGATCACCGCGAGGGCGGGCAGCTGGGACGAGATCGACCAGCGGATGCACGCCGACGCCGTCCTCTTCGGCTGGGGCAGCCACGACCCGACCGAGATGTACAACCTCTACCACTCCTCGATGGCCGGCATCGAGTACGTTCAACCCCGGCTATCTACGCCGAACGCCGGCGGTCGACCGGCACCTCGAGGCGGCGATGGCCGCCACCGACCCCGACGAGGCCGACCGGCACTGGCGCGCCGCCCAGCTGGACGACGACGGCGCCGGCTTCACCGCCGGCGCGACGCCGCCTGGGCCTGGCTGGTCAACCTCGAGCACACCTACTTCGTCGACGACTGCCTCGACCTCGGCGCCGGCCGCGGGTCGAGCCGCACGGGCACGGGTGGCCGCTGACCGCCGGCATCGCCGGCTGGCGGTGGGAGTGCTGAGGCCCGCGAGGCAGCGTCGCGCGACGGCTCGCCGGGCGCGCGCTGCGGCTGGCCAGCTGGTCGCCGCCGTGGCGGTGGGCTCCTTCGCGCTGATGGTCGGCTCCCCGGTCGACCCGGTCGACGCCTACGTCGGCGCCGACAGCGCGGCGGTCGGCCCCGAGCAGCGCGGCCCAGATCGCCGAGCGCTGGGGGCTCGACGACCCGCCGCTGGAGCGGTTCGCGGCGTGGGCCGGCAACGCTGCTCCAGGGCGACCTCGGGCAGTCCCAGGTCTTCGGCCAGCCGGTCACCGACGGTGATCGGCGAGCGCTTCGCTGGCCAGCCTCGCGCTGATGGCCGCTCGCCTGGCTGCTCTCCGGGCGTCCTCGGGCTTCGCCCTCGGGCGTGCTGGCCGGGGCGCTGCGCGGGACGGCTCGCCGACCGGGTGCTCACCTGGTGGGCGTACACCCTCGCCTCGGCGCCGACGTTCTGGGTCGGCCTGCTGCTGCTCTACGTCTTCTCGGTCTCGCTGCAGTGGACGCCGGTCTGCTGCGCCGTGCCCGATCGGCGTCCTGCCGAGCGAGGCGTCACGCTGCTCGACCGGCTGCACCACCTGCTGCTGCCCGCGCTCACGCTCAGCGTCGTCGGCGTCGCGCCCGGTCCTGCTGCACACCCGGCAGGCCGTCGATCGAGGTGCTGGCCAGCGACCACGTCGCCTTCGCCCGCGCGCCAGGGCGAGTCGCCCCGCGGCGTGGTCGTGCACCGGGTGCTGCGCAACGCCGCCGGCCCCGGCGCGTGATGCTGCAGTTCGCCTCGCGTCGGCGAGCTCTTCGGCGGCTCCGTGCTGGCCGAGCAGGTCTTCTCCTACCCGGGGCTGGGCGCAGGCGACGACCACGGCCGCGCTGCGCCAGGACGTGCCGCTGCTGCTGGGCATCGCGCTGTTCACCGCCGTGCTGGTCTTCGTCGGCAACGCGCTGGGCGACCTCGTGCACCGCCGCCTCGACCCGCGCGCGGCCCGCGCACGTCGCGAGGCCGGTGGCACGGCCGCGCACCGAGCGCGCACGCCCCGGACGAGCACCGGGAGCGCAGAGCCATCCTGGCCGTCCCCGCCCGCTGGGCGCGACCGGCGCACGCCGCACGCTGGTCACGCCTGGCGGTCGCGCTGGTCGTCGTCGTGGCGGTGGTCGTGGCCGGCACGCCTGGCCGCGGGACCGCGCGCCAGCTCACCGACCTGGCCGAGCGCAACCTGGGCCCCTCGCTGCGCCACCTCGTTCGGCACCGACCGGCTCGGGCGCGACCTGCTCGCCCGGACGCTGGTCGGGCTGCGGCTGAGCCTGCGTCGTCGGGACGCTGGCCGCCGCGGCCGTGCTCGGCGGTGATCGCGCTGGCTGCTCACCCTGCTCGCCACCGCCGGCGGCCGGCGCGCCGACGCGCGCGGTGACCTGGCTGGTCGACCTCTTCCTCGCGCTGCCGCACCTGGTGCTGCTGATCCTGCTGGCCTTCGCGCTCGGCGGCGGCACCGAGGCGGTCGTGCTCGCGGTCGCGGCTCACCCACTGGCCGAGCGCTGACCCGGGTGCTGATGTCGGTCGGGCCGGGAGGTCGTGCCGCTCGGACTACGTGGCCGCGTCTCGCGGCGCTTGGGCCACGGCCGCTGGCACGTCGCCCGCCGGCACGTCTGCCCGCACCTGCTGCCGCACCTCCTCGTCGGCGTGGTGCTGCTGTTCCCGCACGCGATCCTGCACGAGGCCGCCCTGTCCTTCCTCGGCCTGGGCGTGGACCCGGGCCAGCCCGCGGTCGGCGATCCTGCTGCGCCGAGTCGATGCGCTCCCTCTCGGCCGGCCACTGGTGGCTGGCCGTGCTGCCCGGCGCTGTGCCTGCTGCGTCGTGGTCAAGCTGGTCGACACGATCGGCGAGGAACCTGCGCGCTGCTGCTCGACCCGAGGAGCCACCACCTGTGAGCATCTCGCTGCGCGCGCCGACCAGCGCAGCGACGCCCGCGACGCCGGACGACGGCCCGCCGGGACGCGGAGCCGCTGCTCGAGGTCGCGGACCTGGTGGTCGCCTTCCAGCAGTACGACCGCGGGCTGCGCCGGCGCGTCGTCACCGCCGTGGCCGGCATGATCCCTGCGACGTGCGCGCCGGCGAGGTCGTCGCCCTGGTCGGCGCCAGCGGCGCGGGCAAGAGCCTGCTCGGCGCACGCCGTGCTCGGCCTGCTCCCGCCGAACGCGCACGAGCAGCGGGCGAGATCCGGCTGCGACGGCGAGCGGCTCGACCTCGCCCGCGCCGGCGCGCGCTGGCCGGCGGCAGACCGCTCTGCTGCCGCAGTCGGCTGAGCCACCTCGACCCCTCCGCGACGGTGGGCGCGCCAGGTGCGGCGCAGCGCCCGGCTGGCCGGGCGCGAGCCGACCCGCGGCCGGGTCCGGGCGCGCGGAGGCGCTGCGCGAGCGCGGCCTCGGGCCGAGAGGTCCTGCGGCCGCTACCCCCACGAGCTCTCCGGCGGCATGGCGCGCCGGGTGCTCATCGCGATGGCCCTGATGGGCGACCCGGCGCTGCTCGTCGCCGACGAGCCCACCCCCGGGCTGGGCCCCGACGTCGCCGCGGTGCTGACCGCTGCGCCGAGATCCGCGCGATGGCCGACGCGGCGGCGCCGTCGTGCTGATCACCCACGAGCTCGGGCCGGCGCTCGGGGTCGCGGACCGGGTGGTGGTCTGCCCGCCGCGGCCGCACCGTGGAGCACGCCCCCGGCCCGCGTTCGCCGGTGACGGCGCGGCGCTCGCCCACCCCTACAGCCGGGCGCTGTGGCGGGCCCTGCCGCAGAACGACTTCGCGTGCGTGGCGGATCCGAGGTGACGTCTGAGGTGCTGAGCGCGGCGCACGGACGTGTGGTTCCGCCACCGGCGCCAGGACCGCCTGGGTGCTGGCCGGCGTGGACCTGCACGTCGCGCCCGGCGAGGTGGTCGGGCTGTGCGGGCGCCGTCGGGCACCGGCAAGTCCACGCTCGGCCGCGTGCTGGCCCGGCACCGCAGGCCCGAGCGTGGCGTGGTGCGCGTCGGCACGGGGCCACGGGCGCGCCCCGCGGCCGGCCGCGGCCGGTGCAGCTGGTGCTCCAGCACCCCGAGCGGGCGATGAACCCGCGGTGGCGGGTCCGCGACGTGCTCGCGGGAGGCCCGGTCCGGACGGAGACGTCCGCGCCTCGCCCGGGCGGGACCGGCGGCAGCCTGGTCGAGCCGCACCTGGCTGGACCGGTACCCGCACGAGATCAGCGGCGGGGAGCTGCAGCGGGTGAACCTGGCCCGGGCGCTGCTCGCCGGAGCCGGCGCTACCTGGTCGCCGACGAGATCTCCGCGAGCCTGGACGCGGTCACCCAGGCGCTGCTCTGGCAGCACCTGCTCGCCCAGGTGCCGCGAGCGCCGGGCTCGGGGTGCTGGCGATCTCCCACGACCGCCCGCTGCTGGACCGGGTCGCCGACCGCGTCGTCACCCTCGACGCAGCCCACGAGGCCGTCCCCGGGCAGACCCGGGGGCAGCCCGGGACGCAGCAGCGGCCGGCTCCTAGGAGCCGGCCGCCACCTCCGCTGCGACGGGCTCACCTGAGGACGGCGTACTTCTTCACCATCGGCAGGCGCTCCCAGGCGGCTCCGAGGCCGAGGTAGCGCCCGGCGCCGATCAGGGCCAGGAGCACCAGGACCCCGGCGTACACCAGGTGGTCGTCCATGAACGGGTTGTTGTCCAGGGGCAGCGCCGCCGCCCACATCAGCACCATCAGCACGGCGCCGGAGGCCGCGGCGATCCGGGTGAAGACACCGAGCATCAGCGAGAGCGCCGATGCCGAGCAGCCCGGTCATGAAGAGCCAGTCCGCCCAGGCGTGCCCGGACATCGAGTTGAAGAACCCGGCGAAGGTGCCCTGCGCGCCGGCCAGGAAGCCGGTGGTGGGGCTGCCGCCCTCGACCCAGGCGCGTTCGGCGGGGGTCGCGAAGCCCGAGACCGAACAGCTTGTCCAGGAAGGCCCAGAGGAAGACCCAGCCGAGGGAGAGCCGGAGCAGACCTGCGGTGACGGCCACGCCGACCGGGTGGCGGCGGGTCTGGGCTTCCTCGGCGCTCTCGTGCCCGATCATGTGGGCGACGATCTCGCTGAAAGCGTGGTGGATGTGGGCCTCTCGGGTGACGTGGCTGGCGCTCATGACGTGCCTCCGGACGAGGTGCGGCCGGCGTGTCGGAGGACCCTGTGCCCTCCACCGGAGCACTTTCTTGCAGGACCCACATTGCTCCTTCCGGCCCCCCGCGTCAGCAGGTCCAGGGTCGTGTCCGCTGTCTGTTGCCTCACGCAGGACAGGCTGCCCTGGCATGGCTCCCAGGTGCTCGGGTACGGAACCGGGGCGCCCGGCTCCGGTCCGGGCCGAAGCACTTCCCCGAGGAAAGGAACACTCGTGTCCGAACTTCTGGACGAGCACGGCAAGAACACCAAGCGCGTCGCCTTCCTGACTGCCACCGAAGGGCATCGAGCGGGTCGAGCTGGTCGACCCCTGGGACGCGGTGCGGGACGCCGGTCACACCGCCCGTGCTGATCTCCACCGAGGCCGGCGAGGTGCAGACCTTCGACCACCTGGACAAGGCCGAGACCCGCCCGGTGGACGAGGTCGTGGGCGACGCCGACGTGGACTCCTACGACGCGCTGGTGCTGCCCGGTGGCGTCGCGAACCCCGACGCCCTCCGGATGGACGAGCAGGCGGTCGCCTTCATCAAGGCGTTCGTGGCCTCGGGCAAACCGGTGGCCGCGATCTGCCACGCCCCCTGGACGCTGGTGGAGGCCGACGTGCTCCGTGGCCGCACCCTCACCTCGTGGCCCAGCCTGCAGACCGACATCCGCAACGCCGGCGGCGAGTGGGTGGACGAGAAGAACGTCGTGGACGGCAACCTGATCACCAGCCGGAACCCCGACGACATCCCCGCCTTCATCAGCGCCCTGCTGGAGGCCCTGCAGCACGGAGTGGATTCCGCGGCTCCGACCGCTTGAGCGAGGCGGGAGGGAGGGGACCTACCCTTGACCGGTGTCTTCCCTCCCCCACCTGACTCCGCCGTCCGCCGCCAGGCCGCGACCGCGGCTCTCCGCGCTGGCCACCCCGCCCGGAGCCCTCGGCCGCCTCGGCGAGCTGGCCACCTGGTTCGCCGCGACCCAGGGGCAGGTCCCGCCGCCGGAGCTGACGCAGGCCCACCTGGTGATCTTCGCCGGCGACCACGGCATCGCCCGGCACGGCGTCTCCGCCTTCCCGCCGGAGATCACCGCCGCGATGGTCCGCGGCTTCGTCGCCGGCACCGCCGGCGTCAACGCCCTGGCCCGCGCGCACGACGTCCGGGTCCGGGTGCTGGACATCTCCGTCGACGACGACCTCGAGGGCGTCCCGGCACCCGTGCAGGCGCGCAAGGTCCGGCGGAGCAGCGGCGCGATCCACCTCGAGGACGCGCTCAGCGACTACGACACCCAGCGCGCCCTCTCCGCAGGCCGGGCCGTGGCCCTGGAGGAGATCGGCGCCGGCGCGCAGCTGCTGATGAGCGGTGACATGGGGATCGGCAACACCACCCCCGCCGCCGCCATGGTCGCGGCCGTGCTCGGCCTGCCCGCCTCCGAGGTGGTGGGCCGCGGCACCGGCGTCGACGACCTCACGCTGTCGCGCAAGGAGCGCCTGGTCCAGCAGGCCCTCGACCGCGCCGGCGAGCGGACCCAGGACCCGGTCCAGGTGCTGACCGCCCTGGGCAGCGCCGACCTCGCCGCGACCACCGGCTACCTGCTCACCGCCGCCGAGGTCGGGGTGCCGGTGCTGCTGGACGGCCTGATGTCGGTCGCCTGCGCCCTGGTCGCGGACGCGATGTCCCCGGGCGCGGCCGCCTGGTTCCAGGCCGGCCACCGCTCCACCGAGCCCGCCCAGTCGCATGGCCCTGGCCAAGATGGGGCTCGAGCCGGTCCTGGACCTGGGGATGCGGTTGGGCGAGGGCAGCGGCGCCGTCGCGGCGGTGCCGGTGCTGCGCAGTGCCGTGGCCGTCCTGCGGGACGTGGCGCTGCTCGAGGACCTCGCGCCCTGATGCGCGACGGCTGGCTGCTCGCGGTCGGCACCCTGACCGCGCTGCCCGTGCCGCCACCGCGATCGGGTCGACCGCTCGTCGGCCCGGGTCGCGGTCCTGGTCGCGCCGCTCGCGGTACTGCCCCTGGCCATGGGCGTCGCCCTCGGCGGGGCGCTCGGCGTCGCGGCCGGGACCCCGGCGCCGGTGCTCGCCGTGCTGCTCGTCGGGTTCCTCGCCCTCGGCACCCGGGCGATGCACTGGGACGGTCTCTCCGACACCGTCGACGGCCTGAGCGCCTCGTACGACGCGCGCAGGTCGCTGGAGGTGATGAAGTCCGGCACCTCCGGCCCGGCCGGCGTGCTGGCCACGGTCGCTGGTGGCCGGGCTCCAGGTCGCCGCGCTCTCGCCGCTGCTCGCACAGCGTCCGGGGCGCGCTCCTGGCCGGCGCTGCTGGTCTGCGTCTCCGCGAGCCGCCCTGTCCGTGACCTGCGCCCGCGGCGTGCCGCCGGCCCGGCGCGACGGCCTCGGCCAGCCGCTGGCCGAGGTCGCCGAGCCCGATCGCCACGGCTGCGCTCTGGTCGCTGTGCGCGGTCCTCGTCAGTGTGGCCTTCGCCTGGGCGGGGCTGCCCTGGTGGCGCGGCGTCCTGGCCGCGCTGGCCGACGCTGGTCGTGCTCGGCGCTGCTCGTGCGGCGCACGGTGCGCCGGTTCGGCGGGGTCACCGGTGACGTGTACGGCGCGGCGATCGAGCTCGCCCTCGCCACGTTGCTCGTCGCCGTCGTGGTCTGAGCGCTCGTCGTCGAGCGCCTCGTGGTCTGCTGGGGGTATCCCGCCCGGATCACCGGCCGCCTTCGACACCCGCGTGTCCAGGTCCATCCGTCAGCGTGACGGTGCGGCCACGATGCCTCCTCGACCCGCTCCCGGTGAGAAGCCCGCACGTGCCGCCACCTTCTCGCTCGCGACGTTCCCGTCGATGATGCGCAACCGCACCCGCGGCCGGCCGTGGTCGACGGCCCACCCGACCAGCGCCAGCACAGCCCAGGTGGCCGCCCCGCGGCCTCGGCCCCAGGGCGTCAGGGCGTAGAAGACCTCGGGCGCCTCCTCCTGGAGGCGACCCAACCCGCAGGTGCCAGGACCCGGCCGGCCGACGAGGTGCGCCTCGGCGCACGCGTAGTGGCGACCCGCTCGCGCACTTCCATGTGCGCCGTGGAAGGTCCGCGAGCACTCGGTCGGGAGAGCCCGCTCGACCGAGCGGACCCGGCTGGCCACGACTCCGCCCACCTCGTCGGACCTGACCGCACGCACCGTCCGGGCCTGTCCGACCCGGTCCGACGAGCGCCGGCACGACCCAGCCACCTCGTCGGACCAGCGCGTCCGGCCGCCGACGCGAGAGCGTGGCCAGCAGGCGGTCGTCGGCTCCGGCGCCTCCCTCGCCTGACCCTCGTCGATCACCGCGGTCAGCCAGGTGCCCAGGCAGTCCACCAGCACCGGGTCGTCCCGGCGCGGCGTCCAGGCGCGGTGCCGAGGTCGGCTGTCTCCACCGTGCGCCAGGTCGAGGGCCGGCGTACGCGGTGCGCCTCGATCCTGGCGTGCCAGTCCGGGTCCTGCTCGGCCTGCGGAGTCGGACCGGGCGCGACGTAGACCACCCGGTCCTGGTCTGCGAGCAGCTGCTCGGCGTGCCGGACTTGCCCGACCGCACCCCGCCGGTCACCAGCACGACCGAGCCACCGGCACGGCGGGCGAGGGGGACCTCCGGGCCGTGTCACGACCGCTCCGTGGCCGCCGGTCCGCCCTCTCCTCGCCGTGGGTGCCCGGGCCGGGGTGCCCAGGGCAGCTCCTTGGCGGGACGGACCACCACCAGCCGGTCGCCGCGGGCGAGCTGGGTCACGACCGGGTCGAAGTAGCGGTAGACCTTCTCGTCCCGGACCACCGCGATCACCTGGTCGGGCAGCTTCTGCGGCTGCTGGCCGACCTCGTTGACCAGCAGGTCGCGCTCGGCCACCTCGAGCCCCTCGCCGTAGGTCAGCAGGTCCTCCATCACCGAGCCCAGGAGGGGCGAGAGGGTGGAGAGACCGAGCAGCCGACCGACCGCCTCGGAGGAGGTGATCACCGAGTCGGCGCCGGACTGGCGCATCAGCGGCATGTTCTCCTGCTCACGGACCGCCGACCACGATGAAGGCGTCCGGGTTGAGCTGGCGCACGGTCAGGGTGGCCAGCACGTTGGACGCGTCCTGGTCGGTGGTGATGATGACCTGGCGCGCCTCGTGCACGTCGGCCTGGCGCAGCACCTGCCGCCGGGTGGCGTCGCCGGTGACCACCGCGAGGCCGTCGGCGTGCGCGTCGGCCAGCGCCATCGGGCTCGGGTCCACCACGACCACCGACCCCTTGTCCAGGCCGTTGCTGAGCAGCGTCTGCACGGCGCTGCGGCCCTTGGTGCCGTAGCCGATGACGACGACGTGGTCTCCCATGTTCTTCCTCCACCGGGCGACCCGGAACATCTCTCGTCCCTGCGAGGCGAGCACCTCGAGGGTGGTGCCGATCAGCAGCACCAGGAAGGCGATGCGTGGCCGGCGTCACGACGAACGCGTTGATCAGCCGGGCCTGGTCGGTGACCGGCGCGATGTCGCCGTACCCGGTCGTGCTCAGCGTGACGGTCGTGTAGTAGATCGAGTCGACCAGCCCGACGTGGCCGTCGGCGGCGTCCCGGTAGCCGTCCCGGTCGACGTAGACCAGCATCACCGTGCCGACCAGGATGGCCAGGGCGGCCAGCAGCCGGCGCCCCAGCTCCCACCACGGCGACCGTTCCGGGTCCGGCAGCTCGACCCGGCTGGTCGCAGGCCCCTGCGGGGCCCTCGTCTCGCTCACCGACTCAGTCTTTCACGCCGATGCGTTGCCGGAGTCTCTGCACGAGCTCGTGGCGCGCCAGCGTCGTCGCGGTCTGCGGGAAGACCGTGTCGAAGGCGGCATTGACCGCGGCGCCGATCAGCACCGCGATGGCCAGCAGGTAGAGCCACAGCAGGACGGCGATGGGCGCGGCCAGCGGCCCGAAGATCGACTTGGACTCGGCCGCCGTCACGGTGAGCACCCAGCGCAGGACCCACGAGCCCAGGATCCAGCTGACCAGCGAGAAGGTGGCACCCGGCAGGTTGAAGCTCCAGCTCGTCCGGACCGGGACGGAGACGTGGTAGAGCGTGGCCAGGAAGCAGATGCAGACCACGATCACCGTGGGCCAGTAGAAGGCCATCAGGAAGCCCAGGTCCTCCGGCAGCCAGTCGCTGAGCAGCCCCGGCCCCAGGACGATCAACGGCAGGGTCACCGCCCCGGTGAGCAGGGCCAGCAGGTAGAGGGCGAACGAGAGCGCCCGGGTCCGCACGATCCCCCGCTCGCCGCCCAGCCCGTGCATGATCGTGATCGTGTCCACGAAGACGTTGAGGGCCCGCGACCCCGACCACAGGGCGAGCACGAAGCCCAGCGAGACCACGTCGGCACGCCCGCCCTCGAGCACCTGGTCGATGGTCGGGCGCGATCACCGCGTCGACCGCCCGGTCGGTGAGTCCCTGGGAGGCGAGGGCCAGGAGTCGCCGCCCGCACGTCGTCCACCTGCGCGGCGGGGTACTGGACGGAGACGAAGCCGATCGCGCCCGGTCAGCGCGAAGACCAGCGGCGGGACCGACAGCACCGCGAAGAAGGCGGCCTCCGCGGCCAGCCCGGTCACCCGGTGCCGCATGCAGGCCCCGACCGTGGTCACCACCAGACGCCAGAGCGCAGCGCGCAGGCTCGGGGAGCGACGGCACCCACCCTCCCGACCCGGGCAGCGGGCTGGCGGACGGGCATGGCGACACGGTAGCGACATCCCCGGGCGGATCCGGACGGCCTCGCCGCCGGCCCGCGTCGTTCGTCGGATCGCACGCGGCAGGCCCGGTGCTGCGTCCTACCCTGCTCGGGACCGCCACCTACTCCGAGTCAGGAACCTCCAGCACCTCATGGCCAGCCAGGGCAGCACCATCTTCACCGTCGGCACCTTGCTCAACCGGGCCCAGGACCAGGGCATCCCGGTGCGGGTCCTGGTCGAGGGGGTCTGGATCGAGGGC
Organism: uncultured Actinomycetota bacterium; assembly: GCA_963708945.1. Taxonomy (GTDB): domain Bacteria; phylum Actinomycetota; class Actinomycetes; order Propionibacteriales; family Nocardioidaceae; genus Nocardioides. The sequence goes on along the minus strand of CAVPUI010000004.1, from coordinate 164,172 downwards.
GTCCCGGTGGCGTCCGACGGCCACGGCGTGATCATCGACCACGAGGTGGACGGTCAGTACCTGGTGCGGACCACCGCGATCACCGTGGTCCTCTACGTGCGTCCGGACGACGAGGCGCCCGAGCCGCGGCCGATCGACCACCAGCGCCGAGCACGAGCAGCCGCCCGGGAGGCGGCCCGGGAGGGCTACGCCCCCACCGCCCGCAAGGCGGTCTCCGCCGGGTCCGGCGTCCCCGCCGGCTGAGCGCACGTCCCCACCGACCGAGCCTTGGGCCCAGCCGGCGAGGAGCGCCGGCTCAGGACAGCTCGAGGCCCGGGTAGAGCGGGTGCTTGTCGAGCAGCTCGGCGCTGGCCGCCTTGACCCGGTCCGCGACGCCGTCGCCCAGCGTGTACGACGCCTTGGAGGGGCCGCCGGCCTTGGTCACGCCGGCCTCGGTGTTGCTCAGCACCTCCACGATCAGCTCCGCGACCCGGTCGAACTCGTCGTGGCCGAAGCCGCGGGTGGTCAGCGCCGGGGTGCCGAGCCGGACGCCGGAGGTGTACCAGGCGCCGTTCGGGTCGGCCGGGATCGAGTTGCGGTTGGTGACCACGCCGGCGTCCAGGAGCGCCGACTCGGCCTGGCGACCGGTCAGGCCGAACGAGGTGACGTCCAGCAGCACGAGGTGGTTGTCGGTGCCGCCGGTGACCAGCCGGGCGCCACGGCGCAGGAACCCCTCGGCCAGCGACTGGGCGTTGTCGGCGACCCGCTGCGCGTAGCCCTGGAACTCCTCGGTCCGGGCCTCGGCCAGGGCCACCGCCTTGGCCGCCATCACGTGCGAGAGCGGGCCCGCCCAGCACCATCGGGCAGCCGCGGTCGACGTCGGCGGCGAACTCCTCCTGCGCGAGCACCATGCCGCCGCGAGGACCGCGCAGCGACTTGTGGGTGGTCGTGGTGGTCACGTGGGCGTAGGGCACCGGGTTCTCCTCGCCGGTGAAGACCTTGCCCGGCCACCAGGCCGGCGAAGTGCGCCATGTCGACCATCAGCACGGCACCCACCTCGTCGGCGATCTCACGCATCTTGGCGAAGTTCACCCGGCGCGGGTACGCGCTGTAGCCCGCGACCAGGATCAGCGGCTTGAACTCACGGGCCTTGGCCGCGACGACGTCGTAGTCGAGCAGCCCGGTCTCGGGGTCGGTGCCGTACTGCTGCTGGTGGAACATCTTGCCGCTGATGTTGGGCCGGAAGCCGTGGGTCAGGTGACCGCCGGCGTCCAGGCTCATCCCGAGCAGGCGCTGGTTGCCCAGCTCGTGCCGCAGCGACTCCCAGTCGGCCTCGGTCAGCTCGTTGACGTTCTTGGCGCCGAGCCGCTGCAGCGCCGGGGTCTCGACCCGGTTGGCCAGGATCGACCAGAAGGCGACCAGGTTGGCGTCGATCCCCGAGTGCGGCTGGACGTACGCGTACGGGGCCCCGAAGAGCTCACGGGCGTGCTCGGCCGCCAGCGACTCGACCGTGTCGACGTTCTGGCAGCCGGCGTAGAAGCGGTGTCCGACCGTGCCCTCGGCGTACTTGTCGCTGAGCCAGGTGCCCATGGTCAGCAGCACGGCCGGCGAGGCGTAGTTCTCCGAGGCGATCAGCTTCAGCGAACCCCGCTGGTCCGTCAGCTCCTGGCGGGTCGCCGCGGCGATCCGCGGCTCGACCGCGGCGATCACCTCGAGCGCGGCGTCGTAGGCGGTGCTGGCGGTCTTGGCGAGGGAGTCGGTCATGCCGCCTAGCGTAATCAGCGGGCGCGCCGCGACTTCCCGCGACCAGCGGCCACCACGACCCGAACCCGGCGCCGACGGGTGTGACCTAGCACTCACGTGCCGCCAGCCCCAGGCGGACGAAGCGTCAGATCGTCCACTACCTGAGATGCTTGTCCACATACCGGACAGCCGACCTTGTGGCAAGCGCTGTCCGACCACTGAGACTCCTTGACATGATCAGTCGCGCAACTCACACCTACCTCGTGGTCCGTCGCCACGTGGACTACGGGCGTACGCGCAGCATGATCTGTTGGCCCCGCTGACCCATGCCATCCACCGCGCCCGACGACGCGCGCGGCCCCTCAGCGAACAGGACCATCCCCATGACTGCCACCCCTGCTCCGGCACGCACGCCCCGCCCCCGCGCGCAAGCGCGGTGAGGGCCAGTGGGCGCTGGGATACTCCGAGCCCCTGAACAAGAACGAGCAGTCCAAGAAGGACGACGACCCGCTCAACGTCCGCGACCGCATCCTCAACATCTACTCCAAGCGCGGCTTCGACTCCATCGACCCGGCCGACCTGCGCGGCCGGTTCCGGTGGATGGGCCTCTACACCCAGCGTGCCCCCGGCTTCGACGGCGGCAAGACCGCCCAGCTGGAGGAGGAGGAGCTGGACGACCGCTACTTCATGATGCGGGTCCGCACCGACGGTGCCGTGCTCTCCGGCGACGCGCTGCGGGCGCTGGGCAGCGTCTCCCAGGAGTTCGCCCGCGGCACCGCCGACATCACCGACCGCAACAACATCCAGTACCACTGGATCGAGGTCGAGAGCGTGCCGGAGATCTGGGAGCGGCTCGAGGGTGCCGGGCTCACCACGCTCGAGGCCTGCGGCGACTCGCCCCGGCCGTTCCTCGGCTCCCCCGTCGCCGGCATCGCCCAGGACGAGCTGATCGACGGCACCTGGGCCCTGGAGGAGATCAAGCGCCGTGCACTCGGCAACCCGGAGTACTCCAACCTCCCGCGCAAGTTCAAGACCGCGCTCACCGGCCACCCGAGCCACGACGTGGCCCCCGAGGTCAACGACGTCTCCTTCGTCGGCTCCGTCCACCCCGAGCACGGCCCCGGCTTCGACGTCTGGGTCGGCGGCGGTCTGTCGACCAACCCCAAGCTCGCCCAGAAGCTGGGCGTCTGGGTCCCGCTGGCCGAGGTGCCCGACGTCTGGGAGGCGGTCTGCGGCATCTTCCGCGACTACGGCTACCGCCGTCTGCGCTCCAAGGCCCGGCTGAAGTTCCTGGTCGCGGACTGGGGCGTGGAGAAGTTCCGCGAGATCCTCGAGTCCGAGTACCTCGGCAGGACGCTGCTCGACCACCCGTCCCCCGCCTCCCCGCTGGTCCCCGGCGACCACATCGGCGTGCACGAGCAGAAGGACGGCAAGTTCTACGTCGGCGCCGCCCCCGTCGTCGGCCGGATCAACGGCCAGGTGCTGCTCGACCTGGCCGACCTGGTCGAGCGGTACGGCGCCCGCGGCGCGCGGCTCACCGCGTACCAGAAGCTGGTGGTGCTGGGCGTGGACGGCGCCGACACCGACGCCTTCGTGGCCGACCTGCGCCGGATCGGCCTGGACGCGACTCCGTCCAACTGGCGTCGCAACACGATGGCCTGCACCGGCATCGAGTTCTGCAAGCTGGCGATCGTCGACACCAAGAACCGCGCCCGGGCCCTGGTGGCCGAGCTGGAGCGGCGCTTCCCCGACCTGGACGTGCCGATCACGGTCAACGTCAACGGCTGCCCGAACGCCTGCGCCCGGACCCAGGTCGCCGACATCGGCCTCAAGGGCCAGCTGGTCGTCGACGCCGCCGGCCAGCAGGTCGAGGGCTTCCAGGTGCACCTGGGCGGTGCGCTCGGGCTCGGGGCCAACTTCGGCCGCAAGCTGCGTGCCCACAAGGTCACCAGCGCCGAGCTGGACGACTACATCACCTCCGTGGTGTCGGCGTTCCTGGCCGACCGGCACGAGGAGGAGACCTTCGCCGCCTGGGCGGCCCGGGCCGACGAGGCGCACCTGCGGGGCGAGCGCGCCTTGGAGGGGGTCTGAGATGAGCGAGCGCGCGGTGCCCTACCACTGCCCGTACTGCGGCGAGGAGGACCTCTTCCCGCAGGAGGCGCACGGAGCCTGGGAGTGCCGCGCCTGCCTGCGCGCCTTCACCGTCAAGATGCTCGGCATGATCCGGCCCGGCGGAGGTGCGCGATGAGTCTCTCCACCCAGGCGGCCCGGGAGTTCCGCGGCACCCACACGGCCGGTCGCTCCCCGGAGGAGCTGCGCGAGCTGGTCTCCCACGTGGGCGCCGAGCTCGAGCTGGCCCCGGCCGAGCACATCATCGAGTGGGCGGTGGCCACCTTCGGCGAGCGGTTCTGCCTCACCAGCTCGATGGGCGACGCGGTGCTCGCGCACCTGGCCTCGACGGTGGCGCCCGGGGTCGACGTGGTCTTCCTCGACACCGGCTACCACTTCGCCGAGACGATCGGCACCCGCGACGCCGTGGAGGCGACGCTGCCGGTCAACCTGCTGACCATCACCCCGGTGCAGAGCGTGGCCGAGCAGGACGCCGAGCACGGTCCCGACCTGTACCGCACCGACCCCGACCGCTGCTGCGCCCTGCGCAAGGTCCAGCCCCTGGCCGACGCCCTGTCCGGCTACGACGCCTGGGCGACCGGGCTGCGCCGGGCCGAGACCCACAACCGGGTGATCGCGCCCGTCGTCGGGTGGGACGCCCGCAAGGGCAAGGTCAAGGTCTCTCCCCTGGCCCGTTGGTCCGACGAGCAGGTGGACCGCTACATCGCCGAGAACGGCGTGCTGGTCAACCCGCTCGTCTACGACGGCTACCCGAGCATCGGCTGCTGGCCCTGCACCCGGCGGGTCGCGCCCGGTGACGATCCCCGCAGCGGCCGGTGGGCCGGCACCGGCAAGACAGAGTGCGGGATCCACTCATGACCACGACACACACCCAGCAGATCGACAGCGTCGTCGATGCACACCTCACGCGAGATGGGAGGCGGTCCTGATGGCTGCTCCTGCATTGGTTGCACTGGCCCACGGAAGCCGCGACGCGCGGTCCGCGGCGACGATCAAGGCCCTGGTCGCGGAGGTCCGGAAGATGCGTCCGGACCTGCGGATCGAGGCGTCCTTCCTCGAGCTCTCGAAGCCCTCGTTCCAGACGACGGTGGACCGGCTCGTGAAGTCCGGCCACGACGAGATCGTGGTGGTCCCCCTGCTGCTCACCGAGGCCTACCACGCCAAGGTGGACGTGCCGCAGGCCGTCGCGGAGGCGATGGAGCGGCACGAGGGCCTCAAGGTCCGGGCCACCTCGGTGCTCGGACTGGAGTCGGCGTTCCTGGAGGTCCTGGACCTGCGGATGCGAGAGGCGCTGGCCGAGGCGCGGATCCGTGAGCTCGACGCCCTCGTGCTGGCCGCCGCCGGCTCCTCCGACGCGCTGGCCAACCAGTCCGTCGCCCGGCTGGCCCGGGTCTGGGGTGCCCGGCACAAGCTGCCGGTGACCGCGGCCTTCGCCTCGGCCGCCCCGCCGGCGACCGGCGAGGCGGTGCGGGCCTTCCGCGCGCAGGGAAAGCGCCACATCGCGGTCGCGTCGCTGTTCCTGGCACCGGGCTTCCTGCCGGACCGGGCCGCCGAGCTGGCGCTCGAGGCCGGCGCGGTCGCGGTCTCGGCACCTCTGGGGGCGCACCCCGAGGTGGCGCGGACGATCCTGGCCCGGTACGCCGTCGGCGCCGTCGAGCTCGTCCCGGTCTGACCCGGCACTGCTCACGCCGACCCGGCTCCCGGGTCGGCGTGGTCAGCCGACGAGCTGGGCGAGCAGGTGGGCCAGCTGGCCCGCGGGGTCCGCGGTGACCCCACCGTGCACCGGGCCGGGCTGGAGGACCGTGGAGCGGGGTGCCTTGAGGAAGCCGAACCGGGTGCCGATCGGCTTGGTGGCCGCCTCGCCGCCACGCTCGTCCCCGCTGCACACCCCGTCGACGAACTCCAGCGAGGCGCAGACCCGGTCGACGTCGAGCCCCGGGTCGAGCGCACGCAGCCGCTCGGCGTCGACGTCCCAGGCGACGGCGAGCAGCTCGGCCGCCTGGCAGTAGAGCACCACGCCGACGTTGAGGAACTCCTCGCGCTCCGGGCGCGGGACGCACCGGAGGACGACGTACTGGTAGGAGAGCAGGCTCACGAGGACTCCCCCGGCATCCAGGCGCGGCTACCGAGCCGCGCGGTGAGGAACTCGACGTACGCCGCACGCACCTGCTCGGGCTCGAGGTCGGGGACGAACCGCAGCCACTCGTCGGGGACCAGCTCGGTCACCTCGGCGAAGACCTCCGGCGACAGGACCGAACGGGCGTGCACGTCCGCCTCGGGCAGCTCGGGGAGGAAGCCGCGCAGCACGTGGTCCGAGACGTCCCACGGCTGCACGGCGAACCGCTGCGGGTGGGTGACCGCCCGGGTCCAGCCGTGGTGGAAGTAGAGCGAGGCCCCGTGGTCGATCGCCCAGAGGTCGCCGTGCCAGACCAGCAGGTTGGGGTTGCGCCAGCTGCGGTCCACGTTGGCGGTGAAGGCGTCCAGCCACAGGATCCGGCCGGCCACGTCCCCGGGGGTCGCGAGCTCTCCGTCGACGCCGAACGCGCCGGGCAGGAAGTCCACCCCGAGGTTGAGGCCGACGCTGGCGGTGAGCAGGTCCTGGACCTCCTCGTCCGCCTCGTACCGGGCGATCTCGGCGCACAGGTCGAGCCCGACGAGTCGCGGGGTCCGGATCCCGAGGCGCCGCGCGAGCTCGCCGACGAGCACCTCGGCCACCAGCACCCGGACCCCCTGGCCGGCCCCGGAGAACTTGCAGACGTAGAAGCCCAGGTCGTCGGCCTCCACCAGTCCGGGCAGGCTGCCTCCCTCTCGGAGCGGGGTGACGTACCGGCTGACCCGCACCCGCGGGATCACCCGGCCTCCTGCGCCCGGAGCCGTGCCTTCTCGGCCTCGACGTCGAAGGCGGCCTCGGGCCAGGTCAACCGCAGCCCGCGCAGCGTCTCGAGCAGGAGCTGACCCACGGCCAGGTTGCGGTACCACTTCTTGTCCGAGGGGATCACGTGCCAGGGCGCGGCGTCGGTGCTGGTGCGCTCGAGCACCGTCTCGTACGCCGCCCGGAACTGCGGCCACAGCTCCCGGTCGTCGAGGTCGCCGGGCGCGTACTTCCAGTACTTCTCGGGGTTCTCCAGGCGTTCCAGCAGCCGCGCCCCCTGCTCGGCCCGGGAGACGTGCAGCAGGCACTTGACCACCGTCACCCCCTGGTCGGCCAGCTCGCGCTCGAAGTCGTTGATCGCGCCGTACCGCCGCTCGATCTCCTCCGCGGGCGCCCAGTCGCGCACCTTGACGACGAGCACGTCCTCGTAGTGGCTCCGGTCGAAGACGCCGATGTGTCCCGGCGTGGGGACGGCCCGACGGATCCGCCACAAGAAGTCGTGCTCCTTCTCCTCCGGGGTCGGAGACTTGAAGCTGGTGATCTGCAGCCCCTGCGGGTCCACCAGGCCGAGCGTCTTGCGGATCACCCCGCCCTTGCCGCTGGTGTCCATCCCCTGGAGGACCAGCAGCAGCCGGCGCTCGGAGCCGGCCGTCCGGGCGGCCCAGAGGCGCTCCTGAAGATCTGCGAGCTCGCCCCCCATGGCGGCCAGGGCGGCCTGCCCGTCCGACTTGCCTCCGGCGAAGCCGGGGGTGGAGCCGGCGAGCGACTCCGTCAGCTCGGTCGGTCCGGACGGGAGCCGGGTGGTGTCCAGCACCAGGGCGTCCTGCGCGGGTGACGGACCGCCGGAAGTCTTGGACATGCAGGCAGCCTAGTCCGTCTCATCCTCGTCGGCGTCGAGCTCTTGGCGGACCACCGCGAAGGCCAGGCCGCTGGAGTAGCCCTTGCGGGCCAGCATGCCGACGAGCCGCCGGGTCGCCTTGTCCCGCTCCAGGCCACCCACGCTGCGCAGCTTCTTGCGCACCAGCCGCCGGGCGGCCGACTCCTCGTCGTCGGGGTCGATCTCGGCCACGGCCTCCCGGACGATCTCGTCGTCGACGCCCTTGCGCCGCAGCTCCTGGGCCAGCGCCCGGCCGGCCAGGCCCTTGCCGGGCTGCCGACTGGCGATCCACGCCCGGGCGAACGCCTCGTCGTCGACGAGCCCGACCTCCTCGAACCGGTCGAGGAGCGTCGTCGCCACGGCGTCCGGCACGTTCTTGGCGGAGAGCTTGTCCGCCAGCTCCTTGCGCGTCCTGGCCTGCCCGGTCAGCTGGTCGAGCAGGATCTTGCGGGCGACCGCCTCGTGGTCGGCCTCGGGGCCGGCCTGGACCGGGTCCTCAGGGAGGTCGCCGGTCCAGGCCGCCACGCCGTGGTGGACGTCGCCGCTCCACGCGGGTCCGCCCGACGCACCGGCCGACGCCTCAGAAGTCACGGACCCCGATGGGCTCGTCCGACAGGTCGTCGGCAGGGGTGTCCACCTGCGGCCCGACACCGAGCTTCTCCAGGATGCGCTTCTCCAGCTCGTTGGCCAGGTCCGGGTTGTCCCGCAGGAACGAGCGGGCGTTCTCCTTGCCCTGGCCGAGCTGGTCGCCCTCGTAGGTGTACCAAGCGCCGGCCTTGCGGACCAGGCCCGCCTCGACGCCGACGTCGATCAGTCCGCCCTCGCGGCTGATCCCCTTGCCGTACATGATGTCGAACTCGGCCTGCTTGAACGGCGGCGCGACCTTGTTCTTGACGACCTTGACCCGCGTCCGGTTGCCGACCATCTCCTGGCCGTCCTTGAGGGTCTCGATGCGGCGCACGTCGAGCCGGACCGAGGAGTAGAACTTCAGCGCCCGACCACCGGTCGTGGTCTCGGGCGAGCCGAACATCACGCCGATCTTCTCGCGCAGCTGGTTGATGAAGATCGCCGTGGTGCCCGAGTTGTTGAGCGCACCGGTCATCTTGCGCAGCGCCTGGCTCATCAGGCGCGCCTGGAGACCCACGTGGCTGTCACCCATCTCGCCCTCGATCTCCGCCCGGGGCACGAGGGCCGCCACGGAGTCGATGACGATCAGGTCGAGCGCGCCGGAGCGGACCAGCATGTCCGCGATCTCGAGCGCCTGCTCGCCGGAGTCGGGCTGGGAGACCAGGAGCGCGTCGGTGTCGACCCCGAGGGCCTTCGCGTAGTCCGGGTCGAGGGCGTGCTCGGCGTCGATGAAGGCGACGATGCCGCCCGCGGCCTGGGCGTTGGCGACCGCGTGCAGCGCCACGGTCGTCTTTCCGGAGGACTCCGGACCGTAGATCTCCACGACCCTGCCCCGCGGCAGCCCGCCGAGGCCGAGGGCCACGTCGAGGGCGATCGCCCCCGTGGGGATGACCTCCAGCGGAGCCCGGGTCTCGTCGCCCAGTCGCATGACCGAGCCCTTGCCGAACGACTTCTCGATGTTGGCGAGAGCGGCATCCAGTGCCTTCTCGCGGTCTCCACCAGCCATGTTGTGTCCCATTCGTCTCGTCGGGTGCCAGGTACGTCTTCGACGCTAGAGCGAGCCACCGACAAGACCTGATCAGTCGCGTCGTCGCTGTGGACAACCTCGTTCTGCGTCGTACCTGTGGAACCACCCTAGCCCGAACAGGTGTTCGATGGCGTCAGCGGTCCCCGGCGTGTCGACGCGGCCGTGCCGGGGCGGGACGGGCCGCGGCGACCGCCGCCGCCAGCACCCCGCAGGCCAGCACGGCGGCGCACGCGGCCAGCGCCGGATACCCCCAGGTCCCGACCACCACGCCGGCCAGCGCGCTGGCCCCGGCCGCCCCCAGGCTCATGGTCATGTCCGCCGCCCCCTGCACGTCCGCCCGCTCCGCCAGCGGGGTCAGGTCCGCGACCAGGGTCGACGCCGCGATCGTCACCAGCGACCACCCCAGGCCGAGCAGGAACAGGCCGCCGAAGATCTGCCACGAGCTGCCCTGCGGCGCGAACGCGCACAGCACCAGCGAGACCAGCAGCACCGCTCCCCCGGCTCCCATCACCGCGGGCCGGCCCCACCGGTCGGCGCCGCGGCCCCGACGAGCGGCGAGAACGCGAACATCCCGAGCACGTGCACCGAGATCACGAAGCCGATCACCTCCAGCCCCGCCTCGCCGTGCTCCATGTGCAGCGGCGTCATCACCATCACCGAGACCATCGTGGCGTGTGCCCCGGCGAGCCCGGCCACGGCCGCCAGCAGCGCCGGCTGCTGCCGCACCACGCCCAGCACGCGGTGCCACGCGCCTCCGGTCGGCACCGCGTCCGGCGGCGACGGCACCGGCGAGGCCGGCGACCCGGCCGCCTCCAGCTCCCGGGCCAGCAGCAGCGGGTCCGGGCGCAGCACCAGGGCCGCCAGGCAGCCGGCAGCAGCCAGCCCGACGGCGCCGAGCACGAACGGGCCCGCAGCCTCGGGCACCTCGAGCGCCCGCGCGACCGCGGACGCCGGACCGGTCAGGTTCGGTCCGAGCGACCGCGCCGAGCGTGGTCGCCCAGACCACGACCGACAGGGCGCGGGCCCGGGTGCTCGCGGGCGCCAGGTCGGTGGCGGCGTACCGGGCGGCGTTGTTGGCCGCGGTGGCCGCGCCCAGCAGCGTCATGCCGCCGAGCAGGACCAGCATGCTGCCCCACCGACCCGCCAGCACGCGCGAGCACCGCGCCGGTGGCGCGCGGCCAGGTAGCCGGCCACCAGCCCCACCCGACGGCCCGCGCCGGCTCATCAGCCGGGCCGAGCAGCCACGACGCGACGGCGGTGCCGAGCACCTGGAAGGTCTGCGCCAGCCCGGCGAGCTGCTCGGAGCCGGAGAGGTCCCGGGCCAGCAGGGACGCCGTGGCGATGCCGATGGTGATGCCGAGCGCCGCCGACCGCCTGGACCAGGACGAGCGAGACGACGGTGCGGCGCTGCACCCGCGCGACGTCCTGGGCGCGTGAGGGACGCCATCAGCGGAACTTCTCACGGCAGCTCGAGGGTCCGCCACACCACCGACCAGACCTGCTTGGGGCTCATCCCGGCGTCCAGCGCCTCGAGCACGGTCCGCGAGCCCAGGTCGGGGATCACCTGCTTCGCCGCCCAGGCGCGGGCCTACGGCGCCGAGCGCGTCGTCCATCCGGGCCCAGAACTCGGTGTGCCGCACACGCCGGCACCCGAGGTCGTGCAGGTGGTGCACCACGTCGTGCAGGTGGTAGCGGCCCAGGGTGAGCACGGTGAACCGACTGCCGTTGCTGCGCACCCGGTCCGGGCGGCCTGGTCCGAGGTGACGCTCGCGTAGAGACCGGCCGCGGTGCCGGCGGCCTCGCACCAGCTCGAGGTCGACCACCTGCGGGGTCCTGCTCGGCGTAGCCGTCCCACCACCGCGGCGGCGTCCTGGTCCCAGTTCGGGAACGCGGGTCGTCCTCGGCGAGCATCCGGGTCAGGCGCTCGGCGAAGACCCGGTGCACGTCGCGGACGTGGCACGCGTACTCCAGCGGCGACCAGATCCCCGGGTCGGGACGGTGTCGCGCCGCCGCGTGGTCGCGCAGCACGTCGCCGTAGGCCAGCGCGGTGGTCCGGAGGAGCTCGGGCAGGTCGCTCAGCGCGAGGTCGGCGGAGTCGAAGCCGCACTCGGGGCACCGTCGGTCGAGCACCCAGGTCCAGTCCTTGGTGTCGGGCGCGATCTCGGCAGGCTCGGGCACGCGCTCATTGAACCAGCCCCACCTGAGAGAATGCGCCCCATGCCTACCTTCTCCATCCGGTCCGCCATCGAGAACGACCTGGCCGTCATCGCCGACATCTACAACCACGCGATCGAGCACTGCACCGCCACCTTCGACCTCGAGCCCCCGACCTGGACTACTGGCGGGCCAGGCTCGACGGCAAGCACCAGGGCGACCACCTCCTGGTCGCCGTCGACGAGGACGACGAGCGTGGGCTACGCCTACTCCTGGTCCTTTCGGCCGCGTCCGGCCTACGACCTGACCCGGGAGACCTCGATCTACCTCGACGCCGGGTGCGCGGGCTGGGCGTGGGCCGGATGCTCTACCCGGCGCTGCTCGAGACGATGGCGGTCTCCGGGGTGCACACCGCCGTCGCCCTGGTCGCCCTGCCCAACCCCGCGAGCGTGGCGCTGCACAAGGCCTGCGGGTTCGAGCACGTCGGGACGATGCGCGAGATCGGCTTCAAGTTCGACCAGTGGGTCGACGTCGACTGGTACCAGAAGATGCTCGTCACGCTCGACTGACCGGCGCCGGTCGCTCAGGTGAGCAGCAGGGTCGCCAGCCGCCGGCGGCGACGACCAGCCCGACCAGCCCCCATCACGACCAGGTAGAGCACGCTCACCCCCGAGGCCCTGGTGAGCGCGCCGGTGGTCAGCTCCCGGCATCAGCATCACGCCCCGGTAGAGCGGCGTCGCCTCGACCACCCAGCGCAGCACCCCGTCGCCGTACGAGGTGACCGGGAAGAAGGTCGCCGAGAACAGGAACAGCGGCAGCTGGGCGAGGTGATCTTGTCGAAGTCCTGCCACGACTTCATCCACGTCGTCAGCGCCATGCAGACCGCCGAGAAGGCGAAGCCGATGAGGATCGCCGCGGGCAGGCCAGCACCGCCCACCAGGACTCCACCAGCCCCATCGCCGCCATCACCACCACGAACGCCGGCCGAGTACGTCGAGCCGCGGATCAGCCACCAGGCGAGCTCGCCGCGGGCCACGTCCGCCGGTGCGCATCGGGGTGGCGAGCACCTGTCGTAGAGCCGGTCGTACCTGAGCTTGAAGAACACGTTGAACGTCGAGTCCATCATCGCGCCGTTGAACGCCGAGGCGGCGAGCATGCCCGGCGCCACGAACGCGGCGTAGGAGATCGGCTCGCCGTTGAACTCGAAGCCCTCGACCAGCGGGCCGACGCCGATGCCGATCGAGAAGAGGTAGAAGACCGGCTCGAGGAAGCCGGTGAGGAAGACCTTCCAGGCGGAGCGGTAGGTGATGTAGTTGCGCAGCACGATGACGCCGGCGGCCTGCGCGGCCCCGGGGAACGCGCCGGCGGTCGGGCGACGCCGGCCGCGTGACGCGTCGTACGTCGCCATCTCAGACCTCCAGCCGCTGGTCGAGGCCCGCGACCGCGAGCCACCAGCCGACCACGCTCACCGCGGCCAGGTAGACGAGGTGCACCAGCGCCAGCAGCCAGTCCGACCTGGTCCAGGCTGAACATCCGGGAGAGGTCGACGCCGTGCCACAGCGGGGTGGCCCGGGCCACCCACTCCAGCGACCACGCCCAGGTTGGCGATCGGGAAGAACGCCCCGGAGAACAGGGAGAGCGGCACCACCCCGAGCCGGTAGAGCACGCCGAACGCCCTGGTCGGAGCGGAGCCGGACGCTGAAGGCCATCACCGCGCAGGCGAAGGCCGTGCCGACCAGCACCTGGCCGGCCCAGGCCAGCGACCGGACCCCACCAGGCGGCGAAGACCCCGAACGGGGCGAGCACCAGCATGAAGACCGCGCAGGCCAGGGCCACCCGGCGACCGCGAACGCCAGGTGCGCGTTGACGATGTCGCGCACCTGCAGCGGCGTGGCGAGCTGGGCCCAGTAGGTCTTGCCCCACTTGATCCCGCCCATCACCGGGTAGGTGGTCTCGCCGACCGCCACCTGCATCGCGTGCGCGGCGACCAGGCCAGGCACCACGAAGGCGAGGTAGGAGGTGGCTCCCTCGAGCCGGTCCGGGTCGGCCTGGATGAAGCCGCCCAGCAGGACGCCCATCGCCACCACGTAGAAGAGCGGGGCGACGAAGCTGGTGATGAAGCCGCCGCGCCAGGTGCGCCTGAAGACCGTCCACCAGTAGTCGAGCTGGCGGACCAGGCCCTCACGGACGCTCAGCTGCCCGGTCGACATCAGTCGACCAGCGACCGGCCGGTGAGGGCCAGGAAGACGTCCTCGAGCGTGGCCCGGCGCACCAGCACCGCCAGCGGGACGAGTCCGCGCTCGGCCACCTTGGCCACGACCTCCTCGCCGTCGTCGGCGTAGACCAGCAGCCGGTCCGGCAGCACCTCGATCCGGGTGCCGAGGTCGGCGACCTTCTCGGCGCGCCCGCTCGTTCTCGCCGATCCCGAACCGCAGCTCGGCCACCTCGCGGGTGGAGTGCTCTCGATCAGCTGCCGCGGGCTCCCCTCGGCCGCCACCAGCCCCTTGTCCATCACCACCAGCCGGTCGCAGAGCTGCTCGGCCTCGTCCATGTAGTGGGTGGTCAGCACCAGGGTGACCCCGGCGTGCTTGAGCCGGTAGAGCTGGTCCCAGAGCACGTGCCGGGCCTGCGGGTCCAGCCCCGTCGTGGGCTCGTCGAGCAGGAGCAGCTCGGGCGAGCTGATCAGGCTGCGGGCGATGGTCAGGCGCCGCTTCATCCCGCCGGAGAGGTCCTCCACCCGCGCCTTGCGCTTCTCGGTGAGCTGGACGAACTCCAGCAGCTCCTCGGCCCGCTCGCGGACCTGCGCGCGCGGGATGCCGAAGTAGCGGCCGTAGATGTAGAGGTTGTCGAAGACGTTGAGCTCGTTGTCGAGGGTGTCCTCCTGCGGGCAGACCCCGAGCCGGGCGCGGATCGCGGGTCCGTCGACCGCGGGGTCCATGCCGAGGATCCGCAGCTCTCCCCCGGTCACCGGGCTGACCGCGGCGATCATCCGCATGGTGCTGGACTTGCCGGCGCCGTTGGGCCCGAGGAACCCGAAGGCCTCGCCCCGGCGTACCTCGACGTCGATGCCGCGGACGGCCTCGAACTCACCGAACGACTTGCGCAGCCCGCGGGCGGAGATCATGGACTCGGTCACCGGCTGAGACTACAAAGCCTCGCCGACACGGTCGCTCACCACGCCGCCGACCGCCGGCGAGACCGAGCCCGTCGCGCCCTCCACCCCGACCCCGCGCCGAGCCCCCGGCTGACGGGCCTGCTGTGGGTGCCGGGTGCCAAGATGACGGGGTGCCCGCCCTCGACGCGTTCAGCGAACCCACCCGTGAGTGGTTCCGCGCCGCGTTCGCCGCGCCCACCCCGGCGCAGGAGGGCGCTTGGGAGGCGATCGCCCAGGGCCGGCACGCGCTGGTGGTCGCGCCCACCGGCTCGGGCAAGACGCTGAGCGCGTTCCTGGCCGGGATCGACCGGCTGCTCACCGAGGAGCCGCCCGAGCCGGCGCGCCGCTGCCGGGTGCTCTACGTCTCCCCGCTCAAGGCCCTCGCCGTCGACGTCGAGCGCAACCTGCGCGCGCCGCTGACCGGGATCAGGCACACCGCCACCCGGCTCGGGCTCGAGCTGCCCGAGCTCCGGGTCGGGATCCGGTCCGGGGACACCCCGGCCACCGAGCGACGCCGGCTCAGCACCTCGCCGCCGGACATCCTGATCACCACGCCCGAGTCCCTCTTCCTCATGCTGACCAGCCAGGCCCGCGAGTCGCTGCGCGGGGTCGAGACGGTCATCCTCGACGAGGTGCACGCGGTCGCGGGCAGCAAGCGCGGCGCCCACCTGGCCCTCTCGCTGGAGCGGCTCGACGAGCTGCTCGGCCCCAGCCCGCGCAACGGGTCGGGCTGAGCGCCACCGTGCGCCCGCTCGAGGAGGTGGCCCGGTTCCTCGGCGGCGGTCGCCCGGTCGACATCGTCGCTCCACCCAGCGAGAAGAAGTGGGACCTGGAGGTCGTCGTCCCGGTCGAGGACATGACCGCCCCCGAGGAGTACGACGACCGGAGGAGGGCGACCCGCAGCGCGAGCCAGTCGATGTGGCCGCACGTCGAGGAGCGGGTCGTCGACCTGGTCCAGGCGCACCGGTCCACGATCGTCTTCGCCAACTCCCGTCGGCTCGCCGAGCGACTGACCGCCCGGCTCAACGAGATCGCGGCGGAGCGTGCGGAGCGACGCGGCCTCAGACCCGGACGGACCGGTGCCGAAGGAGAGCGGCGCGTGAGGTCCGCCGGCCGAGGCGATGGGCCAGGCCGGGGCCAGCCAGGGCGCCGCGCCGGTGCTCGCGCGCGCCCACCACGGCTCGGTCTCCAAGGAGCAGCGGGCCCTGATCGAGGACGACCTCAAGCAGGGCCGGCTGCCCTGCGTGGTGGCCACCAGCAGCCTCGAGCTGGGCATCGACATGGGCGCCGTCGACCTGGTCATCCAGATCGAGTCGCCGCCCAGCGTGGCGAGCGCGCTCCAGCGCGTGGGCCGCGCCGGGCACCAGGTGGGCGAGACCAGTCGCGGCGTCCTCTTCCCCAAGCACCGCGGCGACCTCGCCCAGACCGCCGTGGCCGTCGCGCGGATGCGCACCGGCCAGATCGAGAGCCTCTCCATCCCGGCCAACCCGCTGGACGTGCTGGCCCAGCAGGTCGTCGCCGCCACCGCGGTGGACGAGTGGGACGTCGAGGAGCTCTACGCGCTGGGTCCGGCGGGCCGCTCCGTTCAGCGCGCTCCCCCGGGCCGCGTTCGAGGCCACGCTGGACCTGCTCAGCGGCCGCTACCCGAGCGAGGAGTTCGCCGAGCTGCGGCCCCGGGTCGTCTGGGACCGGGTCAACGGCCGGCTCCAGGGCACGGCCCGGCGCGCAGCGACTGGCGGTGACCAGCGGCGGCACCATCCCGGACCGCGGCCTGTTCGGGGTCTACCTGGTCGGCCAGGGCACCGGGCGCCGGGTCGGTGAGCTCGACGAGGAGATGGTCTACGAGTCCCGCGTGGGCGACGTCTTCGCCCTGGGCGCGACCAGCTGGCGGATCGAGGACATCACCCACGACCGCGTGCTGGTCACCCCCGCCCCGGGCGTCCCCGGGCGGCTGCCCGTTCTGGAAGGGCGACGGCCTGGGCCGCCCGGCCGAGCTCGGCGCGGCGATCGGGGAGCTGACCCGCGAGCTGTCCGCCCTGCCCGGTCGCCGAGGCGGTCGCCCAGGTGCAGCAGCACGGGCTGGACACCTACGCCGCGACCAACCTGGTGCGCTACCTGGACGAGCAGCGCGAGGCCACCAACCTGGTCCCCCACGACCGGCAGCTCGTGGTCGAGCGGTTCCGCGACGAGCTCGGCGACTGGCGGATGGTGCTGCACTCGCCCTACGGGATGGCGGTGCACGCCCCGTGGGCGCTGGCGGTCAACGCCCGCCTCCGCGAGCGGTACGGCGTCGACGGCCAGGCGATGGCCTCCGACGACGGCATCGTCATCCGCGTCCCCGACAGCGACCAGGACCCGCCCGGCGCCGACGTCGTGGTCTTCGAGCCCGAGGAGATCGAGCAGCTGGTCACCGACGAGGTCGGCGGCTCCGCCCTGTTCGCCAGCCGGTTCCGCGAGTGCGCCGCCCGCGCGCTGCTGCTCCCCCGGCGCGACCCGGGTCGACGCAGCCCGCTGTGGCAGCAGCGGCAGCGCAGCGCCCAGCTGCTCGAGGTGGCCGTGCAGTACCCGACCTTCCCGATCGTGCTGGAGGCGGTGCGCGAGGTCCTCCAGGACGTCTACGACCTGCCCGCCCTGGTCGCCCTGCTCGGCGCGGTGCAGCGACGCGAGGTCAGCGTGGTCGAGGTGGCCACGACGCAGCCCTCCCCGTTCGCCCGCACGCTGCTCTTCGGGTACGTCGCCCAGTTCCTCTACGAGGGCGACTCGCCGATCGCCGAGCGCCGGGCCGCGGCGCTCTGCCTGGACCAGTCGCTGCTCGCCGAGCTGCTCGGCCGGGCCGAGCTGCGCGAGCTGCTCGACCCCGACGTGCTGGCCGAGGTCGAGGCCGACCTGCAGTGGCTCAGCGAGGACCGCCGGGCCCGAGACGCCGAGGGCGTGGCCGACATGCTGCGGCTGCTCGGCCCGCTCTCCGCTGGACGAGGTCGACGGCCCGGAGCCGCTCCGGCTCCCCGGTGGCCGAGTGGCTCGAGGGACTGCGAGCCGCCCGCCGGGTGGTCGAGGTCCGGATGGCCGGACAGTCGGTCTGGTGCACCGTGGAGGAGGTCGCCCGGCTGCGCGACGGGCTCGGCGTGCCGGTGCCTCCGGGCACCCCGGTGGCCTTCACCGAGCCGCAGGAGGACCCGGTCGGCGACCTCGTGGCCCGCTGGGCACGCACCCACGGTCCGTTCACCGTCGAGTCGGTCGCCGCCCGGTTCGGGCTCGGCGAGGCGGTCGTCCGGCACACCCTCGAACGGCTCGCCGCCGCGCGGCCGGGTGCTCGACGGCGAGTTCCGTCCCTCCGGCACCGGGACCGAGTGGTGCGACGCCCAGGTGCTGCGGCGCCTGCGACGGCGCTCCCTGGCCCGGCTGCGCCAGGAGGTCGAGCCGGTCACCCCCGAGACGCTGGCCCGTTTCCTCCCCGCCTGGCAGAAGGTGACCATCGCCCGGGGCGCCCTGCGCGGTGTCGACGGGGTGGTCGCCGCCCTGGACCAGCTCGCCGGCTGCGCGGTACCGGCCAGCGCGCTCGAGCCGCTGGTGCTGGCCGCCCGGGTGCGCGACTACCAGCCGGCCTTCCTCGACGAGCTCACCGCCTCGGGCGAGGTGCTCTGGGCCGGCCACGGGAGCCTGCCCGGCAGCGACGGCTGGGTGAGCCTGCACCTGGCGGACCAGGCGCACCTCACCCTCCCGGAGCCGGTGGACAAGGAGCTCGACGAGCTCCAGCTCCGCGTGCTGGAGGCCCTGCGCCCCGGCGGGGCGTTCTTCTTCCGCCAGCTCGCCGACCAGGTCGGCTCGGTCTCGGACCCGACGCTCTCGGTCGCCCTGTGGGACCTCGTCTGGTCCGGCTACGTCAGCAACGACACCCTGGTGCCCGCTGCGCAGCCTGGTCCGCAGCGGTACAGCGAGCCACCGCACCCGGCGCCCCCCGCCGCGCACCGGCCGGATGCCGGTGCGCACCGGTCCGCCGGAGACCGCCGGGCGGTGGTCCCTCCTGCCGGACCGTGACCGGGACCCGACCCGCCGCGCCCACGCGACCGCCGAGCACCTGCTCGAGCGGCACGGGGTGGTCACCCGGGGCGCGGTCGTGTCCGAACGTGTGCCCGGCGGCTTCGCGGCCGTCTACAAGGTGCTCGCCGCCTTCGAGGACTCCGGACGCTGCCGACGCGGCTACTTCGTCGAGGGACTCGGCGCCGCCCAGTTCGGCACCGCGGGCGCGATCGACCGGCTGCGCACCTTCAGCGAGCCGCCGACCGGCCCGGAGCCCCCGGAGGCGGTCGCGCTGGCCGCCACCGACCCGGCCAACCCCTACGGTGCGGCCCTGGCCTGGCCCGAGGCCACCGGGCACCGTCCCGGCCGCAAGGCCGGCGCGCTCGTGGTCCTGGTCGAGGGGCACCTCGTGCTCTACGTCGAACGCGGCGGGCGCACCCTGCTCACCTGGTCCGAGGAGCCCGAGCAGCTGGGGCCGGCGGCCCGGGCGCTCGCCGACGCCGTACGCCGCGGCGCACTCGGACGGCTCACCGTCGAACGGGTGGACGGCTCCCAGCTGCTCGGCTCGGGCGAGACCCCCCTGCGGGTCGCGCTGCGCGAGGCCGGCTTCGTCGCCACACCGAAGGGACTGAGGATCCGTGCCTGAGGGAGACACCGTCTGGCGGGCCGCCCGGTTGCTGGACCGGGCCCTGGCCGGGCAACGGCTGACCGCCAGCGACTTCCGGGTCCCCGCGCCTGGCCACCCACGACTTCACCGGGGCGCTGGTGCGCGGCACGGTCAGCCGGGGCAAGCACCTGCTCACCCGGATCGACGCCCAGGCGCCGTGGACGCTGCACACCCACCTGAAGATGGAGGGGGCCTGGCAGGCCTACACGCACGGTCAGCGGTGGCGCCGCCCGGTGCACACCGCCCGGGTGGTGCTGACGACCCCCCAGCGGGTGGCGGTCGGCTTCTCGCTCGGCATCGTCGAGCTGCTCAGGCGCGAGGACGAGCACCTGGCCGTCGGCCACCTTGGCCCCGACCTGCTCGGGTCGGACTGGGACGAGGAGGAGGCGCTGCGTCGGCTGACCGAGGACCCGCAGCGCCCGCTCGTGCACGCGCTGCTCGACCAGACCCGGCTCGCCGGGATCGGCAACATGTACGCCGCCGAGCTCTGCTTCACCAGCGGTGTCCGGCCCACCACCCCGATCGGCCAGGTGGGCGACCTGCCGCGACTGGTGCGGCGGGCCCGGCTGATGCTCAGCCACAACAAGCAGCGTGCGGAGCAGTCGACCACCGGCGACCTACGCCGCGGTCGGCGCACCTGGGTCTACCGGCAGCCGGAGTGCCTGCGCTGCGGGACGAGCGGTCCTGGTCGAGCAGTCGGGCCCGGAGGGTCGCGAGCGGGCCACCTACTGGTGCCCCAGCTGCCAGCCAGGCTGAGCAGATGCGCTCGGCTGGCACACTCGACCGAGGGCGCTGGGCCGACGGGCTGGGCAAGCCGCCGAGGGGTCTCAGGCGGCGGAGGCGACCACGTCGCCGGTCGGTGCGGGCCTCGCCACCTCGAGCACGGTGGTGGAGGCGAGCGCCTCCTCGCGGGCCACGGCGGTGCTCGCCTCGCGCAGCACCAGCGAGAGCGGCACGTCGAGCGCGGCGCACAACGAGGCCAGCAGCTCGGAGGACGCCTCCTTCTGGCCACGCTCGATCTCGGAGATGTAGCCCAGGCTGACCCGCGCCTCTGCGGAGACCTCCCGCAGGGTCATGCCCAGCTCCATCCGCTTGCGACGGAGGACGTCGCCGAGGGACCGACGAAACAGCACCATGCGGGAGTCCTTCCTGAGAGTGAACTGTGAGCCCACGCTACCGGAAGCCCGCAACTCGCGTGCTCACCCCACGGGCTCGGCCGTGTCGAGCAGCAGCCGGATCGCCAGACGCGCGGTGCCCGTCCTGGATCTCGTGCCGGGTCCCGACAGGTCGAGCCGGTGCACGCGCACGTCGTCCCCCGGACCCGCGACGCCGACGAAGACCATGCCCGGGGGCCGGTCGTCCTGCCGTCCGGGCCCGGCCACGCCGGTGGTGGCCAGACCCCAGGTGCTGCCCATGAGTCGCCGGACGCCCCGGGCCATCGCCTCGGCGCACTCGGCGGAGACCACCCCGTGCTGCGCGACCAGCTCCTCGGGGACGCCCAGCACCGAGATCTTCACCTCCGTGGCGTAGGAGACCACCGCGCCCAGCAGGACCACCGAGGCGCCCGGCACGGCGGTGAGGCTCGCCGACCACCCGCCCGCCGGTGACGGACTCGGCGACCGCCAGGGTCTCCCCGCGCCGGGTCAGGCGGGTCAGGAGCCGGGCGGCGAGGGGATCGCTGTCCATCTCCCCATCCTGGCACGGGGCCGGCCGAGACCTGCAGAGGCCTGCGCGCCCGCCCCGGCAGCAACGCTCCGGACGCCACGAGGGGCCCGGGCGTAGCTGCCCGAGCCCCTCGTCCCTGGGAGACCCGCGTACGGGCTCCCGCCGGGGTCAGCGCCTGGCGACGCGGAGGTTGTAGTTCTTCTTCTGCGGCGTTGTACTTGTTGTTGCCCAGGTACTTCACCCGCACCGTGTAAGCACCCGGCTTGGGCAGTCGCGGCAGGCGCACGTTGACCTTGCTGCGCGGCTTGCCCTTGACCTTGGTGAGCTCGCCGAAGGCCTTGCGCTTGACGCCCTTGCCCTGGATGACCACCTTGACCCGGCCGGCGACCTTGCCCTCGTTGTTGGCCTTCACGACCACCTTGACCCGCGGACGGGTCTTGTTGGCCTTGACGACCTTCGGGAAGACCCGGACCTGCTTGATCTTCGGTCGGGTCTTGCGCAGCTCGCGGGTGATGGTCGTGCCCGACGGCTGGGCCACCAGCTCGATCGCGGTCCCGGCGGGCGCCGCGAAGTTCACCTTCGCCTCGCCGTTGATCACCTTGACGGTCTTCATCACCTTGCGCTTGTCCTTGCGGACGCGCACGACCTCGACCGTGGTGTTCTTCGGGGCACCGACCGAGGTCATGTCCAGGCCGGACACCGTGGCCCGGACCTTCTCCCCCATGGTGACCTTGCGGTCCTTGAGGTTGCGCACCTCGACCTGCTGCCGGGCGAAGTCCGGGGAGACCGGGTGGTCGCGCAGGTACTTGACCCACACGTCGCGGTCGACCAGCCCGGTGTCCTTGGCCTTGCCGTCCTTGAAGGCCGCGAAGTTGTCGCCGCCGGTGCCGAGGAAGGAGAAGGTCGAGACGGTGTAGGACTTCTTGGCGTCGAGCCACTCGTCGTTGATCCGGACCGAGGTGATCCGCGAGCCCGCGGGCTTGCTCGGGTCCTGGGTGACCTCGACGTTGTCGGACAGACCCAGGTTCAGGTACGGCCGCTGCGTGCCCGCAGGCTGCCACTGCTGCTCCAGCACCTTGCGGAGCTGGGCACCGGTGAGCTCCACGGTCCACACGTTGTTGACGAACGGCAGCACGTTGTTGGCCTCGCCGTAGGTGATCACGCCGTCGGTGTTGGCCGGGTTGGCCGCCGGGTCGCCCTTGAAGAGCAGGTCGGCCCGCAGGCCGCCCGGGTTGACGATCCCGAGGTCGGGATCGGCGATCTCGGCCGGCACGCCGTCACGCAGCGCGTTGGCGACCAGGCCACCGAGCGTCGACTCGGCGCCGCGGTCCTCGACCGGCTTGCCGGACGCGTCCACCCCGGAGTAGGCGCGGGTGACGTCGGCGGTCAGCTTGCCGATCGGCTGGTTGCCGATCTCGGCGGCCTTGGCCTGGGCGGCCTTGACCACCGAGTCCACCTGGGCCACCACGGGGTTGCTCAGGTCGGCGGACGCGGCCCGGGCGTGGTTCTTCGCCGTGTAGGACTTCACGTCCCCGGTCGCCGGGTCGACGGTCAGCTGGATCTGGCCGACGTTCGCGGCGTACTCACCGGTCTGCAGGATCGGCCGGGTGCCACCGCCGGGCTTGGGGGCGTCCCAGGCGTAGACCTGGTGGGTGTGGCCGTTGAAGATCGCGTCGACGCTGGCGGGCAGCGAGGCCATCCGCTGGAACTCGCCCGCGAGGGCGGCTTCCTTGGCGTAGTCCGAGCCCTGGCCGTGCGCCGCGCCGGAGTGGAAGGTCGCGACGATGACGTCGGCCTCGCCGTTCGAGGCGTCGCCGTCGCTGAGCCGCTTCGCGACCCGGTCGACCGCCAGCACGGGGTCGCCGAAGTCGAGGTCGGCGACGCCGGCCGGCGTGACCAGCGAGGGGGTCTCCTCGGTGACGGCGCCGATCACGGCGACCTTGAGCCCCTGCGCGTCGAACTCGGCGTACTCCGGAAGGACGGGGGTGAGGGTGCCCTTCTGGTAGACGTTGGCACCCAGGTACTGCCAGGACGCGTTGGTGCGGTTGTTCACGACCCGGTCGCGCAGGTCCGCCCAGCCGCGGTCGAACTCGTGGTTCCCGACCGCTGAGGCGTCGAGCCCCACCGCGTTGAGCACGTCGATGGTCGGCTGGTCGTTCTGCACCGAGGAGGTGAACTCCGAGGCGCCGATGAGGTCGCCGGCGCCGACGAAGACGTCGGTGTCGGTCCCCGACGCGTTGCGCAGTGACTCCACCGTGGTCGCCCACTTGGTGGTGTCGGCGTTGATCCGTCCGTGGAAGTCGTTGACCCCGATGAGGTTGACGACGACGTCGTCCGCCGCGGCGGCGGGCGACGTCGTGAGCGCTATGAGGGTGAGCGGGGCCGCTACGAGGCCCCCGATGGTCGCCGTCGCCGTGAGGCGGCGGCCTGAGCTTCTGATCGCTGACACAGTCTGTTCCCTTGTTTTGACGACAAGTGATCCGGGCCACCTTTACCAGAGTGACCGTTGTGACTGCTAGTCAGCGATCGTTCTGCGGCACCGCGGCGCGGGCGTTGACCCGGTGCCGACGGACGTCGCGGAGGAACTCGTAGCCCGACCACAAGGTCATGGCGACCGCGGCCGCCAGCGTCACCTGGCCGGCGTAGAAGAGCACCTCGCCGGTGGTGCCCCAGCCGTCGAACGCGCCGCCGTGCGCGGACCCGTGCGGAAGCGGCCAGATCAGCAGGCCCAGGGCCAGCGCCTGCAGCGTGGTCTTGATCTTGCCGCTCTGCGAGGCGGCCATCACCACGTCGGAGAGCACCGAGAGCCGCAGCAGCGTGACGCTCCACTCGCGCAGCAGGACGACGATGGTCACCCACCACCACACGTCCCCCACCAGCGACAGGCCGATGAACGCCATCCCGGTGATCGCCTTGTCGGCGATCGGGTCGGCGATCTTCCCGAAGTCGGTGACGATGTCGTACTTGCGCGCCAGGTCGCCGTCCACCTTGTCGGTGATCATCGCGACCGCGAAGAGCGCGAAGGCGACCCAGCGCCAGGTGACCGAGTCGCCGCCGTCCTGCAGCAGCGCCCAGCCGAAGAACGGGACGATCAGGATCCGCAGCGTGGTGAGCAGGTTGGGCACGTTCAGGTTGCTCGTGCGACCCGACCCGCTCATGCCTGGCTCTCCTGGACCTGGGCCACCAGGTCGACGCCGAGGCTGTCCACGACCACGCCGCGCACCAGGTCGCCCACCCGGACGCCCGGGTCGGCGCCCACCAGGGCGGTGGTGCCGTCGACCTCGGGTCCCTGGTGCCGGGCCCGGCCCTCGACCGAGCCGTCCTCGACGGACTCCACCAGCACCTCGACCTGCTCGCCGATCCGCTCCTCCGCGCGCTGCGCGGTGAGCTCCTCGACCAGGGCGGTGACGTGCGCGACCCGGGCGGCCACCTCGTCGGGGTCGATCTTGCCGTCGTAGGTCTCGGCCTCCGTGCCGTCCTCGTCGGAGTAGCCGAAGACGCCGGTCACGTCGAGCCGCGCCGCCTCGAGGAAGTCGCAGAGCACCGCGACGTCCTCCTCGGTCTCGCCGGGGAAGCCGACGATGACGTTGGAGCGGACGCCGGCCTCGGGCGTCTGCGCGCGCACCCGCGCCAGCAGGTCGAGGAAGCTCTCGGGGTCGCCGAACCGGCGCATCCGCCGGAGCACGGTCGCGCTGGCGTGCTGGAAGGAGAGGTCGAAGTAGGGCACCACGCCAGGGGTCGAGGCGATCGCGTCGATCAGCCCCTGCCGGGTCTCGGCCGGCTGCAGGTAGGAGACGCGGACCCAGTCGATGCCGTCGATCCCGGACAGCTCGGGCAGCAGCGTCTCCAGCAGCCGGAGGTCCCCCAGGTCCTTGCCGTACGACGTGGAGTTCTCGCTCACCAGGAAGAGCTCGCGCACCCCCTGCTCGGCCAGCCAGCGTGCCTCGGTCAGCACGTCGGCGGGGCGGCGGCTGACGAACGAGCCGCGGAAGCTGGGGATCGCGCAGAACGAGCAGCGCCGGTCGCAGCCGCTGGCCAGCTTGAGCGGCGCCATCGGGCCGCCGTCCAGCCGGCGGCGGAGGGCTCGCGGCCCGCTCGCGGGCGACTGCTCGGGGAGCAGGTCCGGCACCGCGTGACCGGGCACGGTGACGTCGGCCACCGCGGCCCGCTCGACCGGGGAGATGGGCAGCAGACGGCGGCGGTCCGAGGGCACGTGCGAGCGGTGCTGCTCGCCGGCCACGATCGAGCGCAGCCGAGCAGCGATGTCGGGGTAGTCGTCGAACCCGAGCACGGCGTCGGCCTCGGGCAACGACTCGGCCAGGTCCTTGCCGTACCGCTCGGCCAGGCACCCCACGGCCACCACGGCCTTGGTCCGGCCGCGCTCCTTGAGGTCGGCTGCCTCGAGCAGGGTGTCGACCGAGTCCTTCTTGGCCGCCTCGACGAAGCCGCAGGTGTTGACCACCACGGTGTCCGCCTGCTCGGGCTCGGCCACCAGACGGAACCCGTCGGCCTCCAGCCGGCCTGCCAGCTCCTCGGAGTCGACCTCGTTGCGGGAGCACCCGAGGGTCACCACCGCCACGCTCATCGGGGTCCCGGCCGTCGCGGGTGCGTGTGTCGTCATAGCTGTGCCCAGTATGCCGCGCCGGCCCACCGGAGCGTGAGTCGGCACCCCGGCGCGCGAACGCGGCCGATCACTTCGCGGCGTACGTGCCCTGGGCGGCGACGCCCGCCTCGCCGATCGGACCGCGCTCCACCCCGGCGATGCCGACCGTGACCGAGCCGTCGGTCGTCTGCACCCGGACCGGCGGCGACGCGTCGACCGTGCGGCTCTCGCCGATCGCCAGCGCACCCTGGAAGACCACGGCGCCCGAGCTGTCCCGGACGACGATCCTGGCCCCGCCCGCGGGCGCGGTGACCACCACCGGCACCGGGTCGGCCACCACCGTGCTGCCGGCGTGCGGACCTCCCGAGCCGTTGAGCACGGGTGCGCCGTCCACGTCGACCGGGGCGTCCATCACCAGCCTGGCCACCGACCAGGCCAGCACCAGCGCCATCACCGCGGCCACCAGGATCGACCAGTTGGCTCCCCCACGGGTGCCCCGGATCGGCCCGTGCGCCCCGGTGGCCAGCTCGGCCTCGAAGACCCGTCGCGGGTCGATCGGGGCGTGCGCGTAGCGCTCGTCGTACGTGGTCAGGAGCGGCGTGACGTCGACCCCCAGCACCCGGGCGAGCGTGCGCAGGTGACCGCGGGCGTAGAAGTCGCCGCCGCACGGCACGAAGTCGTCGACCTCGATCGCCTCGATCACGTGCGGCCGGATCCGGGTCCGCTCGGCGAGCTGGTCGACCGAGAGACCGATCCGGGTCCGGGCGGCCCGCAGCTCGGGGCCGACCACGGGGTCGGCCGCGGGCTCGACGACGAAGTCGTCGAAGACGACGGGCGCCACCGGGTGGCCCTCGCGGGCGATCGGCCGGACCCGGTCACCCCAGGTCTGGGTGTCCTCGACCAGCTCGACGGCCGCGGGCAGCACGGCGGTCACGTCGGCCGAGCTCTCCCGGGTCACCTCGGCGCGGGCCGGCTGCGGGACCTCGCGGGCCGGCACCGGGGCCTCGTCGGTCCAGGACGCGTCGTGCTCCGACCCGTCGAGGTCGGCCTCGTCAGGGTGGGCATCGACAGGCTGGGCGTCGACGAGCTGGTCATCGACGAGCTCGTCCTCGACCGAGTCGTCGAGCCGGTCCGCGCGGTCCCGGCGCGGCAGCGCCGCCGAGACCCGGGTCAGCGCGCTCGCGAGGAGCGGACGAGGGTCCCGCCGCCGGGGACGCTCGCGACCGGGAGCGGGCTCGACGACCTCGTCGTCCTCCGGTTGCTCGGCGTCCGGGTGCTCGAGCTCCAGCTTCTCGGACCGGGACGCCCGCGCGTCGGGCCGCGCCCCGCTCAGCGTCTCGTCAGTCTCGGTCTTGGTCTCGACGTCGGCCGCGGCCGCGCGCCGGCTCCGCGCCGAGGGGACCACGACCACCTCGGCCCCGCGGTCGACCAGACGGGAGAGCGCCTCGGTGGGGTCCGCGTCGTCGGCGACGACCCGGGTGGCCAGGCCCAGCGGGAGCGCCAGCGGGCCGCCGTACATCCGGGTGGCGAGACGCGCCTGACGGGCCGCGCGACGGTCGAGCTCGGCGACCAGCAGCTCGGGGTTCCGCGGGACCACCTGCAGCCGCCCGTCGCGCAGCAGGCCGCTCCGGGGGGTGTGCTCGATCCGCTCGACGGCCGACCACGGCAGTCCGCGCCAGCTGCGGCCCAGGCGGACCCGGACCCCCTGGCTGTCCGCGACCAGGAGCGGCGTCCGCGCGTCCACGAACGACGAGAGCCAGAGCACGGCGAGCAGGCCCATCACCGCGACCAGGACCCAGTCGAGCACGGAGCCCGTGCTCGAGGCGCGTGCCAGGTAGGCGATGGAGACGGCGGAGGAGAGCCCGCCGACGGCGGCGGCGACCCCCGCGTTGCGCCGGACCTCCACCACCCCCGCAGCCAGGCTCAGCGACGGGGTGTCGCGCCCGCGCCCCGTGGTCCGGGTCGCGGCCCTCGTGCCCGAGGTTCTGCTCGGCTGCGCTCATCTCTCCCCCTCCAGTGTCGCGATCACGGAATCGATCTCGTCGGGCTTGACCAGCACGTCACGTGCCTTGGAGCCCTCGCTCGGCCCGACCACGCCCCGGCTCTCCAGGATGTCCATCAGGCGACCGGCCTTGGCGAACCCGACGCGGAGCTTGCGCTGGAGCATCGAGGTGGAGCCGAACTGGGTGGAGACGACCAGCTCGATCGCCTGGATCACCAGCTCCATGTCGTCGCCGATGTCGTCGTCGAGGTCGCGCTTGGCCGCGGCCGGCGCGGTGACCTCCTCGACGTACGTCGGCTCCAGCTGCTGCTTGCAGGCCGCCACCACCTGGTGCACCTCGGCCTCGGTGACCCAGGACCCCTGGACCCGGACCGGCTTGGAGGCGCCCATCGGCAGGAAGAGCCCGTCACCCTGGCCGACCAGCTTCTCCGCGCCCGGCTGGTCGAGGATGACCCGGCTGTCGCCGAGACTGGAGGTGGCGAACGCGAGCCGCGAGGGGACGTTGGCCTTGATCAGACCGGTCACCACGTCGACCGACGGGCGCTGGGTCGCCAGCACCAGGTGGATGCCGGCGGCACGTGCGAGCTGGGTGATCCGCACGATCGCGTCCTCGACGTCGCGGGGGGCCACCATCATCAGGTCCGCGAGCTCGTCCACGATCACCAGCAGGTAGGGGTACGGCGAGAGCTTGCGCTCGCTGCCCGGCGGGACCTCGACCTTGCCGGCCCGGACCGCCTTGTTGAAGTCGTCCACGTGCCGGAAGCCGAAGTTGGCCAGGTCGTCGTAGCGCATGTCCATCTCGCGCACGACCCACTGGAGCGCCTCGGCGGCCTTCTTCGGGTTCGTGATGATCGGGGTGATCAGGTGCGGGATGCCCTCGTAGGCGTTCAGCTCGACCCGCTTGGGGTCGACCATGATCATCCGGACCTCGTCCGGGGTCGCCCGCATCATGATCGAGGTGATCATCGAGTTGATGAACGACGACTTTCCCGAGCCGGTGGCACCGGCGACCAGGAGGTGCGGCATCTTCGCCAGGTTGGCGACCACGAAGCCGCCCTCCACGTCCTTGCCCAGACCGGTGACCATCGGGTGGTGGTTGGAGCGGGCCGTCTCGGAGCGCAGCACGTCACCGAGGGAGACGATCTCCTTGTCGGTGTTGGGGATCTCGATGCCGATCGCCGACTTGCCCGGGATCGGGCTGAGGATCCGGACGTCGGCCGAGGCCACCGCGTAGGCGATGTTCTTCGACAGCGCCGTGACCTTCTCCACCTTGACCGCCGAGCCGAGCTCGACGATGTAGCGGGTGACCGTCGGCCCGCGGGTGTAGCCGGTGACGTGGGCGTCGATCCCGAACTCCTCCAGCACCTGCTGGAGCCGGTCGACCACCGCGTCGCTGGCCTTGGACTTGGCCTTGTGCACCGAGCCGGGCTTGAGCACCTCGCTGGCGGGCAGGGTGTAGGTGATGTCGCCGGAGAGCGCGAGCTGCTCGACGCGGGGCGGCAGCGGGGTGTGCGGCGGCGGCTCGACCTCCGGCGCCGGCCGGCGTCCGCGGGGTCCGGCCGGTCCAGGATCGCGAGCCCCTCGTCGCCCTCGGCCAGGGCCACCTCGACCGGGTCGGGCTTGGCGCGGCGCCGCTTGCGGACCTCGCGGTCCTCCAGCACCGGGGTGTCGTACGCCGGGTCGCCCATGTCCTCGTCGACGGGCACGCTGCGACGACGCTGACGGACCGGCCGGGTCTCCTCGTCCGCCTCGTCCGCGCCGTCGCCGGGGTGGCCCAGCAGCCGGTCGCGGAGCTCGGCCAGCCGGTGCGGCACCTGGTAGAGCGGGGTGGCGGTGATGACCAGCACGCCGAAGACGGAGACCAGGGCCAGCAGCGGGACCACGACCCACGGGGTGCGGAGCAGGTCGAGCAGGAGGCTGGAGACGACGAAGCCGACCGCTCCCCCGGCCTGCTGCAGCTCGTGCGCGTCACCGGCCGTGGGCTGCGGGTTGCCGTTGGCGATGTGCACGATGCCCAGGACGCCGAGCACCAGGGCGGACCAGCCGATCACCTGACGGCCCGCGGGCCCGTTGTGCTCGGGGTCGCGCAGCGTGCGCCAGCCCAGGTAGGCGAAGGCGAGCGGCACCGCCCAGGCGACCTTGCCGACGGTCCCCTGGGTCGCCGAGCGGACCAGGTCCATGGCGCCGCCGGGAGGCTGCCACCACACGGCGCCGGCCACCACCAGGCCCAGCCCGAGGAGCACCATGCCGAACCCGTCGCGTCGGTGCGCCGGGTCGAGGTCGCGGGCACCGTGGCCGATGCTGCGCGCGGCGGCGCCCACCCCGTGGGCGAGACCGAGCCAGGCGGCCACCGCGCCGCGGGCGAGCGCACCGAACCCTCGGGCGACCGGGCCGGGGCCGTTGCGCACGGCGCGAGGAGCGGGTCGACGCGCGGTCGACTTCTGGGGTCGCTGGGGGGTCTTGCCGGCTCGGCTGGAGCCAGTACTCCGTGATCGGGTGCTCGAAGCCTTCTTGGACGCGCTCGAGCTCCGCGACCCCGGCGGGGAAGACGTACGGGTCGCCATGCTCAGGACAGTAGTCCACCCGTCACACCAGTCACAGGCACCACAGGCGCGTGTCGCGACCGGGTCCGTCGGGTTGCGTCGGGACCTGGCGTCAGCCGGTGAGACCGGTCAGCCAGGGGGCGACCACCAGCGAGGTGGGCAGCACCAGCACGGCCCACGAGGCGACCAGCAGGCCGACTCCCTGCGCGTGCCGGGGGTGCGGGTCACCCAGCACCCGGACCCGCTCGACCAGGTGCGAGCCCGCCGCACCCATCGATCCTGCGGGAACCCGCCCCTGGGCCATCGCCAGGAGGGCGGAGCCGAGCTGGTGCGGACCGCCCACCCGGACCGCGGCGCGGTCGGCGAGGATCTCGACCAGCAGCTGCACCTCCCTGAGCGCGGCGTCGCTGGAGACCCAGCGCGGGAACGCCCGGTGCAGCACGGTGAACGCCTCGAGCACCAGGTCGTGACGGGCGGCGAGGTGTGCGCGCTCGTGGGCGAGCACGGCCGCCAGCTGCGCCCGGTCCAGGCGCTCCAGCGCCGCGGCGGAGACGACCACCCGGGACCGGGCCACGCCCGGCAGGCAGTAGGCGACCGGGACGTCGTGCTCGAGCACGTGCAGGTCGTCCAGCCGGCCGGCCACCAGGTCGACCTGCTCACGGTGCGCCCGGCGCTGGGCCCGCAGGGAGGTCCCGACCCGGTGGCCGGAGATCAGGAGCCGAGCCACCACCACCAGGGTGACCGAGAGCGCGACCGCCGCGACGACCAGACCGACCAGACCCGGCTCCCCGCTCAGGGTGCGGCCGGACGCAAGGGAGAGGCCGGCGCCGAGGGCCGCGAGGACGGCGGCCAGCGCCACGGCCTGCCAGAGCACCATCGCCGCGAACGGGGTCAGGTGCAGCCGGGAGGATCGGGCCATCGCTGCAGGGACGGGGCCGGCCAGGGCCCCGGCCAGGAGACCGAGGACCAAGGGGGTCAGTTCCACAGGTCAGGATCCTAGAGCGTCAAGCGCCTTCGCTCAGGTGCCGCGAGGTCCTCCGGAGAGGCTTCCTCGACGAAAGCGACGAGCGCCGGGGCGCGCTCGGAGCTGCCCAGGTCGGCGAGCGTGTCCCGCATCAGGTCCGCGGTCATCTCCGCCCGGGTGGCCTGGGCCCGGTAGCGGTAGGCGCGGCCGTCCTTCTGCTGGACGACCATCCCCTTGCGGGCCAGCCGGTCCATCACGGTCATCACGGTGGTGTAGGCGACGTCCCGCACCTCGCCGAGCCGGCCGTGCACCTCACGGACCGTGGCCTCCTCGTCCGCCGGGAGGTCCCACAGCACGTCCATCACCGCGCGTTCGAGGTCGCCCAGGACCGCCTTGCCGCCGCGACCGCCTGTCGTCGAGTCCTTCTTCGTCTTCCGCACGACCCGATCATGACATACGAGTCCACGTAGTACTACGGTCTGCGTACTACGCGACACGTACTACCGAAGCCGTACTACATGTCGTAGTATTCGATCGCTCGACCGCGGGACCCCGCGGTCGCTCTGGTTCAAGCAGACGGAGGCAAGGTGGAAGTCCTCGACATCGCACGGTGGCAGTTCGGCATCATCACCGTGTACCACTTCCTCTTCGTGCCGCTCACGATCGGCCTCACCGCCCTGATCGCCGGCATGGAGACCGCGTGGGTGCGCACCCGCAAGGAGCAGTACCTGCGCCTGACGAAGTTCTTCGGGAAGCTCTTCCTGATCAACTTCGCCCTCGGCGTGGTGACCGGCATCGTCCAGGAGTTCCAGTTCGGGATGAACTGGTCGGACTACTCACGCTTCGTCGGGGACGTCTTCGGCGCCCCGCTCGCGATCGAGGGGCTGCTCGCCTTCTTCCTCGAGTCCACCTTCCTCGGCCTGTGGATCTTCGGCTGGGACAAGCTCCCCCGCGCCCTGCACGCCGCCTGCATGTGGCTGGTCCACCTCGGCACGCTGGCGTCGGCCTACTTCATCCTCGCGGCCAACAGCTGGATGCAGAACCCGGTCGGCTACTCCTACAACGCCGAGAACGGCCGCGCCGAGCTGATCGACTTCTGGGCGGTGATGTTCAACAAGGTCCAGCTGGTCACCTTCCCGCACGTCGTGCTCGCGGCGTACATGACCGCCGGCGCCTTCATGTGCGGCGTCGGCCGCCTACCTGTACGTCAGCAAGCGGCACCGCGACGACCGGCCGCTCTACCGCACCGCGATCCGGATCGGCGCCGTGGCGGCGCTGGTCGGCGGCATCGGTGTCTTCATCTCCGGCGACATCCAGGGCAAGATCATGACCGAGGTCCAGCCGATGAAGATGGCGGCCGCCGAGGGTCTCTACGAGACGACCATCGAACGCGCCGTTCTCGGTGCTGACCCTCGGCAAGCCTCGACGGCTCCGAGGCCCACCACATCATCGAGATCCCCGGGCTGCTCTCGTTCCTGGGCGCCGGAGCACGTTCGACGGCGAGATCCAGGGCATCGACCACCTGCGCGAGAAGTACGCCGAGCAGTACGGCCAGGACCCCGGCGCGGCCTACTACCACGCCGGCGACTACGTGCCGGTGATCCCGGTGACCTACTGGTCCTTCCGGTTCATGATGGGCCTCGGCTTCGCCGTCGTCGCCGGCGCCGCCGTCCTGCTCTGGGCCACCCGGCGAGAAGCGCGCGGCCCGGACGCTGGGTCGCCTGGCTCGGCATCGCCCTCCCGGTCGGCGCCGTCGCGGCCAACTCGTTCGGCTGGATCTTCACCGAGATGGGTCGCCAGCCGTGGGTCGTCTACGGCCTGATGACCACCCAGTCCGGCGTCTCCCCGGGCGTGCTCGGTCTTCGAGGCGGCCACGTCGCTGATCGTCCTGACGGTCCTCTACGCGGTCCTCGCCGTGGTCGAGCTCGGCCTGCTGATCAAGTACACCAAGCGCGGCGCCGAGCCGTTCGAGGAGCCGCCCGAGGTTCCCGTCGGCGGCGCCGACGACGACCGGCCCATGGCCTTCGCCTACTGAGGGAGAGAGACACATCATGGAGCTCACCACTGTCTGGTTCGCCCTCATCGCGATCCTCTGGATCGGCTACTTCGCCCTCGAGGGCTTCGACTTCGGGGTCGGCATGCTGCTGCCGGTCCTGGCGAAGGACGAGCGCGAACGACGCGTCATGTACAACTCGATCGGTCCCACCTGGGACGGCAACGAGGTCTGGGTCCTGGTGGCCGGCGGCGCGACCTTCGCCGCCTTCCCCGAGTGGTACGCCACGCTGTTCAGCGGGTTCTACCTGCCGCTGCTGCTGATCCTGGTCGCCCTGATCATCCGCAACCTCGCCTTCGAGTACCGCGGGAAGAAGGACGACGACTCCTGGCGGGCCCGCTGGGACGTCGCCGCGATCGTCGGCTCCTGGCTCCCCGCCGTGCTCTGGGGCGTGGCCTTCGCCAACATCGTCGCGGGCGTGCCGATCGACGCGGAGAAGGAGTTCACCGGCACCCTGTTCACCCTGCTCAACCCGCTGGGCCTGCTCGGCGGGCTGGTCACCGCGTCGCTCTTCGCCACCCACGGGGCACTGTTCATCGCGCTCAAGACCGACGGCGAGATCCGGCACCGGGCCCGGGCGCTGGCCGAGCGGCTCGGGCTGCTCACCGCCGGGCTGGCCGTGCTCTTCATGGTCTGGATCCAGGTCAGGACCGGTGACGTCTCGTCCGCCGTCGCCTTCGCCCTGGCGGCGCTGGCCCTGGTCGCCGCGCTGGTGATGAACCGCGCGGGCCGCGAGGGCTGGGCGTTCACCGGCACCTTCGTCACCATCGCGCTCGCGGTCGGCGGCCTCTTCCTGGCGCTGTTCCCCGACGTGATGCCCTCCACCACCGACGTGGCGTACTCGCTGACCACCACCAACGCGGCGGCCACGGCGTACACGCTCAAGGTGATGACCTGGGTGGCGGTGATCTTCACCCCGATCGTGCTCGG
The DNA here is from genome assembly GCA_963708945.1 of uncultured Actinomycetota bacterium. Lineage (GTDB taxonomy): Bacteria > Actinomycetota > Actinomycetes > Propionibacteriales > Nocardioidaceae > Nocardioides. The sequence goes on along the minus strand of CAVPUI010000004.1, from coordinate 130,162 downwards.
CTACCAGGCGTGGACCTACTGGGTCTTCCGCAAGCGGATCAGCGTCGACAGCATCCCCGAGGCGGTCGCCCACCGTGGTCGCAGGCGAGCGCTGAGTCGTGGCGAAGCCTCTCGACCCGGCTCTCCTGCCGCACCTGCTGCCGGCCCGGCGCCCCCTGGCGCTGGGCCTGGTCGCGGGGGCGGCGGGGGTCTGCTCGCCGTCGCCCAGGCCTTCGCGGTCGGTCACCTGATCGTCCGCCTGGTCACCGGCCTGGGCGCCGAGGGGTGGGCGGCGGACCTGCGCGGTCCGGCGCTCGCCCTGGCCGTGGTGGTGGTCCTGCGCGCCGCCACCTCGTACGTCGTGGACGTGACCGGCGCCCGCGCCGCCGCCGTGGTCTCCAGCACGCTGCGCCGCCGGCTGCTGGAGGCGGCCGCCCGGACGGAGCCGACGGCGCTCTCCCGGCACCGGACCGGTGAGCTCACCGCCCTGGCGACCCGCGGCACCGCCGCGGTCGAGCCGTACCTGACCCGCTACCTGCCGTCGCTGGTGCTGGCCGCGGTGCTGCCGGCCGCGACGGTGGCCACGATCTTCTGGCTCGACTGGCTCTCCGGCCTGATCGTGCTGCTGACGCTCCCGCTGGTGCCGGTCTTCGCGGTCCTGATCGGCCTCAACACCCAGGACCGCGCCGACCGTCAGTGGCGACAGCTGTCGGCCCTCTCGGGCCACTTCCTCGACGTCGTCCGCGGCCTGCCGACCCTGGTCGCGCACCGCCGGGCCGACGCCCAGAGCCGCTCGATCCGGTCGATCACCGACCGCTACCGGCGCGCCACCCTCGACACCCTCAAGATCGCCTTCGCCTCCTCGGCCGCGCTCGAGCTGATCGCCACCCTCTCGGTCGCGCTGGTCGCGGTGGCCGTGGGCCTGCGGCTCGCCGCCTCCGGGCTCGACTTCGAGACCGCGCTGGTCGTGCTGCTGCTGGCCCCCGAGGCCTACTGGCCGCTGCGCCGGGTGGGCGCGGAGTTCCACGCCGCGGCCGAGGGCACCGCGACCTTCCAGGCCGCGACCGAGGTGCTGGCCGCCGCTCCCCCGGCCGACGACGTCGACGCGCAGCCGCTGACCGGGCCGGTCTCGCTGGCCGCCCGCGGGCTGTCGTTCACCTACCCCGGGCGGGAGCGCGCCGCGCTGGCCGCCCTCGACCTCACGCTCCCGCGCACCGGCCTGGTGGCCGTCACCGGACCGTCGGGCGGCGGCAAGTCGACCCTGCTCGCACTGCTCGCGGGCGAGCTTCGTCCCACCCGCGGCGAGGTCCTCGTCGACGGCCGCGACCTGTCCCTGGTCCCCGCCGCCGGCTGGCGCGCCACCATCGCCACCGCGCCCCAGCGGCCGTGGCTGACCGCCGGCACGATCGCGGAGAACCTGCGGGTCGGACGGCCCGGCGCCGACGACGCCGCCCTGTGGGCCGCGCTCGCCGCGGTCGACCTGGACGACGTGGTGGCCTCGCTGCCCGACCGCCTGGCCACCCCGCTCGGCGAGGACGGCGCCGGGCTCTCCGCCGGCCAGCGCGCCCGGCTCGGACTGGCCCGGGTGGTGCTCGCCGACCGACCCGTCGTCCTGCTCGACGAGCCCACCGCCCACCTCGACGCCGCCACCGAGGCCGTCCTGCTGCGCACGCTGCGCGACCTGGCCGAGGGCTCGCTCGTCGTGGTGGTCGCCCACCGGCCCGCCGTGCTGGAGGTCGCCGACCAGGTGGTCCGGGTCGAGCCGGCCGCGGCCGCTCCGCCGGCAGTGACCGCCGGGCCTGCCGAGACCGCCGGGTCCGCACCCGCCGCGGCCGCCCGCCGGGACCGGGACGAGTGCCGTCCCCACCCGGCCCGACCGCGTCCGCCCGACGCCGACTGCCGGAGACGGTCCCCTCCCGGTTCGGCCTGCGCACCGGCACCGCCCTGGGCGCCCTCTCCGTCGGCCTCCGGGGTCGCGCTCACCGCGACCGCCGCCTGGCTGATCACCCGGGCCTCGGAGCACCCGCCGGTGCTGATGCTGATGGTCGCGATCGTCGGCGTCCGGACCTTCGGCATCGCCCGGCCGGTGCTGCGCTACGCCGAGCGGCTGGTCAGCCACGACGCGGCGCTGCGGCTGCTCGCCGAGCGCCGTGCCCGGGTCTACGACGCGCTCGTGCCGCTGGTGCCCGGGCGCCTGGGCGTGCGCCGCGGCGACGTGCTGGCCAGCGTCGTCGACGACGTCGACGCCCTGGTCGACGAGCAGCTCCGGGTGCGTCAGCCCCGGTGGACCGCGCTGCTGGTCAGCCTGCTCGCCGTCGGTCCTGGCCACCTGGGCCCACCCCGTGGGCGGGGCGGTGGTCGCGCTCACCTGCCTGGTCGCCGGCGGCGGGCACCTGGTCGCGATGCGCGGCGTCCGCCGGCGCCGAGCCCCGGTTCGTCCGGGCGCGCGGCGAGGTGGCCACGCAGGTGGAGGGCGTGCTGCACAGCGTGCGCCAGCTCGTGCTCTGGCAGGCCACGGGCGACGCGCTGGACCGCGTCGACGCGGCCGGTGCCGACCTGGGCGCGGCCGGCACCCGGTCCGCGGCGGCCACCGCCCGGGCCCGCGCGCTGGTCGCCGTCGTCTGCGGGGTCGCTCCCCTGGCGATGGCCGGCCTGCTGGCCGGTGCGCTCCGCGACGCGGAGTCTCGCCCGCGATGACCGCCCTCCTGGTGATGCTGCCGCTCGCGCTGGTCGACGTCTTCACCCCGCTGGCCGACGCCGGTGCCGTGGCCGTGCGTACCCGGGCCGCGGCCGAGCGCCTGGACCGGCTCACCGACCAGGCGCCGGCGGTCCGGGTCGACCCGGCGCCGCTCCCGTTCCCCGCCGTCGACCGCCCCGCCGGGGCGCTGGACCGGGGTCGCGCGCGGGCTGGGGCGAGCGCGACGTGGTCGCGCGACCTGCAGCCTGGACCTGGCCCCCGGTCGCCGGGTCGGCCTGGTCGGGCCCGAGCGGCACGGGCAAGTCGACGGTGGCGGCCCTGCTCCTGCGCTTCCTCGACCCCACGCGCGGGCGAGGTGCGCTGGGAGGGCGTCGCCGCCCGGCGGCTCTCCCCCGACGACGTACGGGCGCGGGTCGGCCTGGTCGACGACGACCCGTACGTCTTCGGCACCACGGTGGCGGAGAACGTCCGGCTCGCCCGGCCCGCCGCGGACGACGCGGAGGTGCGCGCCGCCCTGGGCAGGCCCACCTGGGCGACTGGCTGGACTCGCTCCCCGAGGGCTGGCGACGATGGTCGGCGACGGCCACGCGCACGTCTCGGGCGGCGAACGGGCCCGGCTGGCGCTGGCCCGGGCGCATCCTCGCCGACCAGCCGCGTGCTGGTGCTGGACGAGCCGACCGCTCACCTCGACGCCGCCACCGCGCGCGCGGTGACCGAGGAGCTCCTGCGAGCGCTCGCACCGGCCGGTGCTGTGGATCACCCACCGACGATCGGCCTGACCGATGGACGAGGTGGTCGGCTCGCCGCGACCGGCACCGCCCCCGTCGGGACCGGCGTACCAGGCGCGCGCGTGGCAGGCCGCGCGCCGCTGACCGCCGTCCGCCCTCGCAGCGGGGCGGACGGCTCAGGCCTCGATCACCACCGGGATGATCATCGGGCGGCGACGGTGGGCCTTGCTCACCCAGCGCCCCACGACCCGGCGCACCGTCTGCTGGAGCTGGTAGGAGTCGGTGACCCCGTCGGCGACCGCCCGGTCGAGCGCGTCGACGATCGCCGGCTTCACCTCGTCGAAGGTGGAGTCGTCCTCGGCGAAGCCGCGGGCGTGGATCTCGGGGCCGCCGGAGACCTTGCCGGTCACCGAGTCGACCACCACGATCACCGAGATGAACCCCTCCTCCCCCAGGATCCGGCGGTCCTTGAGCGAGGCCTCGGTGAGGTCGCCGATCGAGGTGCCGTCGACGAAGACGTAGCCGCACTCCACCTTGCCCGCGACGCTGACGCGCGCCGTCGACCAGGTCGACGACCACCCCGTCCTCGGCGACCACCACGTGCTCGGCCGGCACGCCCGTGGCCCGGGCCAGGGCGGCGTTGGCGTGCATGTGCCGGATCTCGCCGTGCACCGGCAGCACGTTGCGCGGCCGGACGATGTTGTAGCAGTAGAGCAGCTCGCCGGCGCTGGCGTGCCCGGAGACGTGCACCAGCGCGTTGCCCTTGTGCACGACGTTCGCGCCCCAGCGCGCCAGCCCGTTGATCACCCGGAAGACGGCGTTCTCGTTGCCGGGGATCAGCGAGGAGGCGAGCACGACGGTGTCGCCCTCCTCCGATGTGGACGAAGCTGTGGCTGCGCTGGGCGATCCGGCTCAGCGCCGACAGCGGCTCGCCCTGGGAACCGGTGGAGATCAGCACCTGGCGCTCCGGCGGCAGCGCGGCCAGCTCCTTGACGTCGACCAGCACGCCGGGCGGCACGGTCAGGTAGCCCAGGTCCTGGGCGATCTGCATGTTGCGCACCATCGACCGGCCGACGTAGGCGACCTTCCGGTCGTGCGCCACCGCGGCGTCGAGCGCCTGCTGGACCCGGTGCACGTGGGAGGCGAAGCAGGCGACGATGATCCGCTTCTCGCTGGCGTGGAAGACCCGGTCGAGGACCGGGCCGATCTCCCGCTCGTGGGTGGTGAAGCCCGGCACCTCGGCGTTGGTGGAGTCGGTGAGGAAGAGGTCGACCCCCTCCTCCCCGAGCCGGGCGAAGGCGCGCAGGTCGGTGACCCGGCCGTCGAGCGGCAGCTGGTCCATCTTGAAGTCGCCGGTGTGCAGCACCAGCTGGCCCGCCGGCCCGGATCGCCACGGCGAGCGCGTCGGGGATGGAGTGGTTGACCGCGACGAACTCCAGCTCGAACGGGCCGAAGGAGATCCGGTCGCCCTCGCGCACCCGGTGGTGCACCGTCTCCCTGAGCCGGTGCTCGCGCAGCTTGGAGCCGAGCAGCGCCAGGGTCAGCTCGGAGCCGACCAGCGGGATGTCGCCGCGCTCGCGCAGCAGGTACGGCGTCGCCCCGATGTGGTCCTCGTGCCCGTGCGTCAGCACCAGCGCCTCGACCTGGTCGAGGCGGTCCCGGATCGGGGCGAAGTCGGGGAGGATCAGGTCGACGCCGGGGTGGTTCTCCTCGGGGAAGAGCACCCCGCAGTCGACGATCAGCAGACGGCCCTCGTGCTCGAAGACCGTCATGTTGCGCCCGACCTCGCCGAGGCCGCCGAGCGGGATGACGCGCAGTCCTCCCGGGGTCAGCGGCGCAGGGGTCGTCAGCTCGGGGTGCGGGTGGGACATGCGTCTCCTCAGATCAAGCCGGCTGCGCCCAGACCCTCGCGCAGCGCGGCGTACTCGTCGTCGTCCAGCTCGACCAGCGGTCCGCGGACGTGTCGGTTGTCCAGCACGCCCTGCAGCTGGAGCGCGGCCTTGGCGGTGGTGGCGCCGTAGTTGGGCACCCCCATCACCGCCTCGAAGGCCGGGATGAGCCGGTTGAAGGTGGCCAGCGCCGTGGCGTGGTCGCCGGAGAGGAAGCTCTCGATCATGCCGGCGAGCTCACGGCCCGCGACGTGACCGACGACCGAGACCAACCCGCAGCCCCCGTGCGCCAGGAAGCCCAGGGTGGCCACGTCGTCACCGGAGTAGACCGCGTAGCCCATCTGGGCGAGCCTGCTGGCCCGGACCAGATCGCCGAGCGCGTCCTTGATCGCCACGACCTGCGGCCAGGTGATCGCCTCGGCCAGCGTCTCGGTCGCGATCGGCAGGCCGGTGCGACCGGGCACGTCGTAGAGCATCACCGGCAGGTCGGTGGCCTCGGCGACCGAGCGAAAGTGGTGCAGCACGCCGCGCTGCGACGGCTTGTTGTAGTACGGCGTGACCAGCAGCACCCCGTCGACGTCGAGCTTCGCCGCGTTGCGCGCGAGCTCGACCGAGTGCGCGGTGGAGTTGGTGCCGACCCCGGCGATCACGGTGGCGCGGTCGCCGACCGCCCCGCGCACGGCGCGCAGGATCTCGGCGTCCTCCTCCACGGTGGTGGTCGGCGACTCCCCGGTGGTCCCGGAGACCACCACCCCGTCGTTGCCGTGCTCGACCAGGTGCGCGGCGATCCGGGCGGTGCCGTCCAGGTCGACGCTGCCGTCGTCCTTGAACGCGGTCGCCATCGCGGTGAGCATGCGGCCGAAGGGGGCGGCGGGAGCGCTGGTCATGACGGCTAGGTTACTGCCCCCGCCGGGCCTGCCCGCGCCCGGTGACGGAGCGACGGGCAGGCACCCTCACAGCGCCGGGGCGACCCGCTCCGCGACCAGGCGCAGGTGGTCGAGGTCGCTCAGGTCGAGCACCTGCAGGTAGAGCCGCTGGGCACCCGCCTCGGCGAACGCCAGCGCCTTCTCCACGACCTCGTCGGGAGTCCCGGCCAGGCCGTTCTCCCGCAGCTCGGCGGGCTCGCGTCCGATCGCCGCGGCGCGGCGCGCGATCTCGGCCTCGTCCTCGCCGACGCAGAGCACCAGCGCGTTGGACCAGGTCATCGTCGCCGGGTCGCGGTCGATCGCCTCGCAGGCCTGGCGCACCCGGCCGAACTGCTCGCGGGTCTCGGTCAGGTCGACGAAGGGCAGGTTGAACTCGTCGGCGTACCGCGCGGCGAGCGCCGGGGTCCGCTTCTTGCCGCGGCCGCCGATCAGCACCGGCGGGCCGGGCTGCTGCACGGGCTTGGGCAGCGCGGGGCTGTCGGTCAGCGTGTAGTGGGCGCCCTCGTGGGTGAACGTCTCGCCCAGCGGGGTGCGCCACAGCCCGGTGACGATCGCCAGCTGCTCCTCGTAGCGGTCGAACCGCTCGCGGGTGTCGGGGAACGGGATGCCGTACGCCGTGTGCTCGGCCTCGAACCAGCCGGCGCCCAGGCCGAGCTCGATCCGGCCACCGCTCATCTGGTCGACGCCGGCGACCTGGATCGCCAGCACGCCCGGGTGGCGGAAGGTCGCCGAGGTCATCAGGGTGCCGAGCCGGATCGTGCTGGTGTCCCGGGCCAGGCCGGCCAGCGTGGTCCACGCGTCGGTGGGGCCGGGCAGGCCCTCGGTGCCCATGCCGAGGTAGTGGTCGGAGCGGAAGAACGCGCCGAAGCCGAGCTTCTCGGCCTCCAGCGCCACCGCGAGCAGGTCGTCGTAGGTCGCCCCCTGCTGGGGCTCGGTGAAGATGCGCAGCTCCATGCCTCCACCTTCTCAGACGACCGGAGGCCCCTCGCTGCCGCCTCCGGCCCGCAGGGCGGGCATGACGTTGCTGCTCGAGCATCGGCGCGAGGTCGTCGTAGTCGCCGTCCAGCAGGGTCCAGCGCAGCTCGGCGATCTCGCCGCCGACCACCGGCTCACCGGTCAGCGCGGCGCTGAAGACGGTGGAGTGCAGGGTGTGGCCCGGCTCGTTGGCGGCCTCCGGAGACGAACTCGCCGAGCAGTCGCAGGTCGCTGATCGCCAGACCGACCTCCTCCGCGGTCTCGCGGACCGCGCACTGCGCGGCGCTCTCGCCGGGCTCGGGCTTGCCGCCGACCAGCATGAACCGCGACGTGCCGCGCTTGCGCACCGTGAGCACCGCACCGTCGCGGACGAACGCGACCGCCGAGACGACGATCGTGTTCATCGCCGCTCCCACCACACCCAGTCGAGATCGTCCCGGGACACCCGCCGGACCTCCCGCCACGCCGACAGGTCGACCTCGGGGAAGAACGCATCACCCGCCGGCTCGTCGTGCACCTCGGTGAGCACCAGGTGCGTGGCCACCGGCAGGGTCTGCGCGTAGAGCTCGCCGCCGCCGGCGATCACCGTGTCGCCGGGGAGTCCGCGAGCGATCTCGAGCGCCTCGTCGACGCTGTGCACCACCCGCACGCGGTCGCGCTGCTCCTCGGTCAGCCCGCCAGGGGTCCAGGAGCGGTCGCGGGTGAGCACCACCGTGGTCCGTCCGGGCAGCGGGCGACCGATGGAGTCCCAGGTCGCCCGGCCCATCACCAGGGTGTGCCCCAGCGTCTCGGCCTTGAAGTGCCGGAAGTCGTCGGGGAGGTGCCAGGGGATCCGGCCGTGGTCCCCGATCACCCGGTTGCGGCCGTACGCCGCCACGACCACCACGCGCCCGCATCCGGTTCGACCCGCTGATCACCCACGGTCGCGACCCTACCCGGCGCCCTCCTGCAGCAACGCGGCCAGCAGCGCGGCCACCGCCGGCACCCGCTCGATGCCGCTGCGGTGCACCACGTGGATGCTGCGCGAGCCGAGCTCGGGCAGGTCGACCACCCGGACCTGAGGGTGCCGGAACGCCTCGAGAGCGGTCTCGGGGAAGCACGGCCACCGCCAGGCTCCGCGCGACCAGGGACTGGACCACCACGTAGTCGTCGGTGACGTGCCGGATGCGCGGCTCGAACCCCGCCCGGTCCGCGCAGAGCACCAGGTGCCCGCGGCAGCGCTCGCAGCCGGCGACCCACGCCCGGTCGGCCAGGTCGAGCAGACGGCCGGGCACCGGGTCGGGCCCCTCGGGCAGCACCAGGCGGATCGGGTCCTCGGTGAGCGGCACCGCGACCAGCGCCTCCTCGGTCGGGTCCTCCTGGTAGCCGAAGACCAGGGCGAGGTCCACCGCTCCGCTGCGCACCAGCTCGGTGGCCTCCGGTGGCTCGGCCTCCACCAGGCCGACCTCGACCTCCGGGGCGCGGGCGGCCAGCGCGGCCAGGGCACGTGGCACGATCACCGCCGACCCCGACGGGAACGACGCGAGCCGGGCCGAGCCGGTGCGCAGCTGGGCCAGGTCCTCCAGCTCGGCGGCGGCGGCCTGGAGGTGCGCGGCGACCGCGTCCGCGTGCGCCAGCAGCCGTCGGCCCGCCTCGGTCAGGTCGACGCCGCCCGAGCCGCGCACCAGCAGCGCTCCCCCGACCTCGCGCTCGAGCGTGCGCAGGTGCTGACTGACCGCGGGCTGGGTCCAGCCGAGCTCCCGGGCGCCGGCGCTGATCGACCCGGCACGGGCGACCGTGCGGAAGATGAGCACGCGACGAGGGTCCACCCCCCAAGCATCGCTTATGGGTCCTCGAAGAAGAACGGGAGTTCCTCATGCCCCGCGTCCCGGCACACGATGGCCCCATGACGATTCCCCTCGGCATCCTCGGCGGCATGAGCTGGCACTCGACCGTGGACTACTACACCCACCTCAACGAGGCGGTCGCCCGCGAGCTCGGCGGTCACCACAGCGCCGACCTGCTGCTGGCCTCGGTCGACTTCGGCACCATCCGCGCCATGCAGGTCGCCGGCGACTGGGACGGGCGCGGGCCGGCTGCTCGCCGACGCCGCCCGCCGACTCGAGGGCGCGGGCGCCGAGGCCGTGCTGATCGCCACCAACCTCATGCACAAGGTGGCCCCGGCGGTCGAGGCGGCGGTCGACGTGCCGTTGCTGCACATCGGGGACGCCGTCGCCCGGGTCGCGACGCGGGACGGTCTCGGCACCCTGGGCGTGGTGGGCACCCGCTGGGTGATGGAGGAGAGCTTCTACGCCGACCGGCTCGCCCGCCACGGGCTTCGCTGCGTGGTGCCGCCCGCCGAGGCGCGGCACCGGATCGACGAGGTGATCTTCTCCGAGCTGACCCTGGGCGTGGTGCGCGAGGAGTCCCGCGCCGCCTACGCCGCCGTCTTCGCGGAGCTGGCCGAGCAGGGGGCGGAGGCGATCGTGCTGGCCTGCACCGAGATCCAGCTCCTGGTCGGCGCGGAGGACAGCCCGGTCCCGCTGATCGACTCGATGGCCGCGCACGCGGCGTACGCCGCCGACGTGGCGCTGGGCGCCGCCGTCGCCCGCTGACCGGGCTGGAGCCTCACTGGGTGCCTCCCGATGGTGAGCACCTGACCCAGCGGGGCCCGGCTGACGCCGAGTGACTGAAGTCCGCACAGTGCCTGCTTGTTCCGCACGTCCCATCGTGCGACCGGACGGGTCAGGCGGGGACGGCGAACAGCCGCCGTAGCGCGGCTTCGATGACCGGGAGGCCTTCGGCCACAGAGCGCCCGCCCACCCGCGACACCGCATCGCTGTCCGCATCCAGGCCGGTGCGCAACAGCGTCTCCGCGATGGAGATCCCCTCGAGGTCGAGGCTGCCGATGGTGCCGTCAACCCACACATCCACCACCAGGTCGACGCACCTGCCGACCGACTCTTGTTGGTACGCCTGTGGCAGCCGGGGATACCGTCGGCTGAAGTCTTCGTGTCCGGCGCAGAAGATGACCTGGACGTTGCCCTCGCCGTCACTGCCGCACTGACCTGCTTGGAAGCCCGCTGGCACAAGGACCGGATCGAGCAGGAGTCTGACAAGACGCCCGAGGTCTACGGCTGCGGTCGGCATGTCGTCATGGTGCCTCACCGCCGCGGTCGAGGCCGCTCGTCGCCGGTGCCGCACGTCGGCATGAGTGGTCGGGGCAGTCCCCTCGACCCTTGACGCTGTTCGACGCGCAGTCGCCAAAGGCACCTTCGGGTCGGCGTTCGTGGACCGGCGGCTTCGCTGAGGGAGCATCCTCACTCGGCAGGTCCGGTCACTGGCGTTGCCACGGGGACCCACCCGGTCAGACCGCGATCGGCGCCTTGATCGCCGGGTGCGGGTCGTAGCCCTCGACCCGGACGTGCTCGAGGTCGAACGCGTCCAGCTCGGTCACCTCGGGGTCGAGCCACAGGCTCGGCAGCGGACGGGGCTCCCGGGTCAGCTGGAGCCGCGCCTGGTCGAGGTGGTTGAGGTAGAGGTGCGCGTCGCCGAGCGTGTGCACGAACTCCCCGACCCGCAGGCCGGTCACCTGGGCGACCATGTGGGTCAGCAGCGCGTAGGAGGCGATGTTGAACGGCACGCCGAGGAAGACGTCGCCGCTGCGCTGGTAGAGCTGGCACGAGAGCAGGCCGGGGCCGCCGTCGGCGGCGGGCGCGACGTAGAACTGGAACATGGTGTGGCACGGGGCCAGCGCCATCTGCGGGACGTCGGCGACGTTCCACGCGCTGACCACGTGCCGCCGGCTGTCCGGGTCGCGCCGGATCTGCTCGACCACCTGGGCGAGCTGGTCGACGTGTCGGCCGTCCGGGGTGGGCCAGGAGCGCCACTGGTAGCCGTAGACCGGGCCGAGATCGCCGTTCTCGTCGGCCCACTCGTCCCAGATGGTGATGGCGCGGTCCTGGAGCCACTTCGACGTTGGTGTCGCCGCGCAGGAACCAGAGCAGCTCGCCGAAGACGCTGCGCGTGTGCACCTTCTTGGTGGTGACCAGCGGGAAGCCCTGGGCGAGGTCGAAGCGCATCTGGTGGCCGAAGACGCTGAGGGTGCCCGTGCCGGTGCGGTCGCCCTTCTGCACGCCCTCGTCCAGGATCCGGCGGAGAAGGTCGTGGTAGGCCTGCATGCGGCTCACCCTAGCGGTCTACCGGGAGAGGTCGACCTCGCCACGCACCACGGTCCGGGTCGCCCCGCCCACCCAGACCTGGTCCTCCTCGCGACGCACGTGGACCCGCCCGGCCCGCCCCAGTGCGGTGCCCTGGGCCGCGACGTACTGGGCGGGGAGACGACCGTCGGCGGTCAGCCACTGCGCGAGTCCCGCGTTGAGGCTGCCGGTGACCGGGTCCTCGCTCATGCCCTTGCCCGCGCAGAACGCCCGCACCTCGACCTGCGCGCCCACGCGGCCCTGCTCCGGTCCGGGTACGGGCCGAGCACCCCGACGTCCCGGCCGGCGAGCGCGGCCCAGTCGGGGTCCAGCGCCAGCACCGTCTGCGCGGAGTCGAGAGCAGACCCAGCCAGCCGGGCCCGTTGTCGACCCAGGCGGCGTCGACCACCTGGTCCGGGCTCGAGCCGGAGCGCGGTGACGATCCTGGTGACCTCTGCCTTCCCGACCGGCCCCGAGCGGACCAGCGGAGGCGCCGCGAGCTCGAGCCGCTCGCCGCGCCGCACCCGGACCAGGCCGGCCGCGCACTCCTGCACGAGCTCGTCGGCGGCACGGCCGGCACTCCCCCGGCCTCCAGCCAGGCGTGGGCGCTGCCCAGCGTCGGGTGCCCGGCGAAGGGCAGCTCGACGGTGGGGGTGAAGATCCGCACCCGGTAGTCGGCGCCGGGCTGCGTCGGCGGGCAGCAGGAACGTGGTCTCGGAGAGGTTGGTCCACCGCGCGAAGGAGGACATCTGCTCCTCGTCCAGGTCCTCGGCGGCGTGCACCACCGCGACCGGGTTCCCCCGGTGCGGCTCCTCGGAGAAGACGTCGACCTGGCTGAAGCGGTGCATGGTCAGGGGTGCAGCGACATCGGGCCGTAGACCGTGCGGTCGCCCTCGAACAGGGTCACCGCGTCGACGCCCTGCTCGGCGAGCTCGGCCCAGATCTCCCCCACCCACGACTCGGCGTCCGCCTGGCTGGCGAACTGCTGGCCGGCGTACTCGTCGGTGACAGCCACCTCGGCGCCGGTGGAGTCCAGCAGGGCCCAGTGCCACGGCTGCTCGGCGGGGCGGGGGGCGAAGTGTGCGGGCTGGTCAGGCAACATGTCAGTCCTCCCGGACGGTGGGGTGCACAAACGGTGGGCGGACCAGCCGGAAGATCTCGCGGCGTCCGCGGACGTCCACCCCGACCTCGGCGTCCTCGGCCACGGCGACCGGGACCAGCGCCAGACCGATGCCCTGGCGCAGCGTGGGGCTGAACGTCCCGGAGGTGACCTGGCAGAGCGGGACGTCGGGCAGCAGGCTGACCGTCATCCCCGGGCGGGGGATCGCCCGCCCGGTGGCGAGCAGTCCCCGCAGCAGCCGGCGCGGTCCCTGCTCCTTCTGGGCCACCAGCGCGGCGCGTCCCCAGAAGGACTCCTTGCGCCAGCCGACCGCCCAGCCCAGGCGGGCCTCGACCGGGGTCACGTCGGGGCCGATGTCCTGGCCGTGCAGCGGGTAGCCCATCTCGGTCCGCAGGGTGTCGCGGGCGCCCGAGCCCGCAGGGGGTCGCGCCCAGCTCGACGCCGGCGGCCATCAGGGCGTCCCAGACCTCCACCGCCCGCTCGCTGCCCACGACCAGCTCGTAGCCGCGCTCGCCGGTGTAGCCGGTGCGGCACACCACGACGGGCGACTCCGGTTCCTCGCGCCACCCGGTCTCCACGAACGACATGTAGGGGTGCCCGGCCGGTAGGCCGACGGCGCGGAGCAGCTCGTCGGAGGCGGGGCCCTGCACGGCCAGCACGGCGTAGCTCGGTGTGCTGGTCGACGACCCGCACCCCGTCCGGGGCCGAGGCCGAGAGCCTGCGCGCCACCTCGGCGGCGTTGGCGGCGTTGGGCACCAGCAGCACGTCCTCGTCGTCCCGCCGGTAGGCGATCAGGTCGTCGACGATGCCGCCGGTGGCCTCGTCGCAGCACAACGTGTACTGCGCCTGCCCCGCCCCGATCCGGTCGAGGTCGTTGGTCAGGGTCGCGTTCACGTACGCCGCGGCGCCCGGGCCCGCTGACCAGCACCTTGCCGAGGTGGGAGACGTCGAAGACGCCGACGGCCTCGCGCACGCTCGTGTGCTCCTTGACCACCCCGGTCGGGTAGTCCAACGGCATCGACCACCCGCCGAACGCCCCGAACTTGGCCCCCAGCTCCTCGTGCCGCTGGTGGAGCGGCGAGCGGTGCAGGGGCGACGCGAGATGGTCTGCCGAGGTGGCCATGCCGGGAACCTACCGCAGTGCCGGCACGCGGACCCGGAGACCCGGGCTGGCTATCCTGCCCGGGTGACGACGACCTACACGCTCAGCAAGGCCAGCCCCGCCAAGACCCGAGCCGACGCCGTGGTGGTCGGCGTCCTCCAGTCGGACAAGGGCCCCGTGCTGGCTCCGGGGGGCGAGGACGTCAGCGCCGCGTTCGGCCGCAAGCTGCGCCCGATGCTCTCCTCGCTGGGCGTGACCGGGAAGGCCGGGGAAGCCGTGCGCGTCCCCACCGCGGGCACCCTCAACGCCCCGGTGCTGCTCCTGGTCGGGCTGGGCGCGAAGGTCGACCGGGTCTCCGTGCGACGCGCCGCCGGCGTCGCCGCCCGCACGGTGCGCAACGACGCCTCGGTCGCGCTCGCCCTGCCCGCCGACGACGCCGACCTGGTGGCGGCCGCGACCCTCGGGTTCCGCCTGGGCGGCTACACGTTCACCACCTACCGCTCGGAGTCCAAGGACGACAGCCCGGCCGACCTGGTGGTGCTCAGCCCGCTGGCCCGGGACGAGGCGGTCCGCACCGCCTTCGACGAGGCCCGCGTGGTCGCCGACGCCGTGGCCACCACCCGGGACTGGGTCAACGAGCCGCCCGGGCAGTTCACGCCCGAGCTCTTCGCCGACGCCGTCACCGCGGGCCACGCCCGGCTGACCAAGGGCCGCGGCGCGCCCCAGGTCACCCTCGAGGTGATGGACCAGGACCGGCTCGCCCAGCTCGGCTGCGGCGGGATCCTCGGCGTGGGCGCCGGCTCGGACGCTCCGCCGCGCCTGGTCAAGATCTCCTACGAGCCCCCGGCGGCCACCACCCACCTGGCCCTGGTCGGCAAGGGCATCACCTTCGACTCCGGCGGCCTGACCATCAAGCCCTCGAGCAGCATGGGCACGATGAAGTCCGACATGGCGGGCGCCGCCGCCGTCATCCAGGCCACGTTCGCGATCGCCGCGCTGGGCCTGCCGATCCGGGTCACCACCTGGGCGCCGATGGCGGAGAACATGGTCTCCGGCTCCTCGATCCGTCCCGGCGACGTGCTGACCATCCGGGGCGGGCGCACCGTGGAGGTGCTCAACACCGACGCCGAGGGCCGGCTCGTGCTCGCCGACGCCCTGGTCCTGGCCGGCGAGGAGGAGCCCGACCTCGTGGTCGACGTCGCCACCCTGACCGGGCACATGGTGCTTGCGCTCGGCGACAAGGTCTGCGGGGTCCTGGGCACCGACGACGTCGTCGAGCAGGTCCTCGACGCGGGACGACGGGCCGGCGAGGCGGCCTGGCCGATGCCCATCCCCGAGGAGATGTCGGAGCGGATCCGCAGCAGCAAGGTCGCCGACCTGGCACAGCACGACTGGGTCCGGTGGGGTGGAGGCCTGTACGCCGCCGCGTTCCTGCGCGAGTTCACCGAGGGCCGCCCGTGGGCCCACCTCGACATCGCCGGCCCCTCGTTCAACTCCGGAGGCCCCTTCGGCGACTGGACCTCGGGCGGCACCGGCTTCGGCGTGGCCACCCTGGTCGAGCTCGCTCGCGCCCTGGCCACCCCCGACGCCGACCCTGCCGGCTCCGGCGACTGAGACGCCGGGTCGACATGCGGGTCGCCGGGCTCGTCCTGGCCGCCGGGGCTGGACGTCGCTACGGCGGCCCCAAGGCACTGGCCCGGGACCCGGACGGCACGGCCTGGCTGGTTCGCGCGGTCGACGTCCTGAGGGCGGCGGGGTGCGACCCGGTGCTGGTGGTGCTCGGCGCGGAGGCGGAGCGGGCCGCCGCCCTGCTGGCCGGTCGTGACGACGTCACGACGGTGGTCGCTCCCGCGTGGGAGCAGGGCATGGGCGCCTCGCTGCGCACCGGTCTGGACGCTCTCGCCGACGGGTCCGAGGACCCGGTCGGCGTCCTGGTGCACCTGGTCGACCTGCCCGACGTGACCTCTGCGGTGGTGGCCCGGGTGCTCTCCCGGGCGAGCGGGCCCGGGGACCTGGCCCGCGCCTCGTACGACGGCCGTCCCGGACACCCGGTGCTGCTGGGCCGCGACCACTGGCACCAGGTGGCCTCCTCGGCGCACGGCGACCAGGGCGCCCGCGAGCACCTGGCGACGCACGCACACACGCTGGTCGAGTGCGGCGACCTGGCGGGGGGTCACGACGTGGACGTGCCCCGGCCGGACCAACCCTGAACCAACGACGCGCCGCCTAGGCTTCGAGGATGGAGCCGGTCCGAGAGCTCGAGAGCGCGCTGCGCCGCACCGGCTACGTCTGCGACGAGTCGCTGGCGGTCGTGGTGCACCTCGCCCGGGTGATGCACCGCCCGCTGCTGCTCGAGGGCGAGCCGGGCACCGGGAAGACGGCGCTCGCGGAGGCCGTCGCCGAGGCCCTCGAGCTCCCGCTGATCCGCCTGCAGTGCTACGAGGGCATCGACGCCACCCAGGCGCTCTACGACTGGGACTTCCCCCGCCAGGTGCTGCACCTGCGGGCCCTGGAGGCGGCCGGCGCGACCGGCGGCCCGGCTGACCCGGAGGAGGCGGAGAAGGGGCTGTACGACGAGCGGTTCCTGCTCGCCCGCCCGGTGCTGCGTGCCCTCCAGCAGAGTCCCGCGGTGCTCCTGGTCGACGAGGTCGACCGCGCCGACGACGAGTTCGAGGCGTTCCTGCTCGAGGTCCTGTCCACCTACCAGGTCACCGTGCCCGAGCTGGGCACGGTCCGCGCGGCCACCCCGCCCCTGGTCGTGCTCACCTCCAACCGGACCCGCGAGCTGCACGACGCCCTGAAGCGGCGCTGCCTCTACCACTGGATCGACCACCCGACGCTGGAGCGCGAGGTGGAGATCGTCCGCTCCCGCGCCCCGGAGGTCTCCGCGACCCTGGCCGGCCAGGTGGTCGCCCTGGTGCAGACGCTGCGCGACGACGCCGACCTGCTCAAGCCGCCCGGCGTGGCCGAGACGCTGGACTGGGCGCGGGCGCTGCACCACCTCGGCGCCGAGGAGCTCGACCTGGCGCTGGCCGCCAGCACGCTCGGCGCCCTGGTCAAGCACCGCGAGGACGGCGAGCGGGCTCCGCGCGGCCCTGGCCCGGAGCGAGTCCCCATGAGCCCCCTCGCGGCGGCCCGGCACGAGGCCGACGAGCTCCTGCTCGGCCTGGTCGAGGCCCTGCGGGCAGCCGGACTGACGGTGCCGACCGACCGCTCCCAGGCCTTCCTCGCCGCCGTGGCGACCCTCGGCGCGCAGGACCCGCGACCGGACCCGGGCGGCCGGCCGGGCGACGGTGTGCGCCGGCCCCGCCGACCTCGCCCTCTTCGACCTGGTCTTCGACGCCTGGTTCGCGCGCCCGGCCCGCCCGGTGCTGCCGTCGCCGCCCGCCCTCGCCCCGTCGCGGGTCGCCTCGGTGGATGCGGTGCCGGCGGACGGGAACGACGGCGACCCGGCTGCCGACCCCGAGCTGCACGCCGTCGCCGCGACCGGCACCGAGGTGCTCAGGCACCGGGACGTGGCGTTGCTGGACCCGGCTCAGCGACGCCGGCTGGCGTCCCTCTTCGAGGCGCTCGACCCGGCTGCGCCCCTGCGTCGCGGCGCACGTCGCCGGCCGGCCCGACGGGGCCGGATCGACGTCTCCCGGACGGCGCGGGCCTCCATGCGCCAGGGCGGCGAGCCGGCGCGGCTGCTGCACCACCGCCCGCGGCCGCGCCGCCGCCGGGTGGTGCTGCTGGTCGACGTGAGCGGCTCGATGACCCCGTACGCCGACGCGCTGCTGCGGCTGGCGCACCGGTTCGTGCTGCGTGCCGGTACGGACGTGGAGGTCTTCACCTTCGGCACCCGGCTCACCCGGGTCACCCGGGCCCTGCGGGTGCGCGAGCCCGAGCAGGCGCTGGCCCGTGTCGGGCTCGCGGTGCCCGACTGGTCGGGGGGCACCCGGCTGGGCGAGTCACTTCAGGGCTTCCTGGACCGGTGGGGTCGGCCGGGCCTGGCCCGCGGGGCGGTCGTGGTGGTCTTCAGCGACGGCTGGGAGCGGGGCGACCCCGCGCTGCTCGGCGAGCAGGCCGCGCGGCTCGGCCGGCTGGCGCACCGGACGGTGTGGGTCAACCCGCACCGCGGCAAGCCCGGCTACCGTCCGGTGCAGGGCGGGGTGGTGGCGGTCCTCCCGCACATCGACGACTTCCTGGCAGGGCACACGATGGCGACCTACGACGAGCTGGTGGAGGTGGTCCGAGGTGCGTGAGGTGCTCGACGAGCTGCTGGAGTGGTGGGAGTCCGGCGCCACGGTCGGGCGTGGGCACCGTGGTGGCGACCTTCCGCTCCGCCCCGCGTCCGCCCGGGCGCCACGATGCTCGTGGGTCCCGACGAGTCCGTGGTCGGGCTCGGTCTCGGGCGGGTGCGTGGAGGGCGCGGTCTACGAGCTGGCCCGCGAGGTGGTCGACTCCGGCGCTCCCGTGCTCCAGCGGTACGGCGTCTCCGACGACGACGCGTTCGCGGTCGGGCTGACCTGCGGCGGCGTGCTGGACGTCTTCGTCGAGCGGGTCGACCGGGAGTCCTTCCCCGAGCTCGGTGAGATCGCCGCCGACGTACGGGCCGGGCGACCGGTGGCGATCGCGACCGTGGTCTCCCATCCGGATCCGGCGCGGATCGGTCGCCGGCTGCTGGTCCGTCCGCGACGACGGCACGTTCGGCCAGCAGTCCGGCGCGCAGACGGGCCAGTCAGACGGGGCTGGGATGGGCGCGCGGGGGTGACACGGGTCTCGGGCTCCCTGGGCTCCGAGCGGGTCGACGACGCGGTGCGAGACGACGCCCTGGGGCTGCTGGCCGCCGGGCCACAGCGCCGTCCTGACCTACGGGCCCGACGGGGAGCGACGGGGCGAGGGTCAGCAGGTCTTCGTCCAGGCGCTCGCCCCGCCGCCCCGGATGCTGGTCTTCGGCGCCATCGACTTCGCCGCCGCGGTGGCCCGGGTGGGGTCGTTCCTCGGCTACCGGGTGACGGTGTGCGACGCGCGGCCCCTGTTCGCGACGCCGGCCCGGTTCCCCGGCGCCGACGAGGTGGTCGTCGACTGGCCGCACCGCTACCTGCAGGCGGAGCAGGAGGCCGGCCGGGTCGACGAGCGGACGGTGCTCTGCGTGCTCACCCACGACCCCAAGTTCGACGTCCCGCTGCTCGAGGTCGCCCTGCGGTTGCCGGCGGTCGCCTACGTCGGCGCCATGGGGTCGCGCCGCACGCACCAGGACCGGCTCGCGCGGCTGCGCGAGGCGGGTCTGGCGGAGCACGAGCTCGCCGTGCTGCCGCAGCCCGATCGGCCTGGACCTGGGGGCCCGGACGCCGGAGGAGACCGCGATCAGCATCGCCGCCGAGATCGTCGCGGCTCGGTGGGGCGGGACCGGAGAGCCGCTCACCTCGGTGCCGGGGCGGATCCACGGCGCCCCCGACGCCTTCGACCCCCGCCGCAGCCGCTGTGCCCGCCCCCACCGTTCCAGGGATGTGACCTGGCACACAGCGGTGCTAGCGTGCCGGCATGTCCGGCTCCTCCCTGGCGGAGCGCCGCCAGACGGCACTCCGGGCCTGGTCCGCCTTCGTCGCGAGCGGTGGCACCAGGAGCCCTGGCGTGCGACCGGAGATCCGGGGCAGCTGGGGCCGCTCCGTCGGCGTGCCGACGGACCTGCAGGCCGCTCCGCTCGCCGACGAGCAGGAGACCCGTGACCTGTGGCGCAGCTCCGCGCTCCGCGTCGCGGTGAGCCGGGTCGAGCGCGACCTGCGCCGTACCGCCGAGGACGGCGACCTCGTGCTGGCCGTCACCGACCCCAGCGCCCGGATCCTGTGGACCCACGGGGGCCGGGTGATGCGTCGCCGCGCCGAGGGCATCCACTTCGTGGCCGGCGGGCGGTGGGACGAGCGGAGCGTGGGCACCAACGCGCTGGCGCTGGCCGCACGCCGCACCACCCCGGCGACGGTCTTCGGCGCCGAGCACTACGCCCCGATCGTGCACGGCTGGGTCTGCTGGGCGGCACCGATCCGCGAACCGGGGACCGGACGGATCCTCGGCGTCGTCGACCTCTCGACCACCTGGGACCGGACCCACCCGATCGGGCTGGCCACGGCCGGGCTGCTGGCCCGCCTGGTGGAGGACGCGCTGCCGCGCACCCGGGCCACAGGACTGGGCCTGCGACTCCTCGGCAGCGGCCGAGGCACGCCTCGACGGCGGCCTGCTGCCGCTCCCCCGCCGGCAGAGCGAGATCCTCGCGCTGCTCGCGCTGCACCCCGAAGGGCTCTCCCTGGAGCGGCTGCACACCCTCCTGTACGGCGACCAGCCCGTCACCTCCTCCACCCTCAAGGCCGAGGTGTCGCACCTGCGGGCAGCCCTGCACGGTCAGCTCTCGTCCCGTCCCTACCGGCTCTCGCTGCCGGTGCACACCGACGTCGGCGACGTCCTGGCGGCACTGCGGGCGGGCGACGTCCGGGCGGCGGTCGCGGCGTACGGCGGCGACCTGATGCCCGGCACGGAGGCACCCGGGCTGGTCGAGACCGGGACCTACCTGGCGGTCTCGCTGCGCGAGGCCCTGATCGACCGGGCCGACCCCGAGGCGGTGCTGGGCTACAGCGACCTCGTCCCGCACGACACCGCGGTGCTCGAGGCCTGCCTCGACGCCCCGGGCAACCGGGACCACCCGGCCACCCCCCTGCTCCGCGCCCGGCTGCTCACCGGCCACTGACCCCGGCCGAGGCGGCTCAGGACGAGCGCGCCGCCGGCCAACCCTTCGCCAACCCTCCGCGCCTAGCGTGACCTGCGTCACAGCCACTCACCAGGAGGCGCCATGACCCGGATCACCCTGACCGTCGACGGGGAGAAGGTCACCGACGACGTGGAACCCCGCACCCTGCTGGTGCACTACCTGCGCGAGCAGCTCGGCCGCACCGGCACCGTGATCGGCTGCGACACCAGCAACTGCGGGGCCTGCACCGTGCACCTGGACGGACGCAGCGTGAAGTCCTGCAACGTGCTGGCGGTCCAGGCGGACGGTCACGAGGTGACCACGATCGAGGGGCTGGCGGACGGCGACCGCCTGCACCCGGTCCAGGAGGCGTTCCGGGAGTGCCACGGTCTCCAGTGCGGGTTCTGCACGCCCGGGATGATCATGCAGAGCATCGACCTGCTGGCCGAGAACCCCACGCCCACCGAGGAGGAGGTGCGGCTCGGCCTCGAGGGCAACCTGTGCCGCTGCACCGGATACCACAACATCGTCCGCGCAGTCCTGCACGCGTCGTCCGGAGGTGCCCGATGACCGTCACCGAGCAACGGACGGCGGAGGACTCCGGGGCGACGAAGGAGGTCGGCCGCGCCCGGCGCCGCAAGGAGGACGCCCGGCTGATCACCGGCCGCACCCGGTGGACCGACAACCTCGTCGTGCCCGGGATGCTCCACCTCGCGATGGTCCGCAGCCCGTTCGCGCACGCCCGGATCGACGGGATCGACACCACCGAGGCGGCAGCCGCCCCGCACGTCGTCGCGGTGCTCACCGGGGCGGACCTGGCCGAGACCCAGGGCGTGCTGATCAACGCCTGGCCGATCACCCCGGACCAGAACGCCCCCACCCACACGCCCGTCGCGCTCGAGCGCGCCACCTTCGCCGGGGAGGTGGTCGCGGTCGTGGTGGCCCGCAGCGCCGCCGCGGCCCGCGACGCCGCCGAGCTGGTCGACGTCGACTACCACGAGCTCCCCGCCGCGCTGGACCTCAAGGAGGCGGCCGACGACGTGGTGCTCGCGCACCCCGAGCTGGGCACGAACCGGTCGGCGCGGTGGGTCTTCGACTCCGCCGAGGCGGGCACCGGCGGGGACGTCGAGCGTGCGGTCGAGGCCGCGCGCACCGACGGCATCCTGATCGAGCGCGAGTACCGGCAGCAGCGGCTGATCCCGGCCTTCATGGAGCCGCGCAGCGTGCTGTGCGACCCGACCGGGGACCAGCTCGTGCTGTGGACCGCGACCCAGGTGCCGCACATCGTCAGGTACGCCCTCGCGGCGACCACCGGGATGCCGGAGTCCAAGATCCGGGTGGTGGCCCCCGACGTGGGCGGCGGGTTCGGCGGCAAGCTGCAGACCACGCCGGAGGAGTGGATCGCGGTCGCGGTCGCACGCCGGCTGGGCCGTCCGGTCAAGTACACCGAGACCCGGTCGGAGTCGCTGGTCGCAGGCCACCACGGGCGTGACCAGTGGCAGAACCTGACCCTGGCCGCGACCCGCGAGGGCAAGGTCACCGGGCTGGTGGTGGAGCTGCTGGCCGACCTCGGCTCGCACGTCTCCCTGGTGGGCGGCGGGGTGCCGGTGCTCGGGGCGTTCATGTTCAACGGGATCTACAAGTTCCCCGCCTACCACTTCGCCGTCCAGACCGTCCTGACCAACAAGACCTGGACCGACGCCTACCGGGGCGCCGGCCGGCCCGAGGCCACGTTCGCGATCGAGCGGCTGATGGACGAGCTCGCCGCCGAGGTCGGCGTGGACCCGCTGGAGATCCGGGCGCGGAACTGGATCACCCACGAGGAGTTCCCGTTCAGCACCGTCTGCGGCCTGGAGTACGACTCCGGGAACTACGAGGCGGCGACCGCCCGGGCCAAGGAGATGTTCGGGTACGACGAGCTGCGCGCCGAGCAGGCCCGCCGCCGGGAGGCCGGCGACCGGGTGCAGCTCGGGATCGGCGTCTCCACCTTCACCGAGATGTGCGGTCTGGCGCCGAGCCGGGTGCTCGGCTCGCTCGACTACGGCGCCGGCGGCTGGGAGCACGCCAGCGTCCGGATGCTGCCCACCGGCACGGTCGAGGTGGTGGTCGGGGTGAGCCCGCACGGGCAGGGTCACGAGACCGCCTTCAGCCAGATCGTGGCCGACCGGCTCGGCGTCCCCTTCGAGGACGTCGAGGTGCTGCACGGGGACACCCAGGTGGCGCCGCGCGGGCTGGACACCTACGGCTCACGCTCGCTGGTGGTCGGCGGGGAGGCCGTGGTCCGCGCCGCCGACAAGGTGGTGGAGAAGGCACGCACCCTCGCCGCCCACCTGCTCGAGGCCGGCGCGGACGACCTGGAGTTCTCCGGCGGGCGCTTCACCGTGCGCGGCACCGACCAGGGCATCGACCTGACCGAGGTCTCCGCGGCGGTCTTCGCCGCCCACGACCTCCCGGACGGGATGGAGCCCTCCCTGGACTCGGACGCGGCGTTCGACCCCGAGAACTTCTCCTTCCCGCACGGCACCCACCTGTGCGCGATGGAGGTCGACACCGAGACCGGGGCCGTGTCGATGCGCAAGTACGTCGCCTGCGACGACGTGGGCACCATCGTCAACCCGCTGATCGTGGAGGGGCAGGTGCACGGCGGCCTGGTCCAGGGCATCTCCCAGGCGCTGTGGGAGGAGGCGGTGCACGACGACTCCGGGACCCTGGTCTCCGGCTCGTTCGTCGACTACCTCCTGCCGACCGCGGCGGACACGATCAGCTTCGAGACCGACCACACCACCTCCCCGGCCACCTCCAACTCGCTGGGCACCAAGGGCGTCGGGGAGGCCGGCACGATCGCCTCCACCCCCGCGGTGGTCAACGCCGTGGTCGACGCGGTGCGTCACCTCGGGGTGCAGGACGTGCGGATGCCGTGCACCCCCGAGCGGGTCTGGCGGGCGATCCGGGACGCCGCCGGCGGGACGGCCGCCAGCGAGCCTGCGGCGATGCCGCACTTCGACCAGGACGAACCCGGCCGCAGCAGCACCGAAGGAGCAGGCTCATGATCCCCGCAGCGTTCGACTACCTGTCCCCCGGCACCGTGCAGGAGGCGTTGACGGCCCTCGCCCAGCACGGCGACGAGGCGAAGCTGATCGCCGGGGGCCAGTCGCTGCTGCCGGTGCTCCGGATGCGGCTCAACGCCCCGGGGGTGGTGATCGACCTGGGCGGCATCGACTCGCTGCGCGGCATCCGGGAGGAGGGCGACGACCTGGTGGTCGGGGCGATGACCACCCACCACGACATCCGCACCAGCGAGCTGGTCCGCCGGCACGCGTCGGTGCTGGCGCTGGCCACCGACGAGGTCGCCGACGCACAGATCCGGCACCGCGGCACCCTCGGCGGGGCGCTGGCGCACGCGGACCCGGCCGGCGACCAGGGGGCCCCGGTGCTCTCGCTCGGCGCCCGGTTCACCGTCGCCGGACCCGGTGGCGAGCGGACGGTCCCGGCCGACCAGTTCTTCCTCGGCCTGTTCGAGACCGCGGTCGGCGAGGACGAGATCCTCACCGACATCCGCATCCCGAAGCACACCGGCTGGGGCGCGCACTACGCGAAGTTCGTCCGGATCGCCCACCAGTGGCCGATCGTGGCGGTGGCCGCCTCGGTCCGGCTGGAGGACGGCGCCATCGCGCAGGCGCGCGTCGGACTCACCAACATGGGGTCGACCTACCTGCGCGCCCGCGCGGTCGAGGAGGCCCTGGTGGGTCGTCGCCCCACCGAGGAGGAGGTGGCCGGCGCCGCGTCGCTCGCGGTGGAGGGCACCGATCCGCCCAGCGACCTCAACGGTGACGCCGACTACCGCCGCCACCTCGCAGGCGTGCTCACCCGGCGGGCGGTGCTGGCCGCAGCGGCGGCCGGCCAGGAGGCAGCGGCCACGGGGACGGGCACGGGGACGGGTGCGGGGTGAGCATGGAGCTGACGCACCGGTTCACCCTCCCGCTCCCCGTCGAGACCGCGTGGGCCGAGTTCCAGGACATCGGGGCCCTCGCCGAGTGCTTCCCCGGTGCCAGCGTGACCAGCGCCGATGCCGAGGGGTTCGAGGGGTCGGTGAAGGTCAAGCTCGGGCCGATCGCTCTGGTCTACACCGGCGCCGGCACCTTCGTGGAGCGCGACGCAGCCGAGCACCGGATGGTGATCGAGGCCCGGGGCAAGGACCGGCGCGGCAACGGCACCGCCGCCGCCGAGGTCGTCCTCACGATGAGCGCCACCGGGTCGGACGACGCGGTCGAGGCGACCGAGGTGGCAGTGAGCACCGACCTCTCGGTCACCGGGAAGCCCGCCCAGTTCGGCCGGGGGCTGATGCAGGACGTCTCCGACAAGCTGCTGGGCCAGTTCGTCGCCTGCCTGGAGCAGCGCCACGCCGCCGCCCCGGAGGCCGCCCCGGCCGTGGAGGTGGACGTCGAGGTGGTGGAGGTGGCCACCGGAGTGGACGGGATGGTCGAGACGGTCGGGGTGGCCGTGGGCGACGTGACCGTGACCGAGGTGGACCCCGCGCCGGCACCCCCCGACCAGCCGGGCCAGGCGGCCGACCGACCGCCGCCTCCGGGGAGTGCGGACGCGATCGACCTCGGGAGCGCCCTGCTGCCGGTGCTGGCGCGTCGTCCGGGCACCTGGCTGACGTCCGGGGCGCTGCTGCTCCTCATTGTCTGGGCGGTACGGCGCCGCCGTTGACCGTCAGGCCTGGCCGCCGGCCTTGCGCCGCCGGTTGTAGTCCCGCATCCGCTGCGGGATGCCCACCACGGCCGCGTCGTAGGAAGGGATCCGGTGGTGGTTGCAGAACGAGTGGGCCCACTGGACCGACGGCACGCGCCGCCGGGTCCACTCCCCGTCGTGGGCGACCAGGAGCAGCGTGACGTCGCTGACCGCCGTGCGCGGCTCCACGAACCCCTCCACGCCACGCCGGGCCGCGACCCAGGCGTTGAGGTGGTCGGTGTCGGCCCCGCTGGCGGCGCGCACCGTGGTGGAGCCGGTCCGCGCGGCGTCCCGCGCAGGTCGGCGCATGCGCGTGGAGCCGCCACGCCGGAATCGGTCGAACAGTCCCATGGACACAGTGTGACGGTCGATGCCAGCCGAGGCGGTGCTGGACACCACGGAGAAGGGTGCAAAGATGGTCGATGACGCGCGTGGCCCCGGTCACGCACTCCGAAGACTCGTCCGGGAGGGAACCGACAGCGTGGCCGCGGCCGATTACGACGTACTCATCCTCGGGGCCGGATCGGGCGGTTACGCCTGCGCGCTCCGGGCGGCCCAGCTCGGGCTCACCGTCGGTCTGGTCGAGAGGGCAAAGCTCGGCGGCACCTGCCTGCACGTCGGGTGCATCCCGACCAAGGCGCTGCTGCACGCGGCCGAGGTCGCCGACTCCGCCCGCTCGGCCGACCAGTTCGGCGTCCGGGCGAGCCTCGACGGGATCGACATGGCCGGTGTGCACGCCTACAAGGACGGCGTCGTGAAGCGGCTGTTCTCCGGGCTCACCGGCCTGGTCAAGGGCCGCGGCATCACCGTGATCGAGGGCGAGGGCCGGCTCACCGCACCGCACGAGGTCACCGTGGACGGACGCGCACACACCGGTCGGCACGTCGTGCTCGCGACCGGCTCCTACCCGCGGACCCTGCCCGGCCTGGAGCTGGACGGCGAGCGCGTCCTGTCCTCCGAGCACGCGCTCGGCCTGGACCGTGTCCCGTCCTCGGTCATCGTGCTGGGCGGCGGCGTGATCGGCTGCGAGTTCGCCAGCGTGTGGCGCAGCTTCGGCGCCGAGGTGACCATCGTCGAGGCGCTTCCGCGACTCGTCGCGGCCGAGGACCCGGCGTCCTCCCAGGCCCTCGAGCGCGCCTTCCGCACCCGCGGCATCACCGTGCGCACCGGCACGCAGTTCGAGGACGTGAAGCACACCGACACCGGGGTCGCGGTCTCGGTCGAGGGCGGCGACCTCCTCGAGGCCGAGCTGATGCTGGTGGCGGTCGGCCGCGGCCCGGTCACCGACGGGCTGGGCTACCAGGAGCAGGGGCTGGCGATGGATCGCGGCTTCGTGCTCACCGACGACCGCTGCCGCACCAACCTCGACGGGGTCTTCGCCGTGGGCGACATCGTCCCGGGCCTCCAGCTGGCGCACCGCGGGTTCGCCCAGGGCATCCTCGTCGCCGAGGAGATCGCCGGTCTCTCCCCCGCCCCGATCGACGAGAGCGGCATCCCCCGGGTGACCTACAGCCACCCGGAGGTCGCCTCCGTGGGGCTGGACGAGGCCACGGCCCGGGAGCGGTACGGCGACGACGCCGTCACCACCGTGACCTACGACCTCGGCGGCAACGGCAAGAGCCAGATCCTGCGGACCAAGGGGTTCGTCAAGCTGGTCTCGGTGACCGACGGGCCGGTGGTGGGCATCCACCTGGTCGGTGACCGCGTCGGCGAGCTGATCGGCGAGGCGCAGCTGATCTACGGCTGGGAGGGGCACGCCGAGGACGTGAGCCCTCTCGTGCACGCCCACCCCACCCAGAACGAAGCGCTCGGCGAGGCCCACCTGGTCCTGGCCGGCAAGCCCCTGCACGCACACGCTTGAACCACCCCACCCACGAGACGACAGGAATCCCATGGCCTCCGAAGTCACCCTCCCCGCACTCGGCGAATCCGTCACCGAAGGCACCGTCACCCGCTGGCTGAAGCAGGTCGGTGACCAGGTCGCCGTCGACGAGCCGCTGCTGGAGGTCTCCACCGACAAGGTCGACACCGAGATCCCCTCGCCCGTCGCCGGCACCCTGCTGGAGATCCGGGCCAACGAGGACGACACGGTCGAGGTCGGCGCCGTGCTGGCGGTCCTCGGCGAGGAGGGCGAGTCGGCCGGCGACGCGTCCGAGAGCGCCGAGCCGGGGCCCAGCCCCAGGACGAGCAGCAGGCGGCAGCAGCCCCAGGAGCAGGAGCAGGAGCAGCCCGCCGCCGAGGCCCCGCCCGGAGCAGGCACCGGCCCGCCCAGGAGCAGCCGGCCGCCCAGGAGTCCTCGCAGGGCTCCGGCTCCGAGGGCGGCTCCTCCACCCCGGTGACCCTGCCCGCGCTGGGCGAGTCGGTCACCGAGGGCACCGTCACCCGCTGGCTGAAGCAGGTCGGCGACGAGGTCGCGGTCGACGAGCCGCTGCTGGAGGTCTCCACCGACAAGGTCGACACCGAGATCCCGTCGCCGGTCGCCGGCACGCTGCTGGAGCAGAAGGTCGCCGAGGACGAGACCGTCGAGGTCGGCGCCGAGCTGGCCCTGATCGGCTCGGGCTCGCCCGCGCAGGGCGGCCAGGACGAGCAGCCCGCGCCCCAGCAGGAGGAGGCCCCCGCCGAGCAGGAGCAGCAGCAGGAGGCCCCCGCCGAGCAGGCCCAGCAGGAGCAGCAAGCTCCCGCCCAGGAGGAGGCGCCGGCAGCCCAGGAGCAGCCGGCCCCGCAGCAGCCCGCGCAGGAGCAGGCTCCCGCGGCGAAGCCCGAGCCCACCGCAGGAGTCCGCCCCGGCCCGCAACGACGACCAGAGCACCTACGTCACCCCGCTGGTCCGCAAGATGGCCGCCGAGCACGGAGTGGACCTGTCCACCGTGACCGGCACCGGCGTCGGCGGGCGGATCCGCAAGCAGGACGTGCTGGACGCCGCAGCGGCCAAGTCGGCCCCCGCCCCCGAGGCCCCGGCGCCCGCCGCGGCCCCGGCCGCCGCCGGCTCGACCGTCGTCGGCCCCGCAGCCGTCCCCGCTGCGCGGCCGCACGGAGCCGATGTCCCGGCTGCGCAAGGTCATCGCCTCGCGGATGGTCGAGTCGCTGCAGACCAGCGCCCAGCTGACCACGGTGGTCGAGGTCGACGTCACGACCGTGGCGCGGCAGCGCGACGCGGTGAAGGCCGACTTCCTGGCGCGCGAGGGCGTGAAGCTCTCGTTCATGCCGTTCTTCGCCAAGGCCGCGATCGACGCGCTCAAGGCGCACCCGATGGTCAACGCCACGATCGACACCGAGAAGGGCGAGGTCACCTACTTCGACCGGGAGAACCTCGCGATCGCCGTCGACACCGACAAGGGTCTGCTGACCCCGGTGATCAAGGACGCCGGCGACCTCTCGATCGCCGGGCTCGCCCGGAAGATCGCGGACGTCGCCGAGCGCACCCGGAGCAACAAGATCACGCCCGACGAGCTCTCCGGCGGCACCTTCACGCTCACCAACACCGGCAGCCGGGGCGCCCTGTTCGACACCCCGATCATCAACCAGCCGCAGGTGGCGATCCTGGGCACCGGTGCCGTGGTCAAGCGCCCGGTCGTCATCGACGACGCCAACCTCGGCGAGACGATCGCGGTGCGGCAGATGGCCTTCCTCGCCCTGACCTACGACCACCGACTGGTCGACGGCGCGGACGCGGCCCGGTTCCTCACCGAGGTGAAGACCCGGCTGGAGGCCGGCGGCTTCGACGTCTGAGTCAGCCGCTCAGGAGCACAGCAGTACCGCAGTATCAGGGGGAGGCCGTCAGTCCACGAGACCGACGGCCTCCCCCAGCACGTCGGTGAGGTAGTCCACGTAGAGCCGCCCGACGGTGAAGCCGTCCCGGTAGGCGACCCGCTCGGCGACGATCGGCGGACAGACCCGCTCGGTGCAGAACCACGGGACGGGATCGACGTACGTCGCACCCTCGCGCTCCGCGGTCTTGGCCAGCCTGGCGTTGTGCCCCTTCAGGACCGCCGCGGCGCGGGGCGCCGCGCAGTCGTCGAGCGCCTTCGGGTTCGCCTTCAGGCAGTCCTGGGCGTCGTGTCCCGGGTACGGCGTGTCGCCCAGGACCACGGCCTGGGGGCCGCGTTCGGCCACCGCCTCCAGGGTCGCCGCCAGCCCGCCCTGGTAGGCCCGGTCGAGGGCGGGGAGACTGCGCCAGCCCAGGCGGCGCGTCGGCTCCCCCACGGGCTGGCGCCGCCCGTCGACGACCAGGGCGAGGCCTCGGGGTGAGCCGGCGAGGACCACCACGTCCTCCGGAGAGCCGGGCAGTGCCTCCACGGTCCGGTCGTTGAACTCGGCGCACTCCTCGTAGGGCCGGTCCTCGGCCTCCAGCCACGGGGTGACCCCCAGCAGGGGCGGACAGCCGTACTTGGTGCGCACCAGCACCCGCCAGCCGTTCTCGAGCCCCGCGCGGTCGAGCGCACCGATCCACTGGGCCGCGTGCACGTCGCCCCACAGCACCACCTCCCGGTCCGCCTCGGGGTCCCCCAGCAGGCACGGCGCCTCCCGCTCGACCGCGAGGTAGTTCAGCACGCACGACTGATGCACGTCTGTCAGCGAGTTGACCTGGGTCACGAACGGAAGCGTGGGCAGGAAGGTCTCGGGGAGCTCGCGCAGCTGCGCGCCGCGGCGTACGTCCTCGGCGACCGTGCCGGGGTCGGGCGCGGCCGGCGTGGCCGAGGCCGCCGGGGCCCCGGGCTCCTCGGACTCCGAGTCCCCCGAGTCGTCGGTGCATCCCGGGAGGAAGGCGAGGATCAGGACGGTCAGCAGCACGACCGGGGTGCGCAAGGGCATGGCCGGACCCTAGAGGAGAACGAGACGGGTCAACCAGCGGCCTGAGACCCTGGGCACATGCGCATCCTCGTGGCCGGCTCCTCCGGATTCCTCGGCTCCCACCTGGTCGAGCACCTGCGAGGCCAGGGGCACCAGGTGACCCGGCTGGTGCGACGAGAACCAGGCCACTCCGAGGTGCAGTGGGACCCGTACGGCGACGGTCTCCCGGCCGACGCCCTGGCGGGCGTGCAGGTGGTGGTCAACCTCGCCGGGGCCCCGACCTTCGGCAACCCGCACTCGCGGCGGTGGGCGGGCGAGCTCCGGGAGAGCCGCGTCGTCACCACCCGGGTGCTCGCCGAGGCGATCGCCCGGCAGGAGAGCCCGCCGGCCTTTCTGGCGGGCAACGGGATCTCGATCTACGGCGACCACGGCGAGGGTCCGGTCGACGAGCGCAGCGACTCCCGGGGGGACGCGTTGCTGACCCGGGTGACCCGGGAGTGGGAGGCGGCCACCGGCCCGGCAGCCGAGGCGGGGGCCCGGGTCTGTGTGCTCCGGACCGCGCCGGTGCTCGACCACCGGGCCGCGCCGCTCAGCCAGCTCCGCACCCTGTTCCGGCTCGGCCTCGGCACGCGC
Source organism: uncultured Actinomycetota bacterium (assembly GCA_963708945.1). Taxonomy (GTDB): domain Bacteria; phylum Actinomycetota; class Actinomycetes; order Propionibacteriales; family Nocardioidaceae; genus Nocardioides. The sequence goes on along the minus strand of CAVPUI010000004.1, from coordinate 99,688 downwards.
CTGGGCCGGGGGGACCAGCGGTTCCCGGTGATCTCGCTGCGCGACTGGGTGGGTGCGGTGGCCTTCCTCACCGGCTCCCACGACCTCTCCGGCCCGTTCAACCTGTGCTGCCCGCGCACGCCCACCAACGCCGAGTTCACCCGTGCCCTGGCGCACGCCGTCGGACGGCCGGCGTTCCTGGTCGCGCCCAGCCCTGTCCTGCGCTGTGCCGCGGGAGCGATGGCCCCCGAGATCCTGGGCTCGATCAACGCCCGGCCGGCGGCGCTGGAGCACGCAGGGTACGACTTCGCGGACCTCGACATCGACGACGTGCTGGCCGCTGGCCTGCCGGCCGCTGCCCGCTGATCGCAGTGCTCACGGCGGTCTCGCACGTCCTCCGTCCTCCGGGTCCGCCGGCAGGTCGGCCACCTCGTGCACCAGCCACTCCCCCTCCCCCTGCCGCCAGGTGATCTCGCGTCGGCTCGGCTCGTCGGAGGGCAGCTCGCGGCGCAGGCCGGGGCCGACCACCTCGGCGGCGCTCACCCGGTCGGTCACCTCGAGCACGAGCTGGTCGTCGGAGGTGCGCACCGTCCGCACCGAGAGCAGCTGGGTGCGCAGCCCCTCGACCCGCAGTCCCCGCGCCCGGTAGCGCTGCAGCATCCGCACGTCGCGTCGCCCGGTGCGGGAGCCCGGGGTGTAGAGCGCGCGCAGCTCGTCCGGGGCGGCGAGCGACCAGGCCTCGGCCCGGCGCCGGTCCCAGGCGCGCACCAGCTCGACGTGGTCGGGGCCGCGGTCGGCGACCCTGGCGTGGTCTCGCTCCGGGAGGCCTTCGGTGACGACCCAGACGAACACCGTCGCGACCAGGCTCGTCAGGGCCACCAGGACGCTCGTGGTGACGGCGGGGCGCAGGGACACGTGTCCACTCTGCCGTCTGCGGGCGAACCTTGCCGTGCTCGTCCACAGGCGCCGGCCGGTCACAGGGCCGTGTCACGGGGCTCTGTCACAGGGGTGGGGGCCGGCGACGCCCCCGGAGCCCGCGGGGCGCTGTCGTATGGTCGGGGCATGAGCCTCGACTTCCAGGTGGCCGGACTCGGCGAGGACGCCGTCGACTACGAGGCAGCCTGGCAGCTGCAGCGCGAGGTGCACGCCCAGGTCGCGGACGGCTCGCTGGCCGACCAGGTGCTGGTGCTTGAGCACCCGCCGGTCTTCACCGCCGGCAAGCGCACCGAGCCGCACGAGCGTCCTCTCGACCCCGGCGGGGCCAAGGTCGTCGACGTGGACCGCGGCGGCAAGATCACGTTCCACGGTCCCGGTCAGCTGGTGGGCTACCCGATCGTGCGGCTGCCCGACCACGTCAAGGTCGTCGACTACGTACGACGCGTCGAGGAGGCGCTGATCGCGGCCTGTGCCGACCTGGGCGTCCGCACCGCCCGGGTCCCGGGGCGGAGCGGGGTGTGGCTGAAGGCCGACGACCGGGGGCCGGAGCGCAAGATCGCGGCGATCGGGATCCGGGTCAGCCGCGGGGTCACCATGCACGGCTTCTCGCTCAACTGCGACGTCGACCTGGACTGGTACGGCCGGTTCGTGCCGTGCGGGATCGCCGACGCCGGCGTCACGTCCCTGAGCCGCGAGCTGGGCCGCGACGTGCCGGTCATCGAGGCGCTGCCGGTGGTCGAGCGGCACCTGCGCACCTACCTGGCGTGGGCGCCGTACACCCCCACGCCCGACTACGACCCTCGTCCCGACCCGGGGCGCGCTCCCCGGGTCGAGCTGGTCAGGCCCGGCGGCTGACCCGGCGGTCCCGCGTCGGTGACCAGCACTGATGGGGCGGCAACCCGGTCCGGCGTAGAGTCCGCTCACGTGACGACGACCAACCCGCAGCCCGAAGGTCGCAAGCTCCTGCGTCTGGAGGTGCGCAACGCCGAGACCCCGATCGAGCGCAAGCCCGAGTGGATCAAGACCAAGGCGAAGATGGGCCCGGAGTACACGCGCGCTGCAGGGGCTGGTGAAGTCCGAGGGGCTGCACACCGTCTGCCAGGAGGCCGGCTGCCCCAACATCTTCGAGTGCTGGGAGGACCGCGAGGCGACCTTCCTCATCGGCGGCGACCAGTGCACCCGTCGCTGCGACTTCTGCCAGATCGACACCGGCCGCCCGCAGGCGCTGGACCGGGACGAGCCGCGCCGGGTCGCGGAGTCGGTGCAGAAGATGGAGCTGCGCTACGCCACCATCACCGGCGTCGCCCGCGACGACCTCCCCGACGGCGGCGCCTGGCTCTACGCCGAGACCGTGCGGGCCATCCACGAGCTCAACCCGGACACCGGGGTGGAGAACCTCATCCCCGACTTCAACGGCCGGCCCGAGCTGCTCGCCGAGGTCTTCGAGTCCCGACCCGAGGTGCTCGCGCACAACGTCGAGACGGTGCCGCGGATCTTCAAGCGGATCCGCCCCGCCTTCCGCTACGACCGGTCGCTGGGCGTGCTCACCGCCGCCCGCGACTTCGGCCTGGTCACCAAGTCCAACCTGATCCTCGGCATGGGCGAGACCCGCGAGGAGGTCTCTCAGGCGCTCCGCGACCTGCACGAGGCCGGCTGCGAGCTGGTGACGATCACCCAGTACCTGCGTCCCTCGGTGCGGCACCACCCCGTCGAGCGGTGGGTCAAGCCGGAGGAGTTCGTCGAGCTCAAGCACGAGGCCGACGAGATCGGCTTCTCCGGTGTGCTCTCCGGTCCGCTGGTCCGTTCGTCCTACCGTGCCGGACGGCTGTACCGTCAAGCCATGGACGCGCGCTCCTCCGTGCAGACGGCCTGAGCGCTTCCACCTCCCACGACCTCAGCGGCCGGCACACCACCGGCCCCGGCAGCAAAGGCACCACCATGTCCACCCCCGCTCCTGAGAACCTCAGCCGTCGGAAGCAGCTGGTCCGCTCCTACCAGATGGCGAAGAAGTCCGACCCGCGTCTGGGTCTGTGGATCCTCGGCGCGACCGTGCTGGGTGCGGCGGTCGGCTACCTGGTCATCTCCCTGCTGCCCGGCGACGGGTGGATCTCCACGGTCTTCGCCGTGGTGGGCGCCATCCTCACCGGTCTGCTCGCCGGCATGACCGTCTTCGGGCGGCGCGCCCAGCGCGCGGCGTACAGCCAGATGGAGGGTCAGCCCGGCGCAGCGGCCGCCGCCCTGGGCATGCTGCGCCGCGGGTGGAAGGTCGACCCCGTCGTCGCGTTCACCAAGCAGCAGGACGTGGTGCACCGGGTCGTCGGGCCTCCCGGCATCGTGCTCGTCGGCGAGGGCAGCAGCCCGGCCCGGATCAAGGCCCTGCTCACCAGCGAGCGCCGCAAGCACGAGCGCGTGGTCGCCGAGACGCCGCTGTTCGAGGTCGTCTGCGGCCGCGAGGAGGGACAGGTCCCCCTGCCCAAGCTGGTCAAGCACGTCACCAAGCTGGGTCGCAACGTCAAGCCGGCGCAGATGACCGACATCCTCAACCGGCTCAAGGCGCTGGACGCCAACCGCTCCAACATCCCGCTGCCCAAGGGGCCGATGCCGACCAACATGAAGGGCATGCGCGGCAACCTGCGCGGCCGCTGACCTGAGCCGTGCCGTGCTCCCGCCCGAGCGGGGAGCACCGATCAGGCCAGCTCAGTGCTGGCCGAGGCCAAGGCCAGGGCTCGAGGGAAGCTCCGGCATCTCCATCAGCTGGTCCTGGGCGGGCTGCTCGATGGAGACGTCGTCGCCCCAGTCGGAGAAGGTCACCGACAGCGAGCCGGTCTCCTGGCCGGCGTCGGTGGAGACCTGGCGGAACAGTCCGTCCTCGTCGAACCAGACCTCGATGTCCAGCTGACCGGCCTGGCCGGCGCCCTTGCCACCGAGGTGGTCCGCCATCTTCGAGGTGTCCAGCGTGACGGTGTAGCGCGCGGCGCCGTCGCCGTCGACCTCGTCGTCGCCCTCGTAGGTCACCTGGGAGACGGCCTGGCTCACCGTGTCCGCCAGCTCCTTGCGATCCATCGGCAGGTCGTCCAGCTTGTCGCTCAAGCCCCCGGGAAGGGCTCCGAGGTCGATCTTCAGGTACTTCTCCCCGAGCTGGGGCGTCGCGACGTAGGCGACACCGTCCACGAGCAGCAGCTCACTCTCGTCGTCCCCGGCATCGTCGGTCGTGGCGAGCCGGGCCGAGGGAGACGTGGCCGCGAAGTCCACGTCTCCCTCCACCTCGACCTTCCCGGACTCGTCGGGAGCCACCAGCGATCCCTCGACGTGCGCCGTGGTGGCGGCGTCTGCGGCCTCCTCGACGATGTCGGCGAAGTCCTCGAGCGGCATCTCGTCGCCGGCCTGGAGACCGGGGTCGGCGGCGAGGCTGGAACCGGCTGGCTGGTCGTCGCCGGTGTCGCTTCCGCAGGCCGCCACGGGGGCAAGCGCGAGTGGGAGCACCAGCGCGGCCGCCGTCCGCCGCAGGGTGGTGGGAGGACGCATGGCAGGCCTTTCCGTGCTGGTCGCTCTGTCCTCTCCAGGCTACGTGCGGGGTGGGGGCTCAGCCCTTCGGCGCCGGCGTGATCGACGGCATCTCGGGCATCTCCGGCATCTCGGGGATCTCCGGCATCTCGGGCATCTTCGGCATCTCCATGACCTGGTCGGCCGGGGGCGCCTCGATGGAGACGTCCTTGCCCCAGTCGGAGAGCTTCATGGTCACCTTGCCGCCCGCCTCGCCCAGGTCGCTCACGAGCTGGCGGTAGAGCCCGTCCTCGTCGAACCAGATCTCGTAGGTGCTCTCCTCGGGAAGCTCGGCGAGCTCAGCCATCTCCGCCATCTCCGGGCCCATCAGCTTCCGGGTGTCCAGCACCAGCGTGTAGCGCGTCATCTCCTCGCCGTCCACGTCCTCGGCGCCCTGGTAGGTGACGGTCTTGACCGCGTCCTTCATCTTGCCCAGCGTGGCGCCCGGGTCGAGGCCGATCCCCCCACCCGTCAGGGAGTCCAGCCCGGACATGTCCATCTTCAGGTACTTGTCCCCCTGCTCGGGGGCCTTGAGGTAGCTGACCTTCCCGACCTGGATGACCTCGACCTCACCGCCCGCGGTGTCGTCCTGGATGGTCATCCGGGAGGACGGCGGGGTCGTGGAGTAGTCCATGTCTCCCTCCATGTCCATGCCCGACTGGCCGTCCGCCGTGATCGTCACGTGGGCGGCGCTCTCGGCGTCGACGGCCTCCTCGAGGATGTCCACGAAGTCCTCGGCGGGCATCTCCTCGCCCGCCTCGAGGCCCGGGTCCGCGGCCGCGCTCGAGCCGGTCGGCTCGTCAGCGGACTCCGACCCGCACGCGGCGAGTGTGGCGAGGGCGAGCGGGAGGACGAGTGCTGCGGCAGTCCGCCGCAGACGGAGGGGGCGACGCATGAGAGTGGGCCTTTCGCTGGAGGTACGTTCAGGCCCGACCCTACGGGGCCGCTGTGCAGGGCGCCGGTCATGACGTGGCCGAGCCGGCACCCTGCCCGCGTCAGCCCTTCTTCGGCGGCGGCGAAGACATCGCGGGCCCCGGGATCGAGTCGGTGATCTGATCGGCCGGAGGCTTCTCGATCCGGACCTCCTTGCCCCAGTCGGACATGGTCATCGTCGTGGTGCCGACGCCCTCGCCCATGTCCACCTCGAGGCGGCGCTGGAGACCCTCCTGGTCGAACCAGATGTCGTAGGTGAGCTCGTCGGGAAGGTCCGGCAAGGGCAGCGAGCTGTCTGCGAGCATCTCGCCCATCATCTCCTCGGTCCCCACCGTGGCCGTGTAGTGCTCCAGGTCCTCGCCGTCGACCTCGTCCGGGCCCACGTAGACCACGGAGGTGAGGGCCGCGCGCAGCATGTCGGTGGACGTGGCGGGGTCGAACGCCCCGAGCCCACCGAGGCCCTCCTGCAAGCCGCTGAGATCCGTCTCGAGCCACTTGCCATCCGTCTCAGGGAGAAACGTGTAGCTGAACCCGTCGACCTGGATCGACTCCACCTCTCCCCCCATGGACTCGTCCGTGAGGGTCATCCGTGAGGACGGCGGCGTGGTCGAGTAGTCGATGTCGCCCTCGGACTCGTAGCTCAGCGCGGACCCGTCGACCCGCATGGTGACGTGCGCACTCGTGGCCGCCTCGGCGGCCGCGGCGACGAGGTCGACGAACTCCTCGGTCGAGACGTCCTCACCGGGCTCCACGCCCCCGTCGACGGCGGTGCCGCCACCCTGGGGCTCGTCGTCGCCCGACTCGGACCCGCACGCGGCGAGTGCGGTCAGCACGAGCGGGACGGCGGCCGCTGCTGCGGCCCTCCTGAGGAACAGGGAGTGGCGCATGGGTGACCTTCCGGTGGGCGCTGTGACCCTCGGACCCTACTGATGCGAAGCGCGCAGGGAGTCCAGTCTCACCGCGGCCGAGCTCACGGCGATGTCGTGCAGCCCCCGGCCGTCAGGGCGGAAGACCAACGGCGGGACCACCAGCAGCACCAGGAGCTGGCGCAGGAAGGCCTGCAGCAGCCCAAGCGGGCGCGGAGCCTCGCCGGGAGCGCCGACCCTGACCACCCGCAGGCGGGTGGCGAGCTGGCCGAAGGAACCGCCGGCCACCGCGGTGAGCACCGCCGACTCGACCAGGAAGAGCCCGGTCGTCATGAAGCCGGCGTACGCGTTGTCGAGCCAGCCGCCGATGCCGAGGAAGAGCCACACCACCGCCTGGCAGGCCAGCCAGTCGATCAGCAGAGCCAGCAGACGCTGTCCCCAGGACGCGGTGTCGATCACGCGTCGAGGATATCGAGCGCGTTCAGGGTCCCACCGTGGGGGGATCTGTTACCTGCCTGAAACAATCGGGATACGGTCAGGAAACTGCGCCTGCGTAGTTTCACCGACAGTCCGGTGCAGAGTCGCACCGATCTTCACCCGATGTGGAGGCCGTGACCCGAGCGCGGCCAAGGAGGACGAATGTTCGCAAACAGCGACGAGCTGCTCAAGTACATCAAGGACGAGCGCGTCGAGATGGTCGACGTGCGCTTCTGCGACCTGCCCGGTGTCATGCAGCACTTCACGGTCCCGGTCTCGTCGTTCGACGAGTCGGTCTTCGAGGACGGCCTGAGCTTCGACGGCTCCTCGATCCGTGGCTTCCAGGCGATCCACGAGTCGGACATGTCGCTCTTCCCGGACCCGACCACGGCCTACATCGACCCGTTCCGCGTGGCGAAGACGCTGGTGGTGAACTTCTTCATCCACGACCCGCTCACCGGCGAGGCGTACTCCCGCGACCCGCGCAACATCGCCCGCAAGGCGATGTCGTACCTGGCGAGCACCGGCATCGGCGACACCGCGTACTTCGCCCCCGAGGCCGAGTTCTACGTCTTCGACAACGTGCGCTTCGAGACCAAGGCCAACGCGGGCTACTACCACATCGACTCCGAGGCCGGCGCCTGGAACTCGGGCTCCGAGGACAACAACCGCGGCTACAAGGTCAAGTACAAGGGCGGCTACTTCCCGGTCGCGCCCGTACGACCACTTCGGCGAGCTGCGCGACGAGATGGTGATCGAGATGGAGCGCTCGGGCCTCCACGTCGAGCGCGCCGCACCACGAGGTCGGCACCGCCGGCCAGGCCGAGATCAACTACAAGTTCGACGAGCTGCTCAAGGCCGCCGACGACGTGATGAAGTTCAAGTACATCGTCAAGAACGTCGCCTGGCGCAACGGCAAGACCGCGACCTTCATGCCGAAGCCGATCTTCGGCGACAACGGCTCCGGCATGCACTGCCACCAGTCCATCTGGAACGAGGGCGAGCCGCTGTTCTACGACGAGACCGGGTACGCCGGCCTCTCGGACATGGCGCGCTACTACATCGGCGGCATCCTCAAGCACGCCCCGTCGCTGCTGGCCTTCACCAACCCGACGGTGAACTCCTACCACCGCCTGGTGCCGGGCTTCGAGGCGCCGATCAACCTGGTCTACTCCCAGCGCAACCGCTCGGCCTGCGTGCGGATCCCGATCACCGGGTCCAACCCCAAGGCCAAGCGCATCGAGTTCCGCTGCCCCGACCCGTCGGCGAACCCGTACCTGGCGTTCTCCGCGCTGCTGCTGGCCGGCATCGACGGCATCAAGAACAAGATCGAGCCCCCGACGCCGGTCGACAAGGACATCTACGAGCTGCCGCCGGACGAGATGGCCGAGATCGACCAGGTCCCGACGTCGCTGGGTGCCGTGCTCGACAACCTCGAGCGCGACCACGACTTCCTCACCGTGGGCGACGTCTTCACCCCGGACCTGATCGACACCTGGATCGACTACAAGCGGACGCAACGAGATCGCCCCGATCCAGCTGCGCCCGCACCCGCACGAGTTCGAGCTGTACTACGACATCTGACAAGTAGCCCGAAAGGGCTTCTGACCTGCGGGTTCTTCAGCCCCCGGCCACCCGTTCCCTCGATTTACCCGAGGGGACGGCGGCCGGGGGCTGTGTCGTTCCCGCCCACGTTGACCACCGCTGGCAGCATCCCGGCCGCCCTCTGCGACCTGTCGCACCAGGCCGATCCGGGCGCCATCCCCGGCGTACTCCGGCCCCGTGACTGCACGCCCAGGCCGACCACCCAGGCGGCCTCACCCGACAGTCACCCGTGCAGCAGACCCGACGACGGAGTGCCACTGCCAGGCCCGACCCACCCGTGTGACCCATGCCGAGCGCGGCGTCGGGATGCGCCTCCAACCGGGAGGAGGCTACTGTCGCAAGAACACTGCAGGTGGCAGGTCGAACGCCTCGGCTCGAGGCGTCCGGGCGCTGACGCCAGCAGCGACGTCAGGCGGTGGCGAGATGACCTCGCTCAGCACAGCACCATCCCCTGCTCCCAAGGCTCACACGCTCACCCCTGGTCCCGGGTGATCTCCTTCGTCTGGTCACCCGGCATCCCCCTGCCAGCCGGCACCGGCGGCTCGGAGAACTACACGGTCGGCCAGGTCCGCGAGCTCAACCGCCGCGGCGTCGACGCCAGGGTCGTGACCGTCGGCCTCGGTGACGCCGACGGCCGCGTGGAGTTCCAGGACATACCCTTCCTCGCCGTCGCCACGCTGGGAGACCTGGAGGGCTCGACGACACACTGGTCTTCGCGAGCGAGTGCCCACCAGTGGCGACCCGTCACCCGGCCTACCAGATGTTGCACGTCCCACCGCCACTGCGCGAACGCCACCACCACGCCGCAGCAGCGGGCACCCGCGACCGGAGGCTCATTGCCACGAGCCGGTACGCGGCTGCACTGTGGGCGGGCTTCCTCGACGTCAGCCTCGACACCGTCCACGTGGTCTACCCCTTCGCCGAACCGGTCTTCGCCTCCCGACCGAGCGTCGCCCGGGAGGACGGCGTCACCCGCGTGCTCTATGCGGGACGACTCACCCCGGAGAAGGGCATCTACACCCTGCTCTCCATGCTGCACAACGACCTGTTCCAGAGCGACGGCCGATGGTCCTTCACCGTCACCACCGCGGGCTCGGACAAGCCCCAGGGCGCGGTCATCGAGCGGATGCTCCGGACGCACCCTGGCGTCGAGGTGGTCCCAGCGCGACGCACGCCGGCGGGGATGGCCGACCTCATGGCCGAGCACGACATCGTCGTCATGCCGTCCAACAGCCAGTACTGGCACGAGACCTTCGGGATCGTGTCCATCGAGGCTCAGCACGCGGGCTGTCGCGTGGTCGCCTCCGACGACGGTGGTCTGCCCGAGACCGATTGCGGGGCGCTGCTGCTGGTCGCGCCCGACGACGCCGAGGCACTCGCCCAAGGAATCCTCGTCGCGCGCCGCCAAGGGCAGGTTCCCGACGCCACCCGGCAGCAGGCCGGTGAACGGTTCACCGTCACCGACTCCGTCGACGGACTCCTCGCCGTCCTCAGGGCACCGCGGACCCCGACCCCCTGGGCCGTCATCCAGGACCTCGAGGCCATCGGCCGTCTCCCGGCCGTGAGCCCGCCGCACGAACGACCCCTCCTCCCAGAGCCGCCTCAACCCACAGGGAAGACCACATGACCGCCCTGGAACCCACCCCCACGGACCACGCCCACATCGCCCCCCGACGCGACGGCAACGGCGTCGACCTCCACTACCTGGAGCACGCCCTGGCAGCCCTGGGACCCGCCATGGCCGCCAGCCGTGCCGCCACGGCACGAGGCCATGACGAGGACGTCCGCAGCCTCGCACGGCAGGCGTTGTCACTGCAGACCAGCCAGCTCGCGGCGATCTCGGCCGGTCTCCTCAGGTGGGACCGGCCGGAGGCTGCCGCTCGGGCGCCGGGGCCGAACGAAGCCGAGCGGTGGACTGGGCTCCACGGCGCCGCACTCGACCGGGCCTTCCAGGTGCAGCTGACCGCCCATGCGCACGCCTCGATCTCCGCGGCCCGCACCGAGATGGTGGGAGGCGCCAGTCCACGCGCTCGCGCAATCGCGGAGGACTCCATCCGGGCGCAGTGCCAACAGCTTGCCGCGCTCCACGTGCTGTCACCAGTGGTTGTCTGAGGACCTCCCCACGGTTCGCTCTAGCACAAGAGGAGCGTCGGAGGACGGGACGGGGAAGGCCACTACCGCCTCAAGTGGAGCGAGCCCGACGGCACCCCCGGCGGCGCCGGTGGCAGGTGGCCGGTGGGTAGTTGGAGGCGAGGTTCAAGTCGAGGTACGGCCGCACGACGATGCTGGGTGGCAGAGCCTCGACCTTCAGGCTTCCCAGTGCATCACGTGCCGTTGATCTCGTGGACCTTGTCCAGGGTGTAGTCGTAGTCTCGGCTGGCCGCCGAACGCCGGTGTGCCGGCAGGGACAGGCCTGCCGAAGGAGCAGGCGAAGTTGAGCCGCGGCATACGGGAGCCGAGGTCGCTGACTAGGGCTCTCGCCGAAGGATGAACTCCACGAAGCTGTTCAACGCCGAGCTTCGTCTCAAGTCTTTGCGCGTGACGAGGCTGAAGGGGATGGTGAGATCGAGGCCGCCGACATCGAGCTCGACCAAGCGCCCGTCACGCAGTTCGGTCTCGAGGCACGGCCGGGGCAGGCAGCCCAGCCGATCACCGGCCGCGACCACACCCTTGATGATGTTCACGCTGTCGCTCTCCAGGACGATGTCCATCGAAGCGACGCGGTTGAGCATCGCCAGGGTGAACTGGCGTCGGCTGTCTGCGAACCGGTGCTGGAGGCACCATGAGTACGGGCTGAGATCCTCCGCCAACAGGCTCCGCCGGCCCGCCAACGGATGATCTGGGCTGCAGAAGACGGTGAGGGACCCGCGTCCCCAAGGCATCACGTCCAGCGTGCGTCGGAGCGAGACGAACTCCACGACGCCGAGGTCGAGCGCCATCTCGTCGACGCGGCTGATCACGTCGAACGCTGGCAGCACCGAGATGCTCAGGCGCACGCCGGGGTTCTCGGCCATGAAGGCCCCGCTCACGTCATCGAAGAGATAGTCGCCCACGGTGGGGCTCACGCCTATCCGCAGCGGAGCCGAGGAGCTGTCCTCGCCCACCGCAGTTCGCATCTCGTCCGCGGCGACCAACATGGATGCGGCGAGCGGTTGCAGCCGCCGGCCGGCCTCGCTGAGCATGAGCTGGCGGTGCCCGCGGATGAACAGTCGGGCCGCGAGCGCCTTCTCGAGATTCTGCAGCGCCATGCTCGCCGCGGACTGGCTCATGTGCAGCTCTTCGGCGGCGCCGCTGACCGAGCCGAGGCGTGCCACGGCCTCGAAGACGGACAGCTGACGAAGGGTGATGTTCACGCCTACACCTATCGACTCCCTCGATACTGACTATCGAAAGTATCACGCCAGTCGATATTGACCCTGTCTGCGAGCGCGCCGTAGGAATGACCTACGTCACATTCCACGACCGTGAGGACGTCAGGTGCACCACCGAGTGAGCACGCCGGAGGGATCCCTTGGACAGGGGTCCCTCCAGCACGTCACCTATGAAATCCACAGCGGCGTCGCCCGCATCGTGCTGGCGCGGCCCGACACGCGGAACGCCCTTGGCATCGGTCCGCTGTCGAGTCGTGCCGAGATCGAGCACTGCCTCGACCTCGCCGAGGATGACGAGTCGGTCCGGTGCGTGCTGATCTCAGCCGAGGGACCCAGCTTCTGCGCCGGTGGGGACCTCTCGGGCCTCCCCCAGCAGCCGACCCCCATGGACGAGAAGTGGTTCACCGACGAGCTCGACCGGTTCCACCACCACGTCCGCACCTTCCCCAAGCCGCTGATCGCTGCGGTCCAGGGACACTGCCTCGGCGCGGGACTGTCCTTCGTCCTGCAGTGCGACGTCGTCCTGGCTGGAGAAGACGCCCGCTTCGGGCTGCCGGAGGGGCGGTTCGGCCATCCCGGAGCCGTGGAGGTCGCGCTGGCCGCTGGGCCGGCACTGGCGAAGTTCCTGATCTTCAGTGGCGAGCTGCTCGACGCCGAGGCCGCGGTCCGGTTCGGAATGGCGCTGACAGTGATCCGCAACGGCCGGCTCGAGCAGCGGTCGGAGGAGCTCGCCATGCGCATCGCACGGGTGCCGGCGGACGCGCTCCGGCTGAACAAGGCCGCCATCAATGCGGCCACCGAAGTCGGCGGCCGCGAGGCGGGTCGCCGCGCCGGCCGCGCCCTGGACCTGATCACCAAGGTGATGAGCCACCAGGCCCTCGCCCCCGATGGGCGCACGTTCGACCACATTCTCCACACGGAAGGGGTCCGCGGAATGCGCGCGGCACAACGTCAACAGTTCACGAACTCGTGGTGGGAACCGACCGATGACTGCTGAGATGAACCAGAGCGCGCCCGGTCAGGGCCCGCTGACCGGTCTTCGCATCTTGGACATGACCACCGTGATCATGGGCCCGTACGCGACCCAGATCCTGGCGGACTACGGGGCGGACGTGGTCAAGGTGGAGGCACCCAGCGGGGACACCACCCGCCAGATACCGCCCATGCGCAACCCCGGGATGGGGTGCATCTTCCTGCACCTGAACCGCAACAAGAAGAGCGTCGCGCTCGACCTCAGGGATCCCGACGCCGTGGCTGCGGTCTTCGAGATCGTTGCTGACTGCGACGTCCTGATCACCAACGTCCGACCGGCGGGACTCGCCCGGCTCGGCATCACCTACGAAGCCCTGCGGGAGCGGAGACCGGACCTCATCTGGATCAGCCTGGTCGGCTTCGGGAGTGGCGGCCGATACGGAGGCCGGCCTGCGTACGACGACCTGATCCAGGGCTGACCGCGGTGCCGTCGATGCTGGTGGCTGCCGGATCGGAAGTGCCGCACTACGTGCCGATCTCCTTCAACGACCGAGCCGTCGGACTGCACGCGGCCATCGCGCTGCTCGCGGCGGTCCGGCACCGGGACGTCACCGGCGAGGGCCAGTTCGTCGAGGTCCCGATGTACGAGACCATGGTGCAGTTCACCCTGGGCGAGCACCTCGGCGGCGAGACCTTCGAGCCCGCGAACGGCCCGATGGGGTATCGCCGCACCCTGACCCGCGAGCGGCGACCGTACGCGACGAAGGACGGCTTCCTCTGCCTGATCGTCTACACCGACGCCCAGTGGCGGAGCTTCCTGAAGATCGTGGGCAGGTCCGAGCTGATGGAGCGCGACCCGCGGTTCGAGAGTCTCCTCTCGCGCACCGAGTACGCCGACGACCTCTACGTGATGCTCCGTGAGGAGCTGCTGCAGCGGACCACGGCCGAGTGGCTGGCCGCCTTCGCCGAGTCCGACATTCCCGCCGTCCCGTTGCACACTCTCGAGACCGCTCTCGGCGACGAGCATCTCGCCGACGTCGGGTTCTTCCACACCGTCGACCACCCCACCGAGGGACGCATCCGCAGCATGGCTGTGCCGACCCGGTGGTCCGGGTTCGAGCCGGCCGAGCCCAGGCCCGCCCCTGCCCTCGGGTGAGCACACCCGTGAGCTGCTGAGCGCCACCGCGCTCCCCCCGGAGACGATCGAGCGACTCGTGGCTGGCGTGGACTCCCGGGAGGTCGCGCGGTGAACGACGTCATCGACACCGACGTGCTCATCATCGGCGCCGGTCCAGTGGGGCTGGCCCTGGCCCTCGACCTGGCGCGACGCGGTGTCCCCTCGGTCGTCGTCGACGACACCGACGTCGACACCGGGGTGCTGCCTGCGAAGGCGGGCCTGCTCAACGAGCGCACCATGGAGATCTGCCGCCAGTGGGGAGTCGCAGACGAGGTGCGCGCTGCCGGTGCGCCGGCCGACTACCCCCGCGACACGGTCTACTGCACCGCGCTGGTCGGCGGAGAGCTGATCGGAAGATCGCAGGTGCCGCCGATCAGCGCGCTCCCCAGGGACCTCTCACCTGAGACGACGGCGAAGTGCCCACAGTTCATCTTCGACCCGATCCTCGAGCGCGCAGCGCTCGAGACCGGGCTGGTCGACCTGCGCCGCCCGCACCGACTCAGTGGCCTACCGCGAGCAGGACGGATCCGTCACGGCCGAGGTAGCCGACATGTCCGCCACTGGCCGTCGCACCGAGACGATCTCGGCGGCATACCTGGTGGGCTGCGACGGCGCCGCCAGCACCGTCCGGCGACAGGCCGGGATCCCGTTCGACGGGGGCACGCTCGACTACTCGATCAGCGTGATCACCGAGATCGAGTCGCTGGAGGACCACCACCCGTTCGGTCGTGCGGAGCGGTTCATGTTCATCGACGAACGCGGGACCTGGTGCAACGTCACCTCCATGGACTACCAGAAGTACTGGAGGTTCACCTTCCTCGGATACCCCGAGAAGCCCGCCCTCGACGAGTTCGACGCCGAGGCGGCGGTCGCGGCCGCCGTGGGGTCCTCCGATCTCCCCCTGCGCATCCTCGGCGCCGTTCCATGGCGGCGCAGCGAGAGCGCGGCCCGGACCTACCACCAGGGCCGGGTGTTCCTCGCCGGCGACGCCGCGCACACGACGTCGCCCACTGGCGGGCACGGCCTCAACACCGGGATCGGAGATGCTGCCACGCTGGGGTGGATCCTCGCCGGGCTGGTCGACGGCTGGGCGGGGCCGGAGGCCGCCGAGGCGTACACGGCCGAGCGACGTCCGGTCGCGCTGCGCAACAGCGGGATATCCAGCGTGCACTACCGGAACTGGGTGGACGGCGTCGACTTCCGCGGCGCCACGGCCCCCGGCGCGGCCGGGAAGCGCGAGCGCGAGCGGATCGGTCGCGATCTCGCCGACGTGCTGTCCTCGCAGTGGAGCTCCCAGGGGGTCTCGCTCGGCTACCGGTACGAAGACTCCGCGCTGATCCTCGACGACGGCTCGGTGGCTCCGCCGGACGACCCGTCGTCGTACACGCCCACGGCGAAGCCCGGCCACCGCGCGCCGCACGTGGTCCTGAAGGACGGCCGCTCGACACTCGATCTGTTCGGCGCCGGTTTCACCCTGCTCAGCTTCGGCGAGCGCGGCGAGCACGACGAAGACGTGGCTCTCCTCCAGGCCGCGGCCACGGAACGCGGCCTGCCGCTCCAGGTCGAGCACATCGACGAACCGGACGCCCGCTCGGTCTACGAGAGGCGGCTGGTGCTGGTGCGCCCCGACGGCATGGTGGCTTGGCGCGGCGACCTGGTGGGCGGGACCACGGTCGCGGCGCAGGTCGTGGACAGGGCGCGCGGAGCAGGAAGCACGACACATGCCTGAGGCCCGACCCACAGCGGGCCCGAGACACGGACGACAGGAGACTGGTGTGACCGAGCAGTTCAATGCAGTGATGGTGGAGCAGGACGGCGACAGGGCAAAGGCGCAGCTGCGCCGGCTGCAGCTCTCTGACCTGCCCGACGACGAGGTGCTGGTGCGCGTCAGCCACTCCTCGGTGAACTACAAGGACGCGTTGCTGCTCGACGGCAACCGCAACAAGGTGGCGCGCTCGCTGCCCATCGTGCCCGGGATCGACCTGGCCGGTTCTGTGGTCTCGTCCACCTCGGACCGCTGGAGCCCCGGCGACCAGGTGATGGCCAACGGCTGGGGACTGGGCGAGAGGCACTGGGGCGGACTCTCGGAGTACCAGCGGATCCCCGCGTCGTGGCTGCAGCCGATCCCGGAGGCCTTCACCGCGCACCAGGCGATGGCCATCGGGACCGCTGGTTACACCGCGGCTCTGTGCGTCCTCGACCTGGAGACCCGCGGTGGTCTGGAGCCGGGTGACCGCGTCCTGGTGACAGGTGCCACCGGTGGGGTCGGGTCCGTGAGCGTCGCGCTCCTGGCCGCCGCCGGCTACCGGGTCGTGGCCAGCACCGGGAGCCACGAGAGCCATGACTACCTCGAGCAGCTCGGCGCCGAGGAGATCCTGGACCGCAGCGAGCTCGCGGAGGAGGGCCGGCCGCTCCAGAAGGAGAGCTGGCAGGGCGCGGTCGACACCGTGGGCGGGGCCACCCTCGCCAACGTCCTGGCCCGCACTGCCTACGGACGGGCGGTGACTGCCTGTGGGCTCGCCGGCGGGATCCAGCTCCCCGCCACCGTGCTGCCGCACATCATCCGCGGCGTCGCCCTGCTGGGTGTCGATTCCGTGATGGCGCCGATGCCGCTGCGGGAGGCCGCCTGGGAGCGCCTCGCCCGCGACCTGGATCCGCGAGTCGTGGACGCAGTGTCCCGCACGGAGCCCCTCGAGCGGGCGGTCGAGGTCGGCCAAGAGCTTCTGTCAGGAGCCGTCACCGGACGAATCGTCATCAACGTGTCGGAGGAGGAGCGCTGATGCCCGCGCTCGTGCCGGTCCGACGTACGACCTCTCGGAAGAAGATGACTGGAATGCCACAAATGCTGTCCCCCCACGTCGTTCCTCGCTCGCGCCGCACGAGGCGGTCCGCACTCGGTGCGTCCCTCGCGGTGACCGTGGCACTCGGCCTGGCCGCGTGCGGTGAACCTGAGGCGGCGGCAGAGCCGCTGCCCGACGACGCGACCATCGAGCAGCTGTACGACGCCGCGAAGAAGGAGGGCGAAGTCGTCATCTACGGTCCGACCCAGGACCAGTACGCCGGCGTGTACGAGAAGTTCGAGAAGGACTACCCCGGCGTCACGGTGACGGAGGTCGACATCTTCGGCACCGAGCTCGACTCCCGGCTGGACGCCGAGACGGCCGCCGGCGGACCGGATGTGGACCTCATCCACGAGGGCGTCGCCGACGTGGCGCGCCGCGCCCAGGACGGCCTGTTCGCCGCCTACCTGCCCACCTCGCCGGCCGACATCCCGGCCGAGCGGATCGGTGAGGACGACAGGTGGGTCGTCGTGTCCCGGGGGCTCTACGGCCCGATCTACAACACCGACGAGGTCGCCGAGGAAGAAGTGCCGACGACGTGGGCCGACCTCACCGACGAGAAGTGGTCAGGACGTGTCGGCACCTCCGACCCCGCCCAGCCCGGCGGCACGACGCAGTCGCTGGCGGCTGCCTTCGACGCCGAAGCCATCGACGAAGGATGGCTGAGCGACCTGAACGACCGAGTTGCGCCGCGCAACTATCCGAGCATCGCGGCCGTCGTCCAGGCAGTGGTGACCGGCGAGATCGACCTCGGCCTGGTGGCCTCCTACGGAACGGTCGTCCAGAAGCAGAACGAGGGGGCGCCGATCGCCTTCCAGGCCCTCGAGAACGGCTCGTTCATGCTCGACTTCGGTGTCGGTGTCGTCGACGGGAGCCCACACCCCAACGCAGGACGCTTGCTCGCGTCCTGGCTGCTTTCCGACGCCGGCCAGGCGGCGATCGCTGAGGTGACCTACGAGTTCGGCTCCATGCCGGACGCGCCTCTTCCGCCAGGTGCGGAAGCGCTGGGTGAGATCAACTCGCTTCCCTACCCAGGCGTCGGACGCGAGCAAGAGGTCATCGAGCTCATCGCGGACACCTTCAAGTAGGGCCTGAGAGGTAAAGAGGCAATGACGTGACCATCGTGACCATCGCCCCACCGAGCCGCCTGGACGTCGTTCGTCCCTGGCTGCCGAGGCTCGCAAAACTGGTCGTGCTCGCCGCCCTGGGCTGGCTCTTGATCTGGCCCCTGGTGATCCTTGCCTACGGCTCGGCGCACTCCTCACCGCTGCGGCAGGAGACCGGGTGGACACTGGGCGGGTACCAGCGTGTCTTCACCGACTCGACGACCTACGGCACACTCGCCACCACCCTGGGTTTCGCCGTCGCGGTCACCATCCTGGCGACCGGAATGGCTATCGTCCTGGCGGCCATCAGCACCCGGCTCGACGTCCCCCTGCGGTGGGCGATCACGCCGACCATGGTGGTCCTGGTGGCCACACCCACCGTGCTGTACGCGATGGCCTGGGCCGTGCTCGGTGCCGGGGAGTCGGGACTGATCGGCAGCGCCCTGAAGGGCGTCGGGCTCGACTCCGTCGCGTCCGCCGTGGAGACCCGGAGCATGGCGGGAATGATCCTGGTGACGTCGGCGAAGGCCGGGGCGCTGGCCTACCTGGTCCTCATCGCCGCGTTCCAGCGTCGCGATCCCTCGCTCGAGGAGGCAGCCCGCATCGCCGGTTCGTCGCGGCTGCGCAGCTTCTTCGGGATCGAGCTGGCGGTGCTGGCACCCGCGATCATCGCGGCAGGGCTGCTGACGTTCGTGAAGGCGCTGGAGGCGTTCGACATCCCTGCGGTGCTGGGACTGCCCGGGGGCATCAACGTCTACTCCACCCACATCTTCAGCTACTTGCGGCAGGTCGGTGGAGCCGACTACGCGGCGGCGTCGGCCGCCTCCCTGGTGATCGTCGCGATCATGGTCCCCCTGGTCTTCTACCAGGTCCGGGTGTCCCAGGGCAGTCGGCGGTTCGCGATCGTCAGTGGTCGAACGTCGCTGCAGGGCACGTTGACCCGCCCGGGTCGACTGCGCTATCCGATCGGCTGCTTCATCGCGCTCATCGTCACACTCGTGTTCGTGCTGCCCGTCAGCCAGATCATCCTCGCGGCATTCCGGCCGTACGTGGGAGCGAGCGACTTCACCATGGCGAACTTCGAGCGGCTGCAGAGCGACCCGCGCAACATGGAGGCGGTGGTCAACACCTTCAAGGTCGTCGGGATCGGGGGCCTGCTGGCCGTCGCGCTCGCCCTGATCGTCAGCTTCGCGTTCATCCGGATGAAGTCCAGGGTGGGCCGGGTCATCCAGTTCGCTTCCTGGGTGCCCCTGGCGCTCCCCGGGATCGTGCTCGGACTGGCCTTCGTGTGGTCGTTCCTGACGACCCCGGGCGCCTCGCGACTCTACGGGACGTCGTGGGCGCTGATCATCGGGCTGGCGGTCGCCACCATGCCGATCGCCGTCCGGGCGGTCGAGGGGTCGCTCATCCAGGTCGGCGAGCACCTCGAGGAGGCCGCGCGCATCAGTGGTGCGTCCCATGCCCGCGCGCTCCTCGGGGTCACCGTCCGGCTCCTCGCGCCGAGCCTGGTCGCCGCCTGGGTGCTGGTCTCGATCACGATGTCAGGGATCCTCGACGTCCCGCTGCTGCTGGGCTCGAGCGGCACGCAGATGATCGCCTCCTCGAGCTATGCCTTCTACACCAACGGCGAGACGGGCGCGGCGGCAGCGCTGTACCTGGTCTTCACCGTCCTTCTGATCACCGTCGGCGGAGCGCTCTGGCTGGTCGCGCAAGCGGCCCGGGTCCTGCCGTCCCTGCTTCGCCGAGTCTGAGAGCGAGATCGTCAATGGACAGCATTTCCATCGCCGGAGTTCACAAGAGCTTCGGGAACCGCCGGATCCTCGAAGGCGTAGACCTCGAGGTCGAGCAGGGCGAGTTCGTCTGCCTGCTGGGTCCGTCGGGTTGTGGCAAGACGACTCTCCTGCGCTGCATCGCCGGCCTCGAGAGTCCCGACTCCGGTTCGATCAGGTTCGGCGACGACGCCGTCTTCGACGCAGTCGACCAGCGCAACGTGCCGCCCGAGCGACGTCAGCTGGGGATGGTCTTCCAGAACTTCGCGCTCTGGCCGCACAAGACCGTGTGGGAGAACGTCGCCTACCCGTTGCAGCGCCGGCGCACTCCGCGTGCGGAGGCCCGGGACCGGATCGAGGAGGCTCTCGACCTGGTGGGCCTCAGGGACCAGCGCGACTCCTACCCGGGAACGCTCTCCGGGGGCCAGCAGCAGCGGGTGTCCTTGGCCCGAGCGGTGGTGGCGCGGCCTCGGGTCCTGCTCTTCGACGAACCGCTCTCGAGCCTCGATGCGAACCTGCGTGAGCAGATGCGGCGCGAGATCCGGCGGCTCCAGCAGCATCTCGGAGCCACCGCGATCTACGTGACCCACGACAAGGAGGACGCCGGTGGCCTCGCGGACCGGCTCGCGGTCCTTCAGGACGGTCAGGTGGCCCAGCAGGGGACGCCGCGGGACGTCTTCTCCCAGCCATCCACGCGCTTCGTCGCCCAGTTCGTCGGGTTCGACCACTTCCTGCCTGGCGTCGTCGAGTCCGCGCAGGACGGCGGTGCGGTGGTCGCGCTCGCGAACGGGCACCGGGTGGCGGCGCCGCCGAGCGACGCGGTCGATGCGGGTGCCGACGCCGTCCTCGCGGTGCGGAGCCGGCTGCTCTCGGTGAAGCGAGATGTGGCACCCGGCGACAACGTGGTGCTCGACGGCGCGATCGAGGGCGTCGCGTACCTCGGCGACGACGTCGAGGTCACGGTGCGGCACAGCGGCGGGGAGATGATCGCCCGAGTCAGCCCCGCCCAGGCGAGCGACCCTCGACCCCGGCAGCGAGGTCGTCGTGGTGGCCAACCAGGGCGCCCTGAGCGTCCTGGGGTTCCCCGGAACGACGAGTGACACCGCCGCGCCCGCCGCGGACCGCGTCATCGCGCAGCCGTTGGAGTCCCTCGTGCCGTAGCGCAGGGTCAGCATGGCCGAGTCAGTCAGTACGACGACATCTGAGCCCTGCTCCGTGGGTCGAGGAAGTTGCGCAGCAACAGTTTCGAAACCCCAGGCTCTGGGTGGACGCCGCCCCTCGACCTGCCGGTCGGCGGGCGGCGTTCGTCGTTGTCGACCCAACCAGACGATGCCCGGAAAAGAAGAGGCGCGCCCCGCAGCAGTGCAGGGCGCGCCTCGTCGTCTCAGCTAGTCGCGCAGCAGATCACTGCCTGTCGAGGATGTCGTCGACCGCGGCGTAACCGAGGGTGATGCCCTGGCCGATCGTGGCGCCCGGTCCCGGGTAGACACCGCCGAAGACGTTGCCCGCCGCGTTGCCGATCGCGTAGAGGTTGTCCATCTTCGTGCCGTCGTTCTTGTAGACGCGTGCCGTTCTCGTCTGCTCGAAGGCCGCCGCAGGTGCCGAGGTCACCGGGGACGACCTTCATGGCGTAGTACGGGCCCTTCTCCGCCAGCGGGCGCAGGTTCGGGTTGGGCGTGTTCGTCGGATCGCCGTAGTAGCGGTCGTACGCGGTCTTGCCGCGACCGAAGTCGTCGTCCTGACCCTGGGCGGCGAGCTCGTTGAACCGCGCGACGCCGCCGGGGAGATCGGCGACGCCGATCGTCGTTGCCGAGTTCCTCGATGGTGTTCGCCTTGAATGCGATCCCGGCGTCGAACCACTCCTTCGGGATTCCCATTCCGGGCATCTTGACCCCGCCCATGACGTAGGACTTGACGAACTTGTTGTCGAAGATGAGCCAGGCGGGCAGGTGGGGAGCTTCGCCGTCGTCCAGACCGAGGATCGCCTCTCCGGCCCGCATGTAGTCCGTCGACTCGTTGAAGAACCGGTGGCCGGATCCGTCGACGATGAGCGTGCCGGGCAGGGAGCGCTCGGCCAGCGCCATCATCGGCGGGCTCTCCGGGTCGGGGCTCTTCAGTCCCGGGAACCACCAGGTCTTGTCGAGGAGGGTCAGATCGAGTCCGTGCTTCTTGGCCAGGTCGATCGTGTCGCCGACGTTGCCCTTGGCGCCGAACTGCCAGCCTGCCTCGATGGCCGTCGGACTGGTACTCGTGGCGCTTGTCGAGATCCCGGTCGAAGCCGCCTGCGGCGAGGATGACGGCGCGGTTGGCCTTGATCCTCTGCTCCTTGCCGTCGCGCTCGACGACGATGCCGACGACCTTGTCGCCCTCGAGGACGAGGTCGACGAGCGGAGTGGAGTTCCAGAGCTGGACGCCGGCCTTGCGAGCGCCGACGAGGAGACTGGCGGCGAGTGCCTGGCCGCCGGCCGCGTAGTCCTTGCGGAGGGCCATGCCGCCGATGCCCTGGGCGACGCGGCGCGCGATGCGCCAGCTGGCCTTGTCCGGCCGCTTCGTCATCAGGTTCATCCACTTGAAGTCGGCACCGGTGATGGGCATCGGGATGGGGGCGGCGATGCCGCTGGCCTGGAGCAGGTCCCGGTCATCCCCGAGCTTGTTGAGGTCATAGGGTGCCGGCTCGACGGAGCGGCCGGTGGCCGAGCCTCCTGGGTCGTCGGAGAAGTAGTCGGCGTACTCCTTCATGTGGATGAGCTTGAGATCGGTGTTCGCGAGGATCGCGTCGACAGCCTTCGCGGCGTAGTCCAGGTGGGTCTGCCAGCGTGCCTCAGGCGCCTCCTCACCGACGACGGTGCGCAGGTAGGTCTCGGCTCGGCTGCGGGTGTCCTTCGCGCCGGACTTCAAGACGATGCTGTTGCCCGGCATCCACATGCCGCCGCCGGACAGTGCAGTCGATCCGCCGAAGAGCTTGTCCTTCTCGACGACCAGGGTGGAAAGTCCCTGCTTCGCGGACAGGAGGGACGGGAAGAGACCCGTTCCGCTCCCGACCACGATGACGTCGTAATGATGGTCCCAGGACTGCTCGGTCATTTCCTCGATCATCTCCTCGCGCTTTTAGTTGTTCCTCGAGTGTATTTGCGGAGACGACCATCGAAATGGTTGGACTACCCTCACCGTATGGACGACGAACGACGCGAGTCAGCGGTCGATGAGGCGGCCGCGGCACTGGCTCGCGCGGTGCCGAGGTTCACGCACTGGCTCACCCGCAGCGACGTCGGCAGAGCGATGCTCGCTGATACCGACCCGGCCCTGTCCAGGACCGATGCGTGGCTGCTGGGACGGGTGACGGACATCGGCCCCCTGCGGCTCTCCGAGCTCGCCGAGTGGCAGGAGGTCGACCGGTCCACGATGACCACCCAGGTTCGTCGGCTCGAGACTCTCGACCTGGTGACCCGGGCGCCCGACCCACGGGACGGCCGCGCCGTCCTGGTGAGTGCCACGCCCACCGGGATCGCGCGACACCGGCGCACGGAACGAACCGCCCGCGCCGTCTACCACGAGCTCCTGGCCGACTGGTCCGAGGACGATCTACGCCAGGCAGCCCATGCCTCAGACCGTCTCGCCGAGACCCTCGAACGGCGCGCGAGCACCCCGTTCGACCTCGAGTAGGCGCTGCGCCGACGGTCACCTCACGTGGGTGCCAACGCATGGCCCTCGAGCCGGTGAAGGTCGGGCAGCCGGCGACGCCGGACCATGTGCACGGCGACCAGCACGGACGTCAGCGCCGCGTAGACGCACCACAGCGACGCGAACGCCTGGACGTAGACGATCGCGACGACCGTGAGCCCCACCAGGTTGACCAGCCCGAAGGCGACGATCGACGGATAGCCCGACAGCACCGCTGGGCCGATCACCGCCACGATGTACAGCACGGCCCACATCGGCCCGTACGTCAGGTCGACGTCGTAGACCAGGGCGTGCGGCTCCTCCTTCACCCCGACGGGGCCGTCCAGCACCGCCCACAGCAGGTACGCCGCGACCACCGCGCCGAGCCCGACGAACGGCGCCACCCGCCCCCGCCTTCCCTTCGGCTCGAGCAGCAGCACCGCCAGCGGCACCAAGCAGCGGCAGGACCGGGAGGGCGAAGAGGACGTAGACCAGCGCGGCAGCGTCCTGGACACCGGCCGAGACGTAGTCGGACGCGCCGTGCCAGACCAGAGCCTCGGTCAGCTGGTGGAGGGCGAAGAGCAGCGGCAGCGACGCGAACGGCAGCTCCCGAACCGTGCGCACCTCACGCAGGCAGACCGCAGCGACCGGGAGCAGGACAACCCCGGCGGTCAGGTCGGCGCCCATCGAGAAGCACACACTCACGCCGTACCCCCACGAGACGGATGCAACCTCGTGCGCGGCGCCGCGCGTCCAGTACCAGCCGGGAAGTCAGCTTCGCTGCCCGACGCCGATCGTCGGAGCAGCTCTTCCAGCGTCAGCTCGCCCTACTTCGTGCCCCAGCACCTTCAGGGCATCCGCGCCGGGACGTCGGCCGCGGAGGCGCAGGTGGCGACCCCGGATCGGGGATCGCGGTCGACGGGTGATCATTCGTGCCATGACCGGGCCGCAGACGAGCATGAACGGTCGTCCCCCGTCCGTCGTGACCTGGACCGCTTCGGCACGCCCCGGTAGCGTCCCGCGGGCAGCAGCGTTCGCGCGGACGAGTGGATCGGCGGGTGGTCCTCGACGGCGCACCACCATCTCGTCCACCATCGGCTGGCCGCCACGTCGGGGTGAGTCCGAGGTGCTGGGCCATGGATGCGGAGCACGACACGATGGCCCTGGCTCGTCCTCGGCGGCACGGCGTGCCGCGTCCAGGCGCTGCCTCCGCCGTGCGGCCGGCGCCGCGCCCGTTCGAGCAGCCCCGTGAATCACGGTGCACGCACCTCCACCACGAGAGCCCGTGATCGACCTTCACGTCTGGCGAACCACGATCACCCGACCTCTCGGCCGTCTTCGGCAAGGACGGCGGCCTCGCCTGGGGCGGCCGGTTCCTCACCTGGCTGCTGGACGGCGCGACGCCGCAAGAACGCGCAGCGTTCGACGACTCGGTCCCACGGCCGGTCCGTACGGTCCTCGTCGGGGTCTTCGGGCGTGACTATCGCAGGAAGGTCGCCCCGGTCTGGTCGAGGTGAGACAGGCGGCTGCAGAAGGTGGTCCACGACACCTGCGGCTCGGGGTTTCGGGCTGCTCCTGACGCCGATGGCAGGTCGAGGGTCGGTACGCGGTTACGATGCGCCCGCGACCACCCGAGAGGACCGCATGGCCACCGATTACGACGCATCACGCAAGACCGAAGAAGAGCAGAGGGAGGAGAGCCTCGAGGCTCGACGCCTCGCCTCTGGCGACCAGGACAAGACCTCGGGGAAGGTCGACGAGGACGAGGCGGAGACCGCCGAGTCCTACGAGCTCCCCGGCGCGGACCTGTCGCACGAGACGCTCTCCATCGAGGTCACCCCGATGCAGGCCGGCGAGTTCACCTGCACCGGCTGCTACCTCGTCCAGCACAGCTCCCGACGCTCGTCCCCGGGCGTCGATCTCTGCAACGACTGCGCCTAGTGCGACCTCGCCGCCGGCCGCCTCGTCGAGGCGGCCGGCGGCGCAGTCCGTGTTCCTCACCGGCGAGCGTTGAGCCAGCGGGGTTGGCGATCGGCCTTAGGCTCGTCCGTACGGCGCGAGTGCCCGGACTTCCCGCGGCAACCCACGACCGCCCCACAACCACCAGGGGTCCGCAGTGAGCGTCAGGAACACCGGAAAGAACGTCCTGCTGCAGGGCGCAGGCTGGGTCCTCGTCCTCGCCGGTCTGGCCGCGCTCGTGCTGCCCGGCCCCGGCCTGCTGGCCCTGTTCGCCGGAATGGCGCTGTTGGCGACCCAGTACGAGTGGGCCGAGCGACGGCTGGCACCGGTGCGGAACGCCGCCTTGCGCACGGCCACCGACAGCGTCCAGACCTGGCTGCGCATCCTGGCGTCCGTGATCGGCGCCCTCGTGCTCATCGGGGTGGGCGTCTACTGGGGCATCAGCCTCCCGGCCCCTTCCTGGTGGCCCGTCGACGAGAGGTGGTGGCTGGTCGGCGGCTGGGGAACCGGCGCCACCCTGATCGGATCCGGCCTCATCGCCCTCGGTCTGCTCGTCTACAGCTACGCACGACTCCGGGAGCCGCGGGCCGGATCCGAGTGAGGCGCCGGCGTCACTGGCTGCCGTCGGGCTGGTCGTTGTTCTTCTGCGCACCCCAGCCGTGGACGCGATCGATCTCGATCAGGGCGCTCACCCGCGGGCGGTCCCGCTGCGGGTAGGGCCCGCCCTGGTAGTGGGTGGACAGCGCGTCGATGTCCGCGAGCCCCTCGTCGTCGTAGATCTCCACCACGTGCCCGATCAGGGTGACGTGGGTGTACCACGACCCCTCGTCGAGGACCGTGAGCGAGACCCGGGGGTCCTTGCGCAGGTGCTGGAGCCGCTTGCGCCCCTCGTCCATGTTGACGAGGATGCGGTCCTCGCGCAGCAGGTACCAGGTGGCTGCCGAGACCGGCTGACCGTCCGAGCGGACGGTCGCGATCACGGCCGGGTTCGGCTTCTCGAGCATCTGCCGGGCCGAGTCGGTCAGGGACGTGGGGGGCATCGGGTCTCCGTTCATCGGGGGATGTTTCGACCCCGAGGTCGTCGGGGCGATCCGTCCGTACCCGAGAGCAGACTCGGCTATCGCCGCCGCTCCTCTTCTCGCACGAATGCTCCCCTCACCCGGGAGCCGCGAGGAACGTCCGGCTCCAGACCCGGACCAGCAGGTCGGCGTACTCCCGGGGCGTGCGGCCGGCCTCGGCGAGCAGCGGTGAAGTAGTCGGGCGAGTTCATCGACCAGACCAATGTGGCGATCTCGTCGACCGTCACGTCCGCGCGGAGCTCCCCCGTGGCCACCAGGTCCTCGGCGAAGAGCCGCATGTTGGCCGCGCGCCGCTGCGACAGTTCCTCGTACGCCGCTCGGCACGCCTGGTCCCGGGCACCCGCGGCACGCAGCGCACCCATCAGCGGGACGGTGCGCGGCAGCCGGGCGGCCAGGGCGGCGGCGTACAGCTCGATCTTCGTCCGCGGCCATGCCCGCGACACGGATCTCCTTGACGTAGTCACGCTCCTCGGAACCCACCGGCTCGTCCGCGTCGGCGAGCTCCATGTCGTGGACCGCCAGCAGGATCCGGGGCTTCCGGCCGACCGAGGCGTAGACGGTGTCCACGGAGACCTCCCGAGGCCTCCGCGACCGCGGCCACCGACGTGGCGTCGTACCCCTGGGTGGTGAACAGGTCGCGGGCGGCGGCGAGGACCCGGCGACGGGTCTCCTGGGCGGCGACCCGTCGCCGGGATGCGTCGTACCGGCGCGCCTTGACCTCGGAGGACATGGGTCCTAGCGTAGCAATATTCATCCGATGCTCATTCGGATGAATATGATCGGAGGCTCCGATGTCCGAATCCACGAGCAAGGCCGCGGCGACCACCGCGACGATGCGCAAGTCGGGGACCGGCCGAGGAACCTGGGCCATGCAGTCGCTGTTCGAGCACCTCGTCGAGGCCTCCGAGACCGGCGGTGAGCTCGGGGCGGCGATGGTGACCCAGCCGCCCGGCGTCGCCACTCCCCTGCACGTGCACGCCCACGAGGCCGAGGCGTTCTACCTCCTCGAGGGGACGATGGACTACCGCGCCGGCGACGAGTTCTACACCCTCGACACCGGCTGCTTCATCCACCTGCCGGCGGGGGTGCCGCACGCCTTCCGGATCCGCGGCACCGTCCCGGCGAGGTTCCTCGCCCTCACCGTGCCGGGCGGTCTCTTCTCGCTCTACGACGAGGTCGGTCTACCAGCCGCCGAGCTGCGGCTGCCGGGCGCAGACGCGCAGACCCCGGAGGTGGAGATCGCGAAGTGGGTCGACGTCGCTCCCCGCTACGGGCTCCAGGTGGTCGGACCACCGATCCCGGAGTAGCGCACCGGCATCGACGCACGCCAGGACCGAGCGCCGAGCGCGGCACGGTCAAAGGTCCCGCCGGTGCGGGTCTCGTGGGTCCGGCGAAGCCGGATGCCGCGCGCCAGCATGGTGGAGGTGCCGGTCCTCACGCCGCGGAGCGCCTGGGTGCTCGCCGTTCTCTCCGTCGGGTGCTGTCTCGCGCTGCGATTGGCCCACAGCGACCTCGAGCCCACCTTTGTCGACCTCGGCGTCTATCGCGCCGAGGGCATGGCCCTGCGGGACGGGCGGGACCTCTACGGCCCACTGCCGGGGGTGCACGGGCTCGCCACGTACCCGCCGTTCGCCGCGCTCCTGTTCGTCCCGACGGCCTTCCTGCCGAGGGGCTTCCTCGGACCGGTCTCGGTGCTGACCAACCTCGTCCTGCTGAGAGGGTGGACCCAGCTCGCCCTCCGCCGCCCGTCGCCGAGGCCGTCGGCTCCGCACTGGCACGGCGGCGGTGCTGGCGGTCGCGGTGTGGATGGAGCCGGTGCAGTCCACGCTCGGGTTCGGCCAGGTCAACCTCCTGGTCGTGGCCCTCGTCCTGGCCGACCTGACCGTGCTGCGCGGCACCCGCTGGGCAGGGGTGGGCACAGGCCTGGCCGTCGGCGTGAAGGTGACCCCTGCGATCTTCGTCGGCTACCTGCTGCTCGCCGGGCCGCGCCGGACCGGGATGACAGCGGCCGGGACGGTGGCCCTCACGGTCGCGATCTCCGCCCTGGTGGACCGGCAGGCGACGTGGGACTTCTGGACCCGTCATCTCCTCGACGACCGCCGGGTCGCACGGCCCGAGAACGTGTCGAACCAGTCGGTGCGGGGGTGGTTGGTCCGCGCGTTCGGCGACCGCGACCCGGACGGCTGGCAGCTCGCGGTGATGGTGCTCGTCGTGCTCGTCGTCCTGGTCGGCGGGACCGTCGTGGCCGTCCGGACGGGCCGCGCCGGTGACGACCTGGGCGGGGTGGTGGCCATCGCCGCGACCGGGCTCCTGGTCTCG
This sequence comes from uncultured Actinomycetota bacterium, assembly GCA_963708945.1. Lineage (GTDB taxonomy): Bacteria > Actinomycetota > Actinomycetes > Propionibacteriales > Nocardioidaceae > Nocardioides. The sequence continues at coordinate 71,097 of CAVPUI010000004.1, read as the reverse complement.
CCCATCTCGTGGACCCACCACTGGGTCTGGTGCGTGCCGTTGCTGGTGCTCGGCTGGCAACGCTCGCGGCTGCTGCTCCTCGCCGTGCTGGCGACCACTGCGACGTACGTCGTGTGGGCCGTCCCCGGCGACGACGGACAGGAGCTCTCGTGGCACGCGCTCCAGGTGGCGGCCTCGGGCCCTACGTGCTGCTCGGGGTGGTGGCGCTCGCAGTCATCGCCCGCGGGTCTCCGCCGCCACACCCGGTCCCCGAACCATTGACAACTTTTCCCGTCAATGCCACGTTCGGATCATGGGTGAAGAAGTCAGGAACGCCGGAGGCCACGGCCGACAGCACCGTCACCGTCACGCCGGTCCTCGTGGCCGACCTGCAGGTCGAGGGCGAGGTGATGCCCGTCTACGTGCACGTCATCGACCACCCGCAGGGCCGGGTCCTCGTCGACACCGGCATGACCGAGCTGCACCCGCTGGTGGTGGAGGCCTTCCACCCCACCCTCTATCCGCTGGACGACCAGGACCTCGACGTCGCCGGGATCGACATGGTCGTCAACACGCACCTGCACGCCGACCACTGCGGCGGGAACCAGCTCTTCGCCGGGCGGCCGGTCTACGTGCAGCGCCGTGAGCTCGAGGACGCCCGCAGCCAGGACGACTACACGATTCGCGAGTGGGTGGACGCTCCCGGAGTGCAGTACGTGCCAGTCGACGGGGAGCTCGAGCTGCTTCCCGGCGTCCGGCTCGTGCCCGCGCCGGGGCACACGCCCGGGTCGCAGGTCGTGGTGGTGACGTCGGGCGCGGGCCGCCCGGTCGTGATCTGTGGTGACGCAGCCGTGTGGTTCGGCCAGCTGAACGAGCCGGACGGACGAGGGACAGCGACTCATCCGCGCTCTCGACCCCGACGAGGTCTGGCTGGCGCACGTGCGCGAGCCGTGGCGACCGTCGCGGCTCGGCGCCGGCACCCCGGGACGCTGAGTCGCGTCGTCCCGATCAGTCCCGCCCGCCGAGGTCCTCCTCGCGCAGCCGAGGCTCGCTGCGGTGCTCGGGCCGCAGGCCCTGCTTGTCGGCGTAGAAGGCGCGGATCCGGTCCATGTCGGCGCGGACGTCGCCGGTGATCTCCACCGTGGGACCGAAGCCGACGGTGCGGGTCGGCCCGTCGATGAACCCCAGGGCCACCGGCAGTCCGGTCTGCTGCGCGAGCCGGTAGAACCCGCTCTTCCAGTACTCCGACCTGGTGCGGGTGCCCTCGGCGGCGATGGCGACCACGAGCTTCTCGTCCCGGGTGAGGTTGTCGGCGAGGTCCGACACCACCTCCGAGGCGTTGTCCCGGTCCACCGGGACACCGCCGGTGGCGCGCAGCAGCCACCCCATCGGGCCCTTGAACAGCTCGCGCTTGATCAGGATCGTCGGCGTGACCTCGCGGGACCACATCATCAGCATCGTGGCGACCCAGTCCCAGTTGGAGGTGTGCGGGGCGCCCACCATGATCCCGGTCTTCGGGACCTGGCCGACCACCCGCCAGCGGGCGGCTCGAGCAGGACGGTGCGGGCGAGGGTACGGCGGATCAGCATGGCCAGACTGTATGGCCCCGGGTCCGAGCGAGCGCGGCGCCCTGGCCGGCTACGCCACGCTGGGCGCGCCGACGGGACGCCCACCCCACGTCAGGATCCTGCGGACCTGAGGCACGTCTCCCCCGGCCTGCCTGACCAGGCGGAGCACCAGGGCGCGCAGCTGGACGGCCGCGTCCGCGGGTGCTCGGGGTGCCACTGGATCCCGGTGACCGGCCGGCCGGCCCCGACCACCGCCTCGACCACACCGTCGGTGCTGTGCGCCGCGACCACCAACCCGCCTCCCAGCGTGTCGACCGCCTGGTGGTGGGTGCAGTCGACCGCCCGGGAGGCGTCGACGTCGGCGGCCAGCGAGGCGTCGACCTGGACGTGGTGCGCGACGAACGGGTCGTCGCCGGCCGTCCGGTGCCGGTCGACCGTGGGGAGGTGCTGGACCAGGGTGCCGCCGAGGGCGACGTTGAGCAGCTGGTGCCCCCGGCACAGTCCCAGCAGCGGCGTGCCCCGCTCCAGGCACCGCTCGATCACGGCCAGCTGCCCGGCGTCCCCCTCGAGGTCGTGGTGTCCCTGCTCGGGGTACGCCGGCGCCCCGGCGTACCAGCTCGGGTGCACGTCCTCGCCGCCCATCACCACGACGACGTCCGCCCGATCCACGGCGTCCACCGTCGCCGCGTGCGGGTGCTCGGCGGCCGCCCAGAGCTCGGCGGTGAGCCCGAGCCCCGCGACGACGTCGAGAGCGCTGCTGTTCAGCACGTCCAGCTTCGCCTGAAAGTCGGGGGCGTGCGGACGAGAGGTGCGCTGGTGCACCACGAGGACGTGGGGACGGGACACGGGACCTCCAGACGGGATGTGCGGGACCGCCGTGGCGACGGCCGGAGGAGCAGTCCATCACCGTCAGATTTCGGCCAGGTTTCAACGACTTCGGAGTCATCCGGTCCTGGTGCGGCCCGCCCTGCCACCGCACGATCCTCGGGGGTTCGGCAGTTCGACAGCGGAGAGCCCTCCGGCTGACTCTGGTGCGCGTTCAGCCGCCGGCTCGGCGGACCTGATCCTGCACGGTGGTCAGGTCGCCTCGCCACGGAGCCCCGTGCCCGGGCAGCAGCCACGTCTCGCAGTCAGGCCGGGCAGGGTCGCGAGCCTGCCGAGCGACTCGAGCGCCTGGGCCGGGTCGTCGGTGAACGGCGCCGGCTGCAGGCCGGTCCGTCCGGTCAGCACGTGCGGGTGGTGAGGGCGTCGCCGACGCAGACCGCGTCCGCGACCGGCACGTGCACGGCGACGCTGCCCGGGCGAGTGACCGGGCATGCCGACGACGCGGGGCGCGCCCGGCAGGGCGAGCACCTCGCCGTCGTGCCACCTCGACGACCTCGCTCAGGTACGTCGTCCGCCAGCCGCCCTTGCGCACGGCGTAGCCGAGGAAGCCCGAGCAGGGCGACCGAGTCGCTCGCGGCCCATCGGGGTCTTCGGCTTCTTCCCCGTCGCGGGCGCGCTCGGCGTCGGCGGCGTGCACGAAGACGGGTACGCCGTGCTCGCGGCGCAGCCGCTCGGCGAAGCCGAGGTGGTCGCTGTCGCCGTGGGTGAGCACGACACCCCGGACGTCGTCGAGCGTGCGGCCCATGGCGGCGCAGCTCGGCGAGCAGCTCGGTCCAGTGGCCGGGCAGCCCGGCGTCGATGACGGTGACCCCGTCGTCGGTGTCGACCAGGTAGGCGGCGACGACGTCGTTGCCGATCCGGTGCAGGTGCGGGCCGAGCTTCATGTCCTGGCTCCTCGAACGGGATGGAGGCGTGGTTGACATGGCTACGGTACTTAGCCATCATGGCTAATGTCAATAGCCATGAGGAGGAGGCAGGATGCCGGCACCGGAACGCACGTCGCTCGCCGAGATCGTCGCCGCGGCGGCGAGCTGCTCGAGGCCGAGGGGCCGGCCGCGCCTGACCATGCAGGCCGTCGCCCAGCGCGTCGGCGTCCGGGCCCCGTCGCTCTACAAGCGCGTCCGCGACCGCGAGGCGCTGCTCGGCTCGTGGCGACCGCCACTGCCGACCGGCTCGCGGACAGCCTTCCTCCGACGAGACCCTGGAGCAGGTCGCCCGCGCCTACCGCGCCTTCGCGCACCAGCGCCCCGAGGGCTTCCGGCTGCTCCTCTCGGCCGCCGCCGACCCGGAGTCGCTCTCCCGGGTGAGCGCGCCGGTGCTGGGCGTCGCCGCCCGCCTGGTGGGGCCCGCGCAGGCCCTGGACGCCGCCCGGCTCCTCACCGCCTGGGCCACCGGGTTCATCACGATGGAGCTTGCCGGCGCGTTCCGCCTCGACGGCGACCTCGAGGCCGCCTTCGACTTCGGGCTCGCGCGGCTCTCCGCTGCCCTCTCGCTCTAGCTGTAGCCGCTCCCTCCCCCGCAGCCACCGCCCGCCGACCGACCGCCGACCGACCGCCGGGACCGTGCGCTCCCGCGGCCGAACCCTGCTCAGCAGGTCTCGACCGGGGTCGCCTCCGCGATCCGGTGCTCCGACCGCGCGTCGAGCAGCAGCGGGATCAGCGGCTGGTCCTCCTGCGCCATCGTCACGAAGGCACCCTGCGGGTTGTTGCGCCAGGTGATCCCGTGCAGGCGCAGCGTCTGGCGCAGCGCGTCCCGCTGCTCCAGGGTGAGCTGGTAGCCGCACATCGGCTCCGGCTCGACCTCGTTGCCCGAGGTGGGCAGGACGTTGTCCTGACCCGCGAAGTAGACGACCCCGCTCCGCTCCGCTCCCTCCTGCGTCGCCCGGGCCGCAGCCGCCGCGGTCTCCCGCGCCAGCGTCTCCCGGTTCTCCAGGGTGAAGTAGGCGCTGCCCACGGCACTGAGGTAGTTGACCTCCACGCGTCGCCGGTTGAGCAGCGACTCGTCGGCCTCCTCCGCCGCGTTCAACGGGTCGTTGGCCGTCTCGCTGAGCATGCCCGCGACGTGCTGGAGGCCGGCGTAGTTGCGCAGGATCCGGCCCTGCTCGTCACCCGGCGACCTGGAGGAACGGCTCGCCGTCCTTGACGTAGATCCCGTACTCGCCCGAGGTGTAGCCGGCCGCGACCACCTCGCCCGCGGCGTACTCCTCGCTCATCGTCCTGGCCAGGTCGTGCACGGTCTGGTCGGTCTGCCTGTTGCGCGGCCACAGCTGCAGCAGGTCGGTGCGGTAGTAGGGGTTGGAGCCGTACTCGTGCAGGTCGTTGAGCACGTCGGGCTTCCAGTCGCGGATGATCTTCACCACGGCCTGCGCCTCGGGCGACTGCAGTGCCATGTAGTCGCGGTTGACGTCGAGACCCTGTGCGTTCTGCCGGGTGTCCGCAGCCCAGCCGTCAGGGTTGAGGTTGATGAACAGGACCGTCGTGCGCTGCAGGAGCCGGCGCCACGACGGGTCGGTGGTGGTCGACATGTCCCGGGCCAGCTGCATGCAGGCCTCGCGTCCGGAGTTCTCGTTGCCGTGCACCGAGCAGGTGTACAGCAGCACCGATCCCTGGGCGGCTGCCGCCGGCTCGGCCGGCGCAGGGTCTCCGACTGCCACCAGCTGGAGCGGGCGCCCCTCGACGCTGCGCCCCACGTTGGTGACCCGTACCCGGTCGCTGCTGCGGTCGAGCTCTCGCCAGAAGCGCTGGGCCTGCGGCACGGTCGTCCACTCGGCCCCGTCCGACTCCTCGAACGGTGTCTGCAGGGTGTCAGGAGCGGCTTGCAGGGTCCTGGGCATGTCCGAGCCGCCCTCGGGCGACTCCTCCGCCGGTGCGGGGCTGGCGGCCGAGAAGCCGGCGACGCCGGCGCACGCGGTCAGCACGGCGACCGCGACGCTGGCGCGCCGACGAGTGCCGGTCCTCCAGGACCGACGGGGGTGGGACTCCGGCAGGCCGGATCCGGGTGGTGCGGTACGGCGTAGGAAGGTCATGGCGCTCCTCGAGAACGCGCCGCGTCCAGGCCCCAAGCTGCATGCCCGAGTCGCAGCGGATGGATGGTGGATTCCCACCATGACCCTCCGGTCACCGGTTGGCAATGCCCCCGGCGGAGCACCGGTCAATCCGGGGCGAGGAGGAAGGTCCGGCTCCACACCGTGACCAGCAGGTCGGCGTACTGCCGGGGCGTGCGGCCGGCCCCGGTCAGGAGCAGGAAGTAGTCGGGCGAGTTCATCGACCAGACCAGCGTCGCGATCTCGTCGACGCTCACCTCGGGCCGGAGCTCCCCGGTCGCCAGCAGGTCCTCGGCACCGAGCCGGCGAGGTTCCTCGCGCTGACCGTGCCGGGCGGCCTCTTCTCGCTCTACGACGAGATCGGACTCCCGGCGGACGAGCTGCGACTGCCGGGTCCGGACGGGCAGACAACCGGAGGTCGAGATCCCGAAGTGGCTCGACGTCGCCCCCCGCTACGGGCTCCAGGTGGTCGGACCGCCGATCCCCGAGTAGCGGCGGCCGAGATCAAGGACCCACGAAACCGTCGCAGGTCCTGCGCCACCGCCTCTCCTGCCTCGGTCACTGCCTCCTGACAGCAGGGTCGACGCGGCGTAGCGTGGACTGCGGCCACCGAGATCCCGGTCGGTCCCCCCTGCGCATCGAACCGGTCATCACGTGACAGCCAGCACTCGTTCCGTTACGGGCTCTCGTCGCCTTCGCAGCCTCCGGGCCGCCTCCTCCCCTGCCCGGGCGGGCGAGGCGCGTCCGCAGACCCCCTCCGGCGTCACCACGAGGTTCAAGGGCGGAGCAGAGTTCTCGGTCGGGGCGGAGGAGGAACTCCTGCTGGTGGATCGAGACGGCCGCCTGCTGGGCGTGGCGGGCGCTCCCGTGGCCGAGGCCCTCTCGTCCATCTCGGATCACCACGGCTGCGTGACGGGCGAGCTCTACGGCGACGAGGTGGAGCTCGTCACCCGGGTGTGTCGGGACGGCGAGGACGTGGCGCAGTGCCTGGGGGCGCTGCGCCGACGGGTGTGGGACGCGGACGCGCTCGCCATGGCGACGGGTCTCCACCCCGCGGGCGACTCGGCCCAGCTCGCCATGGGCCGGTCCCCCCGCTACGGTCCGATCGCCTCCGAGCTCGCCGGTTTGATCCGCACCCCCCTCGCCTCTCTGCAGGTGCACGTCGGACTGCCTGACTCCGACGCCGCCATGGTCGCCTACCGGGCGCTGCGCAACTGGCTGCCGCTGCTGCGAGCGCTCGGCGCAACCTCCCCCTTCTGGTTCGGTCAGGACTCGGGCCTGGCATCGGCGCGTCCTGCGATCCTGCGCAGCTACCCACGGGTCTCGGCGCCTCCGCCGTTCACCTCCTACCAGCAGTACGAGGACACCGTGGGCGCCTTGGTCGCGGCCGCCGGCGTCCCGGACTACACGCACGTGTGGTGGGACCTGCGCCCACACCCCAAGTTCGGCACCTTGGAGCTGCGCGTCATGGACGCGCAGTGGTCCCTGGCACGCGTCGCCGCGATGACCAGCCTGGTGCAGGGCCTGGCCCGGTTCGCGCTCGAGACGAAGCCACGCCCGGACCTTCCTGCGGAGATCCTCCAGTACAGCGACTTCCGTGCCTGGCGCTACGGCCTCGAGGCGCCCCAGGTCGGTCCCGACGGGACGTCCCAGCCAGTCCGGCTGCTTGGTCTTGCGGCCCTGCGGGAGGCCAGGGCGTCACTGGCGCCCGACGGGCTCGACGCGCCGCTGGACGAGCTCGAACGCATGCTCGCCGCCCCTCCGGAGAGCCGGCGCCAACGCCGCCTCGTGGAGGCGTCGGGCATGGCCGCCCTGGTCCACGACCTGGTACGTCGGACCATGACTGCCACGCCGGGAGGCTGACGGCGACTCCGACGTCCCTACGTCTGCCATCGTCCACCAGAGGAGGGACATCCCGGCGTCCGAGGCTGCACAGGGGTGCCGCCCTCTCCGGTCCTTCTCACTTCATGGAGTAGACGGGGAACACGCTGTGCTCGCCGTAGTCCTTGATCCGCAGACCCTCCAGCGACTTCATGTCCGGCTCGGAGATGACGAAGTCGACCTGGGCGTTGCTCCGCATGTGCGCCGGGTCGGCCGTCTTCGGCAGCGAGACCGTGCCGAGCTGCAGGGTGTAGCGGATGCACAGCTGCGGGACGCTCACCTCGTACCGTCCTGCCATCGCGGCGATCTCGGGATCCGCGAGGATCGCGCCGTGCCCGATCGGCGAGTACGCCTCCACCACGATGTCCCGGGCCGCGCAGAAGGCGAGCAGCTCGGAGGGCGTGTTGCCGGCGTGCACCAGCACCTGGTTGACCTGAGGCACCACGTCGCAGGCGGCGAAGATGTTCTCCAGGTCGCCCTGCCTGAAGTTGGACACCCCGATGGCGCGCACCTTCCCCTGCTCGTACGCCGACTCGAGCGCGCGCCACGCCTCCCGGTTGCCCTCCGCGTAGTCACCGCCCCGGAAGTCGGCCCAGGGCTGGGGGCTGTGGATCATCATCAGGTCGATGTGGTCCAGCCCCAGGGCGTCGAGCGAGCCGTCGATCGCGGCCACCGCCGCGTCGTACTCCTTGATCTCGGCGGCCAGCTTCGTGGAGACGAACAGCTCGTGACGGGCCAGGCCACTGGTGCGCACCCCCTCACCGACCCCACGCTCGTTGCCGTAGGCCTGGGCGGTGTCGATGTTGCGGTAGCCGGTCTCCACCGCGTCGCGCACCGCTTGGGCGGCAGCGGCACCTTCGATGAACCAGGTGCCCAGACCGAGCACCGGGATCCGCACGCCGTTGGCCAGCTCGTACGTCTCGTCCACGATCATCGCTCGCTCGCTCTCGTCGGGCCGTCCCCGGCGGCAGGCCGTCCCCAGCAGTAGAACCGCAAGGCGCACCGGTGGCCAGGGCTGCCGGTCCCGGGCCTCGTCCTGCCGGCCGGCTCCTAGTCGTGCGCGAACGTCACTTCGGCAGCACCTTGCGCAGCCACGCCGGGGCGTACCAGGCGGCCTTGCCGGTCAGCCGCAGCATCACCGGGCAGCAGCACCAACCGGACCAGGAAGGCGTCCAGCAGGACGGCAAGACCCAGGACCACACCCATCTCCTTCGGCGGGATCGGCCCGGAGAGCGCGAAGGTGAAGAAGACCGCCACCATCACCGCGCCCGCGGCGAAGACCACCCGGCCGGAGTGGGCCAGCGAGCCGACCATCGCCTCCTTGGGATCACCGGACCGCTCGTAGTGCTCCTTGGCCGAGGCCAGCAGGAAGACCGTGTAGTCCATCGCGATCGCGAAGATCATCGCGAAGAAGAACACCGGCGCCCACGCGTCGAGGAACCCCTGGGACTCGAAGCCGAGCAGGTCGGCGCCGTACCCCTCCTGGAAGATCAACCGGGCCACACCGAAGGCGGCCGCGGTGGAGAGCAGGCTGGCCAGGGTGCCGAGGAGCGAGATCAGCGGCGCCTGCAGCGCGATCAGCAGCAGCAGGAAGCCGAGGACCAGGACGATGCCGATCACCCACGGCGTGGACTCGTCCAGCTGGGACTTGAGATCGAGGTTCTCCACCGGAGCGCCCCCGACCAGCGCCGAGTCGGGAAGGTCGCCGCGCAGGCGGTCCACCGTCTCCCCCAGCGCCGGGTCCGACGGGTCGACCGTGGGCACCGCCTGCACCATCACCAGACCGCTCTCGTCGCCGGCCGGCATCGGCGGCATGGCGCCGGCGATGCCTTCGTCGGCGCGCAGCACCTCGGCGGCCTCGGCGGCCTCGTCGGCGTCCACCACCACCTGGAGCGTGCCCGGCGCGCCCTCGCCGAACGACTCCTGGACGATGTCGTAGCCGACGCGCGCCGAGGCGTCCTCCGGCAGGACCTTGATCGACGGCATGGCGGTGTCGAGGCCGACGATCGGGGCGGCCAGCGCCAGCAGGATGGCGACCGAGGCCAGGCCCCAGACCAGGGGGCGCTTCCAGAGCCGCTCGCCCCAGGCTGCGAACTTCGGCGAACGGTGCTCCTGGGAGCGCGACCACGGCAGCGCGACCTTGTTGATCCGGTCGTCGAGCTTGAACAGCACCAGGGGCAGCAGCGTGAGGGTCGCGCCGAGCACGAAGACCACCGAGAGCATGATCCCGCCGGCCATCGAGCGGAAGGAGGGCGACGGCACGATCATCACCGCGGAGAGGGAGACCAGGACGGTCAGCCCGGAGAGCAGCACCGCCTTGCCGGCGGTGTCCATCGTCTCGGCCACCGCCGCGCGCCGGTCGTCGAGGGAGTCCTCGCGTCCGGCCTCCCGGCTGGCCGCGCGTCGCGCCGCCCGGGCGGCGCGGTAGCGGACCACCACGAACAGCGCGTAGTCGATGCCCAGCGCCAGCGCGAACATCATCGCGAAGTTCATCGCCCAGATGGAGACCGGGATCAGCTCGTTGATCAGCACCAGCGAGCCCGCTGAGGCGACCAGCCCGGCGAGGGTGAGCAGCAGCGGGAGCCCCGCGGCCACCAGCGCACCGAACGCCAGCACCAGGATCCCCAGCGTCACCGGCCAGGACATCATCTCGGACGTGAGCATCGCGTCGAGGTTGGCCTCGTTGAAGTCGCTCCACAACAGGGAGGACCCGGTGGGGTTGACCTGCACGTCGTCGGTGGAGAGGTCCTGGAGGCCGGCCTTGATCTCGGTGGCGACCCTGACCATCTCGTTGGTGTCCGCGCCCGCCCCGGCCAGGACGATCGCGGTCGACCCGTCCTGGCTGAGGGTGGCGCCCGGCACCGGTGCCAGGACGTCGGCGATCCGCGGCTCCTGCTCGAGCACCCGGGTCACCTCCGTCAGGACCTGCTTGCCCTCGCCGCGGGTGACCGGTCCGTCGGTCGAGCGGACGACGACCTGGATCGCCGAGGAGGCGTTGCCGCCGAAGTGCTCCTGGGCCAGCTCGCGCGCCGTCACCGACTCCGACCCGTCGGCCTGCCAGCCGGCCCCGGAGAGGTTCTTCTCGACCTGGGGCGCGAACGCGCCCAGGCCGACGACGGCCAGCAGCCAGACCACGGTGACCAGGCGTGCGTGACGGGTGACCCAGACCCCGAGCCGGCCCAGGGGTCCGGGTCCGGAGGTCGGGCGTCCGCGGTTCGCGGTGGGCTGGTCGGCCCCGTCCCGCGAGGACGGCATGGTGTGCATGAGGATCCGTTCGATGTCGGCAAGGGAGAGTCGGATATCCCCCCGGGGGGTTATCGGAGCGGAACGTAACACATCCCCCAGGGGGGTTGTACAGTTGGCCGTAGCCCGTCCGCCGGGCCGCTGAGACACACCGCTGCGCAGGAGAGAAAGCCCCCATGGACCTGGAACCGACCGACATCAAGGCGATCATCACGCGGATGAAGCGCGCCCACGGTCACCTCGGCAGCGTCATCCGGATGATGGAGGAGGGCTCGGACTGCGAGTCGGTGCTGACCCAGCTCGCGGCGGTCAACAAGGCGCTCTCCCGGGCGGGCTACGCGATCGTGGCGACCGGCCTGCAGCAGTGCCTGCAGGACAGCGACGAGGGCCTGGAGGACGTGGACGTCAAGAAGATGGAGAAGCTGTTCCTGGCCCTGGCGTGAGGTCGAGCTCCGCGGGAGCCTCCGGCATCACCACGTGGAAGCGGCGCCGCTGCGCGCTCACCACTACTTCCTCGGACTGCGCGATCCCGGACTCGGGGTCGAGCGCGGTCAGGATGTAGCGCCCCAGCGGGGGCAGGGGCAGCTCGTAGTGACCCTGCTCGTCGGTCCGGCTGGCGCTGACCGACTCCCCCGAGGCGTCGGTGAGGACCACCAACGCACCCTCCACCTGCCAACCGCCGCGCGAGACCACGCCGGCGACCGTCAGCCGCTCCTCCAGGGTGATCGAGGCGGCCTGGGCCGGGTCGAGGTGGCGCAGCTCGGCCCGCGGCGCCCAGCCCTCCGCGGCACAGATCACCAGGTACTCCCCCGCTGCCGGGAGCACGACCGACCAGCGTCCGTCGTTGTCGGCGCGCGCCCAGTCGACCTGGCGGCCGGTGCGCTCCAGCACCGAGACCACCGCGAGCCGGGCCGGACGGCCGTCGGACTGGCAGACGCGGCCTCGGACCACGACCTCCGCGCCCGCCTCGCCGCGGCGTACGACGTCGCGACGCCCCGTCGGCTCGGCTCCCGACGCCAGGTCGGCGGCCGGGGCCACCGCGGGCGCGACCCTGGCGGGGATCAGGAACGCGACGCCGGCCCCCAGGAACGCCGCTGTCGCAGCCAGCCAGCTGGTGGCGTGCAGCGCCCCCTCGCTGGGGAAGACCTGGCCCCCGACGGTGACCGTGCCGGCCGCGAGCACCGCCGCGACCGTCGCCGAGCAGGTCGAGGTGCCCAGCGCACGCACCACCGTGTTGAGACCGTTGGCGGCCGCGGTCTCGGTGATCGGCACCGACTGCATGATCAGCACGGGCATCGCGGCGAAGGAGACGGCGATCCCCACCGAGACCACACCCACTCCGACCAGCAGCTGGAGCACCGTGGCGTCGAACAGCACCCGGAACAGGTAGCCCACTCCGGTGACCGACAGGCCCGCGACCAGGGTGGTGCGCGCGCCGAACCGGCGGGTGACCGAGGCCGAGAAGGGCGAGACCATGATCATCAGCACGCCGCCGGGCAGCATCGCCAGGCCGGCCTCGGTCACGCCGAGCCCGAACCCGACGCCGCTGGACTCGGGGAACTGCAGCTGTTGCACCGCCACCAGCAGGTTGGCGAACATCGCGAAGCCCGCCAGCAGGGAGGCGACGTTGGTCAGCAGCACCGGGCGCCGTACCGAGGTCCGCAGGTCCACCAGCGGCTGGCCGGTCCGCAGCTCCCACGGCACCCAGACGCCGAAGACCAGGACCGCGAGCACGAACGAGAGCAGCGTCCACTGCGAGGTCCAGCCCCACTGACCACCCTTGGAGATCGCGAGCAGGAGCGAGGTGAGCGCGACCGACATGAGCACCGCGCCGACCCAGTCGAAGGCGCCCGGCGCCCGGACCGTCGACTCGGGGACGACGGCCAGCACGAGGGCGATCATCAGCAGCGACATCGCCACCGATCCCCAGAAGACGGCCTGCCAGCCGAAAGCCTCGTAGATGACCCCGGACAGCGGCAGCCCGACCGCCCCGCCGATGCCGAGCGTGGTGCTCATCAGGGCGACCGCGCCACCGATCCGCTCCGGCGGGAGCGCGTCGCGCATCGTGGAGATGCCGATCGGGATCAGCGCGGGGGCGAACCCCTGCAGGGCCCGGGCGACGATCAGCACCGTGAGGGAGTCACTGGCGGCCCCGAGCAGCGACCCCGCGAGGAGCGCGACGCAGGGAGACCACGATCATCCGGCGCTTGCCGTACATGTCGGCCAGCTTGGACAGGATCGGGGTGGCGACCGCGGAGGTCAGCAGGGTGACCGTGACCAGCCACGAGACGTTGTCCGTGCTGGTGTCCAGCAGTCGCGGGAAGTCCGGGAGCAGCGGGACGACCAGGGTCTGCATCAGCGAGACCGCGGTGCCGCACAGCGCGAGCACCAGGATGATCGGCCCGGTGCGCCGCGTCGGTGCTCGCGGGGGTCCGGCCGCCACCGTCGCGGTCACGCTCACACCTCCGCCATCGCGACGTCCTGGCCGTCGGCGGTGGCCGGGGCGTCCTCGTTGATCGCCTCCACCGCCTCGGTGAGCTCGTGCCCGCGAGGCCGGCCGGCGGTCCAGGTGGACCCCGGCGATCATGCACCGCACCGACCCGCCGGCCAGCTCGATCGTCGGGATGTCGACCGCGACGATCTCGCACGACTCCTCGATCGCCGCGACCTGGTCGGGGCGCAGGCTGCGCCGGGCCCGCTCCGACATCGCCATCACGTAGCGGCGGCGCCCCTGCGGCGTACGACCGCAGAGCTCCACGGCGTTGCCGGCGAACTCGCGCACCTGCGCCTCGGTGAGCTCGACGACCTGGCGGCCGTTGACCGAGAGCCGCTCGCGGACCTCCTCGCGCCGCTGCTCGTCCGGGATCATCTCCAGCGCGAAGAGCGCGACCTCGGTGCCGACGCAGCCGATCACGTTGGTGTGGTAGACCGGCACGCCCGCGGAGTCCACCGCGTCGAAGGCCATCGGCTCGTAGCCGAAGTCCGTGCAGAACCGCTCCAGCACGTGGGTGTCGGCGCGGTGGCTGCGCGCGGTGTAGGCGACCCGGGAGACGTGGTCGAGCACCATCGCGCCCGTGCCCTCCAGGAAGATCCCGTCGGGCTCGAGGCCGGAGTAGTCGACGATCGTCTGCACCCGGTACTCGGACTTGAGCATCTCCAGCACGTCGGCCCGGCGCTCGTGCCGCCGGTTCGAGGCGTACATCGGGTAGACCGCGACGCTGCCGCCCGCGTGGGTGGAGAGCCAGTTGTTGGGGAAGACACTGTCGGGCCGGGTGTGGTCCGGGTCGGCGAAGACGTGCACCCGCACGCCGACGCTCGCGCAGCGCGTCGGCCAGGAGGTCCATCTCGGCCAGGGCCCGGGCCGAGGTGAGCTCGTCCGGCTGGTCGGCCGGCACCTCGGCCTGGAACGCGTTGTCGGCGGCGGTCGCCGGGTTGGGCACGAACCTCTCGGCTCGGACCAGGATGACGGCGGAAGGTGCCTGTGCGCTCACGGGAGCCGAATGTAGATCACCTGCCCCGACGCGCACGGCGACGGGACCCCTCAGGCCCCGGAACCGAGCAGGGACTGCTCGGCCGCCTCCAGCACCCGGGTGACCTCGACTCCGAGGTCGAGGGAGAGCGCATCCTCGCGGTCCGGGTCCCGGACCAGCGCCCCCAACCGGTCCAGGGCACGGACGAAGGCCGCTCTCCCGTCGTAGGTGGGTGCGAGGAGGGCCGCCTCGGAGCCGTCGGCATGCCAGCCGGATCTCGTCCGCCGGGCTGTCGGCGTGCAACGACACCGAGATCTCGGCCTGCGCGCCGCCGGCGTGCTGGACGGTCAGCACCACGGTCCGTCCCTGCTGCGCCGCGGTGACCTGCCGGACCGGACCCAGCACGGGGACCAGCACCGAGAGCGCGTGCGGCGCCAGGTCCCACAGGGCAGCCAGTGGCCCGCCACGCCACTGCGAGTCCCGGTACGGCGACTCCGTGACCATCACGTCGCTGTGGGCACGGACCGTGGCCCGGCTCCACTCCCGGCCACGGGCCTGCTCGACGAACCGCTCGACCTCCGGCACGAGCCGACGGGTGAAGAAGACCATCGCCCGCCCACCTCCCTCACCCAGCGCCTCCTGCACGGCACGGGCCTCGCGCACCGAGATGGCGACCGGTTTCTCCAGGAGCAGGTGCCTCCCGGCTCGCGCGGCCACCACCGCGAGGCCGGGCTGCACCTGCGGCGGCACGGCGAAGGTCACCACGTCGACCCGGTCGACCAGCTCCTCGAAGGAGGTGCAGGCGGCCACGCCGTGCTGTCGTGCCAGTTCCCCGCGCCGCCCGGGGTCGCGCCCCCACACCGCGACCAGGTCGACGTGCTCGGCGGCGGCCACGCCCGGGGCGTGCACCTCACGCGCCCAGTGCGACGTCCCTGCCACCCCTACCCGAAGCCGTTCCATCCGGCGAGGGTACGGCGTGGCCGCCTGCCGTCCCTCAGAGCCGCCAGCAGGAGGAGGTGGCCGGCAGGCCGGCGAACCGGGCCTCCAGGAACCCGTAGACCTCGGTGGCGTTGTTGAGCATCCCGCCCACGTGCAGCGGCGTGGCGTTGGTGCTCAGCCGGACCGAGGCACCCCGGTCGCACCAGTCGCGGGCCAGCTGCTTGCCGACCCGGTGCGGCACGATGTCGTCGAGCAGGCTGTGGGTCAGCAGCACCGGCGCGCTGGGGCGGATCCGCCCGATCCGCTGGTCGTCGATCATCGTGCGGAACGGCTCGCGCTCGATCAGCTCCCCGAGCGAGGCGCCGTCCGCGGTGTAGTCCGACGACTGGGTGAACGCCGAGCCGAACAGGTCGAAGACGCAGTTGTCCTGCATCTGCGCGAACATCTCCTTGCCGTCCGCGTTGAGGTAGGTGGTGATGTCGAGGCCGTAGCTGGCCGAGAGCCCGGCGATCGCGTACCAGGTGAACTCGGAGTAGAGACTGCCGTCGATCGCGCCGGGCAGCGCCCGCAGGTCGGCCGGGACGGCGCCGGCGACGGTGCCCTTCACCTTCAGCTCGGGGGCGTACGACCCGGCGAGCTCTGCGGCGGACGCTGCCCCGGCTCCGCCCTGCGAGTAGCCGTAGAACGCCACCGGGTTGGCGGTCGAGAGCCCGCTGCCGGGCAGCCGCTGGGCGGCCCGGACGATGTCCAGCACCGCGTGCCCCTGGGACTTGCGGTCCATGTAGGTGTGCGGCCCGGCGGTGCCGAGGCCCTCGTAGTCGGTCATCGCGATGGCGTAGCCGCGGGCCAGGAGACCCGACATGAAGATCGACTCGTACTCCAGCAGCTCGCTGAAGAGCCGCGACGGGGCGCAGCTGTCACCGATCCCCTGGGTGCCGACGGCGTAGCCGATCACCGGGCGAAGACCCGGCCCGGCCCAGGCCTTCTTCGGGACGATCACCGAGCCGGAGACGGCCATCGGGGCGCCGGTGCGATCCGTGGACCGGTAGAGCACCCGGGTGGCGGTGGACTGCACCCCGAACAGCTTGGACGGGTTGATCAGGATGTCGAGGTTCTCGCTGCGGATCAGGTCGCCGTTGGCTGCGGGGAGCGTCGCGGGCGCCTGGTAGAAGGGCGGGATGGACTCCTCCGCCTGAGCGGGCCCTGGGACCAGCGTCACCAGGGTCAGGGCTGCCACGGCGCCGAGCCGGGCGAACAGGCCACTCAATGTCACGATCTCTTCTCTTTTCTGTCACCCCCGTGCAGATGAAGCGCAGCAGAGCATGTGACGGGTGTCACCCACAAGAACTTGCTCACGCAATGGGACGTCTCGCGCGACCCCGGTCGTTGATGTCGGCGCGGAGGCCCCACCGGGGATCTGCGAGAATCAACGAATCGCCCGACCTGATCAAGAGGAGCTGTATCCATGGACGTGAGCCCAGTGATCTGGGGCGTGACCATCGTCGCCATCCTGGGGCTGTTGGCCTTCGACTTCTTCTTCCACGTCCGCAAGGCCCACGTGCCGACGCTGAAGGAGGCGGCCATCTGGTCGGCCATCTACGTCGGCATCGCCATCGTCTTCGGCGTTCGGCGTGCTGGTCTTCGGCGGCGGCACGGTCGGCTCGGAGTACTTCGCCGGCTACATCACCGAGAAGGCGCTGTCGGTCGACAACCTGTTCGTCTTCCTGATCATCATGGCGAGCTTCCGGGTGCCCCGCGAGGACCAGCAGAAGGTCCTGCTCTTCGGCATCGTCTTCGCGCTGATCGCCCGCACCGGCTTCATCTTCCTGGGCGCCGCGCTGATCAACTCGTTCGCCTGGATCTTCTACCTCTTCGGCCTGATCCTGCTGCTCACCGCCGGCAACCTGCTCAAGCCCGAGGACAGCGAGGAGGACGAGGCCAACAACTTCATCATCCGGCTCGCCAAGCAGCGTCTTCCACACCACCGACCACTACGACGGCGACAAGCTGTTCACCATCGAGAACGGCAAGAAGGTCCTGACCCCGATGCTGCTGGTCATGGTGGCCATCGGCGGCACGGACATCCTCTTCGCCCTCGACTCGATCCCGGCCATCTTCGGCCTCACCCAGAACACCTTCATCGTCTTCACCGCGACGGCGTTCTCGCTGCTGGGCCTGCGCCAGCTCTACTTCCTGATCGACGGCCTGCTCGACCGCCTCATCTACCTCTCCTACGGCCTGGCGGCGATCCTCGCCTTCATCGGCGTGAAGCTGATCCTGCACGCGCTGCACGAGAACAACCTGCCGTTCATCAACGACGGCGAGCACGTCGAGGTCGTCGAGATCAGCACCGGCCTCTCGCTGAGCGTGATCATCGGCGTCCTGGTCGATCACCGTGATCGCCTCGCTGGTCAGCCCGGCCGGCAAGGCCCAGACCGCCGATCACCAACGCGCGTCGGCACGCCAGCGGCTACCTGGACTCCGAGTACACCCGACGACCCGGCCGAGCGCGAGCGGATCTACCGGGCGCTGGAGGCCGAGCGTGAGCAGATCCGCCAGCTCGGCCCGAAGTACCAGGAGAAGGCCCGCCAGGAGCGTCCGCTGATGGAGCTGCTCGACCAGGTCAAGGCCAGCCACGACAGCGCGATCGACCGGGGCGACGCGCCGCCGCGGTCCGAGGTCGTCCCCCGGCCGGCCTCGAGGCCGGCCTGAGGCTGGGGACGCGTCGCTAGGCTGCCTGCACCCGGACGACCGGGTGCCCACGCCTAGGAGGCCGCCGTGCTCGATCTCGTACGACGGGCGGTCACCCGCCCCGCCCCGCGAGACCACCACCACCCGTCGGTGGGGACGCCGGCTGCTCGGCGCGATGCTGACCTTCGCCGGCGTCTCCCACCTGACCACCGCCCGGGACGAGTTCCAGGCACAGGTGCCCGACTGGTTCCCCGTCGACCCCGACGTGGTGGTGGTGGTCTCCGGCGTCGCCGAGGTCGGCCTCGGGCTCGGGCTGCTCGCCCTGGAGAAGCCGCGGGTCGCCGTCGGTCTCGCGACCGCCACGTTCTTCGTGGTCATCTTCCCCGGCAACATCGCCCAGTACGCCGAGGGCACCGACGCGTTCGGGCTCGACACGGACCGCAAGCGGTTCGTCCGGCTCTTCTTCCAGCCGCTGCTGGTGGCGTGGGCCGCGTGGTCGACCGGTGCCTGGCGGGCGCTGCGCGCGGCCCGCAGGACCGCGACTGACCGAGCGAGCCGGCACCCCCTCAGGGCTCAGCCCCAGAAGACCCGCTCGACCACCGCGTGGGCGTGCCGGGTGGCCCGCAGGTAGTCGTTGACCATCCGGTCGGACTCCCCCGGCTCGTAGCCCAGGACGCTGGTCAGCGCCGCCTTCTCCCGCGCGTCCTGCGGGATCTGGTCGACCGGCCGGCCCCGCACCAGCGTCGCGGCGTTGCGCACCCGGCTGACCAGCCGCCAGGTCGGCGAGCAGCGTCTCCGCGTCCTCCGGCGGTGAGCAGGCCCGCGTCGCGGGCCGCCTCGAGCGCCTTGAGCGTCTCGGGGGTCCGCAGCGTCGGCTCCGTCCCGGCGTACTGCAGCTGCAGCAGCTGGACGGTCCACTCGATGTCGGCGAGCCCGCCGCGGCCCAGCTTGAGGTGGGTCCGCGGGTCGGCGCCACGGGGCAGCCGCTCCGCGTCGACCCGGGCCTTGATCCGTCGTACCTCCAGCACGTCGTCGTCGCCGAGCCCGTCCGGCGGGGAACCGCAGCGGGTCGATCAGGGCGGTGAACCGGTCGCGCAGGTCCCGGTCCCCCACCACCGCGTCGGCCCGCAGCAGCGCCTGTGCCTCCCAGACCTGCGACCACTTGGCGTAGTAGGCGGCGTAGGAGTCCAGCGTCCGCACCAGCGGGCCCTGCCGGCCCTCGGGGCGCAGGCCCGCGTCCACCTCGAGCGGCGGGGTCGGTAGCCGGGCAGCGCCAGCAGCCGCCGGATCTCGTTGGCGACGCCCTGGGCCCAGACCGCCGCCGTCCCGCGCGTCGGCGCCCCGGCACGGGCTCGTAGACGAACATCACGTCGGCGTCGCTGCCGTAGGAGAGCTCGAAGCCGCCGTACCGGCCCATGGCCACGACTGCCATCCGGGCGGGCGGGCTCCGCCAGCCCGCGCTGCTCGCACCCCTGGCGCGGCAGCCACCGCGAGCGTCGCCTCCAGCGTGGCGTCGGTGAGCCGGCCCAGGGCGCGGCCCACGTCGGCGACGTCGATCTCGCCGAGCAGGTCGCCCACCGCGATCCGGAGCAGCTCGCGGCGCCGGATCGCCCGGACCGCCCGGACCGCGTCCTCCGGGCGTGCCCTGGCGGCCGGCGGTCGCGAGCATCTCGGCGGTCAGCGGTCTCCGCGGTCAGGGGCCGCAGGTCTCCGGCCGAGCATCCGCACCCCCTGCGGCTCGCGCTCCAGCAGGTCGGTGGCGTAGGCCGAGGTCGACAGCACGCCGGGCCAGCCGGAAGGCGACCTGCCCCTCGTCGCGCAGGTGACTGCAGGTACCAGGGGCTGTCCCCCAGCGACTCGCTGATCCGGCGGAAGCCGAAGAGGCCCGCGTCCGGGTCGGGCGAGTCGGCGAACCACTGGAGCATCACCGGCAGCAGCGTCCGCTGGATCGAGGAGGACCGGGAGACCCCGCTGGTCAGCGCCTCCAGGTGGCGCAGCGCCGCCTGCGGGTCGGCGTAGCCCAGGGCGGCCAGCCGCTCCTGCGCCTGGGCCGTGGTGAGGCGGGCGTCCGAGCCGGGGATCCGGGCGACCGCCTCGAGCAGCGGGCGGTAGAAGAGCTTCTCGTGCAGCCGGCGGACCTCGCGCCGGTGGTAGCGCCAGGTCTTCTCCAGCCGCTCCGAGCGGCTCCTTCGGTGAACCCCAGTGACCGTCCGAGCCGGCGCAGGTCGGCTCTCGTCGGTGGGCACGACCTGGATCCGCTGGAGCCGGAAGAGCTGGATCCGGTGCTCGAGCGTGCGCAGGAAGCGAGTACGCCTGGTGCAGCGTCTCCCCGTCCTCGCGCCCGACGTAGCCGCCCCGGGTGAGCTCGGCCAGGGCGCTCAGGGTGGTCGGGCACCCGCAGCGAGGAGTCCGCGCGGCCGTGCACGAGCTGGAGCAGCTGGACGGCGAACTCGACGTCGCGCAGCCCACCGGAGCCCAGCTTGAGCTGTCGCTCGGCGTCCTTGGACGGGATGTGGTCGAGCACCCGTCGGCGCATGGCCTGCACGTCGGCGACGAACCCCTCGCGCTCGGCGACCGACCACACCAGCGGGGCGACCAGCGTCGACGAACCGCCGGCCGAGCTCGAGGTCGCCGGCGACCGGGCGGGCCTTGAGCAGCGCCTGGAACTCCCAGGTCTTGGCCCAGCGCTCGTAGTAGCCCTGGTGGCTGGCCAGGGTCCGCGACCAGCGGGCCGGCCTTGCCCTCGGGCCGCAGCGCCGCGTCGACCGGCCAGATGGTGCCCTCGCGGGTGGTCTCGGAGCAGACCTTCATCAGGTGCGAGGCCAGCTGGGTCGCGGCCCGGGTGGCGGCCACCTCGTCGACCCCCGGGACGCGGCTCGTGCACGAAGATCACGTCGACGTCGGAGACGTAGTTGAGCTCGTGCCCGCCGCACTTGCCCATCGCGACCACCGCCAGCCGCACCGTCGCGGCGTCCTCGCCGACCCTGGCCCGGGCGACCGCCAGTGCGGCGTCCAGGGTGCCGGCCGCCAGGTCGGAGAGCTCGGCGGCCAGGTCGTCGACACCCTGGTGGTGGGCGAGGTCGCGGGCGGCCAGGCGGAGCAGGAGCCGGCGGTACTCCACCCGCAGCGCGTCGACGGCCGACGGCGTCGTCGAGGCGCGACGACCGGCTCCGGGTCCTCGGGGTCCGCACCCACTGCCTCCAGCAGCTGGGCGCGCAGCCACCAGGCCGCCGGGCCGGGTGCAGCCGCAGGCGGGAGTCGGCCAGCTCGCGCCACTGCTCGGGGTGGCGGACCAGGTGGTCGCCCAGACGCCTCGCTGGCCCCCAGCACCGCGACCAGGCGCATGGTGGTGCCCTCGTCCTCGCTGAGCTCGACCAGGGTGGCGGTCCGGGTCGTCGGTGGCCTCGACCAGGCGCGACCAGCGACGCGCAGCGCCAGGTCCGGGTCCGCGCGACCCGGCCAGTGGCGCGAGCAGCGCGGCCGCATGGTCGCCGAGGGCGACCAGCCCCTCCTGGGCCGCGCGCGACGTCCTGGAACCCGGCGCGGATCAGTGGTCCGGAGCCGAGGTCGCTACGCATGGTGGCGGGCGGTCGGCCGGCGGGCGGGGAGCCGCAGGGCGACCCTCGCTCCGGCGGCCAGCAGCACGATCAGTCCCAGCAACGGCATCAGCTCGTCCCACGCGGTCTCCGCGCCGGGCGGACGACCGACCAGGCCCCGCTGGGCGGTCTCCCAGGCCACCAGCGCCACCAGCGCAGCGCCCAGGACGAGCAGACCGCGACGCGCCTTGACGCGCGGGGCTCGGGCGCCCCCCGACGCACCGAGTAGGTGGTCGGCCACGGGACCGAGCAGATGGTCACCAGGAGCACCCCGACGGCGATGCACAGCCAGGACAGGGCCACGAAGTCCGTGCGTCTCCACGGGGTCGACCTTGGCGAAGAGCCAGCCCGAGGCGAGCATGCCCAGTCCCGCGAAGGAGGTGCGGGCCCGGGTCGCGGTGGTCGAGGTGGGCAGCCACAGCAGCGCGGTCACCGTCGGAGATGACCAGCAGCGCGCCGACCAGGATCGCCAGCGGCAGCGTGTACTGCGTAGAGCGGCACCCCGGTGGCGGGCGTGCGGGCGCCGGGGTCGAGGGCGACCAGCAGCCAGATCACCCCGCAGACGAAGGCCACCCAGAGCAGCGGCTCCAGCACGAGGCGGATCGGTCCGGCCACCCGGGTCGGGTCGACCCGCGGCTCCTGGGAGACCCCCGGCCGCGCGCCTGGAGACGTGCGGACGGGCGCCGTCGGCCAGCGCAGACGAGCGGGACACGGGCGTCGGGTCGACGACCGGACGAGTCCGCTTGCGCGCGCCCGCCGGGCGCCCGTGCTCGTCGCTGCTCTGGCCGAGCACCTCAGATCACCGGAAGCATCTGGTCCCGCTCGAAGCTGCGAGACCTGTCCGCGGTACTCGTCCCACTCGTTGCGCTTGTTGCGCAGGAAGAAGTCGAAGACGTGCTCGCCGAGGGTCTCGGCCAGCAGCTCGCTGTTCTCGGCGACGTTGATCGCCTCGGCCAGGGTCCGGGGCAGCGCCTCGATGCCCAGGCTGCGGCGCTCGCGCTCGCTGAGCGACCAGACGTCGTCCTCGGCCTCGCGCGGGCAGCTCGTACTCCTCCTCGATCCCCTTCATCCCGGCGGCCAGCACGACGGCGAAGGCCAGGTAGGGGTTGCACGCGGCGTCCAGCGAGCGCAGCTCGATCCGGGTCGACTGGCCCTTGCTCGGCTTGTACATCGGGACGCGCACCATGGCGGAGCGGTTGTTGTGGCCCCACGAGATGTACGACGGCGCCTCACCCCCGCCGATCAGCCGCTTGTAGCTGTTGACCCACTGGTTGGTCACCGCGGTGATCTCGGCGGCGTGCCGCATCAGCCCGGCGATGAACTGCTTGCCCGTGCGGGAGAGCTGGTACTGGGCGCCGGCCTCGAAGAAGGCGTTGCGGTCGCCCTCGAAGAGCGAGACGTGGGTGTGCATGCCGGAGCCGGGGTGCTCGGTGAAGGGCTTGGGCATGAAGCTGGCCCAGATCCCCTGGCTGAGCGCGACCTCGCGGATCACGGTGCGGAAGGTCATGATGTTGTCGGCGGTGCTGAGCGCGTCGGCGTACCGCAGGTCGATCTCCTGCTGGCCCGGGCCGCCCTCGTGGTGGCTGAACTCCACCGAGATGCCCATCGCCTCCAGCATCGAGATCGCCTCGCGCCGGAAGTCCGCGCCCATCGACTGCGCGGTGTGGTCGAAGTACCCGCTGCGGTCGACCGGGACCGGCACGCGTGCCGGGCTGCGGGGTGTCCTTGAAGAGGTAGAACTCGATCTCGGGGTGGGTGTAGAAGGTGAACCCCTTGTCGGCCGCGCGGCTCAGCGTCCGCTTCAGCACGTGCCGCGGGTCGGCGTACGAGGGGCTGCCGTCGGGCATGAGGATGTCGCAGAACATCCGTGCGGTCGACGGGCCCTCGCCGCGCCACGGGAGGATCTGGAACGTGGAGGGGTCGGGCTTGGCGAGCATGTCGCTCTCCTGCACCCGCGCGAAGCCCTCGATCGCCGACCCGTCGAAGCCGATGCCCTCGCCGAAGGCGCTCTCCAGCTCGGCGGGTGCCACGGCGACGGACTTGAGGTAGCCCAGCACGTCGGTGAACCAGAGGCGCACGAAACGCACGTCGCGCTCCTCGAGCGCCCGGAGAACGAAGTCTTCCTGCTTGCCCATGGCACCAAACTATGTCCTACCGGTCACACTTCCACGCGCGGATCACCCAAACGGACACGCTCAGGCCTCGGGCACCCGCTCCAGGTCGGCCAGCCAGGCGTCCACGCGGGCGTCCGAGGGCATCCGCCAGTCGCCTCGCGGCGACATCGTGCCGCCCGCGCTGACCTTGGGTCCGTTGGGCAGCGCGCTGCGCTTGAACTGGGAGGCGAAGAACCGCCGGAGGAAGACCTCGAGCCAGCGACGGACCGTGGCCAGGTCGTACGCCGGCCGGTCCTGCTCGGGGTAGCCGGGCGGCCACTCCCCCGCCTCGGCGTCCGCCCACGCGTGCATCGCCAGGAACGCGATCCGGGCGGGCGAGTGGCCCTGCCGCACCAGGTGGAACAGGGTGAAGTCCTGCAGGGCGTAGGGGCCGACCGAGTCCTCGGTGGCCTGCGGCTTGTCGCCCTCCGTCGGTGGGGATCAGCTCGGGGGTGATCTCCTGGCGCAGGATCTCGGCCAGCACCTCGTCCGCGCCCGGCGTCGAGCTCGTCGTGGCTGATCACCCAGCGGATCAGGTGCTGCACCAGGGTCTTGGGCACCCCGGCGTTGACGTTGTAGTGCGACATCTGGTCGCCCACGCCGTAGGTGCACCAGCCGAGCGCCAGCTCGGAGAGGTCGCCGGTGCCGACCACGATCCCGCCGCGCTGGTTGGCCAGCCGGAACAGGTAGTCGTAGCGCAGGCCGGCCTGGATGTTCTCGAAGGTGACGTCGTAGACCTTCTCGCCGCGGGCGTAGGGGTGGCCCAGGTCGGCGAGCATCTGCTCGGCGGCGGGCCGGATGTCGATCTCCTCGAAGGTCACCCCGAGGGCGGTCGCGAGCCGGGTGGCGTACGACTTGCTGGTGTCGCCGGTGGCGAAGCCCGGCATGGTGAACGCCAGGATGTCGCTGCGCGGGCGACCCAGGCGGTCCATCGCCTTCGCCGCCACGATCAGCGCGTGCGTGGAGTCCAGCCCGCCGCTGACCCCGATCACCGGCTTGGGGCTGCCGATCGAGACCAGCCGCTGCTCCAGGCCGGAGACCTGGATGTTGTAGGCCTCGAAGCAGTCCTGGGCGAGTCGCTCGGGGTCGTCGGGGACGAACGGGAAGCGGTCGACCTTGCGGCGCAGACCCACGTCCCCGGTCGGGGGCTCGAGGGTGAGGTCCACGGTCCGGAACGACGTGTCCGCCGTGCCGAGCGCTGCGGCGGTTGTCGTCGAAGGTGCCCTGCCGCAGCCGCTCGCCGCGCAGCCTGGCCAGGTCGACGTCGACCACCGTGCGCTGGGCGTCCTCGGGGAACCGCGGGCTCTCCCCCAGCAGGTCGCCCACCTCGTAGACCATCGTCTGACCGTCCCAGCTCAGGTCCGTGGTGGACTCGCCCTGGCCTGCGGCGGCGTAGACGTAGGCGGCCAGGCAGCGGGCGCTGGCGCTGCGAACCAGCAGGCGGCGCTCCTCGGCGCGGCCCGACGGTGATCGGGCTGCCGGACAGGTTGAGCAGCACCGTCGCACCGGCCAGCGCGGCGCGCGCGCTGGGCGGCACCGGGACCCACATGTCCTCGCACACCTCGACGTGGACCACCAGCCCGGGCACGTCGACGGCGCGGAACAGCAGGTCGGGGCCCAACGGCGCGACCTGACCGGCCACGGTGACCTCGTGGCCGGCGAGGTCGTCGCCGGGCGCGAACCAGCGGCGCTCGTAGAACTCGCGGTAGGTGGGCAGGTTCGACTTCGGCGCGACGCCGAGCACGCGGCCGCGGTGGATCACCACCGCGCAGTTGAGCACCCGGGAGCCGTGCACCACCGGGGCGCCGACGACCAGCACCGGCGCGAGGTCCCGGCTCGCCTCGACCACGGTCCGGAGCGCCGTCGTCGACGGCGGCGAGCAGGGTGTCCTGGAGGAAGAGGTCGTCGACCGAGTAGCCGCTCAGGCACAGCTCGGGGAAGACCGCGACCGCGACCGCGTCGTCGTGGCACGCGCGCGCCTGCTCGACCACGCGGCGGGCGTTGGTCGACGGGGTCGGCGAGCGCGACCGGCAGCGTGCAGGCCGCGACCCGGGCGAACCCCTGGGCGTAGGCGGAGTAGAAGTCCACGCCGGGAGTCTAGGGTGCGGTCGCAGGCCGGGACGTGGCGCCCACCACATCGCCGACTCCCGGGAGAGGAATAGCCTGTCCGCGGTCCGTGGACTCCAGCGGGGAGCCGCGAGACGAGCCAGAGGAGAGCAAGCCCATGAGCGAGCAGCAGCACGGCGACGTCGGCGCGCCGTACGGTTCCGGCGCCGCGGCGCCGCGGCCCGACCCCGGTCAAGCGCGGTGCGGACCCACCACCTGCGGGAGATGAAGGAGCGCGGCGAGCGCTTCACCATGCTCACCGCCTACGACATGTACACCGCCGCCACGTTCGACGAGGCCGGCATCGAGGTGCTGCTGGTCGGCGACTCCGCGTCCAACAACGTGCTCGGCAACGAGACCTCGCTGCCGATCACCGTCGACGAGCTGCTCCCGCTGACCCGCGCGGTCGCCCGGTCGGCGCGAGCGCGCGCTGGTGGTCGGCGACCTCCCGTTCGGCTCCTACCAGGCCTCCCCCGAGCAGGGCTACCTGACCGCGGTCCGCTTCATGAAGGAGGCGCGGCGCGCACTGCGTCAAGCTCGAGGGCGGCGTCGAGATGGTGCCGGTGATCGAGCAAGCTGACCCGCGGGCGGCATCCCGGTGATGGCCCACATCGGCTTCACCCCGCAGAGCGAGCACACCCTCGGCGGCTACCGGGTCCAGGGCCGGGGCGACGCCGCCGAGCGGGTGCTCGCCGACGCGCGGGCGGTCGAGGAGGCCGGCGCCTTCGCCGTCGTCATGGAGATGGTCCCCGGCGACGTGGCCGGCGAGGTCACCGCGGACGCTGACGATCCCCACCATCGGCATCGGCGCCGGCACCGGCTGCGACGGCCAGGTCCTGGTCTGGCAGGACGCCTTCGGCCTGCGCACGGGCAAGATGGCCCGCTTCGTCAAGCAGTACGCCGACGTGCACGGCGTCCTGCTCGACGCCGCGCGGGCGTACGCCGCCGACGTCCAGGGCGGGCACCTTCCCGGGTCCGGAGCACACCTTCTGAGCGTCCTGGCCTCACGGGGCGCTGGTCGTTCCGATCGCCCCGAGGGCGTGCGTAGCCTCCGGGTCCATGCGCCCCGGACGTCAGCCGCTGCCCTGCGTCCTGCTCGCCACGTCGCTGAGCGGCGTGGCGCTGGCGCCGCCGGCGCAGCGTCGGACGGCCGAGCCCGCCGCGAGCTGCCCCCCGGCGCCTCGGGTCGGGCGCGACTGCCCGCGCGGCTGCCGCGGCTGCGGCGTCCGACGGTCGCGCGCGGCCTCGACCATGCCCTGGGACGTGCAGCGCGCTCCGGGAGGGCGGCTGCCTGGTGACCGAGCGCGACGCGCGCGCGATCAGCCTGGTCCGCCAGGGCGTCGAGACCGTGGCTCCGCTTCCGCCTCGCAGGTGTGGGTCTCCGGCGAGATCGGGCCTGATGTCGCCTGGCGGTCGACGCCATCCGAAGCCGGCACCCTGCTGGCCTGCCACGGCGCTCGCACCCGGGCGGGCATGGAGGTGCGGGTGACCGGTGGCGGGCGAACCGTGTCCTGGACCCGGCTGCGGAGCCGCGCACGGTGCTCGGAGGCATCCCGCTCGACCATGGGCGAGCACGGCGGGTGCCGCGCTGCTGATCGACCGCCGTCACGGCGCGCTCCTGGTCGGCACCGGGGACGCGGCGACGTCAGCGACGTGCCCGCAGACCTGGACTCCCTCGGCGGCAAGGTGCTGCGGCTGAACGGCCGACCGGCGAGCCGTGCGCCGACAACCCGTGGGCCAGGTCCGCCTCGCTGCACGCGGCGCTACGTCCTCACCTACGGCCACCGCAACGTCCAGGGGCTGGCGCAGCGGGCCGACGGCGCCCTGTGGTCGGTCGAGCACGGCACCGACCGCGACGACGAGGTCAACCTGCTCGGTCGGGCGGGGACTACGGCTGGGACCCGGGGCCGGGGTACGACGAGTCGTCGCCGATGACCGACCACTCGCTCCCGGCACCCAGATCGACGCCCGCTGGTCGCTCGGGGCGACCCGACCCTGGCGACCTCC
Source organism: uncultured Actinomycetota bacterium (assembly GCA_963708945.1). GTDB lineage: Bacteria > Actinomycetota > Actinomycetes > Propionibacteriales > Nocardioidaceae > Nocardioides. The sequence continues at coordinate 43,536 of CAVPUI010000004.1, read as the reverse complement.
GGCGCGCGCCTGGGTCCGCGGATCGCAGTGGGGACGCCTGCACGGCACCCTGGCGGTCGCGACGCTAAGGCGTAGGCGAGGCTGATCTTCATGAAGTTCGACTCCGACGGGCGAGCTTCGTCCGGTCCGTACAGCCGGCGGAGCTGCAGACGTACGGACGGCTGCGCTCGGTCACCGTCGCGCGCAACGGCGCGCTGCTGGTCACCACCTCGAACGGCGCGGCCAACGACCGGGTGCTGCGGGTCGTCGACCCGACGGCAGGGCCTCGCGCAGCACTGCGCCGAGGCCCGCAGGGCTCAGACTGGCCGGGTCCGGTGTCGTCGTCCTCGTCGTCGTCGTTCCAGGCCGGGTCGTTGTCCCAGGACTCGTTGCGCTCGCTGACCCGCTCCGAGCGCCTGCGCGGCCTCGGCCGCGGTCGGCGTACGGCCCGAGCCGGTCGGCGTTCTTGCAGCCGTCGCGTCCCTCCACCGCGTGGTGCGGTCAGGCAGAACCAGTACTGCGGCTCCTGCGTCGCTCATGCCTGCTGAAACTACACTCGCCGGCGTGACTCCCGTAGTGGCCGGCCCATCTCCCCCCGCCGTCCCGTCCCGGCCTCATCGTCCGGCCCGAGTACGTCGACCAGCCCCAGCCGGCGCCGTTCACCGGCTCGGAGGTCAAGGACGAGGAGACGATCGAGAAGATGCGCGTCGCCGGCCGGCTGGCCGCGCAGGCCCGCGAGCTGGTCGGCTCGCACGTGGTCGCCGGGCGTGACCACCGACGAGCTGGACCGGATCGGCCACGAGTTCCTCTGCGACCACGGCGCCTACCCCTCGACCCTGGGCTACCGCGGCTTCCCGAAGTCGCTGTGCTCGAGCGTCAACGAGGTGATCTGCCACGGCATCCCCGACGCGCCGCGTGGTGGAGGACGGCGACATCGTCAACATCGACATCACCGCCTACCTGGACGGCGTCCACGGCGACACCAACGCCACCTTCCTGGCCGGCGACGTCGACGAGGAGTCACGCCTCCTGGTCGAGCGCACCAAGGAGGCGCTGGAGCGGGGCATCAAGGCGGTCCGCCCGGGTCGCCGGGTCAACGTGATCGGCCGGGTGATCGAGTCGTACGCCAAGCGCTTCGGCTACGGCGTGGTCCGCGACTTCACCGGTCACGGGATCGGCACGTCGTTCCACTCCGGCCTGGTCATCCCCCACTACGACGACCGACGCACTACGACGACCTGATCGAGGTCGGGATGACGTTCACCATCGAGCCGATGCTCAACCTCGGCACCCACGAGTGGGAGATGTGGGACGACGGCTGGACCGTCGTCACCAAGGACCGCCGTCGCAGCGCCCAGTTCGAGCACACGCTGCTGGTCACCGCCGACGGCGCCGAGGTGCTGACCCACCCCTGAGTCTGCTCGAGCAAGGCCGGCTCAGGCAGGGCCGAGCAGGAGTGGCGCTTGCTCAGCCGCGGTCCTGGCGGCGAGCGATCTCCTGCTCCACCCGGAAGACGGCCGCCCGGTGGTCGTAGTCGCCGGACATCACCGCGGCCAGCCGCAGGTGCGGCAACGACTCCTCGAGCCTCCCCTGGCGCTCCAGCACCCGTCCGAGCGCGTGCTGGGACCAGTCGTCGCTGGGGTTCTCGTCGACCAGCCGCGCAGCTCCTCCTCGGCCTTGCCGAGCTGGGCGCGGATCATCCACGCCCAGGCCCGCAGGGTGCGCAGCCCGGTGTTCTCCGGCTCGGCTTCCAGGGCGGGCTCGAGCAGGCCGAGCGCCTCCTCCGGCGCGCGGCGCGCCAGCAGGTCGTACGCCGCGGCGTACGCCTTCTCGTGCTGCCGCATCCCGGGGAAGACCATCGGGGGGACCTGGTACTCCTGCTCCATGCCGGACTCAACGCCGCACCCGGGAGGGGGATTCCCCTACACTCGGGTCTGCGAATGGGTCAGCCGGGCGATCGCGTCGGCGCAGGAGACTGCGCTGCCGAGGAAAGTCCGGGCTCCACAGGGCAAGGTGGTGGGTAACACCCACCCGGGGCGACCCGCGGGAAAGTGCCACAGAGAACAGACCGCCGCTCCTCGGAGCGGTAAGGGTGAAACGGCGGTGCAAGAGACCACCAGCGCCCCGGGAGACCGGGGCGGCTAGGCAAACCCCACCTGGAGCAAGGTCAAGAAGTCACCCGTCCGCGGGTGACGCGTGCGCGTTCGAGGGCGGCCCGCCCGAGTGCACGGGTAGATCGCAGGAGGCGGCCGGCAACGGTCGTCGTAGATGGATGATCGCCCCCGCCTCACGGCGGGACAGAACCCGGCTTACAGGCTGACCCATTCGCTCCCCCCCTCTGCCTGCTCAGACGCATGTCCGACGGGGTTGCTGTGCTTTGTGGTGGCGACCGGGATCGTCCGCGTCGAGGGCGGCGCCTTCACCAGGGTGACTGGTGAGCGTCGCGACCAGGATCGTCCGCATCGAGGGCGGCGCCTTCACCAGGGTGACTGGTGAGCGTCGAGTCCCGTCAGCTCGTCCGCGAGCGCGTCGGCGAGCAGCGCGTGGTCGGGCACGCGGTCCGGGTCGTACACCACCGAGATCAGCAGCCGTCCTGCGTAGGAGAGCACGTCGAAGGAGACGGTGACGTTCCCGGGGACGGTCGCGATCGGCACCAGTCGCCGGACCCGGGTGCCGGCGAGCGCAACGGGTTCGGTCGGACCATGCAGATTGGTGAGGAAGGTGTGCACCAGGCGTTGACGACGTACGAACCACTGGAAGATCCCGACTGCGGCCAGGCCACGGAAGAGCACCGAGAGCACGGCGCCTGAGCTGGCGCGCGGAGCAAGCGTGCCGAGGCGGGCCCGCTGGTCACGGACCGCGGCGAGCCTGAGTGCTGGGTCCTCGTCCAGCGGCACCGCGACGGGAAGTACGCCGACCTGGTTGCCGAGGTCTGCGGACGAGGTGGCCGACCGGCCGCTCACGGGGACCGAGATCAGCACGTGGTCGAGCTGCTCGTCGCGAGCCGCGAGGAGGCGTCGCAGTGCTCCGCTCACGGCCACGAGCAGCAGGTCGTTCACGGTCGCGCCATGCGCGTGGGCGGCCGCGACGACTGGCGCGAGGTCGACCTCGACGATCTCGACGCGCCGACTGGACGACGTCGGCTGCAGCAGGCTCGTCCGGCCCGCCTCTTGGCGAGGGATGCCACCGAGCTCGCGCAGGCCGGCGACGAGACCGCGAACCGTGCTCGGTGCCGAGCGGAGCGCCGACCAGCGCTGGATCCAGGCGTCGCGGGCGAGCTCGTGGCGACTCGGCGCAGGACGCGGAGCGCCCTGGGGTTCGCGAGTGCCGTCGGCACTGTCGACCAGCTCGGCCAGGACCGCCAGCCCACCGATGCCGTCGGCGAGCACGTGGTGCATCACCACCGCCAGGCCGCGCGCGCGACCAGCCGGGTCGGCGTACACCACCGCACGCCACGGCGGACGGTCGCGCGGTAGTCGCCGCAGGACCTCGTCGACCGCGGTGCCGACAAGCCCGGCATCCCCGGGCGGCGCGGTCGCGACGGTGACGAGACCCGTGGCGCCCAGAGGTGCGCCCTCCCAGTAGGGCCGCCCGCACCCCCAGGGTGCACGTCGCAGCCGCTCACCGAGACGCGGGACGCGGGCAAGTCGCTGCTCGATGACCTTGGCCAGCTCTGCAGCGCTCGACGCGCTGTCCTCATCGAGGAGCAGCGCGGCGCCGACCTGCATCGGCACCGGTCCGCGGTCCGTGGCGACACTGGTCAGATCGTTCGTCGAGAGCCGCGCGATCGGCACGTCCACGACTCAACAGTAGGGCAGGTCCTGCGACCAGTAGAGCGGCGAGGGCCTTGGGGGTTCGCGACGCCTCGGTCAGTTTTCGTGAATCAGGGCTAGCGTGGTCTGTGTGAGCGAACTCACCGTGGTCCCGGCACAGCCCTCCGGTCCGGGCAGTCGTCATCGTCCTCGACGTGGCGGCCAAGGCGATGCTCCTGCTCCTGCTGATGACCGCGCTCCGCTACCCCGAGCTCGGCCACCTCGAGGGCAAGGGCGCCACCGCGCGGGCGGTCGGCTATCCACTGGCGGCGTTCATCATCCCCGCCGCGTGGTTCCTGCGCTGGCGCCGCCGGGTGTCGTTCCCGTGGTTCGTGGACCTGCTGGTGACCCTCACCTGCTTCACGGACACGCTGGGCAACCGGATGGATCTCTACGACACGGTCCGCCGGTTCGACGACCTGATGCACTTCGTCAACACCGGCGTGCTGACCGCGGCGTTCATCCTCCTCACGCTGCCGCCGCGGGCGACCCGTGCGCAGGTGCTCGAGCGCTCCCTCGCCTTCGGCGTGACCGCAGCGCTCGGGTGGGAGATCGCCGAGTACTACGCCTTCCTCAGCACCTCGGGCGTCATCGACCGGTACGCCGACACGCTGGGCGACATGGCGCTCGGTTCGCTCGGCTCGGTGGCCGCGGGGCAGCTCGTGTACTGGGCCTGGCAGCACCACCACCTCCTGACGGCGGGGCCGCAACCCCTGCCGGCCTCCCAGGGGGCAGGCTCCCGCCCGCCAGCCACCCGGCAGCCGGGGGCCTGAGCAGGGATCACCGAGCAGGAGAAAGCCTGCGGGTCACCGTCGGCTCGTGTTCGTACGTCGGGTGGCCGGCGCGGTGCGCGGGTCCTCGGGCCACGCGTGCTTGGGGTAGCGCCCGCGCAGATCGGCGCGCACGCCCGGGTAGCCGTTGTCCCAGAAGGAGTCCAGGTCTGCCGTGATCGCCGCCGGGCGCCGCGCGGGCGAGAGCAGGTGCAGCAGGAGCGGGACCCGGCCGTCCGCGAGCACCGGCACCGCGGTCCAGCCGAACACCTCCTGCAGCCGCACCGCGAGCACCGGCTGCTCGGCGGAGTAGTCGATCCGCACGCTCGACCCGCTGGGCACCTCCACCCGCTCGGGCGCCAGCTCGTCGAGCCGGCCCGCCTGGGGCCACGGCAGCAGCGCCCGGAGCGCGGCGCCGACGTCGATGCGGCGCAGGTCCTGGGCCGAGCGGACCCGGGCCAGCTGCGGCCCCAGCCACGACTCGAGATCGTGCTGTCAGCGCCTCGTCACTCACGTCCGGCCACGGGTCGCCGAGAGCCCGGTGCAGGAAGGCGAGGCGGGCGCGCAGCGCGGTGGCCGCCTCCGACCAGGTGAGGAGACCGATCCCCTCACTCGTCAGGGCCTCCCGGATCGCGGCGGTCACCGCCTGCGCCGGTGGATCGGTGAGCGGGACGGAGCCGAGCTCGATCGCGCCCAGCAGCGTGCGTCGGCGGGCCAGCACCCGCCCGCCGGTCCAGGTGACCTCGTCCGCCTCGGTCCACAGCGAGCCCGCCGCCTCCAGCGCGAGGTCCTCGGTCAGCGGGGCCGCCGCCCGGATCCGCGCCTCACGTTGGCCGGGCCGCCGCTCCGCGTCGCCGATCGGCGAGCCACTCCAGGCCGGCCAGCGGACCCGGGTCCGCTCGGATCGAGCGCCGCGCCCGTCCCGGACGTCATCAGGTAGCTCGAGGCGCCGGAGCGCTTGCGCGCGATCCGGTCCGGGTGCGCCAGGGCCACCACCAGCCCGACGGCGACGTCGTCGGTCAGCGACCGTCCGGCGCCGGGCGTCCTCCCCCGTCCCCGTCGACGTGCCTGGCGGCGATCTCCTCCAGACGCTTCACCTGGGTGCGCCACGACCCGGACCGCTGGCCCGACGCGCAGCGACCGGAGCGCTGCCACGAGGTCGCCGCCGGGAGCGCGCACGTCCTCGCTGAGCATCGCGACCACCTCGGCGGCCCGCCTGGCCCCGACGAGGCCGGCGCCGTCGATCAGGGCCCGCGCCAGCCGGGGGTCGACCGGCACCCCGGCGATCAGCCGGCCCCGTGGGGTGGCGCTGCCCGTCCTCGGTCATCGCGCCCAGCTCGACCAGCACCTCCCGGGCGGCCGCCAGCGCGTGCGCCGGCGGCTGGTCGAGCAGCGCCAGGTCGCGCACGTCGCGGCTCCCCCAGCACGCCACCTCCAGGGCGAAGGCCGTCAGGTCGGCGGTGGCGATCTCGGGCTCCGGGTGAGCGGCCAGGTGCGCGTGCTCCGCCTCGGACCAGCAGCGCAGCACGGCGCCCGGTCCCAGACGTCCGGCCCGGCCCGCCCGTTGCTCGGCCGCCGCCCGGCTCACCGCGACGGTGACCAGGGACGCCAGTCCGCGACGGTGGTCGGTGCGCGGCTCGCGGGAGAAGCCGGCATCCACCACGACGCGCACCCCGGGCACCGTCAGCGACGACTCGGCGACCGCGGTCGAGACGACCACCCGACGACGCGGGCCCTCGCCCCCACGGTTCTCCCCCAGCGCACGGTCCTGCTCGGCGGCGGAGAGACGTCCGTGCAGGGCGTGCACGTCCGCGTCCACGCCGGCCGAGGCGACGTACGGTCGCCTCGACCTCCGCGACGCCCGGCACGAAGACCAGGACGTCGCCCTCGTGCTCGGCGAGCGCCCGGCGCACGGTCGCGGCGACGTGGTCGTGGAAGGCCGGGGTGATCCCCCGGTCGTCGGTACGGCGCAGCCCCGCGCGGCAGCGGGCACCAGACCGTCTGGACCGGGTGCAGGGCACCCGGCACGCGGATCACCGGGGCAGGCTCGTCGCCTCGCACCGAGCAGGGCGGCCGTCCGTTCGGCCTCGACGGTGGCCGACATCGCCACCAGCGACAGGTCGTCGCGCAGGTTGGCCCGGACGTCGATGAGCAGCGCCAGGGTCAGGTCGGCGTCGAGGTGGCGCTCGTGCACCTCGTCGAGCACGACCGCCCCGACGCCGGCCAGCTCGGGATCGTGCTGGATCCGCCGGAGCAGCAGGCCGGTCGTGACCACCTCGACCCGGGTACGTCGACTGGTGCGCCGGTCTCCGCGCACGGAGTACCCGACCGTCTCCCCCACCGGTTCGCCCAGCAGGTGCGCCAACCGACGGGCGGCAGCGCGAGCCGCGATGCGGCTGGGCTGCGTGACGACGACCCGTCCGGCGACGACGTCGGCGACCGCGGGTGGGACCAACGTCGTCTTGCCGGTGCCGGGCGGCGCGTGGACCACCGCGACCCCGCGGCTCCGGAGCGCCTCGTCGAGAGCGGCAAGGCCCGCGGTGACCGGGAGGTCGGGCGGTGCGGCGAGCAGGCTGCGCAGCGGGTCGGACACTCCTGCAGTGTGCCCGACGCGCCCGACCGGGACTCGGCCTGCCCAGGCCGAGAGGATCCTCGGCTCGGACCGATTGACGCCTCGCGGGGCGAGGGTGTCTAGTGGTGGGGTCGGCTCGGCGGCCCGAGGCAGGGAGCAGACGATGACTGCAGCGAAGTACCTCGACGGCAACTTTGCGCCGGTGGCCACTGAGGTGACCGCCACGGATCTCGAGGTCACGGGCGCGGTGCCGCCGGACCTGGCGGGCAGGTACATCCGCACCGGGCCGAACCCGTTCGCAGCCCAGGACGACACGTACCACTGGTTCGCTGGCGACGGCATGGTGCACGGCGTCGACCTGCACGGCGGCCGGCCGCGCTGGTACCGCAACCGCTGGGTGCGCAGTCCCGAGGCCAGCGCGTACCTCGGTGCGTCCCCCGTGCCCCGCGAGGACGGCGGGTGGTACTCCGGCTCGGGCAACACCAACGTGTTCGCCCACGCCGGCCGGATCCTGGCCGTCACCGAGGGCTCGCTGCCCTACGAGCTGACGGGCGACCTGGACACGGTCGCCACGCGCAACTTCGGCGGCCCTCTCCCTGCCGGCATCAACGCTCACCCCAAGTTCGACCCGGACACCGGCGAGATGCACGTGATGAGCTACGGGTTCGACAACCCCGCCATGCGCTACCACGTGATCGACGCCGCCGGGGAGCTCGTCAGCACGGTCGACATCGACCTTCCGGCTCCGGTCATGGTCCACGACATGGGCCTGACCGCCTCCCGGGTCGTGCTCTTCGACCTGCCGGTGCTCTTCGACCTGGAGCTCGCCCTGCAGAGCGTTGCCCTGCCCTTCCGCTGGCGCCCCGACAACGGGGCCCGGGTCGGGCTCCTGCCCCGGGCCGGCACCGGGTCCGACGTCGTGTGGATCGACGTCGAGCCGTGCTTCGTCTACCACCCGCTCAACGCCTTCGACGACGGTGATCGGGTGGTCATCGACCTGGTGGTGCACGACCACGCCTTCGCCGAGGACGGCGAGCCCGTGTCCGACCGCTCCCGTCTGGAGCGCTGGACGATCGACCCGCGCTCACGCAAGGTCCTCACCGAGACGATCGACGATCGCGGTACGGAGTTCCCGCGCGGGGACGAACGACTCACTGGCCGCCCCCACCGCTACGGCTACACGATCGGCGCATCCTCGGTGCGCGACCTGGGCGCCCTGGGCGATGACCCTCGGACCGCTGTGCGCAAGCACGACCTCGTCGGCGGCACCACCGTCGAGCTGGACCTGGGCCCGGGCCGCATCGCCAGCGAGATGGTGTTCGTCCCGGCCGGCCGCGCGGCCGGCGAGGACGACGGCTGGCTCATGGGCTACGTCGTACGACGCCGCGCGCGACGCCAGCGACCTGGTGATCATCGATGCCCACGACTTCGCACACCCGGTGGCCACGGTCCATCTGCCGGCCCGGGTGCCGCAGGGATTCCACGGGAACTGGATCCCCGACTCCGCCCTCGCCTGAGCAGCTCCCACGATGCAGCGCCGTCACCTCGGACAGCCCTCGCGCCGACGGCCCTCGGGTCCGTGCCCGGAGTCCGCTCACCGGCAGATGTTCACGTCCTGGGACCCGAGGACCCCCTCGAAGGTGCGCCGCATCGGCGGCAGCCACGCCTGGGTGCTGGGCACGAACGCGATGCTCCCCGGCACTCGCCCGTGCACACCGTCGACCTCCACCTGGGCGACGACCAGGGGGATCGTCACCCGGCGTCCTCGGACTCCCTCCCAGCACGCGGAGGCGCGCTGCTTGGCCAACGCCTCGGGGAGCGTCACCGGATCGCCGACCTGCTTGCCGCCGTAGCGCCACGCCACGGTCGTCACGTAGCCCGTCTGCCCCTCCCAGGGCGCCCGGACCGTCGCCGACATCCCGTGGGTGCGCCGCGTGGCGGGCCGGAACGAGACCGTGCCGGCCTCGACCCTGCGCACCCGGGAGGACCAGGTCCGCACGTCGCCCCGCGGCGTACGTCGCGCCTGGTGCAGCTGGATCTTGCACCCTTCGCAGTCGGGCACGGTGAAGAGCACCCGGGTCCGGGCGTCGCCGGTGGCGGAGGCCCCTGCGCCCGAGGCGAGGCCGGAGCCGGCAGCGCCGGCCGGCACGCCGGCGACACCGACCACCAGCCCAGTGGCGAGCCCCGTCGCCAGGACGGTCGCCAGTGCGCGGCGCACTCCGCGGAACCGCGCGCCGGCCGACGTCCTGATGGACATGGTCATGATCTCCTCCTCGAGTCTGGACACCGCACAGACGCGGGAACCGTCCGTTCGGTTGCAGCCCGGAGCCGATCCGGCGTCAGCCTCGTCCTCGGGTCTTGAAGTTCCAGGTCGCGTCCTGCCGGCCGGGCTTCTTCGGCTGCTGGTCGAGGCGGTCGCCGCCGGCGTCCTTGATCCTGGTGCCGACCAGACCCGGTAGGTCGTCCGGCGCTCAGCGCCGCCTTCGGGCTCACCACCAGGCGGCTCGCGTCCTTGGACAGCGTCAGACGCGCCGGGCACGGTCCGCCGCCGGGGCGGGTCAGCCGGACGGCGGCCGTGGTGCACGCTCGCCCGGCGGACCGGCTCGGAGAACCGGATCCGCACCTGCACCCGCGCGGAGCGGGGCTTGGCCTGCCACCCGACGACCCGCGGGGCCGCCTTGCTCGCCCCCGGAGCCTGGCCGGGGCCCTGCCCCGGACCCTCGGGACCGCCGCCACCGGCGGTCCGCGTCGGAGCGGCCGACGGGACGGGCGCGCCCCGACGCGCTGCCACAGCGGAGAGACCCAGTAGTTGGACTGTCGGTGCCCACGCACCGGGTAGGAGCCGCACACGGCGTCGTCGTAGCAGTGCACGCCGTTCGGGCTGGCCTCGGTGTGTGCCAGGGCCGTGACCGGTCCCTCGGTCAGCGTGCGGTCGGCGAAGAAGCCGTACTCGAACGCGTACATGGTGCGCGGGCTGAAGTAGGACGCCGTGTACGTGGCTCCAGGGCCGACCTGCACCGGGGAGTCGAAGGCCACGTCCGTCCATCCGTTCGCCACCCCGGCGGTGACCAGGCCGGAGCCGATCCGGTTGCCCTGCTCGTCCCACAACGACACCCGCAGCTGGGACGGGTCGACCCGGTAGAGGCGGACCCCGGTGACCAGGACAGGGCTCGAGGTCCGGAACCGCACGCCCACCTCCAGGCCGTTGCGCCGGTCGTCGGCCACGCAGTAGCCGCGGCTGTCGAGCACCCAGATTCCGCAGTCTCCCGCCTGCTGGCGTCCCTGCCGGCCCAAGGTCCACCAGGCCGTCGAGTCCTGTCGTTGCGCCGTCGCGCTCGCTCCGACGAAGCGACGGTCCGGCTGCCCGCCAGGAGGGCGAGCGGCACGACCAGTGCCGCGGACGTCAGCAGCGTGGTCAGGACAGCGAACATCGTGCGCGTGGGTCGAATCGGACATATCGGGCTCCGTCGTCCTCGGAGCCACCCCCCTGGGGCTCCTGGGATCGCGCCTGCCTCACGCGATGTCTCCTCACGGTAGCCCCGTCGGGAGTGCCGAGAGCATCCCCAAATTGCGGGGCCTGGGAGGGGGCGTCCCGACCGCTCCCAGGCGCCGTCCTAGGGTGGCCGCGTGCTGATCCTGCTGCCCCCCAGCGAGGGCAAGACCGCCCCGCCCGTGGCAAGCCGCTCGACCTCGCGACCCTCTCCTACCCCTCGCTGACGCCCGCCCGGGCCCGGCTGCTCGACGCGCTCGACCGCCCTCTGCGGTCAGGACCCGGCCGAGGCCGCCCGCGTGCTCGGCCTCGGACCGACGCAGGCCGACCTGGTGGCCCGCAACGCCGGGCTCGCGCAGGCACCGACCGCCCGCGCCGACGCCGTCTACACCGGGGTCCTGTACGACGCCCTCTCGCCGGCGACGCTCTCCGCCGCGGCGAAGCGTCGGGCCGCGCGCCGCCTCGCGGTCACCTCCGCGCTCTTCGGGCTGGTCGGACCCGGCGACCGGATCCCGGCGTACCGGCTCTCCGGCGACGCCGTCCTGCCCGGGACGGGCCCGGTGGCGGCCACCTGGCGGGAGTCGCTCGGCACCGCGATCACCGAGGGCCTGGGGCGCGGCCTGCTGGTCGACCTGCGCTCCTCGATGTACGCCGCGTTCTGGCGGCCCGACCCGGCGACGGCGCGTCGGACCGCCGGCGTGCGGGTGCTCCACGAGCACCAGGGCAAGCGCAAGGTGGTCAGCCACTTCAACAAGGCGACCAAGGGACGGATCGTCCGCGCCCTCCTCGAGGAGGGCGCGGACCCGCGCACTCCCGCCGCCCTGGCCGACGCGCTGCGCGACCTCGGCTGGAAGGTGGAGGAGGACGACCCCACCCCGACCGGCACGCGGCTCGACGTCGTGGTCGACGAGGTCTGAGGCGGGTCAGCTGCCGGCGTCCGCCTGACGTCCGCCCAGCCCTGACTCCGGGGTGCGCACCAGGATCCGCTGGCACTCCTCGCAGCGGATCACGTCGTCGGCCGGGGCCGCCTTGATCCTGGCGAGCTCCTGGGCGTCCAGGGTCAGCCGGCAGCCGCCGCACTGGCGGGCACGCAGCAGGGCTGCACCCATGCCCGCCCTTGGCCTGACGGAGCTTGTCGTAGAGCGCCAGCAGGTCGGCGGGCAGATCCTGGACCGCCGGGCCGCGGCGGGCCACGACGGCCTGCAGCTCGGCCTCGATCTCGGCCTCCTTCTCGCGCCTGGGAGGCGCGAGGTCCGCGAGCCGGGCGTCGGTGGCGGCGATCTCCTCCTCGGCGCGGGTCAGCTCCTGCTGCGCCTGCTCCATCTTCTCCATCAGCTCGAGCTCGGCGTCCTCCAGCGTCGAGACGCGCCGCTCCAGGGACTCCAGCTCGTGGGTCATGCGCTGCAGGTCCTTGGCGTTGGTGATCAGGCCCTGGTCCATCCGGTCCCGGTCCCGGGTACGGCGGGCCCGCACCTGCTCCACGTCGCTCTCGGCCTTGCGCAGCTCCACGGTCAGGTCGTCGACCACGATCCGCGCGTCCCGGAGCCGGTCGGCGAGGACCGCCCGGCTGGTCTCGAGCTGGGCGATCTCGGTGAGCTCGGGGAGGCTCGCTCGACGGTGACGGAGCTGGTCGACGGTGGAGTCGAGCTCCTGCACGTCGAGCAGCCGGACCTGGGCGGCGGGGTCGGCTTTCAGGGTCATGCTCCTTCTGACTGGGTCTCCTGCGGGACGGAGAACGTCCACGCATCGGTCCGCGCGGTGCTCACGCGGGTCTCCACCGTATCGCCCCAGGTCTCCCGGACCCGACGCTCCACCACCGGGAGCCACGTCCACTCGGCTGCCCAGTGCGCGACGTCGACCAGTGCCGGACCACCCTTCTCCACGAACTCCGAGGCGGGGTGGTGCCGCAGGTCGCTGGTCACGTAGACGTCGACGTCCATCCCGGCCACCCGGTCGAGGAGGAAGTCTCCGGCTCCTCCGACCACCGCCACCGTGCGCACCGGGCGCTCCGGGTCGCCGGCCACCCGGACCCCCTGCACGGTCGCCGGCAGCCGCTCTCCGACGCGTGCGGGCGAACTCGGCGAGCGTCGTCGGCCCCACCGTGCCGACCCGTCCGGTGCCGGTCGCGGCCTGGCGTGGCGTCGGCCAGCTCGAGCACCTGGTACGCGGGCTCCTCGTACGGATGCGCGGCGAGCATCGCCCGCACCACCTGCTGGCGGCGGTGCCGGGGCAGCACCACCTCGATCCGCTCCTCCGCCACCACCTCGAGCCGGCCGTGCTCGCCGATGGCCGGGTCCGAACCCGCCAGCGGCCGGAACCGGCCCTCGCCCGGCGTGCTGTAGCTGCACTGGTCGTAGTCACCCAGCGCGCCGGCGCCTGCCTCGCCCAGCACCTGTCGCAGGCGCTCGGCGTCGGGACCGGGGACGTAGACCACGAGCGAGTCCATCGCCGGCGCGGGCGCCGGGAGGAGCGGGCGCAGCCCGGTCAGCCCCAGGGCCAGCGCCATCGCCTCCGAGACGCCGTCTACTGCCTGGTCGGCGTTGGTGTGCGCGGCCAGCAGCGCGCAGCCGGCGCCGGCCAGCGTGCTCAGCGTGCGCCCTTCGGAGTGGTGGCGGCGAACCCGTGCACCGGCTTGAGGAACAGCGGGTGGTGGACCACCAGCAGGTCGGCGCCCCACTCGGCGGCCTCCTCGGCGACCTCCAGGGTCGGGTCGACGGCGAACATCACCTTCGAGACCGAGGCCTGCGGGTCCCCCCAGACCAGACCCACGGCATCCCACTCCTCCGCCGTCTCCGGCGGGTACCAGGCGTGGAGGCGGTCGACGACGTCCTGCAGGCTGGGCATGCTCCGAGCCTAGTGGACGGGTCCGGTGCCGAGACTCAGTTGACCTGGCGGTCCCGGCCGGCCCAGTACTGCTGCCGGAGCTTGAACTTCTGGAGCTTGCCGGTGGCGGTCCTGGCCAGCACCTCGCGGAACTCCACCGACGTCGGTGCCTTGTAGCCCGCGAGCCGCTCCTTGCACCAGCCGATCAGCTCTTCCTCGGTGGCCTGCGATCCCTCGGCCAGGACGACGAGGGCCTTGATCGTCTCGCCCCAGCGCTCGCTCGGGACGCCGATCACGGCGACCTCCGCGACGTCGGGGTGGGAGAACAGCGCGTCCTCGACCTCGATCGAGGAGACGTTCTCCCCGCCGGTGATGATCACGTCCTTCTTCCGGTCCTTGATCGTCAGGTAGCCGTCGTCGCCGATCCGGCCACCGTCGCCGGTGTGGAACCAGCCGTCGCGCAGCGCCCGCGCCGACTCCTCGGGCTGCTCCCAGTAACCCTCGAGCACGACGTTGGAGCGGGCCAGCACCTCGCCGGTCTCGTCGGTGGCCAGGGTGACGCCGAGGGCGGGTGCGCCGGCGCGCACCAGGCGGGACGCGCGCTCCTCGTCGGGCAGGTCGTCCCACTCCTGGCGCGACCGGTTCACCGTGAGCAGGGGCGAGGTCTCGGTCAGGCCGTAGATCTGGATGAACTCCCAGCCCAGCTCCCGCTCGACGCGCAGGATCGTCTGCGTCGGTGGCGGCGCCCCGGCCACGATGATCCGCACCCGGTCGCGCCCCGGCACCTCGCCGTCCCACGTCTTCGCCGCCTCCAGGACCGCGGCCACCACCGCCGGGGCAGCGCACATGAAGGTGACGCCGTGCTCCGCGACCCGGCGCAGGATCTCGGTCCCGTCGACCTTGCGCAGGACCACCTGCTTGACCCCGAGCGCGGCCGCCGCGAACGGCATCCCCCAGCCGTTCGCGTGGAAGGTGGGCAGGGTGTGCAGGTACACGTCCCGGTCGCTGACGCCGGCGTGCAGGGCGAAGGTCGTGGCGTTGACCCACAGGTTGCGGTGGGTGAGCTGGACGCCCTTGGGCCGGGCGGTCGTGCCGGAGGTGTAGTTGATCGTCGCCGTCGCCTGCTCGTCCGGCGTCCACGGCACGGGCTCGACCCCGGGCTCGGCCAGCAGGTCCGCGTCGACGCCGAGCACGAACCGGTGCTCGGCCCGCACCTGGGCCAGGGCAGCGTCGAGCTCGGGGTCGACGTACAGGACCCTGGACCCCGAGTGCGCGACGATGTAGCGCACCTCCTCGACCGAGAGCCGGAAGTTGATCGGCACCAGGACGCGCCCGGTCCCGCAGACCCCGTAGTACGCCGCGAGGAGCCGGGCGCTGTTGTGCGAGACGATCGCCACCCGCTCGCCGACCCCGACCTCCAGCTGGTCGAGCCGTGCCGCCATCCGCCGGCCGAGCTCCGCGAGCTCGGAGTAGGTGACCTCGCCCCACGAGGCCGCGGGTTGGTCCGGTTCGTCCACCACGCCGATCCGACGGCCGTAGACGGTCTCCGCACGGTCGATGAAGTCACGGACGGTGAGCGGGACGAGCATGGATCCTCCTCGGTCGCGGCAGACTGAGCGGACCCACTGTGGCACACGTCACAAGCGTGCCGCAGGCGCGGGACGAGCAGGGGTGCGTCGGGACGGTTTCGAACCGCCGACCGCTCGGGTGTAAACCGAGTGCTCTACCGCTGAGCTACCGACGCCGGAGATGCGCGCACAGACTACGGCACCGAAATGAGTCGAACCGCCGGCGTCTCGGGTCACCAGCGGTTCAACAACTCGATCCTACGTCGCGGGGCCTAGCGATGTCTGGAGGTAGGGGGAAACCGAAGGTAAAGAATTCCGCACGCTCAGCCGGCGACGGCCTCGCGCAGGCGTGCCAGGTGCTCGTCCAGGTCCCGCCCCTGGGGCAGGGCGTTGTGCACCGACCAGCGCACCACCCCGTCCGCGTCGATCACGTAGGAGGAGCGCCGCGGCGCTCCCTTCGTCTCGTCGAGGACCTCGTATGCCCGTGAGACCTCACCGTGCGGCCAGAAGTCGGAGAGCAGTGGGAAGTTCAGGCCGTCCTGGTCGGCGAAGGCGCGCAGCGAGTACACCGGGTCGCACGAGATGGCGAGCACCTCGGTGTCGAAGGTCATGAACTCGGCGAGCCGGTCCCGGACACCGGCCATCTCGCCGGTGCACACCCCGGAGAAGGCGAAGGGGTAGAAGAGGATCGCCACCGCCTTGCGTCCCCGGTAGTCCGAGAGCGAGACGTCCTGACCGAACTGGTCTCGCAGGGTGAAGTCAGGGGCCGGTCCGCCCAGGGTGAGTCCGCTCATGGTGCCCACATCCTCGCACCGACGTCCCGGGCGCCGGGAGCAGGGCCGACCGCGCGCGTCGGCCCTGCTCGCAGGTCGCTCAGCCCTCGGTGTGCGCCAGCACCCGCTTGAGGATCTTGCCGGTCGCGTTGCGCGGGAGCTCGTCGAGGAAGACGATCTCCTTGGGCACCTTGTAGCGCGCGAGGTTGGCCCGCACCCAGTCCTTGAGCACGACCTCGTCCGCGGCAGCCGGGTCGGAGACCACGACGAAGGCCCGCAGCCGGCGCCCGAACTCGGCGTCGTCCACCCCGACCGCGGCGGCCTCGACCACGCTGTCGTGGCGGCACAGGCAGTCCTCGACCTCCTTGGGGAAGACATTCTCGCCGCCGCTGACGATCATCTCGTCGTCCCGGCCCTCGACGTGCAGGCGGCCGTCGGCGTCGAAGCGGCCGACGTCGCCGGTGGACATCAGTCCGTCGACCATCTCCTTGCTGCCCCCGCCTGTGTAGCCCTCGAAGAGCATCGAGTTGGCCACGAAGATCCGGCCCGACTCGCCCGTGGGAAGCTCCTTGCCGTCGGGGCCCAGGATCTTCACCACGGTCGCGTACGGCGGCTTGCCGGCCGAGCTGGGCGACTCGCGCAGGTCCACCGGGTCCGCGATCGAGGCGTAGGCGACCTCGGTGGAGCCGTAGATGTTGTAGAGGTTGTCGCCGAACCGGTCCATCCAGGCGGTGGCCAGGTCGCCCGGCAGCGCCGAGCCCGAGGAGGCGACCAGCTTGAGCGAGGGCATGGTGATCCGCGACAGCGTCTCGTCGGGCAGGTGGAGGATGCGCTGGAGCATCACCGGGATGACGATGAAGGAGTCGCACCGCTCGTCGCGGACCACCTCCAGGGCGTCCAGCGGGTCGAACTTGCGTCGCAGCACGATCGTCGAGCCCAGCAGCATGCCCAGGAAGAGGTGTGCGAAGCCCCAGGTGTGGAACAGCGGGGCGGCGATGTGGGTGCGCCACTCGGCCTTGAGCGGCAGCCGGGACATCAGCGCGACCGCGTTGCTGATGCCTGCCTCCTTGCGGGGCGCGCCCTTGGGGGTGCCGGTGGTGCCGGAGGTGAGGATGACGATCCGCGCGTGGTGCTCGGGCGGGGTCAGGTCGGTGACCGGGTGCGCCGCGATCAGGGTCTCCAGGGAGTCCGGCTGGCCCGGCGCGTCGGTCCAGGCCAGGACCCGGTCCTTGACCTCGGCGCTGGCCAGCAGCTCGGTGAACTCCTCGTCGTGGATGACCAGCACCGGCTGCTCCCGGGCGATCACGTCGACCAGCTGGGGCCCGGCGAACGCGGTGTTGAGGTAGAGCAGGTCCGCGCCGATCTTGGCGGCGCCGATGGTGGCGTCGACGAAGCCGCGGTGGTTGCGGCACATGATGGCGACCTGGTCGCCCTCCTTGACGCCGCGCGCGGCCAGGGCGTTCGCCACCGCGTTGGAGCGCTGGTGGATCTCGAGGAAGGTGAGCGAGCCGAGCTCGTCGACCAGGCCGACCTGCTGGGGGCGCGAGACGGCCAGCTGGCTGAACCCGCCGGCGGGGCCGGTGCCCCAGGCCTTGACGATCTTGACGATCTTGGGCAGCACCATGGGGGACATCGGGCGGATCACGCCCGCCTTGGTGAGGACGGACAGGGTCTTGGCGAGGCTCATGGGGTCCTTCGGGGCTCGGGTGAACGCCGGAGGACGCAGCTGCGCGCGAGCGAGCCGCGGCTCAGGCGGGGGTCTTGGGCGCGACCAGGCGGGTAGCCTGCCAGTCCTTGCTGACGGCTGCCGTGGTGGTCTGGACCAGGCCCGCGATCGGCGCAGCCTCGGCGATGTCGGCGGCGTCGACGCTGTTGGGGCGACCCACCTTCGGAGTCAGGAGCCAGATGGCACCGCCGCCGACCACGTCGGACTTGGCGTCCACCAGGCCGTCGGCGAGGTCGCCGTCGTCGTCGCGCCACCACAGCACGACGGAGTCGACCACGTTTCCGTAGTCACCGTCGACCATGTCGGCGTCGATGCAGTCCTCGATCGCGATCCGCAGGTCGTCGTCAGTGTCCTGGTCCCAGCCGAGCTCCTGCACGACGAGACCGGGCTTGAAGCCCATCCTGGTCCCGATGCCGTCTCCCGCTCCCTGGGTGGACTCACCGCCCACGCTCGCAGTCACCGGACCCTCCTTCATCTCGTCCCCACGGGTGCGCGGGGTGGTGAGTAGTCCAGCGGAGTCCGGGCCGGAGCGCAAGCCTGGGCCCAGGACGGAGCGTCCTGCGGTGTACTCGTCGGTAGATTTTGCGGGCACCAGCCGCGTGCAACGATGCAGGGGTGAATGACCAGCAACTCGACCGACCGCAGACCCCGCCCGTCATCCACGAGGGGCTCCCCACCCAGCTCCCGGACATCGATCCGGAGGAGACCCAGGAGTGGCTCGCGAGCTTCGACGCCATGGTCGGGGACCGCGGTCGCGACCGCGCCCGCTACGTGATGCTCCGCCTGCTGGAGCGGGCGCGCGAGCAGGCAGTCGGCGTCCCTGCGCTCCGCTCGACCGACTACATCAACACCATCCCCCCGGAGCGGGAGCCGTGGTTCCCCGGCGACGAGCAGATCGAGCGGCGGATCCGCGCGTTCATCCGCTGGAACGCCGCGGTGATGGTCTCCAGCGCCAACCGCAAGGGCCTCGAGGTCGGCGGGCACATCGCCACCTACCAATCCGCTGCCAGCCTCTACGAGGTCGGCTTCAACCACTTCTTCCGCGGCAAGGACCACCCCGGCGGCGGCGACCAGGTCTTCATCCAGGGCCACGCCTCCCCCGGTGTCTATGCCCGGGCGTTCCTGGAGGGCCGGCTGAGCGAGGAGCAGCTGCAGCGGTTCCGCCAGGAGGTCCAGCACGGTCCCGGGCTCGGTCTGCCCTCCTACCCGCACCCCCGGTTGATGCCCGACTTCTGGGAGTTCCCCACGGTCTCGATGGGCCTGACCGGCATCAACTCGATCTACCAGGCCCGCTTCAACCGCTACCTGCACAACCGCGGGATCAAGGACACCCGCGACCAGCGCGTCTGGGCGTTCATGGGCGACGGCGAGATGGCGGAGCCCGAGTCGCTCGGCGCCATCCGGGTGGCGGCCCGGGAAGAGCTGGACAACCTCACCTGGGTGATCAACTGCAACCTCCAGCAGCTCGACGGCCCGGTGACCGGCAACGGCAAGATCATCCAGGAGCTCGAGGCCAACTTCCGCGGCGCCGGCTGGAACGTGATCAAGGTGGTCTGGGGCCGTGAGTGGGACTCGCTGCTCGCCGCGGACGTGGACGGCGTCCTGGTCAACCGGATGAACAACACCCCCGACGGGCAGTTCCAGACCTACCACGCCGAGGGCGGCGCCTACATCCGCGACCACTTCTTCGGCACCGACCCCCGGTTGCTCAAGATGGCCGAGCACATGAGCGACGACCAGATCCTCAAGCTGCCCCGGGGCGGTCACGACTACCGCAAGGTCTACGCCGCCTTCGACGCCGCCAGCAAGCACGCGGGCCAGCCCACGGTGATCCTGGCCAAGACGATCAAGGGCTGGACGCTGGACTCGCTGGAGAGCAAGAACGCCTCCCACCAGATGAAGAAGCTGACCCCGGCGGACCTGAAGAAGTACCGGGACCGGCTCTACCTGCCGATCAGCGACCGCGAGCTCGAGGAGTCCTACGAGCGCACCGGCGGCGCGCCGTTCTTCCACCCGGGCAAGGAGTCGCCGGAGATCCAGTACATGCTCGAGCGGCGCCGTGAGCTGGGCGGCTCCTTGCCCCGCCGGGTCGACCGCTCCAAGCCGCTCTCGCTGCCCGGCGACGAGGCGTACGCGGAGCTGAAGCAGGGCTCGGGCAAGAACCAGGTCGCCACCACCATGGCCCTGGTCCGGCTGCTCCGCGACTGGATGAAGCACCCCGGCATCGGCGAGCGGATCGTGCCGATCGCGCCCGACGAGTACCGGACCTTCGGCATGGACTCGATGTTCCCCAGCGCGAAGGTCTACAACCCCGGGGGCCAGCAGTACGAGTCGGTCGACCGCAAGCTGCTGCTCTCCTACAAGGAGTCCAAGCAGGGCCAGATGCTGCACGAGGGCATCTCCGAGGCCGGCGCGGTCGCCTCGGCCACCGCCGCGGGATCGGCGTACTCCACCCACGGCGAGCAGATGATCCCGTTCTACATCTTCTACTCGATGTTCGGCTTCCAGCGCACCGGCGACTCCATCTGGGCGATGGCCGACCAGATGGCCCGCGGCTTCCTGATCGGCGCCACCGCCGGACGCACCACGCTGACCGGCGAGGGCCTCCAGCACGCGGACGGCCACTCCCCGCTGCTGGCCAGCACCAACCCGGCGGTCGTGCACTACGACCCGGCGTACGCCTACGAGCTCGGGCACATCATGCGCTCCGGCCTGGAGCGGATGTACGGCTCCCAGCCCGAGAACGTCATCTTCTACCTGACCGTCTACAACGAGCCGGTGGCGCAGCCCGCGGAGCCCGACGACGTCGACGTGGAGGGGATCCTGCGGGGTCTGCACCGGGTCGACGCCGCCCAGGGTGAGGGGCCGCGGGTCCAGCTCTCGGCTCGGGCATCTCGCTGCCCTGGGTGGAGGAGGCGGCCCGGCTGCTGCGAGAGGAGTGGGGCGTGCAGGCCGACCGCTGGTCGGTCACCTCGTGGAACGAGCTGGCCCGCGACGGTGTCGCGGCCGAGGAGTGGAACCTGCTCCACCCCGGGGAGGACCGGCGTACGCCGTACGTCACCGACAAGCTGCGCGAGGCAGCAGGTCCGGTGGTCGCGGTCTCGGACTTCATGCGCGCGGTGCCCCTGCAGATCGCCCGCTGGGTGCCCGCCGACTACCGGGTGCTCGGGGCCGACGGCTTCGGCTTCGCCGACACCCGACCGGCCGCCCGGCGGTTCTTCCACATCGACGCGCAGTCGATCGTCGTCCAGGCGCTGCAAGCGCTCGCGGACGCCGGTGAGGTGCCGGTCGAGAAGGTGGTCGAGGCCAAGGAGCGCTACCGGATCGACGACCCGACCGCGGTGAGCGGGATCGCCCAGGAGGGCGGGGACGCCTGATCCGGCCCGTCACCCCGGGATGCTGCGCAGCGCGGGCACCGGGGGGACGGGGGCCCGCCCGGCCGCCGCCTGCGGCACCGGCCGGTCCGCGCCCTCCTCCAGGAGGCGACGCCACTTCAGCCTGGAGTGGCGCGACGGCCTGGTCCCGGCGATGAACGTCTCGACCAGGTCGACGAAGAGCCCCGGGTGGTCCTTGTGCGGGAAGTGCCCGGCCCGGTCGAGCACCTGCACCTGGGCCCCGGGGGCCAGGGCGGCGGCGTGTGCGGCGTGGCTCGCGGGGATGACGTGGTCGTCGGCACCCCAGACCACCAGCATCGGCATCTCGCGCGTCAGGTAGGCCCGGTCGGACATCGTGACGACCTGACCCTTCCAGTCCACGACCGCCCGGACCACGTGCCGGATCGCCGCCCGTGAGCGGGCGTCGGCGAGCTGCTCGTAGACGTTGGCCACCTCGTCCAGGTCGTGGGTCCGCGGCAGCCCGGTCATGGCCAGCACCCGGAGGGTGGTGCCGGTGAGGTGCCGGACGCCGGGGAGGGTCAGCACCCCCATCGCCTGGTGGAACCCGGGCATGGTGATCGCCCGGATCGCCGGGGTGACCTCGGGGCCGAGCCCGCCGGAGGAGACCAGGACGATCCGCTCGGTCCGCTCGGGGTACTGGTAGGCGAACTGCATCGCCACGCCCCCGCCGAAGCTGTGCCCCACGACGGTGACCCGATCGATGCCGAGCACGGTGAGCAGGTCGCGCATCGCGTTCGCGTAGCCCCCGAGGCTGTAGTCGGCGCGCGGCTTGTCCGAGCGTCCGTGGCCCAGCAGGTCGGGGGCGATCACCGTGTGGTGCCGGGCGAGCCGCTCGATCACCGGAGCCCAGGTCGCGGTGGTCGCAGCCGACTCCGTGGAGCAGCAGCACCGGCGAACCGGAACCGGCGCGGACGTAGGCGCGGCGGTGACCGTGCACCGTGACGAACGAAACCTGGAACGGCGTCTCGGCCACGGTCGGCTCCTTCTCGACGGGGACTGGATTCAACCAGTCTCCTCCCGCGGAACGGCCCCTCGGACCGGCCATACGTCACCTGATCGTGACGTTTGGCGGAGTCTGCACTAATCTGACCCGGGTGACCGCCACTTCGGACGAGCCGGTCCCGGAGCACCGCGCCGGCATCGCCTCAGCCCTCACCCGCTCCTCCGGGGCGCTCAGCACCGCCGCGATGAGCCGGATGGAGAGCGACCTCCCCTGGTTCCGCGAGCTCAGCGCCGAGGACCGCTCCTGGGTCGGTCTGATCGTGCAGGCCGGCATCCGTGGCTTCACCGGGTGGCTGCTCAGCCCGCCCTCGACCGGCGCGGAGGGGTCCTGGGGGCACGCCCTGGCCGGTCAGGTCTTCGGCGCCGCTCCGCGCGAGCTGGCCGGGGTGATCACCCTGCAGCAGACCGTCGACCTGATCCGGCTGAGCATCGACGTGGTCGAGTCGAACATCGACCGGCTGGTCGACCCGGCAGACCTTCCCGCGGTGCGGGCGGCGGTGATGCGCTACGCCCGCGAGGTCGCCTTCGCCACCGCCGAGGTCTATGCCCGGGCCGCGGAGTCGCGCGGCGCCTGGGACGCACGGCTCGAGGCGCTGGTCGTCGACTCCGTCCTCCGGTCGGAGGCTGACGAGACGCTGCTCTCGCGCGCCGGGGCGCTCGGCTGGGCGGCCCGCGACGGGGTCGTGGTGGTGCTGGGCGGTCTCACCGCGGCGCGGCCCGCCAGCGACGTCTTCGAGGAGGTACGCCGCGCGGCTCGGACCGCGGGCCTGGACGCGCTGTGCGCCGTGCAGGGCGAGCGCCTGGTCGTCGTCCTGGGCGGCGTGCAGGACCCGCTGGCCGCGGCCCGGTCGGTCTGCGGCCAGTTCGCCGAGGGCCCCGTCGTGGTGGGTCCGGTGACCGACGGCCTGGACCGGGCCCACGTCTCCGCCCGCGAGGCCAACGCCGCCCTGCGCGCCGCGCCCGGCTGGCCGGACGCCCCCCGGCCCGTCTCGAGCGACGAGCTGCTGCCCGAGCGTGCGCTGGCCGGCGACGGCCACGCCCGTCGACACCTGGTGGAGCGCGTCTACCGCCCGCTCGCCGCGTCCCGCAGCGCGCTGGTCTCCACCGTCTCGGCGTACCTGAGCGCCGGCGGTTCGACCGAGGCCGCGGGCCGGGCACTCTTCGTCCACCCCAACACCGTCCGCTACCGGCTCCGGCAGGTCACCGACCTGACCGGTCTGGACCCCACCCGTCCGCGCGAGGGGTTCACCCTGCACCTCGCCCTGGTCCTCGGACGACAGGCGACCGCGCCGGAGATGTCGACAGTTGTAGGAAACGCACAAAAAACCACCTGAGGTTTCGTGGTCGACGGGCTGGGTCAACGGCCGCGGGACCCGGCACAGTTGATCCCGTGCTCGTCATCGTCGCCCCCGGCCAGGGGGCCCAGTCCCCCGGCTTCCTCACTCCCTGGGTCCAGGACGACCGCTTCAGGTCCCGCCTGGAGTGGCTCTCCACGGTCGCCGGGCTCGACCTCGTCGAGCACGGCACCGACGTCGGACGCCGAGACCCTGCGCGACACCCGGATCGCCCAGCCCCTGCTGGTCGCCGCCGGCCTGGTCACCGCGCTCGAGCTCTTCCCGCACCCCGGTGACGCCTTCGAGCGGATCGGCGCCGTCGCCGGCCACAGCGTCGGCGAGCTGACCGCCGCAGCCGGTGCCCGGGCGATCACCGCCGAGCAGGCGATGGTGCTGGTCCGCGAGCGCGGCGAGTCGATGGCCAGGGCCGCGGCCGTCACCCCGACCAGTATGACCGCCGTCCTGGGGGGCGACCGCGCCGAGGTCCTCGCCGCGCTGGAGCGGCACGGACTGACCGCGGCCAACGACAACGGTCCCGGCCAGGTGGTCGCGGCCGGGACGCGGGAGCAGCTGGACGCCCTCGCGGCCGACCCGCCGGCGAAGGCCCGCCTGGTCCCGCTGAGCGTCGCCGGGGCGTTCCACACCTCGCACATGGGCCCGGCCGTCTCCCACCTCGCCCGGCTCGCCACCTCGGTCTCCACCCACGACCCGCGCACCCGGGTGATCTCCAACCGGGACGGCCAGATCGTCCACGACGGGCAGGAGCTGCTCGCCCGCCTGGTCGGGCAGATCGCAGCGCCGGTGCGCTGGGACCTGTGCCTGGAGACCATGCGCGACCTCGGGGTCACCGGCATCCTCGAGGTGCCGCCGGCCGGGACGCTGACCGCGATCGCGAAGCGCGCGCTGCCCGGCGTCGAGACCTTCGCCCTCAAGCACCCCGACCAGCTCGCGGACGCCCGGACCTTCTGCGAGCGTCACGGGCGAGGCTTCCCCGGTCGACATCTCGCCCACCTGGCGGATGGTCGTCGCGCCGGCGAAGGGGACCTTCCACCGCTCCCCCGACGCCGCCGCCGCGGAGTCCCTCGGGCCCGGCATCGGTGATCGGGGACGTCGCCAGCCTCCGCGAGCGCACCCAGGTGGCCGCCCGCCACGGCGGGCAGGTCGTCGAGTGGCTGGTCGAGGACGGCGACCCGGTGGCTCCCGGTCAGCCCCTGCTCCGCCTGCACCCCCAGGGCGTCGGGTGAGGTCCGCACGGGACCTCGCCGCCGTCACCGGCGCCCCGCACGCCCGCATCCTCGGCGTGGGGGCGTACCGGCCCGGCCGGGTCGTGCCCAACAGCGAGCTGGTCGAGGCGATCGACTCCAGCGACGAGTGGATCCTGCAGCGTTCGGGCATCCGGGAGCGCCGGTTCGCCGGCCCGGAGGAGACCGTCCAGCGGATGGCGGTGGAGGCCGCTCAGGCGAGCCCTCGCCCGGTCCGGCCTCGCCGCCCCGCAGATCGACGCGGTGGTGGTGGCCACGGTGAGCCACCTGATGCAGACCCCGGCCATCGCTCCGGCGATCGCCCACGAGCTGGGGACCGAACGGGCCGCGGCGTTCGACGTCTCGGCCGCCTGCGCCGGCTTCTGCCACGGCGTGGCCCTGGCCCAGGACATGGTGCGCGGCGGCAGCGCCGGCCACGTCCTGGTCATCGGGGTCGAGCGGCTCAGCGACATCACCTCCCCGACCGACCGGGGCACCGCGTTCATCTTCGCCGACGGGGCCGGGGCAGCCGTGGTGGGCCCGAGCCAGACGCCGGGCATCTCCCCGGTGGTGTGGGGATCCGACGGGGAGCAGTTCGACCTGATCAGGTCAACGGGAGGAC
Source organism: uncultured Actinomycetota bacterium (assembly GCA_963708945.1). GTDB lineage: Bacteria > Actinomycetota > Actinomycetes > Propionibacteriales > Nocardioidaceae > Nocardioides. The sequence continues at coordinate 18,429 of CAVPUI010000004.1, read as the reverse complement.
TGGCGAGACGTGCTCGGCACCACCGCCGACCCCGGGAGCCGGATCATGCCGCACCTGACCATGCAGGGCAACGCCGTCTTCCGGTGGGCCTCGTTCGCGATGGCCAAGGTCGCCCAGCAGGCGCTCGACCGCGCGGGCATCACCGCCGACGAGCTCGACGTCTTCGTCCCGCACCAGGCCAACATGCGCATCATCGACGCCATGGCCCGCGCGATGCGGCTTCCCGAGCACGTGCGGATCGCCCGCGACGTCGCCGAGTCGGGCAACACCTCCGCAGCCTCGGTCCCCCTCGCGCTGGAGCGGATGATCGCGGAGGGGGACGCCCGCCCGGGCGACAAGGCACTGCTCATCGCCTTCGGCGCCGGCCTGGCGTACGCCGCACAGGTCGTCGTCGTCCCCTGACCGCTCGCCGCCCGCGACGGGCGAGCGCTCCCAGCCCTCCAGACCACCCAGCACCACCCACCAAGGAGAAGGAAGCACATGACCACCGAAGAGATCCGCACCGACCTGGCCGACATCGTCAACGAGGTCGCCGGCGTCGAGACCGACGACGTGCAGCTCGACAAGTCGTTCGTCGACGACCTCGACGTCGACTCCCTGTCCATGGTCGAGGTCGTCGTGGCCGCCGAGGAGAAGTTCGGCGTCTCCATCCCCGACGACGAGGTCAAGAACCTCCGCACCGTGGGCGACGCCGTCGCCTTCATCGAGCGCGCCCGGACCGCCGCCTGATCCGCCCGGCCGGTGGTCGTCCCGCGACCACCGGCCGGTCCGCCCCACCCCCTCATCGAACGGAACACCACATGAGCACCCGCGTCGTCGTCACCGGACTCGGCACCACCAACCCGCTGGGCGGTGACGTGCCGACCACCTGGGAGGCCATGCTGGCCGGTCAGTCCGGTGTACGCCACCTGGAGGACCCCTGGGCCGCTGAGCTTCCCGGTCAGGATCGGGGGCAGGGTCGCGGTCGAACCGGGGCAGGTCCTGGACCGGGTCAAGGCCCGTCGGCTCGACCGCTCCAGCCAGTTCGCGATGGTCGCGGCACAGGAGGCCTGGGCCGACGCCGGGCTCCGCGCCCCCGCGGCCTCCGCGCAGTCGGAGGACACGCCCGCCGACGGCACCGAGGTCGACCCGGACCGGTTGGCGCGTCTGCCTGGCCTCCGGCATCGGCGGCGTCACCACCCTGCTGGACAACTACGACGCCCTGCGGGACAAGGGGCCGCGGCGCGTCTCGCCGCTCGCGGTGCCCATGCTCATGCCCAACGCGCCCGCCGCCAACATCTCCCTCCTCTTCGGCGCCCGGGCCGCCGTCCACGCACCCACCTCGGCCTGCGCCTCGGGCAACGAGGCGATCGCCATGGGCCTGGACCTGATCCGGCTCGGTCGTGCCGACGTCGTCATCGCCGGCGGCACCGAGGCGGCGATCCACCCGCTGCCGATGGCGGCGTTCGCCAACATGATGGCCCTGTCGAAGAACGACGGGGATCCGCAGCACGGTCTCGCGGCCCTGGGACCAGGCCCGTGACGGCTTCGTGCTCGGCGAGGGCGCCGGCGTCCTCGTGCTCGAGTCCGAGGAGCACGCCCGGGCGCGCGGTGCCCGCGTGCACGCGGTCCTGCTGGGCGCGGGCATCAGCAACGACGCCCACGACATCGCGCAGCCCGACCCGTCGGGCCGCGGCGGCACCCGGGCCATCCGGCAGGCGGTCGAGTCCGCCGGGATCTCCGCCTCGGACGTCAAGCACGTCAACGCGCACGCGACCTCGACGCCGCTGGGCGACGTGGCCGAAGGGCTGATGCTGCACGCCGTCCTCGGCCGGCGGTCACGGACGTCGTGGTGACGAGCACCAAGTCGATGACCGGACACCTCCTCGGCGGCGCCGGGGCCCTCGAGGCCGTCGCCACGGTCCGCGCGCTGACGGACCGCACCAGCCCGCCCACGATCAACCTCGACGACCAGGACGAGCGGGTCGACCTGGACATCGCCACCAAGGCACGACCGCTGCCCGACGGCGAGATCGCGGCGCTCAACAACTCCTTCGGCTTCGGCGGCGCCAACGTCGCGGTCGCCTTCGGCTCGGCGGGCGGTGCCCGATGAGCGCCACCTCCGCGGTCGGCGTCCCGGCGCAGCCCCGTCGCCATGACGCAGGCACGTCCCGCGACAGCGACCCCCGGCTCCCCCGGCACCGCCTCGCAGCCCTGATGGACGACGGGACGCTGGAGCTGATCAGCGCCGACGACGACTCCGGCATGGTCGCGGCCACCGGACTGGTCCACGGCAGCCGGGTGGTCGCCTTCTGCTCCGACGCCAGCGTGATGGGCGGCGCCATGGGCGACGCCGGGTGCCGCGTGGTCGTCGAGGCCTACCACCGCGCCCTGGCCGACGGCGTCCCGATCATCGGCCTCTGGCACTCGGGCGGCGCCCGGTTGGCAGAGGGCGTGCTCTCGCTGCACGCCGTCGGGCGCATCTTCCACGCGATGACCCAGGCGTCCGGCAAGGTGCCCCAGATCTCCGTGGTGCTCGGCCCCGCCGCCGGCGGCGCGGCCTACGGTCCCGCGCTCACCGACGTGGTCATCCTCGGTCCCGAGGGTCGGATCTTCGTGACCGGGCCCGACGTGGTCCGCTCGGTCACCGGGGAGGACGTCGACATGCTCCGGCTCGGCGGCCCCGAGCCGCACGGGCGCAGGTCCGGCGTGGTGCACGTGCTGACCGAGTCCGAGCAGGAGGCGCTCGACCGGGCCCGCGAGCTCGGCCACCCTGCTGGGCACCGCAGGGGACGCTGGACCTGCAGGCGGTCGGCGACCTCGACCTCGGCGCGCTGCTGCCGGAGTCCCGGCGCCGCGCCTACGACGTGCACCCGCTGGTCGAAGGAGTCCTCGACGAGGGGACCGCGCTCGAGCTCCACGCGCGCTGGGCCCCCAACGTCGCGACCGTCCTGGGCCGTCTCGGCGGGCGGACGGTGGGCGTCGTCGCCAACAACCCGCTGCGCCTCGGCGGCTGCCTCGACTCCTCGGCGGCCGGAGAAGGCCGCGCGCTTCGTGCGCATGTGCGACGCGTTCGGCATCCCGCTGGTCGTCCTGGTGGACGTCCCCGGCTACCTGCCCGGCGTCGGCCAGGAGTGGGACGGCGTGGTGCGCCGCGGCGCCAAGCTGCTGCACGCCTTCTCCGAGTGCGTCGTCCCCCGGGTGACCCTGGTGACCCGCAAGACGTACGGCGGTGCCTACATCGCCATGAACGCGCGCTCGCTGGGCGCGACCAGGGTGTTCGCCTGGCCCGGCGCCGAGGTGGCGGTCATGGGCTCCGTGGCCGCGATCAGGGTGCTGCACCGGCGACGGCTCGCCGAGCTTCCGCCCGAGATCCGCGCCCAGGTCGAGACCGAGCTGGCCGCCGAGCACGAGGTGCTCGCCGGCGGCGTGGACCGCGCCGTCGAGATCGGCGTCGTCGACGAGGTCGTGGCCCCGGAACGGACCCGCAGCGCACTGGCCGGCGCGATCGCCGACGAGGTCGAGCGTCACGGCGTACTGCGCGGGATCGCACGGCAACATCCCGCTCTGACTCGACCGTCCCAGTCACGGACCTGTCGACCATCTCGACACCACGACGTGGCGCGACAGGTGAACGACTAAGGCGTCGACCGGAGCCGTGCTTGCTCGAGCACGGCTCCGGTCGGCGCCTGTTCGTCACCGTCAGGTCCTGCGGCCTCAGACGACCTGGTGGAGCCAGCGCACCGGGCGCGCCGTCGCCCGCGTGCCGGAAGGACTCGAGCTCGTCGTCCCACGGCTTGCCGAGCAGCTTGTCGATCTCGAGCAGCACCGTGGTGTCGCCCATCGACGCCTTGACCACCGCGGCCTTGAGCCGGTCCTCCGGGATCATGATGTCCCCGTGCAGACCGGTCACCGCGTGGAAGACCCCCAGCTCGGGAGTGAAGGAGTAGCGGCTGCCCTCGGTCGAGGCGGTCGGCTCCTCGGTCATCTCGAAGCGCAGGTGGTTCCAGCCGCGCAAGCGCAGAGGCCACCGCGGCGGCCGTGCCCGCGGGACCGGCCCACGACAGCTCGGCCCGGTAGGTGCCGGGCTGGGCAGGCTGCGGCGTCCAGTCCAGGCTGACGGCAGCGCCGAGCACACCGCCCACGGCCCACTCGATGTGAGGGCACAGCGCGGACGGCGCTGAATGCACGAACAGAATCCCCCGGGTCCCTGGTCCGTTCGGGCGGGGTGCAGTACGTGTGGTCACCGTGACCTCCTTCGTTCCGGCGCGAGCTACGCCTTCCCCAGCGGTCTCGTCAGGAACAACAGAGCAAAGTGACACCTATGTGGTTTGTGTGACCCATTGTGGCCCATGACGCCTCACTTTGCCAGCGCCCACGCCTCGGACACGCCGAGACACGCGGACGCTGGCAAAGACTGAACAGAATCCGGCCGTCAGCTCTTCCGCTCGAGCATCTCGGCCCGCTCGGCGGCGTCGGTCAGCTGCTCGCCGTCGATCGCGTGGGTGCGGTGGAACCAGGCGAGAGCGTCGCCGTCCCGGCCCGCCGCCTCCAGGATGTCGGCGTAGGCGTAGCGCAGCCGCACCACCCACGACGCCCTGCTCTTCGACATCAGCGGCGCCAGCTCGAGCGTACGCAGCGCAGCGTCCAGCTGACCCATGTCGCGTCGAGCACCGGCCTCGACCAGGGTCATCTCGGCCTTCGCCTCGGGCGCGAAGTTCGCGACCGACGGGCTCTTGGCCAGCTTGAGCGCCTGCTCGGGCTGACCGAGCGCACGGTGGCAGTCGGCCATGATCGGGAGGTAGTCCGTGGCGCCGTTCATCCGCTTGGCCGCCCTCAGCTCCGCGAGCGCCTCGGCGTAGTGACCTGCCGCGTACGCCGCCTCGCCGGTAGCCTCGCGCACCACGGCGAGCCGCTGGGCGCGGGCCCGCGCGGCCAGGCGTGTGCTGGTAGGCGGTCTCCGGGTCCTCGTCGATGAGGGCACCGGCGGCGGCCAGGTGACGAGCCACGCGCGCGGCCAGCTTCTCGGGAAGACCCTTGAGCTGGGCGATCACGCTCCGGTCGAGCTCCTTGCCCGTGATGTCCTCGGGCAGGTCGGGACCGTCGTACTTGGCCTGGTCGACGGTACGCGGCACCCGCTCCTCCTCGCCCGTCCGACGGGGACCACCACGCCCGGCCGGCCGGCCGCCGCGGGAGTCGGGACGACCTCCACGACCCTCGGGCTTCCCGCCACGGGAGTCAGGACGTCCACCGCGACCCTCGGGCTTGCCGCCACGGGAGTCAGGACGTCCACCGCGGACCCTCGGGCGTCCCACCGCGAGAGTCGGGCTTGCCACCACGGGCATCGGGGCGACCGCCACGGCTGTCGGGCTTGCCACCACGGGAGTCGGGCTTGCCGCCACGACTGTCGTCCCGCGCCGGCTTCCCGTCACGGCCACCGGGTCTGGCAGCGCCGCGACCCGGCCTACCTGCGCCCCCACCGCTACGAGCGGCTCCTTGACTGCGACGTTCCTCGGCCACGATCCACCTTCTTGTGTCTGTGCTGCGTGTGGGCCGCTCGATGCGAGGGCCCCGAAATGGCGCAGAGGCCACCCTAGTGGGTGGCCTCTGCGAAAGTGTTGTCCGGCGGCGTCCTACTCTCCCACGACCTCTCGGTTGCAGTACCATCGGCGCTGAAAGGCTTAACTTCCGGGTTCGGGATGGGACCGGGTGTTTCCCTTTCGCTATGGCCGCCGTAACTCTTGTGGTGTCCCACCCACACCCCCACACACGTATGTGTGGCTGGGTGTGGTCGTGGGGACAAGCTCATTGTTGTGTTGTGTTCACGCCAACTCCACCCCTTGACACCGGGTGGGTTTGTTGGCTGGGAACTGGTTAGTGGACGCGGGCGCTTGTGGCCATGTTTTGTGCGCAGTAGTCGGTGCCCTTTGAGTGGTTTTGTACGGTGTTGGGACAAGCCCTCGGCCTATTAGTACCGGTCGGCTAGGCATTACTGCTGTACACCTCCGGCCTATCAACCCAGTGTTCTGCTGGGGGCCTTACCCACTTACGTGGTGGGAAACCTCATCTTGAAACATGCTTCCCGCTTAGATGCATTCAGCGGTTATCACTTCCGAACGTAGCCAACCAGCCGTGCCCCTGGCGGGACAACTGGCACACCAGAGGTTCGTCCATCCCGGTCCTCTCGTACTAGGGACAGCCTTTCTCAAGTTTCCTGCGCGCGCGGCGGATAGGGACCGAACTGTCTCACGACGTTCTAAACCCAGCTCGCGTGCCGCTTTAATGGGCGAACAGCCCAACCCTTGGGACCTACTCCAGCCCCAGGATGCGACGAGCCGACATCGAGGTGCCAAACCATCCCGTCGATATGGACTCTTGGGGAAGATCAGCCTGTTATCCCCGGGGTACCTTTTATCCGTTGAGCGACGCCGCTTCCACATGCTGGCGCCGGATCACTAGTTCCGACTTTCGTCCCTGCTCGACATGTCTGTCTCACAGTCAAGCTCCCTTGTGCACTTACACTCGCCACCTGATTGCCAACCAGGCTGAGGGAACCTTTGAGCGCCTCCGTTACATTTTAGGAGGCAACCGCCCCAGTTAAACTACCCATCAGGCACTGTCCCTGATCCGGATTACGGACCTAGGTTAGACATCTAGTACGACCAGAGTGGTATTTCAACGATGACTCCACGACCACTGGCGTGGCCGCTTCACAGTCTCCCACCTATCCTACACAAGCCGAACCAAACACCAATACCAAACTATAGTAAAGGTCCCGGGGTCTTTCCGTCCTGCCGCGCGTAACGAGCATCTTTACTCGTAGTGCAATTTCGCCGAGTCCATGGTTGAGACAGCGCCCAAGTCGTTACTCCATTCGTGCAGGTCGGAACTTACCCGACAAGGAATTTCGCTACCTTAGGATGGTTATAGTTACCACCGCCGTTTACTGGGGCTTAAGTTCTCAGCTTCGACTTGCCTCTAACCGGTCCCCTTAACCTTCCAGCACCGGGCAGGAGTCAGTCCGTATACATCGTCTTACAACTTCGCACGGACCTGTGTTTTTAGTAAACAGTCGCTTGGGCCTGGTCTCTGCGGCCATCACCGCTTCCCCCCGCAAGGGGGCTCACGGATCCGGCCCCCCTTCTCCCGAAGTTACGGGGGCATTTTGCCGAGTTCCTTAACCATGGTTCACTCGATCGCCTTAGTATTCTCTACCTGATCACCTGAGTCGGTTTGGGGTACGGGCGGCTCATAGCTCGCTAGAGGTTTTTCTCGACAGCATAGGATCACCCACTTCACCAAACGGCTCCCCATCAGGTCTCAGACACATGTGTGGCGGATTTGCCTACCGATCGTCCTACACCCTTGGCCGCGGACAACCATCGCCACGGTTGGACTACCTTCCTGCGTCACCCCATCGCTTGACTACTACTGGATCGGTTCCCGTGCTCCACCACACGCCTCACCCCGAAGGGACCAGTCACTGGTTTCGGACGGTTAGCATCACCAGCCTCGTCATGGGCGCTACTTTGCCGGTACGGGAATATCAACCCGTTGTCCATCGACTACGCCTGTCGGCCTCGCCTTAGGTCCCGACTTACCCAGGGCAGATTAGCTTGACCCTGGAACCCTTGATCATTCGGCGGAAAAGTTTCTCGCACTTCATTCGCTACTCATGCCTGCATTCTCACTCGTGTGGCCTCCACAACTAGATCACTCCGCTGCTTCACCGGCCACACGACGCTCCCCTACCCATCCACACACCTGGACCACGAAGGCCTAGCTTAATACGTCTGAATGCCATAGCTTCGGCGGATGACTTGAGCCCCGCTACATTGTCGGCGCGGAATCACTTGACCAGTGAGCTATTACGCACTCTTTCAAGGGTGGCTGCTTCCAAGCCAACCTCCTGGTTGTCAATGCGACTCCACATCCTTTTCCACTTAGTCACCGCTTAGGGGCCTTAGCTGATGGTCTGGGCTGTTTCCCTCTCGACTACGGAGCTTATCCCCCGCAGTCTCACTGCCGCGCTCTCACTTACCGGCATTCGGAGTTTGGTTAACGTCAGTAACCTTGTAGGGCCCATCGGCTATCCAGTGCTCTACCTCCGGCAAGAAACACGCGACGCTGCACCTAAATGCATTTCGGGGAGAACCAGCTATCACGAAGTTTGATTGGCCTTTCACCCCTATCCACAGGTCATCCCCTCAGTTTTCAACCTAAGTGGGTTCGGTCCTCCACGCGGTCTTACCCGCGCTTCAACCTGCCCATGGATAGATCACTTCGCTTCGGGTCTAGAGCGTGCTACTAATGCGCCCTATTCGGACTCGCTTTCGCTACGGCTACCCCACACGGGTTAACCTCGCTACACACCGCTAACTCGCAGGCTCATTCTTCAAAAGGCACGCCGTCACAAGAACAAGTCTCGCTCCGACGGATTGTAGGCACACGGTTTCAGGTACTATTTCACTCCCCGCCAGGGGTACTTTTCACCTTTCCCTCACGGTACTTGTCCGCTATCGGTCACCAAGGAGTATTTAGGCTTAACGGGTGGTCCCGCCAGATTCACACGGAATTTCAGGGGTTCCGTGTTACTTGGGGTGACGCTCCAGAGTCCTCGACTTACACCTACGGGGCTATCACCCTCTACGGCCAGGCTTTCCAACCTGCTTCGGCTTCACCGATGTTTTCTTACTCCGTACCACGCCGGCAGACGTGATCGAATGGCCCCACAACCCCACACCTGCAACCCCTGCCGGGTATCACACAGAAATGGTTTGGCCTCATCCGATTTCGCTCGCCACTACTCTCGGAATCACTGTTGTTTTCTCTTCCTGAGGGTACTGAGATGTTTCACTTCCCCTCGTTCCCTCCACTCACCCTATGTGTTCAGGTGAGGGTAACTGGACATGACTCCAGCTGGGTTTCCCCATTCGGACACCCCCGGATCACAGCTTGGTTGCCAACTCCCCGGGGCTTATCGCAGGCTCCTACGTCCTTCATCGGCTCTTGGTGCCAAGGCATCCACCATGTGCCCTTAGTAGCTTGTCTCAACAACGTCAAAACAACTCAACTACAAAGACCAACTACCACACCCCAATCAAAGGCAGGCAGCACAAATCACACAGACACCCACACCACACACCCCAGACAACCACCACCAGCACACCCCCATCACAGGGACACACAGGCAACAGCCCACCAGGGCACGCATGCGGGCATCAGATGCTCGCGTCCACTATCCAGATCTCAAACAACAACCCCACCAACCCCCACCCACCCCAACCAGGGCAGACAGACAAAGGGAGGACAAGAAGAACCACCACCACCCACACCCAACCCCCCACCACCCTCACAGGCGACAACAGGTCGAACATGCGCAGCCCTGATCCCTCAGGACCCAACAGTGTGCCACGACCCTACCACCGAGCTCCCCCACCCCAGGTTCCACACCACCCAACGCACCCACAGGCACACCAAGCAGCAGTACTGAGGAGCAGAACAACCCTGCACCAGACCATTCATCGACGATTCCACTAGTGAACACCACCATGCGCCCCCACACGAACGGTGAGGGTCGGGGTGTGTGCTCCTTAGAAAGGAGGTGATCCAGCCGCACCTTCCGGTACGGCTACCTTGTTACGACTTCGTCCCAATCGCCAGCCCCACCTTCGACGGCTCCCTCCACAAGGGTTGGGCCACCGGCTTCGGGTGTTGCCGACTTTCGTGACGTGACGGGCGGTGTGTACAAGGCCCGGGAACGTATTCACCGCAGCGTTGCTGATCTGCGATTACTAGCGACTCCGACTTCATGGGGTCGAGTTGCAGACCCCAATCCGAACTGAGACCGGCTTTTTGGGATTCGCTCCCCCTTACGGGATCGCAGCCCTTTGTACCGGCCATTGTAGCATGCGTGAAGCCCTGGACATAAGGGGCATGATGACTTGACGTCATCCCCACCTTCCTCCGAGTTGACCCCGGCAGTCTCCTATGAGTCCCCACCATCACGTGCTGGCAACATAGGACGAGGGTTGCGCTCGTTGCGGGACTTAACCCAACATCTCACGACACGAGCTGACGACAGCCATGCACCACCTGTATACCGACTAAAAGGGGCTCTATCTCTAGAGCTTTCCGGCATATGTCAAACCCAGGTAAGGTTCTTCGCGTTGCATCGAATTAATCCGCATGCTCCGCCGCTTGTGCGGGCCCCCGTCAATTCCTTTGAGTTTTAGCCTTGCGGCCGTACTCCCCAGGCGGGGCGCTTAATGCGTTAGCTGCGGCACGGAACCCATGGAATAGGCCCCACACCTAGCGCCCAACGTTTACGGTGTGGACTACCAGGGTATCTAATCCTGTTCGCTCCCCACACTTTCGCTCCTCAGCGTCAGGTAATGCCCAGAGAACCGCCTTCGCCACCGGTGTTCCTCCTGATATCTGCGCATTTCACCGCTACACCAGGAATTCCGTTCTCCCCTGCATACCTCTAGTCTGCCCGTATCGGAAGCAAGCTCAGAGTTAAGCCCTGAGTTTTCACTCCCGACGCGACAAACCGCCTACGAGCCCTTTACGCCCAATAATTCCGGACAACGCTCGCACCCTACGTATTACCGCGGCTGCTGGCACGTAGTTGGCCGGTGCTTCTTCTGTACCTACCGTCACTCTCGCTTCGTCGGTACTGAAAGAGGTTTACAACCCGAAGGCAGTCATCCCTCACGCGGCGTTGCTGGATCAGGCTTTCGCCCATTGTCCAATATTCCCCACTGCTGCCTCCCGTAGGAGTCTGGGCCGTGTCTCAGTCCCAGTGTGGCCGGTCACCCTCTCAGGCCGGCTACCCGTCGAAGCCTTGGTGAGCCATTACCTCACCAACAAGCTGATAGGCCGCGAGCACATCCTTCACCGCCAGAACTTTCCACCACACACCATGCAGTACGTGGTCATATCCGGTATTAGCCACCGTTTCCGGTGGTTATCCCGAAGTGAAGGGCAGATTACTCACGTGTTACTCACCCGTTCGCCGCTCGTGTACCCCCGAAAGGGCCTTACCGCTCGACTTGCATGTGTTAAGCACGCCGCCAGCGTTCGTCCTGAGCCAGGATCAAACTCTCCATTGAAAATTCAAAGAAAAGCCATCCCCGACAGAACAAACCCTGACTAACTTACGTTGTCAGAATTCATTGTCAAAGAAACCGTAGACCTCCATCAAGATGGAAGCCAACGGGGCATATCAAACTAATTCGTCGACTATGACACACTGTTGAGTTCTCAAGGATCAGACGCACTCCGCATTCCGCCTCTCGGCTTCTTCGCGGCGCTGAGTCAATCTTAGCGGATTGTTTCTCCCGGTGCAATTCCGGGCTTTTCCGATCCGCTTTCCGCTTTCCGCCTCTCGGCTTCTTCGCGGTGTTGAGCCAAACTTAGCGGATTCCTGCCGCCCGGCGCAATTCCGGGCTTTTCCTCCGCATTCTCAGGCAATTCTTTCGAACGAGGTCTTCGAGGCCGCTGACGCGCACACTCATCGACCTCTTTCGAGGCTCTTGCGAGAGATGGTCACCCGGGATCGGGAGCCCGGCCGACTGGCCTTGCTCCCCGGCGTCACCGGGCAACGAGGGATGACACTAGGCGAACATCCAGGGCCGCGCAAATCATTCGGCTGTGACCGTGGGCACACAGGCATTTGCGCAGGTCAGAGGCGGTCTGGACGGCTGGAAGGCCGCTCAGACAGCCTGCACGCCCGCGATCTTCTTCTTGCCTCGACGCAGCACCAGCCAGGTGCCGGCGAGCAGGTCCTGGTCCGCCGGTACCCGATCGGGGTCCTCGACACGCACGTTGTTGAGGTAGGCGCCGCCCTCGGCGATGGTGCGTCGGGCCTCGCCCTTGCTCTTCACCAGGCCGGTGAGCACCAGGAGCTCGACCACGTCGGGCAGCGAGTCCCGCGAGACCTGCACGGCGCCGGCTTCCCCGAGCGCGCTCGACAGGGTGGCCTCGGAGAGGCCGCCCAGCTCGCCACTGCCGAACAGCGCGGCGGCCGCCGACTTCGCGGCCTCGGTCTCCTCGAGTCCGTGGACGAGCGTGGTCACGTGGTCGGCGAGCGCCTTCTGTCCCGCGCGCAGGAACGGCTGCTCCCTGGTCTTCTCGGCGAGCTCCTCGATCTCCTCCCGGCTCAGGAAGGTGAAGATCTTGAGCAGCTCCTCCACCTTCTCGTCCTCGACGTTGAGCCAGAACTGGTGGAACGCGTACGGCGACATCATCTGCGGGTCCAGCCACAGAGCCCCGCCCTCGGTCTTGCCGTACTTGGTGCCGTCGGTCTTGGTGACCAGGGGCGTGGCGAACGCGTGCGCCCGCCCACCCTCGGCGCGGCGTACCAGGTCCACTCCCCCGGTGAGGTTGCCCCACTGGTCGGACCCGCCGAACTGCAGGACGACGCCGTGGTCGCGGTAGAGGTTGAGGAAGTCCATCGACTGGAGCAGCACGTAGCTGAACTCGGTGTAGCTGATGCCGGCCTCGAGCCGGGACTTCACCACGTCGCGGGCCAGCATCCGGTTGACCGGGAAGTGCTTGCCGATGTCGCGCAGGAAGTCGATCGTGGACAGCGAGGCCGTCCAGTCGTAGTTGTTGACCATGGTCGCGGCGTTGGGGCCCTCGAAGTCGAGGAACGGCTCGATCTGGCCACGCACGCGGTCGACCCACTGCTTGACCGTGTCCAGGGAGTTCAGGGTCCGCTCGCCGGACTCCTTGGGGTCCCCGATCATCCCGGTCGCGCCGCCCACCAGGGCGTACGGCGTGTGGCCGGCCTGCTGGAGGCGGCGGGCGGTGAGGATCTGGACCAGGTTGCCCATGTGCAGGCTGGGTGCGGTCGGGTCGAAGCCGACATAGAACTTGACACTGCCCTCACCCAGGAGCGCGCGGAGCGCGTCGAGATCGGTCGAGTGCGCGATCAGTCCACGCCACTCGAGCTCGTCCAGGATGTTGTCGGTCGGCACGAAGGTCCCTCTCTGGCTCAGCCGGCCACCGTCAGCCGGCGCCCCCACCTTGCCAGATGACCTCGGCGCTCCCGGCGGCACCTCGGCCCTCCGGGATGCACCCGAGCCGCAGCAGCGGGTCACTCCACCGCAGCAGGAAGGCCCGCGCCCGCCCATCCGCCGTCGACCGGGAGCACGACGCCGCTCACGTACGCCGCTCGCGACGAGACCAGGAACTCCACGGCGTGGCCGATGTCGTGCGGATGCCCGATCCGTCCGAGCGGGATCCGCACCAGGGCCGTCTCGGCGGACAGGCGCCCGGCCGCGATCATCCGCTGCTGCATCTCGGTCTCGATGGTGCCGGGTGCCACCGCGTTCACGCGGACGCCCTCGGGTCCCCACTCCATCGCGAGCGACCGGACCAGGCCCTCGACCCCGGCCTTGGACGCGCAGTAGGACGCGCGGGCAGCGAAGCCCTGGGACGCGGCGATCGAGGAGAGCATCACCATGCTGCCGCCCGGGGCCAGGAACGGCCGAGCCGCGCGAGCCCCGAGGAACACCCCGCGCAGGTTCACGTCGAGGACGCGGTCCCACTCCGCCACCGGGTAGTCCAGGCTCTCCCCGGGCGAGGCGACCCCGGCGTTGAAGACCACGCCCACGAGCCCTTCCCCGAGCTCGGCGGCCCGCTCGGCAGCTGCGGAGATGACCTCCGGGTCGGTCACGTCCCCCACCACGGCCTCGTGCGCCCCGCCGGCGAGGGCACCCATCGTGTGCTCCACCTCGGGCAGCAGGTCCACCCCCACGACGGCGTACCCCGCGCCGGCGAGCACCTCCACGATGCCTTGCCCCAGGCCACGCGCGGCGCCGGTGACGACCACGCCACGACGCTCGCCGATGCTCCCCCGGGTGCTCACGCCACCACCTCCGCGGCCGGCAGCCGGAGGATCCGCTGGACCACGTTCGACTTGCGCGCGGCCCTCAGCCGGCCCGACCGCTCCACGAGCAGGTCGTCGTACCGGCCGACGACGAGGCGCGTCCCGTCCTGGTCGAAGAAGAAGGCTCGGAAGTAGGCCGTCGTCACGACGCCCTCGTCCTGAGCCACCGCCCGGACGTTGGTCACCGCGTGCTGGCACAGCGGGATGCCCTGGGCGACGTGGCCCCGGTAGACGTCGAGGAACGCCTCGCGACCCTGCTGCACGGCTCCGGGTCGCTGGAGGACGACGTCGTCGACGACCAGGTCGGCCAGAGCCTCGAGGTCGCCGAGGTCCACGGCGGCGGCGTAGTCGGCGTACCACCGCTGGACCTCGAGCATCAGCGACGTGGGGATGGTGGGGTCGGGAACCACGGGGACTGCTCCTATCGACGGTCAGAAAAGTCGCATCATAATCATGGATCTTGGTTCCCGAACTCCACTCATCGAGACGCGAGACATCCCACCCCGGTGAGCCCGACGGCGCGAATCCATGCGTATGGTTCGCAGCATCATCGTGACGCAGGTCTCGTCCCACTGGTCGGCAGGCCGCGTCGCCGCGCGCAGAAAGGCCTCCCATGCCCCCCGAGACTTCCCGCCCCCGCCACCGTGCCCCCTCGGCACGGGTCCGCCGCTCCGGCGCCCTCGTCGCCGCCCTCTCCTCCGCGGCTCTGCTCGCCGCGTGCGCAGGAGGGGGCGCGGACAAGAATGCGACGGACACCACGACCCTGAAGTTCCAGGACATCTACGCCCCGGGCAACGCCTTCGCCGACGCGAGCCAGGCCTACGGCGACTACGTCAAGGAGGCGACCGACGGCTCGGTCGACTTCGAGTTCTTCTGGTCCAACAGCGTGGCACCGACCGACGAGCTGGCTGCCGCGATGGACGACGGGCTGCTCGACATGGGTCGCGTGCAGCCTCCGGCCTCCCCCGCCGACTTCCCCACGATCAACTGGCTGAGCTCGGCCTCGTTCATGAACACCTCCGCCTTCCCCGCAGGGCTGCTGCAGAAGATCGGTGCGCACCTGGAGTTCGCGAGGGAGACCGGCGCGCTCGACCCTGACCTGGAGGCGCTCGGCATCAAGTCCATCGCCCCGCTCGCGCTGGTGCAGCAGTACGACCTGCTCTGCAAGCAGCCGGTCGAGGACCTCTCCGACTTCCAGGGCCTCAAGGTCCGGATCCCGGGTCAGGCGTGGGCGAAGGCCGTCGAGAACCTGGGCGGCAACCCCGTCACGCTGCTGCCCGAGGAGATCTACGAGGGCTACCAGCGCGGTGTCGTCGACTGCGTCATGACCTACCCGTCCCACTACGTGCTCTCCGGGCTCTGGGAACTGGGCGGGCACTACGTGCCGCTGCAGTTCAACGGGTGGAACCAGGACGGCGTGACGATCTCGCAGACCGCCTGGGACTCGCTGGACGAGAAGCAGCAGGAGCAGATGTACGCCGGCGCCCGGGCATGGATCGAGTCCTTCGTCCAGGACCAGCTCGAGCAGTTCTGGATGTTCGCCACGCAGGCCGAGGAGCACGGCGTGCAGTTCGGCAGCGCGGACCCGGAGGTCCAGCAGGAGATCTCGGCGTACCAGGAGTCGGTGCTCGCCGAGATGGAGGAGACCGCCCCGGACACGGTCGAGGACCCGGGCGCGCTGCTCGAGGAGTACCAGGCCGCCCACGACAAGTGGCTCGGCATCGTCGAGGAGCTCGGGTTCGCCACCGACTACTCCGACCTGCAGGGGTTCGTCGACTCTCTCGACGACCCGAGCAAGGCGCCCGAGATCGACCTCGACCCCTGGCTCGACCGGGTGATGTCCGAGGCCTTCGACATCGACGAGTCCTGACCGGACGACGAGGGAGCTGGACATGAGCACGACGACGACGTCCCGGCCCGGGCTGGGTCGGGTCACCCAGGCGCTCTGGACCTTCTACGCGGTGCTCGGCGGGATCGGGCTGCTCGCCCTGCTCGTCGTCGTCGTGCTCGACGTCGTGCTCCGGTACACCCGGGGCGCCGGCATCCCGGGCTCGAACGACCTCGTGGCCGCGTGGTTCATGACCACGATCGCCTTCGCCGGCATCGCCCTGAGCCAGCGGACCAACGGAGGCATCCAGGTCGACTTCGTCGTGGACGCGGCTTCGGGCCGCTTGCGCCGCGCCCTGGACGTGCTGGTCCTGGTCGCGGTCGCGGTGGTGGGTGCTCTCTTCGCCTGGTTCGGCTGGCTGGAGGCGCTGGAGCAGATGGAGGCCGGCGAGTACGCGCCGATCGGCGACCGGCCCCTGTGGCCGTTCCGTTTCCTGGTGCCGATCGGTTTCGCCGGGTTCACCCTCGCCTGCCTCCTCCAGGCGGTCGAGACGGCGCGCAGCGATCCGGACAGGCCGCCGGAGTCCGAGGTCGACCGTGAGCTGGCCGCGGTCAGCGACCAGGGCCCGACCACCCCGACCTCTCCCGAGATGAGGAGCATCTGATGAGCCTGCTCGCCGACACCGCCGAGGCGGAGGAGGGCACCCGTCGCCGCGGCGGCCGGGGCGCACGCGCCGCGGACGTCTTCATCTGGACCAGCCCTCTGGTCCTCGGGTACTGCATCTTCGTGATGTTCAGCGGTGCGACGCCGCTCAACATCGGCGGTGCTGCCCTCGTGTCCCTGCTGTGGCTGATGTTCCTGCGCGTGCCCGTCGGCATCGCGCTCGGTGTCGTCGGCCTCCTGGGCCTGTGGGCGGTCACGGGCAGCACGAAGGGCGCGGTCAACAGCCTGCACGAGGTCGCCTGGTCCAGCACCAGCAGCTGGACCCTCAGCGTGATCCCGATGTTCGTGCTGATGGGCATCCTGCTCGAGCGCAGCGGGCTGGGAGCCGACATCTACCGCGCGGTCCGCGCCATGGTGGGGCGCACGCCCGCGGGGCTCGCGGTCAGCACCAACTTCGCCGGCGCCGCGATGGGCGCCGCCAGCGGTTCGACGATCGGCATCGTCTACTCGCTGGGCCGCACCGGGATCCCGGAGATGGTGCGGGCCGGCTACGACAAGCGGTTCGCGACCGGGGCCGTGATGATGGCGGGCACGGGTGGTCAGCTGATCCCGCCGAGCATCCTGCTCGTGATCTATGCCGGCATCGCCCAGGTCCCCGTGGGGCAGCAGCTGATGGCGGGCATGCTGCCGGGTCTCCTGGTCCACGTCGTGTACGCGGTGGCCATGATCGCGCTGGTACTCGCCATCCCGCGGCTGGCGCCGGCGCGCGGGGGCGAGCGGCAGCCGTGGAAGGAGCGACTGCGCGACAGCACCGGCATCTGGCCCGTCGTGGTGCTGGTCGGCGTGGTCCTCGGCGGCCTCTACGCGGGCGTCTTCACGCCCACTGAGGCGGGCGCGTTCGGAGCTCTCGCGGCCGCTCTCATGGTGCTGTTCACCAAGGGGTTCGGCACGCTGCGCCGCTCGGTCGGCGGAGCCATCCACAACACGGTGGTGACCTCCGGAAGCATCTTCCTGATCATCATCGGCGGCCACATCTTCGGCCGGTTCATGGCGCTCAGCGGGATCCCACGGATCTTCACCGAGGCGCTGCAGGACGCGAGCGTCGGTCCGATCGGCTTCATGCTGCTCGTGCTGGTGCTCTACCTGGTCCTGGGGACGTTCATGGACCCGGTGCCGATGATGCTGATCACCGTCCCGATCCTGCTGCCGATCGGCATGTCGCTCGGGGTCGACCCGCTGGTCTTCGGGGTGTTCGCCGTGCTCATGGGCGAGCTCGCGGTGCTGACCCCGCCCGTCGGCATCCTGCTCTACATCGTCCACCGGATCGCCAAGGACGCCGGGATCAAGATGTCGCTGGGCGAGGTGATCCAGGGGATCGCCTGGTTCTACCCGATCACCATCGCCTTCGCCCTGACGATCGTCTTCTTCCCCGACTACGTGCTGTGGCTGCCCGGGTTGATGGAGTGTCAGCCCCTGGGGTGGGCGCCCCTGCCCCCGCCGGGGACGAGGGGCGCCCACCTAGGGTGGTGCGCGTGAGCGCAGAGACCCCGGATAGGCCGGACCCGTCAGCCCGGCCCGGCACGCCAGGAAAGTACGTGAAGGAGCGCGTCATCGGCCGCGGCGGCATGGGCACCGTCTGGCTGGGCCGGGACACCGTGCTGGGACGCCGGGTCGCGATGAAGCGCGTCGGGATGGTCCCCGGCGGTTCGGCGCCGGACCTCGAGCGGGCCGAGCGCGAGGGGCGCGGCTCGCGGCCGCGCTCAGCCACCCCCACGTGGTCGCCGTCTACGACCTCGTCGCCGAGGGCGAGGAGCACTGGCTGGTGATGGAGCACGTCGAGGGCGAGAGCCTCGCCGCACTGATCCGGCGCGACGGCCCGCTCCCGGCGGACGCCGCTGCCTCCATCCTCGAGCAGGTCTCCGACGCCCTGGCTGCCGCCCACGCGCACGGGATCGTGCACCGCCGACGTGAAGCCGTCCAACATCCTGGTCTCCCCTCAGGGGCACGCGAAGCTCACCGACTTCGGGATCGCCAAGGCCGAGGCTGACGCCTCCCTGACCCA